>NZ_DAIPZL010000030.1:0-6271 GCF_036782235.1 Rheinheimera sp. | reverse complement strand
TGCAGTCCTCCGGCTGAACGGCCCGAGCTCTGCGAAGGGCATTAAGGCTCCCAATCAAGCTAATAATCCCCATCAATCCAACAAAAATCCCAACTCCAGCCCTTTTGCAGGTGAACCAGTCAGTTGCCGCAACACCAACAACTTCGCAGTTGCTGTTATTCTCGCCTTTAGTCGAATATTTATCTTATAAACATCACGATATTATTGCGGCAGCATGTTGGTTTTGATCAGCTTTAGCCAGATCAATAAATATTCAGCTAGAAGGCGCATACTCACGTAACTTAACCTGGAAGTTACTTATATGAACGCACCGACAAAGGGCCTGGACTGGTCCACATTATTACAATCCGGCAACCGTATTTTTATCGGCTCCAATGCGGCTGTGCCAAATGCGCTGATTGATGACCTGATCACAAATGCCAATCAGCTGCATGATATAGAGGTTGTGCAAATCCAAACCATTTCTGATAACAAATGGGTCGACGAAAAATACAAAGACTTGTTTAAAGTCAATGCGTTATTTATCAGTGGCGATAAAGTCCGGCAAGCTGTGGCTGAAGGGCGTGCCGACTATACCCCCTGTTTCTTGTCTGAGATCCCCACCTTATTCAGCAGCAATATTTTACCGCTTGATGCTGCCCTGGTGATGTTAAGCCCGCCGGATGAATATGGTTATTGTTCGCTCGGTGTGTCGGTGGATGTGGTGTCTTCGGCAGTAAAATACGCAAAAAAAGTCATAGCACAATACAATCCACTGATGCCGCGAACCAGCGGCCATGCTTATATTCATCAAAGTAAAATTGATGCTTATATTGAAGTTGCCCAGCCTTTACCGGAAGTTCCGCCACCGCAGTTTGAGCAGCGTATTGAGCGTATTGGCCAGTATGTGTCGATGCTGATTGAAGACGGTGCTACTTTGCAGATTGGCACCGGCAAAATTCCGGAAGCAGTGCTACGGTATCTTGGCAACCATAAAAATCTTGGTATTCACAGTGAGATGATTTCCGATGGCATTATCGATTTAATGCGCAAAGGGGTCATAAACAACAGCCAAAAGACCTTTCATCCGGGCAAAACCGTCACCAGTTTTTGCCTGGGTACACAACAACTCTATGATTTTGTGAATCAAAACCCCCATGTGGAGTTTTATCCCAGTGAGTACGTCAATTCTCCAACCAATATTGCCCGAAATGACAATATGGTGGTGATAAACGGTGCTATTGAAGTGGATTTAACAGGTCAGGTGGTATCTGATTCTATTGGTTATCAGTTTTACAGCGGTATTGGCGGCCAGGTCGATTTCAGCCGGGGCGCCTCAATGAGCAAAGGCGGAAAACCTATTATTGCGCTGCCATCTACGGCGAAAAATGGCACAATTTCGCGGATTGTACCACATATCGCCGAAGGGAGCGGCGTGGTTACTTCCCGTGGTCATGTGCATTATGTGGTCACCGAATATGGTGTAGCTGCGCTTCGAGGCAAAAGTATCAGAGAACGGGCGCTGGAGCTTATCCGGGTTGCCCACCCAAAATTTCGTGCTGAATTACTGGCCGAAGTGCGTAAGCATTATTGGGTGCCTAATTATCAAATCCAGACGCCTGTTGATGTGCCCGAGCTAGGGGGCGTTGGCCTGAAAATTCTGAAAATCGACGGCGAAAGTTTTGATTTGCGGCCACTCAACCCGGCCGATGAGCGGCGTTTGCAGGAGTTCTTTTACTCTCACACCAAAGAAACACTGCTGCTTCGTTACAACCATCACCCGAAACAAATGTCGCGTGAAAAATCCAGTGTATTGGTTAGTGTGGATCAATCCAGAGACTTAGCATTATGCATTGTGAAACAGCAAGGCTCGGTGCTGGAGATCCAGGCGGTTGGCCGCTATTACCTGATCGAAAGCAATAACAGCTGTGAAGTGGCTTTTGTCACCCGGGAGCGGCATCAGGGCAAAGGGATGGCAAAAATTCTGTTGCAGGAGATGATTGCCATCGCCCGTCAGCGCGGTATTCAGACGATGACGGCTTATGTGCGCGCGGAAAACAAAGCCATGCTGACAGTGTTTGAAAAAGCTGGCTTTAAACGGATGCGCTCTGAAGAGCCCGATGAAGTGAATTTACAATTAAAACTACAGACTGAGTAAAGATTATGACAGTTACTGTATTCAGCCACCCCGCATGTTCGCAGCATAATCTTGGTGCTGATCACCCCGAAGCTCCGGCCCGGCTGCATGCCATTTTTGATCAGATTTTAAGTTCAGGTCTGGAGTATGTACTGCAGCATAAAGACAGCACCGCCGCCAGTGATGCCCAATTATCATTGGCGCATGATGCGGCTTATGTTGCTGATGTGGTAGCTAAACAACCCGCACAGGGACTGGTATGGCTGGATGACGACACGGCCATCATGAATAAATCGGTCACAGCTGCCCGCTATGCAGCCGGGGCGGCGATCAATGCGGTTGACCTGGTGATGCAAGGGCGGGATCAACAGGCTTTTTGTGCCATTCGTCCGCCCGGTCACCATGCAGAACGAGCCCAGGCTATGGGGTTTTGTCTGTTTAACAATATCGCAGTGGCTGCTGCTTATGCCATGCAGCATTATGGACTGCAACGTATTGTGATTGTTGATTTTGACGTTCACCACGGCAATGGCACTGAACAAATTTTTAAAGATGACCACAGAGTGCTTTTTTGCTCATCTTTTGAACATCCATTTTATCCTTTTACTGAGCCTGGCAGCAGTGAACACATGCTGAAAATGCCGCTGAGTGGTGGCTCAGACGGCAGTCTGTTCCGTCAGTTGGCAGAACAACAGTGGTTACCGGCCATTGAGGCCTTTTCACCACAACTAATATTCATTTCTGCCGGTTTTGATGCACATTATGAAGATGAGATGGCGCATTTAAGATGGCGCGAAAGTGACTATCAATGGATAGCGGCAGCACTGAAGGCGCTGGCCAATCGTCATTGTGATGGCCGTATTGTTGCCTGTCTGGAAGGTGGTTATGCCTTAAGTGCTTTGGGGCGTAGTGTGGTGGCGATGTTAAAAGCCTGGCTTTAAGCTGCAAACCGGATTAACGCTTCTGCAAAGAGCTGCAATTTATTACAATAGCGCTTTTTACGGCAGTGGATTTGGTATGCAGCAGCTTTTGGCGCAAGACGCCCGGCACTATTCTACATTTCGCCTTGCGGCAACCTTAGCAAAAGTCACAGTACTGTCGTCTTTAGCGGAGTTGCAGCATTATCAACCGCAACAACTGCCACTGTTATTAGGCGAAGGCAGTAACAGTATTTTCCTGTCAGACTGGCCTGGTGAAATTCTGCGTTATGTGGCTGCCGGCCGTCAGCTGGAAGTTAAGGGTGACCAACTACATTTGCATGTGGAGGCAGGCCATAACTGGCATCAGCTGGTGACCTGGAGTGTAGCGCAAGGCTGGTGGGGGCTGGAAAACCTGGCTTTGATCCCAGGTTCTGTTGGTGCGGCGCCAGTGCAGAATATTGGCGCTTATGGTGCCGAACTTGCCGATACCTGCAGTTATGTTGATTTTTTCCACTGGCAAAGCCGGCAAGTGCAACGTTTAACAGCGGCCGAGTGTCAGTTTGGCTATCGTGACAGCATTTTTAAACAACAGCTAGCCGGTAAAGGCGTCATTGTCGCCGTCGGTTTTTGCTTACAGCGTCATGGTAGTCCGAAGCTTAATTACCATGGTCTGGATCATTTAACTGCCCAGGCCTCTCTAGCAGATGTGATGAATGCAGTGATTGCTGTGCGGCAAAAAAAACTACCTGATCCTGCTATTTTGCCCAATTGCGGCAGTTTTTTTAAAAACCCGGTAGTGCCTGCTGCTTTTTTCCAACAGCTTTACCAGCAATATCCTGTAATGCCACATTATCCTCAGCCCCAGCAACAGGTGAAGCTGGCCGCTGCCTGGCTGATTGAACAGGTTGGGTTAAAAGGTTATCAGCTGGGTGGAGTGGCTTGTTATCAGCAGCAACCGCTGGTGCTGGTGAATCACAATAACGGCACTGCTGCGGAGTTGCTGCAGTTGATTACGCTGATTCAACAAACTGTGTTTGCCAGATTTGGTGTTCAACTGGAGCCTGAAGTCAGGTTATTGCGTCATCATGACTAAAACTTTGCCGCAAAGTCTGGCATTACAACGGCAGTTGATCCTGCAATTGGCTGACGGAAAACTCTATTCAGGTGAAACTCTGGCCGCAGCAGCGGGGATCAGCAGGGCCGCCATTGCTAAACATATTCATCAGTTACAGCAGTTTGGTCTGGATATTTACTCGATTAAAGGCCAGGGTTATCGGCTGGCTGCGCCATTGCAGCTATTAGACGCCCTGCAGATCAAACATTATCAGCAAGCCGGCATGCCGGGTATTTTATTGCAGCATGTTACCGACTCAACCAACAGTCAGCTGATGAAAAAGTTGCAGGATGGTCAGAAGCTGGCCAAAGGTGCTGTGTTGGTGGCGGAAGCCCAAACAGCAGGCAGAGGCCGACGCGGCAACAGCTGGTTTTCTCCTTTTGGCAGTAACCTATATTATTCAATGTACTGGCAGCTGGAGCAGGGCATTCAGGCTGCTATGGGGCTGAGTTTAGTGATTGGTATTGCAGTTGCTGAAGCGCTGGAGCAGCAATATCAGTTAGCAGTCAGCCTGAAGTGGCCTAATGATATTTATCTGCAGCAGCAAAAACTGGCCGGTATTTTGATTGAGTTGGTTGGGCAGAGCCATGCGCAGTGTGATTTGGTGATAGGGCTGGGGCTGAATATCCGCATGCCGGAAACTGCGCGGGCCGAGATTGACCAGGCCTGGACTGATTTGCAGCAGCATGTCAGCGAGCCGGTAAACCGCAATCAACTGATTGCCCTGTTGCAACAGAGTATAGTGAAGCATCTGCAGCAATTTGAATTGTCGGGTTTTGCCCCCTTTGTGGCAGAGTTTAACCGGCGTGACCATTATATCGGGCAGATGGTATGCCTCAGTAGCGGCGAGCGTAGGATCGTCGGCCGTTGTGCCGGTGTTGATCCTCAGGGCGGATTACTGCTTGAACAAGGCGGGCAGTGCCAGAGTTATTATGGTGGTGAGCTGAGTTTAAGGAGTGAGACAGGTGGCTGAGCTTTTGTTAGATATAGGCAATAGCAGAACAAAAGCCGTGTTACATCAGGCTGGGATACTGACGCTATTAAGCGGCCATCAGGCTGAGTTTTTGCAATCTTATGCCATAGACGCGGTGTTTTGTGCGTCGGTTGCTGCAGCTGAGCGCATCGAGCAGGTGCGGCAGGAAAGCGGCTTGCTCAGCCAAAGCTGGTGCCTGATTCGCAGTGAAGCAGAAAAAAACGGCTTAAAAAATCAATATCAACAGCCTGCTTTGTTGGGGGTTGACCGCTGGCTGGCCATGCTTGGCGCTAAAGAATTGTATCCGGCACAGGATTTACTGGTCATTGATGCCGGTACTGCATTAACGCTCGATTGGGTTGGTGCCGATGGTCAGCATCTGGGGGGCTGGATCATTCCGGGGTTTCGTTTACAACAGCAGGCAGTGATTGGACACACCGCCAAAGTATTTAATAACAGTATGCAACATGCCGAAGTTGCAATAGGTACTGATACCAGTAGTTGCCTGCAAAATGGTTGCCTGGCGGCCGCAGTTGCTGTAGTGAAGCAGGCGGTTCAGATGCAACAGCTACAGCAAATAGTGTTAACAGGCGGTGATGCGCCTTTGTTAGTGCCCCATTTACAGGCTGAACAATGTGAACTTGATCCTTTATTAATTTTTCGTGGTTTAAGCCTTTATATCGATAAAAACTGCTCAAAGGCTGATTTTGGTTAGTTATCCCTGGTGCAACAGGCTGATATTCCCGCTTTTGTTATTGAATAATGCCGGTTTTGGCGATCTATTGAGCATTCAGTGTAAAAATCTGGCTTTTTTTCAGTTTTAGAGTTGCACCACCCAAATCATTCCACTAGAATTCGCACCCACTGACGTAGCCGCTTTAGCTCAGTTGGTAGAGCAACTGACTTGTAATCAGTAGGTCATCCGTTCGACTCGGATAAGCGGCACCATTAGTGGAGGGGTTCCCGAGTGGCCAAAGGGATCAGACTGTAAATCTGCCGGCACTGCCTTCGAAGGTTCGAATCCTTCCCCCTCCACCATCTCTTCGTCAGGAAGAATAGCTACGAGTAGGCCGCGGGCATCGTATAATGGCTATTACCTCAGCCTTCCAAGCTGATGATGCGGGTTCGATTCCCGCTGCCCGCTCCAA
>NZ_DAIPZL010000029.1:0-8516 GCF_036782235.1 Rheinheimera sp. | reverse complement strand
ATCAGCCACTGGATCGGTCAACCGATCTGAAATTTTCTTATCTGATCGGCATTAGGGCTTAAGCCCCGTTTTTATTTTAAATCAGTTGGTTAGCCTTTAATAAGCTGTTCACTGCAGTAGCTCATAAGCCGGTAAAGTTAAAAAGTCGACCAACTCGTCAGCCGTGGTAATACTGAGCAGCAAGGCAGCGGCTTTTTCAAAATTCTGTGAAGCCCAGACTTCATCGCCCACTTCAGCTTTGACCACCAGCGCTTCTTCTTCCAGCATCTGGCTGAATAAGGCTTTATCAATCAGCTTACCGTTGGATAAGGTTTTGCCGTGTTTGATCCATTGCCAGATAGAGGTGCGGGAAATTTCCGCAGTGGCCGCATCTTCCATCAAACCATAAATAGGCACACAACCTTTGCCGCTGATCCAGGCGGCAATATACTGCAAAGCCACACGGATATTAGTGCGCATCCCGGCTTCGGTACGCTCCCCTTCAGAAGGTTGTAATAAATCTGCCTGAGTCACAGACGCATCCTGTTCACGCAGCACATGCAGCTGATTGGGCTTATCACCCAGTTTGGCGTTAAAGACGCTATTTGCGGTAGCAGCAAGGCCAGGGTGGGCTACCCAGGTACCGTCGTGGCCGTTATTGGCTTCCAGTGTTTTGTCAGCGGTAACTTTGGCCAGAATAGCCTCATTTTGCGCTGCATCTTTGGCCGGAATAAAAGCCGCCATACCGCCCATCGCCAAAGCGCCACGGCGGTGACAGGTTTTAATCAGTAACCTTGAATAAGCACTTAAAAACGGCTGGTTCATCGTCACCACCTGACGGTCTGGCAACACTCTGTCTGGGTGATTCTTTAACGTTTTGATATAACTGAAAATATAGTCCCAACGCCCGCAGTTCAGCGCCACTATATGGTCTTTGAGGCTATATAAAATTTCATCCATTTCAAACACAGCAGGCAAAGTTTCAATCAGTACAGTAGCGCGGATGGTGCCAACAGGCTGGTTAAAACGCTGCTCGGTAAAACGAAACACATCGTCCCACCATTTGGCTTCCTGATGGCTCTGCAGTTTTGGCAGGTAATAATACACACCTGAACCTTTGGCCAGACGCTGCTGATAATTATGGAAAAAATACAACGCAAAGTCGGTCAACGAGCCCGGAATTTGTTCACCATCCAGCCACAAGTGCCGCTCCCACAGATGCAAACCACGCACCCGCGCTATCAGCAAAGCCGGGTTATCTCTGAGTGCATATTGTTTACCTGATGCCGGATCTTCATAACTGATAGTGCCAAGGTTGGCGTCTTTCAGGTTAATTTGCCCTTCAATCACCCCGCTCCAGCTTGGCGCCTGTGAGTCTTCAAAATCCGCCATAAAGACTTTTACGTCAGCATTTAAGGCGTTGATAATCATTTTGCGATCAACAGGGCCGGTAATTTCTACTCTTCTGTCCTGTAAATCGGCCGGAATAGCCGCCACTTTCCAGTCGCCGGCACGGATATGGGCGGTGTCAGTAAGAAAATCCGGTAAAGCGCCGTTGTCATAACGCGCCTGTACCTGCTGGCGTGTCGCCAACAAGGTTTTCAACTGTGGCCTGAAAGCGCGTACCAAGTCCACCAGAAAAGCGCAGGCTTCTTCCGTCAGAATAGCGTCGTAGGCAGGCTGCATAGCCCCACGGATCGATAAATGAGCGCGTTCAATAGTCATGCTGTTGGTCCTTATGCTGGTGCTGCTTTGTGCCTTTTGGCTGTCAAAGCATAAAACGATAGCTTACTTAGTGTCAGGTACTATAGGCCGAATATAAGTCAAAAGGGTTTATCACTGCCATTAATGACAACAATGCCTGATATCATTTTAAAAAATGATAATTAGAGCAAAAACACTAATACTGTGGCACAACTTCTGCACAGTCAGGACGGAGAAACACCGAGATCAACCGATCCCTGTGCTGAGAGTCAAAATTTTGTCAGAGGTCATTATGGAATTTATTATCCTGTTACTGGTGCTGTTAGCTGTGATTGCCGCATTGGTCGTTAATCGTCTGATCCATCATGGCAACCCCTTCCCTTTTACCAAAAAATCGCAGTTATTTACCCAGGTAGAACGTTCTTTTCTGACGCTGCTGGAAAAAGCCGTCGGTGATAAATACAAAATTATTAACAGAGTGAAACTGGCCGACATTCTGGAATTAAAAAGTAATGCCGACAGCAAAACCCGCCGCGCCGCTTTGTTAAAACTCAATGCCAAATATCTGGATTATGTATTGTGTGACAGCGAAGATATGAGCATTGTTGCTGTGGTTGATCTGGTCAATAACAGCAGCAAAGACGGTCATAAAGCCATTCCGGATTGGTTTGTCAGCGGCGCTTTAGAAGCTTCAGGCATTCCTTATGTCCGGATGAAAATTAAAGCCGGTTACACAGTGGCAGACATTCAGCAAGGGCTGGCAGCTAAACTTGGCAAATTACCAGCGACGCCTGAGCCGTTAATTAAAGGCACAGTGAAAAAAGGTCCAACCCGCCCCGTGAGGCCGTTAACACCTGTATTGTCTCCTTCTCAATTAAAAAACAGTGGTACTGCGCTGGTGCAATTGTCCTGAAGTTCGACTTGTGCTTTTAAAAACCCTGCAACTGCGGGGTTTTTTATTGGCCAATCACAATACCGCGCCTGATTACAACTAAATACAGAAGAAAAACAGTAACTTCTGCCATACTGAAAAAATAATAGTTCAGCTTTTGGCACAAATGGCCGATAACAATATGATGTATTGGCATGGGAGGTTCTATGACTGAAGGCATCGGTGGCGCGGCATTAAGCCAAAGCTACGAGTTACTGGGCGTCGCTCTGGCGAAATCCCAGCAAGAACAGGAAGGGAAGATGACCTTGCAGTTGCTGCAAAGTGCCATCAGTTCTGCACCGACGGCACCTGCACCTTCTGCAGTTGGCAATCTGGGGCAGAATATTAACCTTCATGTCTAACCGCAAAAGCTCAGATCATCCGATCTGAGCTTTTTTATTGCAGTTCATCTGTAATTCACCTACAACCCCCAGAATAAGCCGATTTTTGACCCGCATGGAGCTTCTGATGAATACAAACTCACGTAATGCCTGGATTTTAGGTGTCTTTTTCTCCCTTGGTACTATCGCCGGAGCTTACACTCTTGGCCAGCAACTGATGTCCATCAAAGCGCTGGAGCGTACAGTGCAGGTCAAAGGCCTGTCTGAACGCGACATTGCCGCCGACACAGTGATCTGGCCCATCAAGTTTAATGATGTAGGCAACGAGCTGACCGCTCTGGTGGCCAGTGTTGAAAAGAAAAATGAGCAGGTTATCGCATTTTTAAAGTTGCATGGTTTTACCGATGACGAGATTTCGGTATCAGTGCCGGCTTTTGTTGACCGTCAGGCCGGTTATAACGATGGCAATCCCAACCAGCCACGTTTTACCGCCACCTCTATTGTCACCGTATACAGTACTAATGTAGATATGGCGCATGGTGCCATGCAAAAACTGCTGGAACTGAGCAAAAACGGCATTGCTATTGCCGGCCAGGACTACGACAGTAAAGCTGAATTTTTATTTACTGGTTTAAATAGTGTTAAACCTCAGATGATTGAAGAAGCCACCCGTAATGCCCGTGAAGTGGCGGAAAAGTTTGCCGCCGATTCCAACAGCAGAGTTGGTAAAATTAAACAGGCCAATCAGGGCCAGTTTAGTATCAGTGACAGAGACAGCAGCACACCACACATCAAAAAAGTTCGGGTGGTGGCCACTGTTGATTATTACCTCGCTGACTAACAGCTGGTAGGTCACAAAGCATGGTCAGGCACTGTGCCTGACCTCGCCTGGTGAAGATCCTTTTCTGCGACTTTGAGTTTCCCCAATTTATAAACTAGGGTTTAAACCAGCACTGTTGTTAACAGGATGGAACCGGCGTGATGATGGCTGAGAAGGAACTGAGTGCACTCAAAGCACAAGCCTACGATTTACTGTTACCTCATATTCCAACTGGCGTTGCTTTACTTGACGCTGAGTTACGTTATTTATCAATCAATCAAACACTGGCCGATTTTAACGGCCACAGTATTGACGAACATCTGGGTCAGACGGTATGGCAAATGTTGCCGCAGCTGGCACCTGACATAGCGCCAGTGATCCAGCAGGTGCTGCAAACCGGTATAGCCCGGCTCGATTTTGCCGTATCTGCGCCCACACCCGCAGTCCCCGAGCAAAACAGCGATTGGCTCTGCAGTTATTTTCCGGTGGCAAGACCAGATGGAAGCATAGGGGCAGTGGCTGTGCTGGCACAAAATCAAACCTTAGTGCGCCAGCTTGAACGCAGTCAGCAGCAAAGCCAGCAACGGCTGCGCAAAGTATTGGACAGCTTAGTTGCCTTTGTTGGCATTCTGACGCCGGACGGCACTTTGATTGATGCCAACAAGCCACCACTGCAAGCCGCCGGCATAAAGCTCGAAGACGTGGTGCAGCAAAAAGTCTGGGATACCTTCTGGTTTGAACATTCAGAAACTGAACGGCAACGTATGAAAGATGCAGTCAAAGCCGCCAATGAAGGCAAGACCAGCCGTTTTGATATCACCGCCAAAATGAAAGACCAGATCATGGTGCTGGATTTTATGCTGGTACCTATGTATGAGGATGACGGTAAACTCAGTTATCTGATCCCCTCTTCGATTGATATCTCAGCCCGCACCCAAAGTGAAGCAGAACTACGGGAGAGTGAATTACGCTTTCGCCGGGTATTTGACAGCGCCGCCGATGGCCTGATTTGTGTAGACCAGCATGGTTGTATCACCATGTTAAATCCCCGGGCTTTGGAAATGTTTGGTTATCAGGCTGAAGAGCTGATTGGCCAGCCTATTGAAATTCTGGTGCCCAAAGAACTAACAGAACGTCACCACCAACACCGTCATCATTATCTGCAAAAACCTAGCTCCAGACGGATGTCCGAACGGACCGAACTCTATGCCAAACGCAAAGACAACTCTTTGTTTCCGGTGGAAATTGGCCTGACCCATCTGAATATGACAGGCGATGCCAGAGTGCTGGCCACAGTCACAGATATCACAGCACAAAAGGCTGCCCAGCAAAAACTACAGTTTATTGTTGATGAAAAAAGCCAGCTGCTGAATGAACGCACCACCCTACTCAATGAAGTACACCACAGAGTTAAAAACAACCTGCAGATCATTTCCAGCTTGCTGAATCTGCAAGCCAGAGGCGCTATGCCTGAGTTAAAGCAGGCATTAACCGAAAGCCAGCTCAGAGTGCGCACTATGGCGCTCACCCACCAACTGCTGTATGAAAAACGGGATTTTTCCTCTATTGCACTCGGCTCATATTTGCAGCAGTTATGCCAGCTGGTGCGGCAAAGTCTCAGTCAGCATTGCCAGATCATGTTCGATTTTTCCGCTGTGGATCAACAACTGGTACTGGAACTGGAGCAAGCCATCCCCTGTGGTCTATTCGTGAACGAAGTGCTGACCAATGCGATTAAGCATGCGTTTCCCGGACGGCAAACCGGCCTGATCCGGCTCGAGCTGTCCCTGTTGGAAGACGGGCACATCCATCTGGCCATTGTCGATGACGGCGTAGGACTTGGTGACAAAGCAGAGCTTGGAAAAGGCAGTTCGCTGGGCTTTCAATTGATCCCAACTTTTATTGCCCAGCTGCGTGGCGAGCTGCAACTACAACGCTCACCGGGTACAGGCTTCAGAGTACGCTTTTTACCAGTGACGGAGAAATTGTGATGAACCGTAATATTCTAATTGTTGAAGATGAGCACATAGTTGCGCTGGATCTGAAAATGTCGCTGGAAGATTTAGGCCACACTGTTGTGGCTACACTGGCTTATGGCGAAGAAGTGCTGGCTACTGCCAATAAGTTAAAACCGGATCTGGTACTGATGGATATTCAGCTGGCCGGCAATATGCGAGGCACTGAAGCCGCCAGGTTATTGCACAACGAAATGCAGCTGCCGGTGATATTTTTGTCCGCTTTTTGTGATAACAATATTCTGGAACATGCTGAACAAAGTTTGCCTTATGGTTATTTAATCAAACCTTATGATCGCAAAGAGCTGGATGCGTCCATTCGGATGGCGCTGTGCCGTCATCAGGCAGATCAACAGGTCAGACGCTCTGAACTGCGTTTACAAATGGCAATGCAGGCAGCACAGCTTGGTTTATGGGAGCTGGACGAAACCGAAAACACCCTGCTTAGCTGTGGCATAGTGAATGACTTGCTATCTAATCCACCCGAAGTGATTTGTGACGGTTTAGAGCACCTGTTGCAACTGTTTCACCCTAGTGAACACCAACGCCTGCAACAACTGTTTAACCGTGACCGCGATATCAATGTGGTGATGCGCTTAGCCGGTGTGCAACCGCGCTGGATTGAGCTTTTTGCCCGCCATTTTCAACAGGGCAATCAAACCTTGTTAGTCGGGGTAATGCGGGATGTAACTGAACAGCAGCAGTCGGAACATCAGTTAAGGCAGGCTCATGCTGTCTTTCAAACCACAGCTGAAGGTATCCTTATTCTCGATCAAAATTTTAACGTGTTATCCGCAAATCCGGCTTTCTCCACTATTACCGGTTATCGTAGCGCTGATGTATTAGGCCAACACCCCGAGACGTTTTTGTATCCGGAAAATCACCATTCACCTGTGACGGCCAAACTGTCTGAACTCAAAGCAAGTCACTGGAGTGGTGAGGTGCTTTGCCTACGGAAAGACCAAAGCAGTTTTCCGGCATGGCAGCATATCTGCAAAGTAAAAAGTCCACAGCCAGGCAGTGCCACCAGTCATTATGTGCTGACCTTTTCAAATATCTCGGCATTACGCCGTGCTGAAGAAAACCTGGCAAAACTGGCATTTCACGACCACCTGACCGGCCTTGGCAACAGGGCTAAACTGGAAAAAACCCTGAAAATTGAAGTAGAACGCGCTACCCGTAATAAAAGCATGTTGGGTGTGATGTACTTGGATCTGGACGGCTTTAAGCTAGTTAACGACACACTAGGTCACAGCACCGGCGATCGGATGCTGCAGGTGATTGCCCAGCGCATCAGCGAATTGACCCGAGCCGGCGACACCGCCATCCGGGTAGGCGGTGATGAGTTTGTCATTATTACCCCTGATGCCAGTAATCCTGCTTTTTATCACAGAGTTGCGGAAAAACTGCTGCGTAAAATTAATGAAGAAATCGAACTTGATAACAGCCAGGTGCAGGTTTCCTGCAGCATCGGCATCGCTTGTTTTCCGGAAGATGCCAGTAGTTATGACGAGTTATTAAAGTGTGCAGATTTAGCCATGTTTGCCGCAAAGGAAAGTGGCCGCAATCGTTATTCATTTTTTAATGTCACGATGGCGGATAAAACTCAAGAGCGGGTTTTTATCGAAAAAGAGCTCAAAACTGCACTGCTGAAAAACAGCGGTCTGATGTTGTATTACCAGCCTATTATCGACCTGCAACAGAAACAATTTTGTGGTGTTGAAGCACTTATCCGCTGGTTTCATCCTGATTACGGCATGATTTCCACAGAAAAATTTATTGGTATTGCTGAACACAGCAGCCTGATCGTGGAAGTTGGAGCCTGGGTTATCGACCAGGTCTGTAAAGACATGGCGGCCTTACAACAACTGACGCCTCATTTAAAGGTGTCATTAAACTTATCAGTCCGGCAACTGGAAGACGAACAACTGATAGAGCGGGTAACTCAGGCAGTCAGGCAGTATCAGGTAAATCCTGCGTTGTTGCAGTTTGAAATTACCGAAACCGCTTTACAGGATTTGGAAGGTAAAGTAGCTGTATTACAAGCGCTTAGAGATCAGGGCGCCACTATAGCTATCGACGACTTTGGCACCGGCTTTTCATCTTTAAGCCGGTTAAAAAATCTGCCAATCAATTGTGTCAAAATAGACCGCTCTTTTGTGATGACTATTCCACATCAAAGTAATGATATTGAAATCACCAGAGCCGTCTGCGCTTTATGTCAGGCGCTACAGTTAAAAGTTGTGGCTGAAGGGGTCGAAACCTGGGAACAACAACAGTTTTTACAAAGCCTAAACTGTGATTATGCACAGGGTTATTTGTTTGCCAAGCCAATGCCGATAAGTGACTTAGTAAAATGGCGCAACAACTTTCGCTTTGATTAACGCATCTTCGACCAGTCAAAACCAAGTATATCTTGGGAGCCTTAATGCCCTTCGCAGAGCTCGGGCAATAGTCCGCTAGGATGCCATAAAGCACTAAATCCGCTGGAGCGGATTTGGACGGCGCAGCCGGTCCGAAGGACATTTTACAGGACGTAAAATGCAAAAAGACCCAGTCGTTAGACTGGGCCTTTTTGGCTTTATTGGGAGCCTTGATATCCCTCGCAGAGCTCGGGATTGCTCAGCCAGCGCAACGCAAAACTGTTTGCGTTGCCGGGAAGCTGTCTTCGCTGTACTACTCTCTAAGTAATCCACAGCCAGAATCGCAGTAAATAAAAAAGCCCC
>NZ_DAIPZL010000028.1:0-14978 GCF_036782235.1 Rheinheimera sp. | reverse complement strand
GATGCGGGCATAGCTCAGTTGGTAGAGCGCTACCTTGCCAAGGTCGAGGTCACGAGTTCGAATCTCGTTGCCCGCTCCAAATCACAAAATGAAGACAGATGGCGGGTTGGCAGAGTGGCCATGCAGCGGATTGCAAATCCGTCCACCTCGGTTCGACTCCGGGACCCGCCTCCATGTTGTGAACACAGAAGAAAAAGTTGTCTGCCCGGGTGGTGAAATCGGTAGACACAAGGGATTTAAAATCCCTCGCTCGAAAGGGCGTGCCGGTTCAAGTCCGGCCCCGGGCACCATTTACTGACCTGCATAGCAGAAGTAAAAGGGACAAAACAGAAATTTGCGGGCATAGCTCAGTTGGTAGAGCGCTACCTTGCCAAGGTCGAGGTCACGAGTTCGAATCTCGTTGCCCGCTCCAAAATGGCTTTGTAAGACTGTTAAATACAACAAATCTTGCAAACAGAAATAAACAAAACGCCGCTTTTAGCGGCGTTTTGTTTTTGTGTCTGCGACCGAATGGGCGCACAGGCAACCAAGCTGTCTCACGGAATTGAGAACCGTCCTTCCCATGGAAAGGGCCAGCCTGTTTTGGACGACTTCAGCTTGTTCTGAGATCTAAATCATGCTTAGTTTAATTGCCGATATTGTTGGTATGGCCGGTACTTGCCTGGTGGTGGGTGCGTTCTTTTTACTACAACTGAATAAAGCCAACCCCAAGGGTTTGTTATATAACCTGATGAATCTGTGTGGTGCGTTGTTTTTATTATTTAGCTTGTGTATTAACTTTAACCTCGCCAGTTTTGTGATTGAAATTTTCTGGATAGCCGCGTCGTTAATAGGACTTTACAGCTATCTGAAAAATCATAAGTTAACTGAAAAATAACAGACCATAGGCGCAATAAAGCAGTGTTTAGGTGTGAAGACGCCAATCAGCAGTCCAGCTAATAATAAAAAGCAGCAAATGCTGCTTTTTATTATTAAAGCGAGGCGCTGGCGGTTTAGCCTAACAACAGCGGCAGTAATAATTCGACCAGCAATACCACCAGCAATACACCCACCAGGTTCATCACAAAACCGGCTTTGATCATATCTTTTATTCTTAGATGCCCGCTGCCAAAAACTATGGCATTGGGTGGTGTTGCCACCGGCAGCATAAAACCAAGGCTTGCAGCCAGAGCCGCAGGCACCATCAGATACAAAGGTGATAGCTGCATCGACATGGCCACAGGACCCAGCAAGGGCAAAAATGCAGCAGCAGTGGCTGTGTTGCTGTTGACTTCACTTAATAACAAAATCAGCACAACAACCGCCAGCATCACCAGCACAGGTTCAATGCCCTGAAGTACCTGCAGTTGCTCCGCCAGTACCTGGGCAACGCCGGTTTTCTGAATTTGCTCGGCCATGGTTAAACCACCGCCAAATAACAACAAAATGCCCCAGGGCAATTTTTCACTATCGCTCCAGGCCAGCACTGGCCTGTTGTTGTTTCCCGGCAGAATAAACAGCAGCAGGGCAGCAGTCATGGCAACCAGGGTGTCGCTGATAGCAAGCCCGGTCCAGCGCGCCAGCCATTGTTGTCCTATCCAGCCGGTCGCGGCCAGTATAAATACCAGTAGCACGGTCTTCTCCGCTTTTGATAAAGCACCCAGCGCCTCTAGCTGTTGAGCCAGCTGATTGTGGTTGCCGGTACTGCCTTGTGCTGGCAGGTGAAATTGCAGTTTGCATAACCAGAACCAGCAACATATCAACATCAGAATGGCGAGCGGCACACCCAGCAGCATCCAGCGGGCAAAACTGAGTTCAATCTGATAGTTATCAGCAAGAAAAGCCGCCAACAAAGCATTGGGGGGGGTGCCTATTAAAGTCGCGATACCGCCGATACTGGCGCTATAAGCTATTGCCAATAACACAGCTTTACTAAAGTCGTCGTCATCCTTGGCTTGGGCCATGGCAATAATCGACAGGCCTATCGGCAGCATCATCACCGCTGTTG
Organism: Rheinheimera sp.; assembly: GCF_036782235.1. Taxonomy (GTDB): domain Bacteria; phylum Pseudomonadota; class Gammaproteobacteria; order Enterobacterales; family Alteromonadaceae; genus Pararheinheimera. The sequence continues at coordinate 12,991 of NZ_DAIPZL010000028.1, read as the reverse complement.
CAGTATTGGACATCCACATCGATAAAAAAGCGGTCACGGCCATCAGACTGGCAATTTGGGCGGCCGGTTTGTCGCCCGCCAACAGCAGCGCGCTCAGTGCCAGACGCCGGTGCAGGCCGGTTTTTTCCATTGCGATGGATAAGGTAAAGCCACCCATAAATAAAAATATCAGCGGATGCGCATAAGGGGCTGTGGTAGCGTCCATGCTGGCAACCCCCAGCAGCGGGATCAACACCATAGGTAATAAAGAAGTGACGGCAATTGGCACTGCTTCGCTTACCCACCAGATAATCATCCAGGCCATCAGGCCACACAGATGCCAGGCGTTGTCACTGAGACCCGCCAATGGGGGCGCAGTTAATAAGGTCAAAACCAACAGAACAGGTCCTGCGCACAACAGGCTGAGCAGTTTGATATTCATTTAAAGTTCCATCCGAAGTGCTGCCCGCTGCAACCAGGCTAAGCAAGTGGTCATCAACTTTTTACTTTACCGTAATATCTGTTGCAGGGTGATGATTTGTTTCAATATTTAACTGCCAAAGCGCTTTTTAAAATTGGGGTGCCAGCCTGATAAAAAACTGGGTACAACAGATTATTTTCGCTACACTGCGCCAACAGAATGTTTAACGCGGATTATCTTGATGCAACCGATTTTGCAAACTTATCCGGATGCCGGTGCTTTGGTGTTTGGTTGTATGGGTCTTGGTGGTGAATGGAACGCTGTCGAGATCAGCACTGAAGCCAGAAGGCAGTCTTACAGTGCACTGGATGCAGCTGTAGAACAGGGCTTTATGCTGTTTGACCATGCCGATATTTATGGCCGTGGCAAAGCAGAGCAGGTGTTTGGCGATTATCTGAGCTTGCAGCCACATCTGCGCGATCAAATACTGATCCAGACCAAATGCGCCATCCGTGTTGCCAGTGAAGATGCGGTGGGGCGTTATGATTTTTCCGCTAATTATATTCGCCGGCAGGTTGAGCTGAGTTTGAGGCAGCTGCAATGTGGTTATATTGATATTCTGTTGTTGCACAGGCCAGACCCCTTAATGCAAGCCGAAGAGGTGGCTGCAGTGCTGCTTGAGCTGCAACAACAAGGCAAGGTGAAACACTTTGGGGTATCAAATTTTGGCTGGCCGCAGCTGCAGTTATTGCAGTCTTATCTGGCACAACCTTTATTGGTGAATCAGCTGGAAATGAACCTCGGCCACATTGACTGGCTGGAGCAGAATGTATTGACTGGTATGCCGCAAGGCGCTGCGCATTTTTTCAGTTATGGCACTGTGGAATATTGCCAGCAGCATAAAGTGCAAATTCAGGCCTGGGGCAGTCTGGCACAAGGGCTTTTTACTGGTGGTAAAAAACCAGCCACAGCGGCGCAACAAAAAACAGCTGATTTAGTGGCAGAGCTCGCTGCTCAATACCAAACCACAGCAGAAGCGATAGTGCTGGGCTGGCTGATGAAACATCCGGCCGGTATTCAGCCGGTGATAGGCACCACACAACCTCAACGTATTGCCGCCTGTGCAAAAGCCAGAGGACTGAGCTTAAGCCGCGAGCATTGGTATGCGTTATATGTGGCAAGCCGCGGCGCGCCTTTGCCCTGATTTTCCCGGACAGAGCGAGTGTTAAAACAAATAAAAAAGCTGCCGAAGCAGCTTTTTTTGGTTTTTCAGCAAACTTTGGTTTAAAAACCGTTTAAATACTGTTGCTTAGGCTCTGCCAGAATAGTTTCCCATGAACCATAGGTTGGATTTGGCAGCATAAACCATTTGGTGCCCCAGAGTGTCTGATGCTGCTCAACCAACGCAGCACGTTGCGCCGGCGTAATGTCTTTTTTCACATTAGGCAGGAAGTCGCCAAAATCGTCACCAACCGACATGATCACGCGGTATTGTTGCATCGCCAGTTCACGGCGGCTTTGTTTTTCGCTGCTCCAGTCCGGTTGTTCGCCTTTGATCCACACCTGAGTTTCATCTGCTTTGTGGATACCAACGGCGCGCAGGTTACGGATAGTGTCGGCTTTTTGCGGACAACTGCTATTTTTGTCACGCGCTTTACAGGCTCTGTTGCTGATATAGAGCACCTTGATACCCATAGCTTCTGCTGCATTTACAAAAGCCACGGCACCCGGCACCGCCTGAGCTTTAGCTGCTGCGACCCAGTTGTCCCATTGCTGCTCATCAAATCCCTGCTGGTTGTTTAAGACATCACGGGCAGCAGAAGGCGAGTTATCCAGAATAGTTTCGTCAATATCAACAATAATGGCGGGTGGCAACTGTGCTGCTGCGGTGCTTTGCGGCCAGGCACTCCAGCTGCGGTCTGCTTTGGCTGCAGTTAATAAAGCTCTCGCCTGGTTATAAGTCTGAATGCTATTGGCGCGAAATTCAGCTGAGGTTTGATACCAGAGCACACTGTTCAGATTGGCATGTGAGCTGGTTGTTGTGGGATTTGTAACTGCAGTGGCAGCAGGCGCCACAGTCTGGCAGGCGGTTAATACCAATAACGCAGCCAGGGTACTTACCGGCTTTACAACAGAAGACATCAACGACATAACAACCTCGAAGAAAACAAAAACGCGATCATAATGCGAAATCTGTAAATTACAACCTTTAACAGGCCGCTCACTGAGGGATAAGCCATTTTGTTGAGCGTGCGGTCGAATGGCAATAAATTATTTTGCTATAGGTTCAAGCTGCCAGTGCCGATTAAAGGCCGGGTGTTGTAACTGTTGATGACTGGCGATAATTAAAATGCCTTGGTGCTGAAACTCTGCTAACCGCTGCAGTAGTTTGGCAGCCAGCTGTTGCTCCAGGCCGGCAAAAGGCTCATCCAGCAACAACAGTCTGGGTTTTTGCAGTAACAACCGCGCCAGTGCAAAACGGCGGCTTTCTCCGCCTGATAAACCACAACCGTATTGCCCCAATAAAGTCGCTAAACCTTGGGGTTGTTTGTTCAGCCAATCACCCAGTTCAACCAGCTTCAGTACAGCGATTAGCTCGTCGTCGCTGGCCGCGGGTGATGCCAATCGTAAGTTGGCAGCAACCGACAGATTAAATAGGTGGGTGCGCTGCGCTCCATAGCCAATCTGCTGATATTTTTGCTGACTGCTCAGCTGACATAAAGGGTGTTGTTGCCACTTCAGTTCGCCGCCATAGATGTTCAGATCGCCTGCCAGGGTTTGCAGTAAGCAACTTTTACCGCAGCCAGAAGGCCCGTGCAGTAACACAACATCACCCGTTTTAAAACTGGCCGTTAATGGCGGCAGCTGTGGCAAGGCAGATATAAAACCTATTTGTAGCTGATTGAGCTCTATTGTCACGTCGCCAGAGCTCTGGTTGGTTGTTTTTGGTTGTGCTGCTTCTGATGGCTCAGGCTCAGCTGAGGGGACGCTCAGCAGTTCGTTATATCTATGCTGTGCTGTCAGGCTAAAACCCAAAGCCAGGTGAAATTGTGCCAGCGGCGTGAATATCTCCGACAACCCCAGCCAGCCTAAAGCCAATGCGACAACAAGTGCCGGCGCCAGATTTTGTTGTTGCGACTGTGCCCACAACAAGCACAAAAAGCCTGACAGCAATAACAGCTGCTGAATACCCTGCTGCAGAAGCACTGAACGCTGCAATGAGCGCTGCAGCTGGTTTAGCTGATGGTCGGTATCCGCCAGCATTTTGGCTTTGTGTGGCCAGTGCCCCAACATTAACGTGGTGGTGAGCAGTTGCAGCTGGTGCAATATCTGCTGGCGGCGGTTGCTCGCTTGCACATTAAACCGATGGCACAACCTCTTGCCATAAAGGTACAACCAAAGGGGCTGAAACAGTAATAAAAACAACAGCAAGCCAAAACCGGGCAGACTGTCAGTCAATAAATAACCTGCAGCTACCAGATAACAAATTGCGATGGCGCACGCCCAGAACCAGGGCAACCAGAGCTTGAGCGGAAATTGATCCAGTAAGTCGATATCGGCAATCAGTCGTTGTAACAGATCGGCATGGTTAGGATCGGTCAGATAATTCAGTTGCTGATTCGGTTTACGGCATAAAAAAGCAAAGCTATTGAGGCGAAGAGTTTTCAGCAGTTGCAGCACTGCATAGTGTGATTGCAGTTTTTCTGCATAACGTCCTGCGGTGCGGCTGATAGCAAGCAACCGGATCATGGCGCCGGGGCGCATATAGTTAAAAGTGCCGGCCTGAATGGCGGCAATGCCTGCCACTGCAGCGGCACTGATAAACCAGCCGGAGTAAGCCAGTAGCAGCACTGTTGCCACTAAAGTGATAAACCCCAGCAGCAGTGCCAAACGCCAGCTCCAGCGTTGTGGTTTAAGTAAATCCAATAATCTGAGCGGTACAGCTTCATTTGCCGCAGCTGAAGTTTGCGTTGGCGCCTTTTCATCGGTAGCTGTTTTATTGTGTGCTGTGGTGAAATCGTGCATCAGCAATTCCACCGTTGCTGTTGAGTGGAGTCTTCAGTGCTTTGTTCGCGGTCAACAAGCCGGCCTTGTTCAAAGCTGAGGGTTCGACTGAGCCAGCCAGGCTGTACTAACTGGTGGCTGACCAGTAACAAGGTTTTACCCTGACTGATCCGCTGCAGTAGTGCCGATAGACGCTGGCTGGTGTCTTCATCCAGTTCAGCAAAAGGTTCATCGAGCAACCAGATGCTTTTTTGCTGTAACAATAATCTGGCCAGGGCCAGACGTTGCTGTTGTCCGCCGGATAAACCCGCGCCCAAATCGCCAATTTGATAATCAAGGCCTTCGGGCTGACGGCTTAGAAAATCCCACAGTTCCACCTGTGTCAAAACCAGTTGCATTTCTTCAGTTGTTGCATCGGTTTTGGCCAGTTTCAGATTGTCTGCAATGGTGCCGGGCAGCAGTTCAGCTTGTTGTTGCAGGTAGCCAATTTGGTTTCGAAGCTGATAAATGGAGCTTGCATTAAGCCGTATGCCATCGACCATCACTTCGCCTTCAAAGGGTACAAATCCGGCAATCAGCTGCAGGAATGTGGATTTGCCGCTGCCGCTCGGGCCGCTGATCAGCAGCTGCTCACCCGCCTTGATGCTGAGCTCGTTGATCCTGAGCCTCGGCGAAGACGCATCACCCACCAGGATATGATGAAAATTCAGCTCGGCAGCTTGCACTGGGCTGGTGACCAAAGAGACTTGGGTTGCAGCCTTTTGTGGTGAATTATGTTCTGCCTGATATAAAACCCGAAACTCAGTGCAGGCCGCTATCGCTTGCGCCCTAGCGTGATAATCAGTGCCAAGCTGGCGTAATGGCTGATAAAACTCCGGACACAACAACAGAATAAAAAGTGCACTTTGATAAGGTAACAACAGCTGCGCTTTATGCCATGGCAATTCCCCCAATAAACCAAGGCCAAGATAAAGGGCGACTAAAGCAATGGCCACTGAGGTAAAGAGTTCAAGCACAGCGGTAGATAAAAATGCCAGGCGCAATACTTTCATTGAACCTTGTTGATATTGACCTGCAGCATGCTCCAGATGTGCTGCCGCTATATCTGTTGCGCTCAGCCGTTTAAGCAGGGGCAGTCCTTGCAGAAAGTCATATAAACGTCCACCCATCCGGCTTAATAACTGCAGTTGCTGCTGACTGGCTTTGCTGGCCTCGCGACCGACCAACACCATAAACAGCGGCACCAGCGGCGCAGTGAGCAGCAACAACAATGCAGCAAAAATGCTGTGAAATGCGACAGCGAGCAGGATAAACAACGGTGCCGCCAGCACCAGTATTTGTTGTGGGGCATAACGGCTGATATAACCATCCAGGGCGTCAACCTGTTCTGTGACAAGTGTCGACAGTGCACCGTCCGAACCAAAACGACTGCGTAACGGACCTAAAGCCGCCAGTTGCGCCAGCAAGTGTTGCCGGACCTGGCACCGCAGTTTCCTGCTCAGATGTTGTGCAATGTCATCTTTTGCCAGTAATAAGGCAGTGCGGCCAAACCAGCATAAAGCTAACAAAAACACATCTGTGCCGGCGAATGGCGATTTTGCCAGCAGGGCCGCAGCTATTTTGGCCAGGTACCACATTTGCGCTATCAGCAAAGGCACACTGAAGATGCCGGGCAGGGCGATAAGCTGCACAACGGCGCGGTGAGGCCTGAGCAGTTGTCTGAGTAAATCAGTTGCTGTACCAGCCGGCTCAGCCTGTGCCCGCACTTTGGCATCTTCAGGGAAAACAGCGCCCCGGGCTTGGGCGCTGTTGGTTAACTCAGGATTTATCAGACTCTTCTCCGGGATAACCGTTTAATTCCAGCCACATGGCGTTAATAATGCCAAAGGAACAGGCCAGTAACACCCCTAAGATCCAGGCGAAATACCACATAAGAAGCTCCTTAATATAATGTGTGCGGGTTGTCGCGGATGGTTTGGGTATTGATGCGGCCAGCCATCTTGATGTAACTCCAGATGGTGTACGCCAGGATCAAAGGCACAAACACACAGGCAACGCCAAACATAATGGTGAGTGTCAACTGGCTTGAGGTGGCATCCCACAGTGTCAGGCTGTGTGAAGGCATACTGCTTGACGGCATAATAAACGGAAACATCGACACACCACAGGTCAGGATCACACCCGCTTGCCCAAGCGATGACATCACAAAGGCCAGAGCGCCGCGCCCAAGTTTGCTGAAAAAAGCGGCAAACACAAAAGCCAGAATACCCAGAGCAGGGCAGAGCCATAATAACGGATATTCACCATAGTTTTTCAGCCAGGCACCACTTTGTAATTCAGCGGTTTTACTGACGGCGTTGTTAATCGCATTGTGGTCAATGGCACTGGTCAGTACATAACCCTCGATGCCGGCGCTTAACCAAAAACCACAAATCACAAAAATAACGGCGGCAGCCATACCACTATAACTGGCCACAGCACGACTGCGATTTAATAATGCACCATCTGTTTTCAGTTGCAGATAACTGGCACCCTGGCAGACAAACATCAACAGGCTGAGCACGCCGACCAGTAAAGCAAAGGGATTGAGCAACGCAAAAAAGGAGCCGGTGTAATGGATCCGCAACAGCTCGTCAAAATGAAAGGGCACGCCTTGCAGCAGATTGCCAAAAGCAACGCCAAAAATAACAGGCGGAATAGCAGAGCCTGCAGTTAACGCCCAGTCCCAATTGCTGCGCCAGGCCGGGTTTTCCAGCTTAGAGCGGTAGTCAAAGCCGATAGGGCGTAAAAACAGCGCAAACAAAGTGAGCATCATCGCCAGATAAAAACCACTAAAAGCTGTGGCATAGACCGGAGGCCAGGCGGCAAATAACGCACCGCCCGCGGTGATCAACCACACCTGATTGCCGTCCCAATGGGGGGCCACGGCGTTGATCAGCACCCGCCGCTCTTCGTCGTTGCGGCCTATCACTTTGAGCAGCGCACCTACGCCCATATCAAAACCGTCGGTGATGGCAAAACCAATAAACAGAATGCCAATTAATAACCACCAGATAAAACGATAAAATTCATAATCCATGTTACACCTCTTTAACCAGACCGGTTTCCAGATCATATTTGCCGGTATGTAAAGCTGACGGGCCTTTACGGGCAAAATGCTGCATCAGATAAACTTCAATCACCAAAAACACGGTGTAAAGCACGGTAATGGCGGCCAGACTGGTCCAGATCTCGGTGACGGTCAGGTTTGATGCCGCCAAATGAGTTGGTAATATTTCACCGACAGCCCAGGGCTGCCGGCCATATTCAGCGACAAACCAGCCAGCTTCACAAGCTATCCAGGGCAGCGGCAAACTAAAGAGGGCGGCTTTTAATAACCAGCGTGGTTTTTCCGGATTGCGTTTGGCGCTGTGCCAGAAACTCAGGGCAAACACCACCAACATAATAAAACCGGCGGCGACCATAATACGGAATGCCCAGAACATAGGGGCAACCTGCGGAATACTGCCATCAACCGCCTGCTGGATATGGTCGGCTGTTGCATTGGCCGGATCGTCGGTGTAAGCCGTCAGCAATAAACCATAACCCAGATCTTTTTTCACAGCTTCAAATGCGGCAATAGTTGCAGTGGATTGATCGCCACCCCGAAGCAGCTGCAGCAAACGATAGGCTTCTTTACCGTTGATAATACGATTGCGATGCTGCTCTTTTAAGTCACTGAGCCCTAATACCGGTTTATCCAGTGATCGGGTAGCAATAACACCAAGCGCATACGGAATTTTTACCGCGTATTCTGTCTGCTGGGTTTGTTCGTTAGGAAAACCGACAAGCGTAAAAGATGCAGGTGCCGGGTGGGTTTGCCACTCCGCCTCAACTGCAGCCAGTTTTACTTTTTGCACATCCCCCAGCTCGTAGCCGGATTCGTCGCCAAGTACGATGACCGACAGGGCGCTGGCAAGACCAAATGCAGAGGCAATCGCAAAACTACGTCGTGCAAAAGGCAGGTCGCGGTTTTTCAGCATATACCAGGCGGAAATAGCCAGCACAAACATGGCACCCGTGACATAACCCGCAGACACCGTATGCACAAATTTTACCTGGGCTACAGGGTTAAAGATCACTTCAGTAAAACTGGTCATCTCCATCCGCATTGTGGTGTAGTTAAACTCGCTGCCCACCGGATTTTGCATCCAGCCGTTGGCGATTAAAATCCACAGGGCTGACAGGTTAGAGCCTAATGCCACCAACCAGGTTACGGCTAAATGCTGTACTTTGGACAGGCGATCCCAGCCAAAGAAAAACAAACCAACCAGGGTTGATTCAAGGAAAAATGCCATCAGACCTTCAATGGCAAGCGGAGCACCAAAGATGTCACCGACATAATGTGAATAGTAAGACCAGTTGGTGCCAAACTGGAATTCCATGGCAATACCGGTGGTTACCCCTAATGCAAAGTTAATGGCAAACAACTTGCCCCAGAATTTGGTCATATCACGGTAAATTTCTTTACCTGTCATGACATAAACAGATTCCATAATGGCCAGCAAAAACGTCATGCCAAGCGTTAAAGGAACAAATAAAAAGTGGTACATCGCCGTAAAGGCAAACTGTAAGCGGGAGAGTTCAACAATATCCATCAGGACAACTCCAGACACTCAGGGTGTCATCTCGGGTCAGGGAATGCTAAGGATTTATCTACCATTAGCGATTTCTAACATACTAGGTTGTCGCTCCGGTGTTCTTGATATATATCAAACAACTGCTAGCCGCCTTGATATTGTCAATCTGCAAGTATGGGTAGTACTGCAAAAAATGAGAGGTAGCTCGGTGGTGGTGTCAAAAAGTAAAACCCCGGCATCAGGCCGGGGTTGATAAAGTTGCTGTTGCTCATTGGTGCAACCGCTTTTTTGTCAGTTACATATTCGGATAATTCGGGCCACCGGCACCTTCTGGTGTCACCCAGCGGATATTCTGGCTTGGATCTTTAATATCACAGGTTTTGCAATGAATGCAGTTTTGCGCATTAATTTGCAGTTTGGGTTCGTTTTGTTCAACGCCGACAATTTCATACACACCGGCCGGGCAATAACGCTGCGCCGGTTCGGCATATTTAGCGTAATTCACACTGATTGGAATACTGGCGTCCAGCAGTTGTAAGTGACAGGGCTGCTCTTCTTCATGGTTGGTGTTAGATAAAAACACCGAACTTAATTTATCAAAACTCAGCACGTTATCTGGTTTAGCATACTGAATAGGCGTGCTTTCAGAGGCCAGTTTTAAACTTTGATGATCCAGCGTATTGTCTTTGAGGGTAAAGGGCAGTTTACCGGCAAAAATGTTCTGATCAATAAAGTTAAACGCGCCACCCAGCAACGATCCAAACTTATGCATGGCCGGGCCAAAGTTGCGTGAGCGATACAACTCATCATACAACCAGCTTTGTTCAAACAAAGTGGCAAACTCTGTGATATCTGCGCCACCCTGACAATCGGCGGCCAAGCGGGCAAATACGGCTTCGGCGGCCAGCATGCCGGATTTCATCGCAGTGTGATTGCCTTTAATTTTGGCAAAGTTCAGGGTGCCGGCGTCACAACCGAGCAGCATGCCGCCCGGGAACGTCATTTTCGGCAGGCTGTTCAGGCCACCTTTGGCAATAGCGCGGGCGCCGTAACACACCCTTTTACCGCCGGTTAAATATTGGCTTACCACCGGATGCTGTTTATAACGCTGGAACTCATCAAAAGGGCTTAAATAGGGATTGCTGTAGTTCAGGTCAATAATCAGACCCACCACCACCTGATTATTATCAGCGTGATACAAATAACCACCACCGCTGGTGTCTTTATCCAGCGGCCAGCCAGCTGAGTGCAGCACTAAACCAGCCTGATGTTTGTTCGGGTCTATATCCCAGATTTCTTTAAAACCAATGGCATAATGCTGAGGTGATTTGCCTGCATCAAGGCCGTAATGGGCAATCAGCTCTTTACCAAGGTGGCCGCGGCAACCTTCGGCAAATAAAGTGTATTTAGCACGAAGTTCCATGCCCGGCGTAAACCCCGGTTTTTGCTGGCCGTGTTTATCCAGGCCCATATCGCCTGTCACTATGCCTTTCACTACATTGTCTTCAATGATGAGGCTTGCTGCGCTAAAGCCCGGGAAAATTTCCACGCCTAAAGCTTCGGCCTGGCTGGCCAGCCAGCGGCAGACATTACCCATAGACACAATGTAGTTACCACTGTTATGCATGGTTTTTGGCACCAGCGCATTTGGAATTTTGCGCGCATCCTGCTCTGACTGTAATAAATAAATATCGTCGTGGCTGACCGCAGTGGTTAAAGGTGCACCTTGTTGTTGCCAGTCGGGCAATAATTCGTTTAAGGCGCGCGGTTCAAACACAGCGCCTGATAAAATGTGGGCACCTACTTCTGAGCCTTTTTCTACCACACAAATACTCAGCTCGCGGCTTGCGGCTTTGGCTTGTTGCATCAGACGGATGGCGGCGGATAAACCAGCCGGGCCTGCACCGACGATAACAACATCAAACTCCATCGATTCTCTTTCCACGGCAGTCTCCCATTTTTTGTTTTTTGTCGCTGTTATTGCCGCTGTTGTATGCCCACAAGGGGGTAGCGTGCGCTCTGGCGATGGATGTTATTGTTTACGTGCTTTTTGAATTTCTGCAAGTTGCAAGGGTATTTCAGGTTGACGTTAACGTCAACAGTAGTTAGATTGTCCGGCATTAACAACAGCTGAAGTTTACCTTCACGTCAACCTGACAAGCGCAGACAGGGGTTTCTCACCATGAAAATATTAGTACCGGTCAAACGGGTCGTGGATTATAACGTTAAAGTTCGGGTGAAAGCCGATCAAACGGGTGTGGATTTAGCCAACGTAAAAATGGCATTAAACCCGTTTTGTGAAATTGCCGTCGAAGAAGCAGTGCGCTTAAAGGAAGCAGGCATTGCCACTGAAGTGCTGGTGGTGTCTATTGGACCTGGTACCGCACAGGAGCAGCTGCGTACCGCTCTGGCTTTGGGCGCCGATCGTGCTGTGCTTTTGGAAACTGAACTGAGTGTGGATTCATTACAGGTTGCCAAACTGCTGGCCAAAATGGTGGAAACAGAACAGCCGCAGCTGGTGATCATCGGTAAACAAGCCATTGATTCTGATAACAACCAAACAGGTCAGATGCTGGCCGCTTTAACCGGCATGGGTCAGGGTACCTTTGCTTCTAAAGTGGTGGTGGCTGACGGCAGAGTGGCAGTGACCCGTGAAATTGACGGTGGTTTACAGACGGTGTCGTTAAAGCTGCCTGCAGTGGTGTCAACCGACTTACGCTTAAACGAACCCCGTTATGCATCATTACCAAACATTATGAAAGCCAAGAAAAAGCCGCTGGATGTGATTGCGGCCGATTCTTTAGGTGTGGCGCTGCAAAGCAAAGTAAAAACATTAAAAGTGACAGCGCCGGCCCAGCGTCAGGCCGGTGTGATGGTCGACAGCGTGGCGACTCTGGTTGAAAAATTAAAGCAAGAAGCGAAGGTGATCTAATGGCTATTTTAATCATTGCTGAGCATAACCATCAGGCATTAAAAGCCGATACCGCAAAAACCTTAGCTGCAGCTGCCGCCATTGGTGGTGATATTCATGTGTTAGTGGCTGGTTTTAACTGCGCAGGCGCTGCAGCAGAAGCTGCCACTTTAACTGGTGTGACAAAAGTATTGCTGGCGGACGCGCCTTGCTACGAACATCAGCTGGCGGAAAATATCAGTTTATTGGTCACAGAGCTGGGCCGCGACTACAGCCATATTCTGGCTGCTGCCACCACCCACGGTAAAAACTTCCTGCCACGGGTTGCTGCACTTCTGGACGTTGCGCAAATTTCTGACGTCATTGCCGTTGAAAGCGCTGATACCTTTGTACGCCCTGTGTACGCCGGTAATGCCATTGCCACAGTACAATCAGCGGATGCCATTAAAGTACTGACAGTTCGAAGCTCAGCCTTTAATGCAGTTGGTGCAGGTAACAATGCCGCTGTTGAAACTGTTGCTATTGCCAAAGATGCCGGTTTATCAGCTTTTGTTGCTGAAGAGCTGACCAAATCTGAACGCCCGGAACTGACCGCAGCCCGCGTTATTATCTCTGGTGGCCGTGGTATGCAAAACGGTGACAACTTCAAATTATTAGAAGGTATTGCCGATAAATTATCTGCTGCCATTGGCGCTTCCCGTGCTGCAGTAGACGCTGGTTTTGTGCCAAACGATATGCAGGTTGGCCAGACCGGAAAAATAGTGGCACCGGATTTATATATCGCCGTAGGTATCTCTGGTGCTATCCAGCACTTAGCTGGTATGAAAGATTCCAAAGTGATAGTGGCGATTAACAAAGATCCTGAAGCACCTATTTTCCAGGTGGCGGATTACGGTTTAGTTGCCGATTTATTCACTGTATTGCCTGAGCTGGAAGCCAGCCTGTAAGACAAGGCTTTAACAAAGTGAACAGCAAAAGCCAGTCAATAGACTGGCTTTTTCTTGTCAATTTAAAACCACCTCCTATGGAGGTGGTGATCGGCTCTGGGGCTATGCC
>NZ_DAIPZL010000027.1:0-15171 GCF_036782235.1 Rheinheimera sp. | reverse complement strand
GCCCCCTTCTAGGGGGCCTTTTGCAAAGCCACCTCCTATGGAGGTGGTTTTTTATTTTTAGCCGCGAGATCGCAGCAGTAAGCTGCAGATCAGAACTTCAGCGCTACTTTTACCGAGGCGTCCACTTTACTGGCATCCACATAACCAATTAACGACGGATTGGTCGCCACCAGTTTAATCATCTCTTCATCACTGGTAATTTCTTTAGGCGGGGTGCCTTTGCCGGTAAACACCAGCTTGGACCAATAAGCTTTGAGCTGACTGGAGGATTTTTTCAGCACAGTATCGTTAAAGGCGGTGCTGGCGGCGGAACTTTCGCTCAGCGACACAGGCACCACTGATTTACCATCTGCAAAAGATTTTTCCCGGCCAAGGAAAATTTTCGCCACAGTGGCTTCATCCAGCGCATTGCTGTTGGATGGGTGCACAATGATAGCCACTTCCGCAAAGGCCAGCTGGCTCAGCAGCAAGGCTGCTACACATAAAGTTTTTTTCATGGTTATCCCCTTAGAACACCAGATCTACACCAAAGGACACAATTTCGTAATCGCCAACGGCAGGGCGGGTGTCGGAACCATTAAAATAATCTAGCTTAATGGCCGCACTTGGGTGGAAATCGTAACGCACCGACAAGCCAACCCCATCAAACTCGCGTTGGGCAAAAGCGTTGTTGATGCCTTTGCCGGTGGCCAATAACACCGGATGTGCCACACCATTTAAAAAGTCGTGATCAGCCTTCTGGGCATAATCTTCGGTGTGCAGTGTCACCACCACATTATCAAAGCGCCGGCCAAGTGCCAGGTACCAGGATTGGTTTAGAGCATCTGTGGAGTCTTTTACAACATAATCAACATACTCGAAATCCAGCAGCCAGTTGTTGTAGTCAACGGCAAAACCGCTGAACCAATAAAAGGCATCTTTACCATCCCATCCGATGCGGGACTTAAAGTCATTCACCTGAGCACCTGTTGCCCCCATATTTTGCGCCATGGCAATGCCCGGTGCAGCCAGCGGAAATACTGTGCTGGCGTCTATACTGGCACCATCAATTTCAGCGGCAAAAACACCACCAAATAACTGCCACCAATCACCGGCCAAAGTTGCATTGGCGCTGAAAATATTATCCAGGCCAAAATCAACAAAGTTATTGGTCACAGCGCTGAATGCTTCGCCAGACCAGCCGCCGTAAAGCACTTTGGTGGACAGGCTGTAATCACCCAGATTAAATTGGCTGTCGAGTGCAACACCCTCAATAGTACTGAATTCAAAGTCGATATACACAGCTTTGGGCAATCTGGAGAAGTTGTGGGCGTAACCCACTTTTTCATATTCAGACTGGTGGAATATCGGGTTGGCAAAGCGGCCAGCACTGACCCTGTGGCTGTCGTTGAGCTGATAACTCAGATAAGCCCAGCGTGCTTCGATGTCAAAATCGTTGCGGCCTTCACCAAACAGCTGCACTGTGGCAGATAAGCCTTCACCCAAATCTGCCTGCGCCTGAATGGCAAATAAAGATTCAGGTTTAAATGACAGCTCACCTTCTTCAAAACCCGGGAAAGGTTCAAGGCCACCATCGGTGGAGACTGAGGTGCCACGAATAGATGCAAAACCATTCAGTTTTACGTCGGCCAGCAGCGGTTGGGAAAAAAGTGCGGCGAAAACTGCTGAGCTGATCAGCAGTTTTCGTTTTCCTGATAATTTAAAAGTTTTCATCGTCTGTCCTACCTTTTCTTATAGAAGCCTTCCAAGCGTAGCTGAAGTTTTTGCCACTCTCTTTCTTTTTTAAAACAATCACTTTGCGACAGATCAATAGCTGTCGTTAAACTTGAGTTGTTGACTGTTCGTCGCACTTGCTCGCTGCAGACAGCTAATCTTCGTTGCTGGGCACTTTTTAAAAAATTTTTGTGATAACTCTTTGATAACTGCTTGATAAATAACTTATATCTGCACTTTGCTACTGGTTGCCGTGCTGTCTGATAGCGCAAGCTGATGTTCGCTTAGTGAGTGGTCAGGTGCCCGGGAGTTTTCTGGCAAATCTGCTGCAGAACAAGCTGTTATAGCGTGCAGGTTGTTATCAACCTCGCAACCCGCGCTTGTAAGGTGCGCGGTGGATGCCAATAAGGCTTTATCAATCAAGGAGAGCAAGATGAAAAAATTCGTAGTTGCTGCGTTATTCAGTGTGATGGCAAGCCCGCTGTGGGCAGCGGATCTGCAGTGCCAGGTCGGTGGGGTACAGGACATTGGCTATTGTGAAACCATGATTTGGGGTCAGGCTTCTGCGCCGGCTGGTTTTTCCGTGGTGAATATCACTAAAACTGTGTCCCAGGTGATTTGGAATAAACCCACAGCCTGCAAAAATCAGGGCACTCACTGTACTTTTACCGCCCGCTCTATGCTGACTTACACAGGGGAAGCGCTGGTGTTATACACAGACGGCACTTATGAAAGCCTCAGTGCCACTCTGAGGTTCGAAGACGGTCGTTAAGCCGCGGTTTCAGATCTGAGTTTGCCCTTAACTGTGGCGCTCTTTCTTGCGCCACATTCTTTATAACCAGCGCTGCAGTTTTTCCAGTAACAGCGCAGCATCCATAGGTTTAGTGACAAAATCATTCATGCCGGCGTCCAGACATTGCTGATGAAAATCGGCCGTAGCATGGGCAGTCAGTGCAATCACAGGTAAATGTTGCCAGCGTATATCCTGGCGGATAGCACGGGTTGCTGCGTAACCATCCATTACCGGCATATGCACATCCATCAGGATCAACTGATAAGATGTATCCGCCAGTTTTTCCAGGGCGATAGCACCGTTGTCGGCAATATCCACCTCAAAACCAGCATGCTGCAAAATAATACGCGCTAACGTCTGGTTATAACTATTGTCTTCAACCAATAAAATCCGCTGTTTTTCCGCTTTAGGCAATAATGGTTTTGGCGTTTCTGTTGTCACTTTGGGGTCGGTCTGAGCTTCAGCCTGATAACAGCAAACCGCAAAACTAAAGGTGCTGCCAACACCGACAGTACTTTGAACTTCGATACAACCGCCCATCAGCCTGACCAGTCGCTGTGCGATACTTAAACCCAGTCCGGTGCCACCATACTTGCGGCTGGTGGAGCTGTCGGCCTGACTAAAAGCCTGAAACAGCTGATCACATTGTTGTTTGGTTAAGCCGATACCGGTATCACTGACGGCAAAATGCAACCAGATTTCGTTTGCGGGGGCCTGTGCCAGCCCTACGGTCACCGCTGTGGGCGGGCGGAGCTCCTGATCCACTGTTAACTTGACCAGACCACTGCCGGTAAATTTCACCGC
Organism: Rheinheimera sp.; assembly: GCF_036782235.1. GTDB lineage: Bacteria > Pseudomonadota > Gammaproteobacteria > Enterobacterales > Alteromonadaceae > Pararheinheimera. The sequence goes on along the minus strand of NZ_DAIPZL010000027.1, from coordinate 11,861 downwards.
ATTACCAAGCAGGTTGATCAGCACCTGACTGAGTCGTAATGGATCACCAAGCAGCTGATCCGGCAATTTGGGGTCGATGCTAAACTGCAGTTCCAGTTTTTTTTGCCGGCTTTGTTCAATAAACAAGTCCCGCACTTGCTGCAATAAATCACTGAGCTTAAACCGCACTTTTTCCAGCTCAAGTTTACCGGCTTCTACTTTGGAAAAATCAAGAATGTCATTGATAATGCTTAATAAAATTTTTCCTGAGTTGGTGATTTTATGTAAATAAAGCTGCTGATCGGCAAAAGATTCGGTATTTTGCGCCAGTTGGGAAAAACCAATAATGGCGTTCATCGGGGTGCGGATCTCATGGCTCATATTGGCCAGAAACTCACTTTTGGCCACCACTGCGGCCTCGGCTTTACTTTTGGCCTCTGACAGCTCTGTCATCGTCTGTTCCAGATGGGCTGTGCGCTCTGCCACCAGCGCAGCAAGCCTTTGTTGTTCTCTCAGCGACTGTTGCAGCCTGTATCTGAACCACCAGGTAAATAGCGCCAGTAGAATCAATAGGGCCAGGCTTTTTGCCCACCAGCTTTGTTGCCAGGGGGTTTTAATTTTAAAGTGAAAATGATCTGCATTGCTGATATCGCCAAAAGCGTTTTTATATTGCAGTTGGAATTGATAATTACCCGGACTCAGGTTGGTGTAGTCGCGGTAACTCTCGCTGCTCCAGTCAGACCATTGTTCACTAAAACCGGCCAGTTTAACCCTGAATTGCAGATTATCGGAAGCGCCAAAACGCGGAATAGCGTATTCAAACCGCAGGTTATTTTGCCCGGCATCAAGCTTCACTTTGCCTGATAAAGGCTGGATTAGTTGCTCATTATTGATCAGTAACCTTCTTAATAATGGGGCGGGCAAGGGATTTTGTTGCTGCTGTAACATTCTGGTATCGAGCCGGAATAAACCTTCTGCGCCGCCAAACCAAATCACATCCTGCTCGTCAATCAAAATCACATCAAGCGGCGTGTCAGCTAATGGATATAAAGGTGCTGTGGTCCAGTAAAACTCAGCCTTATTGCTTGGGGATGATTCAGTCACTGGCACTGCAGCGCCAGCCTGGCGTTCGCCGGTCTGATTATTCCAGCTTAACAGCCATAACCGCTGCTGACTGTCAGTACTGGCAGAGCGAACCCAGGGCTGCTCTTTAAATAGCTGCTGATACTGTGGGTCCGGATAGAACTGCTGTAGTTGCTTATTAAAGCGGTATAAACCTGCCACTGTGGCGATAAATAATTCTTGCTGATGTAGCGACACTTCATTGCGGTTATTGCTGGGTAAACCGGATTCCTGCAAAAATTGGGTGACCAGAAGTTCAGATCTGTTCACCTTGCTCTCTACTTCTGTGTTCGGTGTTGCAATCTGTGGTAGTACTGCCCCTTTATTCAGGGGGGGATTGGCAAAACCCGGAGCTGCTTTAGGCTGCAGCCGGTAGAGGCCATGCCCAAGAGTGCCAAGCCAAAGTTCACCCTCCGGCGTTTCTATCACCGTATTGATGGTGCCGCTGACCTGAGGAACCAGACCTTCAAACAGCCATTGCCCTTGCTGTTGATACATGCTGGCAAGGCCATTTTGCAGTCCAAGCCAGACCCGGTTCGGATCGGTCACAGAACGCGTCAACACTTTGGCCGGCAGCGGCGGTTTAAATAACAGCCTGCTGCTATTGCCGTGCAGGCTAAAAATGCCTTCATTACTGGCGGCTATTAACTCCGCAGCGTCCGGTGCAGTGCTGGCAGCTTGTGTTAACTGTTGCGGTGCAAGGCTGAGTAAATTCCAGGTTTGTTGCAAAATACCGTGCACAGGCACAAACCTTGGTCTTTCATGCTTATTTTGTTCAAGCAGGAATAAACCCTGACTGGTGCCAGCATAAAGCTGCTGCTGATGACGTGCCAGTGACAACACATTACCTTTAAGGCCAAGCACATCATTGTATTGTGAAATGGCCGCCGACACTTCGACCCGTGCCAGACCATGGTCAAGCGCCAGCCACAAACCCTGCTGCTGATCCTGATATACAGCGCGGATATTATCGTTAAACAAACCGGATTTTTTATTCAGATGCTGGACCAGTTCACCCTGGCGGTTCAGCAAATACAGGCCATCTCTGGAGGTGCCTATAGCCAATAAACCGTTGCTGAGCAAAGTGCTGCAGTACATCAGCGCTGAGGTTAAACGGCTGTTAAGTGCTGTTGCCCAGGGTTGAACACCATCCGGTCCCAACAGAAAAAAGCCATGGGCTCTGCTGCCGAGTAAAATCTGACTATTGCCCCAGTCTTCGGCCAGCAGCATGCTCATGCCGCGCAAAGCGGCGGCTTGTGGTACTGGCAGCAGTTGTTTATCCGTTAATTCCAGCAAACCCTGGGCTTCATCCTGCACCAGAATACGGTTGCCGACCAAAAAGGCGCGCTGAAAATGACTCTGGCTTTGAAATACCTGAAGATCGGTATCGTTTATCACAAAAATATGCTGGCGGGCGACAAATACAGCACCTTGAGGGCTGTAAAAGGTTTGGCGCACATCCTGGAAATTACGGTATTGCCTGCCAATGCGGTCGGTCCAGGAATGATAGTGCCGCTGATCGCTGTCTGCACTGAGATAGCCCAATTCTGCCTTGGCGCCGATATAAATACGGCCGTCAGGCCCCAGTGCCATGGAGCGCACCACCGACTGATTGCCGGTTCTGATGGTGCGCCACGACACGCCGTCATACTCCAGCACGCCGGCATTATTACCGCTATAAATCAGCCCTCTGTTGTCTTGCAACAAAGCCCAGTTCTGGCTGCCGGCGTTATAGTCTTTGGGTTTGTAGTTTTTTAACAGCGGTAAGCCGGTTTCGGCCAACAGGGGGGGACTGACCAAAAACAGGATAAAAGTGAAGAAGGTAATGAAAAAAGCAGGCGCCAGCCATGGCCGGCGCTGATGGAGTTTTGCTGATGCGATTCCCTGCAACTTGTACCTCGTTCTGCGCCAGTCATGACGCTATCTGCTGCGCCTTGGTCAAACTTCCAGCAAAGGGTATAGCAGATGTATGGCAGGCACAAGCAACAGCATGTTTTTACTCTTTAACTTTCATGATTTTGTCGAGATAACCCATAGCAAAAGCCGACATCACAAAAGTAATGTGGATCAGCAGGTACCACATGATTTTGTCGTTCGGGATATTGCGGGTGTCCATAAAAATTTTCAGCAAATGAATGGACGAAATGGCGACTATGGAAGCCGCTACTTTATTTTTCAGTGAAGCGGAATCCACTTTACCCAGCCAGCTGAGTTTTTCGTCGTTGTCGTTGATATCCAGACGCGATACAAAGTTTTCGTATCCGGAAAACATCACCATCACAATCAAACCACCAACCAGTGCAATATCGATCAGTGACAACACCACCAGAATTAAATCCACTTCTTTGATGGCAAGAATGTTGGGCAGAATATGGAAAACTTCCTGAAAAAATTTAATGCCAAGTGCCAGTAATACCAGACTTAACCCCAGATAAATGGGTGCCATGATCCAGCGTGACGTATAAATCAGTCGTTCCAGCAGTTTTTCCATCAGCAAGCTCCGCTCTGTCAAAGTCAAAGCGCTGATCTGGTGCTTTTTCAACAAAAATCAAGGCTTGGCGCCAAATTGTTGCCTCAGACGCTGTACATTTTTGAAAATTATCGCACAATGCCAACCATTGCCCGCAGCAGTGCGGGCTGCAGTCCTGCGCTGTGATAGCTTCGATGACGTCTTTCCAAAGGAACCTTTTATGATGAAAAAAACCATGCTTGCAGTGGCGCTGCTGTGCGGCGCAAAGGCTGTGGCTGACGAAGGAATGTGGCAGCCGCACCAGCTGCCGGAACTGGAAACTGTATTAAAAAGCAAAGGTTTGGCCATTGATGCCAAAAGTATTGCCGAGCTCACCAGCTTCCCGATGAATGCGGTCATTAGTTTAGGTGGTTGTACCGCTTCTTTTGTGTCGAATCAGGGTTTAGTAGTTACCAACCACCACTGTGCTTACGGCAGCATTCAGCATAACAGCACGGCGCAAAACAACTTATTGGCCAATGGTTTCCTTGCCAAATCGCTGTCTGAAGAATTACCGGCCGCGCCTGGTTCCAAAGTATTTGTCACCGAAGAAGTACGTAATGTTACCCGCGATATTAATCAGGAACTGACGCCGGCACTGATTGGTAAAGACCGTTTTGACAAAATTGATGAGCTGCGCAAAGGCCTGGTGGCCGACTGTGAAGCGACGCCTGGTTACCGCTGTGATGTCTACAGTTTTCACGGTGGCCTGGAATATTACCTGATCAAACAGCTGGAAATCCGCGACGTGCGTTTAGTGCACGCGCCAGCCGGTGGTGTAGGTAAGTTTGGTGGTGACATCGACAACTGGATGTGGCCACGTCACACCGGTGATTATTCGTTCTATCGTGCTTATGTGGGCAAAGATGGCAAACCGGCAGATTTTAACGCTGACAACGTGCCTTTTACGCCACCGTCATTTTTAAAAGTGTCGGCTAAAGGGGTACAGGAAAATGATTTTGTTATGGTGATTGGTTACCCTGGCCGCACCAGCCGTTACAACACAGCTTTTGAAGTGAAAAACCAGTTTACTGAAGTGTTGCCCCTGTCAAAAACCTATCGTGAAGAAACTATTGCACTGATTAAACAACTGACCGCCGAAGGTTCGGAAGGCCGGATTAAATACGAAGCTATCCTGGCAAATCTGGCCAACTATGCAAAAAACTTCGATGGTATGCTGCAAAGCTATCAAAAGGGCAGTACACAGCAGCGTAAAGACGAATTTGAAGCTGTGTTAAACCGCTGGATCAAATCTGATACCAGCCGTCAGGCCCGCTTTGCGCCTGCAGTAAAAAACCTGCAGCAACTGATTGAAGAAGGCGCGGCCAATCAGCAGCGTGATTTGGTGATGAACTATTTTGGTTATGCCCAGATGTTCAGCACGGCACGCCGGTTATACCGTCATGCCAACGAGCAGTTAAAACCTGATGCAGAACGTGAAAGTGGTTATCAGCAGCGTGATGCCCAGCGTTTTGAAGCCGGTTTAAAACGCATGTCACGCAGTTTTGACCTTGCGGTGGATCTGGAAATTGCACTGCATTTCCTCGAGCATTACAGCAAGTTACCAGCCAAACAACGACTGGCGGCTTTTGATAAGTTTTTTGGCCTGGACAGCAGCGCCTTTGACAAAAAGCTGATGCGCGAAAAACTGCAGGCGATGTACAGCGCTTCAACCCTGGCTGATGAAGTTGAACGTTTAGCCTGGGTTGGCAAATCAGTGGAAGACTTCCAGAACAGTGAAGATCCGATGATCAAATTTGCCATTGCGATGTATGAAACTGATTTAGCAGAAGAAAACAAAACAAAAGAGTGGATGGGCAAAATGGCGGTGGCAAGGCCAAAAGTGATGGAAGCCGTGATTGCCTTTAACAAAACCCAGAATAAACCTGTGTATGCCGACGCCAACAGCACTTTAAGGGTGACTTACGGTACAGTGCAGGGTTATCAGCCAAGAGATGCGGTGAGCTACAGCCCGTTCACAACCCTCAAAGGTATCAGTGAAAAATTCACTGGTGTGGATCCTTTTGATGCACCAGCCAAACAAATGGCGGCTATTGCCAAAGGTGATTTTGCCGGTTATTTGCATCCGCAGCTTAACGCAGTGCCGGTGAACTTCTTATCGAATGTGGACACCACAGGCGGTAACTCAGGTTCACCCACCTTAAACGGCAATGCTGAACTGGTTGGTTTATTATTCGACGGTGTGATTGAAGGTATTATCGGTAACTTTGATTACGATCCGGCGCTGAACCGTTCTATCCATGTCGACAGCCGTTATATGTTGTGGCAAATGGAAAAAGTGGATGGTGCCAGCAATCTGATTAAAGAAATGGACATAGTGCGTTAAAGCGGGCTGTTATTGCCCAGATGAAAAAATGGCAGCTTTGGCTGCCATTTTTATTTGCAGGCACAGCATAGAGTCAAGGCTTTAAATGGCTGTTGGCCCGCATTGGTATTCCGGCCTTTTTGCAGTATGATAGGGCGCTTTAAAATCCAGCAATAACGCTGCCTGCGCTCAAACTAAGCCACACAACCATGCCGCTTTTGCAAAAGCGGGCTGCTCTGTTGTGGCATCAGTGCTGTGGTGCAGCGGAAAATGCCGGAGTTTTGTTTTTGGAGAAAATGATGAAATTGCAACTGGTGGTACGCCGGGCTCCGGCCATGGCTGGGGTTCGTTGGTTGCAACAGGCCTGGGCGATTTTTAAAAAATATCCGGGGCTTTGTATTCAAACCGTGATGTTGATCCATTTCACCTCGTTATTGGGCGCCTTACATCCGCTGCTGGGTGTGATAGCGGCTTTGCTGAATCCGTTTTTAACCGCAGGTTTATACCGTTGTGTGGTGGCGATGCAGCAACAACAGCAGGTGTCGATGCAGGATTTCTGGATACCGCTCAAAGACAGTAGCGTGCGGGCAGTATTTTTACGGCTGGCGGCGGCCAATATGCTGCTGAGTATTCCGCTGACGTTGCTGGCAACGCAACTGGCCACCGACATTGCCGCAGGAGTGAACAACCTGGGACTGATGTTTGTGTTTGTGATGCTGCTCAGTTTAGTGATGATGATGTTTGCTTATGCGGTGGCTATTGCGTATTTCTTAAAAGAAAAACGTTTATTTCCGATTTTGCAGGCCAGTTTACTGGCATGCTGGCGTAATGTGCAGCCGCTGACCATTTATGGTTTGCTGGCGATTGGTTTATTGATGACCGGTATTCCAACTTTGTTTTTTACCTGGCTGTTGGTGTTGCCGTTATTGTCGATCAGCTTTTTTCTGTCGTTCAGCGAGTTTTTTGCCTTAACACCGGCGTCAGACAACAAGGTGGAATATCTTGAAGTCTGAGCAGCCTGATCAGATTACGCCGCCGACTTTGGCTGAACTGAAAAAAATCGCCATCGATTTATTAAGCCGGCGCGACCACAGCAAACAGGAGCTTGCACAAAAACTGCAGACAAAAGGCGCTTTGGCCGACGATATTCAGCAGGTGCTGGACTGGTGCAAAGCAGAAAATTACCAGAGTGACGAGCGTTACGCGGCGCTGCTGGTGCGGTCAAAAATAAACAAAGGTTATGGCCCGTTGTATCTGGCGCAGGCAGCAAGAGAGCAGGGCATCAGCAAAGAATTATTAACGCAGACCCTTGAATCTCTTGAGGTGGATTGGTTTGCGCTGGCGCTTGCCCAATACCAGAAAAAATATGGTGACAAGCCGGTAACAGATTTTCAGGATAAACAAAAACGCATGGGGTATTTGCAGCGGCGTGGTTTTAACGGCGCGCAAATCCAATACGCATTAAAGCCGGCGTAGCTGATAACATCAGTTCAGCGACAAAGGGCAGACATTACAAAGATAGTTAGGATTTGCATATGTACATGACATCAGCGCAACTTCGACGCGCATTTCTGGATTATTTTGCCAGTAAAGATCACCAGGTGGTTGCCAGCAGTTCTTTGATCCCGGGCAATGACCCAACCCTGCTTTTTACCAATGCCGGTATGGTGCAGTTTAAAGACGTGTTTTTAGGCCAGGATAAACGCAGTTACACACGTGCTGTGACAGCGCAGCGTTGTGTGCGTGCCGGTGGCAAACATAACGATCTGGAAAACGTCGGTTATACCGCCCGTCACCACACCTTTTTTGAAATGCTCGGTAACTTCAGCTTTGGCGATTATTTCAAGCGTGAAGCCATTGCTTTTGCCTGGGAATTTTTAACCGAAGTGGTGAAATTACCCAAAGAAAAACTGTGGATCACTGTGTATGCCACAGACGACGAAGCTTTTGATATCTGGACCAAAGAAATTGGTGTGCCGGTCGAACGTGCTATCCGGATTGGCGATAACAAAGGTGCGCCTTATGCGTCAGATAACTTCTGGGCTATGGGGGATACAGGTCCTTGTGGCCCTTGCACCGAGATTTTTTATGACCACGGCGACCATATCTGGGGCGGCCCACCGGGTTCACCGGAAGAAGACGGTGACCGTTTTATCGAAATCTGGAACAACGTGTTTATGCAGTTTAACCGCCACGCCGATGGCCGGATGGAACCGCTGCCAAAACCAAGCGTGGACACCGGCATGGGTCTGGAACGTATTGCTGCTATTTTGCAAAACGTACACAGCAACTATGAAATTGACACCTTCCAGGGCCTGATCAAAGCTGCTGCTGCTATTACCGGCACCACAGATTTGGATAATAAATCGCTGCGTGTGATTGCCGACCATATCCGCTCTTGTTCTTTCCTGGTGGCTGATGGTGTGATGCCGTCAAACGAAGGCCGTGGTTATGTGCTGCGCCGTATTATCCGCCGTGCTGTGCGTCACGGTAATCAGCTGGGCGCCAAAGGGGTATTTTTCAGTAAGCTCGTCGCTGAACTTGCAGTGCAGATGGGTGAAGCCTATCCGGAGCTCATTGAAAAACAAGCCATGATTGAAAAAGTGCTGCGGATGGAAGAAGAGCAGTTTGGCAAAACACTGGAACGTGGTTTGTTATTGCTCAACGACGCGCTGGCGAATTTAGCAGGCAGCACTGTCATTCCTGGTGAAGTGGCCTTTAAGCTGTACGACACTTATGGTTTCCCAATCGATTTAACGTCTGATGTAGCGCGCGAACGTGGTTTTACTGTGGATCAGGCTGGTTTTGAAGCGGCAATGGAAGCGCAGCGTAAACGTGCACAGCAAGCGTCAAACTTTGGTGCTGATTACAATCAGGCGTTAACTTCAACAAATGTCACCGAATTTACCGGTTACAGCGAAGAACATGGCAATGCCAAAGTGGTCGAAATTCTGCGCGACGGTGAAGCTGTGACTTCATTAATTGACGGTCAGCAAGCGCTGATTGTGCTGGATCAAACACCATTTTATGCCGAGTCTGGCGGCCAGATCGGTGACAGCGGTGTGTTAAAGCTGGCGGATGGTAGTGTATTTACCGTTGTTGATACCATCAAAGTGGGCAAAGCTTTTGCGCACAAAGGCACACTGGCCGGTACTTTACAGTTAAACGATCGGGTGGAAGCCGTGATCGACAGCGCACGCCGTGACGCTATTAAGAAAAACCACTCGGCAACCCACTTGTTACACGCTGCTCTGCGTCAGGTGCTGGGCGAACACGTCACACAAAAAGGTTCATTAGTTGGGCCTGAGCGCTTACGTTTTGACTTCTCGCATTTTGAAGCGGTGAAAGCCGACGAAATCCGAGCTCTGGAAGTGCTGGTGAACCAGCAAATTCAGCAAAACCACGAAGTCAGCACCCGTCTGATGAATTTAGAAGCGGCCAAAGCGGCTGGTGCTATGGCGCTGTTTGGTGAAAAATACGATGACGACGTGCGCGTATTGTCGATGGGCGCTTTCTCTACCGAACTTTGTGGTGGTACCCATGTAGCCCGCACCGGTGATATTGGCCTGTTTAAAATTGTGGTGGAAAGCGGCATAGCGGCAGGTGTACGCCGTATTGAAGCTGTGACAGGTGAAGGGGCTATTGCTCATTTACATAAGCTGGAGCAACAAGCGCAGCTGGTGGCGTCAATGCTTAAAGGGGATGTGATGAGCATTGCCGAGCGTGTCACTCAGGCGCTGGATAAGAGCAAAACACTGGAAAAAGAACTGGAACATGCCAAAGCCAAAATGGCCAGTGCTGCCGGCGCGTCTCTGCTTGATAAAGTAGTGCAGATCAACGGCGTGAAAGTGCTGATTGCTGATTTACCAGGTGCCGATGCCAAAGCTTTCCGCACTATGGTCGATGAGCTGAAAGTGAAATTAGGCTCAGGTGTGATTCTGCTGGCTACAGCAGCGGATGATAAAGTGAGTTTAATTGCCGGTGTCACCAAAGACTTAACCGACAAAGTGCAGGCCGGTGCTTTAATTAGCTGGGCGGCAGAGCAAGTGGGTGGTAAAGGCGGTGGCAAACCAGATTTAGCCCAGGCCGGTGGTACCAATGTGGCAGCCTTACCTGGTGTGTTGGCTGCTGCAACCGGCTATTTAAGCGCGAAGCTGTAACAGCGTGGCATTATTGGTACAAAAATTCGGTGGCACCTCAGTAGGTTCCACCGAGCGAATTGAAAGGGTGGCGGAGCTGATTATCCGCACCATTCAGGCTGGCCATAAGGTAGTTGCTGTGGTGTCGGCTATGGCAGGCGAAACCAATCGTCTGCTGGGGCTTGCCCAGCAAATTGACCCCAAGGCAGCAAGCCGTGAACTGGATGTACTGGCTGCCACAGGCGAGCAGGTCACTATTGCTTTGCTCGCTATGGCATTGATCAAAAGGGGATATCCCGCCGTATCTTTGTTGGCCGATCAAATTTGTATTCACACCGATAATAAATTTGGCAAAGCCCGTATTACCTCGGTAGACAATCAGCGGTTATTACAGGAGCTGGAGCAGGGTCATATTGTGGTTGCCGCCGGTTTTCAGGGGCGTGACTTTGAAGGGAATGTGACCACTTTGGGCCGGGGTGGTTCTGATACCTCGGCAGTTGCTCTGGCCGCGGCGTTAAAAGCTGATGAGTGTCAGATCTATACCGATGTGGATGGCGTTTACAGCATAGACCCGCGTATTTGTGCCGACGCCAAAAGGCTCAGCCTGATGCCCTGCAGCCATATGCTGGAGCTTGCCAGTGTTGGCGCCAAAGTGCTGCATTCAAGGTCTGTGGAGTACGCAGCGTTGCACAGGGTGCCGCTTCGGGTGTTATCCACCTTTAAACCCGACGCCGGTACTTTGATTACCTATGAGGACGATTTAATGGTGTTGCCGACAATTTCCGGCATTGCCGGCCAGACGGGCGTGACTTTATTAAAGTTGCAGCAACTGAGCACCAGCCAATTGCAGCAGGTGATGCACAGTCTGGCTGAGCTGAATATCGAAACCGATATGCTGCAGCAGGACGGTGAATGGCCACAGCAGCTGACCCTGAGTTTTAGTCTTGCCACGGCAGATTTAAGCCAAGTGACTGATGCTGTGCAGAAAATAACAGAAAATAGTATGGTTTCTCTGCATCATCCGCAGCAGAACCTTGCTAAACTGTCGGTCGTAGGGGTTGGAATCAAATCCGATCCAATGTTATTGGCCAAAATATTCAGCATATTGCATGACATGAATGTGCAAATTTGGCTGATGAGTAATTCAGAAAGTCGTTTTTCAGTGTTGATCGCCGCCGAGTTGCTGGAGAAAGTTGCCAGGGCGCTGCATCAGGCTTTAGTCACCACAGAGAATTAATCCCAGGATTTTCATAAATTTGAAGCCTGAGTTATGATTGGAACAAGGACGCGACGGCAGTCAGACCAAGCGTCATTCAGTACAGCTGGAATTTTTAAAAGGATAGGAGCAAGCGAATGCTTATTTTAACCCGTCGTGTTGGTGAAACCTTAATGATCGGTGATGAAGTGACTGTCACTGTGTTAGGTGTAAAAGGTAATCAGGTTCGGATTGGTGTGAATGCACCAAAAGAAGTCTCTGTACACCGTGAAGAAATCTATATGCGAATTCAGGCAGAAAAAGGTACACCAGGCAGCTATAGCCAGGATGATGATCAATAATTCTGTTGCGCTAAATAATTGTTTTATTTGTTTTACTGAGTGATTTTTGCCCGTATTCGTTATTAATTGTTCAAATTGCTTAAAAGGTCGGCAAACAAACTTTTAAGCGGGAAAAAATGTTTGACATATTTTCCCAAGACATTAATATACGCACCGCAACGTAGCGCGGAGAGATGGCCGAGTGGCTGAAGGCGCACCCCTGCTAAGGGTGTATAGGGGAAACTCTATC
>NZ_DAIPZL010000026.1:0-17013 GCF_036782235.1 Rheinheimera sp. | reverse complement strand
CCGACGAGCTACCAGGCTGCTCCATCCCGCGTCCGTCATTGCGGGGCGCATCTTATGGTTTTTAACTGCTGATGGCAAGTCACAATTTTGATTTAGCGGCAATTTTGCAACTGACTGCTGCTTTAATCGGCAATCTGCTGCTTTATTGGCTGATCCCAACTAAATTAGCCAGCAAATGCAGCCATGAAGCGCAAAACGCACGGCGGATTTAACAAAGCTTCTGCTATAATGCGCGCCAATTTGCCAAAAGGTAGTGTATATGCAGGAATTCTGGGCCTTAACCTCGAAAGGGGTTGAAGAAGTGTTAGCCACCGAAATTAAACAACATGGCGGTGAAGTTGTAAAACTGGGTTTGGGTATGGTGCGTTTTACCGCCACGACCGAAACCGCCTATCGTTTGTGTTTATGGTCGCGGCTGGCCACCCGGATCATGCGCCAGATAGCTGCTGTGGCTATTGATGAACAAAGTGATGTTTATCAGGTCGCAAGCGGCATTGACTGGTCGCAGTATATGAAGGTGAACCAAAGTCTGGCGCTGGAGTGTGTGGGCAAACACCCAACTATCGATAACACCCAGTTTGGCGCTATGCGCGTGAAAGATGCGATTTGCGACCAATTTCGCAATAAAACCGGCGAAAGACCCAATGTGGACAGGCTGGAGCCTGATGTCCGTTTTCAGCTGAGGATGGAGCGCACCCATTTTTATTTTGCCCAGGATTTTTCCGGCCCTTCGTTACATCAGCGGGGCTATCGTAAAGAGCAGGGCGAAGCGCCTTTAAAAGAACATCTGGCGGCAGCGCTGCTGATTCGCTCCGGCTGGCAGTTTAACCAGCCGCTGCTCGACCCATTTTGTGGCTCCGGCACTTTATTAATTGAAGCGGCTTTAATGGCCCGTAATCTGGCGCCTGGTTTGAAACGCCCGCATTTTGCTTTTGAAAAACTGCAGGATTTTGACGCCTCTTTATGGCACCAGCTGCGTGCCGACGCTTTAGCGGCGCGCCGCGCTATTGAACCTGGTGTGCGTTTTATTGGTGTTGACCTCGACAGCCGCTCGCTGGAAAAAGCCCGGCAAAACGCCAACAGAGCAGGGCTCAGTGATTTAATTGAACTCAAACAAGGTGATGCCACCCAGCTTGAAGCCATTGACGGCCTGACGCCAGGTGTGATTGTCACCAACCCGCCTTATGGTGAGCGGTTAAGTGATTTACCTGCGCTTATTCCGGTGTATGCCGAATTTTCGCTTAGGTTAAAACAACATTTTGCCGGTTGGCGTTTGGCGGTTATTACCTCCAACAGCGACTTATTGCGGGCGCTGAAATTATCCAAACTGAAAAACTATAAGTTTAACAACGGTCCGCTGGAATGTGACTTTAGCTTGTTTGATCTCACCGAAAAACAGGTGCAGGTGAACAGTGCAGCGCCAGCGCAGTTTTTTGCCGAAAGTGATTCTTTTGCCAACAGACTAAAGAAAAACGTGAAGCAACTGGAAAAGTGGGCCAAACGCGAGAATATCAGCTGTTATCGTTTGTATGATGCTGATATTCCCGAATATAACGTCGCCGTTGACTGGTACGACGGTGAAGTCGTGGTGCATGAATACGCAGCGCCCGCTAATGTTGATGAGCAGATAGCACAAAAACGTTTATTTGATATTGTAAATTTAACACCCAAGGTACTGGGTATTCCGGCCGACAAAATGGTGCTGAAAGTTCGCGAAAAACAAAAAGGCAAAGAGCAGTACCAGGTGCTGGCCAAAGCCGGTCAGTACAGAGTCGTCAGCGAATATGGTGCTAAGTTCTGGGTGAACCTGCGTGATTATCTCGATACCGGTTTGTTTTTGGATCACCGTGTGACCCGTCGTGCTATTCAACAACAAAGTAAAAACAAAGCGGTGTTAAACCTGTTTGCCTACACCGGCACTGCCTCAGTGCATGCAGCCCTTGGTGGCGCTCGTAATGTCACCACTGTTGATATGTCAAACACTTACCTCGACTGGGCCAAACGCAATTTTGAATTAAATCAGCTCAGTGGCAAACAGTATCAGTTTGTACAGGACAATGTGCTGGATTGGCTTAAAGGCTGTAAAAACCAGTTTGATCTGATTTTTGTGGACCCACCCACTTTTTCCAACTCAAAACGGATGGAAGATACCTGGGATGTACAACGTGACCATGTGAAACTTTTGAATATGCTGACGACTTTGGTGGCGCCAGGCGGCAAGGTGATCTTCTCCAACAACAAACGCCGTTTTAAGCTGGACTACGACGCGCTACAACAAACCGGCTGGCAGATCAAAGATATCTCCGCTGCCAGTTTGCCGGAAGATTTTAAACGTAATGTGCATATTCATGTTTGTTTTGAACTGACACGGGCAGCCTGATGCAAGCAGTGACTTTATACAGCACCTGGGGCTGCCACTTGTGTGAAGAGGCCGAGTCGCTTCTTAAGCAGGCCGCTGTCAATTTCCAGCTGGTTGATATAGTCGACGACGAGCAGGCTTTTGCCGCATTTCGGCTGCATATTCCGGTGGTTGCAATAGAACAACAATATTTGTACTGGCCTTTTGACCTGGATGCCCTGACGGCTTTTGTCAAAACTCACAGTAATAAAGGATAAGAGTGTGGAATTATTACGTTTTCAGCAAGCGAGTTTAGCTTTTGGCACCAACCCTGTGCTGGATAAAGTGGATTTTAGTTTATTTGCCGGCGAGCGGGTGTGTTTAGTCGGCCGTAACGGTGCCGGTAAATCGACCATGCTGAAATTGCTGACCGGTCAGCAGAATTTAGATGATGGCCAGATAGTAAAACAAAACAATGTGTTATTAAGCCGGTTAGAGCAAGATCCACCGGCACGGGTGGATGTAAAAATTGCCGATTTTATCCGTGAAGGCGCCGGTGATTTAGCGCAAAAACTGCATGATTTTTATCAGTTATCTGACCATTTAAGCGAGGCAACAGATGCCCAGATGCGTCATTTTGGCGAATTACAGGCTGAATTGGACGCCCGTGACGGCTGGCAGCTGGAAGGGCGTATTTTGCAGCTTTGTGAGCAGTTTGAAATGAACCCCGAAGCGACGCTGGCGTCACTTTCAGGTGGTTGGTTACGTAAAGCGGCTTTAGCCCGTGCCTTGGTGGCAAAACCTAATATCCTGCTTTTGGATGAACCCACCAACCATTTGGATGTCGCCGCTATTCAGTGGCTGGAACAGTTTTTAATTAACTTCAGCGGCGCCATTATTTTTGTATCACACGACCGGGCTTTTATCCGCGCAGTGGCGACCCGCATTATTGATTTAGACCGTGGCACTTTAACCTCACATCCTGGCAATTACGCTGAGTATCTGGAGCGTAAACAAAAACTGCTGGAAGTTGAGCAGTCGCATAACGCCTTGTTTGATAAAAAACTGGCCGAAGAAGAAGTGTGGATCCGTCAGGGCATTAAAGCCCGCCGTACCCGTAACGAAGGCAGGGTAAGAGCGTTAAAAGAGCTGCGAAAAGAGCGGGCCGCCAGGGTTGAACAGCTGGGTAAAGTTGATTTTGCAATAGAGCAGGCGGCCAAATCAGGCAAACTGGTGTTTGAAGGCAAAAAGCTGAATTTGTCCTTTGATGGCAAAAAAGTGATGGACGATCTTGACCTGTTGCTGATGCGCGGTGACAGGGTGGCTTTGATAGGCCCAAACGGTGTCGGCAAATCCAGTTTGATCAAAGTGCTGCTGGATGAATATCAGGTGGAGTCCGGTGAAGTAAAACGCGGCACCAACTTAGAAGTCGCCTATTTTGATCAACACCGCATGGCGCTGGATTTAGATAAAACAGTGCAGGACAACGTGGCTGATGGCCGCCAGGAAATTACCCAGAACGGCAATACCCGTCATGTGCTGAGTTATTTACAAGACTTCCTGTTTCCGCCTGCGCGCGCCCGTACCCCAGTGCGCGCTTTATCAGGTGGCGAAAAAAACCGTTTATTGTTGGCTCGACTTTTTGCCAAACCAAGTAACCTGTTAATTCTCGACGAACCTACCAACGATCTGGATGTGGAAACGCTGGAGCTTTTGGAAGATATTCTGGAGCAGTATCAGGGTACTGTGATTCTGGTCAGCCACGATCGGGAATTTGTGAATAACACAGTGACCAGCTCATTGTGGTTTGCCGGCAATGGCAAAATTATTGATATCGCCGGTGACTATAACGACGTGGTTGCCTACCAGCAGCGTTATCAGCAACAAGCGAAAACTGTTGTCAAACCACAAGTTTCTGCTGAAATCAAAGCCGAACCTGTGGTACAAACTGCAGCAGCAACTTCAGCATTAAATACCAAGAAGTTATCTTATAAAGAAAAACGCGAGCTGGAATTATTGCCTGCTTTGATCGAAAGCCTGGACGCTGAACTCAGCAGCCTGCAAAGCAAAGTCAATGATCCAGATTTTTTCCGGCAAAGCGCCGAAGCCACCACAGCTATATTGAACCAATTACAGCAGACCGAGTCGAAGCTGGCGCACGCATACGAGCGTTGGGAACAATTAGAAGCATTAAACCAGCAGTAGTAGGGGATTTGAATGAAATTAACGCCTATTTTTTTCGCAATGTTACCGGCTTTATCGGTATTTGCGACTCAGGCTGAAGTCTACCAGGTTGTTGAACTTGGTCCTGTCGACGGTTACAAATCAAGTTTTTCTTCGGCAATTAATAACAGCAATCAGGCCGTAGGTACGCTCACTGGTCAATTTAATTTCCCTGTTGATTTAACTTACGTTGATTTTACCAATGCAGCTATTACAACAGCGCTGACTACTGCTGAAATTGAAGAAATCAAAAAGGGTAATGTCAATGCCAATGCCCTGACAGTGTTATTAAATTACCTGAAAATATCGGCCGGAAATTACCAGGTGCAACGTTTTACTGATGCTTACGCCAGCCGTTTAGATAATAAACAATTGCTGAAATTAAGAGAAACGGCACCAGTGCAGACCAACTATGAATATCTGACCGATATTAATGATTTGGGGCAGATTGCTGGTTATGCCAGCGCACCTTTTAGCGTGCAGAGTTTTACTCCGGCACCAACAGAAGCAACACCTAATCCGGCCGCTCAGCGACTGTGGGTCCCTCAACCAGGTTATATGTTAGGTACTGTGGTCACCAATGGTGTGACTGAAATTTTGCCACCGCTTTACACCAATTATGGTGGAGGCTTTTCAATTGCACGAGCCATCAACAATAATGGCAAAGTGGTTGGTTTTGGCAGTGTCTCTATGTCTGACACCACAATCAGTGGTATCACTGCAGCTTGTTTAGGGAAAACTGAGCCTGTTGCACTCTGTTATCACAGTATTGTCAGTAATCCGCAAAGCCTTGCCTACACAAATAATGGTCTGGTCTGGCAGTTAGACGCGAATGGCAAGCCGGGCGCGGCAGTGCAATTAGGATATCTGGGTGATAAAAATACTGGGTTACCGCATACCAGAACTGATTACCCGACAGTGCAATACAACTCCATTCCAAATGACGTGAACGATGCAGGCCTGATTGTGGGTAGTTCTATTTATACCGACAGCACGGACATTCGTTATAGTCCCTTTACATTCAGGGATGAAGTTTATACCGTCAATCAGGCCGCAGTATTTCATGGTTCTGAGGTCAAGCCGCTGCTGGATGCAAAAGAATGGGAATTCAGTAATGCGGTAGATATCAACAATAAAAACATTATTGTGGGTGTGGCGCAGCAAAAATGGTACACCTACACCCAGTCGCGGACGGCGCAAAAGCTGTTTGTTTATGACTACAATACCAAAACGGCAACATTTCCGAATGCATTGTTTGCCACAGCCAATACAGTTGTTGAAGCAATCAACGATAACAATCTGGTGGTGGGTACCACAGAAGCATTTACTGATCAGTCGTCTTCACGTCGTAATGTAGCGTTTTTGTACGACATGAGTACTGATAAATTTACCAACCTGAATACCATGCTTAAATGTAACGCCGGATATACTCTGGTTTCGGCGATGGACATTAATGAAAAGAATGTGATTCTGGCTACTGCAGTGAAAGCTGTTGATAAAAAGGATAGCCTGGGCAATGTGGTAAAAGACAGTGCAGGCAATGCGGTGCGTGAGGAAGTTGCGGTGGCTGTGCAATTAAATCCGGTGGCGGGCGGTACTATCGACAACTGCACTCCAACAGAAGATGCAGGTTACAAGCGTAAAGGCGGTAGTACAGGTGTGCTCGCTTTGTCTTTATTAGCACTGGCTGGGTTTTTACGCAGACGTGTTTTGCGTTAATGTTGTTATTATCCGTTTGTTAAACTCCCTATGTCAGATTGGTGCTGGTTGCCAGCCAACGCCAATCTGACGTACATCATCAGCGTCTGTTGATGTTGCGCTATACTCTGATAAAGAGTATAGCGCTGAACCAGTCTTGTATTCTGACCGATGTTGTGTCGCGGCTTCAAACCAAAAATTATTTTCCCACTTGTATGCTGCACTGCTATTTCGTTTTTCCGGCAGCAATTTTGTGCTTAGGTAGCTTTCCGTTTCGCCGGAGCTATTTTGTAAAAAACACAAAATGCCACTAAAACAGAAAAAAAATTTAATTTTTTTTCCATCAAATTGTAATGAAGTTCAGCCGCTTAGGTTTTGTCAAGTTTTATTCCTTTTTTCTTTGGTTGAACCTTTGTGTCACTGCGGCTATCTATTAACTACAGGCTTATTTCAGGTGACTGAAAAAGTGCTGTGCTCCAATAATACAGTTGAGGAAGACTGCCGTATGAAAAGACAAAAACGTGATCGTCTGGAACGTGCTCATGCTCAAGGTTACCGTGCTGGTGTAACAGGCCGTTCAAAAGAAATTTGTCCGTACCAGAATTTAGATGCGCGCTCGCAATGGTTAGGGGGTTACCGCGAGGCGATGGAAGACCGTGGCGTGGGGCTCTTTAGTAAAGGCCAATAATCTGATCCTTGCGAGGCCACAGGCTTCGCCCAACACAAACCCCACTGCTGTGGGGTTTGTTGCTTTTAGCACACTTGAGTGGGAAAGTGTGGGAATATCAGTTCCAGCGCCCTTGCAATTTACAAAACGCTGTGCCGGTGTCAAAGCACAATAAACAACAAAGCCCGCTATTGCGGGCTTTGTTGTTTTAAACCACTTGTTGTCGTGGTTATCGCTTAATGGCAACTTAGAAGCTTGAAGTATCCTGGAACAGGCCAACTTTTAATTCTTCAGCAGCGTAAATATCACGGCCATCCACGCTGACCACACCGTCGCCAATGCCCATAAAGAGCTTACGTTTAATGACTCGTTTCATATCGATGGTGTATGTGACCTTTTTTGCTGTTGGCAAAATCTGACCGGTAAATTTCACTTCCCCCACACCCAGAGCACGGCCTTTGCCAGGGCCACCTGACCAACCCAGGAAGAAGCCCACCAGCTGCCACATGGCGTCTAAACCCAGGCAACCAGGCATTACCGGATCACCCTGAAAGTGACAGCCAAAAAACCACAGATCAGGATTGATATCAAACTCAGCGACAATTTGCCCTTTGCCGTATTTACCACCTTCTTCTGAAATGTGTACGATACGGTCAATCATCAGCATGTTGCCAATAGGTAACTGACTGTTGCCAGGACCAAACAAACGGCCTTCGCCGCAAGCGATTAATTCTTCTTTTGTAAAGCTATTCTGAGTCATGTATGTTAAGTCCGAAAAAAATTGCCGTTCACTTTAGCGAACAGCTGTAAGCTAAACAAGTCCGATTTGTCACAATCACGACGGACAGCAGGGCATTGTTGGTAATTTTGATGACGATAGTGTGACGGGGATCAGCGCATGACAGAGCCGGGAAAAAAAACACTCAGCAACGCCGAAAAACAGCAGCGCTACCGGGAGCGGCAAAAACAGTCCGGGCGCAAAGAACTCAGGGGCTATTTGTCGCCTGAAGCCTTAGCCTGCTACGAAGAAATTCAGCAAAAAACCCAGTGGAATGACAGTTTGCTGCTCAGTAACGCCATCCGGCTGATGTATGCCGCCCATAAACTGGGGCAGGTGGGTCTGTTAAACGGCTGGTTAAACGATCACCAGCGTTAACACACCGCAGCAGCATATTATGATGGCCTTTGTATGGAATTCCGTTTAGTTGCGGTAAGTTTGGGTTAACTCAATGCGTTGCTTTGACGTATAATGCCGGCAACTTTTTTTGTAGTGACAGGCCCAGCATGATCTTATTTGTCCGCGATTTAACAGTGATTGATTTTTCCTACCTTTGTCAGCAGCGTGGCCTGCTTGGTGAAAGTTATATCGTGGATGTTGAGTTGCACGGTGAACTGAATGCCACTTCTATGGTGTTTGATTTTGGTCACGTCAAAAAAGTGATTAAAAAAGCCATCGACAGTCTGGTTGATCACAAACTGGCGTATCCGGCTGCGGCAGATTGTTTGGTGCAACAGCAGCAAGACGATACCCATATATTGCAGTGGCATAGTGCCCGCGGTTTGATTCAGATCGCCTCACCTGCAGAGGCGCATGTAGCCATTCCCGGCCATGTCATTGATGAGCAAAGTGTCGCGCTCTTTTTAACGGAGCAAATTACGCCTTTATTGCCGGACAATGTGACAGCGCTGAAATTTCAGCTTAGAACAGAGCGCAGCAATAGCTTTTATTACCACTACAGCCATGGGCTGAAAAAACATGATGGGAACTGTCAGCGTATTGCACACGGTCACCGTTCGACGATTGAAATTTATCAAAATGGCATGCTGTCACCCAGACTGAATAAATACTGGACAGAACGCTGGCAGGACATTTATTTAGGTACCAGCGAAGATTTAGTCACGCCTGACAAGCTGCAATTTATTAAAGCCGCTGCGCAAGATCACAGTTTCCGTTATCAGGCGCCGCAGGGGTGGTTTGAAATCAGCTTGCCACAAAACCACTGTGAAATTGTACCTTGTGATACCACAGTTGAATGTCTGGCTGATTATATTGCCGGCCAGTTGCAGCAAATGGAGGCTGCCGACTACAAAGTTGTGGCGTATGAAGGGGTTGGTAAAGGCGCTATCGCCTTTAGCTAACGCCTTTTTTCGTCTGTTTTACAACATAACGCCGGCTTTAAGCCGGCGTTATGTTTTTTATCGCAACGATCTTCTTTGTCAGGCGCTTGTCATTTCTGGCAGGGTTTCCGGCGTTGTTTTTAACAACGAAGCCTGTTTTAGCCAAGCTGATGCAACAGTGTCGTTGTCAACTTCCAGCATGGCCACTACCTGTGGCGCTTCACAAACTTCCAATTGCAGCTTTAACAACCGCTGTTGCCGGAACAGATGTAACTCTAAATGTGAGCCAAGCGGATGGCGGCTTAACATGGCCTGAAAGTTTTTGTCGTTGGCTTTTAGTCCGGCCACAGCAATCAATAAGTCACCTGCCATCAGGCCTGCGGCTGATGCCGCTGAACCTTCCGCCACTGCGGTAATTTGCAAGCCCTCGTTATTGCTTTGGTATAAAGCGCCAAAGGCTCTGGGGGCGCCACTCTGAGCTTTACCGGATAAATCCTGTGGCGAATGAGCACCGCGCCAGTCAAGCTTCACTCCAAGTTTTTGCAGTGATTCACCAAGCGGCAACACGTCAGGGTGTTCAACCCAACGGCGTACTTTTTCAGTCAGGCCCGGGTTTTGACTATACAGCATCAGCTGTTGCCAGAAATCCTGCTCTTCACTGCCAAGACCCGACACGCCAAAGGCATGCCAGCACTGCTGCATTAATGCATCGAGGCTGAGTCCGGATGCCCTGAGCTCAGCATCCAGGCAAAGCGCCACCAGGCTGCCTTTGGCGTAATAACTAACCACAGCGTTGATCGCATTTTCATCTTGCTGATAAAACTTGGTCCAGGCGCTGAAACTGCTTTCTGCCAGACTTTGCCTGCTGTTGCTGGGGGCGCGGCTGACCCGGCTGATGGTTTTAGCCAAAGTGTTCAGATATTGACTGGCGTCGGTAATGCCGGCTCGCACCAGCGCTAAATCGTCGTAATAGGAGGTAAATCCTTCATATAACCACAGCTGGGAGGTGTATTGTTCGGCCTGCAACTGATATTGCAGGAAGCTTGCAGGCTTAGCCCTTTTTACCCACCAGGTGTGGAAGTATTCATGCGAGCACAAGGCCAGATAATTCTGATAGTCGTCGCTTAGTTCATCCGGCTGCTGTGGATTGGGTAAATCGTATCTGCTTAACAGCAACAAAGTGGAATTGTGATGCTCAAGCCCACCATAACCATTGTCGACCACCCAGTTTAAAAACCAATATTCGGTTAAATCTGCTGGTAAAGCACCAAAAAGGGCAATTTGCTGGGCACAAACCGGCGCGAGGTCGCGCTTGACTCTGTCTAAATCGGCGAGCACTGCGCCAGCGTACACCTGATAATGCCGCACACCTTCAAGGTCAAATGAGGTCATCGTCAGCTTGCCGAGCAACAGTGGGCTGTCAATCAGCTGCAAATAATTATCGGCCAGGTATTCACCAAAACCTAAAAGCTCTGTGCCTTGCGCGCGCTTTAAGCCGGTGGCGCAGTGCCAGTCCGGTTTACCTTGCACCTTTGCCATCACGAGCTGATGTGGACGTTCCGTTAAACCGGTCACTGCCAGACAACAAGCAGCCGGGTTCAGCACCGCCACTTCGTCATTGATGTAACAGGCGCGCACCGACAAATCGTAAGCATAAACCCGGTAGCTGACAGTTACCGGCTTTGCATTGTGCTTGAGTTGCCAGCTGTGTTTATCGTGAGCATGTATCTCAAGCTCACCCAGGCTGTCTTTGGCACTGATGGCAACCACATGCCTGGCAAAATTACGGATAAGATAACTGCCCGGGATCCATGCCGGCATCGACAACAACACAGGCTCGGTATTGGGTGGGGTAAAACTTAAAGTGACATCTAAATAATGTGCGGTGATATCCGCTATTGAAAAGTGGAAAGCAACCTTGTCCATCACTTATACTCGGCCAACAATAAAAGTGCCAAGTATACCCAAAAGCATCATTGAAGGATCTGAAATGGCTGAAGAAACAATTTTTAGTAAAATTATCCGCCGCGAAATTGCCACCGAGTTGTTATATCAGGATGAACTGGTGACTGCTTTTCGTGATATTCATCCAAGAGCACCAACTCATATTCTGATAGTGCCAAATGTGCTGATCCCAACGGTCAATGATGTTGAGCCTCAGCATGAAGCCGCGCTTGGCCGAATGTTCACTGTAGCCCGTAAATTGGCCGCTGATGCCGGGATCAGTGAAAAGGGCTACCGGCTTATTATGAATTGCAATAGTCATGGTGGCCAGGAGGTCTATCATATTCATATGCACCTGGTTGGCGGTCAGCCGCTTGGCCCCATGCTGGCGCGTTAAACACACCTTTTTTACAGACTGGCTGCCGGCGCGGTTGGCTTTTGGCAAAAAGCTCACTAAAATCCGCGCCTTTTGCGCTCTTGTTCCGAGGTCTTCCGATGTCAAATGATGCTCAGGTGGCAATTCGAACCGAATATGCCGTTACCCGTGTGACCAAAACAGTTTTTCCTGGCCGTACCAATCACCACAATACCTTATTTGGTGGTGAAGCTTTGGCCTGGATGGATGAAGCCGCTTTTATTGCTGCCACCCGTTTTTGCCGTAAACCACTGGTCACAGTGTCTTCTGACAGAGTGGACTTTAAAGAATCTATTCCGGCCGGCACTATTATTGAGCTGGTAGCCAGAATTGAACATGTGGGTCGCACCAGTATCAGGGTGAATGTGGATATATTTGTCGAGAATATGTATAGCGACGACCAGCACAAAGCCATCTCTGGTACCTTTACCTTTGTGGCCTTAGGGCCGGATCGCAAGCCAACCCCTGTGCTGGGTTGATCTGCCTCTTGTAGTTTGTCAGGCTCGGCGTTAAAGTGGTTTGACCAATCAAAACGACCTTAACCAAGAGCCTGCATAATGAAAACTATAGAGCAATGGCTGGCAGAATATGCCGAGAGTCATCAAAACCCCACTAATAAAAAAATTCACTTTCTGGCGGTGCCACTGATTTACCTGACCGTCTTTGGTTTACTTTGGCAAATTCCAATGCCACTGCAGGGTTTTGCCGAACAACAAATCAATTGGCCTTTATTAATTTGTTTGCCGGTGCTTGGTTTTTATTTCAGTTTGTCTTTTGCCATAGGCATTGGTATGACTATTTTCAGTGCTGCCATTGTGCTGTTTTTGCGCTGGTTTGAGTCGGCGGTGATGGTGGATGTCTGGCTGGCGTCTTTAGTGCTTTTTGTGCTGATGTGGATTTTGCAGTTTATCGGCCACCATATTGAAGGAAAAAAACCGTCATTTTTTAAAGATCTGCAGTTTTTACTGATAGGCCCGGCCTGGATTTTGGCTTTTGTGCTGCGCCGTTTTGGCATCCGTTATTAAATTTCTGCTTTACCGGACTTTTCATCCGGGCCTTCGGAACCAGAGTTCCCGTTTTGCCTGCTGCAACTTCCACTGTTGCTTGCGACGAAGCGGGATCCGTCTGAGTTTAACGTTTAAGGGCAACACCGCATCTTTGATATAATCCGCCTTGTTCTGTTTTCCCTGTCAGCTCCGGGTACTTAGTTTGCACAAAATTTTTGAAGACCGTCATCGCCAGTTTTGGATCCTGCATACCTTAGGCTGGCTTGGTTTTGCTGTGGTCGGTTATTTAGGCTCGTTGTTTCAGGAAATGCGCGAAGCTTACATCTTTGTGGTGGTGCTGGATGCTTATGCCGGCTGGCTACTGTCTATTCCGATGCGTTATGCCTATCAGCGTATCTGGCACTGGGCACCTTGGAAAATGGTGTTATCTATTTTGGCCATGGCCTTTGTGTTGTCCTGCATCTGGACTGTGGTGAAAAACTTTAATTATTGGGAAATTTATCGTCATGGTTACCGGCCGGACGACTGGATCCAGTATTTCCGCCAGGCCTCGGTTGGTTTTTATGTGATGCTTAGCTGGAGTGGTTTGTATTTTGGTATCCGTTATTACCAAACCCTGCAGCTGGAAAAACAAAAACTGCTGACGGCGTCGAACAAAGCCCATGAAGCACAGCTAAAAATGCTGCGTTATCAGCTCAATCCGCATTTTTTATTTAACACCCTAAACGCAGTGTCAACGCTGGTGTTGATCAACGAAGCGGAAACGGCCAACAAAATGCTGAGCCGGCTCAGTGATTTTTTACGTTATTCACTTTATAAAGACCCGATAAACAAGGTGGCACTGCAGCAGGAAATTTATGCCGCCAACTTGTATCTGGAAATTGAAAAAGTCCGGTTTTCCGAACGACTCAACATTGAATTTGATATTGCCGAAAATACCCAGCAGGCCTTGGTGCCGAGCCTGATTTTGCAACCTTTGGTTGAAAATGCCATTAAATATGCGGTGGCAAGACAAAGTAGTGGTGGACTGATCAGTATCAAAGCCCGTAAGTTTGGTCATGATTTATTAATTGAAGTTGCCGATAACGGCCCGGGCATGCCGCAGCAACCCGACACAGCCCCTGATGGCGGCGGTGTTGGTTTGGTCAATACCCGTGAGCGGCTGGCAGCTTTGTATGATAAAAACTTTTCGCTGGTGCTGACACCAAATCAGCCAAAAGGCGTAAAGGTGAATATCCGGATCCCGTTTGAGGTGGAACATAACGATGAAAAACTTGCTTAAAGTCGTAGTTGTAGATGATGAGCCCCTGGCCCGTAAAGGCATGCTGATGCGTCTGGCCGCTTTTGCCGAGTTGCAGGTGGTGGCCGAGTGTAATAACGGTTTATCTGCAGTTGAAGCTATCCGCGACTTAGCGCCGGATGTGGTGTTCCTGGATGTTGAAATGCCAGAGCTGGATGGTTTTGGTGTGTTAAAAATGCTGCAACAGCAAAACGTCGAGCTGCCTTATATTATTTTTGTTACAGCTTTTGATCAGTATGCGCTAAACGCCTTTGAAGTCAGTGCTGTGGACTATGTATTAAAGCCGGTGGAAGGCGAGCGTCTGGCGGCAGCTGTGGAAAAGCTGCTGAAAGTCGTAGAAGCCAAAGACGATCATAAACACAAAGGTCAGTTGGCGCAGGCTGTGGCCAAACTGACTGGCGAAGATGCCACTGAAATTCTGCAACGGCTGGATCAGGAAGAGCCTGTGATGAATGACCGCTTCCCTGAAGCCATCAGTATTAAAGACAGTGGTGAAATTACCCGGGTGCCGGTACTCAATATCGATTGGGTAGACGCCGCCGGTGACTATATGTGTATCCATACCAAAGACGGTCAAACCCATATTTTACGCCGCACCATGAAAGAGCTGGAGCAGGAACTGGATCCACGTCAGTTTGTACGGGTGCATCGCTCTGCCATTGTCAACGTCAACACCATCGCCAAGTTGCAGATGCTGGCCAATGGTGAACATCAGCTGATGCTAACCAATGGTCAGGCGGTAAAAGTCAGCCGCAGTTACAAAGACAGAGTAAAAACTGTGTTTAGCGCCTGAAATGCGGTGAGTTTAAACCTGCGAACTCTCTAAGCGTATCAGGCTTAGACAAACAAAAAACCGGCTTTGATGCCGGTTTTTTATTGGTATGGTTTAAGGATGCCAGATAGAACAATGATTTTTTAGGGCTTAGGACAGAGCATAAAAATCATTTGGAGCGTCAAAACACCAGCTTAGTTTTGTGGTTCGCTTTGCTGCAACATCTGTTGTTGCCATTTCAGTAGATAGGGATCGGCCTGCTTTTTTTTGTCGCCGGTGAGTACCAGCGGATATAACACCGCCTGCCCAGCCTGTTCGCCAGCCATCATCATATGGGCATTGCCTTCGAGCAGTTGTTCAATGGCAAAGGCGCCAAGTTTTGTGGCTAAAATCCGGTCTGATCCCACAGGACTGCCGCCGCGCTGCAGATGACCCAGTACACAGGCACGGCATTCGGTGCCGGAGCGGGCGGTTATTTCTGCCGCCAGCGCCTGGGCTCCGGCCGGATACATAGTTTCGGCCATCACAATAATGTAACTGCCGGCACCAAAATCCCGTTTTAACTGACTGATGTCCTGTAATAGATCATCAAGGTCAACTTTATCACCATACTCAGGGCAGATGATTTGTTCGGCCCCCCCTGCAATGCCAGCGGCAAGGGCCAGATAACCGGTATGACGACCCATCACTTCCACTAAAAACGTACGTTCAAATGCATCGGCGGTGTCGCGAATTTTGTCGATGGCATCCAGTGCGGTGTCAAGGGCAGTGGCAAAACCTATGGTAAAGTCGGTGCCGTCCACATCATTGTCGATGGTGCCGGGAATTCCAACAATCTGACCACGATAAAAAGCCGAAATGGCCTGACAACCGCGGAAACTGCCATCACCGCCAATCACTATCAGCGCGTCAATAGAGAGCTGATGCAAAATATCAGCAGCCTGCGCTGCGCCACCCGCTTGTAGCAGCTGTTTACAGCGTGCACTTTTCAATATGGTGCCCCCCAGCTGGATGATATGTAGCACATCGGCTTTTTCCAGCCTGACGTAGTCCTGCTGATAAATACCATTAAAACCATGGCGAAAACCTATGATTTCAAGGCCGGCAGCTTCGGCACTCAGCACCACTGCACGTAAAGCTGCATTCATACCGGGAGCGTCGCCGCCTGACGTTAAAATGCCGATCCGTTTTATGTTTTGTGTCATACATTGCTCCAAAATGGGTGGGCAAAAGTGCTTGGTGATAAAGCAAGCATAGCTATTGATTATGCACCTATGTCAGCACAAGGTTATTGATGCAACACAAAAATCAGCAAGAAGTTAGTTAAGTTGTGTTTCAGCGCAAAGGCCGCGGCTTTAACGAAAAAGCCGCGACAGCACAGCAAAAAACAGCGAAAATAGCGCTCCTGCAGTTGTACCTGAATTCTTAGGATTAAGTTATGCATCAAGCATCGGGCAAAAGCCTGACCGGTTTTATTCTTGCGCTGACCACCGCAGTGTTATGGGGCATGTTACCCATAGCACTAAAAGTTGTGCTGACAGAACTTTCCGCCAATACCATTACCTGGGTGCGTTTTTTAGTGGCCGCCATTTTTGTGGTGCTGGTGCTGTGGAAACAACAGAATTTACCTAAGCTTGGCAAACTCAAAGGCAAAGCGCGCACCCTGATGCTGATCGCTGTTGTCGGTTTGTTGTCCAATTACATTTTATATTTGATGGGGCTTAATTTACTGACCGCCGAGACGGCGCAGGTGGTAATTCAGCTGGCGCCATTTTTGATGATGCTCGGCGGAATTTTTATTTTCCGCGAACGTTTGTTGTTATGGCAAAAAATTGGTGCAGCTACTTTAGTTGCCGGTTTATTGTTGTTTTTTAATGACAGATTGTTGTTATTAGTCACAGAGCTTGGTCAGGACAGCTTTGGCATTTTGCTGGTAATCATTGCTGCTTTTACCTGGGCTGCTTATGCCTTAGCGCAAAAACAGTTATTGATGCACTTTAACTCGCAACAAATTATGGCCTTTATTTATGTGGCTGGTGCTTTGTGTTTTTTACCTGTCATTGATATTGCGCCCGTGTTTGAGTTGTCGTTATTACACTGGGCTTTGTTGTTATTCTGTTGTTTAAATACCATAGTGGCCTACGGCGCTTTTGCTGAAGCGCTGGAACACTGGGAAGCGTCGAAAGTCAGTGCAGTGCTGGCAATTACACCTTTGTTAACCATTTTATTTGCCAATTTGGCCGCCTGGTTATGGCCGGAGGCACCTAAACCTGAGGCTCTGAATTTGTTGGCGATATTGGGTGCTGTGCTGGTGGTGTGTGGCTCTGCAGTCACTGCGCTGGCACCTGTGCTCAAACAGTGGCGGCAGGAGCGGGCGGCGGCATAAGCACAGCTTTGTCTATGAACGCTGTTGTTTAACGGTGACCAGGCAAAATAAAGCTTAAAATTTGCTGTTAAAAAAACCACCGCAAGCGGTTAATGCCGATCAGATAAGAAAATTTCAGATCGGTTGACCGATCCAGTGGCTGATG
>NZ_DAIPZL010000025.1:0-19071 GCF_036782235.1 Rheinheimera sp. | reverse complement strand
AACCTGTATATCAGCAACCAGAGCCTGTGTATCAACGGCCTGAACCTGTATATCAGCAACCAGAGCCTGTGTATCAACGGCCTGAACCTGTGTATCAGCCTCCTGTTGAGCAACAAACAGAAAGGCCGATAGAATCATATCATCAGATCGAATAACAATATGCTTCATCAAACGCCCGCTTTGCGGGCGTCTTGTTATAAAAAGGGAGTCAACATGCAATTATATGGTTCACAATCGTCACCTTATGTTCGCCGTTTACGTCTGCTACTTGCAGAGCATCCACATGAATTTATCAGCATGAATATTTTTGAATCTGCTGACAGAGAACGACTGATTAAACTCAATCCTACTCGCAAAGTGCCAATGCTAAGCGATGGTGCCCAAGTGGTGTTTGATTCCGGGGTGATATTCAGATACCTGTCGCAAAAGTTTGGTTGGGCGCCATTGAGCTGGGATGAAGAAAATACCCTGACATTGATCAACGCCGTGAATGATTCGCTGGTGGAAATTTTATTGTGTCAGCGCAGTGGGTTTGACACCAACGACAACAAGCTGTTTTTTAACCTGCAACGTGAACGTATTCAGGCGGTGTTAACCGTACTGGAGCAAAAAGCCCAAGCGGGGGAGTTTAGCCATTGGAACTATCTGGCGATGAGTTTGTATGCATTGCTTGATTGGGCGGCATTTCGTAATTTAACGGATTTATCCTCTTTTCATGCGTTAAACGCTTTTGTGGCAGAGGCAAAAACGAAGCCCGGCATTAATCTTACGGATCCACGTTTATCCTAAGAGCAGGTTTTACATGAATTAGTCTCAACTTGTTCTGAGATATCGCCTTGAAAGGGTGAGAGTTACCAGTTTTGATTGTGGGTGTCGAATTCTTAATCAAAACAAAAAAGTAACTCTCATGCTCCATACTAACAATCCAATCTTTAAACACAGCATTGATTTTTGGTGGACGATGGCGGTGTTAATGCTCTGATCGAAAGAAGTCGCAGAAGTCCGAGTATCAAGAACCGAGTCGAAGAAGCTATTGAACAAGCCGTGATGGTCTATGTGTTTGAATTTTGGCCCATGGCACTGATCGAAAAAGGCGAGTTGACGTACGAGCAAGCAGTAAAGAGCGTCAGGTCTAGAGTTAGTGCAGGCTGAACGCCTTTTGAAACGCCTGACAGAGACGCGCAAGCTACGGCAACTTCTGGAACTGCACTATCGCAAGCGTATTGGCATTGGCAGCTACCTTTGATATGACTGACGGCTATTTTTGTTGTCAAAATGCGCTTGCTGAGCGGGTAAATGGCATTCTAAAAAACGAGTATTCGTGAGTGAATCCTACCAATACCGGGCAAGCAACGAGAATGATTGAAGAGTTGGTGCGTATCTGCCACACAGGTCGCCCTCATCAGGCGTTAAAATACAAAACGCCTGATGCAGTAGAGCAATTGTTGTAATGGCACAAGAGTCAACTTATTTCAGAACTAATCTTAGCCGCAGGACTTGAAGATTTTATGTAAACTCCGCGGGTGGTCATGTTGCTTGTTGAATCATGTTTTAATCGTCCCCCAGGCCTGAGTTCTTGCCCTGGTGCGAAATTCTGTCTATCACAATGACGGCAGCCAGCAACTGTGCTGTCCACTCGGCGGCATAAATTTCCACGCCATAAGTATCAGACCAGCTAAACCAGGCTTTGGATACAGAAGCCAATAACCGGCCTTGCTGACGAATTTGATATTCGTGCTGCCATAAATTACCGCTGATTTCGAGTTCACCAGCCGGGCCATAAACGCTAAAACGCGAGGTCCAGAACGGCCAGAACCGTTTTTTTATCAGCCATTCGCTGCCGTCGGCGCACAACAAACGGCAAGCTGGCAATAAAGTTAAATATTTGCGTTTAATTTTCAGAAGTTCGCGCCCATGCATATCGTAAAGCGTTTGACTGCTGGAAATACTAAACAGCTTGCCTTTGGCCTGCAGCACCACTGCGCCCCGTTCATCCTGAATATCAAAGCTGTCGGTCAGGCTAAAGATTTTTTGCCGGATCTGGTATTTCATCACGTCTCCTTGTGCGTTTTTTCGCAAGATAAATCAATTAACCCAAATAAGAAAGACTGGGCACACACAAAGGCAAACTTTGCGCCCGGCGTAAAAGGTTGTTGTTTTGGCCTCATCTGCTTTGAAGCAGGCGCTTTTTTCCGCTAAGGTAAGCCTGTGATTTGTTTATATAAACTTCAGGGTGATCAGGATGAAAATTAATATTGGTATTGAAGAGCAAGACCGTAAAGCCATAGCTGCTGGTTTAGCCGTGCTGTTGGCTGACACTTATACCTTGTATTTAAAAACCCACAATTACCACTGGAACGTGACAGGACCGATGTTTCAGGCACTACACACTTTATTTGAAACCCAATATACCGAATTGGCGCTGGCGGTGGATTTAATCGCTGAGCGCATTCGTGCTTTGGGTGAATTTGCGCCTGGCTCTTATAAAGAATTTGCCAAACTGACCAGCATTAAAGAAGCCGACGGCCATTTAACTGCCGAAGAGATGATTAAAGATTTGGTCAAAGGCCAGGAAGCTATTGCCAAAACAGCCCGCTCTATTGTGCCCGTGGCCGATAAAGCCTCTGATGAGCCGACACTGGATTTATTAACTCAGCGCATGCAAGCGCATGAGAAAAATGCCTGGATGCTCAGAAGTTTAGTCAGCTAAAACTCGGTAGGTCTAACAAGGACTTCAGCTGAGGTCCTTTTTTATAAAAGCGCTTTTGCAAAGCGAGCGGTGAATCAAGCTGCAGCTTTGTGCTGTTGTTGCTGTGCTTTGCCTCTGGTGGCAAAGCACAAGATGGTGTTTTGGCTGATAAATATTTTATAGCCAGCTTGTTTTAGTCTTTTTTTGCCTGATGCCTTGGCATAGGATGGAGTTTCGATGTTGAGCTCCAGGGGAGACTTATGATTTTTAACCGTGCGCTGAAAGAAGAAAACCAACAACTCAGACAACAACTGAAAGAACTACAACAACAATATCAGGCAGAACAACAACAAAAAGACAGCCAACTGCAACAACTGCATCACGAGCTGCAGCAATTACAGCAGCAACAGCTTCATCAGCAACAATGGCAACAACAGTCATTTGCCGGCGCAACAACGCTTGCTATGGTGCAACAGACAGTGAACCAGCTGGCAGAGAGTCTGATTGATGAAAGAACAGCACTTGCCAGACTTGAAGATATTTTTGGTCAAACCCAAAGTGCCATCCGCACCTTAGAAACCCGCTCTGTGCATATTACCGACCATGCCAATCAAAGTGCACAAACTGCCGCTGTGCTGGATGGCACCGCCAGCGCTATCACGCAGCTTATTTCCAGTATTCAGGAAATTTCTGATCAAACCAATTTACTGGCACTCAACGCGGCGATTGAAGCGGCTAGAGCCGGTGAAGCGGGCCGTGGTTTTGCCGTGGTGGCCGACGAAGTCCGTACCCTGGCTGGCAAAGCCAACGAAGCCAGTAAACAAATTGAAAATCTGATCCGTAAAGTCATTGAACAAACCAACAATATCAAAGCCATGGTGCAACAGAGCCAGCAAAGTGCCGCTGATATTTCGGTGTCGAGCAGCCAGATTGATCAGGTGGTGAATGAAGTGATCAACCGCTCTGAAGCGATGAAAAAACTGATTCGTACCACCACCACCTTAACTTACCTGAATGGCCTGAAACTGGATTATTTAACCTTTAAAGCTGAGCTGTATCAGGCGTTGCAACAGCACAAAACTTTGCCGGCGTCGCTGGCGGAGCAAAAATTCCAGAGCTGGTGCGGCACTACTGGTTATGGCTATAAACATTATGGCCAGCTAGCTAGCTTTAAAAGCATAGAAAGGCCACACCGTGCTATGCACGAAGCTGCGCGTGAAGCACAAAAAGCTGCGCTTGATCACAACGAAACCAGAATGAACAGCACGCTGGCGGACGTTGAATCGCAGTGTCTGCAGGTTGTTCAGGCCATCACACTGTTACAGCAGGATGTTGCTGCCGCCTGAAAACCTGCGTTTGATCTAAGACAAAAGTCGTGTTCAATATCTGATGCAAACTGGCCTAACATAGCAAGTCAGGCCAGTGCGCACAGAGGTTTAAATGTTTTTCCGCAAGAAATTACATCAAGAAATCAACCAACTGCAACAGCAACTTGTGGAACACAGGCAGCAAGCAATTGCAGAACAACAGCGGCAGCAGCAAGAGCTGGTTTTGCACAAACACCAGCTTGATGAACAAAAGCAACTCTGTATACAGCAACAGCAATTATGTAGCTGCATGCTAAGTGGCAATGCACTGTTGAGCACCATCCGTGAGGATCTGGCTGATAATGCAACAGCACTGGCAACAGAGCATCAGTCGTTACAGCAGCTCGAACAATTGTTTCAGCACACAAAATCGGCAGTGGCTGAACTCGACAGCAGGGCACAGCAAATTACCCGGGATGCTGCACAAAGCGCGCAGGTTGCAGCGGTGCTTGATGGTACAGCGGGTGCTATTAACCAACTGATTTCCAGTATTCAGGAAATATCTGATCAAACGAATTTACTGGCGCTCAACGCTGCAATTGAAGCCGCCAGAGCGGGCGAAGCAGGGCGTGGTTTTGCCGTAGTCGCTGATGAAGTCCGCACACTGGCAGGCAAGGCGCATCAGGCCAGCAGCCAAATTGAACAACTTATCCGGCAGGTGATGGATCAAACCAGCAACATCCGCCAGATGGTGGCGCAAAGTCAACAAAGTGCGGATGCAGTGGCAACAAGCTCGCTTCAGATAGATAATGTAGTCAATCAGGTCATTCAGAGTTCTGACCATATGCAAAAAGTGATTTCCGGCTCCGCCACTATTGCCTTTTTAAACACTGTCAAACTTGATCATGCCGTCTGGAAAACACAAGTCTACAATCTTCTGCAACAACAGAGTTATCAACAAACTCTGATAACCCATACACAATGCCGGTTAGGTCAGTGGTATTTTCAAGGGGAAGGTGCCCGTTTATACGGTAATTTACCCGCTTTTAAGCGACTGGACGCGCCGCATCAGGCGGTACACAAAGCAGGTCAGGCAGCATTGGAAGCAGCTTTGCGGGGCGATTTCCCGGGCCTGAGCCATGCACTACAGCTGATGGAGCAAAGCAGCATGCAAGTGACAAATGCACTGACAGCTTTACAACAGGATGTCATTTCTAATGAGCGTCAACATGGAGCCGATTGGCAAATAAGCGGGAAAAAGCCATCAGTGACCTAAAGCCCGGGTTACGCGCAATACCGGCGTTTTCATCAGCCAAAACGCCGGCAACATACCACATAACACCAGCTTCAGAGCGCTGTCAGCACCTTATCAAGCAAGGCCTGGGTGGACCAATCCAGCTGGTGATAAGCAACCGCTGCCAGCGCCCAGTCTTTGTCGGTGGCAGGCAATACAGGTGTCGCTGTGTTCGCAAGCAGCGGCGATGCTGCCATGAGCATCAGACCGCAGCCAAGCGGGGCAACGGCTTTTGGCAAAAACATGGTGAAGCTCAGCCAAAATAATCGTTATTTTTTGTTAAAAGTTTAAAATGCTAACTGAAACAATAAGATGTGATCAATCAACACTTGAGTTTTCTGTGACACCAGTTTTATCCGGCAGCAGAGTGCGTGATGCTGGCGCAGGGTTAAGGCTGTTTTACACTGATGCTGTGGATCAGCACCGGCGTGTGGGGCCTGTGAAAGGCTACAGCTTGGCCTCCCGGATTATCCAGCCATTTTTCCGTGACTTTCACTGCGGCTATCTTATCCAGCACGGCTTCGCCTTCGATGAGCTGACCAAAATGGCTGTATTTGCCGTCTAAATGGGCACGTCGCGCCAGACAAATATAAAATTCTGTGCTGCCACTGTTGGGATCTTCATCCCTTGCAATGCCCAGGCTGCCTTTGATTTGTGGTTTATCGGGCGAGAATTCCGCGTCCAGCTGATATTTTTTATGGTCAGGGTGCAAATCGTCATTGATACCGGCCTGAATGACATGGCCTTTCACCACCCGGTAAAACTCTTTGCCGTTATACCAGCCGCTTTTTGCCAGCTTGATAAATTGCGCCGTAGTTTTAGGGGTTATTTTGTCATCCAGTGCAAAAGTCATATCACCGTAATTAGTGCTGATCACCACTTGTGGTGATGATAGATGCACTTGGGACGACGACGCAGCGAGCTGGGGGGAAGCTGCAAACAGCAGGGGGCTTATCAACAGTAATGGAAAAAAACAAAGAAATTTTGGCAACATCTGAGGGTCCTTGTTGCTGATTTTTTGCAGTGGTTGTCTAAAAATCAGCCTAACAGGACACAGCGCAGAATAACACCGACAAGGTGATTTTTATGTTGTCAGCGTGAAAGCAGCCCGCTAAGGCTGTTTTAACTTCACTTTGCTATCAATTAACTGGCAGAAGCATTTTCAGTACTAGCCTCGAAGTTTTAATACCGAAGCCTGTTGCGCCACTTCCTCTGTCAGTTGCTGCTGTCTTTTGGCCTGCTCACTTAAGCTGAACATGGCTTCGTCTGTGCTGCTGGCACTGCTGCTGATATGGTCAAGCGCACTGCCAATACCCTGACTACGGCTGGTTTCGGCCACACTGAGCTGATAAACCGCAGCTGTGGCTTGGGCGATGCGGCTGACTGCATCAAGGCTGATGGTCAGGGCCTGGTCGGCCGCTTCTGCACTTTTTAAACATAAAGCAGTGCTTTGTTGTTCATGCTGCAGGCCAGTGTTGGTTTGTTGTACCGACAAACTGAGCTGATTCAGCATCTGCTGAATTTCCAAAGTGGCCTGCTGGGTACTGCCGGATAAGCGCCGCACTTCATCGGCTACCACGGCAAAACCCCGGCCGTGTTCACCAGCACGGGCCGCTTCAATAGCGGCATTTAATGCCAGCAAATTGGTTTGTTCGGCCACACCTTTGATGGTATCGAGTACCTGAACTATATTGGTGGCGGCCTGTTCCAGTGCCAGCATACTGTCGCTGGAACTGCTAACCTGGGCAGATAACTGACTCAGGCGTTGTTGCATTTCTTTGAGCTGTGTCATGCCCTCAGAAGATTGGTGTTCTGCTTCTGTTGCCGCTTCGCTGGCCTGTTGTAACTGCAGTTGCATGCCTAACAGCGCCTGCTGGCTTTGTCTGGCGTCCTGATGTAACTGTAATAACGCACTTTTTTGCGCAAAAACCGCCTGCTGGCATTGGCTGCTGATCTCAAGCTGCGTTTTGGCCTGTTGCTGGCTTTGCGCGCCTGCTGCCAATAATTTATTCAGCACTTGTGATAGGTTGCTAAAAAGCTGATTCAGCGCATCGGCCATGGCCTGAAGCTCAGCGTCACCACGCCGTTCAAAATGGGTTTGTAAGTTATGAGAAGCTGCCGCCTGGCTAATAGCACCGGCAAAATACTCCAGTGGCGCTGCCATACTGCGGCCGATGCGCCAGGCTACAAATAACGACAACAGCGTTAGCACCAGCACGATGAGCACACTAAAAGCCAGGGTTTGTGATCTGAGATCGTACAGGGTGGCAAAAGCTTCGCTGCTGTCTTGTTGGGTCAGCAAGGCGTAGTTGCTATTACCAATCTGCACCGGCTGATAGTTCAGCAGTACTTCCACTCCCCGGTAGTCAGTGGTGTTAACCATGCCGGTTTTTCCGCCAAGTGCCGCCTGCACTTCTTTGGACGTCAGGGTTAAACGTCCGCTCAGGCCAAAAGCGCCTTGCTGCGCTGCAAGTTCAGGGTAGAGCTGTTTAAACTCTGCCGCTGATGCCAGTTCAGGCCGAAGTGATGTGACCAGCTTGCCATCGGGCGCGACCAGATAACTGTCGCCACTCTGACCTAAACCAATGTGCTGCCAGTTTTGCTGTTGTGTCATTAAAGCGGTGAGCGCACTGACCGGGAGCTGCAGCACCAGTACACCCTGAGTGTCATTGCTGCCACTCATCGGGCTTTGTACTTTGGCCAGCAGAAACAGCACCGGCATCTGAAAATAACCATCAAATGCCGCAGGTTCAGTGATGAGCCAGGATGTTTGTGAAGTGGAGCCTGCCGGCTGTTTCAGTAAGTTTTTAACGGCATTAGCCAGTGGGCTGGCGGCAAAAGCACCATCTTTGAGTGAAGTGGCAAAAACCGGGGTTTTATGTACTGAATACACCACATTCAGCTGCTTTGCATCCACCAGATACAGCTCCTGTAAGCCATAACGGCGGCTGACTTCGACAAAACTCTGGTGAAATCTTTTGTGTTGCTGTGCATAGACGGAGCCATCGGCGGCATCGGTGAAACTGGCCAGATGGTCGGCCTCTGCAGGGTTCTGGCTTAAGTACCTGTGTTGTAACAACAAAGTTTCAGTGCGGCTTTGATTGAGCCATTTGTTGATATCGGGTGCAAAGGCCTGATTTATTTGAGATGAAAGCGGCAGATACTTCTGCTGATACCAGGCCTTTAAATCGGCTTTTAAAGTGTCATCACCCGGGTTACTGACTTCATAACGGTAAGAAGAAAAAGGCCGCTCCAGTGCATACAAAGCTTCCTGTGTCAGCCGGTTGGCGGCCAGACTTAATAACAAGTCACGCTGCGCATTGAGATACAACCCCAGAGCCTGCTCACGGCCGCGAGCCACCGCATTAAACTGCTCGCTGACACTGCTAGTCAGCGCCTGCTGCGCTTTATGTTGCGACAGGGCTGCAGTAGTCAGCACTGCCAGTAACACCGCCGATACTGTGGCAGTCGCCATTATGGACATAAACTTTATTGCAATCTTCATACAACCCCGGATTAACTATCGCAACAGATGCCGGGCAGCTTAAGAGCTCTGCATGACAACTTTATGACAAAAGCCATTTGGATGGCTGTGTTGCGCAGATTCGGATGCTAAGGCGCTGTGGTGGGACAGCTTGCGGCCAGGGGGAGTTTGTCGTTTAGGGGCTGCTTGGTGCGGAGGCTGTGCGGTAAAACCAGCTTGTTATCAGCCTGAGCCTGCCTTTGCTTTGATAGCTATTGTTATGCAATATGGGTATATCCTTAGCTCTTTTTGTTATGAATTGACTTTGTTATAGTTGCGCCATTATCAGCACAGCCACAGGCGCGGCAAACAATGGGCTTTAGACATTATCAAAACGCCGCGCTATCAAATCAGACAGCGTTGGCACAGGAGAGCGACAATGGCGTTGAGCGTAAAAGAGTTTTTTGACAATGATTCAAACACTTATAGTTATGTTGTTTGGTGTGATCAGCGTCTGCAAGCGGCCATTATTGACCCTGTACTGAATTTTGATGCTGCGTCAGGCCGTACCAATGTTAAAGCTGCTGATGCGCTTATCGCATTGGTGAAAGAACTGGGACTGACACTTTGTTATGTGCTGGAAACCCATGTGCATGCCGACCATTTATCGGCTGCACCTTATATCCGTCAGCAACTCGGTGGACAAACCGGCATTGGCAGCCGCATTCATGAGGTGCAGCAGGTATTTGCCGGTATTTTTCATACTGAAGATGATTTTAAAACCGATGGCAGTCAGTTTGATTTATTGCTGGACGATGGTGCTGTATTGCCGCTGGGTGAGCTGCAGATCCGCGTGATCCATACCCCCGGACATACACCGGCTTGTGTTTGTTACCAGATAGCGGATGCGGTTTTTGTCGGTGATACCTTATTTATGCCGGATTATGGCAGTGCCCGTTGTGATTTCCCGGGTGGCGACGCTGCAACTTTATATAAGTCGGTACAAAAGTTATTTGTGTTGCCGGATGAAACCCGGATGTTTTTATGTCACGACTACAAAGCCGCAGGGCGCAATGAATTTAGCTTTCAAACCACAGTTGGCGCGCAAAAACAGCAGAATATTCATTTGCGCCAGGGGGTCACTGAGCAGGAATTTGTCGCACTTCGCACAGCACGGGATGCCACGCTGAGTATGCCAAAACTGTTATTGCCCTCAGTGCAGGTTAATATGAGAGCAGGGCAGCTGCCGCCCGCTGAGGACAATGGGGTGGTGTATTTAAAACTGCCGCTGAATTTATTTTAGGCTGTTGAACTACGAACAATGGTCAAAAGTACAGAAGGGGCCAAGATAAAGATGCGCAACAACCGTCTTCAGCAGCTGCCGTTGTTGGTATGCAGCGACATTTTTGGTGTTACGCCGGCATTACAGGCACAATTTAGCGCCTGGCGCGCTCCCTTGTTGTGGCTGTCGCCTTATCAGCAAACTCATCAGTTTCAACATGAAGAGCAGGCGTACCGGCATTTTGTAAAGCAGGGCGGCCTGGACAGCTACCGGCAGAAGTTACAACAGTTATTACAGCAACTGTCGCAGCACGATGCACAAAGCTGCCAGATGCCTTTGCTGGCGGTTGGTTTTAGTGCCGGCGCTGCCGCGCTCTGGTGTGAAATTGCCCAAATACAGCCTGGTCTTATCAAACAGGCGTTTTGTTTTTATGGTGGGCAAATTCGTTTTTACCCAGAGTTACAGCCCCAGTGTCCAACGTCGCTGATCTGGGCCAAAGAACAGCATTTTGATGTCAAGGCGCTGGCGCAGACAGTTTCCGGGACTGCCAATGTCAGCAGCAGGTGCTGTGACTATGGCCATGGTTTTTTGAATCCCTCCTCTTTGCAGTATCACAAACAAGGTGCTGCTTATTATCAGCGCTGGCTGCTGCAGCAGTTAACGACCGCTCACACCAGTAAAGCCTGAGCATAAAAGTTCCGGTCTGTGGTCTTGGGTCGTAGCTGTGCGTTCTGATGCATGTGATGTGTAAGCGGGCATTATTTCGGCAAATAACCTGCCTGCAAAGCAGTAGCACTTGTCGGCGCTAAAAATACAGGTAACACTGGTTATCAGATTGTTTTCGCTTGGTATTCAGGCTGCTTTGAAAGGTGTTTTGTTGATGCAGGGAAACCTAATATTGTCTCAAAGGGCTGCTCAGCGGTTTTTTCGTCTGGTGTATGGTCGGGGCACTTTTGTTAATTTTGCTGCCAAGAGCCCATGCTCAGACAGCTGGCAGAGCAAAACTAAATGGCTGAGTGTGGTTTTGGTGATGCTGCTCAGTGCCTGTAGCAGCGCACCAGCACCTGTATCCAAAGTCCGGCCGCAACAAGAGCCGGTGTTTCAAAGTGCCCCAGGGCCTGCGCCTTTTGTACACCCGGTGCCGGGCGCCCGTATCAGCTCAGCCTTTGCCAAATATATAGTGAAAAGCCGTAACAGACGTCATCACGGTGTGGATTTTGCGGCGCCTCAAGGCACGCCTGTGTATGCGGCAAGCTCGGGTGTGGTGCTCAACGCCGATATGGGCAGTATGAGTGACGCTTTTGGTATGGCGGTGCTGATTGAACATGGTGATAAGTTGCAAAGCCTGTCGGCGCATTTATCCAGAATTGATGTCGAAATTGGCGACTTTGTGATGGCCGGTCAGCAAATTGGTCTGGTTGGAGCAACAGGCCGCGCTACGGGGCCACATCTGCATTTTGAACTCTGGCGTAATGGTCATCCGCAGGACCCACTGCAGTATTTACCGGCAGAGGCGCAGCGCCAGCGTATTAGCGCACCTTAACGTCGCTTTTGATAAGATTTACAAACAACAAAAAAGCGCCCAAAGGCGCTTTTTTATGTTCAATTAAAAACACTGTTAACGTGCGTTGGTGCTTTCAAAAATTTTGTCGGCAGAAGCTGCCACAAAACCTGAATATAAGCTGCCATCTGCGGTCGGGAAACGACGGGCAAATTCATAAAAACAGCTTGGGATCATGGCGTTGCCGTCGGTAAATTCAACTAAAGCTTCGTCCGCCAGCGTTGATGATTGTTTTAACAATACATCTTTGCTGCCCTTAATTTCGCCGCCAGAGGTATTCAGTGCAAAACCGGCGTTTTTCAGCGCCTGGTTCACTGAATCCAAAGTTTCGAAGTTTTGTAACGCATTCACTGACACTGTGAAATGGTTTGCACGGAAACCCCATACACTCATCCAGGCGGCGTATTCACTTTCTGCCAATAAAGTTTTGTAAGTGGCCTGGTCAATAGCCCAGTGGCGGCCTGAATACAGGAAGTTATCTGCGCTAACAGCAGCCGGATCCATCTGAGCTACTAAATCGTTGACGATTTTTTGTAATTGTTCCGAGCATTTTTCCAGTAATAACTCAGAGATAAACACTTTTGGCTGGTTGGCATCCGGATGTTCATAGTGTTTGGCGTACAGTTTTTTCGACTCAAAGTGGTATTCACCTTTTTCAACATAACCCAGCGCCAGAAAATGCGCGGCCAGTTTGTCCAGGCCAATTTGCGGCAGGTTAAAGGTGCGCAGCGCGATATGGTCATTGATCACGTCGTTTTGTTGTGAAGAGCCGAGCAGAGCATGAATTTTCTGCGCTGAAGGCGTGACCGTCAGATAGTTTTCCCACAGTTTGGCAAATAATTCATTCACATTGGTATGCATGATAAATCCTATATTAAACAGCAATATGGCTACAATTTTTAAAAAGCGGGGCAGTGTAGCTGCCCAGCCTGGGTTCTGCTTTGATCCAGTTAAACTTTTTAGGTGTTTACTGGTTCAGTTATTCGCTAAATACAGTTGTTTACTAAATACTGAGTCCGGGGCTTAAGCTGGCTGGTAAAGTCACAGCCTGCGCTTCTACCGACGACACCGGATAAGCGCAATAATCCGCCGCATAATAAGCCGAAGCTCTGTGATTGCCGCTGGCACCTATACCACCAAAAGGGGCAGCGCTGGAGGCGCCGGTAATAGGTTTGTTCCAGTTGACAATACCGGCACGGATACGGGCAAAAAAGTGCTGATAATCCGCTTCATTGTCAGCCAGTAAACCAGCGGACAGACCAAAGGCGGTGTTATTGGCTTCAGCAATTGCCGCGTCGAGGTTGTCATAACGGTACACTTTCAGAAGTGGTCCAAAATGTTCCTCATCCGGCAATGCTTTGGCATGGGTCACATCAATAATGCCCGGGCTGACAAAAGCATCACCAATCGGTAATTGTTTCAGTTCAAGCAAAGACACGCCGCCGAGCGCCTGAATATCGTCCTGGGCTTTGACCATGCCAGCTGCTGCTTTGGCGCTAATCATGGCGCCATAAAACGGCTGATTGTCGGCAAAAGGATCGGCCACCTGAATGTTGGCCGCTGCACTTAACAGCTTGGCCAGAATGGCATCACCATTGGCTGAGCGTTCAATAAACAACCGGCGGGCACAGGTACAACGTTGACCGCTGCTGATAAAAGCCGACTGAATAATGTCATGCACTGCAGCGTCGATATTGGCCACATCTTTGACGATGAGCGGGTTATTGCCGCCCATTTCCAGCGCCAGAATTTTGCCTGGCTGACCGGCGTATTGCTGATGCAGATAATGGCCTGTGCTTGAGCTGCCGGTAAAAAACAAACCATCAATGCCAGCATGACCCGCCAGCGCTTTGCCTGTGGCCACTTCACCTTGCACCAGGTTGATGACTCCGGCCGGTAAACCCGCTTGCTGCCAAAGCTGAACCGTAAATTCAGCAACTTTAGGCGTCAGCTCCGAAGGTTTAAACACCACAGTGTTACCGGCAATCAGCGCCGGCACTATATGACCATTAGGTAAATGGCCCGGGAAGTTATAAGGGCCAAATACCGCCACTACACCATGAGGTTTGTGGCGGATAAAAGCACGGGCGCCAGGCATTGGGTTTTCTACTGTGCCGGTACGCTCGTGGTAGGCTTTAATCGAAATGGCAATCTTGCCGGTCATGGCTGCCACTTCAGTGCGGCTTTCCCATAGAGCTTTGCCGGTTTCTTCAGCAATACATCTTGCCATTTGTTCGGTATTGGCTTTTAACTGCTCGGCAAAAGCTTCAACAATGGCAAGACGTGCTTCCAGGCTTAACTGCGACCAGCGGTAAAAAGCTTCACGGGCACTCTGAATAGCAGCATCAACCTGAGCGGCATCTGCACTCTTGCCCTGCCAAATCACGCTGTTGTTCGCCGGATTCACTGAGCTGAACAAAGTACCGGCGCCTTGTTGCCACTCACCATTGATAAACTGTACCGCTGTATTCAAGGCTGTTGTTTGAGATTGGGTAGACTGGCTCATTTGGCACCTTTTTCCAGATTTAAATAACGAACAAAATCACCGTTTTGTACTTTCAGTGCATCAGCCACTTCACTGCTGAGTAAAATCACATTCTGCTCAGTGCAAAGTTTTACATCATCACTGAAGGTGGCACGGAAATTTGCGCTTGAGGTGTTACAAAGTGCCAGCACCACACCGCCATGGCGTTTTTCGGCATTATCTTCAATACGCACTTCAACTTTATGGCTTTGCCGCACTGACTTAATTTGTTTTAGCTGCGCTTCAACCGTCGGGCCAGCGTCAAATAAATCGACATAACCACGGTGGATAAAACCCTCATTTTCCAGAAGTTTTAACGCAGGTTTGGTATTTTCGTGCACTTCACCTATCACTTTTTGTGCCGATTCCGGCAGCAAGCTGACATAAATAGGGTGACGTGGCATTAAATCAGCAATAAAACCTTTGTTGCCAATGCCAATTAAATGGTCGGCTGTGGGGAAGTCGATGCTGAAAAAATAAGTCTGTAACCACTGCCAGAACGGCGGTAAAGCGTTGTCATCGGCCACACCACGCATTTCGGCAATCACCAGCTTGGCAAAACGTTTGGGCTGCTCGGCCATAAATAAAAACCGCACCTTGGATAAAAAACGGCCGTTCAGGCCTGCGCGGTAAGGCTCGCGCAAAAACAAAGTGCAAATTTCAGAAACGCCGGTGTAGTCGTTACACATGGTCAAGACTTCCACCGGATTAAACACATTCAGTTCATTCGAGTGGTGGATAACGGTACTTTTATGAAAATGGTACAGCGGATTGGTTAAACCGACAGAAGCTTCAATGCCTGAGGTGCCCAGGATCTCCCCTGTGGTGGTGTCTTCCAGCACAAACAAATAACCCTGATTGCCGGGTTTATCGGTGTCGATGGCAAAACTATGTTCTGAGTGAGCGATTTTTTGTTTGAGTTTCTGCTCATTCACCGGCAGCGATGTAAAGCCAGCGCCTGATTCAATGGCAATTTGCATCAGTGCCGGGTAGTCCGATTGTTGGATCGGGCGGATCAATAACATCTTATGTTGTCCTCAACAGAGCCTGTGTTGCTCATTACAAAGGTTTAAAACTAAGGTAAAACCGTCAGTTAGAACCCGTGGTGCCGCGAGGATAAAAGCCACGGCAGAGGCCGTGGCTTTTATTCTGCGTCAGTTCTTTTTGCGGATTAACCGGCTTTTTTCGCAGCAACCAGCTTGGCAATTGCCGCTTCAAATTTCGCCATACCCGCTTTGATGTCCGCTTCCGGAATAATTAACGAAGGGGCAAAACGCACCACGTTATAACCGGCCATCAGCACCAATAAACCTTCTTCGGCAGCGGCCAGCATAAAGTCACGGGATTTACCGGCGTAATCAGCATTTAATGCAGCACCAACCAATAAACCTTTACCGCGGATGTCGCTAAATAC
Organism: Rheinheimera sp.; assembly: GCF_036782235.1. Classification (GTDB taxonomy): domain Bacteria; phylum Pseudomonadota; class Gammaproteobacteria; order Enterobacterales; family Alteromonadaceae; genus Pararheinheimera. The sequence goes on along the minus strand of NZ_DAIPZL010000025.1, from coordinate 3,537 downwards.
ATGGTATTTTTCATTGATGGCGTGCAGTGCATCTTTAAACAGTTTTTCGCGGGTTTTTACGCCGTTCAGTACTTCAGGGGTGTTGACTGTGTCAAAAGCAGCTAAACCAACAGCACAAGCCAGCGGGTTACCGCCATAAGTGCTACCGTGGGTACCAACCACTAAGTGTTTGGCAATGTCGTTGGTGGTCAGCATAGCGCCAATAGGGAAACCGCCGCCCAGGGCTTTGGCTGTGGTTAATACGTCTGGCGTCACACCTAAACCCATATAAGCGTACAGTTCGCCGGTACGGCCCACACCAGATTGCACTTCATCAAATACCAACAGCGCATTGTGCTGGTTACAGAGCTCACGTACACCTTTGATAAATTCAACGGTCGGGCTGATGATACCGCCTTCACCTTGCAACGGCTCTAACACCACAGCACAGGTTTTGTCTGAAATCAGGGCTTTCAGGCTATCGAGGTTGTTGTATTCAGCATGGTCAATATCAGCAGGTTTAGGGCCAAAACCATCAGAATAAGCGGGTTGACCACCGACAGACACTGTAAAGAGGGTACGGCCGTGGAAACCTTGTTTAAAAGCGATGATCTGGGTTTTTTCCGGGCCATAGTTATTCAATGCGACCCGGCGCACCAGCTTTAATGCTGCTTCGTTGGCTTCAGCACCCGAGTTGGCAAAATAAACTTTGTCAGCAAAAGTGTTATCAACCAGACGTTTAGCCAGCATTAAGGCGGGTTCGTTGGTCATGGTGTTTGACAAATGCCACAGTTTGTTGGCTTGTTCGGTTAAGGCTTTCACCAGTACCGGATGGCAGTGCCCTAAACAGTTCACGGCGATACCACCGGCAAAATCGATAAATTCACGGCCTTGCTGATCCCAGAGTTTTGAACCTTCACCACGCACCGGAATAATAGGTGACGGCGCATAGTTAGGAACCATCACTTCATCAAATAAACTTCTTGTGACCTGCATTTTTAACCTCTGGATTCAGTTGTAAACCGGTTGTGCCGGTATTCTTTGGGGTATCCCTTATTATATTGAGCAGAACCACCAAAATGCAGTAGCATTATTGACATATTTCATGTTTATTTAGTCAATTTAACGGCGAGGGCAAACAAAATGCTAAGCAAAGAAGATGAAAGGTTACTTTCTATCCTCAGGACCAACGCCAGAACCAGCGTGTCGGATTTAGCCAGATTGTTAAATTTGTCGCGTTCTACAGTGCAAACCCGCATTGCCAGGCTGGAACAAACCGGCGTGATTAAAGGTTATGTGGTGGAATATGGCGACAAGTTTGTCAGTAGCCTGGTGTCAGCCCATGTGTCTATTAAGGTAAAACAAAAACTCACCACCAAAACCAATGTGGAGCTTAAACAAATTCCACAAATATCAGAGCTTTATGCCATTAGTGGTGAATACGATCTCATTGCTGTGGTGCAGGCGCAAAGCACAGAACAGCTGAGTCACCTACTGGATGATATTGGTAATCTGGATGGGGTAGAGCGGACCAATTCTGCGGTGGTGTTGGAAACCAAATTTAAGCGTTAGACGTAATAAAACAACAATGTGAAGCAATTGTAGCGCTTTCAGGCAAAAGTCCGACCAGTTCAGTGAAATTTTACTACGAGGCGCTACAACAGGTAAACTCTCTACAATTTTCCGCCAGATGGCCACCAGATCAGGATTTTTATGCGTCAGTCAGAGCAAAATACCCCTTTGTATATTCATTACGCCGGACCGGCTTTATTGGAAACCCCTTTATTAAATAAAGGCAGTGCATTTAGCCGCGAAGAGCGTGCCGCTTTTAACCTGACAGGTTTATTGCCACCGCGTTATGAAACTATTGAAGAACAGGCGGCTCGCGCCTATATGCAATATTCATCTTTTGAAGAGCCGATTAACAAACACATTTATCTGCGGGTGGTGCAGGATAACAACGAAACTTTGTTTCACCGTTTGTTGCAAAACCACTTAGAAGAAATGCTGCCCATCATCTATACGCCGACAGTGGGTGATGCCTGTGAGCGGTTTTCTGATATTTACCGCAGCGCCCGTGGTTTGTTTATTTCGTACAGCGACCGCGACCAACTCGATGATGTGCTCAGAAGCGCCACCAAGAAAAAAGTCAAAGTCATAGTGGTCACAGATGGTGAGCGGGTGCTGGGTCTTGGTGACCAGGGCATTGGCGGTATGGGCATTTCTATTGGCAAGTTGTCGTTATACACAGCCTGTGGTGGGATCAGCCCCGCTTATACCTTGCCGGTTTGCCTCGATGTAGGCACCAACAACGAAAAGCTGTTGAACGATCCTTATTACATGGGCAACCGTCACCGCCGTATTACTGGCGATGAATACTACGAATTTGTTGATAAATTTATCAAAGCCGTCAAACGCCGCTGGCCTGAGGCTATGGTGCAGTTTGAAGATTTTGCCCAGCCCAATGCCATGCCGTTGTTAAAACGCTACCGCGACCAGATCTGCTGTTTTAACGATGATATTCAGGGCACAGCTGCCGTGACAGTCGGCACTTTACTGGCGGCCTGTCGCTCCAAAGGCCAGAAATTGTCCAGCCAGAAAGTGGTGTTTGTCGGCGCTGGTTCTGCCGGTTGTGGTATTGCCGAGCAAGTCATCAGCCAAATGGTGTCAGAAGGTTTAACTGATGCCAAAGCGCGCAGTCAGGTGTATATGGTCGACCGTTTTGGTTTATTGACCGAAGGTATGAGCGATTTACGTGACTTCCAGCAGGCATTGGTACAGCAAAAAGACGCTATTGCCGATTGGTCTTTTAGTGGTGACTATGCGTCATTGCGTGATGTGATGAACTGCGCCAAACCCGATATTCTCATTGGCGTATCCGGTGTGGCTGGTTTGTTTACCGAAGCTGTGGTTAAGGCGATGAAAAAACACTGTGAGCTGCCGATCATTATGCCGCTCAGTAACCCTATTAAGCAGATTGAAGCCAGACCGGAAAAAATTATTGAATGGACAGAAGGCAAGGTGATTATCGCCACCGGCAGCCCGTTTAAACCTATTGAATATCAAGGTAAATTTTATCCTATTGCCCAGTGCAATAACAGCTACATTTTCCCTGGTATTGGCCTCGGTGTGCTGGCGGTTAAAGCCAAACGTATCAGCGATGAGATGCTCAGAACCGCCAGTGAAACCCTGGCAGCAGCGTCGCCGCTTGCCAACACAGGCGAGGGTGGTTTATTGCCACCACTGACCCAACTTGCTGAACTTTCTAAAAAAATTGCTTTTGAGGTAGCCAAGGTTGCGATGCAACAAGGCCATGCGCTGGAGCTGGATGACGAAAGTTTGCAGAAAAAAATAAACGCTAATTTCTGGAAACCTGAATACCGTCAGTATAAAAGGGTGAGCAGTTAAGCATATGCGGGGATAAACTGCCTTTCCCATCAATGCTAAAAAGAGCCGGGGTCAGCCCGGCTCTTTTTTATCCATTAAAAGCAGCAGCCATGTCGCTAATGCCAGTCAGTTAAGCTGACTGGCATTATTTTTTGTGCGGATATTTACCCG
>NZ_DAIPZL010000024.1:0-21964 GCF_036782235.1 Rheinheimera sp. | reverse complement strand
GGGTTTTTTGTATTTAGGCTCCGGCGATTTACTGCGCGTAGAGTAGTACAGCGAAGACAGCTTCCCGGCAACGCAAACAGTTTTGCGTTGCGCTGGCTGAGCAATCCCGAGCTCTGCGAGGGATATCAAGGCTCCCAATAAAGCCAAAAAGGCCCAGTCTAACGACTGGGTCTTTTTGCATTTTACGTCCTGTAAAATGTCCTTCGGACCGGCTGCGCCGTCCAAATCCGCTCCAGCGGATTTAGTGCTTTATGGCATCCTAGCGGTCTATTGCCCGAGCGGGGCATTCCCATGCGACAAATTGGCCGGGACATTTTCACTCGCAGCATCCATGCCGCTCACCTGCGGCAGATTCGCTGTGCAAAACGGCTATCCTGCCGTTTTGTGAGACCGCTTCAGCGGGCCGCGTAGCGGCGAACCCCATGGATAGGGTGAGCAAAGTAGTACAGCGAAATCAGGAATTCGTGAAGCAAACAGTTTGGCGTCGTCCGGTCTGAACACAAAAACCTCAGGAACGTTTTTGGAAAGCCGCATGCTGGTCCCACAGGGATGAGGTACAGGAGGTGCCGAACAATCCCGAGCTCTGCGAGGGATATCGAGGCTCCCAAAATCGCGAGCCCCAACCGAAAGACTGAGGTTTTTTTGTTTATACATCAGTAATGTAAACCATAACATCGGTGTTACAAAAATTGGCCTGAATGTGCTTGCCTCATTAACAACCAAAGACTGGAAAGTTCGTTTAAATTGCAAAACTCGGATGTTTTTAAATATTATATTATTTTGATAAATATTTTATATCAAAGGGTTAGGCGTGTTTATTCCATTGATTGTAAATCCAGGTTGCGATATTTTCATTTTTGGGTAAACCCCAAGATCACCTCAAATCAGAGGCATTTTGTTGAATACACGGATAGGTGAAAAATGAATAAATTTTTGTGTTTTGTGTTTTGTGTTTTGTGTCTAAGTTTTCATATGCAGAGGTAATTGAGGTTTGTAACAGGTGTTCTGACGTACAAATAAAAACTGCAGCACTTCAAGGTACCAGAAGTGCAGATACAGTACATGTTGTTGATTTTGAAGCGGGCAAAATAAAATCTTTTGATGTTGAACATGAAACTGAGCCTGGAAATAGTTACCACTGGGCAACGCCAGTGACAACACCACAAGATCTGGTAGAAGGTACAGCATATATAAAGTCGGTTTTTGATGCTTCAAAAGCTAGGGGTGGGGTTTTTGATCCTTTAACAAATGAGCTAAGGGAAAAAGTTGATATTCCCAAACATATTGCGCTTTCAGCAAATGATGTACTACTTGATACAGCAACCTACAGTCAGACGAGCAATTATTTACTCATTCACTTTTATGCTGATTTTTATTCACAATTTAAAGCCTCATGGGCAAAGCTCGTCGAAAAATTGATTCTAAAAGTTGAAGCAAAGTTTTCGGATGGTACAAGTTTGATTTTCTGGTTGGATTATCCATTAGATAGCTATCTGCCATTTAAATTAGATGATGCAGAATATAATAAAGGGAAAACATTTACCGGGCGTGAGTCGATTAGTATGGGCAAGACTTATGAGGCGGGACAAAATAATCCCTTAGTCAGAAAGTGTGCTAACTATGTTATCCGAAGTGGTAATGTAACCTGGACCGGCACTGTATGCTGGCATACCTATTGAGGCTGACATGATTAAAAGCTTTTTTATTGTTTTGTTGTTCTTGTTGGCTACATCTGGCTGGTTGGCTGCTTTTAATGCTATTGCTTTGTTTAATGTGCATAGCGCTAATGATGCGCTTAGTTCGATAGAAATGCTAAAACCAATACCAGAGAACGAAAGTATGAGAGAAGCTCTCGCTGTTATCGTTAAAGTTCAGCAATGCTATATTGATAGTCAGCCGGAGGCGTTATTGTTTTTTATCGATGAATGGCGCGCAACAGCACAACAACGTATAAAAACGTTCTTTGAGAAAGAACCAGAGTTATACCAACAGCTACAGAAAAATTATAACTGTAGTAAGTCATCATAATATAAGTTCAAGAGATTTAATTCAGTCTGTTTGATAAAATGGGTTCAGCGTCTCTTTTTTGTGCTGAACCCATTTTTATGACAAGAGTTATTCTTCCACTGTGACTCAAAAAAGCTACCCACATGTAAAAAAACCTTCAAACCCACCCCTGATTGTTTTATTGTAAAGCACCATCTGCGCCCTGAATGGCGAAGCAATAATACCGATAATAGGTAGTTCAAATGTCTGACTTTATTGAAATTTATGATGATGCATTAAGCCCGCAGCTTTGTGCTGAGCTGATCAAGGCTTTTGAGCAAAGCCCTTTTCTGGTGCCGGGCCGTACCGGCGGTGGGGTGGACAGAGATAAAAAAATCAGCACAGATTTATACCTGAATGACCATGCGCAATACCGCGATTTATTACATCAGGTGATAGCGGTGACCACCCAGTATGCCGCTGAATATTTTAAAAAATATCATTTTGCTTTAATTGCACCTGTAGCACTGACAGTGCAGCACCCAAAAACCGGTGAGCCTGTTGCTTTAACCCATGAAAACTATGCCGAAATTGGTGCTGATAAAGCAGAAGATTTTATGAAGGTGTTATACCGGCTTGGCCCTATTCAGGCGCAAAAGTATCAGGCCGGTATTGGCAATTACAATTATTGGCACTGTGAGGTCTTTCCGCAGGCGCCATTAAATGAACCACTACACCGCACTTTGTTATTTATGTATTACCTCAATGATGTAACCGAAGGGGGGGAAACAGAGTTTTATTACCAGAATAAAGCCATTCGCCCCAAAGCAGGCCGTATGGTGATAGCGCCGGCTTATTTCACACACACCCACAGAGGTTGTGTGCCCAAGTCTAATGACAAGTATATTCTGACCAGCTGGATTTTATTAAACCGGGCTGAGCAGCTTTATGGTCAGCCGGCTTAAATAAAAGAAACAGGCTGCCCGATATTGCAGCCTGTATGCTTTTGATTGATCGGTAAATTTACGCCGGTTGTGTGATGGCCAGGATCATTTTTAAATGTGGAATATCATCTTCCAGATAAGCTTCACTGGCCGCGGCAAAACCCAGACTTTCATAAAAGCGCTGCAGGTAACACTGGGCGGAAATATGAATATCCAGACCTGGCCAGCCTTCTTTGGCTGTTGCTATGGCTTTTTGTACCAGCACTTCCCCTAACCCCAGCCGACGGGCGGTTTGTGCCACACAAACCCGGCCAATGCCAGGGCTACCGGCAAAACTGACATCCGGTGCCAGCACCCTGGCATAAGCCAGAATTTTGCCGGCTTTTTTCAGCAGAATATGTCGAGTTTGTGGGTGTAAGTCTTTGTCATCCAGCTCCGGATAAGGGCAGTTTTGCTCTACCACAAACACATCCACTCTTAATTGCAACATGGCATACAGGGTGTAAGTGTCTAATTGTTCAAATCTGACAATGTCCCATTCCATCATAAGGTGATCATCCTGTGCTGCTTGCTTTTGACTGCACTATACCAGAGCTGCCGGTCTGATACCTAGCCTGACCATAGTCGAGCTTTGTGATGTTTTCCCTGTGACCAGCCCTTTTAGCAGCGCCAATAGTCTGAGATTGCTGCTTTTTTGTCACTATTTTGTCGCTGATTTGTCACCATGTTGCCATCTGGAGCAGCTGTAATGCTGGCAGAAAAAAATAAACACAAACACTCCGGAGTTGTTATGTCTGATCTGCGTCCATTTGAAATTGATAACAGCGGCATTGACCCGCAAACTAACTTTTCTGCCAACCCTGAATTTTCGGAAGTTCTGGCTGCGAATCTGCAGCGCCGCAGTTTTTTAAAAGGCACCCTGGGTACTGCAGTTGCCACAGTCTTTGGCGGTGGTTTATTAGGTTGTAACAGCAGCACGACACCTGCACCTGTGCCACTGCCTGAGGCGGTACTGCCAGCGCCAGTACAGACTTTTTTAAATTTTAAAGCTATAGCCACCAGTCGTTTAGACACTGTGGTGGTGCCGGAAGGTTACAGCGCCCGGCCATTTTTACCTATGGGGACACCTTTAACCGGCAGTTACCCGGCTTACCGCATTGATGGTACCAACAGCGGCGCTGACATGGAGCAGCAAGTGGGTGCGCACCACGACGGTATGCATTTTTTCCCGTTGGATGCCCGGGGGGAAGGCAAAAACAGCAACGAAGGTTTGCTGGTATTTAACCATGAATATATCGACGCCAATGTGCTGCATCAAAATGGCCCAACAGGCTTACCCCGCCCAACTGATGAAGTGCGCAAGGAAGTGGCAGCCCATGGTGTCACAGTGGCCCATATTAAAAAAGATGCCACAGGCCAGTTCCAGCTGGTGCAGGGCAGTCCGCTGAACCGCCGTATCACAGGTGCGACGCCAATGGACATCGCCGGTCCTGCCCGCGGTCATGCCAAAATGGTGACTAAATACAGCACAGACGGCACCCGTACCCGCGGTACTTTAAATAACTGTGGTAATGGTTATACGCCATGGGGCACTTATTTAACGGCTGAAGAAAACTGGGCCGGTTATTTTATGAATAGTGACGTGCCACAACCGCGCGAACATAAACGTTATGGTGTGGGCACTAAAAATGGCCGTTATTATTGGGAAACCGCCGACTCAGGCGCTGATCAATACCAGCGTTTTAATGCATCCACCATTGCCACTGATGCCGACCGCGATTATCGCAACGAGCCAAACACCTTTGGCTGGATAGTGGAAATTGATCCATTTAACCCGGACAGCGTGCCACAAAAACGCACTGCTTTAGGCCGTTTTGGCCACGAAGGAGTGGTGTTTGCGCCTGTGGTAGAAGGTCAGCCGGTGGTGTTTTATTCAGGTGATGACTCTACCTTTGAATACATCTACAAATACGTGTCCAAAGCCCCTTATTTTAAAGCAACGGCCGGCGGCCACTTGCTAAATGAAGGTACTTTATATGTTGCGCGTTTTAATGACGATGGCTCAGGTGAATGGTTAGCGCTTGATATCAATTCAGAACATTTCCGTGCTAAAGCTTTGGCCGCCAATGTGGAATTCAGCAGTCAGGCCGATGTGCTGATCAACACCCGCTTAGCTGCCGACGTAGTGGGTGCCACTAAAATGGACAGGCCTGAGTGGGGTGCTGTGCATCCACAAACAGGCGAAGTGTATTTTACCTTAACCAATAACACGAGCCGCACTGCGGCGCAAATCAACAAAGCCAACCCACGCGCCAATAATGCCACCGGCCATATTATCCGCTGGCGCGAAAGGACTGCAGCCAATAGTTTTGACTGGGATATATTTCTGCTGGCAGGGGATGTTGGCACCGCAACAGGCGATTTAAAACTGACGGCTGACAACCATCTGGCGAGTCCGGACGGCCTGGCTTTTGATAAAAACGGTTTATTGTGGATCCAGACTGATATGAGTGGCAGCCAGCAAAACAGTGGCCCTTATGGCAATAACCAGATGTTGGTGGCTGACCCTAAAACCAAACAGATTAAACGCTTTTTGGTAGGGCCTGTAGATTGTGAAGTCACAGGCATCAGCTTTACGCCAGATATGAAAACCATGTTTGTGAATATCCAGCATCCGGGCGATCGTTCAACACCGACCCAGTTCACCAGTAATTGGCCAAGTGACGATAAAACACAAAGGCCACGTTCCGGCACTGTGATTGTGACCAAAAACGACGGTGGCCTGATCGGCTCTTAATTAAGAGAGGTTCGTAAAAGCAGACTCTGCATCGTGGGCTGCGGTTCATCTCAGGGCGGCTGTTGATCTTAACAGTCGCCTTATAGAGAGCTGTCATTTGATATAACGAGATGCTAAAAAGGACCACCCCGGTGGTTCTTTTGTTTTGTTGCCTTGCAGGCTTTTGCCTGTATCTTTGCTGAATCTGCCCAACTTTATTCTGTGTAAAGTATAAATATAAGGCTTGATCTGGTCTGGCCGCCGCGGCGCTGTTTCGGGTATAATTTCGCCAATTTTTCCCACCAGAATCCAGCCTGTTGTTGGTTTTTGCCTTTCTGGTGATCCCGCGTTAAACCGCAAAAAATTGTGCTGTATTGTGTGCTGATGCTGAAAAAAATCGCGTTATTTAAACTGGTGCTGATTGCCATAGTGATGGTCTCTGTGGTGCTCAGTTATATTCCCGACAAAGCTTATCATTTGCCTGGCGCCGATATTGCTCAGCAGAATTTCCATGTGATTGAATTTAATGATCATGGTGAGCCACATGACCCTGATCAGTGGGCGGGGCTTGCTGCGCGCTTAGCACGTAATGGCGGCCAACCGTCGGAGCTGATTATTTTTATCCACGGCTGGCATCACAGCGCTTCGCCAAGTGACGAGAACTTTATTGCCTTTCAGCAGTTTTATCAGCAAATGGCCAAAAGTGACGCCGAACGAAATCTGGTGGGACTTTATATTGGCTGGCGTGGTGATAAATATGATCCTTTATGGCTGGATGGTTCAGACGACGCCACCAGCTGGATAGAGCCGCTGGACTTTCCGACTATTTTTCAGCGCAAAACAGTGGCCAGACGCATAGGCCAAACCGGTTTTTCCGACTTGCTGGATAAACTGGATGTGGAAGTTGCCGCAGGGCGGCTACAAAGGTACACCGTCATTGGCCATAGCCTGGGCGGTGCCGTAGCGCTGCACGGTAGTAAAGGCCGCATTAGACATTCCATCGAGCAGCACAAAGACAATCCGAATTTGTTTATTCTATTAAACCCGGCCGTTACTGCCCGTGAATACCGGCCTATGGATGAATTGTTGAGCCTGGACCGGCAAAAGCCCGCTATGGTGGTATTGCAGTCCAAAGGTGATTTTGCGCTGAAAAAAGCCTTTAACTGGCTCAAAGAAGGTGAAAGAGCCATGGGCAATTCCTGGGCCATTACCCATGACATTGACCGCTGCCCGCGCGGCGATTGTTCGATAAAACTGAATATTCCGTTGTCGCTGCAAAAACATGATGCCACACCGGGCTGTATGATGACACTGCCGCGTTCAGGCTGGAAAATCCGCGCCAGATTGCAGGCCAGACGCACAGTGCAAACCTGTCCAGACGCCAATATGCAGGCGGTTTGGGTACTGGCGGTGTCGGACGATATTATCAGCGGTCATAATGGAATTCTGACTGAGCAGCATGCTTTTGCGTTGTCGGAAGTGATGGGCATGATTGATTTTTATCGTAATCAATTACCCAAACAGCATGTGGAACAACAGGCGACGCCGTTAGAGCCTGAGATAGAACCAGAGCAGCAGCAACCTGACAACACGCAACAAGACAACCAAAACAACAATATGCCGCAGGCTGAAAGCCAGCTACCTGGTAGTAAAAATAATAGCGCAGTGCCTGATGTGTTAGAAGCGGATCACAGTCTGCCTAAGAACAGCGCGGCAGACAGTGAAGTGATCAATAGTGAAGTGGTTGATAGTACAGTGGTTGATAGTGCAGTTGCCGATAATACTGCAGCCGATGCCACAGCAAAACCTGCAATAGCAACTGACAACAAAGAGCCAGAACCTGACAATACCGAACATTAATGTTTTAAAATCAGTACAGTACCAGCCACTGTTAAAGCCGCGCCCAGCCAGGCTCCGAGTGCAGGGCGGCGTTTATAGACTAGCCAGAGCAGCGGCAATACCACCACAGGGCTCACCGATGACAACATCGCCACTATGCCGGCATCCCCTTGTTTCAGCGCCTGCAAAATTAACGTCATGCCAACGCCCATCGATAAAAAGGCGTTAAAAGCCACCATTGCCAGCACTTTGCCATTGAGAGGCAGATAGACCCTGGCCACTTTAAAACCCAGCCATAACAATAGCAAATGACAGATCAACGCCGTGCTCATTCGCACTGCCGAAGCGGCAATAGCATCGATATCGGTTTCCATCAGCGGCTTGAGCATCAGGGTAGATACTGCCTGGCATAGCGCTGATAACAAACCCAGCATCACGCCGATACCCAGCTGATGGTTGCTGCTTTCCCAGTGGTGCTGCTCGGCGCTGCGTTTACCAAATAAAATGGCGCTCATCACCCCTGTGACTAACAACCCAGAGCCCAACAGCGTCCAGCCCCAGATTTTTTCACCCAAAAACAAATAGGCCAATAGCGCCGAAAACAACGCATGGGTGGCAAAAAGTACTCCTGCACGGCGCGGGCCCAGCCTGTTCATTGAAGCAAAAAGGGCTGTGTCGCCAATCAGAATGCCAATGACCCCCGACAGCGCCAGCAGCCACAGCTGATCAACAGGCAAGCTCTGCCAGCTGCCGCTGATAATGGCAACAGACCACAACATCAGGCTGGCGCAGGCCATACGCCAGCGGGTAAAAGCAAAAGCGCCAAGGTGAGCCGAAGCGGGCGCGGAAATTAAACTGCCAAGTGCCCAGCAAATTGCCGCGCCCAGGGCCATCCATTCGTAATGCAAAATCAGTCCTGATAATTAAATAAACCAGAGGATAAATAACGGTCGCCCCTGTCGCAGATAATGGCAACCACGACTGCGCCTGGCTGTTGCTCGGCAATTTTTATTGCGGCAAACACGGCGCCGCCTGAACTGACGCCGGCACAAATACCTTCTTCCCGTGCTAAACGCCTGGTAGTGGCCACGGCATCGGCTTCCGACACATCCAATACCAAATCCACTCTGGATTTATCATAAAAACCAGGCAGATAAGCTTCAGGCCAGCGCCGGATGCCGGGTATAGAACTGCCCTCAGAAGGTTGTAAACCAATGATCTGGATATGAGGGTTTTGCTGTTTTAAATAAGTGGACACACCCATGATGGTGCCGGTAGTGCCCATGCTGGATACAAAGTGACTAATAAGGCCACGGCTTTGCAACCAGATCTCAGGGCCGGTGCTTACCACATGCGCTGCCGGATTGTCCCGGTTATTAAACTGATCCAGCACCTTGCCTTTGCCCTCTGCCTGCATTTTTAAGGCTAAATCGCGGGCGCCTTCCATGCCGTCTTTTTTACTGACCAGAATCAGCTCTGCACCATAAGCCTGCATCGAAGCTTTGCGTTCGCTGGTGGCATTGTCCGGCATAATCAACACCATACGATAACCTTTAATGGCGGCAGCCATCGCCAGAGCGATGCCAGTGTTACCGCTGGTGGCTTCAATAATAGTGTCACCGGGCTGAATATCACCGCGCAGCTCAGCCTGAGTGATCATATTCAGCGCCGGCCTGTCTTTAACCGAACCCGCCGGGTTATTGCCTTCCAGTTTTAACAACACTGTGCTTTGGGTATGAGCGGCCATGCGTTGCAGCCGCACCAGGGGCGTCTGGCCGACAAAATCAGCAATAGTGGGAAATTGGGCGGCAATATCAGTTGGGGCCTGTGTTGACATCATTCACTCCGGCTGCAGCGACAAAACGGCTAGTGTAACGGAAGACCGGTACAAGGCCAAAGCGGATTCGGCGACTGGTGCTTGCCAGAGCGGCAACAACCCATCCTGCTCTGGCAACAACAGCGAACAGGTGTCAGCGCGTGGATAACCGCTTTAGATTGTCCACCACCACAGCGCAGGCAATACCCACATTCAGCGACTCGGCATCGCCAAAAGCCGGAATGGTAATACGGCGGCTGATCAAAGGCTCCAGCGCCTGGCTGATGCCGTTGGCTTCATTGCCAAGCACAATAAAACCACCGGCTTGCGAAAGTTGTAACTGATGGACTGACTCTCCGCCTAAATAAGCGCCAAACACCTGTTGTTGCACCTTGGCAAGCGTCTCCGGCAGCGGCTGATAATGCAGTTTCACCCGCAAAAACGAGCCTTTGGCGCTGGCGATCACTTTAGGGTTAAAGGCATCCACAGTGTCGGTGGAGCATAAAATATGCTCAATGCCATACCAGTCGGCAATGCGGATAATAGTGCCGAGATTGCCAGGGTCGTTAATTTGATCCAGCACCAGCACCCAGTCACCTGGTTGTTCGGTAAAAGGGGCGTATTGGGGCAGTTGCACCACGGCTATAGCGGCATTATTGCTGGCAAAGGTGCCCACAGCTTCCAGCTCCGCCGCAGTGCAGGGGTGCGCCAGTTCAGCAGCGATGGCGGCGTCGGGGTGACGGTCGAGAAAATCCGGCGTACCAAATAACGCTTTCACCGGCCAGCCGGAGGCCAGCACTTCCAGCACGGCTTTTTCACCTTCAACAAAAAACAGCTGCTCGGCTTTTCTGAATTTTTTCAGCTGCAGCGACTTAATTAATTTGGTCCATTTTTGACTGATCATCGGTTTGTCCGGGCTAAAAATAAAAGGACGCCCATAGGGCGCCCGGATGGGAGCAGTGTAGCCTGCTTCCGGCACAAATTCAGCGGCAAATATGGCTGCCACCCCAAATTTCTGCCGTAGCGGCCACAGTTGCCGGCGTTAAGGGCGCTGATACAGCAACTTGCCGGCCACATAAGTTTGTTGTACCTGGGTTTGCCAGATTTGCTCTGCCGGGCCTTTCACCGGGTCCCTATCCAGCAGAATAAAATCGGCCCACATGCCGGGTTGTAAACTACCCATAGCTTGTTCCTGATAAGCGCCGAAAGCTGCGTCCACGGTAAAACTGCGCAGCGCTTCGGTGATATTCAGCTTTTGCTCCGGCAACCAGCCACCAGGGGGTTGGTTTTGCTGATCCTGCCGGGTTACCGCCGCATGCAAACCATGGAACGGATTGGCTAATTCCACCGGGAAGTCGGAGCCGCCGACAATACGGCTGCCCTGATCAACAAAACTGCGCCAGGCGTAAGCACCGCGCAGCCGCGCCGGACCTAAGCGATCACCGGCCATATTTTTATCTGAAGTGGCGTGTGTCGGTTGCATCGACGGCAATACCTGTAAAACAGCAAAACGTGGAATATCTTTAGGCGCTACTATCTGCGCATGTTCAATGCGGTGACGGCCGGCTTCGCGTTGCTCCGGCTTGGTCAAAAGCTCAAATCTGTCCAGTACCAGCTGATTGGCATAATCACCAATGGCGTGCACATTGGCCTGAAAACCGGCTTCTATGGTGAGTTTCATCACAGCTGTCAGCTTGTCTGGCTGGGTGAGTAATAAACCTTTTTCGCCTTTTTTATCACTGTAATCAGCCAATAATGCGGCGCCGCGGCTGCCAAGGGCACCATCACCATAAATTTTCACTGATTTGACGTCGAGGTAATCATTGGCATCATCAACTGGCCCTGCTTTAAGCCAGCTTTCCAGATTTGGATCTGTGGCGCTTAACATGGCGTAAATACGCAGCGGCAGCTGTTTTTCGCTGGCCAGTTTTTGATAAGCCAAAAGGTTGGCTGCATCAATGCCGGCGTCATGCACACTGGTAATACCCAATGACAATAAATGGTCAAAAGCGGCTTTAAGCGCAGCTTCACGCTCAGCGTCATTTTGTTGTGGAATTTGTTTTTCCAGCAATAACATCGCGTTATCTATTAACACGCCGGTCGGGTTGCCATTGGCATCACGCTGAATTTGGCCACCTGGTGGGTCAATACTGTCTTTATTAATGCCAGCCAATGCCAAAGCTTTGCTATTGGCCCAGCCGGCATGGCCATCGACCCGGGTTAACCAGACCGGTTTGTCTTTGACCGCTTCGTCCAGCAGCTGGGTAGTGGGGAATTGTTGGGTGGGCCACAGCACCTGATTCCAGCCCCGACCTAAAATCCACTGCGCCTGTGGCTGGTTTTTGGCAAAAGCGGCCACCTGGGCCACGGCCTGGGCTTCACTGCTGCTCTGGCGTAAATCCACCTGACTTAAATTCTGACCAAGCCCCAACACATGACCGTGACCGTCAATTAAACCGGGCAGCAGGGTTTTGCCCTGGCCATTAATTTTTTGTGCATTGGGGTAACTGGCGGCAAGGTTGCTGCCACGAGCCAGCACTTTGCCGCTTTCATCGTCAAAGGCCAGGCTGTTGAATTCCACCAGCTGGCGTTTTTCGTCAAAACCATAACCTTTGATATTGTCGACTATGACAGGGGCGGCGAGGGCAGGCGAGCTGCACACTAAAGTGCACAACATCGCCTGTTGGATACGGGACCACAACATAACTCACTCCATTATCTGGGCTGAGTTGGGTTTTAAGGTGCCGACTCAGCGGTATTTCTTTTTGGCTTTTCTGATACGTTCTTGTTCGCGTTCGGCTTTTTCTTTTTCGATGCGGGCTTGCTCTAACTTAGCATCGGCCAATTCCTGTGTCACCATCTCTGGTGTTTCCAGCGTGACAGGGCCAAATAAACCGGCGCGTAATTCGGTGATCAGAATAGTGCCGGCTTTGGTTAAATCCACCACACCACCTTTGACCATACAACCACGGCGCTGGCCTATGGCATCTAACAAGGCCAAATCGTTTTCCGGTTGCTCTTTGAGCTGATAACGTGCCATCACTTGTTCAGGGTAGGTTTTCAGCAGATAGTCGGCGGCAAACATGGCAATGTCGGCGTAATCAAAGGCGGTGTCTTTAATGGCACCTGTCACCGCTAAACGGTAACCACAGCTGGCCGGGCTTAATTTGGGCCATAAAAAGCCCGGGGTATCGGTTAAGATCACACCGTTTTCCAGTTTGATCCTTTGTTGTGCTTTGGTCACGCCAGCTTCGTTGCCGGTTTTGGCAATAATACGGCCGGCTAAGGTATTGATCAGGGTCGATTTACCGACGTTTGGAATACCCATAATCATGGCGCGGGCGCCGCGCACTTCAAAATTACGCTCCGGCAATAACTCGGTGCATAAATCCAGTAAGGCCCTGATTTGTTCCGGGTTTTGCTGGCTGATCGGAATAGCTTTTACACCGGCCTGTTGTTCAAAATGCTGTTGCCACAGTTTGGTAATGGCAGGGTCGGCTAAATCGGCTTTATTCAGCACCTTAATACATGGGGTGTCACCGCGTAGCTCAGGCACCAATGGGTTTTCGCTGGAAAACGGAATGCGGGCATCCAGCATTTCAATAATGACATCAACCTGCGGCATCACTTCGGCGATTTCTTTGCGCGCCTTGTGCATATGGCCGGGAAACCAGTTAATCGACATAACAACACTCACCGTAAAAATAATGCCGTTAGTTTACCTTGTCTGGCCTGTGCTGACCGTGCTTTTTTTCGGCTTGTGCCGGCAGCTTTTGGCCATAAGTAAAAAATTATTAGCTTTGATATTGAATTTGTTACATTTTAGCCGCTCTGAAAGGGCGTAAGCTGCGTATCATCTGGTGCGATTCACAGGGAGTTTGTCATGCAATATCAGTTTATCCATTATCCTCTGCTGCTGTGTTCAGCTTTATCTGTGGCCGGTCAGGCGCTGGCGGCACCTGCTTTTACCGCAACCACAGTGCCGTTGGAGCATCCGGCCAATGGGCAGTTATTAAAACTCAGCAACAACCCTACCTTGCTGGTGACAGGCCATAACAGTGAATATCGCTGGTTAAGTGCAGTGGATTTAACCAACAACAGTGCACGACAGCTGCCTATTCCACAAAAAGCGCAGTTTTTTCAGCAGGCAAATCTGGCCGGTTTTAGTGGAGGGCAGCTGGTGGTGCTGAGCACCGAAGGTGTGTTGCATTATCAGCCGGCCACCAAGGTGCCGCATAGCCAGAGCCAGAACTTACTCAATACCACAGAACAACGCAGTGGCAGTGAAAAAGCGCCGTTATTGCCACACCTGCAAAATGGCAGCACAACGCAGGATGGGGAATGGCGCTCGTTATTTACCAGCAGCTCGTTATACCGGGTGGTGGACAGTAAACGACTAAAATTGCTCGATTTTAGTTTTGATTTAAACCAGGACGGGCTCAGTGACTTTTTATTGCCCGACTTTAACGCTTATCAGCTGTGGATGCAGCAGAGCGACGGCAGCTTCCGCCATTTTAGTTTGCCAATTGACAGCCAGATGCAGGCGTTTGATGAAGAACCCACCTATATAGCGCGCAAGCCGCTGCTAGCGGATCTGAACCTGGACGGTTACACCGATATTGCCTTTGCCAAAGACGACTCTTTAGTGGTGTTTCATCAGCAAGCTGGCGGCAGTTTTGTTACCCAGGCCGAACAAAAACAACTGGGCCTTGGCCTGACACCCGATAATCAGGCGCAAATGCGTGGTGGTGATGGCCGCAGTTATCAGGGCCTAAAAATTTCCCGGCTGGAACGGTTGGCCGATATTAACGGCGACGGTGTGGTCGACTTAGTGGTGCAGCAGCAGTTTTATGTGGATGTGATGGAGCAAAATTATACTTATCAGCTGCATTATGGTGAAAAAACCACAACGGGCGTGCAGTTCCCACCGCAGCCGCAGCATAAAATTAATACCTCAGGGGTGCAGTTTGATGTGCGTTTTGTTGACTTAGACAACGACAAAAAATTAGATTTTTACACACCGGCGGCGCAAATTGGCGTGCGTTCTATTATCCGCGCCCTGGTGGCAGGCACGGCCAATGTGGAGCTGCAGTTTTACAAACAACAACCGGATGGCAGTTTTGGCAACAAAGCTGTGTATCAGCAGGATGTCACAGTTGAAATCAGCATTGGCAGTGGTTCGGTGAATATGCCGCTGGCGACAGTGTTAAAAACCGCACAAGGCAAGAGCATGCTGGTGGTGGGGGATGGTAACAACACTTTGCGCAGTTACGGCCCGGTGGGTGCCAAGTTTTTCAGCGATAAAAGCACAAAACAGCAGTTGCCGATGCCAAAACGCGGCATGGAAGCGCTGGTGGCCGATTTAAACAACGATGGCAAAGAAGATTTGGTATTGCCTTATGGCAGTCAGGAACATCAGCCAGAGCTGAATAACCAGCTGCAATTATTGTGGCAGCAATAAGTGCAACGGCGGCTTTGGTTGAGTAGCTTGTTTCACTCTGGCTTACGCACCTTGTCCCGCTCTATGCTGCTGCGTAGCCTGTTGCTACTTGGCGGTTGTGCTCTGTTGCTGGCGCCGGTGTCGGCGCTGCTGGCCTGGTTGTTAAGTTTCTGGCTGGTGCCGACCGAAGCTGTGATAGCGGCCAGTTTTTTTGGCCCGCTGCTATTGCTGTTGTGGCTGCTGCCGGGTTTATGGCCGCGCTCCTGGCGCGGTTTTGGCGGTTACCTGCTGCTGACTTTATGCTGCGTTTTGCCATGGTGGTTGCGTTAATTTGTTGATATTAATTAAAAAGTTAATTGGTTTTTGCGGCCGCGGTAGTAGTTGCAAGCAGGGCGGTCTTTTGTCATGAATGGATTTTTGCAAAGGTTACGTCAGCTGCATCTTTATCTGGGGCTTGGCCTGGCGTTGTTATTGTGGCTGATTATTTTTGCCGGCAGTCTGAGTTTTTACCGTGCTGAGCTGGATACCTGGCAGCTTGAGGCAAGCTCCGGCGTTCGTTTGCCGGCACAGCTTCCAGAGGCAAAACACAGCGTAGCGCTGGCGCTCCAACATTTGCAGCAACATGCCGCAACGGCACAGCACTGGTATATCGAATTACCAGATCAGCGTGCACCTTATCTGAAACTACACTGGCAGAGTGCTGCTGATCAGGCCCAAGCAAAAAATCAGGGCGCGCTGATCCAACAATATCTGCATCCACACAGCGGTGAGCCGCTGCTTGAGCCCAGGCCATTAAGATTTGGCGCGACCGAGCACCAG
This sequence comes from Rheinheimera sp., assembly GCF_036782235.1. Classification (GTDB taxonomy): domain Bacteria; phylum Pseudomonadota; class Gammaproteobacteria; order Enterobacterales; family Alteromonadaceae; genus Pararheinheimera. The sequence goes on along the minus strand of NZ_DAIPZL010000024.1, from coordinate 6,344 downwards.
CTTGGCGGTTGGTTTTTTCAGCTACATTTTAATTTATTGCAGCTGGCGGGCCAGCACAGCCGCAGTCTGGTGGCTTTTGCCGCTTTATTATGGTTGTTGTTAACTGTCAGTGGTTTATTAAGCCTTAAAGGCCAGTGGCGTGCTTTATTCAGGCCGATGCCAGCGGCAGCCGCTGTGCGTTCAGACAGTCAGCAACCTCAGCAGCAGAAACAACATCATTTCATCGCAAGGCGCAGGCATCAGCAGCTGGCGCTGCTCACTTTGCCTTTTGCCTTGTTATTTGCCCTCAGCGGCTGGTTAACCCAGATGTTCAGTGAAAACAGTGCACCGCAGCAGCTGTTGTATCCGCACAATCCTTATCAGTTTTACACCGAATTATTTCCGCTGGCTCAGCCTGGCGTTGCAGCAGCTGTGATGTCCAAAGCAGATGCAAAAGCCGGTGTTGTGCCTGAATTCAGCCCTGTGTGGCAGGCTGCAGCGCAGGCTTTTCAGGGGCAGGCCATTGGTAAAATCAGCATCAGTGCACCGGGCCGGCCACAAAGCACAATACTTGTCAGCAGCAGTGCAAGTGACAGAGTAGGCAATCAGCCACAGACGCTGTTATTTCAAATGACGAGCAACCGGCAGTGGCAGCCAGTCCCTGCAGCCCCACCTTTTACAGCAGCTGCAGCAACAGAGCAGGCTGGCAACAAGCCGCTGGCGCAGCTGCGCCAATTTGTGTATGGCCTGCATCAGTCCTTGTATGCCGGCGCGCTGCTGCGTTTTATGTTGTTGAGTTTTGGTTTTATCAGCTGCTGGATGATTTGGCTTGGTGTCAAAGCGGCGCTTCACCGGCTTACACCCGGCCGCTGGCATCAACTGCTGGCGGTGCTGCTACCTGCTTTGCCCGGCGTTACTGTGCTGGCTACTTTGTTATTGCTAAGCCAAAGCTTGTTGTGGCCAATTACAGCTGTGGCAGTGTCGCTAAGCCAGCTGTTTATCAGCTACTGGGCAGGCAGCTTGTTGTTGTGGCTGTGGTGGCATTTTTTCCGGCGGCGTCCGCTGCATATTTCTTTTTGATATAGAGAAGTACTTTTTGATTCTTTTTATCTTGTGTGATTTGTTTTAGTCTGCGCCAATAAAAAGATGTTCAGACGTCTGAATATCCAGTTTTGAAATTTGGCGCGGCAACAAAGCTGCACAGGATATTGCGATGAAAAGAAAGTCATGGTGGGTTGTTTTGGTGCTGGCGGCATTCAGCACAGCACTGCCGTTAGTTGCCAAAGAACAAACACTGTTAAATGTGTCGTACGACCCCACCCGCGAGTTATACCGCGACTACAACAAAGCTTTTGCCAGCTACTGGCAAGCCAAAACTGGCGGCACAGTGAAGGTGGAGCAGTCGCATGGCGGCTCTGGTAGTCAGGCGCGTTCGGTGCTGGATGGTCTGCGTGCCGACGTGGTCACATTAGCGCTGGAAGTGGATATTGATCCGCTGGCCAAGGTTGCAGCTTTATTGCCAGCCGACTGGAAAAATCGCCTGCCACACCAAAGTGCACCTTACACCTCGACCATTGTGTTTCTGGTGCGCAAAGGCAACCCCAAGCAAATTACCGACTGGCACGATTTAACCCGCGACGGTTTGGATGTGATCACCCCCAATCCAAAAACCTCGGGTGGTGCCCGCTGGAATTATCTCGGCGCCTGGGCTTATGCCAAGGCTCAGGGCCAGAGCGACGAAGAAGCCAAAGCTTTTGTCAGCAAAATTTACCGTAATGTGCCGGTGCTGGACTCTGGCGCGCGCGGCTCTACCACTACTTTTGTGCAGCGTGGCATTGGCGATGTACTGCTGACCTGGGAAAACGAAGCCTTTTTAGCCGTCAACGAGCTGGGCGCATACCAAGTTGAAATTGTGGTGCCTTCAGTGTCGGTGCTGGCACAGCCGTCGGTGGCGGTGGTGGATAAACAGGCGCAGAAAAAAGGCAATTTAGCTCTGGCCAAGGCTTATCTCGAATATTTATACAGCCCGGAAGCACAACGTATTGTGGCCAAACATTATTACCGGCCTGTGGATAGCACTGTTGCCCGCGAATTTGCCGATAAGTTTCCGGCCATGAAGTTAGTCAGTGCCGACGATTTAGGTGGCTGGGCCAAACTGCAACAAACCCATTTTGCCGAAGGTGGCATTTTTGACAGCATTTACCGTTAAGGCGGCTGTTGTTAACGCTTGTGAAGGCGGTAGCGGGTGCTGTTTGCAGCATCAGTAAAACCGGTATAGATGCCGGACGAAACCCATAACCCATAAATGTTTTGTACGAGGTGAGCCTTGGGCTTTTTTTCCAAACGTAAAAAATCGGTGTTACCCGGTTTTGGCCTGTCGATGGGCTTTACCACCTTTTATTTAAGTTTGATTGTGTTTATTCCATTGTCGGCGTTGCTGCTGAAAAGTTTTGAGTTAAGCCTGGCCGATTTCTGGCAAGTGGTAACCACAGAGCGGGCTATTGCCAGCTACCAGCTGACTTTTGGCGCTTCTTTGGTGGCAGCGCTGGTGAACTTGGTCTTTGGTTTGCTGGTGGCCTGGGTGCTGGTGCGTTATAGCTTTCCCGGCAAAAAAATAGTGGATGCACTGGTTGATTTACCTTTTGCCTTGCCAACGGCAGTGGCCGGTATTGCCTTAACCGCACTTTATGCCCCCAATGGCTGGATTGGCCAATATTTTCATGCACTTGGCATTAAGGTGGCTTACAGCGCTTTTGGCGTGACGCTGGCGCTTATTTTTATTGGTTTGCCTTTTGTGGTGCGCACAGTGCAGCCGGTGCTGGAAGACATTGATAAAGAGCTGGAAGAAGCAGCGGCCAGCTTAGGAGCCAACCGCTTACAAACGTTTTGCCGGGTGATATTTCCGGCGCTTATTCCGTCTTTACTGACAGGCTTTGCCCTGGCATTTGCCCGCGCCATTGGCGAATACGGCTCTGTGGTGTTTATCAGTGGCAATATGCCGTTTCGTACCGAAATTACCCCGCTGTTAATTATGTCGCGGCTGGAGCAATACGATTACGCCGGCGCCGCCGCGCTTGGCACTGTGATGCTGCTGATTTCATTTTTGTTATTGCTGCTGATTAATGCATTGCAGCACTGGAGCAACCAAAGACAGGGCGGGACAAAATGAGTGTGATTGAATTAAACAGCTTAAACACTGTGCCCGCGGTGCAGCTGCGTAAAGCCACGGCCGAACCTTTGTGGTTAAGATGGTTATTAACAGCGCTGGCGCTTGGGTTTTTAACTTTGTTTTTGTTATTGCCGCTGGTGATAGTGTTTGGTGAAGCTTTTGCCAAAGGCTGGGGTGTGTATCTGGCTGCAATTACCGAACCTGCCGCTGCTCATGCGATAAAACTCACCTTAATAGCAGCGCTGATAGCAGTGCCCTGTAATGTGATTTTTGGTCTGGCGGCCAGCTGGGCCATTGCCAAATTCCGTTTTAGCGGCAAGCAGTTATTAATCACATTAATCGACTTGCCTATTGCGGTGTCGCCTGTGATTGCCGGTTTAAGTTTTATGCTGATTTTTGGCGCCCGCGGTTGGTGGGGCGAATGGCTGAACGAACACGACTTAGGTGTGATGTTTGCCGTGCCAGGCATAGTGCTGGTGACAATTTTTATCACCTTTCCTTATGTGGCGCGCGAGCTCATCCCTTTGATGCAGGAGCAGGGCCGCGAGCAGGAAGAAGCTGCGCTCACCTTAGGCGCCAGCGGCTGGCAAACCTTTTGGCGGGTGACTTTGCCTTCGATTAAATGGGCGCTGTTGTACGGCATTATTTTATGTAACGCCCGCGCTATGGGCGAGTTTGGTGCTGTTTCTGTGGTGTCGGGCAAGATCCGCGAACAAACCAACACCATGCCACTGCATATCGAAATTCTTTATAACGAATACCAGTTTGCCGCCGCTTTTGCCGTGTCGTCCTTGCTGGCGTTATTGGCACTGCTGACACTGCTGTTAAAAAGCACGCTGGAATGGCGCGCCGCAAAAGATTATGCCGAAGCGGCTAAGTTAAGACAAGTGGAGTAAATCTGCCAGTTTGATGCCTGTAGTTACCGGTGTCGGCATTGTGATTGCAGCTTCATCAACCCGCAAATGATGGGTAGGGCGTACTCGCCAAAGGCAGTACGCCGGGTGGCGGTTTTGCACCACCAATGTGGTTCAATTGCTGTCAGCGGCATAGCATCGATGCTTTTCAGCTTTCAGCTTTCAGCTTTCAGCGCTATAGAAGCGGAGACTCGCCTCCGCGGGCGAGTCACTTTTTGTGTCGACAAAAAGTGACGCAAAAAACGACCCCGGGATCGCTCGAAAGCCCGCTGTTTTGACTCGCTTTTGAGGCGCCGCCTGCTTTTTAAAACCACGGGGCGGCGGGTGCTAGCGTCACCCCGCTCAGACAGTTGTCGGCTTAAAACCTCAAAATCGGCCAAAACAACTGCTCGCTAAACGGGGGGCGGTACTTTTGCTATCAGACTTGATTTGATTGAAAAAATAACGACAAAGGGCTTTTGACCGCATTGCCACCCCGTTGCAGCACATGGGTATAAATTTGGGTGGTTTTTACATCTTTATGACCCAGTTGTTCCTGTACTGTTCTGATATCCACACCCATTTCTAGCAAGTGAGTAGCGAAGGAATGGCGCAAAGTGTGGCAGGTCACATTTTTCTGAATTTTCGCCCTTTTAGCCGCTACTTTTATCGCCCGTCGCACTGTGGTTTCGTCTACATGATGTCGGCGTATCAACTTTGATTCAGGATCCTGGCTGAGCAACGCAGACGGAAATAAATAGTGCCAGCCGATTTCTTTTGGCGCTGCCGGATATTTGCGCGCTAACGCAAAAGGCAACCAGACGCCGGCATAATTCTGGTTATGCAAATCTGTCTGAAAATACTGTTTTACATACTCAATCTGTAACTTCAAAGCGGGGATCAGCTCTGGAGCCAGCGTAACGCGGCGGTTTGTATTGCCTTTGCCCTGCCAGATAAGCACCGATAAATAATCAAAATCAATATCCTGCACCCGTAAACGAACCGCTTCCATTAAACGTAAACCACTGCCATACATCAGTTGTGTCAGGAGTTTGTATTTGGGCTCAATCAAGGCCAACACTTGCTGTACCTCAACCCGGGTAAGCACCACAGGTAGTTTTTGTGCCACCCGCGCCTTATTAAAATTCAGGTTTAGCGACAGCGGACGCAAAATAATATAACGGTATAAAAAACTTAGTGCATTCAAAGCGGTAGCCTGGGTTTTCACCGCCACAGTTCGCTGATTGGCAAGGTAAGACAAAAATTGCTCAACATCGGCATCCGACAGCTGATTCGGATGGCGTTTGTGGTGAAACAAAATATAAAACCTGATCCAATACAGATAAGTATCGACCGTGCGTTTGGCATAACGCCGCGACACCATAAATTCCCTGACGTAATCTAAAAAAGGTGAGGCCATTTTGTACACTCGAATAGCTGTTTAAATAAACAGTGGTTCGGTTTGAGTAAAAAATCCACCAACTTGCATAGCTTCTGTATAGATTTTGTCGTCCATAATTTTAGTGATTTAAGAAAAAAATGTTGAAATAGAGTTACATAAACGCTAGTTTGGCATGAGTAAAAATCATGAAAGAAGGCAGAAAAATGTTCGTCTTGCAGGCGTTTTGCTTTCTATTAAATTGTTAGGCTTATCAAGGAGATATCGTGACATTCAATATTGCAGTATTTTTTTTGTTAAGTTTTATTTCATTTGGCTGTTTCGCTACAGCCCAAGCACCCGACGCAATCGAAATTAATCATGTTAAATATCGCTTAAATACAAATCCGTTAGAAAAACATTTAACCGAGATTAAATGGGAACCACCAAAAGACGCCTCAATTTCATCAGCAAACTGGAGAGGTTATGTAGCATCTTGGAAAATAGAGGCAGGCAATCTACTTTTAACAGATATGACAATAAGTGTTAGCTCAAAAACTAAAGAGCACAGTTACGATGATTTGAGTATTTTAAATAGTATCTTTCCTAATAAAAAAGAAATTATTGCACACTGGTATTCTGGAGCATTAATTATTCCCCACGGAAAAATCACTAACTACGTTCATATGGGATATGGTTCAAGCTATGAAAAATACATTGTTTTAAGGGTAAGCCGAGGGGTGGTTATAGAGCATCTTGAGTTAGTGGGGGCCGAGTTCGAAACGTATAAACGACGAAAATTTCAAACATTCAAAGAGACTGAAAAATTCCAAAAAAAGCTTAAAAGTTTAATGAGTGATGAATACAATTTGAATCGCCACTAATTTCCTAGACACCTTTCAGTTAGATAAACTAACTCAAAGAG
>NZ_DAIPZL010000023.1:0-34786 GCF_036782235.1 Rheinheimera sp. | reverse complement strand
GGTAAATATCCGCACAAAAAATAATGCCAGTCAGCTTAACTGACTGGCATTACAGCTTGGGCTGTGGTTTTTTTTGCCGCGAACAACCTTGCCGCTGTAGCTGATTCAGAAAAATTTGATATCCCCGCTTTTTTGCTTGCACAAGCGCTAGCCGGCTCGCTACAATGCCCGCCTTCCTGCTTGGGGGAGTAATCTGTTGCCAGAAATGGCAGCGTTGTTGTCAACACACTTGTGTCTCAATGCACATGGCAACAGCAACCGGTCCTGCCGGTTTGATGAGACCTGAGACAGCACTGTGGCCCAAAGCGGGAGCCGCAGTTCTGTCTTATGTCCAATTCCCGCTGAGTATTATTATGGATGCCTTGTTTTATTCTTTTACCGGTGTCGCTATTGCTGAAATCGGTGACAAAACCCAGCTGTTAAGTTTATTTCTGGCCGCGCGTTTTCGCTCCCGTCTGGCTATTGTTGCCGGTATTCTGGTGGCCACTTTACTCAATCATGCTGCATCGGCCTGGCTGGGCGCCTGGGTGGCGCAGTTTATTCCGCAAGGTTGGCATGCCTGGTTGCTCGGTGGCTCTTTTATTGCGGTGGCGCTGTGGTTGCTGATCCCGGATAAAGACGACAGTGAAGAAAACGCTGTGCTCAAATATGGTGCTTTTGCCGCCAGTTGTATTTTGTTTTTCCTGGCAGAAATTGGTGATAAAACCCAAATCGCTACAGTGCTGCTGGCTGCCAATTACCCCTCAGAGCTGACGCTGGTGATCATCGGCACCACCCTTGGCATGCTGGCGGCTAACGTGCCTGTGGTTTATGCCGGACGTTATCTGATGGAAAAGCTGCCGCTGAATTTAGCACGCCGCGCTGCCTGCGCCGTGTTTATGCTGCTGGGTGTTATGACCATAGTGGCAGGGCTATAAAAAAACAGCAGCGTATTGCTGCTGTTGTCTTCAACTTTGCTGCGGGGCAGGGCTTTAACCACCAGACTCCAGTTGTTTGAGCTTGGCCTGCGCCTGCTCCCAGTTGCGGGTTAAGCGTTCAATAGTGGCTGTTGAGTTGGTTTTCACAAAAGAAATCTGCTCTAACAGCTGCTGATTCTGCTCTGCCATTTGTTTGCGTTCAGCCTGAGCCTGAGCTGTTTGTTCCCGCAGTTGCAGTACTTCTTCGCGCAGTTGTTTGATGGTTTCACGCTGGCTACTCTGGTGCTCAGCGGTGCTGGCGTTTTGCTCTTTTAATAACGAATTGACTTCGCGAAGTTGCTGCAGGTTTTGCTCCAGCTCCGGCAGATACTGACTGAGTCTGGCACTTTCGCTTTGTGCCTGTGTCAGCTTAAACTGCAATTCATCCAGTTGTTGTTGCTGGCCACTCTGGGCTGCAACTGCTGCATCTCTTTCCTGGCGCAGCGGCGCCACACTTTGTTCTGCTTGTTGTGCCGACGCTGTTAAAGCTTCATTTTGTTGTTGCAACCGACTCAGTTCGGCCTGCAGTGTGTCTAGTTGTTGCTGCAGCTGTTGCTGCTGCGCCACGGTTTGCTGCTGGCTGCTGGCACTATTGCCAAGCTGCTCGGCCAGTTGTTGCTGCTGCTCTGTGCTGCTTTGAAGGGCAGCGGCCAGCTGTTGTTTTTCTGCTTCGCTTTGCTGCAGCTGCTGTTGTAACTGTGCTTCCTGCTGCTGTGCCTGCTGAAATTCACTTTGCAGTTGCAGCTGTTGTTGTTGCTGTGCGCTCAGTTGATGTTCCAGCTGCTGCTGTTTTTCCTGTTGTTGCACAAGCTGCTGCTGAAGTTGTGATAACTGCTGCTCTGCTTGTCTGAGCTCCTGGGTGGCATTGATCTGAGCCTGATTTTTACTGTCAAGTTGCTGCGCCAGTTGGGCATTTTGTTCGGACAACTGCGCCAGCTGCGTGCTCAGTGCTGCCTGATGTTGCAGCTGTAATAACTGTGCTTCTTCCAGAATTTGCCGTTTTTGTTCAGTGTCAGCCAGTTGCTGCTGGCTTTGCTGCAATTCCTGCTGTAACTGTGGCACCTGCTGTTGTAGTGGCTGCAGCAGATATTGTTGTTCGGTTAAGGCACTTTGCAGTTGTAATAATTGGGCTTGTTGCTGTTCTGACGCTTCAAGCGCATTTTCTAATTGTTGTTGTAGCTGGATCTGCTGTTGTTCCAGACTGGCGGCATGGCTGCTGTGCCTGGTTTCACGTTGCTGCGCAGCATACAGTTCTTCTGTCAGCTGATGCTGTTGTTGTTGCAGTTGCTGATAACTTTGCTGCAGGTTGTGTAATTCCTGCTGCAGTTGCGCCGTTAAATTTTGCGCATAACGGTTGGCTTGTTGTTTAAAGGCTGCAACAAATTCGGCGTCAAAAACAAAATCCGGGTCAATTTGTTGTTGTTGCCACTGCAAAAAATGCGGTTCGAGCTGACGGGCTGCTTTGCCGGTGTAATTTGCCAGCGCACTGAGTGAGATGGGCTGGCCGTTGCTTTGCCATTCATCACACAACTGTTTTATTTGCAAATATTCACTCATAAACACAAGCTCCGGCGCCAGCTATCACAAGCGGGCAGCTGTTTGGTATTGTTGGTGTTCAAATTCCGGGAAAGCAGGCCACAGTTTGGGGCTGCGGCTGTGTTGCAGACTAAATTTACTTAGCAGTACAACCAGATAGCGTCGAATTGTAACTTTTTGTTTATGTTTTGGCTACTGCTTGAATACATCCGCTCCGCAATTTGCCACTGAGTTTTATCAGAAAAACGGTCACAGTGCACTAGATCTGCGTTAAAGATTTTGACCTGTCAAAGTGCGCTTAAAAAAAACACCGCAGGTGCGGCGTTTTTAACACAGCGTTTTATTGCTGTGCTTTTGGTGTTGTTTTAGGTTTTGCTGCTGTGCGCTTTAAAAATGCCATTTGACCAGCAGGTTCAGGTTAGACTCGTCGCTGCGAAAGCCCGGGCTATCCTGGATACCAAATTTATTCAGCCAATATGCGTATTCAACGCCCAGATAAAGTTTGCTCTGAATACCCAACAGCGGATGTAACGCCCATTTGAGCTGTGACGTAAAATTCATATGGGCGGATTGAGCAGAACTGGCACTGGCCCAGTCGATAAAACCGTCATAGACAAATTGCTGACCGCCAATCTCAAAAGGCAAACCCCAGACCAGCGTGGCTTGCCAGCTGTCATCAAGGTTTTCATTTTGCCGGCGGTATAAATTCAGCTGAGTGTATTTAAAAGCCGGCAATGCCAAATCAAAACCCACCCCATATAAATAGTTGGTCTGAAAATTCGACATTTCAATTTGGGTGGCAATCAGCACGTCTTTGACCATACCAAATGCCATGCTGTTGCCTGACAGTTTACCCAGGCTAAAACGGGGGGCCCATTCACCATAATTTTCCCTGTTGCCATTGTCGCTGCGTAAATGATCAAGGAACATAAAACTGTCACCCCAACTGGTGCCGGCCACATGCTCCAGGGTATAGACCTGCCGATCCGGATCCCCAACCCGGTAGTTGGAACCTTTTAAATACGTCAGACTTAAGTCCTGCCATAAAATATCGGCATTGGCAGCACCGCAACACAAAAGAGTGGCGCTGGCAAACATCAGCTTTGAAATCTTCATCTTCTGCTCCTTACACTTTAAATTGATTCACCAGCATGCGCAGCTGTTCAGCCCTTTGGGTCAGGCTGTCAATGGCAATGATCTGTTGCTGGGCATTGTGGTGGATATCTGCGGCGCTGCCGGCAATCAGGTGGGCTGATTCATTAATATGTTCCACTACACTGCCTTGTTCTTCAGTGGCTGCTGCCACCTGATGGTTACCGCCGCTGATTTCAGCAAACTTATGCTGAATTTGATTCAGTGACTGCACCGACAGCTGGGTATGTTCTGTCACCTGTTCACTGCTTTGCATGCCTTGTTTAATGGCTTGTAACGACTGATTGGAGGTTTGTTGTAACTGACTGATCTGATCCCGGATTTGTAAGGTTGAATCCTGAGTGCGTTTGGCCAGATTTCTGACCTCGTCGGCCACTACAGCAAAACCACGGCCTTGTTCACCAGCCCGTGCTGCTTCAATGGCGGCGTTTAATGCCAGCAAATTGGTTTGTTCGGAGATAGCGTTGATCACTTCTACTACGGAGTTGATAGCGGACGCTTGCTGGGCAAAATCATTAATGGTGCGATCCACCATCAGCATCACTTTATTCAGCTCTGTCATAGTGTCGGCGGTTTTGGCCATATAGTCGCTGGTGGTCACTGTTTCCTGCACTGCAGTTTCGGTGTCGGACGCAGTGCGGTGGGCAATGCCGGACACTTCCACTATGGTTTGACCCATTTCGGTAATAGCAGTGGCAACCTGATCGGTTTGGGCACGCTGTGCTTCAGTGGCGCTGAAGGTATTGCGTACCAGAGTGGCCAGTTGTTCTATGTCTACTTTAATCGCAGTTTCAGCGGCTTTAATTTCACCGACTAACTGACCCACTTTACCAATAATGCCATTAAAACCTTTGGCCAGATGGCCCAATTCATTATCAGCACTGTCATCGAGCCTTTTGCGCAGGTCACCACCATCGCCTGACATTGCCAGTAAGTCATCGCCAACCCGACGGATGCTTTGACTTAGTGCATTCCCAAACACCACAGTCAGCGCAATAAAAATAGCGGCAATGACCACACTGACGCCAACCGCAATGGCGGTCACTTCATCAATGGCACCGGTGATTTGTGCTGTGGGCATCAGTGCAACTGCAGTCAGGCCAGTGTCACGGACATCCTGAATACCGTAATACACGTCGTTGCCGGCTAGCTCCAGCTTGCCAAAACGAAAGCCTGTATTGCCGTTATTGGTCAGCGCAGCAAAAGCACTGAAGACGCCGGCTTCTTTGATGTTTTTGCCAATCAGACTTTTATCTTTGTGGGCAACAATCAAGCCTTTGGCATTGACTAAAAACAACGAACCTTGTTCACCCAGTTTAAAGCTGCTGACCAAATCAGAAATTTTTGAAATGTCATAACCCAAACCGGCCACAGCAGCCCTTTTACCATCGACATTCACCACCACATTCACAAATAACGTCAGGGTGCCGGTTTTTTCATTGGGATCGATGGCCAGTTCACGTTTTTCAGCGCTTTGCAGAAAATTAAAAAACCAGCTGTCGCGCGGCTCGCTGCTTGAGACTGTTTTAAATACACCTTCTTCAGTGTAATAAGTTTTGCTGGCGTCCGACACCCAGAACATAGTGGAGGCGCCGGAATTTTGTTGCAGCTGCTTAAAATAAGCCAGCACCTGAGCGTGATTGGCCGCTGCTGTTTCGCCACTTCGCATCCAGTCATGTAATAGCGCGTTATCCGCCAAAGCTTCTGACAGCAGGATAGGGCGCATAATTTCGCCTCTGATTTGTTCGCTAACGCGCCCGACACTATTTGGCAGGTATTCATGTTCAGTCTGGCTGTAATACAGGTTGGAGAACTGACTGGTATTGATCCAGGCCGTTACCAGCGTGATCAGTAACAGTGAAACAAACATAAAACCGATAAAAATGGTTTTAATGGTGTACTTATTCATGGGAAAACTCCGCTGGTTTTATCAGCCGCAGTTGCCAGTACCTGATGTTACTTACAACCAAAGCCCGGGTAGCTATTTTGTTTCCAATTTGAGTGTAACTTGTTGAAATAACGCCTGGTTTTCCCTAACGAGCGGTACTTATTCAGTCTATGCAGAATTTGCAAAATAACAAGCTGAGCTCAGACTGAACCGACATCTGAACAAAAATCAATCAGTTAGCTTTGTTAAGGTAATTAAAGCCTGTTGTAACAGGCTGAATGAAGTCCTGCCCAAGCCCGGTTGGCGCCGCCAGGCGGGCTTGAAAGGTTAGTAATTCAGTGAATACTTGAGTATAATGCTCGGCTATTTTTGCCTCCGAATGCCGGCAATCACCGATAGAGTACCCAAGTTATGTCGACAACAGCTTCAGCCTCCCGTAAATCAGCCCCGGTCGCCCGCATGGCCGCCGAGCGTGGCCTGTTTTCGTATCAAAAATACCGGGACGACTCTTTTGCAGCAGCGCCATTTTTACCTATGTCCCGTCAGGAAATGAAAAAACTGGGCTGGGACAGCTGCGACATTATTCTGGTGGTGGGGGATGCTTATGTGGACCACCCCAGTTTTGGTATGGCGGTGGTTGGTCGTATGCTGGAAAGCCAGGGTTTTAGGGTCGGCATCATTGCCCAGCCAGACTGGAACAGCAAAGACGCTTTTATGGCGCTGGGTAAACCCAATCTGTTTTTTGGGGTGTCAGCCGGCAATATGGATTCGATGATCAACCGTTATACCGCCGACAAAAAGCTGCGCCATGACGATGCTTATACCCCGGGTGATGAAGGCGGCAAACGCCCTGACCGTGCTGTGATTGTGTATTCACAGCGCTGTAAAGAAGCTTATAAAGATGTGCCTGTGGTGATTGGTGGTATTGAAGCCAGCTTACGCCGTATTGCCCATTACGATTATTGGCAGGAAAAAGTCCGTCGTTCGATTTTGTTTGATGCCAAAGCTGAAATCCTGATTTATGGCAACGCCGAGCGGCCGCTGGTGGAAGTGGCACATCGCATTGCTGCTGGCGAAACCTTTGATACGATGAAAGATATCCGCGGCACAGCGGTGATTGTTAAAGAGGCGCTGCCGGGCTGGCGCGGTGTGGACTCCACTGCCATTGATAAAGTTGGAAAAATTGACCCTATTCCAAACCCTTATGGCGCTGATGATGTAGGCTGCAGCTCTTATTCCGAGTTTGCCAAAGAAGGTATTGATTTAAGCAAACCACAAGTCGTTGAAGCCAAACCCGTGATGGTGCAGCCGGCCAAACCAAAGCCCTGGGAGCAAACTTATGTCAAGCTGCCGGCTTTTGAGCAGGTCAGCGTCAATAAACCTTTGTATGCCCATGCTTCGCGTATTTTGCACCAGGAAACCAACCCGGGTTGTGCCCGTGCTATTTTGCAGCGCCATGGCGACAGGCATATCTGGGTGAATCCGCCGGCATTTCCGTTAACTACGGAAGAAATGGACGGTGTCTTTGGTTTGCCTTATCAGCGTGTACCACACCCTGTGTATGGCAAAGCCAAAATTCCGGCTTATGAGATGATCAAAACCTCGGTCAATATTATGCGCGGCTGTTTTGGTGGTTGTTCTTTCTGCTCTATTACCGAACACGAAGGCCGCATTATTCAAAGCCGCTCGCAGGAATCGATTTTGAAAGAAATTGAACAGATCCGCGACAAAGTGCCAGGCTTTACCGGTGTGATTTCAGATTTGGGCGGCCCCACTGCCAATATGTACAAACTGCGGTGTAAAAACCCCAAAGCCGAACAAACCTGTCGCCGGCCGTCCTGTGTGTACCCGACTATTTGTGAACATATGGACACCAATCAAAGCCCGACAGTGGAGTTATACCGGGCGGCACGCAAAATTACCGGTGTGAAAAAAGTGTTGGTCGCATCCGGTGTGCGTTACGACTTAGCGGTGGAAGACCCGAATTATGTGCGCGAATTAGTGCAGCACCATGTCGGTGGTTATTTAAAAATTGCTCCTGAGCATACCGAAAGTGGGCCTTTGTCGAAGATGATGAAACCGGGCATGGGCGCTTATGACAAATTTAAAGCCATGTTCGACAAATACAGTAAAGAAGCAGGTAAAGAGCAGTACCTTATTCCTTATTTTATTTCGGCGCACCCTGGCACCACAGATTTAGATATGGTGAATCTGGCGTTATGGCTGAAAGAGCGTGATTTTAGGTTGGATCAGGTGCAAAACTTCTATCCAAGCCCGATGGCCAATGCCACGACGATTTATCACACTGAACTGAACTCACTGAAAAACCTCAAAGGCAACAGTGAAAAAGTGCCGGTGGCCAAAGGCGAGCGGCAGCGCCGGCTGCATAAAGCTTTGTTGCGTTATCACGACCCTAAAGGCTGGCCGATGATCCGTGAAGCTTTACGTAATATGGGACTTGCCAAACTGATTGGCAAAGGCAAAGGTTGTTTAGTGCCGGAAGAAAGCCGTGACGAGCTGAAGTTTAAGCCAAAAGGTGCAGGTCAGGTGGCAGTAACCAAACACACGGGTGTTAATCCGGTCAAAGCGGCGCTGATTAAAAAACAACAACAAAGCGGAAAATCATCAGGTCATGCTGCTTTTAAAAAGAATAAAGGTTCCTAGCAGCCAGACATTGTCACTGATACAGCAAAAGCCGGCACATTAAGCGCCGGCTTTTTTGTTGCTCTTTGTTGGTGCTGGCCTTTTTGTCGCAGTATCTGCGCTTGCCCAAATAGGTATCAGCCGGTTAGTCTGGTTTATGCCAATCAAAGGAGCTGCAGTGTTATGCAAAATCAGCAAAGTAAGCAAACGATGCAACATCTGGTGATCACTGATGGTAATAAAGGTATTGGTCTTTCTTTAGTGCAACATTATCTGGCACTGGGGCATCAGGTCAGTGTGATTTGCCGCCATTCGTCACCTGAGCTGGCGGCGCTGAATGTGCGGGTGTATTGCGGCGTTGATTTGGCCGATCCATTGCAGGTTCAGGCGGTGGCAGCTGAATTTGCAGCAGCCTCAGTGGATGTATTGATTAATAATGCTGGCATTTTTAGTCAGGAAAGCCTGCAGGATTTTTCACCAGAGCGGGTGATGGCGCCAGTTTCAGGTGAACGCTTTGGCGCCTGTGTTATTGTCCCAGGCCATGCTGCCAAGCCTCAGAGCCGGTAGTAAAATAGCGATGATCACCAGCCGCATGGGCTCGATCAGCGACAACAGCTCAGGCGGTTATTATGGTTATCGCATGGCCAAAGCAGCGCTGAATGCAGGCGCTGTGTCCCTGGCCAGAGATTTACAAGCCAAACAGATTGCGGTGGGGATTTATCATCCGGGTTTTGTCCAAACCCAGATGGTGGCTTTTGCCGGCGATATTTCACCAACAGAGGCGGCAAAGCGGCTGGCTGAGCGCATCAGCGAACTGAACCTGACAAATTCAGGGCGCTTTTATCACAGCAATGGCACCGAATTACCCTGGTAAGGCTGTGATAGTCAGAGTGCCGCTTAGAGCGGCTTGTATCAGCACGCTTGGGAGCCATGGTCTGCTGTGGTAGCATAACGGCCTTTTTGATGGACTCAGACGAACTGACTGATGTGGCTTGTAAAAATCCAATCCTTGTTATTGCCGTTATGGCGCGCTAAATATTGCCAGCCGCTCCTTGCACTCAGTGCCGGCGTGTTGTTGTATCTGTGGTTACCGCTTTACAGTGCGCCTGATTGGTTACAACAACTTGACGCACTGAGCAAAGAACAGCAGCAACAACAGCTTAAACCTGTGCTCGGCTTTTACCAAAAATACGGTGATGCCGTACTGCCTGCGTTAAATGCTCAGCTGGAACTGGATAAACTGCGTCGTTATGAGCTTGAACTAATTGAAGAAAATAAAGATTTTTCCGATCAGGACAGAGATGAGCTCTGGGCCGAAGCCACCGAATTTATGATTGCGCATTTGACACAAAATGTGGCCAACAACCAACTCAGACTGCTCGATACTGAATGTCGCAATAATCTGTGTCGCATGGTGCTGGAAGCGCCGCAAGGCTTAACCAAAGAGTATCAGGCGCTGGTACTGAAACTGGCGGCCAGTTTAAAAACCGGCGATCTCGAATTTGCGCAACTGATTGAAGGCCACAAGCGCATCACGCTCGAGCTCAAATCCGATAAAAGATTAAAATACGGTTATTTTGCACAGAAAAAACTGAACCCGGCGGAAAAAGCACAGTGGCAGGCGGAGATCAAAACATGGCTGCAATAAAAACCGCTTTGGCGCCTTATCTGCAAAAGCTCAACCCCTGGCTGGAAAAAGCACAACCTGTATTTGCGCTGCTGCAAAAGATGGGCAACAGCCTGCTGTGCGCATTAAACAAGGTAAAACAAGACAAAAATGTACAAAGGCGCTTATTACAACATGCCGCTTTGCTGCTGGCTGGTTATCTGTTGACCTTTACTTTTGTTTATGTGCACAGCCTGACGTTAAAAGTAGAGGAGCCGTTGCCACCAGCCCTGGCTGCAACATTACAGCAGCAGGATGTGACAGTGGCGGAGCTGACTGAAGCAGTGGAGCGGCTGGAGAAAAAGAAAGCCTTATCCAAGCTCTGAAGCGGCGCCCTCTGGCGCCCGCTAAGCCTTATCAGTTGCCAAAACGTACCGACAACATACTTAAACTGCCATACACCAGCTCGTCGTTAAAGATGGTCATGGGCTCATCAGCAATACTGGCACCCAGCACATACAACAGCGGCAGATAATGATCCGGATGGGGCACTGCAAGTTGAGCCTCCGGACTCAGCGCCTGGTAATTGGCAAGGGCATCAAAATCACGCGCCTGCAATGCTGTTTTTACTGCATTTTCAAAACGACTGGCCCAGGCTGGCGCCGGGTTATTGTGCCAGTCCAATAAACGCAGGTTATGTACTACATTGCCTGAAGCCAAAATCAGCACGCCTTCATCCCTGAGCGGCGCAAGTTTGTGGCCAAGTGCCAGATGCCAATCCGGGGGTTGCCGGCCATCCAGCGACAGTTGTAGCAGTGGAATATCCGCATCGGGCAAGGCATGGCTTAATACCGACCAGCTACCATGATCAAAACCCCATTGCTCATCAAGCGTTACTTCCACAGGTGCCAGCAGCGCCTGAATGCGTTTTGCCAAATCAGGTGCGCCGGGCGCAGGGTACTGAAATTGAGCCAGAGCCTGCGGAAAACCGCTGAAGTCATGCAAAGTGGGCGGGTGTGGCTGGGCGGTGACTTTTACTCCGGCGCCATACCAATGCGCCGAAATCAGCAGCACGGCTTTGGGTTTTCTGCTGCCTGTTAAATTGGCCAGTTGTTGCTGCCACTGCCGGGTAAAAGTGTTGTGCTCAATGGCATTCATGGGGCTGCCATGGCCAAAAAAGATCACCGGCTGACGTATTGTTCTTTGGCTTTGCATCTGGGGTCACCACAGAGGAGGCTTATTCGTTGAGTGCAGCTAGTGTATAAACAAAATAATTTGTTGAATATTGTCAAATATGGCGTTAATCATCCGATGAAATCGAACCAATGTCACTTAAAGCGTTGTTTTATGCTGTTGCTGTGCCCGTCACGGCCGTTGCAGTGACAGCCAGCAGCTTAATCGTGCGGTTCAGCCAAATCCTGATACAGCACCACCTGATCCCGGCCGTTTTTCTTGCCCTGATACAAAGCCCGGTCGGCTTTTTGTTGCCAGTAGGATAACTCATTATGTGGGCTGTTAATTTCCACCACACCAAAGGTGGCCGTGACGCTCAGTTGTTGTTGCTGATACGGAATGTGCAGTTGTTTTACCGCCAGTCTTAAGGTTTCACACAAAATCTGTGCACCGGCCACTGCAGTGTCGGGCAATAATAAAATAAACTCTTCACCGCCAAAACGGGCCAGCACATCCTGCTGCCTTAAACGCGCCGACATGGTTTCGGCCAGCTGTCTGAGCACCAAATCACCGGCGTCGTGGCCAAAGTTGTCGTTCACCTGTTTAAAAAAATCGACATCAATTAACACCAGGCACAGTGGCGACCCAGCACGCTGGCAATGGTGCAATACGGTTTGATATTGCTCGCTGAAGGCCAGCCTGTTGGGTAACCGGGTCAGATAATCAGTTCTGGCCTGACTGGCCAGTTGTTTATTGGCGCTGGCTAAATCTGCCGTGCGTTTGGCCACCAACTGATTGAGTTTATGTGCTTTTCGGTTTAAGTGATCAAGCCGCAGCCGCACCAGCGCAGCACAAAACACCAGTGCCGTCAGCGCTGCCAGCAGCCACAACAGTTTGTATTGCCACCAGTGCCGCTCAACTTCAAACTGAATGCGCAGTGGGGCGGTGTTTTGCCGGCTGCCGGTCACTTCGACTTCCAGCTGATAGTGGCCTGGAGCCAGATTGCTAAAACTCACACTATGCTGATGGCCATTGTGCTGCCACTGCTCATCCAGCCCCAATAAACGATAGCGGTACTGATGGCGGTTATGCTGATAATCGAGCAGGCTAAAATAAAACTGCAGATTTTTGCTGCCGGGCGCAACCCTGAGTGGGCGCATCGCAGCGTCAGGTACTTGCCACAAACTTTGCCGGTCAAGCTGTAATCTGGTGAGCACCAGGGGGGCTGTGCTGTGTTGTGCCGACAGCTTTTGCGGGATAAAGCTCAGCACCCCCCGACCACTGCCCAGATAAAAACGGCCATTGCCGTCAGCACTGAGCGCTCTTTGTTCCAGCAATAAGGGGGTGATACCGTCTAAATCGGTGTAACTGCGAATTTGCATGCTGTTGCGGTCAAGCTCGGCCAGGCCGCGCCTGGTGACCAGCCATAATGAGGTCGGCTGGCTTTGTTGTGTCAGGGTTTTACCTGATTTGCTGATCAGTTCCCGCTGGGCAGGGGATGCGGCAATGGCAATCACTCTTGGATCGGGTAAACCACTGCTGCTGGTAAATTGTTGTAATCTGTTGCTGGGTAAATCCAGTTTTAACAACCCAAGGTCGCTGCATAACCACACCTGACTGGTGCTGTCGGACCAGGCGCAAGGCAAATACATGGAAGGTAGCTGCGGCACTGAGCTGGCGGAGGTGGAAAAATGCCGCAGGCTGTCATCTTCAGTGTCGAGCCGGTACAAGCCACTGTTGCTGCTGACCAGCCACAAGATGTGATCAACAGGCACTATCTGTAAGATGGAATTGCCAATGCCGGTGGCAACAGGGTGCAATACGGCACTCTGGTCGGGTTTATCCGGATGCCAGCGCAATAAACCTTGTTGCCATAATGCTATATTCAGCATGCCATCCGGGCTAAAACTCAGCGCCATAATACTTTGTTGCTTCAGCTGTGGATGGCTGGCAAAAGGCGCCTCTTCGGCGACAAAACCTTTGCGTCCTTGCAGGCTGAACAAACCTTTGTCGGTGGCAGCGTACAACTTACCGCTGCTGTCGGCGGCCAGTCCCTGTACCAGTTTGACCAGTGCTTCTGCCGGGAAACGATGTTGTTGCCATTGTTGTTGTTCAAGGTGATAACTCAGCACTACATTTTCTAAACCGAGCCACAATACACCCTGATGGTACAGCTGGCTGGCAATACGGTGCAGGCCGGGTTCAAACCAGTTTTTTTCCTGTGCATCGTGCAACAAACTAAATTGGGGCGGCGACAGCTGCAGTTTAAACACACCTCTGTTGCGACTGGCTATCCATAGCAACCCATTGTGGTCCTGCAATATGTCACGGACATCCAGTGCATCCATCAGCTTATGTAATTGCTGGCGGTAGCTAAACGCCGCTTTGAGTTGATACAAACCATTGCCACTGCCAATCAGTATGGAGCCATCGCGCAGCTGGGTGAGTTTATGAATACGCGCCAGCGCCAGTTGTGGCGCTGCCAGTGGCCGTAACTGCTGTTTTTTATGGTCAAGAAAATATAAAGCTTCGCTGGTGGCAAACCAGACACCGTCTTTGACGGGGAGCACTGTCCTGACTTCCAGATTGCGTTGATTGTGATCAAAAGGCGGCATGGCGCTGGCGGTCCAGCGCCTTAACCGGGTTAAATCATGGCTCAGTTCAAATAAACCGGCGGAAGTGGCCAACCACAGGCGCTGATCATCAGACTGGCGGATTTGCCAGAACCTCAGCCCCGCCAACTGCTGTGAGATCAAATGACTGAGTTGTTTTGGTCTGTCCTGAGCATCGAGATAATACAGGCCGGCTGTGGTCCCCACCCAAAGCCGCTGCTGCTGATCGGCAAATAATGACTGCACCTGGGTTAATTCACCTTGTGGCGCCAGCAGCGGAGCTTGAACCGGGGTAAGCGCCGGATAACCGGGCGCGCTCTTTGGTGCGGGCCAGTGGCTGAAATGTTGCCGGTCGGCCGACCACATGCCAAGGCCATGGCCCCAGCTGCCAACCCAAACCCGGTTTTTTTTATCTATCTGCACAGCGCTGATACTTGGTGGCAAGTTGTGCAGTTGAGAGGGCGCAAAAGCAAAAGTATGCAGCTGATAACCATCAAAGCGCTGCAAACCATCCAGCTGATTAGCCATCCAGATAAAACCCTGTTGATCCGAAGTCAGGCCATAACTGGTGACAGGCGCATTGATCAAATCATCGGCCAGCGAATGGTAACGCAGTGGTGGATGTGCGGCATAAAGGGGTGTTTGCAGACTCAGCAGCAGCGCGCAGCCTGACAGCAGTGACAGGGGCTTTGCCAGCAAGCTTGATAACAACTTTGATAACCACTTTGAAAACAACAGATAAGAAAACTGAATCATTATCAGACGTTTATTCTGCGACATCATGCCTGAAGTATGTCAGCGATCTGCGAGCATTACCTACTGAGGGACGAAGTATTTTTTAATGAGTGGTATTTGGGCCTAAAACGCTGTTTCTATAAAAAATCAGATAAAAAAGGCCCCGAAAAGCGGGGCCTGATGTCATCACTTCCTGTGTAAGCTTTAGCCGGTCTCAGCAAGATCGCAGCTGTTGTGCTTTATGATTTTGGCGCAAAATAAAAGGCTTTACGCTGCTGCTGTTTACCGTTCAGTTCATGCATGGTGGCTGCATCAAATAAGCGGCCATTGACCATGGTCAGTTCCACCTTGTCGCTGTCCTGAATGTTATTGAGCGGATTGCCGTTGATCACTATTAAATCAGCCAGTTTACCGGTTTTGATAGACCCAAGCTGATGGTCCATACCAAAGGTTTTTGCCGGGTTTATCGTAGCGGTTTTCAGCGCCTGCAACGGGCTCATGCCCCCTTGGGCAAACATCCAGATCTCCCAATGTGCCCCTAAACTTTCCCTTTGACCGTGGGCGCCGATATTGGCCAGCACGCCTAAGTCATTCAGTTCTTTGGCCGATTTGGCAATGCTGAAATGGTTGTAATGATGCAGCGGTGCGGTAGGGCGGCGCATAGCGCGTGGGCGCAGTTCGTCCATAGGCACATATTGGCTTAAACGCGGGTGTTTCCACACTTCGGTTTTATCGTACCAGTAGTTTTCACCCCAGATGCCACCATAAGCCACCACTAAGGTGGGTGTATACGCAGTTTCACTTTGTTGCCACAGCTGTTTTACGTCGTCATAAAGTTTGGCCGCCGGCAGGCTGTGCTCCAGCGTGGTATGGCCATCCACCACCATACTCAGGTTATGTTGTAATAATGAGCCACCTTCCGGCACCACCATCATCTCCAGCTCACGGGCGGCCTGGATCACCTGCTGGCGCTGTTCCCGACGGGGTTGGTTATAACTTTTGACCGAAAAAGCACCGACTTTTTTCAGCCGCTCTAAATGAAATTTGGCATCATCCAGGCTGTCGATATGCGAGGTGTAACCAGCGCCATAAGCACCATATAAAATAGTACCGGTGGAGAAAATCCGTGGGCCAACAATAGCGCCGGTTTTTTGCATTTCACTGGCGGTGAAAATTTCCTGCGTATCATTGGACGGGTCGTGAATGGTGGTCACCCCCAGCGCCAGACTGGCATAGTTGGCATAGTTTTGCTGTGGAATGAGCTGATTCACCCCCTGACTGCCGTGAGCGTGGGCGTCGAATAAACCCGGCATTATGGTTTTGCCTGTGATATCAATCACTTTGGCGTTGGCTGGAATACTGACTTCATCTTTGTTGCCCACAGCTTTGATCAGGTTATTTTCTACCAGTACCACACCGTTTTGAATCACGCCGCTGCTATCGTCACCTTCCATAGTGATCACCTGACCACCGACAAAAGCGGTCACACCTTCTGGGATATAAGCTGCGGTTTTAAAACTGATATTCTGGCCGTTCTTGACGGCAAATTCTTTTTTGCTGCCTTTATCTGATTGCAGCTCAAAAATGGCTGTAATGTCGGCATGATAAAGCTCAGGGCCTAAATTCCAGTACAGCTGCTGGCTGTTGCCACTCCAGCTGATGTTCTCGCCAGCGCGCACCGACAATTGTTTGACCGGGAACTGGGTGTCACTGCCGCTTAAATCCAGGGCAGCACCCCGTTCAGCAAAAGGCGTGACATACACTTTAAAGCGGTCGGCAAAGGCCACCAGTTTGCCATTTGGCGATACCTTAAATTCAGTGCCGTATTTGGCTTTGTATAAAGTGCGGCTTTGCTGGGTTTTTAAATCGATGCTTAAAAGCGTCGGCTCATCACCATAATCCATAGCAAAAACTCTGTCGCTGCGATCACCGAAATGGGGGGCATAGCCTGTGCGGCTAATCAGCTCCGGCTCGCCGCCTGCCGCACTCACCTGATATAAGCCGGTGTTTAATGACCATTTTTTATCCAGCAAACTGCCGGCACCGGCTTTACGGAATAGGATGGTTTTGCCATCAGGGCTAAAGGTAGGTTCCACATACTTGCCCGGTTGTTTTAATACGTCTGTGCTTTGATTTGTTGTTAAATCCAGCACTTTGAGCATGCCCTGTTGTTCGTCATGCCAGCTGACATAGACCAGCTTTTTACCGTCGCGGGAAAACTGTGGATAAAACTCAAAGTGGCTTTGTTGACTGGTCAGGCGTTTTGGCGAGCCGCCCTTGGCGCTAACACTGTATAAATGGCCGAGCGCCGAATACACAATAGTCTGGCCATCGGGGGATGTCTGCACAAAACGCAGCATTTTTACATCAACATCTTTTTGCTTCAGGTTTTGTTGTACCCTTACCGCGTGCTGAATTTGTTTTTTGGTATTGATCTGAAAAGCAATATCGCTGACTTCTTTGCTGTTCAGGCTGAGCTTGTTAATTTTGCCACCGGCCCAAAACACAATATGCTGGTTATCCGGCGTAAAGCTGATGCTGGGGTACACACCATGAATAGCCCAGGTTTCCTGCATATCGCGGTCAAGCTGGTCATACAGCTTGGTATGTTCACCTGTTTCTAAGTCATATAAAAACAGGCTGGTCTGAAAATCAACACGGCGGATATAAGCCAGTTTTTTGCCATCAGGCGACGGGGTAGGCCGTACTGCACCACCAGCGCCTTGCAGCAACACCTCTATTTTGCCGGTTTCACGTTCAAACCTTTTAATGACATAAATACCCTGTTCAGAGTCTTTGCTGTAATGGAAGGTTTTGCCCGGCGTGTCGTCTTGCGAAAAATAAATGTATTTACCGTCCGGTGAAAAAGCCGGTTCACCCAAGTCTTTTTCATCATTGGCTTTGGCCGTTAACATCACACCTGTGCCACCGGTTTTATGGTATTGCCACACTTCACCGGCGCCCAAAGAGCGGGTATTTGTAAAGTGTTTACGCGCCACAATAAATTCACCGTCCGGGCTCCAGTCCGGGCTGTTTAATAAACGGAAGGTTTCATTGGTGACCGCTTTGGCGTCAGAGCCATCGGCCTTCATCACCCAGATGTTGTCGCCACCACCTTCATCGCTGGTATAAGCGATATAACGGCCATCCGGGCTGAATTTAGGCTGCATCTGCCAACCGATATCTTTGGTCAGCTGTTTAGGTTTGCCGCCGGTCATCGGCATGCTGTAAATATCGCCCAACAAATCAAACACAATAGTTTTGCCATCCGGACTCACATCCAGGTTCATCCAGGTGCCTGAGCTGACGTTAATATCGATGCTTTTAAACTCTCCCTGAGGTTTATTCACATCCCATTTGTTTTTGTCGTCGCTGGCTTGCACTGAGGCAACAGAAAAGGCGATGGCCAGCAGGCTCAGCTTTAATGGATGGCGTTTTTGCATTGTTGTTCCTTAAAAAGGGCTGTTGATTTGTTGTATTTTTTGCCTGTAAGCGGCAATTTTACGGCGCTTTATTTGTCAGGTAACTTGCCATAAATACGCTGTTTGAGTAAGGGCTTTTTAGTGCTGCTGCGTTGATGTGCTGGTGGTTGCCGATAAAGCGCTTAAGGCGGCCAGGCTTTTACGGCATAATCGCCTTTTTCTCTGAGCCGGAGTCTGTGATGGATTCACCTTGTATTGCCAGCTGTAAACTCAACGCCGATAAAATCTGCATGGGTTGTTATCGTCATATTGAAGAAATAGTGGACTGGAATAAACGCAGTGACGCTGAGCATGCGGTGATTTATCAAAAGCTGGCCGAGCGCAAATTACAGCTTGCGGGCACACCTGCTGATACCACCAGCGCTATTACCCAGGCCGAATGGCAACAGGCCAAAGCGGCCATAGCGCTGAAAAAACAAAGCCAGCTTAGCTAGGTTTTTTGTTTAATAGGCAGGTCCTGCGAACGGCTGTTTTTTGGCAAAATTTGCGCCTGAACAAAACATCAGCCAATAAAACACTGTTTTACCTGCAAATATTTCCGGAAAATTTGCTAAATTAGCCTCTGATATCTTCTTTTAGCGACAGGCTGCCTGCTGATTTATTCTGATTAAAGCGGCAACAGTGTTCGGCGACTGGTAGAAAACACAAGGAAAATTATGATTTTAGAAGCGGTCTGGATAGGTTTTGCCTTTAGCCTTGGCATGCTGGTGCGGTTAATTGGTTTGCCGCCTTTGGTGGGGTACCTGGCGGCCGGTTTTATGATCACCTTAAGTGCGCCTGAGCTCGATTTTCCGGTGGGCAAACCCATTATTGACCATGTTTCTCACCTTGGCGTGTTGTTGTTGCTCTTTACCGTGGGTTTAAAACTCAATATCCGAAGCCTGGGTAAACCCGAAGTGCTGGGCGGCTCTATGCTGCATTTTGTGGTATCAGCGCTGTTATATGCTCCGGTGATCTATCTGGCGTTTGAACCTGACTGGTACCATGCCCTGATGCTGGGCGCTGCTTTGGCATTTTCCAGCACTGTACTTGCCGCCAAAGTGCTGGAAGGTAAAAGGGAAATAAGGGCTTTTCATGGCCGGGTGGCCGTGGGTATTTTAATTATGCAGGACTTATTTGCCATGGCGCTGATGAGCCTGTCACAAGGGGTCACGCCATCGCCCTGGGCGCTGTTGGTATTTGCATTACCACTGATCCGGCCCGCTTTATACAAGCTGCTGAACCTGACCGGCCACGACGATTTACAAATTTTATTTGGTGTGTTGCTGGCGGTGGTGCTGGGGGGCGGTGGTTTCCATCTGGTGGGTTTAAGTTCTGAGCTGGGCGCTCTGGTATTTGGCGCTCTATTGGCAAGCCATCCAAGGGCGGGGGAACTGGCCAAAACTTTGTGGGGTTTAAAAGAGTTCTTCCTGGTTGGTTTTTTCCTCAATATTGGTTTGGGTGGTTTGCCTGATCAACAGGCCTGGATTTTTGCCGCTTTAATGACCTTGTTATTGCCGCTCAAGGGCGCCTTGTTTTTTGCGTTATTAATTCTGTTTAAACTGCGTGCCCGCAGTGCCTTCTTATCCGGGCTAACTCTGGCTAACTACAGCGAATTTGCGCTGATAGTGGCAAGTGTGGCCATGCCGCAGTTTTTAATACCGCTGGCGCTGACTGTCGCACTTTCTTTTGTGGTATCGGCGCCCCTGAACCGTTTTGCTCACCCGCTGTATGAAAAGCTGGCCAGCCGGCTCATTCCATTTGAACGCAATATCCGCCACCCGGATGAACAGCCGGTGTCGCTTGGGGATGCCCAGGTGTTGATCATGGGGATGGGCCGCACCGGTACCGCTGCTTATGATTATTTACAACATAAAACCCATTTAGCGGCGCTCGACTCAGACCCGGCGCGGGTGCGGCTACATCAGGAAAAAGGCAACAATGTGTTTTTTGCTGACGCAGAAGATCAGATCTTCTGGCAGGGTCTGGATATCAGCAGGTTACAGGCGGTGCTTTTGTGTATGAGTGATATGGAAGCCAAAATTATTGCCGCCCGTAAGCTCAGGGACGCAGGTTTTAGCGGTTTGATCGTGTCGCACAGCATGCACCACGACGAAGCCAAAGCCATTATCGCAGCCGGCGCCGACCACACTTATCTGACCATGTCAGAAGCAGGTTTAGGTTTAGCCGAAAGGGTCAGACAGCATATTGCCATTTAAACAATACCTGATGTTGCACTGTGAGTGATGACGGCATCTGAAAGCAAAAAAAACCGGCATAATGCCGGTTTTTAAATGGTTGAGGTGAAGCGTGCTGTGTTGCTTGTTAAATGAGCCGCTTAACTATCCTGACGTTGTAAAAAAGATTTAATTTCGTCTTTGGCGTGCAGAATATGGTCGCGCAGTTCGTTGCAGGCGGCTTCCACTTTGCCCTCAGCACATAAGTCCAGTAATTTGCGGTGTTCGCTGCTGGCTTTTTCAATACCACCGGCCAGTTGCAAATGCATACGGATATAACGATCAGCGTTTTTATTCAGATTGCTGACCATATCATGGCTTTGCGGCCTGTTGGCTACATAGAGGCAGTTGTGAAATTCTGTGTTCAGCTCAGCCCAACGATCTGCAGCGTCCGGGCTTTGCAGCGCATCATCCAGCCTTAATAAGGTTTGCCGGGCCTGGGTCAGATGTTCTTCAGTTAATAACGGAATAGAACGGGCCAATAAATCACATTCCAGCAGGGCTCTGAGCTCAAATAATTCGTCAATCAACTCAGGGCTGATTTGGGTGGCTGTAGCACCCTTATGTGGCTCGAACTTCACCAGACCTTCGGCTTCCAGCTGTAACAAAGCTTCGCGGATTGGAATACGGCTGACATTCAGTTGTTCGGCCAATGCCGCCTGACGCAGTGGCTCTCCGGCTTTAATCTGACCTGATAAGATCTGGGCGCGGATCGCTTCTACTACAACTTGAGTTCTGGTTTTAAATTCGAGGGCCATAACAAACCTGGTTGATAAATCATGGAACTAGTTTACTGACAACCAAAAAAAAGGCCAGCAACAGCTGACCTTTTGTTAAAAAAACACCAGCAAGCGGTGGTTTTTTCTGCAGTTTTGCCCTTAGGCTGGCACCGGAAAATTCTGCCGGCATAAAGGCCGTAAAAAACGCTGCATAGCCGCCAGGCCCACTGAAGTGCTGCGTACATCGCTGGACGACGGAAATGGCCCGCCATGTTGCATACTGGCGCACACTTCCACCCCTGTTGGCATTTGCGACAGAATAATGCGACCCACCTGATATTCCAGCTGAGTCAAAAGCGCCTGATGCACCGGCAAATTGGCCTGGTACCCATGCACTGTGGCCGCCAGCTGGCCAGGTAACTGTGCGATAAAAGCCTGTAGTTCGGTCAGGCTGTGATACCGCACCACCAAAGCACTGGGGCCAAAAATCTCGTGCCAAAGCGCAGGTGTGGCCAGCAGCTCAGTCAGGCTGCAGCTAAAGAGCAAAGCGCTGGCCTGTTTATCGGCACTAAAACCCGTTGCTAAGGTTTTCACCTGCAAAGCCCGTTCGGCAGTTTGTGCCTGATAAGTGTTATAGATGCCGGGGTGTAATAAAGTTTGGGCCTGAACCTGCTGCATGGCGCTGATGGCAGTGTCGAGCAACAGCTCAGCTGCCGCTGTATGTGGCAACAACCACAAACCCGGCTTAGTACAAAGCTGACCGCCGGAACCCGTAGTGGAAGCCACCAGTTGCTGCGCCAGTTCGGTGGCGCTACTCAGCGCCAGTTCCGGCAAAATCAGCTGCGGGTTTAAGCTGCCAAGTTCGGCGTAACAGGGAATAGGCTCAGCTCTTTGATTGATCGAGTCTTTCAGTGCCATCCCCACCCGGAACGAGCCGGTAAAAGCCATGGCTTTAATACGCGGATGTTTCACCAGCTGATGGCTGATATCGTAATTTTTCGCCTGCACCAGGCTCAGTACCGCCTTTGGCATTTCACAAAGTTCAATGGCATGCACTAAAGCCTGCATCACTCTGTCGCTGGTGGCCGGGTGCGCGCTGTGTGCTTTGACCACCACAGGGCAACCCGCAGCCAGCGCTGAAGCTGTATCACCACCGGCCACACTAAAAGCCAGTGGAAAATTACTGGCAGCAAAAACGGCAACAGGGCCAAGCGGCAGTTGTGTAAGCGCAAGTTGAGGTCTGGGTGGCTGGCGGTCCGGTAAAGCGTTGTCCAGCACCACCAAACCTTCAGGTTGTGTTTCCAGCGCCTCTGCAAACATCAACAGCTGATTGCAGGTGCGGGTTAGCTCGCCTTGCAAACGCAGTTCTGTCAGCGCAGTTTCTTGCTTGGCAATGGCAATAATGTCACTGCCAGCTGCACGCAGCTCCTGCGCCATCTGCCTGAGCAGGGCAGCACGCTCCTGTGCAGTTTTTTCGCGGTAGATTAAAAACGCCTGATAGGCCGCTTCACAGGCGTTATCAAGCTCTGTTGCCTGACATTCGGCAAAAAGCCAGGGCAAAGGCGCAAAAGTGACGGCATTGACGGCGCTGAAACTATTGGGTTTTTCGGCTTGCCATTGGCCCTGTATATAATGCTGGCCGCTGATGTAAAGTGACGGCTTGGCCTCAGCTGCACTTTGTGTACCCTTGAGTTGGGTGCCTGTGGGCGCTTTTGCAGTAAAAATAGTCTGAGTCATGGTTAAATTACCTGAAAACCGTAAGCATAAGGGTCGTTGTCATCCACAGTGATTTGATTGGCGCCAAAAACCTGCGCCCAGCCCTGAATGCCCGGGATAATGGCTGCTTTGCCGGCGACTTCAGTCACAGCTTCAATGGTGCCAACAAACTGACTGCCAATAAAACTTTCGTGCACAAAGGTATCGCCAGGTTTGAGTAAACCTTTGGCATAAAGCTGCGCCATTCTGGCTGAGGTGCCGGTACCACAAGGGGATCTGTCTATGGCTTTGTCGCCATAAAACACCGCATTGGCGGCACTGGAGTCCGGGTGTTTGGGCGTGCCTGTCCAGAGTAAATGGGATAAACCCCGCACTTTGTCATCGAGCGGATGCACACAATCAATGACCTTTCTGGCGGCTTCACGCACCACTGGACTCCAGCGCAACAGCTCGGCCGCGCTGTGATGTTCAATACCTTTAAATTTACCCTGAGGTTCGATAATGCCGTAGAAGTTGCCACCGTAAGCCACATCCATCGTCATTTCACCCAGTTCCGGTACCTCAAAGCGCACATTTTCAGCGTATAAAAACGATGGAATATTGGTAATTTTTACCGCTGTGACTTTGTCGCCTTGTTGCTGGTAACTCACTCTGAGCTGTCCGGCCGGCACGTCAATAATCAGCTCGCCCGGTGTTTTGGCTTTGACTAAACCAGCTTCCAGCGCTGCTGTCACTGTGCCTATAGTGCCGTGGCCACACATCGGCAGGCAGCCGGAGGTTTCAATAAACAAAATAGCAAAGTCGGCGTTGGCGGAGCAGGGCGGATACAAAAATGAGCCGGACATCATGTCGTGGCCCCGTGGCTCAAACATTAATGCCTGACGGATCCAATCAAATCGTTCGATAAAATCCAGCCGTTTTTCACCCATAGTTGTGCCGTTAAGCTGTGGATGGCCTGAGGTGACCAGCCGCACCGGATTGCCACAGGTGTGGGCGTCAATGCAAAAAAATGTACCTTGTTTCATGCGCTGCTCCTTCACTTTACAGCGTAAATTTACGCAGATCTGGGCGGCTAGCCATGGCTTGTTCAAACAGGCTGATCACACGTTGACGTTCAGCACCGCTCAGTGCTAAACGTGGCGCCCGCACAGTTTCAGAACCACGACCAGCAAGCTGTTCAGCTAATTTAATACATTGCACCAGGGTTGGAATGGTATCCAACCGCAGCAGAGGCAGGAACCAACGCCAGATCTCCAGCGCTTCAGCATAACGGCCTTGTGCTGCCAGTTGATAAATGGCCACAGACTCTTCCGGGAACACGTTGGTCAGGCCCGAGATCCAACCTGTGGCGCCTAACATCAGGCTTTCCAGCGCTATATCGTCCACACCACTGAATACGGTAAAACGGTTGCCAAATCTGTTGTAAAGCTCGGTGATGCGTCGGGTATCTTCCGTCGATTCTTTCACGGCCACTATGTTTGGCTGCTTGGCCAGAATTTCCATGCTGTCAAGCGAAATATCGACACTGTAAGACACCGGGTTGTTGTATACCATCACAGGTAACGCAGTGTTTTTGGCCACCTGTAATAAATGATGAATGGCTTCGTGTGGCGCCGAGCGGTATACCATGCCCGGTAATACCATTAAACCGTCAATACCAATGGTTTCAGCGTCTTTGGCATATTGAGCGGCCAGTGCTGTGGTGGTTTCAGCCACCCCTGAAATCAAAGGCACCCGGCCGTTGACTGCTTCTTTGGCAGCGGCAAGCACCTGACGTTTTTCAGCGGCAGACATAGAGCAGTTTTCACCGACAGTGCCACAAACGATGATACCGTTGACCCCTTCGTTGATCAGGCGGTCCAGCATTTGCTGACTTGCGTTTAAGTTCAGTGACTCATCAGCATGAAATTGAGTACTGACAGCCGGATATACACCTTTCCAGTTAACTTGCATTTTTTTACTCCTGTGACTTCGAATGGGCATTGTGCTCTTGGCAACTGAATGGCATGCTAAGCTAAATGAAGATTGTATACAATATGCAAAGAGGTTTTTTTATGCAGCCAGTAAATCTGAGTGCCAATACTGTTCAGACAAACAAGCAGCGGGCAGTGTCGTCTGTCAGCAGTCAACAGCAGATGGTGGTAATAGGTGCAGGTGTGATTGGTCTGGTTACCGCCTGTTGTTTGCAGCAACAAGGCCATCAGGTGTTATTGCTGGACGGCAATGGTGTGGGTCAGGGCTGCTCTTTTGGCAATGCCGGCCACTTGGCCACAGAACAGGTTTTTCCGCTGGCCGATCCGGCGTTATTACCAAAGTTACCCGGTTTTTTGCTGGATCCTTTGGGGCCACTGGCAATACGGCCGCGTTATTTTTTGAAGGCATTGCCGTTTTTTGTACGTTTTATCAATCAGATGCGACCAAAAAAGCGCAGTGCCAATATGCAGGCGCTGAAACAGCTGTTGCAAAGTGCTATACCGGCCTGGCAGCAGCTGCTTGATGACGCCGGTTGTGCTCATTTGATCAAAACTGACGGCAGTTTGCTGGTATTTGAACAAACTGCGCTGGCGCAGGTAGAGCAGGTGGCACAAAGTTATGCCCAGCAGGGGGTTGCGCTGGAAGTTTTAACCAAAGCTCAGCTGCAAAGCCGTTTCCCGGGCCTTGCCGACAGCGTCAATTACGCTATCTGGTTTAGCGAAGTAGGTCAGACCATTTCACCAAATCTTTTGAATCAGGCATTGTTTCAATGGTTTCTCAGTATGGGCGGGCAATTTTTGCAGCAAAAGGTGGCCAACATCAGCAGCCGCCATGGTCTGGCAGTGCATCTGGAACCCAATCAAATGGCTGCTGCGCAGCAGTCAGAGGCCACACCGCAGATCATTGCCACAGCGCAACTGGTGGTATGTGCCGGAGTGCACAGTAAAAGCTTGTTGGCGCAGCTGGGCTTTAAGCTGCCGATTGAAGCGGAGCGGGGTTACCATCTGATGACATCCCCTGCGCTGCTGCCGGTGCTACCGGTCGCTTCTTTTGAACGCAAAATGATTATGACACCAATGCAGGAAGGGCTGCGTCTGGCAGGCACAGTTGAGTTTGCCGGCACAGAGCTTGCCGATAACTGGCAGCGTGCCGAGCGCTTGAGGTTCCATGGTGAGGCTTTGTGGCCGGCATTATTGAACAAGCCGCAACTAAAAGATGCCAAAAACGGCAAAGCGGAGGCTAGTGCAGCGCTTGCAGCAGCGGGCAATGATGTTTCACCGGATCTGAGCAAGATCCGCCCTGCCAACTGTTGGTCTGGCATGCGGCCTACGTTGCCGGATTCTCTGCCGGTGATCAGTGGTTGTGATATTCCGGGTTTATGGTTTCATTTGGGACATCAGCATCTGGGGTTAACCATGGCGGCAAGCTCCACCCGGTTGTTATTAAAACTGATGGCAAAAGAGCCTGGCTCTGCGCAGTTAGCGGCGCCTTTTAGTTTAAAACGTTTTAATTAACGATGGCATATCAACTATCAGGGGGCTGAACTGGCTGTAAAAACTGAGAAAATCTGTGCGCAGTGCCTCTGGTTTTTTGAAGCGCACTGAGTAACAGCTGTTCTGATGTTGCCTGTTGCACTGTCAGTTGTTTTAACAACTGTAACCGGCAGCGGCCTTTTTATCGGAGAGTGGCCAAGCCTGGTTTGGACGCCAGCTGAGTGTTGTTAAGCATCAACAGAGATCAGGCCAGTTTTTATGCAATAAGGCACTAAATTTGCTTAACACCTGCTGCAGCTTCAGAGGCAACAACAAAAGGCAAATTGTTGATTCTGAATAACTAAAAGAATGCCAGCAAGCGTTATTAAGCTCAGCTGGCCGGGTGAGTGTCGGACTGTGCAGAGAGCCCTGACCATGCAGATACGAGCGATATTTTTTCTGGTTGTGATGTTATTTAGTGGTGCAGCTGCCTGGCGGTTGTCCAGCATGGCCGACTTTCAGTTATTTGGTGCTTTAGTACACAGAGTAGACACTGAAGCGCCTTTGATAGCCCTGACCTTTGATGATGGTCCTGTGCCCGGCAAAACCGAACAAATTTTGCAAATTCTGGCCACGGAGAACGTGCCTGCTACATTTTTTCTGACCGGCAAAGAGCTGGAGCAGCATCCGGAATTGTTACCAAAAATTCTGAACGCCGGCCATCAGGTGGGCAATCACAGTTACAGCCATCAGCGTCTGGTATTTAAAACACCGGGTTTTATCGCCCGGGAAATAGAGCAAACCGATGCTTTATTGAAACAGGGTGGTGCGCCTGAACCTTATTTTTTCCGTCCGCCTTATGGCAAAAAGCTGGTGTTATTACCCTGGTATTTGTCGGAGCAAAAGCGCCTGACGGTAACCTGGGATTTAGCTCCGGAGAATTATCCGCAGCTTAGTAAAGATCCGGCCAAACTCAGTGCTTTTACTGTGCAACAGGCCAAAGCCGGCTCTATTATTTTGCTGCATGTGATGTATGACAGCCGCAGCAATACCATGACTGCCGTGCCGGAGATTATCCGCGGCCTCAAAGCGCGCGGTTTTCGTTTTGTCACAGTGCAGGAATTATTACGCCACCGGCCGGTTGGTTATTAAGGCGCTGGTTTTTCCCAAGCTGCTAATCCAGGGTGCCTTCTGCCAATAAAATATCCGGCTGTTGCAGCAGGCTCAGCTGCACCGTCTGTTTTAACGCCACTACGACCAGTTCTGTTGTCATACTGGCTGCGCCGCTAAGTCTGGCCGCCTGCGCCGGTAAATAAGGGATATGAATAAAACCGGCCCTGACTTTTGGTGTTGCGGCCAGGGCCTGCATCAGACCATAAAACACATGGTTACAGACAAAGGTGCCGGCACTGTAGGAAATTTCGGCCGGAATACCTTGTTGTCGCAGGTTTTGCACTATGGCTTTGAGTGGCAGACTGGAAAAATAGGCGGTTGGTGCTCCGGCTATTACCGGCTCGCCCAGCGGCTGATTACCGGCATTGTCGGCAATACGCGCATCCTGATAATTAATCGCCACTTTTTCCAGGCTGATTGCTGTACGGCCACCGGCCTGACCCACAGCAATCACCAGCACAGGATTAAACTGATTTATTGCTTCATACAGTTTTTCAAGGCTCAGACCAAAAACACAAGGTAGCTCAATGGCTTGTACTTCTGTTTCGTCATCAGCTTGCCAACCCTGTAATTGTTGCACCGCCTGCCAGGATGGATTGATGTTTTCACCACCAAAAGGGGCAAAACCTGTTAATAAAATGGTCTGTTTCATGCGGGCTCCTTTAGGGCGCAACAGGCGCTATTTTGGTTAACTGTGCTGGCTAAAATGCCAGCAGATAGAGCAGCACTATATTGGCAGCCAATAACGATAACGCGGTTGGCAACTGCATTTTTATCACCAGATGGGGATCTTTGAGCTCCAGCAGCGCCGCCGGCACTATATTAAAATTGGCCGCCATCGGCGTCATCAAGGTACCGCAATAACCGCTAAACATGCCAATAGCAGCCATCACAGCCGGATTGGCACCTTGTTGCATCACCAGAAGTGGAATACCAATACCTGCGGTGATCACTGGAAATGCGGCAAAAGCATTGCCCATAATGACGGTAAAAAGTGCCATACCAATACAATAAGCGGCAACGGCGACCCAGCGTTCATTCACTGCCAGATAAGTTTCACTGAGTGCCGCTACTGCGGTGCCGACGCCGGCTTCATTAAATAACAAACCCAAAGTGGCCAGTAGCTGTGGCAATAACACGGCCCAGCCCATGGCTTCCATCAATCTTTTGGCTTCAATACCGGCTTGCTGCGGTTTTTCCCGGGTTAACACACAGACTACCGGCAGACTGATAAGGCAAGCCAAACCAAGACTGACCAGCGTCAGGTTTTTCGGATCCAAAAGTGCCCAGCTGTCGCCTTTGATTTCCCCCAGCACCAGGACACCAAAAACTGTCAGCAGGGGAATAAGCAGCGGCGGCAGGAATACCCAGCTCCCCAGCCTTTGCAGAGAGTGTTGCAGCCGCTTTGGCGATAAGGCGGTGTGAACACTGGCTTTGAGTGCGCCTGAGCCTGCCAGTAGCGCCATCAGTACCACCATCAGTCCTACCAGGCTGTGTGGCAGATAATCGCCTATTAAAAACACCAATGCATAACAGCCCCAAAAAGCGGCTGCGGCAAAACGATTGGGCAGGGTGCGGTCAAATAAACTTAACAGCGCTATCCACAACAGCAACAAACCAAGCAGCAGGTATAAAAAATTCAGTGAAATCATGGTTTCCCCCCGGTGCTTGAACTGCTCAGGGTATCGGTTTGCGCCTGAGTGTCACTCTGTGACGCTGTGGTCACAGCAGCATGCTGCAGCTGCCTGAGCTGACGGTCAAACTGGTGCAGGCGCAGTGCATGAATGGCAAAAGCACAAAGGGCGGTTGGAATGCCCCAGAGTGCGATATGCAAAGGATCGGTTTCAATGCCGGATTCACGCAAAAAAGTGTGCATCAGCACTATGGCACCAAAAGCGACAAAAATATCTTCACCAAAAAACAAACCTATATTGTCTGTGGCAGCTGCCATAGCCCGTACTTTTTGCTGCAACACAGCCGGAATGTCGCGCCAGCGCTGCTCGGCAATAGCTTCGCTCATAGGTGCCACTAAAGGCCGCACCATTTGTGGATGACCGCCCAGGCTGGTCAGCCCAAGGGCGGCAGTGCCCTCACGGACCGCAAGATATAAAGTTAAAAACTTCGCCACTGACGTTGTTTTGCGCCTGGCAATAAAAGCCTGTGCCTGTTGTTTCAGGCCATGACGCTCGGCCAGGCCAATAATGGCCAGCGGTAATAATAAAATCAGCGGCAAGGTGCGGGTTTTTAAAAAGCCTTCACCAAGCTCAGACAAAATTTGTGACAGTGGCATCAGCGCCGCAAGGCCGGTGCCAATGCCGGCCACCAGTACCACCAGCACCGGATTCAACCTGAGCACAAACCCCAGGATCACCAGCGCCACACCACAAAGCGGCCAGTAGTTTACTATTGCTGTTTGAGTGACGTCAGTCAGCATGGTGAAGTCCGTTAGACTGAGCGCCTGAGACTGAAGTGCCTGAGTCTGCTGCACTCGTTACGGCGCAGATACGCACTCCGGCAGCAACAAGCGCCTGATTGAGCCTTTTGGCAAGTGCCACTGCTGATGGGCTGTCACCATGCAAACACAGGCTTTGTGCTCTGAGTAACAGCTGTCCCTCTGAAAGCTGCAGCGGCAGCTGCTGGCTGATACAAAGGCTTTGCGCGACAGCGGCTTCTGGTGAGAGCAATGCACCAGGTTCAGAGCGGGGTACCAAGCTGCCATCAGCACGGTAAGCACGGTCGGCAAAAGCTTCGCTGATCACCTTGATGCCGTAATCTGGTGCCAGCTTAGCCAGTATTGAATCCGGCAAAGTCACTAACAGCAGCTTTGGGCAAAGCTGCTGCATCAGCTCAAGCAAAACCCTTGCTGTAGCTTCATCTTTGGCCACATGGTTATACAAAGCGCCGTGGGGTTTAACATGGCGGATGACGGCATTCTCTTGTGCACACAAAGCAAAAAAATACTGCAGCTGCGCACTCAGGCTGTCGCCCAGTTGTGTTGCTGATAACAGCATGAGCTTTCGGCCAAAATTGGATTTATCCGGATAAGAAGGGTGAGCGCCAATGGCTACACCCGCTTTTTTACAATGACGGATAGCTGCACGGATCTGCGCTTCAGTACCGGCATGGGCGCCACAACTGATATTGGCCGACGAGATCCAGGGGATGATGGCCACATCGTCAAAACCTTCACCTATATCGGCGTTTAAATCAATTTGCATACAAAATACCGGCGACAGCGGGGAGAACCACCTTAACAGTTTGGCTTTTTTTATGTAAATAGCCGTCTGTTGCTTTTGCGCTGTGATGCGATAAACACACAAGGTTGATCCTTTGCTGCTTCTGCGCTGTTCCGATAATGGGGTGTCGGAGTTTTTTTTGTGTGCAGTAACAAGATGTACAATAGCCTCGAAATATCAGCAATTTACCGGATGAAATCTGGAGGCAGTCACTTTAAACTGCCGGACTCAAACCAAGCGAGTTTTGGCACCGCAGCTTAGGGTGACTTCCTATTGGCGATTGTATTTTCCCGATTTTACTTTATGTTCCTGATTTTACTTTGAGGTTTATATGGCAATAAATGCTGAACATCCGCTGCAGATCCGCCCTGCGACAGTGACCGATCTGACAAAACTGGCAGCGCTTGAGGCCGAGCTTTTTGCCGATGTGGTGTATCCGGCGTTTTTTTTCCGGCAGGCTCACGATTTATGGCCGGATTTATTGCGCCTTGCCTGCCGTGGTGATCAACTGCTGGGTTATATACTGGCGGCACCGGCGCAGCAAGGGCCCGGCGAAATTGGTATTTTGTCGCTTGCCGTGGCACAGGCCGCACAAGGGCAGGGCATTGGCAAAATGTTATTAACTGATTTGCTGCAAGTGCTGCCTGCTGATGGCAAAAAACTCTGGCTCACCGTTGCTCCGGACAATAAAGCTGCAGTTGCGCTTTATCAGAAATTTGGTTTTCAAAGTGTAAAAACCGAAGCCGATTATTATGGCAAAGGCGAACACCGCATGGTGCTGGTGAAGCAACATGCTGGCTGAAATCAGCCGTTGTTTTTGCAATAAAAAAAACAAAAAATTAAGCCCTAGGCCGCGCCATTATTGACTTTTCATCAAATGCTCGACGACTTCGAAAAGCCTCGCTATAATGCCGCGTCCTATTAAACAATGGATCTGGTTGACTAGTGCTGAGTAAGCGAAACATGCCAGATTTAAGCATGATGGCGTAAACCCCACGCCCGTTTTTGATTTTGAGGTAACAAGATGCAAGTTTCTGTTGAAACCACCCAGGGTTTAGAGCGCCGTGTTAATATCACGGTTCCAGCCGCGGCAATCAGCACTGAAGTAGAAAAAGAACTCCGCCAAATCGCTAAACACCGCCGTATTGATGGTTTCCGTCCAGGCAAAGCGCCAGTCGCTATTATCAAAAAAATGTTTGGTCTGTCTGTGCTGCAGGACGTTGCTTCACGTCAGATGCAAAACCATTTTTACCAGGCCATTGTTGCCAACAAACTGAACCCGGCAGGCGTACCAACTTTTGCTCCTGGTCAGCTGGCTGAAGGCAAAGATTTAGAATTTACTGCTACTTTCGAAGTG
The DNA here is from genome assembly GCF_036782235.1 of Rheinheimera sp. GTDB lineage: Bacteria > Pseudomonadota > Gammaproteobacteria > Enterobacterales > Alteromonadaceae > Pararheinheimera. The sequence continues at coordinate 3,140 of NZ_DAIPZL010000023.1, read as the reverse complement.
TATCCGGAAGTGAAGTTAGACGGTTTAGCCAAAATTGAAGTGACCAAGCCAACAGTAGAAATTTCTGCTGATGACATGGCAAAAATGATTGAAACTCTGCGTAAACAACACGCAACATGGGCAACCAAAGATGGCGCTGCTGCCAACGGCGACCGCGTAAAAATGGACTTTGTTGGTTCAATTGACGGCGTTGAATTTGAAGGCGGCAAAGCTGAAGGTTTCAGCCTGGACTTAGGTTTAGGCCGGATGATCCCAGGTTTTGAAGATGGCATTATCGGCAAAAAAGCCGGTGAACAATTCACAATTGACGTGACTTTCCCTGCTGAATACCACGCTGAAGCCTTAAAAGGCAAAGCGGCGCAGTTTGCAATCACTCTGCAGTCAGTAGAAGCTCAGGTGCTGCCTGAAGTGAACGAAGAGTTCGTGAAATTGTTCGGTTTAGCGGAAACGACCGTTGAAGCCCTGCACGCTGAAGTGCGTAAAAATATGGAACGTGAACTGAACCAGGCCATTAAAGGCAAGGTAAAAGAGCAGGTGATTAAAGGTTTATTAGCTTCTCACGAAGTTGAAGTGCCACAGGCGCTGATTGATGCAGAAGTTGACGTATTACGTCGTCAGGCGCTGCAGCGTTTTGGCAACAACGTGAACGCGAAAAACCTGCCAGAGCTGCCAGCAGCCCTGTTTGCTGATCAAGCCCGTGACCGCGTGAAAGTAGGTCTGTTATTAGGCGAAGTGATCAAGACCAACAACCTGCAGGTTGACGACAGCCGCGTTCAGGCATTAATCGCCAATATCGCTTCTGCATACGAAGATCCGGCTGAAGTCGTGCAGTACTACAACAGCAACAAAGAGCTGTTACAAGGCATGCGCAATGTTGCTTTAGAAGAGCAGGCGATTGACTTAGTACTTGCTCAGGCCAAAGTGACTGAACAAGCAGCCAAATTTGACGAGATCATGAATCCGCAAGCTGCCAACTAACATTGACTTTGTTTAGTTAGACGGTTTTAATGGCTCGGGCAGCAGTGTTCGGGCCATTTTATTTTCTGCCGTTTATTTTTTCCTAGGGAATCCAGCTTATGGTGCTTGAGCGTAATATGAATGATTTAGTCAATGCCTTAGTCCCCATCGTCATCGAACAAACCGCCAAGGGTGAACGTTCTTTTGATATTTATTCACGCTTACTCAAAGAGCGGGTTATTTTTCTGACTGGCCAGGTCGAAGACCATATGGCCAACCTGATAGTGGCGCAGTTGTTGTTTCTGGAGTCCGAAAATCCGGAAAAAGACATCTACATCTATATCAACTCTCCGGGGGGGTCTGTCACTGCGGGCCTCGCCATTTATGACACCATGCGCTATATCAAATGTGATATTGCCACCGTTTGTGTCGGTCAGGCCGCCAGTATGGGCGCTTTTTTGTTATCCGGTGGTACCAAAGGCAAAAGATATTGCCTGCCAAATGCCCGGGTGATGATCCACCAGCCATTGGGTGGTTTCCAGGGCCAGGCCACAGATTTTGAAATTCATGCCCGTGAAATTCTGACCATCAAAGAAAAATTAAACCGTCTGATGGCTGAACATACAGGTAAAACTTATGAAGAAATTATTGCCGGCACTGAGCGTGATAATTTCTTAAGTGCCCAACAGGCACTGGATTATGGTCTGGTTGATAACATCTTAACCAAACGTGAAGCAAAATAATTGATTGGCGCCTTTTGCAGGAAGTGAAAGGCGCATTGTGAAAGAGGTAGTTCCATGTCTGATCACCGCACTGACGGCGACAAAAGCAGCAAGCTGTTGTATTGCTCCTTTTGCGGCAAATCACAACACGAAGTGCGTAAGTTGATCGCAGGTCCACAGGTATATATCTGTGATGAATGCGTTGACCTATGCAACGACATTATCCGTGAAGAAATTAAAGATATTTCGCCCAAGCGTGATGGCAATAAATTACCAACACCACGCGAGATCCGTGCTCATCTGGATGATTATGTGATTGGTCAGGACCATGCAAAAAAGGTACTGGCTGTTGCTGTGTATAACCACTACAAAAGGCTGCGTAACAGCAACTCAAAGCAGGATGTTGAACTTGGTAAAAGTAACATTTTGCTGATTGGCCCTACCGGCAGTGGTAAAACTTTATTAGCAGAAACTTTAGCCCGTTTACTGGATGTGCCTTTTACCATGGCCGACGCCACGACCTTAACCGAAGCTGGTTATGTCGGTGAAGACGTGGAAAACATCATCCAGAAACTGCTGCAAAAATGCGATTACGATGTGGAAAAAGCCCAGCGTGGTATTGTTTACATCGACGAAATTGACAAAATTTCCCGTAAATCAGAAAACCCATCCATTACCCGTGATGTGTCGGGTGAGGGGGTGCAGCAGGCGCTGCTGAAACTGATTGAAGGCACAGTGGCTTCGGTGCCACCTCAAGGTGGCCGCAAACATCCGCAGCAGGAATTTTTACAGGTGGATACCTCTAAGATTCTGTTTATCTGTGGTGGTGCTTTTGCAGGTTTGGATAAAATTATTGAGCAGCGCAGTGCCAAAGGTTCCAGCATCGGTTTTGGCGCTGAAGTAAAGGCCAAAGAAAGTACCCGTTCGCTGACCGAAAGTTTCCGCGATGTGGAGCCGGAAGACTTAGTCAAGTTTGGTTTAATTCCGGAATTTATCGGTCGTTTACCAGTCGTTGCCACTTTAACTGAACTTGATTTGGCTGCGCTGATGCAAATTTTAAGTCAGCCAAAAAATGCGCTGGTGAAGCAGTTTGCAGCCTTATTTCAGATGGAAAACGTTGAGCTGGAGTTCCGTGAAGACGCGCTTAAAGCTATAGCGCAAAAGGCAATGGAGCGTAAAACCGGCGCCCGTGGTCTGCGTTCTATTGTTGAAGGTGTGTTGCTCGATACTATGTATGACTTACCCTCTATGCAGGACGTCAGCAAAGTGGTGATTGACGAAACCGTGATCCGGGGTGAGTCACAGCCCATCCTGATTTACGAAAATCCGGAAAAAGCCGTGGCTGAATCCCACTAAGGGTGAGCCGCCCAATGACAATTTAAAAAGGAGCTTCGGCTCCTTTTTTGTTGTCAATTTAAAACCACCTCCTATGGAGGTGGTGATCGGCTCTGGGGCTATGCC
>NZ_DAIPZL010000022.1:0-35048 GCF_036782235.1 Rheinheimera sp. | reverse complement strand
GCGACCCCCGGCGTGACAGGCCGGTATTCTAACCGACTGAACTACCGCTCCGCGCCAAGCAATACAGCATTTTCAATTGGGTATGCTGCGTTGCGGCGGGAATAATACGGATTCACCGAAAGGCCGTCAACCTCTTTTTTGGTGCATTTGGCTAAAGCTTAATCATCCGGTAGCGAAAGGTCTAAAATATCATCATTCCCGCTGTTTTTTTGAGCTTTCCCAGCCTGTTCTGCCGTTTTTCCACCGACATCCGTTGCTGCAGCCTGCGCCGCTTTTTGTGCTTTTTTGTGTTTGAGCAGGGCAACAGGATTTAATTTAGCCAATAACATGCCAAAAGATGATTTTGCATTGTCATTGACGAGCAGCAGAATTGCACCACCACCAAATACCAGGATGGCCAGATTTAACAATATCACCGAAAAAATCGGAAAAGGTTTTGTTTCTTCAGCTGCAGTGTCAGTGTTTGCAACCAAAGCTGCAGTTTTGGCCACATCAGCTGCAATATTCGTTTCAGTGGCCGAACTAGCCCCTGCGCCAGCTTCCCCGCCCGCGACCACAGCACCATCTTGCACCGCCTTAGCTTTGACGGCGGCTACTGTGGCATCATCCACCTCTGGCACTTCGAGTTTTGGCCCTGTGGCAGCAAAAGTCACTTCAGGGAGCGTCATGACAAAATCACGCCCGGTGCTGGTTTTGCCGAACATGGTATGCTCAATGCGGTAGGTGCCAAAACCTGCATTCACAATAGCCAGAGTGCGGCTGTTGCCTTCCTGCTCCCCTAGCGTAAAACTCTGTACTTCTTCACTGGGAAAACGGATCCGGCCCTGCAATGACACTTTATCGCCGACAGCCGGGCCTGGCAGTATGCTGTAGGTCAGCACATGTTTGTCTTGTTCTGTCGCGCCTTCATTGACTTCAGTGGCCAGCGGCGTGCGATGCACCAGAATAGGATCCTGGATCAACTCGCGGGTATAAAGTGGGGTTTTCACAATATATTTGGGGATCCACTCACCGGCCGGAAAATCCAGTTTAAATTCACCGGTAAAAATGGCGTCTCTGGGCTTTTCGTCGAAGTTTTTCCCGTCATCTTTAAAGGAAGTAAATTCAATCACTGTCTGTAAATGATTGTCATACTCCGGCTTCTGGGTACTGATCAGCAGCACATCCAGCTCAAGAATATCACGAAAATCCCGTGCATTAATGGGTTTGCCGCCATTGGTCAGCCGGGCTGTGACTTTGAGTGTCTCCCCGACCATCAAATCTGTTGGCAGTTTATCTACCTCCAAATCAATATCGGTTAACACCATAATGCGGCTTTCCGGCAGGATCTGCCCTATCGCCTGCCAAGGTCCAGGGGTTGGATTGCTGATTTTAATCAGATCATAGGTTTTGTCATCATGCCAAACCACTTGTTGTTCTTTGGCATTGCGCCAGTAAATTTTACTGCCGTCCGGTTTTACCAGCACCACTGAAGGTGTGCCTCTTTTGCGAAAGAACACCAAAGTGATTTCTTTGACTTCAAAATCTATGCGGAATCTGTTGTTTAACAGTGGAATTTGATTACTGGCGGAAATATCGGGCAATTCCACCAAACCGGACCTTTCTGGTTCAGGCTCTGCTTCGGTTGTTTGGGTGGTGGTTTGTGTGGCTGTGGTAGCCTGGCCCGATACATTTTCAGTAGCGCTTTGTGCAAATGCAAACTGACCACAACTGAACAGTATGAAACAGCTTAAAATTAACTTCGCCACAGGCAACTCCCACCTTTTTTCTGCACCAGATCCAGACGTTTTTCATGGGCTTCAAGCTCTGATGCAGAAGCACTTACAATACGCAAAGCACCACGACGGATAAGGCCCTGCACCTGTTGTTGCTGTTGTTCAGCATTGTCCTGATGTGACGCCAGATTTAAGCTGACCTGACCGCCAGTCATCGCCAGATACACATCGGCCAGAATTTCGGCGTCAAGTAAGGCGCCGTGGAAAGTCCGGTGGCTGTTATTTACATCATAACGGCGGCACAGCGCATCCAGGTTGTTCTTTTGCCCCGGATGTAAATCGCGCGCCATGGCCAAAGTGTCCAGCACAGTACAGATGCTGTGTACCGGCGGCAAAGGTGGATTCAGCAGATTAAATTCGTGGTTAATAAAACCGACGTCGAAGGCTGCGTTGTGAATAACCAGCTCAGCGCCCTGGATATACTGAAAAAACTGCTGGGCAATGTCGCGAAAACGTGGTTTGTCGGCAACAAACTCGTTGGTAATACCGTGAATGTTAATAACTTCCTGATCCATAAAGCGGTCAGGGTTTAAATACATATGAAAGTTATTGCCGGTTAGTCTGCGGTTAAACATCTCAACACAACCGATTTCCACAATACGGTGCCCGTCCTGCGGGTTAATGCCTGTGGTTTCGGTGTCGAGAATTATCTGTCGTTTTGCCATCTTCGATTCGTTTTTTAGCGCTTTTGCGTTAGATTATACGCCGTTTAAGCACCTGGGAAGCGTTGATGCGTAAAACTGTGGCAATCTTTACTGATGGATCTTGTCTGGGCAATCCAGGCCCTGGTGGTTATGGCGTGGTACTGAAATATCAACAACATGTAAAAGAGCTGTCCGGTGGTTTTATCCAGACCACCAACAACAGAATGGAGTTGATGGCCGCTATTGTTGGCCTGGAGAGTTTAAAAGAGCCGTGCCATGTGGTGCTGACCACCGACAGCCAGTATGTACGTTTGGGTATTACCCAGTGGCTGAAAAACTGGAAACGCAATAACTGGCGCACCAGCCAAAAAGAACCGGTAAAAAACAAAGATTTATGGCAACGGCTGGACGCCGCCGGCCTGAAGCATCAGGTGGAATGGCATTGGGTCAAAGGCCACGCCGGTCATCCGGAAAACGAACGTTGTGATGAATTGGCCCGTGTGGCGGCCAATAGTAAAAATCAGGTTGAGGATAGCGGTTTTCAAGCCAGCTAACAGCAAAGTTTCAATGGAAAAACCAGCGCGACCTGCGCTGGTTTTTGTTTGTTGCCTGAAGAGCGTTTTACGCTGCTTTCACTGTATTTGCTGCAGCTCAGGCGTTACTGCAGATCACGGGCTGTTGTGCCTTGCTGATGACAACAACGCACAACATCCAATGAGTGCCCTCTTGCACAGGCGGCAAACAGAGCCCCCTCGGCCTGATGCAATAACCGCAGCAAAAGCGGATTCAGACTGCGCGGGCTTTTTCTGCTTCTGTTTTTAAACCCATCACTTTTTTCATAAAAATAGCGGCCGGACAAAAACCGGTAAAAGCACTTTGCAATAAATTGGCACCAACAAAAACGGTCAGCCAGACAAAGTTTGCATGCACTGTGTAGGTCAGGACCAGACTTAACAACACCATAAAACCGGCAAAAGCCAGAATTGCTCTTTCTACTGTCATACGCACCTCAGTTTAGATTTATCTAATATAAAGTTTCTAAAAAGACCCGCAAATTGCGGGTTTGTTTCACTAAAGCACGGTTATATTTCACCGGGCCTTGTCGCTACTTACTACAAAAAATGCCGCCACAATAAACTGGTACCCAGGCCAAGCAATAACAACGCAAAAATACGCCTAAGTAACGACTGCGGCAGCTTTTGATGCAGCGCCAGCGCCAACATACTGCCCAAAGCACCCAGCCCACCCAGCATACCAATCAGTGTTAAATCAAGCTGTTGCCCCTGCAATGCCAGTTGCTGGTAATGCCCGACAAAACCGACACTGCTTTGCAACAACACCAGCGCCAAACTGGTGGCGATAGCGGCTGACATACTTAAACTGGTGACAGCCAGTAATAACGGTACTATCAAAAAACCACCGCCGACGCCGACAAAACCTGTCAGACAACCCAACAAAAAGCCAACCAACACAATTTGCCAGCTACGTTTGAGCGGCCATTGCCAGATCTGTTGTTGCCACATATTCAGCGCGCTCAGACTCATCAACAGCGCCAGCAATAATAATTGCCACTGGGCTGCGACAAAATGACTGGCCCAGCTACCAACCCAGGCGCCCAACATACCGGGCAGCGCCAGTTTAAATAACAAAACCCATTGCAGATGCCGGCGGTATAAATAAGGTATCAGCGCCACCAGGCTGATTAAAGCCACTACACCAAGTGCCGAGGCTATGGCAATTTTTTCAGGCAGTTTCAGCAGATAGAGCAATACCGGCACTGTCATAATGGAGCCGCCCGAGCCAAACAGGCCAAGGCATAAACCAATAAGTAACGCCGCCAGCAAAGTCAGGATCAGCTCCATCATAGCCCTTATTCAATAATGGAATATGGTAATAACTAAAGGAGATATTAATCCTTGTGCTGTGAAGGTGCAAGCCACAACCATAAAGAAGCGCGCGCCTTGTTCAGCAACATCCTGCTGCGCCGTCCGCCCTGCTTTACGACAAAAAGACAGCCAATAAAAAAGCAGAGCCATCAGACTCTGCTTTTTTATTGTTAAAGGCACTCAGCACCACCGGCGTCATCCGGCGAGAGCGCGCCAAAGGCTGTTATTTTGTCAGCATTTTTTCCACTGCCACCAGAAAATCCGGATCCAGCGGGCTGACTTTACTGCCAAAATGCTGCACCGTTTGTTCGTCTTTGCTCACCAGATATTTGTTAAAGTTCCAGGACGGTTTTTCCCCGGTTTTGGCAATTAAAGCTTTAAAGATCGGGTTGGCGTCATTACCGCGCACTGCACTGGTGGAGAACATCGGAAACTTCACACCATAGTTGATATAACAAACTTCAGCCGTTTTGTTTTCGTCGTCATGCTCCTGCATAAAGTCATCAGACGGAAAACCAAGCACGACCAGACCTTTATCGGCATACTTTTCTGACAGCGCCTGTAACTCTTTGAATTGCGGAGTAAAACCACATTTACTGGCGGTATTCACAATCAGCAGGGTTTTGTCTTTAAACTGCTCGCATAAATCGACCGTTTCTTTGCTGCGCAATTGCTGCATCGAATGACTCAGAATGTCACCACATTGACTGGCCTGCGCCAGCGCACTTTGACCCAGCAATAAAACACCCACACCTAAAATCCAAGTTCGCTTCATAATTCTCTCCTGTTCAAGTTCAGCTGATACGTGACCTGGTGCTGAACAGATCTGCCAAGCTGTCGTCAGATTGTGCACAAAAGCAGCAAGCTCACACTATCTGCTGCTGATTTCGCCGACAGAATTACCCATAACTGCGATAACAGGCAATAACTTAGCAGACAAATAAATAAAATTAATGGTGACGATAAGAATAAATTGCTTTAGTGGTGAAAAATTTAACGCTAAAACACTGGGCGCAACAAGAAAAAAACCATGGAAGTAAGAACAATGGCAGAGATGATGTCTGGGGACTATGACGCTGTCGATATCGCAGCTGAATTGAAACTAAGTAAAACAAGCGGCAAAGAAAGCAAGAATAAACATAAGCTTGAAGCAAGACGTAAAATTGACGATTTGCTGGAGCAAAAAAGACTGCGCCGTCTGCTGGATCTGGATGACGAAGAAGAGTTAAGCCTGGAGTACTAATCCGCAACTCCGGTGTACACTCAGCATAAGGGGCCTTTACCGGCCCCTTTTTTTATCGCTGACAACGGTTGTTTCAGCTGAGGTTTTATCACTAAGCCTCTTGTTGCGGTCTTACTGCTGTTATGGCAAAGCGGCTTCAAAACTTAAGGTAAACCCTTCCCGCACTTTATCAGCAAGCTCAGAAGCTGCCTCGGCCTGATAAGAAGCTTCCAGCAAATAACGACCAGCCACAGGTGCGCTAAACACAAATTTGCCGGAGCTGTCGGTGGTATGGTGCTTGCGCTCAGGCTCATTACGGTACAACTCACCTTCGCGCGATAAATCAAGTTCCACCCCTGCTGCAGGTTTGCCATCCATTAGCAAAGTGACAGTCACTTCTTCACCGGCCACTATGTCGGCCGGATGACGGTCAAACTTAAATTCCAGCCCTTTGTTCTGAAGTTTTAGCACTGCCTCTGACGGTTTGTTCACTGTGACAAAAGCCAGCGCTCTGCTGTTGCCTTGGGTTGTCACTACTTTTTCTGCGCCCTGAGGTAACTTTGCCGCACGCTCTTTTTTATTGGCCATCAGCCGCTTGCGCTCACCCTTTAATTCATAACTGGTGAAATAACGGCTGCCGTTACCAAGCTCCAGCCGGTAAGTGCCCTCAGTGGCCAGCTCCACCTCAGCCTGAGATTTACGTTTACCCTGATAAACCGCTGCAGGCTTTACTTTACGGCCATCGGGCAACCACACATAAAAAGCGTCGAGGCCAATGCCTTTGTCGGCCTGAAAAGTCATATTGGAAGCCGACACATCCACACTGATAAAACTGCCGGTTTTAGATTGCACATAATGTGAAGGCACCACGGTCAGCGTATGAGCCGACAACTGCGATGCAAAGAGCAGCGCCGCCAGTCCGGTTAATTTTGCAATTGCCATCTTAGTTTGTTCCTTTAGTTAAGATAATTTCGCCAAGCTCAGTACCGGCTTTGACTTTGATTTCAAGTGCGCTTTCATCCCAGCGAAACGGCTGTTTCACCAGATTGCGGCCACCATGCTCACGCGCCGCTTCCAGCACCAGCAGATAGTCACCCTGCGTTACAGCTACGCCTGTGTCGTCTTTGCCATCCCAGATCAGCTGATAACGGCCCGGACCTTTGGTGGCACCGGTACGGGCATCGACCAGCGGCGGATCCGCACGGCCTGTTTTGCGCCAGAAACGGCGTAAATCTTTGATCCAATCCGGTTTTTCCCGCCAGATTTCAATCAAGCGCACCGGCTTTTCATTGGCATCTTCCACCCACACCGCCACATAAGGCCGGTGATAAGGGCCATGTTCCGGTTTGGGTAATTCCAGCTGAATATGCAAAGGGGCGGCAGCGCTGGCACTGCAGCTGAGCAGCAACAATGCAAGGGGGGCAAACTTCATCACCTGAGATCCTTTTTTTGTAGTTAAAAGCTGTGTTTTTGTGCTGCGTTTTTAAGCGCCGCTGTTTTGTGAATTCGGGTTATTTTGTTGGCTAATGCAGCGCCGCCAGATAAGCAATCAGCACAAATAAAACGCCAAAAAGTGCGGTATTAACGCCACTGTTGCGACGCGCAGGCTGGCGCCACAACAAATAAAAACCACTGATGCCAAACAGCAGGCAAGCCACTGCCGTAGCGTCTATCAGCCATTTCCAGCTGGCGCCGGCATAACGCCCTTTATGTAAATCGTTTAAAAGTGCCAGAGTACCGGCATATTCAGTACTCAGTTCCACCCGACCGCTTTCAAGCGCGACCAGCACAGCGCTGTAACCGGCTGGTCTTTTAAAATCCAGCTCCAGCAGCTGCTCGTCCGGTTCAAAGTTGAAGTTCAGCACCGCCCCCTGCACCTGATGTTCTGCCCTTAGCCACTGTGCAATTTGTTCTGCTTGCCTGGCCTGCTGCAGCTCATCGTCACTCCAGTGCAGCTGCATCAGCGCTTGGGGCAGCTGTAACTGCTGCTGCGCTGAACTGGCGCCCCACTTGTTTTGCCATTCCGGATGATTCAGCGTGATGCCGGTGGCGGCAAAAAATAACAACAACACCCCGACCAGCATGGAACTGTATATATGTAATAACCGAATGAATTTACTGAATTTTGCGCTTTGTGCGCCCATACCAACCGCAGACAAAAGCAACCCGCCCTGCTGTTTTACCGAATGCCGCAAATCTTACTGAGAGCTCTTCTCATTTGCAATAAGTAAAAAGCCATCAGGCCATTCTTTACCAGATCTTTACGTTGTGATGCCGGGCTGTTAGCGGCTAACATCAAGGCAGCAGCAATAAAAAGGAACCTCTGATGGATAAAAAAGCGGAACTTACGGCACTACAACATCAGCTGGCGTTATTACAACAAGCCATGGGGCGGCAACAACAGAGCGTGGTTATCGTCCTGGAGGGACCCGATGCCGCCGGCAAAGGTGGCATTATCCGCCGTATTGGCTGGTGCCTGGACCCACGCTGGCTTCATGTCTGGCCTATCAGCGCACCTGATGAAAGTGAGCGCCAGCAGCACTGGCTGCAACGCTTCTGGCAACGTTTACCCCAGCATGGCCATTGGGCCGTGTTTGACCGCTCCTGGTATGGCCGGGTGCTGGTGGAAAGAGTAGAAGGTTTTTGTGATGAGGCCGCCTGGCAACGCGCGTACCGGCAAATTAATGAATTTGAGCTGTGTCTGCAGCAAGAAGGCATTCGTATCATTAAGATTTGGCTGGATATTTCTGCGCAAGAGCAGCTGAGCCGTTTTCGCGCCCGTTTTGAAGAGCCGGCCAAAAGCTGGAAGCTGACCGCCGAAGATTTACGTAACAGAGCTCGCTGGCCGGATTATCAACAGGCCAAACAACAGATGCTGGATCTGACCAGTACAGCCCATGCGCCCTGGCATCTGATTGACGGCAACGACAAACAACAAGCCAGACTGGATTGTTTTAATTTATTACTGACCGAACTCAGACCAGGTATTGACCTGACGCTGCCGGAACAACCGGCGTTATTCCGTGATTTTTTTGCGGCTCATCCCAAGTAAAAAACAGCGCCTGAGGAGCCGGTTCTCAGGAGTGACTGGTGCTAAAAAGTGTCGGCGCTATTGAAGAAAGATCACCTGAGAACGGGTCATCTGAGAGCGGGTTATCGCCAATAAAAAAGGAGCTTAAAAGCTCCTTTTTTAGCGCAACAGGCCGGAATTATTGGGTTTGCGCCAAAGCTTCCAGCACTTCACGCGGCTCAACTTCAGGGCCGTTTAATGATTCGTCCCAGTTGGTACCAATTAAAACGCCGTCTTCGTACATTTCTTTGAGCCAACCTTCACAGAATACATCCAGCGCAATAGGCTCTGGTTTGTATTCAGACCACTCTTCACTGCAGTGCAGCTGTGCAGCGGCTTCGCTTGACCAGAACGGCATCACGTCGGTGTCTTCAAAATCAACAGATTCCACCACCAACAAATCTTCACCATGGGCCAGCACCCAAACCTGGCCCTGGGTACGAGCTTCGGCAATAAACTCTTGAAAAACAGGATCATTAGTGTACTCAGACATGGCGCTTTCCTTATAAATAGCTAAAAGAAGTTGCAAAGAAATTTGCAATAGATGTGCTATTAGACCAGAAAGTTAGCGCTGCTGGCGAATTTAATTGCAGCCGCTTTGCTGTCAGCTTTGGTTGGCGGAAAAAATAACGTACAATTTGGCCACTTTTCTCAGTTCAGGAAGAAAGCGTTATGGCGCAGTTTATTTATTCAATGTACCGGGTCTCCAAAGTAGTCCCGCCGAAAAGAACCATTTTAAAAGACATTTCTCTGTCGTTTTTCCCTGGCGCCAAAATTGGTGTGCTCGGTTTAAACGGCTCAGGTAAATCCACTTTGCTGCGCATTATGGCCGGTGTGGATAAAGAATTTGAAGGTGAAGCCAAACCGCTGGCCGGCACCAAAATTGGTTATCTGCCACAAGAGCCTGAGCTGGACATGAGCAAAACGGTGCGTGAAGTGGTGGAAGAAGCAGTGGCTGATGTCAAACACGCCCTGACCCGCCTGGACGCCGTCTATGCCGCTTATGCCGACGAAAACGCCGACTTTGACGCTTTGGCCCGCGAACAAGGTGAGCTGGAAGCCATTATTCAGGCCAAAGACGGCCACAATCTCGACAATATGTTAGAACGTGCCGCCGACGCACTGCGTCTGCCACCATGGGACGCCCGTATTGATGTGCTGTCGGGTGGTGAACGCCGCCGTGTTGCCATTTGCCGTTTATTGTTAGAAAAACCAGATATGCTGCTGCTGGACGAACCCACCAACCACTTAGACGCCGAGTCTGTGGCCTGGTTAGAACGTTTCCTGCACGACTACACCGGCACTGTGGTGGCCATCACGCACGACCGTTATTTCCTCGACAACGTGGCCGGCTGGATTTTAGAGCTGGACCGTGGTGAAGGTATTCCATGGGAAGGCAACTACTCTTCCTGGCTGGAGCAAAAAGAAGCCCGGCTGCAGATGGAAGAAAAAACCGAAAACGCCCGTCAGCGTTCGATTAAACAGGAACTGGAATGGGTGCGCACCAATCCAAAAGGCCGTCATGCCAAGTCGAAAGCGCGGATGGCACGTTTTGAGGAACTGCAAAGCCAGGAATTCCAGAAACGCAATGAAACCAATGAGCTGTTTATTCCGCCAGGACCACGTTTAGGCGACAAAGTGTTGGAAGTCAGCCATTTACGTAAATCTTATGGCGACCGCGTGCTGATTGACGATTTAAGTTTCAGCATTCCAAAAGGGGCCATTGTTGGCATTATCGGCGCCAACGGTGCCGGTAAATCTACTTTATTCCGCATGATCTCAGGCACTGAACAGCCGGACAGCGGCACTATCTCTTTGGGCGAAACAGTGAAGCTGGCCAGCGTGGACCAGTTCCGCGACAATATGAATCCAAAAAATACCGTCTGGCAGGAAATTTCCAACGGTCAGGACATGCTGCAAATTGGTAACTTCACCATTCCAAGCCGGGCTTATGTCGGTCGTTTTAACTTTAAAGGCAACGATCAGCAGAAGTTTATCGGTGAGTTATCCGGTGGTGAGCGTAACCGTGTGCACTTAGCGGCACTGCTCAAAGCCGGTGGCAATATGCTGTTACTCGACGAACCCACCAACGATTTGGACGTTGAAACGCTGCGTGCGCTGGAAAACGCTATCCTCGATTTCCCGGGCTGCGCCATGGTGATCTCGCACGACCGCTGGTTCCTCGACCGTATTGCTACCCATATTCTGGATTACCGCGACGAAGGCAAAATCAACTTCTTCGAAGGTAACTATTCAGACTACGAAGCCTGGGTGAAGGCGACTTACGGCGCAGCAGCTTTGGAGCCGCACCGTATTCGTTATAAAAAAATCTAAGCTGCGCCTGGTGGCTGGCTGAGAACGCTGCGGGTTCATTGGCAGCAAAGAGCTTTAAAAATCCCTGCTTTGCGGGGATTTTTTATTTGTGCTGCCGGCACAAGTGGCTGCATTGTTGCAACCAACATGTTTGGATGGTGTTTTTGATGCCAAGCTGGAACCAAAAAACCAACATAAAAAAACCATCCCCAATGGAGATGGTTTTTAACTGGGACTCTGCAGTCAGCGCCATTCCCTGCCGGGAACGGTGGCTACACTGCCCTAATGCCCCCAGCCTTTGCCGTAACGGTCAAAGATGAAGGTTTTGTCTTTGATAGTGCCCCCCGGAAACTGCAACCTTTTGTTGGTTTGGGTGTGAAACTCCAGCCCCTGTGCTTCCTGCTTAATGCCGTTGCCTTTGCCAGAGGCGCTGAGCAACTGGATAGGCAAAGCGGCCAGAATATTCAGCACACCGGTTTGTACGTCACCATCACAAGCATCCCAGGTTTCCTGATCAATCTGGATAGTGACGTTATAAGGCACGCCACCACCGCTGATCACCTGAAACTGATTATTAACAAACCAGACCATTTAGTTGCCCTGCCCCATCAGTTCGTTCATTGAAGCAGTGGCAACCCCCAGCAAGATATAAACACCAATAGGACTGCTGGTTTTTACCGTGATGGTATTGTCATTGTTGTGGGTGACTGTGGTGGTACTGCCACCGCTGCCTTCGGCCACAAAAAATGGCCAGAAGCCCCCTTCGGCCGCAGTTTGCAGTTTGGTCACTTCTTCAGATGAAAAAGTAGCGGTGGAACTCATAGTCAGGTTGATGTTGTCCGCTAAAAACAGCTTGGTCACTACCCGGTTAAAGGTGCCGCTGCCGCCAAAATATTTATTCCAGTCGGCGGCGCGGCTCCACACTGTGGCGTCATTGGGTGAGGTAAAAGCTCTGAGCAATGCATCTGAGGAATACCAGGCACCATAGTTGACGCCGGCCACATTAAAACCTTGCCCGACAGCAACAGGCCCGACATCAATAGAGACCTGCCGGCAGCTGAAATTCAGGTTAAAACCACTGCTGACAAAGGTTTGGGACTCTTTGCTGTAGGAGGTTTCGTTACCCAGCTCAAAAATATCAAACAAAAAGCCAAAAGCGCCTTTGGCCCAGGTGTTAGATAAATCGGCGCTGTTTTCCAGATTGGAGATCTGGAAAGAACAAGGTGACGGGTTGTTAAACGCAATAGCCACATTGGCCGATGGCGGGGTAAATCCATAAGGATTACCGTTATTGGAGTGCCAAAGCGCCACGGCAACAGACACCGGATTGTCGATTTCCTGCGTCAGGGCAGTCACACCGGCTTCCACAGTGCCGGATGGGATCTGGTCAATCACACCCCATTTACGCATCAGCGCCTGTTGTGAACTCAGCAGTTTGTCTGGGCTGGAGAAATCCAAAGACGCTGAGTTTTGTGACTGATATTGCTGCCAGCTGGACGCATAAGCTGTACCCAATGCATTACTGACATAAGAAGGTGACACCAGGCCGTTCAGCACATTGCCGTAGTTGCCTTTAAAGGTGTTCACCGGATTTCCGCTAAATGAATTGTTCAGGCTTTGCAGTGGAATGCTGTCTGCCACCGAGTTCAGCGTGGGCTGATCCATTACCTGAGTACTGCCTGTAGCCACCTGAAAACCATTGGGGTTATTCAGTTGTTTGGCCAGTTGCTGATAATACAGACCGGCCAGATTTGCTAACAGATTTTGTGCCATGGGTTTTATTCTCCTGAAAAGTTGGCGAAAGGAACGAAAAGCTATTCGTTACGGCTTGCCCGCTGCACCCTCAGGTTTTTACCGCACCACCCTGTGCTGCCCAGCAGTTTTAGCCGCGGATTGGGTATGGCATAAAGTTTTAAAAAAAATGGCCGGAAAAGTGAGCAGAAGCTGATATTTCCATTATGGAAACATGATATAAAAATGAAAAAAACAGACAAAAATTTGATACCGGCTTAACTGATTGATTGGCTGGAGCATTTAAAGGCACGACCAGTGCAGGCTATTTTTGCGTCAGGCTCTGCTGCTTAGCCGCAAAAAATACCATTCAGGCGCACACTAACACTGTGTTTTCACAAATTGCAGCAAATGGCGGCACATACCTTTAAGGCCGGCATCCACACAGGGCCGCTTTACCGGGGAAATTCAGTGTGCCTGGGCAAAAGCGGGATCTGTCAGTGTGCCAGTCAGCTCTGGCCGCAACACTTTTTGCAGCTGTGGTGAACCTTCAATTTCGGCATAAGCCTGACGCAGGCGCAGCACCAACGCCGGATCTGAGCCTTTTTTAATGGCGATCCAGCTGTCTAACCTGAGTTCAGGCACAAAAAGCACAAACTGCACATCTGCAGATGCCAGCTGATGTTTATCCAACATCGTTTGAATGGCATTGGGGTCATCAATCATCAGATCCAGTTTGCCCTTGGCAAACAAGCGCCAGGTTTCCACCACATCGGGTTGTAGCTGTAGCAGGTGCACTGGTTGTTTCGCCACGTTTTTCAGCCAGTCGGCAGCAAAATCATCACGCTGCGCGCCCACCACATACTGATGAATATCACTGAGTTGCTGCACCTTGATATCCCTGCGGCTTGTTAATTTCAGCAAACCAAACTGATAACTGGCCACTTTACCTATCCATTCAAACTGCCCTTCCCGCTCTGGCGTACGGGCCATGTTATAAATCAGGATATTGGGATGAGACGCCGCAAGACGAAAAGCCCGGGCCCAGGGATAGACCTCATAACGGGGTTGAAGCCCAGCCTGCGCCAGCATCAGCTCCACCACCGCAGTACTCAGGCCCGCGACCTGGCCATTGTTGTAGGTTTGATGAGGGGGTGACACTTCAAGCACAACACGGATGGGTTCAGCACTGACCGCTGGCGCACAGAGCAGCCATATCAGCGATAAATTCAGCAACCATGGCTGTCTGCTGGTTTTTGTTTGCACTGAAACCGCCACTGCGGCCGGATAGGAATACTACAAACTTAAACAGCAGATAAAACAAAGGCAACCTTAAGTTGCCTTTGTTTTTAGTGAAAGCCTGACAGGCGCGCCTTTATTTCAATACAGCGGCCACGGCCTTGGCAAAATAGTCGATATTGCTGTGGTTTAAACCGGCAATACTGACGCGGCTTGAACCCACCATATAGATGCTGTATTCAGTGCGCAGACGATCAATTTGATCTTTGTTAATACCGAGGAAACTGAACATACCGTGCTGACGGGTAATAAAACTAAAATCCTGTTTGACCCCTTCAGCGGCCAGCTTGTCGATGATCAGCTGACGGTAGTCGTTAATGCGGTTACGCATTGTTGCCAGCTCCTGATGCCATAAATCGGTCAGCTCCTGGCTGTCCAGAATATGGCTGACAATAATAGCGCCGTGCGCCGGTGGCATTGAATAAATGCTGCGTACAACGGCCAGCAAGTTAGAGCGGGCAATGTCCGTGGTTTTTTTGTCGCTGGTCACCACAGAAACTGCACCAATACGCTCACGGTATAAACCAAAGTTTTTTGAGCAGGACGTACATAAAATCAGCTCTTCCACTTCATTGGCAAGGTGACGTAACCCTTTGGTGTCTTCGTCCAGACCTAAACCAAAACCTTGATAGGCCATATCAACCAGCGGGGTAAAACCTTTTTCTTTGGCAAGCGCCGCAAAACGCTGCCACTGGGCAAAGTTTAAATCCATCCCACTTGGGTTATGGCAACAAGCGTGCACCAGCACCACGTCACCGGCCGGCACCTGGGCCAATTCAGCAAACATTTGCTCTTCTTTCAGGCCTTTGGTGTCGTAGTCGTAATAAGCGTATTCTTTTACTTTCAGACCAGCGGCCTGAAACATCGAAATATGGTTAGCCCAGGTTGGGCTCGTTACCCAAATAGTGGCATCAGGATTGGCTTTTTTAATAAATTCAGCGGCAACCCTTAAAGCGCCGGTACCGCCCGGCGTATGGGCTGTAGTGGTGCGGCCTTCCAGCAACACTTTGTGCGGGCCAAACGCCAGTTTTTCGATATGGGCGTTAAAACTTAAATCACCGGCCATACCGATATAAGTTTTGCTGTCTTCATGGTCCAGCCGCAGTTTTTCCGCTTTTTTCACACATTCCAGCACTGCAGTGTGGCCTTGTTCGTCTTTATAAACGCCAACGCCAAGATCAACTTTCAGTGGGTTCGGATCTTCTTTATAAGCCGCCATTAAACCTAAGATTGGGTCTGTTGCGACCGGCTGTAAATGAGAAAACATAACAAGTTACCTGTGTGTTGCTGCCATAACCAAAACCGGCCTGAGCCCGGTTGAAAAATAAAGCCGGTCGACCGACCGGACGCACAGCAACTGCCAGCTGCTGTGCCGGCCACTTGCAGCCTAAGCTGCAGCGGCAAAAACAACGGGAACCAGCAAAGCCGCTGCAATCAACAGCGCCAGCTCATCCCGATGGAACAGATCTTTGACAAAAGCTTCTGAATCAATAATACCCACCAGCTCACCACTGTCGGCAAACAGCGGAATACAGGCTTCGGCCAATACTTTTGGATCGCAGGTGTAATATTCCCCACCCTGCTGCAGATAAGCAGGCACGTCGTTAATAATACGTGCTTTACCCGACAAACCTACACTGCTGTTATTGCTGATAGCGGCAAATTCAGTGGTCAGCGGAAACTCGGCGCGGGAAGGCTCACCAAAATAACTCAGTTTTACCAGCACAGTTTCACCTGCGCTGTTTTGCCGTTTTTGATAAATGCCAAACCAGTTACTTTGGCTGTGGCTTTGATAATAACGGCTGATAGCACCCAGCCTTGCCAATAACGCATGATTGGCCGGGGTTTTGCCCCCCAGAATTGCCGAAACATCATAAGGTTCAGCGGCAAGCTGGCCAAACAGTGAACAAGAACCACCTTCACCCAGTTCCGGCACCTGATACTGCCACTGTACTTCAAGCTTTAAATCGGCATTTTTGACCGCAGCTTTGAGTTCATTCTGATATTTTTCCACTGCCGCCAGCAGGCTGTTGCGGCTTGCGGCGTCCATATCGGCTGGTAATAAGCCACTTTGGGTAAGATAAGTAACAATAGACATTAGCCATCCAGATTTCTAAAACCGAAGCAGTCTAACAGAATCCGCTAAAAAACCAACGATTTTGCCTGACTTTTCAGCAAATAAGCGGGTCAGCCTGAGGCTGACTTGCTGAGAAACACTCTGATGCTTTATCTTGCCATTATTCGCCCTGCCACAACAGGTATTCCCACAATGAGTTCAAAAAAAATATCCTTAAGCGACTGGCAACAACAGTCGTCTACTTTGGTTTACAGCACCGACAGTGGCACTGTTACACCGGACAAAACTGAAAAGCCGGCCGGCACCGCTTTTAGTGATGGTTTTTTGCGGTTAAAACGCGAAACCAAAGGCCGCAACGGCAAAGCGGTCATCACTATTGCCGGTATCGCCGAGTCCCATGACAAACTGACTGACATCGCAGCCCTGTTAAAGAAAAAATGTGGTTGTGGCGGTTCAGTCAAAGATGGGGTCATTGAAATTCAGGGAGATCAGCGTGACACAGTGTCGGCAGAACTGACTAAACTGGGTTACAAAATCAAATGGGCTGGTGGTTAAAACCTCAGGCAAGCCGTTGTTTTGGCATTAAAAAAGGCGGCATCGGCCGCCTTTTTTACTTAAAAGCAGCTTAAATGGCAGGTTTTTGGCTGTATTTCTGATGCAGCTGTTTATTGCGATCGTTCAGTGTCACTTCGCGACCATCAATCCACATAGCGCTGACTTTATGCGTCAGATAATCAAAAATATCACCATCAGACACCACCACAGTGGCTGCTTTGCCCACTTCCAGCGAACCAATTTTATCGGCTACACCGGCAATTTGCGCCGCGTTAATAGTGACAGCCGCCAGCGCCTGCTCCTGGGTTAAACCATAACTGATGGCCTGACCGGCGCCAAACACCACGTTACGGGTGTCCCAATAACCATCCAGCGACAACGCAAACTTCACCCCGGCTTTTTGTAACAGGGCCGGCGTCTGGAAAGCTGTGTTATTGGCTTCGTCATCGCGCTCCGGAATACCGTAAGGTGCGGTGAACACTACGGCAACATTTGCTGCCGCAAGCTCATTGGCCATACGCCAGCTGTCACGTCCGCCCACTATCACCAGCTTCAGTTGATACTGTTTGGCCAGTTCCATTGCTTGTTTGATTTGGCGTAAATCGTCAGCATGCACAAACAAAGGCCGTTGGCCTTTAAACACCGGGATCATCGCCTGCCAGCGTGAATCCACCCCTTTGTTTAAGCCAGCCGCTTCGGCGTCGGCATAAGCTTTGGCCTGCACAAAATAGTCTTTTAACTTTTGCAAGGCCTTGGCGTTTTCTTTGGCCATTTCTTCCGGCTTTTTATGGTTCCACCAGTTGGCAACAGTGCTGGTGGATGGCCAGTTGATATGTAAACCCACAGCGTCAGCAACAGTTGCATCTTGCCAGGTCCAGGCATCCAGCTGCATTAAGCTGGACTGGCCCATTAAAGCACGGCCTTTTGGATACACCAGGCTGTAACTAAAACCGTTACTGCGTACCGTTGGGATCACTTCCGAATCGGCGTTATAGGCAATACGGGCGCGGATATCCGGGTTGGTGTCTGTCACTTCCGAGGTATCGTCAGTGGCGCGTACTGCTTCAATCTCAATTAAACCCAGCTGATTGGCCAGTGCAATCAGGCCAGGGTACAGATGTTTGCCATTAAGCGGCACCACTTTGGCCCCTGCAGGCGCGGCCAGATCTGTACCTATGGCAGCAATTTTGCCATCAACCATCAGCAAGTCGGCATTTTCCAGCACACCCTTTGTTGCGGTATGAATAGTGGCATCCGTTAACAACACAGGCGCGGTTTGTTTGGCACCAGGCACTATGTCGTGCGCCAGCGCCGGGCTGACTGCAGCCGCAATAATTAACGAAATCAGTGATTTATTTATATTCATTTGTTATCTCCTACAGCGCCGCATGCGAATGCAGATGCTGACCGCCACTGAAACGGGCTTTTAACCAGTCGCCATTGTCTTCACAGTGCCAGATAGGTTCGTTAGTTTTGTGGGTACCGCCACTACCTTTTTTCGCTGCGTCAGATGCACCCAACACTTTTTGCATCAACTGTTGTTTTTCCGCCAATACCTGCTGTTGTAACTGTGCATCTCTGTTGATGTCGTAATAAGGCACACCGTCAATCCAGGTTTGTTGTGCCTGGGCGTAAACCGACAGCGGGTTTGCGCTCCAGAGCACAAAGTCAGCCTGCTTGCCTTCGGTGACAGAACCTACTTTGTCCTGAATGTTCAGCTGAATGGCCGGATTAATAGTGACCATCTTCAGGGCTTCTTCTTCCGACATACCACAATATTTCACCGACTTGGCGGCTTCCTGATTCAGGCGGCGTTGTAAATCCGGGCTGTCAGAGTTTACAGAAACCAGTACACCGCGGTCGGCCATTAAACAGGTGTTGCTTGGAATAGCGTCCTGCACTTCCATTTTATAAGCCCACCAGTCGGCAAAGGTGGAAGCGCTGGCGCCGTGTTTTTTCATTTCATCGGCCACTTTGTAACCTTCCAGAATGTGGGTAAAGGTGTGCACTTTAAAACCCACTTCGTCTGCTAAATCAATCAGCATCAGAATTTCAGAGGCCACATAAGAGTGAGTGTGGACAAAACGTTGTTTATCCAGAATTTCCACCAGGGTTTGCAGTCGGTAATCTTTTCTTGGTGGCGCTGTCACTTTTTTCTCGCTGCGCGATAAGTTGTCGTAAGCCGCCCAGGCCGCTTTGTATTCTTTTGCGGCCTGGAATGCGTCACGGATAATAGTTTCTACACCAATCCGGGTTTGTGGGTAACGGCTGGTAAAAGCTTCACCCCAGTTGGCCTGTTTGACGTTTTCACCCAGCGCAAACTTAATGCTTGGAGGTGCATCTTTAAACTTCAGGCTTTCAGGCGTCACACCCCAACGCAGCTGAATAATTTGCGCTTGCCCCCCAATAGGGTTGGCACTGCCGTGCAGCAATTGAGCTGTGGTGGTACCACCGGCTAAACCACGGTAAATATTAATATCATCCGGATCCAGCACATCACCGATCTGCACTTCAGAGGTCACAGCATCTGAACCTTCGTTGACGCCCATTTCAATGGCGATGTGTGAGTGTTCGTCGATAATACCGGCAGTTAAATGCATACCCGTCGCATCAATCACCTGGTAACCCGATGGTGTGGACAGGTTCTGGCCTATGGCACTGAATTTACCGTCTTTCACAATAACGTCAGTATTTTCCAGTTTGCCGGCTTTATCTGAAGTCCAGACAGTGGCGTTTTTGATATGGACATTTTTTCTGCCAAGTGGCGCATCTAAACCAAAAGCGCGGTTTGGATAAGTCACTTTTGACAGTAATTGGGTGTCGTTATCAGTTTTGCTTTCGGCGGCTTTAGCCGGCGTTGATTCTTTTGTTAATATCAACTGCTGACGGCTACCTGATGGCAATAACAACTGCGCCGACAATAAAGCACCATCTAAAGTAGCGCTGACCTGCAGTACACCACTGCCCGCCTCTGCTTCAGTTAAATCTGCAGTAAATTGCAGTTTGTTGTCATTCTGACTCAGGTTTTTCAGCGCTACGTTTTTGTCGCCGTTGATGAGCTTGCCTTCAAGTTTGCTGCCTTCACCTGTCAGTTCCAGCTTTAACGCCTGACCTTGCAGGTTCAGGTTGTAGTTCCCGGCAAACTGCGGCTGCTGCAGCGGTTTAAACTGATGCTCCTGCCCACGGATCCAGGTGGCGACAATTTCACCATCTTTAAATAAATCACCTTTAGCAATAACTAAATCGGCCTGATAACCAGGGGCAACTTTACCCAGTTGTTGTGGCAAACCCAGCATAGCAGCAGGTACTGTGGTTAAAGCCGCCAGCGCTTTATCTGCCGCTAAACCATGGGCCACGGCTTTACGCAGGTTCGGCCAGAACTGATCTTTTTTCTCCAGCGCATGGGTGGTCAGCGCAAATGGAATACCGGCTTTGGCCATGGTGGCCAGGTTCGCTGGTGCCCTTTCCCAGTGACGCAGCTGCGCCAGATTCACATCCAGCTGATCGTCAATACTGGCAACAGCAGGCGCTTCAGGGTAAGCCACCGGCATAATAAAACTGCGGCCGGTGTTTTTAATTTCATTGACGCGGCTGTACTCAAAACCAGAACCCAGCAACACGGCATTTTGCAGGTTAAATTCTTTCAGCAAACTGTCGACACGCAGCACGGCTCTGTCGTCTGTGGTTTCAAACACCAGACCTGCCTGAGGTAATTTGGTTAAAGCAGCCAGCGCGGCGTTAAATTCCACCGGTTGCTGGGTGATCAATGAGTCCTGCTTGCCATAAGCGTCACGGTACCAGTTGGCGTCCGACAAGGTCTGGCGGATCAGCGCAATACTGCCCATCAGCGACGACGGATAACTTTGTTTGGAGCTGCCTTTATCAAAGGCCATAAAATGCGCGCCTTCGGCTTTTAAAATCAGCTCACCCGGCAACCCTTTACCTAAAGACGCCACCACGGCCTGGCCACGGAAAATACCGTCCTGACGTGCCGACTGCACTACAGTAAAACCTTGTTCGGTATAAGCTTTGGCATCATCAGCCACTGGGACAAAGTCGAGCGCCCACTGCCGCTCGGCATGAATAGCCGCGTTACTGGCATTACCACCTTTACGCTCATTCTGATACACAGGGTCGTCGCCAAAAGAAAAGGCGTTGGCGCCTGCTGGTTTTTCCACACCATAACCACTGTAAGCATCAATAAAACCGGCATAAATATGATGGCCACTGGCGTCGATACGGCGATAACCGGCAGGTGCAGCTGCGGTGCTGACCGCAGTTATTTTGCCGTCTTCAACCAAGACTGTGGCATTGTCGATTTTTTTACCTGGTTCGGTGTGCACAGTAGCGTTGACAAAAGCCAGTAAGTTTGGCGTTTTATCACGAATACCCTGCAACGGACGGGTCTGATCTGCCGCGACCGGCGCAATGGACAAAACCATAGCGGCGCTCAGCACAGAGAGGCGGAATGAATTCATGTATAGGTTCCTGATTTTAATTCGGAAATTTAACTGATTGTGTCGTAGTTTAATCGGGACAATTCCTGTTCTGCCAATGGCATACTGAAGAAATACCCCTGCACCAGATAGCACGCGTTGTCATGCAGAAAGTTGACTTGCTCTTGTGTTTCCACCCCTTCGGCCACCACACGCAGATCCATCTTCTGCGCCATCGCAATAATGGCGGCTGTGATGTCCATGTCGTTTTTATCTTCCGGGATATCTTTGACAAAAGAACGATCGATTTTCAGCTCGTCTACCGGGAAACGCTTTAAATAACTCAGCGACGAATAGCCTGTACCAAAGTCGTCGATAGATAAAGCCAATCCGAGCCGTTTTAACTCATTTAACTGGACAATAGCCGCATCGGTATCACCCATTAACATACTTTCAGTGATTTCAAAAATCAGATATTCAGGGGAAGCACCGGTGCGTTTTAAAATACGCTCCACCACTGAAGGTAAATCCTGATCGGTAAACTGACGGGCCGACAGGTTAATAGACACTGTCACCAGATTGCCTCTGCTGTGTTGGCGCGCCAGAAAACGACAAGCTTCCAGCACTATCCATTCGCCAATCTGCACTATCAAACCTGTGCTTTCCGCCACCGGAATAAAACGCAGTGGCGGCACCATGGTATTGTCGGGCCTGAGCCAGCGCAACAATGCTTCGTAACCGATAATCTGCTTGCTGCGGATATCAATTTTCGGCTGGTAATACAACATAAACTGTTGTTCACGAATAGCTTCGCGCAGCTGGTTTTCAATTTCCAGCCGCTCTTTGGCTGCATCGTTTAGATCCTGACTGAAAAAGTGATAGGTGTTTTTACCTCGGGCTTTGGCCTCGTACATGGCCAAATCGGCGTGTTTGAGCAGCAGCTCCTCTTCATCGGCATCTTCCGGCGCTATGGTAATACCGATACTGGCACTGATGGACACATCATGACCAGCCAGGCGCACCGGTAGCGCAAATGCCTGCTGCAGATTAGTGGCGATAGCGGCGGCCTGTTTGCGGTCGGCAATACCACTTAAAATCACCGCAAACTCATCACCGCCGAGGCGGGCTATGGTGTCTTCTTCGCGCAGCCGGCTGATTAAACGTCTGGCCACTTCTTTTAAAAGTTCATCACCGGCATCATGGCCCAGGGTGTCGTTAATACGTTTAAATTCGTCCAAATCAAAATACAACAGCGCGAAGTGGTAATAACCACGGCTGGACATCGCAATGGCTTTTTTCAGCTGGTCACGGAAATAACTGCGGTTGGCAAGACCGGTGAGCACGTCGTAATAGGCCAGCTGCTCCATTTTGCGCTGGCTTTCTTTGATAAAAGAGATGTCCTGCATGGCACAAACATAATTGCTGACATCACCTTTATCATCGCGGATAGGCGCTATCGCCAGGCTGGCCCAGAACTGCTTGCTGCCTTGTTGCAACAACATGTCACCACGCCAGTGATGCCGCTCCTGCAAACTTTGCAGAATATCGGCACCCACAAAACGCATTTCCTGGGCGAACAGCAGATGTAAAGGTTTGGCAATAACCTCCACCGGAGTGCAGCCAATCATTTCCAGCAAAAACGGATTTACATATTCTATTTGTAACTGATGGTCGGTAATAACAATGCCCGAGCTGGAAAAAGCCACGGCTTTACTGAGTTTACGGGTGGCGCGCTCTGCTTCTTCTTTTTCCTGGATACGGGTATTTAAACCGGAAATCAGCTGGTGAATTTCATCGGACATCCGCACAAAAGCCCGGTTTAATAAGCCAATTTCATCAGAGCGTTCATCCAGTTCCAGCTGACTGGCTTCACCATGGGATAAGCGCTGCACTGCACCGGCCAGGCGGGTCAGGCGTTTGAGCACAAACTTATAGATAAAAAACTGCAGCGCCAGCGCCACTATTAAAGCCACCAGCAAAAACAGCAGCACCACGTTGTCGCGGTAACTATCCAGGCCTTCAATAACATGGGCTTTGCTGTGGTACAAAGACACATACCAGTTCAGCCGTTCAATACGGGCGGCCGATGCCACATAATCAGGAATTGATTTGCTGTTGGCTTCCAGCTCTTTTGGCGACTGCACGACCCGGGCCACAAACTCTGCCAGCTGTGGATTGGCCGGTTTTACGCCAACCGCCAGCTGATTCATCACGGGTTTTTGCAGGCTCTGTTGCAGGCTGTTGTCGCTGTCGTGCAATACATTACCGGCACCGTCAAATAACAAAGCTTCGCGCCCGGGCTCCCACAACGAAATTTGTGACAAATTGACAAAAACTTCATCCAGCACCACGTCGGTGCCGGTAATGCCAACAAATTCATCATTGATATAAACCGGGATCACCAGGCTGGTCATCCACTTTTGCCAGATGGTGTCGAAATACAAAGGGGTCCAGCGTGGCAGCCGCGCCGGATTTTGCTCCGGGGTGGCGATATTAAAAAAGATGTCCTGCTGAAAATTATGATCAGCCTGAATTTCCAGCGCCCAGTCAGCAGGCGCTATACGGATAAAACCGTCTTTGGAAATAAAATAAAAGTTAAAAAAGTCTTCCAGCAGTACAGGGGCCAGTTGTTGCCACAACTCAGCGGTCTGTGAAAAATAGGGGTGAGGATGTTGCTGAAATTTTTGTTGTTGCTGAAAGGCCGCGGATAAATCGTCTTTGCTGCGGGCACTGCCATCAGGCAAAAAATCGGGTTTTACTTCAGCCACTTGAGGTTGACTGGCCAGATAACGGCTGACGACCTGATTGGCGCTAATGGCCTTTTTTTCTTTTTGCCAGAATTCGCTGTCGAGTTGTTTGGCATAACGGTTGGTGGTTTGGACCAGCGAGATACGTTCCTGCTCAATCAGCACTTCCTGCTGCAGGGCCAGCATGGCAAATGCAATCAGGGTACTGGCTGCAACCGTCAGCAAAAACACCAAAGCAGAAAATTTGATGCTAAGCGAATTCAGACCTGAGGTTTTATAACTTGCTTCCTTCACTCGCGACCCTGATGGTTGTCTTTTTTATCATCGGAAGATTTGGTAACTGTCCCGCCGCTGTGGTAAACCGGCTCTTGCCGACTATACCAAAGCGCTGAAAAGCTTTAACATTATTGCATGCAATTCAAACAAATGAGAATCATCGGATGAAAAAACTCTTATTAAGCACCACCCTGGTATCCCTGCTGAGCGGCTCTGTCATTGCAGCCAGCGCTTTCACTGAAGCCGAAGATGCGGTGAGCTACCGTCAGCACAGCTTTCAGCTCATTCGCCACAATATGGCAGATGTCAAAGACATGTTAACTGGCGCAGTACCTTTTGAAGCCAGCCGGCTGCAAAAACGCGCCGATGCGCTGGCCACTTTAACCACGCTGCCGTGGGAAGCTTTTACCGTGCCAGGCGCAGATAAAGCCAGCAAAGATGCCAAAGCCGAGATCTGGCAAAACCTGCAGGATTTCCAAAGCCGTGGTGAGCAGCTGGCCAAAGATGCCAAATCACTGCAATCTGCAGCCCAAACTCAGGATCAGGCCAAGGTAAAAGCTGCTTTTGCCGCTTTTGCCAAAAACTGCAAAGCCTGTCACGACAAATATAAAGCAGACTAATGCGCTGATTAAAACCAAAAAGCGCAGTTAAACTGCGCTTTTTTTTCTGCCTCTACTGATGCCTGTCCTCAGGATGCCAAATCGGTCTGCAATAAAGCCCAAACCTGCTCGCCCTGCCACAGATAAAAAGCTGCTGCCAGCGTTATCACCAGCGCCAGATACCAGTAAAAAGCACAAAAACGAAGACCTTGCGGCAGGGGTTTATCACTATAACCCGTTAGCATCCGGCTAATGACCTTATCGCCTTTGAGCTGATGCCAAAGCGCCGCCAGCACATGCAGCCCAATAAAAAACAATAATAAATTCAGGTTCAAACGATGAAAGCTGCTGGCAAGCTCTACCCAGGAACTGTCCACCATGGCCACCAGTGGCCCTTCGGTCAACACCTCATCTGTGGTGAGCAGGCCAGACAAAAACTGCAGTAACACCAGCCCAATCAACACCAGCACCATATAACCTGATAAAGGGTTATGGCCCTGTGCCTGTGGTTTTTGCTGTTGTCGCCAATATCGCCAAACAGTGCGGGGGGAGCGCACAAAATGACTAAAACGGGCATTGTCACTGCCGACAAAAGCCCAAATTAAACGCGCCAGCAAAATAGCCGCCAGGCTATAAGCCAGAGTCATATGCACGCCGTACCATTCCTGCTCGGCGCTGTACCAAAGTCCCCCCAGCAAAATCAGCTGGCTCCAATGGAAAAAGCGCACAGCACCATCCCAGATTTTATTTTTTTGCATGTCAGCTTCCACGAAATCTTATATTCTAAGTCGCAGATTCTAACGGAAAAAGAGCACAAATCCTGATGAAATGGTTCAAAACCTCGCTTTATACGATAACAGGGCTACTGAGCCTGCTGGCGCTGCTGCTGTATGCTGGTCTGCGCGCCAGTCTGCCGCAATATCAGGGCGACTATCAGGCTGAGGTGCAGGCCAAAGTGACGCTGAGCCGCGACGCCAATGGTTATCTCAGCATCAGCGCCGGCAACAGGCTGGATGCTGCTTACGCTCTTGGTTTTGCCCATGCTCAGGACAGATTTTTTCAAATGGATTTGCTCAGACGCAATGCCGCCGGTGAGCTGTCTGAACTCTTTGGTGAAAAAGCACTGCAGCTGGATATCAGCCGGCGCATGCACAGGTTTCGCGACAGGGCCGAAATTGCCCTGACCAAATTACCTAAAGCTCAGCTACAGCTGCTGCAACATTACACAAATGGCGTCAATGCCGCTTTAACTTCGCTGAACCTGCCACCATTTGAATACGGCCTGCTGCTGCAAAAACCCAGACCCTGGCAGCAAGCGGACTCTTTGCTGGTGGTATTTAGCATGTATCTGGATTTACAGGGTGCGCTTGGTAAAGACGAGCTGGCGCAACAAGCTTTACAGCAAGAGACAAGCCCGGACTGGTATCGTTTTTTTAATCAGCACAGCAGTGACTGGCAAGCCGCCATTGATAACTCTGAAGCCACAGCAATTGCCATCCCCGACAGCCCCTACCCTTTTGCGAGTGGCAACACCGCTTGCAGGCAATGTGGCTGGCGCGACAGCCGCGATATCGGCAGTAATAACTTTGCCGTCGCTGGCGCCTTAACAGCCCATGGCAGCGCTATTCTGGCCGACGACATGCATCTTGGCATCCGGGTGCCGGGCACCTGGTATAAAGCTCAGCTGAACTGGCGGGATGGGGATAACTATATTCAGGTGAGCGGTGTCACTTTGCCCGGAACTCCCTCAGTGGTCGCCGGCAGCAATGGCCATATCGCCTGGGGTTTTACCAACAGCACGGCGGACTGGCAGGATCTGATCAAAATTAAAGCATCTGAAGATCCACAAAAGTATCAGACCCCGGCCGGCGATCAGGAATACAGCTACAACAACGAAGTGATTAAAGTCAAAGGCCAGCCCGATCATGTGATGCTGGTCAAAGAAACCCGCTGGGGCCCGGTGATGGCCGCCCCTTTTGACGGTTATGCCCTGCGCTGGGTCGCCTATGACGAGGCAGGTATTAATCTGAATTTACTGGCGCTGGAGCAAGCCACCTCAGTGGATGATGCGCTGAAACTGGCGCCCACAGTTGGCATACCGGCACAAAATCTGCTGGTAGCCGGTAAAAACGGAGATATCGGCTGGACACTGATCGGCGCTATTCCAAACCGCCAGCTCAAAGATATGGATCTGCCGCAGGACTGGAGCAATGGTGACAACTATTGGGACGGTTATCTGAACGCCACTGCTTACCCAAGCTTGAAAAATCCGGCTGGGCAACGCCTCTGGACCGCCAATGCCCGCACCGTAGGTGGCAAAACGCTGAAGCTGATTGGCGATGGCGGTTATGATTTAGGCGCCCGCGGTCAGCAAATCCGCGACGCTTTACTGGCCAGCAACAGCCACTCAGAACAAAGCCTGCACCAAATTCAGCTTGATCACCGTGCTTTGTTTTTACAGCGTTGGAAAACCTTATTACTGGACGTACTGAGCGATGATTTTGTTAAAAAACATCAGCTGGAAGCCTACAAAACCCAGGTGCAAAACGGCGTTAAAGCCGCAAGTCCGGACGATGCCGGTTATCCGCTGGTGCGGGCATTTCGCGATAAAACACTGGAGCTGATGTTTGCACCACTGGCTGCCAAACTTGAAGAGCAGCAGCTGACCCTTGCCGATTTAAAACTAAGCCCGGAGACACCAGGCTGGGCTTTGTTGCAGGCCAAAAGAGCAGACACCTTACCAGCAGGTTTTGCCAGCTGGCAGGCACTGTTACAACAGGCGGTGCTGGATAGCAAACAACAGCTGCTGCAACAGTCTCAGGTTGAGCTGCAACAGCTCAACTGGGGGCTGCTCAATACAGTGCAGTTACAACATCCAATGAGTAAAGCCCTGCCCTGGCTGTCGCCACTGTTGGATATGCCATCACTGCCGATGGCTGGCGACAGACATATGCCCAGGGTGCAAAGGCCCGAACATGGCCAGTCAGAGCGGATGGTGGTGGCGCCAGGCCAGGAGCAACAGGGGATTCTGACCATCCCGGGTGGTCAGTCTGGCCATCCGTTGTCGGAGTTTTACCGTGCCGACCATTCATTCTGGGCGGATGAACAGGAACTTGGCTTTTTACCAGGCAAAGAAAAATACTTACTGGAATTACAACCACAAGGTTGACTTTAGCCATCCAGACTGATTATTGTGGTGATATGAAAACATTAAAGCTCGCAGCCCGTTTCTTTTTTAGCTTTACCACCCAATCCGGGAGGTAGCTGGCTGCGCGCGTGTGAAACAGTCAAAAACCTCCCAGACGGGAGGTTTTTTTTTAGTTAAAGGAAAGCCAAAATGCCTACTGCCATGCCGATAGAACTTGACCAAATCCGTAACGATATCAGCGACACTGATCAGCAGTTGCTAAAGCTTCTGGCCAAACGCCGTACTCTGGCGCTTTGTGTTGCCGACGCCAAACTGGCACAGAATAAACCTATCCGTGACCAAAAACGGGAGCAGGAACTGCTGCTGAGTCTGATTGAAAAAGGCAAAAGCCTGGGGCTGGACGCAGGTTATGTCACCAAGTTGTACCATGTGATTATTGAAGATTCGGTATTACAGCAACAGGCCAAGGTGCAGGGGCAACTGAACGGCGACAACGGCGCTGTGTGCCGGGTGGCTTTCCTGGGGCGTCAGGGGTCATATAGTTATTGGGCAACGCAAAAATACTTTACCCGCCGTGCCGAAAAACTGATTGAAATTGGGTGTGACAGTTTTAACGAAATAGTGCAGGCAGTAGAAACCGGCCATGCCGATTATGCCGTGTTGCCGATTGAAAATACCTCCAGTGGCAGTATTAACGAAGTTTTTGATTTATTGCAGCACACCCGACTGTCGATAGTTGGCGAGCTGACCCACCCGATTAAACATTGCCTGCTCGGTTTGCCAGGCACGGATCTGAACCAAATCAGACAAATCTGCGCCCATCCACAGGTGATAGCCCAGTGCAGCAACTATCTGCAAACCTTACAGAATGTCAAAATTGACTATTGTGAAGCCTCCAGCGACGCCTTTAACAAAGTGCGCGAGGCCAACGATTTATCTGTAGTGGCCATTGGCGGTGAAGAAGGTGGCCAGCTTTATGGTTTAGAGGTGCTGGCGCGTGATTTGGCCAACCAGAAAGACAATGTCAGCCGTTTTATTGTGGTGGCACGTAAAGCTATTGCCGTGGCCAAAGCTATTCCGGCCAAAACCACTTTTATTATGTACACAGGCCAACAACCCGGTGCTTTGGTCGATGCGCTGATGGTGTTAAAAACCCATGGTATCAGTATGGGGAAACTGGAGTCGCGGCCGATCCCGGGCAACCCATGGGAAGAAATGTTTTATGTTGATGTGCTGGCCAATCTGGAAGATTACGCGATGAAAAGGGCACTGGATGAACTGAACCGCATCACCCGTTTTGTCAAAGTGTTAGGGTGTTATCCAAGTGAAGATGTCAGCCCAACTCAGGTGCAGCCGTCATAACAAAGCGTTGCCTGTTGCACAAAATCAGGGGCAGGTATGACCTGCCCCATCACTTCATGTCACTTCAAGCTTTGCAGTTCACAACTGAATTTTTTGCCCCATACTGGCAATGTCTACCTTTAAACCCCGTTGTTGTAGTTTTTCCTGTAACACCAGCTGCGCCTGGGGCTCACCATGGACCAGATAAAACTGCGGCTGCCCACCTATGGCTTTGGCCCAATTGATCAGTTGAGACTGACCGGCGTGCGCGGAAAAACCACCAATGGTATGAATAGTGGCTTTGACCACCAAGGGCTGCCCCATCACTTTGACCCGGCTTTCACCATCAACCAGCTTACGTCCCAAAGTGCCTTTGGCCTGAAAACCAACAAAAATAATGTGGTTGGCGTTTTTCCACAGATTATGTTTGAGGTGATGGGCAATACGGCCGCCATTACACATACCTGAGCCGGCAATAATAATAGCGCCCTGGGTGACTCGGTTCAGCGCCATTGACTGCTCGACTTTTTCGGTTAAATGCAAAATGGGTAAAAAACTCTGTAAGTCATGGGCACCGTATTTTTTAAAGACCTGGGTGTCTTTTTTATCAAACTCGTCAATCATCTCGTTGTAAATACGGGTAATTTCAATCGCCATTGGGCTATCGAGCACCACCATTTTTTGTCTGAGCCGGCCCTGATGATATAAAACCCCCAGGTAATACAAAATTTCCTGCGAGCGGCCCAAAGCAAAAGCCGGAATAAATACATTACCACCGGCTTTATCTGCTTCGGCCAGCGCATTGGCAAACTCTTCCAGTGTATTGGTCAGTGATTGATGGTCTCTGTCGCCATAGGTACTTTCCATCAACACCACATCGGCTTGTTTGACTATTGAAGGGTCGTGCATTAACACTGTGGCCGGATTGCCTAAATCACCGGAAAACACCAGTTTACGCATGGCCTGACCATGTTTGAGCCACAGCTGCACTATGGCCGAGCCCAGAATATGGCCGGCGTCGAGAAACTCCAGCGCCAGCCCCGGTAACACATCTTTTTGTTGTTGATAAGAAATAGGTTTTAAACAGCGGATCACCCCTTCAACGTCTTTTAGCGTCATCCGCGGTTCCTGCTCTGCTTTGCCCTGACGGGCGCGCTGGCGGTTTTGCCATTCCAAATCTTTTAAATACAGATGCACGGCATCTTTGAGCAACACCGGCAATAAACTGGCGGTGCCTTCAGTGCAAAAAATCTGGCCACGAAAACCATGGGCAACCAGCAGGGTTAATAAACCACTGTGGTCAATATGGGCGTGTGACAACACCACAGCGTCGATATCTTTGGGTCTGAACTGAAAGCGGAACTTATTTAAATCAGTGATCTGATCGCCACCCTGCACCATGCCGCAGTCCAGCAGCACTTTTTGTTCGTTCCATTCCAGCAGATAACAGGAGCCGGTCACCTGACCGGCGGCACCATAAAAAGTTAAACTGGCATCTAAAGGCATCAACTTGCTCCCTTTGAAAACCGTAGCTTAGCAAGCCTGGTTGCTGCTACATTTAAGCTAAATCAAACAATAGCTTAGTTTAATTCAGCGTGACCGACCCCGATTGTGATCACGACAGTACGCCAACAGCAGCCGGAGGGCAACCCATTGAGCGACCACAATTTGTTATATGAACGTCATTTAAGTTCAGCCCGTGAAGCCAAATTGCAGGCCGAAAAACTGCAGGAACATCCATCGTACCGGCTGGCCTTTAGCGACGAAGACTTTTTAATGCAGGATGACCTGCGCCATGTGCGGCTGCAGCTGGAATACCTCAAAGCCCAGACGGTACTGGAACAACATAAAATTAAAGCCACAGTGGTCGTGTTTGGCAGTGCCCGTTTTTTATCACCTGAATATGCGGCGCTGCTGCTCAGTCAGGCCCAGCAGCAACTGGCACAAACCCCGGATGATGTGGCGGCACAGCATGCATTGACCATTGCAAAACGTCAGGTTAAAAACAGCAGATATTATCAGGAGGCTCAGCGTTTTGCGCATTTGGTGACAGAGCACAGTCAGCAATGCCCTGATACGGCACTGACAATTATCAGCGGCGGTGGCCCAGGGGTGATGGAAGCGGCCAACCGGGGCTCCTTTGATGCCGGCGGTAAAAGTATTGGCTTAAACATAGTGCTGCCACATGAACAACAACCCAACCCTTTTATCACACCTGAGTTTTGTTTTCAGTTTCACTATTTTGCCATCCGTAAAATGCACTTTTTGCAAAGGGCACGGGCTTTGGTGGCTTTTCCCGGCGGTTTTGGCACTCTGGATGAGCTGTTTGAAACCCTGACACTGCTGCAAACCGGCAAAGCCAGCAAGGTACCGGTGATTTTGTTTGATGAAAACTTCTGGCGCAGCCTGATCAATTTTGATTTGCTGGTCGAAGAAGGCCTGATAAGTCCTGAAGATATGAAACTTATTCAGTTTGTCGACAGTGCTGAAGGCGCCTGGCAAGCCATTTGCCATTGTTATCAGCTTGAAAACAGCCAGCCATAAGATTGCGCGCTTTGCTACTGTACAAATTGCCGGCACGCTAAAACTTCAAATAACTGCCAATTTGTTGTCATAAAAAGCCACCAGAATGCGCCTGCGTTTGGTGGCTTATGGTGACAATATGGACAAAAATGCAGTAAAAACCATTTTATGTGAAAGACTCCAGCTGGCAAAAATCCCTTTTTCACGTCAAGGCAATCAAATTCAGACGGCAAGCGCCAGCATTTCGTTTCAGCCTGCTTTACTGGTATTAAAAAAACCGGGCAAAGCCGAACGACAACTGCCTTATCATAAAGTGCGTATCAGCCAGTTGTTATGGCAGCTCAGTGAACATCCGCCAGCGAAGCAGGAGCAAACAAACGAAATTTCGGCCACAACCTATCTGCAGGCCTGAGCTGACCGCAGGCATAAAAAAGGCAGCCTTGCGGCTGCCAAAGTCGTGAAGACCCTCAAGTCCCAATCCCGACCACGTAAAACTCTTTTTCAGCAATTGTTGGTGCTGCACTATTGCAGCACCGGTTGGCCATGCCTCAGCTTCCCTCAAAACTGATTCATGGTGTTGTCTTTACCGGCTGCTTTTAATGCAGCTTCACCGGCAAAATACTCTTTGTGATCATCACCAATGTCAGAACCTGACATATTCTGGTGTTTGACACAGGCGATGCCCTGACGAATTTCCTGGCGCTGTACGCCCTTCACATAACCCAGCATACCGGCTTCACCAAAATACTCTTTGGCCAGGTTGTCGGTGGACAGGGCCGCAGTATGGTAAGTTGGCAGTGTAATTAAATGATGGAAAATACCCGCACGTTTGGCCGCATCAGCCTGGAAGGTGCGAATGCGTTCATCGGCTTCAGCCCCCAGTTCTGTGTTGTCGTAATCCACGCTCATCAGTTTGCTTCTGTCGTAAGATGACACGTCTTTGCCTTCTTTTTGCCATGCATCAAATACCTGCTGACGGAAGTTCAAAGTCCAGTTAAAGGACGGGCTGTTGTTGTAAACCAGCTTGGCGTTAGGCACCACTTCACGGATCCGATCCACCATCTCGGCAATTTGGCCCACATGAGGTTTTTCCGTTTCAATCCACAATAAATCGGCGCCATGTTGCAATGACGTAATACAATCCAGTACCACCCGGTCGACGCCTGAGCCCGGTTTAAACTGGAATAAACCACTTTGCAGACGTTTTGGTTTTAACAGTTTGCCATTAGCTTTCACTACGACATCGCCGTTTTGAATATCATCGGCACTTTGAATGTAATCACCATCGAGGAAGCTGTTATATAAATCGCCTAAATCGCCCGGCTCATTGGTCACCGCAATTTGTTTGGTGAGGCCTGCGCCTAAAGAGTCGGTCCGGGCAACAATAATGCCGTTTTCAATACCCAGCTCTAGGAAGGCGTAACGCACCGCATTAATTTTGGCGAGGAAATCAGCGTGTGGCACTGTGACTTTGCCGTCCTGGTGACCACATTGTTTTTCATCCGACACCTGGTTTTCAATCTGGATGGCACAGGCGCCGGCTTCAATCATTTTTTTCGCCAGCAGATAAGTGGCTTCGGCGTTACCAAAACCAGCGTCAATGTCGGCAATAATTGGCACAACGTGGGTTTCAAAGTTATCGATTTTGCTTTGCACCGCAGCAACTTTGGCCTGATCATCAGCGGCGCGGGCAGCATCTAACTCGCGGAATAAACCACCGAGCTCACGGGCATCAGCCTGACGTAAGAAGGTGTACAGCTCTTCAATCAGCGCTGGCACTGCAGTTTTTTCATGCATCGACTGATCAGGCTGAGGGCCAAATTCAGAGCGCAGCGCGGCAATCATCCAGCCGGATAAATACAGGTAACGGCGTTTAGTCGAACCAAAATGTTTTTTAATGGCAATCAGCTTTTGCTGACCGATAAAACCATGCCAGCAACCTAAAGACTGGGTGTATTGGCTGCTGTCAGCATCATAAGCGGCCATATCAGCACGCATTATGTCGGCTGTGTACTGGGCAATGTCTAAACCAGTTTTAAATCTGTTTTGTAATTGCATCCGCGCGGCATATTCAGCGCTGATGGCATTCCAGGCAGCGCCCTGTGCTTTGACGGTTTGTTCAAGCGTTTTAATGGTCTGATGATAAGCTGACATGGCGGCATCCTCTGGTTTAGCATTCTGTTCTGCGAATAAAGCTCTTCACATAAGTGTTGGCAGCTGCACTTTGTTGCACTTGCTGTTGCCATTCACTATAGGAGTCAAAAAAGAAATTCATGAAGCTGATTTTTTTGATTCTCGCCATTCATTGTGTGAATATACCCAGCCAAACCTGCTGCTGAAAAAAGAGCCTGCTTATGAATATCAGCAAAATTGATTTAAACCTGTTGGTGTATCTGGATGTGTTATTGCGGGAAAAGAACGTCACCCGCGCGGCAAATCAGCTCAGTATCACCCAGCCCGCCATGAGCAACGGCCTAAAAAGGCTCAGAGATTTATTAAACGACCCTATTCTGGTGCGCACCAGCGACGGTATGGTGCCGACAGAACGCGCCAAAGAACTGGCACCTGTGGTACGGGGTATATTGCTGACGCTGGAAGAAACCTTACAACCCAATAAAGATTTTGAGCCTGAGCACAGCCACAGAGTGTTTCGTATCATGGCCAGTGATTATGCGGCCTCCACCTTGATCCCAACCTTATTAAAACGGCTGCGAGCCCAGGCACCGGCAACATCACTCGATATTATGACGCCTTCTGATGTGACCTTTCACGATGTTGAAAATGGCAAAGTGGATATGGCCATTAACAGGTTTGACGATTTACCCCAGTCTTTTCATCAGAAAACCATCTGGCGCGATAGTTTTGCCTGCCTGGTGCATAAACAAAACCCAATACTCAGCAATTTTAATCTCGACTCTTATTTAAAAGGCCAGCATATCTGGGTCAGCAAAACCGGCTTTGGCGTCGGGGTGGGCATGGATCCGGCCGATGTGCAAAAGCTGGGCTGGGTCGATGAGGCACTGGCCAAGTTTGGTAAACAACGTAATATCAGTGTGTTTACCCGTAACTATCATGTGGCGATGCACCTGGCAGTAGAAACAGACTTAATTGCCACTTTGCCGCTTCGGGCAGCGCAGCTGTATAAAAACGACAATACCATGCAGGTGCTGGACCCGCCTTTTCCTATTCCGTCTATTGAACTGAAAATGATCTGGAGCCCGCTACTGCACCAGGACGCCAGCCATATTTGGCTGCGCCGTTTAATAGTGGAAATTGCCGAAGAGCTTAGCCATTAACCACCACATGGCACTGAGCTTTACCGGTGTACGGAAACAAAACGGGGCTTAAGCCCTAATGCCAGTCAGTTAAGCTGACTGGCATTATTTTTTGTGCGGATATTTACCCG
>NZ_DAIPZL010000021.1:0-40479 GCF_036782235.1 Rheinheimera sp. | reverse complement strand
CGGGTAAATATCCGCACAAAAAATAATGCCAGTCAGCTTAACTGACTGGCATTACCGGTAGAGGCGGTTTTTTTATGTGTTAACCCAAACTAGGTTAAGCAACAATAGCCAGCAGTTCAACGTCAAATACCAGCGCGCTGAAAGGGGCAATAGATGCACCAGCACCACGCTCGCCGTATGCCAGCTGATGTGGAATATACAGACGGTATTTTGAACCAACCGGCATCAATTGCAGTGCTTCAGTCCAACCGGCAATCACACCACCGACCGGAAACTCAGCAGGCTGACCACGGTTGTAAGAGCTGTCAAATACGGTGCCATCAATTAAAGTACCGTGGTAATGGGTCCGTACCGTAGAAGCGCGTGTTGGTTTTTCACCGTCACCTGCCACCAGCACTTCATATTGCAAACCTGACGCAGTGGTCACTACACCTGGTTTTTTTGCATTTTCCGCCAGGAAAGCTTCGCCGGCACCAGCGGCCAGTTTGGCTTTTTCTTCCTGCTCAGCCTGCATCCGGGCACTGATCACTTCAAAAGCAGCACGGATCTGTTGTTCTGACACTTCAGGCTCATCACCATAAAAAGCAGCAGCTAAACCAGCGGCAACAGCGGCGATATCCAAACCTTCAAATGGGTTATCAGCCAGTTGCTGACCCATTTGCAGACCTATGCCATAACTGGCGTGTTGTTCAAGGGTGGTGAATGTTGACATAAAAATCACTTTTGATGATGCGCCAAGGGCGCCGTTAAACACAGATAATGCCAAAACATTATCAGGAAACTGCTGATGCTAGCCGATTTTGCCCCGCTTGTCTTGAGCGTAAAATGCCGGCCGCTGTTATTCAGGCAGGCTCAGGCAGACAACGCCTGCACTTGTTTCCAAATTTGCCGCACCAGTTGCTCGTCTGCTTCGCTCAGCTCACCGCCTGCAATAGCCGAAGCCAGACTTTCATCAACCAGGCTGATAATATCTGCGGCGACAAAAGGCTGC
The DNA here is from genome assembly GCF_036782235.1 of Rheinheimera sp. Lineage (GTDB taxonomy): Bacteria > Pseudomonadota > Gammaproteobacteria > Enterobacterales > Alteromonadaceae > Pararheinheimera. The sequence continues at coordinate 39,488 of NZ_DAIPZL010000021.1, read as the reverse complement.
TCAGCCAGCTGCAAACGGCCTACGCCAAGGTCAACATGACCCCGCAGGTAACCGGCGGCAAACAGCTCGTCATCGCTGGCCGTTGCCACACTTTGGTCAAAATACTGACTGATAGCCTGAATAAATTGTTCGGTTTGTTGCATGCTTACTCCTCAAGGCCAAGCCGGTACATGACATAATCGTTATAACCACACAGCACTTTGAGCATGCCCTGCAATTGTTGGTCGAGTGCAGCATCGCCACTGTCACTGATCAGCGGCCTGCCGTTTAACTGTTGTAATTTAGTTTTGGTAGCAATGAGCACAATGTTGTCACGGCCAATGGCACGGATCACCGCAGGAGATAACTGCTGATTACCCCGGCCAAAAATATGGCCCTGACCGCCGATGAGCGTGATCACCAGTTTACAGGGATAACCCTGCACCAGCTCAAGCAGCTCTTGTGCTGTCACATCGGCCGCTATCACTTCGCCGTTTTCAACCACGTCCACACCAAGCAGTGTGTTGGGCAAACCCAGTTCAGCCATCACGGCGGCCACTGTGGAGCCTGAGCCCATCACATAACGCACGCCATCTTCCATTTGACTGGCGACATAAGCGGCCAAATCGTCCAGTACCAATGCTTCAGATTCTTTGCCGGCGCTTTTGACGCTTTGTACATAACGAAGCTCACTGGGGATTTGCATTTCACCATATCTTTTGGCACGCACTGTGCCCTGGCGAAAAGCCACTTCGTCGATATCCATGACTTGCGCATCCTGCACTGTGACCAGCTCACCGCGCACCATTTGAGCCACCACTTTGCCAGCGGCCGCAGGCGTAATCGCATACACACCTGAGTGAATTTTACAGCCGGCCGGAATGCCAAGCACTGTGGTATGAGACTGACTGTGGTGTTCAGCAATCACAGCACAGATGTTGCGGGCCGTGCCGTCACCTCCGGCAAATAATAATAAATCTACACCTCGTTCAACTAAGATTGCGGCCGCCTGCTCTGTGTCGGCGGCGGTAGAAGGCTGACTTTGCGCCTGCCCTACCACTTCAACGGCAAAACCCAGTTCAGTTGCCACATCCTGGCCCATATCACCGGCAAAAGTGTAAACGCGGATTTGATCGCGCACGCCCAGCAATTCTGTGAGTGCTGCTTTGGCGCGCTGCTGTGCCAGCGGTACTGCGCCAAGCGCCATGGCTTGTTCTGCCATACCGTCACTGCCTTTAAGGGCGACACTGCCGCCAATACCGGACCATGGGTTGATGATCAATCCCAGCCGAAAGGCACTATTTTGCGGTTCAACCGGTACTGCAAAGGAGTTTAAAGACATAAAAAATTCCGGCCTCTCAAAACAAAATACCAAGCCAAGGCAAAAGTGGCCGGCATTGTAACCAATCAGACCTGTACTGGCAAAGCTGTGGCATTGCACAGAGGTCTAACCTCAAGTAGATTAAGCTTTTTGATGGTCAACCGGATCTTCTGATGCAGTTTCTCAAAGACAGTTTCGACCGCCTGATGGCGGCTTATCAGCAGCAGCCCTACCCGCAGTTACAGCAGCGCCAAATGCAGCTCAAAGCACTGCGCCGTCAGTTACTGCAACAAAAACCAGCATTATTGGCGGCACTCAATGCAGACTTTGGCCAGCGTAGCCACAGTGACAGTCAGATGCTGGAGCTGCTGCCAAGTGTCAGCAGTATCGACTACAGCTTAAAACAGTTACACAAATGGCTAAAACCACAAAAACGTCATCTCAGCTGGTTATTTTTGCCGGCCAAAAACTATGTGGTTTATCAGCCACTTGGCGTAGTGGGCATTATAGTGCCCTGGAACTATCCGGTGTTTTTAAGCCTGGGGCCTTTGGTGGCTGCACTCTGTGCCGGTAATAAAGTGATGCTGAAATTATCGGAGTACACCCCCCAGACCAATCAGGTGTTAAAAAACATTATTGAAACGGCGCTGCCCGACACGGCACTGGTGATTGAAGGCGACGCGGCCGTCGCGGCCGGCTTTAGCCAGCTTCCTTTTCAGCATCTGTTATACACAGGCTCTACCGCCGTAGGTTATCAAGTGATGCGTGCGGCCAGTGCCAATCTGACACCGGTCACGCTGGAGCTGGGTGGTAAATCACCGTTAATTCTGGCGCCAGACGCTGATATCAGCCAGATGGCAGAGCGTATTGTGTTTGGCAAAACCGCCAATGCCGGCCAAACCTGTGTGGCGCCTGATTATCTGCTGGTGCCTGAAGATAAATTAAAACAATGTGTCAGCGCCTTGCAGGCGGAGTTTTTACGTTTTTATCCGCCAGCGCAATTTGCGCACAGTTACCCGGCAATTATTAACGAGCGTCATTACCAGAGGCTGCAGCATTATTTAACTGAAGCCAGAGCAGCAGGTGCAGACATCATCAGTTGCCTGGACGTGACACCACAACAGCAGCAACAAAGATTAATGCCACTGACAATGGTGCTCAATGCCCCCCTTGATTCAGCGCTTTGGCGCGAAGAAATTTTTGGCCCTGTGCTGCCGGTGTACAGTTATCGCAACATCGACGAAGCTTTTGCTTTTGTGCAGCAAAGGCCAAGACCACTGGCGCTTTATTTATTCAGTGATAACAAAGCGCTGCAACACCGGGTACTGCAGCAGACCCATGCCGGTGGTGTCTGTATCAATGAAACCCTGATGCATGTGGGTCAGGAGGATTTACCTTTTGGTGGTATAGGCCCAAGTGGGATGGGCGCATATCATGGTAAAGAAGGATTTTTAACTTTTAGCCATGCCAAAGCTGTCCATCAAAAAGGCCGGTTAAATGCAAGCATACTGGCCTATCCGCAGCACAGAGCCAAAGTGTTTGATAAATTGCTGAACTGGCTGCTGCGCACTTAGCAGCAGCCATCAGGCGGCAGACTTGTGCTCTGCCCCAGCCTGCAACGGCTGGATGTTTTTTGGCAGCGCCAGCGCCAGCACCATCGACAGCAATGCACATAAACTGCCGAGCACAAAGGTAAACTCCGAACCTTCACCATCCTGCCAGGCAATACCCGCAGCATAAGCCCCCAATGCGCCACCACCACCATAAATTAAACCGGCATACAAAGCCTGCCCCCGGCTGCGCTGCGCCGGCGGGAAAAACTGCTGAATAAACTGCATAGCGCAGCTGTGAGCAATAGCAAAACTAAAAGCATGTAACAGCATACTGGCTGAAAGCAGCAGGCCGCTGTCGGCTAAAAAAGCCACCATCAGCCAGCGCAGCGCTGTTAATCCATAACAAAGGCCCAATAATTTCTGGTAACTGCGCCCTTGCAAAATACGGCCGGCAAAATAAAACGCCACTATTTCAGCCGCAACAGCCAGCGCTATCAATAAACCAGCATCGCTGCCGCTATAACCTAAGTCGCGGGTATATAGGGTAAAAAAACCATAAAAAGGCGCAAAGCTCATCTGCATAAAAAAGGCGCCGAGCATAAATTTTAAAAAGCTGCTGTGTGTCCAAAGGCGGCGAAACTGCACCGGCTGAGTGTCGTTAGGTTGGACCTGCGAAAACTTGGGCAATAACCATAAGGTGCCAAGCATCAGCAGTAAAAATAACAAAGCACTGTGTGGCAACATTTGTGGGCCAGTGTGTTGAAACCACCAGCCGCCCAGCATCACCAGTACAATGTAACCCACAGAACCTGCGGTACGCACCTTACTGTAACGGGACGTGTCGTTGTCGAGATAATAAAAAGCCGAACTTTCCAGCTGCGGCAAAATAGCGGTCCAGCACAAACTATAAAGTGCAAGGCCGGCCACCAGTGGCCAATAACCACCATCATAAAAACTGCTAAGCCAGCCGATGGTGGCCAGTACAGCCCCGAACCGCATCACGCCAATCGGATCCTGACGTTTTGCCGCCAAACTGGCCCATAAACTCGGACCAATAATGCGCATGCCGGTCACCAGCGCCAGTAGCAAACCGATTTCTTCTGAATTCAGGCCCCTGCCATCGAGAAACAGCCCGATATAAGGCACAAAAACCCCAAGCACGGCAAAATAAGCAAAATAAGCCAGACTCAGCGTTTGGGCGCTCGACATTTTCACAATTTACTCCATAGCGATCACAGTGCTGAAGGTAAAAAACAACAACGACGCTTAAGCGTCGTTGTCTGGTTTGGCTATCAGCCATTACCTGCAAAAGGACGCTATTGTAGCGCTGAAGCTACCTCTGGCATAGCGCCTATATCTGCTAACGGTGTCAAGTTAACCTTATTCGTGAACTACCTCTGCTAACTGCCACGGCCAATACGGGCAATATCAGGTGTAGACACAGAAACCTGATGGTTTTGCGCGTGATGACGCAGGAAATGATCCATCAGCACTATCGCCAGCATGGCTTCAGCAATAGGCACGGCGCGAATGCCGACACAAGGGTCGTGCCGGCCTTTGGTCAGCATTTCCACCGGCTCGCCGCTGGTGTTGATGCTGGCACCAGGAATACTGATGCTGGAGGTAGGTTTAAGCGCAATACTGACGCGGATATCCTGGCCTGACGAAATGCCGCCTAAAATGCCGCCGGCATGATTGGCGGTAAAACCTGTTGGCGTCAGAGCGTCCCTGTGCGTTGAGCCCTGCTGCTCCACCACGGCAAAACCATCACCAATTTCAACAGCTTTCACCGCATTAATGCTCATCATGGCGTGGGCAATATCAGCATCTAAGCGGTCAAACACCGGCTCGCCCCAGCCCACAGGCACATTGCTGGCCACCACATTAATACGGGCACCCACTGAATCACCGGATTTTTTTAAGTCGCGCATAAAAGTATCCAGCGCCTCGATTTTATCCACATCAGGGCAGAAAAAATCGTTTTGCTCCACTTGGTCCCAATCAAGTTTTTCCGCTTTGACCGGGCCCAGCTGGGCTAAATAAGCGCGCACTTCCACACCAAACCGTTGTTTTAAATATTGTTTGGCAATAGCACCAGCCGCCACACGCACTGCGGTTTCGCGGGCGGAAGATCGGCCACCACCACGATAATCGCGAATACCGTGTTTATGCCAATAGGTGTAATCGGCGTGCCCGGGACGGAACACATCTTTAATGGCGGAATAATCCTGTGAGCGCTGATCGGTATTTTCAATCAACAAGCCAATAGAGCAGCCCGTGGTCACACCTTCAAAGACTCCGGATAAAATTTTCACCACGTCATCTTCGCGCCTTTGTGTGGTGTAACGGGACGTGCCTGGTTTACGCCGGTCTAAATCATGCTGAATAGCGTCTAAATCCAGCTTTAACCCTGGTGGGCAACCATCAACAATACCGCCGATGGCCGGGCCATGACTTTCACCAAAAGTAGTTAAACGAAACAATTCGCCAATGCTGTTACCGGCCATGGTTATTCCTCAAACTGCTGTTGATGGGCCACGAGCTGTGCTTTGGTCAGCGCAAACACACCATCACCGCCGTTGTTAAAAGTGATCCAGTGAAATGGCACCTCAGGCATTTGTTCCGAAAGCGCCACCATTGAATTGCCTACTTCACAAATCAGCACGCCGTTGTCGGTTAAATGCGCTGCGGCTTCACGCAGAATTTTGCGGGTCAGCTCCAGGCCATCCACACCGGACGCCAGGCCAAGCTCAGGTTCGTGATGATACTCGGCCGGTAAATCGGCCATGTCTTCAGCGTCAACATAAGGCGGATTGGTCACAATTAAATCGTATTGCTGTCCTGGTAAGGCAGCAAAACAATCAGACTGAATAGGAAATACTCTGTGCTCCAGGCCATGCTGACTGATATTCAGATCGGCCACTGTCAGCGCGTCTTCACTGATATCCACAGCATCTACTTCGGCCTCTGGTAAATAGTGGGCGCAGGCAATGGCAATACAACCAGAGCCGGTGCATAAATCCAAAATCCGTTGTGGCGCTTCAACCGGAAACCAGTCGGCAAACTGACGGGTAATCAGTTCACTGATGGGTGAACGTGGCACCAGCACCCGCTCGTCGACATAAAAAGGTAAACCGGCAAAATAAGCCTGGTTGGTTAAATAAGCTGACGGGATCCGCTGTTCAATACGTTGTTGTACTAAAGCGGCAAAACGGCGTTTTTCGCTGCTGGTCAGTCGGGTTTGTAACAATGCAGACTCAGCCAAATGGGTAAAATGCAGGGTAAAAGCCATCAGCTGACCGGCGTCATCCCATGGGTTGTCCGTGCCATGACCAAAATACACATCGGCAGCATTCAACTGTGAAACGGCCCAGCGCAGCCAGTCATGAATCGTAAAAAGTTCATTGATGGCTTCGTTGATTAATTCTGCGGTCAGTTCAAAAGGTTGATGTTCAGTCATTTATTTCGCATTGCTCTTTGTATAGACTTGCGCTGATGCGCAAACCTCAGTTACTTAGTGAAGAAGAAATTCAGCTGTTCCGGGATTCAATCACGGGCGCCCGCCCTATGGCGCAGGACAAGATACCGCCTGCCCGCCCGAGCCGCAACAAAAAAACTGCCGTAAAGACGTCTATCGAAGCAGAACAACCCCATTTGTTCTACTTCTCCGATGAGTTTGAAGGTTATCAACCCGACGGCAGCATTATTCGTTATGTGCAACCGGGTGAAGATCCCCATCTGGCGAAAAACCTCAAACGCGGCGATTATCAGCCCGGCGTCGTACTGGATTTACACGGATTAAGTCAGCAACAAGCCAAAACTGAACTGGCCGGACTGTTGGCTTATTGCCAGCAGGAGCATTTTAACTGCGCTTGTATTGTGCATGGTAAAGGCAGTGGTATTTTGGCGCGCAAAGTACCGAACTGGCTGATTCAGCACCCGAATGTACGGGCTTTTCACACTGCCCCCACCCACTGGGGCCGTGACGGTGCTTTATTGGTGTTATTAAAAACGCCGCTTTAAAGCGGCGTTTTTAACATAAATTCCGGGTCTGCTGCTGCGCGGATACGGCATCATTTGTATGGTCAGATCAATGACTCAGTAACACCAAATCTGCCGGCGCCAGGCGCTCCAGTAACTTGCCGCCTTCACCCGGTTGATAATGGATCCCCACCAAAGCTGAGGTTTCAAAAATTGGGGTGTTGCCGGTTTTGGTAAAGGTTTCTACCAAAAAACTAACCAGCGGCATATGCGACACAAGCAGAACCCTCAATTCAGGTTGTTCAGCACGCAGCGCGTCCAGATACAGCTGCACCTGATGGCTGTCGCCTTCCGGCACCAGCTCGGGGATAATTTCAAAGCGGGTAGTGGCAGGCTGGGCTTTGAGCATCAGTTCGGCCGTTTGTTGCGCCCGTACAAAGGGGCTAGATAACACCAGATCAAAAGCCTGGTAATGTTGGGATAACCATAACGCCATATGGCTGACATCATCCCGGCCTTTGGCAGTGAGCTGCCTTTGACTATCCTGACTGCTGTGTGGCTCGGCTTCGCCGTGCCGCATGATAACCAGATTGACCATGAGTACACCTAGACAACTTCGCGACCAACGCGAAAAGAGTGCGCTATGATAATGAAAGTTTGCAGTCACAGTAACTGTTAATAAAGCATAAAATTTCAGCTTTATATTCCGATTCGATATGATAACAACAGCAATTCCTGAAGCTGACACTCTGCCACAAGAGGCCCGAATTGAAAAAAAGTCATATGGTGCAAAGCCCTAACGATCAACGTTTGTATCAGCCGCTGACGCTGGACAACGGCTTAAGGGTATTGCTGGTACAACAACAGGACGCCGAAAAAAGCGCCGCGGCTATGGCAGTGAATGTCGGGCATTTTGACGATCCGGCAGACCGTGAAGGTTTAGCGCACTTTCTTGAACATCTGGTATTTTTAGGTTCTGAAAAATTTCCGCAATCCGGTGAATATCAACAGTTTATTGCCAACAACGGCGGCAGCCACAATGCCTGGACCGGCACAGAACACAGCTGTTTTTATTTTGATATCAGCCATGAAGCTTTTACTGCCGCACTTGAACGTTTTGCCGATATGCTCGGCGCACCCCGCTTTAGCGCTGAAGCTGTCGACAAAGAGCGCCATGCCATCGAAGCCGAGTTTTCGATGAAGCTTAAAGATGATGGCCGGCGTATTTACCAGGCTCATAAAGAAAGTATCAACCCCGAGCACCCTTTTGCGAAATTTTCCGTCGGTAATCTGTCGACGCTGGATGACAGACCGGGTCAGAGCGCACAACAGGCAGTACGTGATTTTTATCAGCAACAATACAGTGCCAGCCGAATGACCTTAACCCTGGTGTCCAATGCCCCGCTTGAGGTGCAGGTGCAGTGGGCGCAGCAATATTTTTCTGCTTTACCGGCCTCGCTTCCGCCGAAAGCGGCACTGGTGCCACCACTGTATTTAGATGAACATCTGGGTATTCAGCTGAATATTCAGCCACATAAACCAACCCAGCGTTTTGTCGCAAGTTTTGCGTTGCCCGACATCCAGCCCTGGTACCGCTATAAGCTGGTCAGTTTTCTGGCTCATCTCCTGGGGGATGAAGGCCCGGGCTCGTTATTAAGCCATTTAAAAGGCCGGGGTCTGGTAAATTCATTAAGCGCAGGCGGCGGAATTGATGGCAGCAACTACAAAGACTTTACCCTGGCGTTTGAACTGACCCCACAAGGTATGTTGGCTCAGGATGAGATTTTACTCGCCAGTTTTTCTTATCTGGCCATGCTGAAACAACAGCCTTTTCCGGCCGACATTTTTGCAGAAAGGCAAAAGCTGGTGCGCTGGAGCTTTTTATATCAGGAGCAAAAAACACCACTGCAGCTGGCCAGCGATCTGGCGGTGAATCTGCAGCACTATCCGGTGGAAGATTATGTCTTTGGTGATTACCGGATGGAGACGCCGGAGCCTGCCTTGTATCAGCATTTATTGAGTTTTTTCCATGAACGCAACCTGCGTCTGATGCTGATAGCCCCCGACGTAAAAGTTGACCGCCAGGCGCGCTGGTACCACACCCCATACAGCCAGTTAGCTATCACCAGCGATTTATTACATGGTTTACAGCAGGCAAAACCATTGCCGGATTGTCATTTACCCAAAGCCAACCCTTATCTGGCGGACGAGCCTCAGCTGTTGCCAACCACGGCGGGCAAACCTTTGCCACAGCTATATTATCAGGCCGACGGCATCAAACTCTGGTTTAAACCCGATGCCGATTTTCGCACGCCCAAAGGCCATATTTTTGTTGAACTGACGCTGCCCAACACCATTACCGGTATTGCTGAGCTTGCACTTTGTAAACTCTGGCTGGAGCTGTTTCTCGATGACATTAATGAGCAGTTTTATGCCGCCACCACAGCAGGCCTGAACTACAACCTGCATGTACAGCAACATGGTCTGACTCTACATTGCAGCGGCCTGACTGGTAATCAGGTTGCCTTGTTGTTCGATATTTTACAGCAGATGCCCAATCGCCAGTTTAGCCAAAGCCGGTTTGATGAACTGAAGCGCCAACTGGTTCGGCACTGGCAAAATCAAGCCAGGAATAAACCTATCACGCAGTTATTCAGTAAGTTATCGGCACTGTTACAACCGCTGAATCCGGAATCCGAAACTCTGGCGACTGTACTTGCAGACTGCAGTTTTGACGATTTTCAGCGTTTTTATGCCGCTATGTTCCAGAAAGTACATGTTGAAGCCCTGATGATTGGCCACTGGCAAGAGCAGGATGTGGTGCGTTTGCAACAGCAGATCGCCAAATGGCTTGGCACAGTGCCAGAGCGCTGCCAGCGTTTACCCCGTTACAGCCACAATACCGAAGGGCTTGGCCCCATCTGGTTGCAGTTGCCGATGGCGCAGGACGATGAAGCACTGGTGATTTACCTGCCGGCACAAAATCGCAGCGCTTTGGAAATGGCGCTGTTTATGCTCGCTAATCATCTGATTTCACCGGAGTATTTCCACGAACTTCGCACCGAACAACAATTAGGTTATCTGGTGGGCACAGGTTATGTGCCGATGAATCTGCGCCCTGGCATGGCTTTTTATATTCAATCGCCAAGAGCTGATGCCAGAACCTTGTATCAGGCCACCTTAACTTTTTATCAGCGATTTTTGAGCGAATTGCCAGAGCTGTCGGCCGATGAATTCCAGGCGCTGAAACAGAGTTTAGCCAGCCAAATCCGTGAGCGGGACAATAGTCTCAGTAACAGAGCCAAACGTATGTGGCTGGCCATTGGTCAGGGTGATTATCAATGTTGTTTATCTGATCAAATACAGCAGGAACTGAATAAACTTAGTCTCGCTGATTTTACCTGCTTCTGTCAGAGTTTACTGGCGCCTGATTATGACGCCATTTTCCTGGCCACCAGCGAAGCACCTGAGCATTCCCATATGAGAACACTGGACGCAGCGGCTGCTATTGAGTTGTTAAAAACCCTGACCTTGGCTGAGTAGCAGCTGTTGCTGCCTTAGCCGCAAAACGACAGGTCTGGCGCCAGATTGGCTTTGACAGCCCTGTTAATTTTATATAACTTAGCTTTATCAGACTTTCTGACGTAAAGACGTGTGAAAAATAATAAAAAAATCAATCACAAGGCGCTGTTTGTTACTTTTTTAACCTCGCCTTTTCCTGCTTTTGCCTTAGACTGGCAGGGTTCAATGCCCTACATTTTGTCGTCCATTTTATTATTTTCTTTTGGTGCCTTATTGCTGGCACATTTATCCATTCTGAAAATGCGCCGTTACCAAAGCCGGCTGGAGCAAAGTGAAGAACGGTTGCGTTTATCTTTGTGGGGTAGTGGTGACGAGTTATGGGACTGGAATATCAGTGCCGGCACTTTATACCGCTCAAGCTCATGGCAACAAGCGGTTGAACTTAAACCAGAAACCAATCAGTTTCCGCCCAACCGTGAACAAATTCACCCCAAAGATATCGAGCGGGTCACAGAGCAGCTATATCAGCATCTGGCTGGCGAAACCCCGCATTTTGAAGCCGCCTATCGTTTAAGAGCGTCAGACGGCGGCTGGATTTGGGTACTGGACCGCGGCAAAGTGGTTAGCACTGACGCTGATGGCGCAGCCACCCGCATGACAGGTACCTTAAAAAATATTCAGCTGCTCAAACACACCGAAGAGCGGCTGGAACTTTTTGCCCGTTGTCTGGAAAACATTTCTGATGCCGTGGTGATTTGTGACACCAACTTCACTGTGATTGAAGTGAACAACTCTTTTAGCAGCATCACAGGCAAAAGCCGGGAACAGGTGATCAAAAAGCCTTTTGATTTGGCCTTGTACCCGAACCGCTTTTTACAGGACATTGGTCTGAAACTGCAGTCACAAGGCAGCTGGCAAGGCGAAATTCAGGATCAGCGTTTAAACGGTGAAATTTATCAGGCAGAACTGAACTTTGACGTAGTTAAAGATGAACACAACACTATTACCCAGTACGTAGCTGTGTTTTCCGATATTTCCGAGCGCAAACGTAAAGAAGCTGAGCTAAGCCGGCTCGCCAACTCTGATACTCTGACCGGCCTGCCCAACAGGGCATTATTTTCAGCTGAACTGAGCCGCTTGGTCGAACGTGAAGTACGCCATGCGCTTTTAGTATTCGATTTAGATAACTTCAAAAAAATCAACGACTCACTTGGCCATCAACTGGGTGATAGTTTATTAATCAAGCTGGCTGAGCGTTTAACTGAACGCAGCAGGCAAAAAGACCGGTTATACCGGCTTGGCGGTGACGAATTTGCCATTTTGCTGGAAGATACCAACGACATTCACACTATCACCTCCTTGGCTAAAGAGCTGATAAAACAAATTAACCAGCCGTTTTTTATTAATCAGCATGAGCTGGCGGTCACCAGCAGTATCGGTATTGTGTTATATCCCGAAGACGGTGCCGATCCCGAAGCTTTGCTGCGTAACGCCGACACGGCCATGTATCATGCCAAACATGAAGGCGCGAACCGTTATTTGTTTTTTAACGATTCGATGAACAAACTGGCGGTCAAACGTTTGCAGCTGGAGAACCTCATCCGTCATGGTTTAAAAGAAGATTATTTCACTGTGTTTTACCAGCCGAAAATGGACATCCTGAGTGGCCAGCTGGTGGGCATGGAAGCGCTGGTGCGTTTTATCACGCCAAAACGGGGTTTGATCAGTCCAGCTTCTTTTATTCCGGTGTCGGAAGAAACAGGCCAGATAGTGGAAATTGGCGAAGTGGTATTGCGTAAAGCTTGCCTTGATGTAAAACGCTGGATTGATCAGGGGCTGTTCCATGGCCGGGTTGCTGTTAACCTGTCGGTCAAACAGTTTATGCTGCCTTATTTGTGTGAGCAGATAGACGACGTATTACAACAAACCGAACTGCCCTCTTACCATCTGGAACTGGAAATTACCGAAGGTACGGTAATGCAATCACCAAAAATGGCGATTGATACCATGAAAAAATTGCGCGCCCGCGGCATTCACCTGGCGATGGATGACTTTGGCACCGGTTATTCGTCTTTGGCCTATTTAAAACAGTTTCCGCTCAATACCCTCAAAATCGACAAAGCCTTTATCGACGATATGAACACAGCGCGTGGCCGCAATATGGTGGACACTATTGTTACTATCGCCCACAACCTGAGCCTGACCGTAGTCGCCGAAGGGGTTGAATACGCAGAACAATTGCAGCAGTTAAAGCAGCTGCGCTGTGAAATTATTCAGGGTTATTATTACAGCAAACCTTTGTCAGCCGCCGACTTTACCCAGTTCCTGAAAGATCAGAAACAACAAAAACCCAAACTCAGTGCTGTGCCTGCTGCGCTCTAACAGGCAACAGGCGCATTCAGCATCTGCCAAAACCCTACAGCAATCCACAGCACTCAGCGGCTGGCAAACATCGTCACAGCGTTGAGCACAAATGCAAAAAGGAGCCGAAGCTCCTTTTTGTTTGCTGCCGGCTCACGCCTGCAACAGAGATAACAATAACAGCTTAGTGCCGCTTGTCTGGATCTATGCCCTGGCGAATTTTCTCCATCCGCTCCTGATGTTTTAACCACATACTAAAACCACCAATACCAATACCGGCCAGTGGAATTAAAAACACCAAAACGTCTGGTCGTAAAATGCTACTGAATAATTCACCCACAGCAATACCCTCTGCTTTTGGCCTCAAGGCCCTTTATTGTTATCAGTCGTTGTCCGTTTCTACATATGAGAAATCGTCACTGCCATCAGCAATCCGTTTTTTACCAAATACAGTGTGGAATTTTTTCTTTTCCTGCACTTTTTGTTTGTATTTAGTCCAGACTTTTTCAAAGCTGGATTCTGCTTCGGCTTCGCCACGGCAGACTGATAAAAAACGTTGCTCTTCTTCATTCACCGGCTGACGCTGACCGTCTTCCAGTTCCTGCATCGCCGCACCATGTTTTTCCAGCAGATTACCTTCTGCCAGTGTGAAGCGCCCTGACCGGGTAAACCCCTTTGGGAAATTCCGGTCATCAAAAAAGCGACGTTTAGCCACAAAACTTTGCTGCATCACTTTTTTCCCCTGATCTCGTTGAATCTAAAGCTATCCCAATTAAACTGTGCGGAGTATGGTAAACAAAATTCCGATCGTAAAACAAATATTTTTTATGGTTACAATCAATTTTTCTAAGGATCCACTTTGGATACTGAGCTGTTAAAAACCTTCCTTGAAGTACAGAAAACCCGTCACTTTGGTAAAGCCGCCGAGAATTTATATTTAACCCAATCTGCGGTGAGCTTCAGGGTGCGCCAGCTTGAACAAAATTTAGGCGTGACCTTGTTCAGCCGCTTTCGCAATAATATTCAGTTGACACCAGCTGGTGAGCTGTTGCTGCCGCATGCACAGGCAGTGCTAACGGCCATCTCCGCAGCAAAACAGCAGTTAAATCAGCAGTATCAGCTGCAGAGTCATCGTAAGGTGTCATTGCCGGCTGAGTTTGCGGTTTTATTGCCGCCCAAACAGCTGAGTCTGTTGTTTCCGCCGCAGCAGTGCTGGCAGGTGCATACACAGAGTGGCGCTTATCAGAATGTAAACGGCGGCGATTTTGATCTGGTGGTCCAGCTTGGTGAAAAACCACAGCAGCTTGCACCTCTGCAGGCCCGTTGTCTGGGGTATCTGTGCTGGTGGCCGGTGTCAGTGAATGACGCTGTTAATTTGCAGGCAGAATGTAGTGTACAGCATCTGACGCTGCCAAGGCTGACCACTGCACCACTGAGTTTTGCCAGTACAGATGTACGGTTGTTGTGGCAATGGTTACAGCAAAACAAAGGCTGTGGTTATCTACCTGCTCCTCTGGTGCAGGCGGCAGTGGAGCAAGGCAAGTTGCACAAACTCAGTGCTGCGCCCTATTTGCAACCGGTCTGGGTTTATCATCAAGCCAATGATGTTGTTGCCGAGCATTGGCAACAGACATTACAAAGCTGTGGCGTGCTGCAGGCGCCTGTTTAGGGCCTGAACCACACTACCCCATGCCCCAGCGCCTTTTTCAGCGCCATTCGCTTGTGGTTGTGAAATAGCGGCAATAACAGCGGGCCGGTCAGAGCGCCGAGTAACACCCAGGGCAAAGATTTCAGACCTGAGCTGCGCGCCTGAATAAAAAAGTACAAAGAGCAAAGTGGTGACAACAGCAACAACAGCAAGGCACGACCCTCCGCAAAAAAAAGAGCCGCATTATAGCAGCTCTTTTTTTCATCAGCAGCATTGAAGCCATACGGCTTATCGCATTTTAATAAAATGTTTTACCCTGCTCAGCCATTTGCAGCAATAAGGCACTGGGTGCAAAACGGCTGCCAAACTGCGCTTGGTAACGGCGTAAATCGGCCACTAAGGTGGTGGCGCCCAGCGCATCGATGTAACGGAAAGGACCACCGATAAAGGGCGGGAAACCAATACCGAAGATAGCGCCTATGTCACCGTCACGGGCTGAAGCAATAATGCCTTCTTCCAGACAACGTACTGCTTCGTTTAGCATCTGCACTAAACAACGGTTGCTGATTTGCTCGGCGGATAATTTACCAGCAGGCTGCACACCGAGCAGGGCGTAAACTGAGGTATCCACCTCTTTTTTGCCTTTTTTCGCTTTGGCACCATACAGGTAAAATCCTTTTTCCACTTTTTTACCTTTACGGCCATCAGCGATCAGCTTGTCAAAAGCTGCCGGCGCTTTAAAACGCTCACCCAGTTCCCGTTCCAGAATGGGCGAAATCTTTGCGCCTACATCAATGCCCACTTCGTCCAGCAAGGTAATAGGTCCAACCGGTAAACCAAATTTGGTAAGTGCTTTGTCCAGTTTTTCCACCGGCTCGCCTTCGAGCAGCAAACTGGCCGCTTCATTCATATATAAAGCGAGAATACGGTTCACATAAAAACCGGCACCATCTTTCACAACAATAGGAGTTTTGCCTTGTTTACGGGCAAAAGCAACAGTAGTGGCGATGGTTTGGGCTGAGGTTTTTTCATGGGCTATGACTTCCACCAACGGCATTTTGTCCACAGGTGAAAAATAATGCAGACCAATAACATTTTCCGGCCGTGCTGCCTGTGCGGCAATCTGTCCTATCGGCAAAGAGCTGGTGTTGGAGGCAAAAATTGTGTTTTCATGGCAGTGGCTTTCAATGTCTTTCACCATCTGCTGTTTGAGCGCTAAATCTTCAAATACAGCTTCCACCACCAGGTCCACATCATGAAAACCGCTGTAATCTGTGGTGCCTGTTAATAACGCCATTTGTTTTTGCATTTCAGTGCGGCTGATATAACGGCGTTTAAACTTTTTATTCAGCAAGCTGTAGCTGTATTTCAGCGCATTGCTGATGCCTTGCTGATTAATGTCTTTGATCCGTACCGGAATACCAGCTTTCCCTGCAGTGACATTGGCAATACCACCGCCCATCAGACCACCGCCCAGCACCGCTGCTTTATGCACCTTGCCAGGTTTGACATCCCCTGCTCCGGTTTCTTTTTTCATCTGGGTGGTGGCAAAAAACAAACCGCGTAAAGATTTGGAAACCGACGTCATACAAAGCTCACCAAAAGCCTGAGCTTCGACCTGCAGTCCGCGCGCCATGCCGCTGTCGACACCGGCTTTAATCGCTTCAATGATTTTTAAAGGTGCCGGATAATGGCCACCGGTTTTTAACAAAGTTTGTTTGGTCGCCTGGCTGAACAAAATGCCGCGGCCAATAGACGTAAACTCTAACAGCTGACCAACAAAAGGCAGTTTGACGGCTTTGCTGCGGTCCGGCTTACCGGCCAGCGCCATTTTCACCGCGGCTTCAAGCAGAATACTTTTGGGCACTACAGCATCCACTAAACCGGCTTTTTTCGCCTGAACTGCGCGCAGTTGTTTGCCGGTCAGCATCATATCCAGCGCTTTTTGCAAGCCCACCAGCTTCGGCAGTCTTTGAGTACCACCGCTGCCCGGCAATAAACCCAACTGCACTTCAGGTAAACCCAGCACTGTTTTACCATCGTCAGTGGCAACACGGCCGTGACATGCCATGGCCAGTTCCAGACCACCACCTAAACAAGGGCCATGAATGGCAGCAATCAGCGGAATATTTAACGCTTCGAGCTGACCAAACATTTGTTGTCCCATAGCGGCAATATCGGTCGCTTCCTGCGCTGTTTTGCAGCCATCGAGCATTGTAATGTCGGCACCGGCAATAAAAGAGTCGGCTTTACCAGAAATGATCACCAGACCTTTAATATTTTTATTGCTGCGGATTTCATCCAATAAAGCTTTAATTTCATCAGCAAAAGCGGCCTTGAGCACGTTCATGCTCTCACCGGCAACATCCATGGTGATGACACCCACGCCATCATCACGCAGGTTCAGGCTGAAAGTTTTTGCGCTCGCAATTTGTTCAGTCACTGTTTGCTCCGTCATTATTCTGTCTCCACTATCATGGCAGCGCCTAAACCACCGGCCGCACAGGCTGTGGTTAAACCAATGCCACCACCACGGCGGTTTAATTCATTGAGGGTTTGGGTGATTAACCGGGTGCCGGTGGCCGCAAATGGATGGCCATAAGCCAAAGAGCCACCGTTCACGTTAAATTTCGCCATATCAATGTCACCAATAGCACTGGAGCGGCCCAGTTTTTCTTCAGCAAACTTTTTACTGCCAAACATTTTCATATTGGCCAGTGCCTGAGCGGCAAAAGCTTCATGCATTTCAATCAGGGTTAAGTCGTTTAACGTCATGCCGGCGCGCTCAAGCGCAATAGGCGTGGCGTAGGATGGGCCCATCAGCATGTCTTCCCATACGTCAATGGCAGCAAAAGCGTAGCTACGCACATAACCCAAAGGTTTGTAACCCAATGCTTTAGCATAACTTTCCGGCATCATCAGCACTGCTGAAGCACCATCTGTTAATGGGGTACTGGTGGCTGCTGTGACAGTGCCGTAATTACGGTCAAACACTGGTTTTAACTTGCTGTAAGACTCCAGCTTGGAATCTTTGCGGATGTTGTTATCCATCTCCAGAAACTTGTTGTAAGGCTCCACATGGGCCGCCATCACTTCATCTTTCATCAGCCCCATTTCCCAGGCTTTGGCTGCCAGGGTGTGAGAACGGTGCGCCATAGCGTCCTGATCGGCGCGGCTGATGCCATGGCTTTTGGCCATTTGTTCAGCGGTGTCACCCATCGACAAGCCTGTGGTGTATTCAGCCACAGCTGGTGGTACTGGCAGTAAATCACGCAGGCCAAGGCGGCGGAGAATCGCAACTTTCTGACCAAAGGTTTTTGCTTTGGTTAAATCCACCAGAGCGCGGGCCAGGGCTTTACTGACACCTACAGGCAGTACTGAGCTGGAGTCAGCGCCACCGGCGATGGCGACTTTACTGACCCCCGCCATCATGGCTTCGGTGACACTAACCACAGACTGGAAGCTGGTGGCACAAGCACGGGTTACACTAAATCCGTCGGTGTGGACGTTCATGCCGGTACCCAGCACAATCTCACGGGCAATATTTGGCGCTTCCGGCATCTGTACAACTTGACCGTAAACAACCTGATCAATTAATTTGGCATCCAGCTCACTGCGGATCAACAGTTCATTGACCACCAATTTGCCCAAATCCAGGGCAGATACCCCGTGGAACTCAGTTGCTTGTTTGGCAAACGGCGTGCGTAAACCGCGAACTATCGCAATCCGATCGCCCTGGCGGTTGGTTAATTTAATCTGGCTGGACATGAATGATCCTCTTGGTTTTATCCGATACAGGTCTGACCTGTAATTTTTTTTGATTGTAACGAGAGATCTGACAAATTAAAACAGTTGTTTTAATGCCATAAAGGCCTTATATCCTGACTTCGCAGAAAGCCTAGTCGTATTTAAGTGGAAACGCTTGATAAATAATCAATTAATTCAGCCTTACCAGGCCTTCAATAAGGCGTGGTAAGACCTAAAAACAACGGAAGAGTGCAGCTGTGAACGCATTTAATCAATTAAAAAGCTATCTGGATTCACAGGTATTAGGCCAAAGTGCGCTGACTGAAGGTATTTTGCTGGCCTTGCTCGCCAACGGCCATTTATTGGTGGAAGGCCCGCCGGGTCTCGCCAAAACCCGCGCAGTAAATGCATTAGCGCATGGTGTGGAAGGCAGTTTTCACCGTATTCAGTTTACGCCCGATTTGTTACCGGCTGATTTAACAGGCACAGATATTTACCGTCCTGAAACCGGCAAATTTGAATTTCAAAGTGGCCCTTTGTTTCATCATATTATTCTGGCGGATGAAATTAACCGCGCTCCGGCTAAGGTGCAGTCGGCGTTATTAGAGGCTATGGCAGAAAAACAAATTACCGTGGGCCGTCACAGTTATAAACTGCCGGAATTGTTTTTGGTAATGGCCACGCAAAACCCACTGGAGCAGGAAGGCACCTACCCGCTGCCGGA
Source organism: Rheinheimera sp. (assembly GCF_036782235.1). Classification (GTDB taxonomy): domain Bacteria; phylum Pseudomonadota; class Gammaproteobacteria; order Enterobacterales; family Alteromonadaceae; genus Pararheinheimera. The sequence goes on along the minus strand of NZ_DAIPZL010000021.1, from coordinate 20,652 downwards.
AGCGCAGCTTGACCGCTTTTTACTGCATTTAAAAGTGGATTATCCGGACGCTGAAACTGAACTGGCGATTTTAAAACTCACCCGTGGTGAAGCGCTGGAGCTCGCAACAGAGCAGCCGGTACGGATCAGTCAGGCCGATATTTTTGCGGCCCGCAAAGCCATTTTAAAACTGCATTTTGCGCCCAGTCTGGAGCAATATGTGGTGCAGCTGATTATGGCCACCCGCCGCGCCAGCGACTACAGCGCCAAACTCGGCCGCTGGATTGCCTATGGCGCCAGCCCACGTGCCACCATAGCGCTGGAGCGTTGTGCCCGCGCCAAAGCCTGGCTGGCTGGTCGCGATTTTGTGACACCCGATGATGTACAGGCGGTGTTTCATAACGTGGTGCGCCATCGTCTGTTGTTAACCTACGAAGCAGAAGCCGAAGGTATCAGTACCGATGATGTGCTGAGCGAAATTCTGTTGTTGGTGCCTGTTGCCTGAGGTGAAGGCGAGAATGAGCGCCAGTTTAAGCCAGATCAATCAGTGGTTGCAGGATTTACACAGCAACGGCACTGAAGTGGATCTAAAACAACTGCTGCGATATCAGCGGCATACCCAGCTTTTTGACTTAACACCGGCCCGGACCATTCAGAGCAAACTGGCCGGCAGTTACCTGGCCAAAAGCAAAGGCCGCGGCATGGAATTTGACGAGGTACGGCATTACCAGACCGGTGATGATGTGCGCACCATCGACTGGCGTGTCACAGCCCGCACCGGCAAAGTGCATACCAAGTTATTCCGCGAAGAAAAAGAGCGTCCGGTGTTTATTCTGACCGATTTGGGCAGCTCGATGCAGTTTGGCTCAGAGCTGCTGTTAAAGTCGGTGCAGGCCTGTCATCTGGCGGCGCTGATTGCCTGGCATGTGAAAAAAACCGGCGATAAACTCGGTGGCATCGTATTTCACCAACAGCAGATCCGCGAATTAAAACCGGCAGGACGCTCCCAGGCCGTATTACGTTACCTGCATCATCTGACCGAGCTGCAACAACAGGCGCTGCAACTGTTCAAAATGCCAACAGCACAAGGCTCTGCGCCAATTCAGTTGTCAGAAGCTTTAGGACAACTACGCCGTTTAGCCCGTCCGGGCAGTTTGCTGTTTATCATTTCAGATTTTCAAAATCTCGATGACACTTGCCTGCGTCATTTGCGGGCGCTGACGTTACATAACGAAGTACGGATCTGTCAGCTTGATGATCCGCTGGAGCAGCATCTGCCGGCCCAGGCTTTTGGTCTGGCGCGGGTTTCGGACGGTCACGAGCCTGTTACGTTACAGCTGGGTTCAACAAAGCTGCAGCAACAATATCAGCAGCAGCAGCAACTTTTTTCACAGCAACTGCAGCAGCACTGGACCACACTTGGCCTCGCCAACTGGCAATTCAGCGCCGCCATTCCCTTGCTCAGTCAGCTGAATGGGAGAAATCATGGCCACAGTGAATAAGCACGCACAGCCAGAGGCGCTGGCCCAATTGGCTGATATTCAGGAACCGGCCCTTAGCAATGATTGGTATCTGGCGCCCGGCTGGTGGCTGTTGGCCGTTTTGGTGCTGACCCTGTTGTGGCTGTTTTACCGTAAATACCGGCAACATCAGTTAAAACAGGCACCCAAAGGTTTTGCGCTGAAAGCCCTGGCGGCCCTTGATTTGGGCGCTCCAGATGCGCCGGCCCAAATTACCGCTTTATTAAAAAGATACTTGTTAAACCAACAGCCTGACCATCCGGCATTAAGTTACAGTGGAGAAGCATGGCGGCAGTTTTTGCTGAACAGCCTTCATGCCAATCAGCAGGCTGCAGTACCTGAGCTGCCGGATTTACTGGTCTTGCATTATCAGGGCTCGCCGCAGCACTCAGATGTGCAGGCTTATGCCAGTTTTGCCGTATATTGGCTGCAACATACAGTGCTACGACAACAGACCGGCCAAACGTCAGCTCAGAACAAAACCAGGTTCAGCAAAGGAGCTGTGGATGTTTGAGTTCAGTTATCCCTGGCTTTTTGTACTGCTGGCTCTGCCTTATTTTATCAAGGCCAAACAACCTAAGGCTGGCGCCAGCCTGCTGTTACCGCCGCTGGCGCGCCTTGCCAAAACCCAGCACAGCGAGCAGCAAAGGGGACAGTCCAAACAACAATGGTTGTTGTGGCTCATCTGGTTACTTCTGGTCAGCGCCGCCGCCGCCCCCAAATGGCTGGGTGAAGCCGTGACCCTGCCGCAACAAGGCCGCGATATGATGCTGGCGGTCGATTTATCTGGATCGATGAATATCAATGACATGGTGATCAACGGCCAGAGCGCCAACCGGCTGGATGCGGTGAAATTTGTGTTGTCAGATTTTATTCAAAAACGTCAGGGCGACCGCCTTGGCCTGGTGCTGTTTGCCGATGCAGCTTATCAGCAAACGCCGCTTACTTTTGACCGCCAGACAGTACAACAAATGCTGGATGAAGCCGTGCTTGGCCTGGTGGGTCAGCGCACCGCCATTGGTGAAGCCATTGGCCTTGCGGTTAAAAGATTTAACACCTATGAAAGCTCGAATAAGGTGCTGATTTTACTCAGTGACGGCGCTAATACCGCAGGCAATATTCAACCGCGTGAAGCACTGGAGCTGGCCAAAGCGGCAGGAGTAAAAATTTATACTGTGGGTGTAGGTGCAGAGCAGATGGTGCAACAGGGTATTTTTGGCCCTCAACTGGTCAATCCGTCTGATGATCTGGATGAAGCGCTGCTGACCGAACTTGCCACTGCCACAGGCGGGCGTTATTTCCGCGCCCGTGATTTGAATGAACTGGCACAAATTTATCAGCTGTTGGATCAGCTTGAACCTATAGAGCGGGATCAGCTTAACTACAGGCCACAACAGAGTCTGCTGCACTGGCCCCTTGCCGGTGCCCTGCTGCTGGTTGTGTTGTTACTATTAGCCAAACTCCCCTGGCAACAATGGCGGCGTGGAGGTGCCAATGATGCCGTTTGAATTGCATTGGTTAAGGCCACTCTGGTTATTGCTGCTGCCGCTGGCCGTGCTTTGTGTTTATCTGGCATGGCGTTATCAGCAAAGTGGCAGTCCCTGGCGCCAGCTGCTGCACAGGCATCTGCAGCTGACCTTGTTAAACGACAGCATGCAGCAACAACAAAACAAAAAACCTTTTGCCTTATTGTTGCTTGGTCTGCTGCTTGCGGTCATAGCGCTGGCCGGCCCCAGTGTGCACAAACTGCCCCAACCTGCTTTTGCGCTGAATAAAGCCACAGTGCTGGTGCTGGATATGTCGTTGTCCATGCTGGCAACAGATGTCAAACCCAACCGGCTGACTCAGGCCAGATTTAAAGCGCTGGATTTTACCAGTCAGCTCAAAGAAGGTGAGCTGGCGTTATTAACCTTTGCTGCTGATGCTTATGTGATTTCACCTCTGACGCCGGATCACAACAATATCAAACTGTTATTGCCTGACTTGACACCGGAAATCATGCCGGCTCAGGGTTCTAATGTCCAAAGTGCACTGGAACTTGCCGCTAAATTGTTGCAACAAGCCGGTTATCCCAAAGGGGATGTGGTGCTGATCACCGATGGTTTTAGCCAGAGCCACTATCAGACACTGCGCCAGAGTCTGAATGATTTCCCACACCGTTTGTCTGTGCTGGCCGTCGGCAGCAGCGACGGTGCGCCGGTGAAGTTAAGCTCAGGTGAACTGTTAAAAGATCGCAGCGGCAGCATAGTGCTGCCCAAAGTGCCGCTAACTCAGCTGAAAGAACTCGCCAGTTTGACGGGTGGTGTGTTCCGCCAAAGCAGCTTTGACCAGTCCGATATCGAGACTTTACTGGCCTTACCCGATTTAACACTCGCCAAAGCCGACACCGAGCAAAGCAGTAAAATCAGTGGGGATCAATGGCAGGATGCCGGTGTGTATCTGTGCTGGCTCTTATTGCCGCTGGCGCTGTGGCTTGGCAAAAGAGCAGCACTGCTTGCAATATTACCGCTGTTGTTGCTGCCAAACCCAGCCAAAGCTTTTGACTGGCGCGATTTGTGGTTAAGCCAGCAGCAACAGGCCAAACAGGCCTATCAGCAACAGGATTATGCCAAGGCACTGGAAAAATTTAACTCCCCGCTTTGGCAAGGCAATGCCGCTTATCGCAGTGGGGATTATCAGGCTGCCGAACAACTGTATCAGCAGGATAAAAGCGCCGATGGCCGTTTTAACCTCGGCAACAGTCTGATGCAACAACAAAAATTTTCAGAAGCTCTGGCCGCTTATCAGCAAGCCCAAAGCCAGCAGCCTGATTTACCAGGCCTAGAGCAAAACATTAAACTTGCCAAACAACTGCTACAGCAGCAACAGAATCAACAACAAAATTCAGCGCAAAACCAGCAAGGCGAGCAATCTAAGGATGGGGATCAACAAGAGGGTCAACCACAAGACGGCCAGCAGCAAAAAGGTGAGCAGGCGGAGCAATCTGATGGCAGCGGACAAAACGACAGCAAAGATGGCCAAAACCCTGAGCAGACTGAACAAAACAATCCATCAGAGCCCGGTGCACAGCAGGACTCAAAACAGCAAAACAAAGAACAAAGCCAGCTACAGCCTGAGGCAAACCCAGAGCAGACCAACGAACAATCAGAACAACAAAAAGCCGTGCGTGAAGCCTGGCCCAATGCCAACCCGGAACAAAGCCAGCAGCTGGACGGCCTGATGCGTAAAGTGCAGGACGATCCAGCATTATTACTGCGTAATAAAATGTTACTGGAATACCAAAAACGCCAGAAACAACGTTTACCCAAAGGAGCTGATCAAGAATGGTAACCCTGTGTCTGGGCGACAGCGCCAAAAAAGTTGTCACCCTGCTGAAGTCTGCGGCCCTGCTTTTGCTGTGTGTGAGTTTGAGTCCGCTGCAGGCAGCTACCATGCTGCAGGCCACTGTGGATAAAAATCCGCTGATGCTGGGCGAAGAATTACTGCTGCAAATTGAACTGGATGAAAAAGTATCAGGCAATCAGCTGGATTTTTCCGTGCTCGCCAACGACTTTAACTTCAGTGCGCCGGCGATCAGTCAGAGTATGCAAATTATCAATGGCCGCTCCAGCCAAAGTACCCGCTGGCAACTGAGTTTATTTGCCAAAAAAACCGGCACCTTTGTGATCCCAGCTTTTGAAATTGACGGTTTGCGCAGCGAGCCTATTACCATCACAGTGCTGCCGGCCGATCCAAAAGGCACCGGCTCGGATGAGCTTTTTATCCAAAGCAGTTTAACCAGCACTGAACTTTATGTGCAGCAGCTGGCATATTACGAGGTCAAAATTTATTTTAACGGTGATTTGCAGCGTGGCAGCCTCAGCCAGCCCGAATTGCCCGGGGCGACTATTGAGCAGCTTGGCAAAGATGTAGAAGGCTCGGAGCTGGTCAACGGCCAACGTTATCAAACCATTACCCGTCGTTATACAGTAATTGCCGAGCAACATGGCGACTTTGAGTTGGCAGCGCCCTGGTTTAAAGGTGAAATGATTGACCGGCAAAGTTCCCGTTATGATTATTTTGCCAAAACCAAAACAGTGTCGGCTCAGGGGCAGGCGTTAAAGCTGACCGTAAAACCTATTCCGGATAACTTTAAAGGCCAGTGGCTGGTGTCTGAGCTGGTGGCGCTGACCGAAGAATGGACACCTCCGGGTCAGGATTTGACTCAGGGTGAGCCTGTCACCCGCACTATTACGCTGACCGCATTAGATTTATCCGATCACCAGTTGCCGGATTTGAACTTCAGTTTGCCGGATGGTATTAAAAGTTATGCCGAACAGCCACAAAGCAAAAAGGCCGAGCGGAACGGCCGGTTGGTGGCGCAAAAAGTATTTACTTCAGCTGTGATTGCCACCAAAAGCGGCGAGCTGGTGCTGCCGGCCATCCGCATTCCCTGGTGGAACAGTAAAACCAATGAACTCTCTTATGCCGAGTTGCCTGAGCGTACCTTAAAAGCCGCGCCCAACCCGGCGCAGCCTGAAGTACAAGCTGCCGCAGAAGCAGCACCGGCCAGCGGCATCCCCCCTGTGATAGCAGCCCAACCCGTCAGCCCATGGCACTGGAGCTATAGCAGCACTGTATTGCTGCTGTTATGGCTAACCACCCTTGTTCTGTGGTTAGCTCCGCGATTTATCCAGGCTGTGCTGCAAAAAAACACTGCAAAGGCCAAGGTTCAGCCACAGGCTTCGGTATTAAAATTCAGTTCACGCAAATTAAAAGCAGCCTGTCTTGCGAATAACAGTACAGATGCCACTGCGCAACTGTTGCAATGGGCACAACAGGGCATAGATCCGCAAATCACACGACTGTCGCAGTTATTAACCCAGTTACCGGAATGTGAGCTCAGGCGTGAAATAGAAAAACTTTGCCATCAGCCATATCAAGCCTTGGGCCAGACCTGGCAAGGCCAGCCCTTATTTGAAGCTTTTGCCAAATACAAACATTTACAGCAGTTGCCTGTAACAGAACCACTAAAACCACTATACCCGGCTTAAGCCACTGAATGCTTTCAAACTGGCAGCCCCGTGTGGCTGCCAGTTTTGAATGATGTTATGCGGCAGCTCCCTGCCTACAGATCAACGTTTTCTGTTTTTTTTCGCTCTGCTGAACATTATTTGCCACCAGGCCGGTCTATGGTCATTACTCTTGGTGCACTTTTTTTGGGTATGTCCCTTATGAGCAGTAAAGATCTGCGCTATCAGGCACTAGTCAACGCTTTTTATGCCGATTTATACCGTTATGCTTACTGGTTATGCCAGCACAAAGCCATAGCGGATGATTTAGTGCAGGAAACCTTTTTACGGGCCTGGAAACATCTGGATTCCTTGCTTGACGTGGCCGCTGCCAAAGGTTGGCTTATCACCATTTTACGAAGGGAAAACGCCAGGCGTTTTGAACGTAAACAGTTTGATTATCAAGACATTGAGCAGGACGAACTGCAGGATCTCAGTTCGGCGTCACCCGAACAGCAGGTTGAACTTTCTCAGTTACAACGGCTGATTTTGCAACTGGATGTGGAATACCGCGAACCTCTGGTATTACAGGTGCTGCTCGGCATGACAGGCGAAGAAATTGCCAGTTGTCTGGCGCTGAATCTGAACACTGTGAATACCCGGCTGTACCGCGCCCGTCATCAGTTACGCGAACTAATCAAAACCAAAGATTTAGAGGGGCATCAGCATGGATGAACTGGAATTTCGTCGTCGTTTATTCAGCGATCCAAGTGCTGGCGACACAACGCTGCAACAACATATACAACAGGACAGCGCCAAAGCAGAACTACAACAGGAGTTATTACAACTGGATGCGGCACTGCACAGGGTAATGTATATCGAAGTGCCTGACGATTTGCAGGCCAGATTATTGCTGCAGCAACAAGTGAGCAGCTACCGGCAACAACGCAGGCGTAAACAATGGTTATACGGCATAGCGGCTTCAGTCGCTCTGACTCTGGGGCTGGTGCAACTGCGCTTTGAACCACTGCACTTTGGGCAGGATCTCGGCAGTTATGCCCTGGCGCATGTGTATCATGAAGCCAGTGCCTTGTTGGAACACAATCAACAATTACCGCTGGCAGAAGTGAATCAGCTGATGGCCTCTTTTGCCGGCAAGCTGGAGCAGTTTGACGGCAAGGTAAGGTATGCCAGATTTTGTCATTTTCGGGGGGTGCGCTCTTTGCACCTGATCCTCGATAGCAAAGAAGGCACAGTGACCGTCTTTGTCTTGCCAAAAGATCACGGTTGGCAAAACGCAGGCTCTTTTGCCGATGACAATTTTCATGGCCAAAGCCTGGCACTTGCCGGCGCAGATCTGGTGCTGGTCGCCGCAAGGCAGCAGCTGTTGGCGCCCCTGGTTGATAAGGTGCAACAACAATTCAGCTTCGCCGTGAAACAACAGAGTTAAAGGCTACCAGGTTGCAACTGGTAGCATCTGTTGGTGTGCTCGCAGAAAAGCACTGGCTGAAAACGCACGCCCTTGTTAGCATGTGCCGCCGCTCGCCTGCTGCAGTTTTTACCCTCACTGCATGACAACTCAGAACCTGAGCGCATGAACAACGATAAACAAAATCAATCACTCAGATGAGGTCGTTATTTTGGAAACGGGCACTATTCTCGCACTGGCGATTTATTTCGCCGCTATGCTGGCCATCGGGCTTTATGCTTATCGCCAGTCCAGCAGTAATTTATCTGAATATATGTTGGGTGGACGCAAACTTGGCCCCGCCGTCACGGCTTTATCGGCCGGCGCTTCGGATATGAGCGGCTGGTTATTGATGGGATTACCCGGCGCTTTATATGCACTGGGCATTTCACAGATCTGGCTGGCCGTTGGTCTGGTGATTGGTGCCTGGCTGAATTACCTGTTATTGGCGCCAAGGTTCAGGGTTTATACCGAACATGCCAAAGACTCTATTACCCTGCCCGATTATCTCGAGAACCGTTTTGCCGACCACACCCGGATGTTACGGCTGATTTCGGCACTGGTAATTGTGGTGTTCTTTACGCTTTATACCGCATCAGGTGTAGTCGCCGGCGGCAAGTTATTTGAATCGGTGTTTGGACTGGATTATTTCTGGGGCCTTGCGCTGACCGCTGGTGTGGTTATCGCCTATACCTTGCTCGGTGGTTTCCTCGCGGTCAGTATGACTGACTTTGTACAGGGTATTATTATGTTTGTGGCACTGGTGCTGGTGCCCGTGGCTGCACTCAATGTGGTTGGTGGCATTGGGCCCGTGCTCAGCACTGTAGAAAGCCTGAACCCGAACCATTTGGATATTTTTACCGGCACCAGCGTGCTTGGTATTATTTCGTTATTGGCCTGGGGTCTGGGTTATTTTGGCCAGCCGCATATTATTGTGCGTTTTATGGCCATTCGATCGGTAAAAGACTTCCCGGTGGCACGCCGTATCGGTATGTCCTGGATGATTATTTCACTGTTAGGTGCTATTGCCACAGGTTTTGTCGGCATTGCTTATGTGCAGCAAAGTGGCCAGGTGCTCAAAGATCCGGAAACTATCTTTATTCAGCTGTCGCAAGTGCTGTTCCATCCTTTTGTTGGTGGTTTTTTACTGGCGGCTTTATTAGCTGCGGTCATGAGCACCATTTCCAGCCAGTTGCTGGTAACGTCCAGTGCTTTAACTCAGGACTTTTATAAAACATTCTTAAATAAAGCCGCCTCAGACAAACATCTGGTGATGATGGGCCGCGCTGCCGTTTTTGTCGTTGCCGTGGTTGCTATTGTCATTGCGCTGGATCGCAGCAGCTCTATTTTAAGCCTGGTTGGTAACGCCTGGGCCGGTTTCGGCGCCGCTTTTGGCCCAATGGTACTGATGAGTCTGTACTGGCGTAAGATGAATCACTGGGGTGCACTGGCCGGTATGGTAACAGGCGCTGTAACAGTGCTGATCTGGGTGTTCAGCCCACTAACCATCGATGGTAAACAACTGGATGATTTTATTTATGCCATGGTCCCAGGTGTGTTGTTCTCAACCCTCGCCATAGTACTGGCGAGCAAACTCACTAAAACCCCGGATCAACACCAGCAGCGTGAATTTGACCTGATGCTGCAAAAGCTGAACTCATAACCACAATAATACTCAACCCGCAGTTTCGACTACGGGTTGAGCCAAAAGCAAATTGCGCTAAATTTTTGTTCCCTAGCAACAGAATTCTTTGCTACATTGCTTGCCAGAATACCCTGTAAGGAACTGTAGTCTGTATGTATTTTTATGCCGCCCGCCAGCCCATTCTGGATCGTGACAAAAACCTGTTTGCTTATGAGTTATTGTTTCGTGACGGTCTTGAAAACGTTTTCCCGGACATTGATGGTGATGAAGCGACGTCAAGGATGATTGCCGGCAGCCAGTTTAACTTTGGTTTGGATGACTTTCTTGGTGACAAGCTGGGTTTTATCAATTTCACGCTGGATACCCTGCTGAAAAAATTTCCTTCCATGTTGCCAAAAGAACAGGTGGTTGTCGAAATATTAGAGACAGTTCAGCCCGGTAAAAGACTGCTGGCCGAAGTACAACATCTGAAAGAACTGGGTTATGTTATTGCTCTTGACGACTATATCCATCAGCCGGTCTGGCGACATTTTTATCCTCACATCGACATCATCAAAATAGATTTTCGTAGCACTTCCCCCGAGATCATTCAGGAAGTGCTGCAGGCCACAGCTCCTTTTCCAAACATTAAGTTGCTGGCTGAAAAAGTCGAAACCAACGAAGAATTCCAGTCGGCCTTAAAAATGGGGTTTAGTTATTTTCAGGGTTATTTTTTCTCCAAACCTGAAATGTTACAAAGCAAGGCTTTGTCGCCAGCGCAAATGACGCTGGCCGAATTGTTGTATGAAACGTCAAAATCTGAGATGGACCTGTCGAAAATCACCACTATTTTTGAACGCGACGTCAACCTGTCCTATAAATTGCTGCGTTATTCCAATTCAGCCATTTTTAAACGCCGTTCAGAAATTGAAACCATCAAACAGGCGCTGGTGGTACTAGGCCAATATGAGTTAAAAAAATTCCTGTCGGTACTGTTTACCGCCCAGGTCAGCAGTGAAAAACCGGCTGAATTGATGCGTCTGGCGATGACCAGAGCCAAGTTTGCCGAAGGGATCGCCCAGCTACATCGTAAAACTGATGTGGCCAAAGCTTTTTTAACCGGCATGATGTCGCTGATGGACGCCATTCTTGACGAGCCAATGACATCGGTAATGAGCAAGTTACCGCTGTCAAAAGATATCAAAGACGCTTTGGTGGATAACCAGGGTTTATTGGCGGAATATCTGTCATTGGTGAAATGTTATGAACAGGCGCACTGGCAGGATGCAAACAGTGCTATCGCCAGACTTGGTCTTGATGCTAAATCGCTGCCCGATGCTTATCATGAAGCAGTGCAATGGGCCAACGAACAAATGCGGGCGCTTGGCGACGCTTAATCACAAGCACAGAAAAAAAGTGAAAAATGCTGTTAGTTGCAGCGGTAAAAAAAAACCGGTCAAGTGCAGGCTTGAACCGGTTTTTTTATTGCGCATCATAAGTTGCAGGCAGTTAAGGTTCTGTCAGATCCACAAGCCAGCCCAATCACAACATCAGCACTTTGCCTTGGTTAAAAACTGACAAAACCACTAATTTTTTCCGCCAGTTTGGCACCTATTCCTTTGACTTCCGTCAGTTGTTGCTGATTTTTAATAGGACCATTCTTTTTAATGTATTCCAGAATGGCCTGCGCCTTTTTGGCACCAATGCCCGGAATTGCTTCCAGTTGCTCCTGACTGGCCTGATTAATACTGAGTTTATTCGCACTTGTTTTAGCAACATCGTTTTTGCTGTCGCTGGCATTTACTTTCGCCACCACTGCAGTATTTTGGGTGGCCAGCACCGGGTTCAGACTGATGGCAGCAGCAACAACCAGGCCTGCGAATAATAATGATTTTGCATCCATGTGACTTTCCTTGTTTGTTTGTCCGGTATTACAATACGGAACTTGGATTGTTCCGCTGTGCCTGGTTGACACTGCAGCTTGATTGCAGCGTCAACCTTACAGAAGATAGTCAATTTATTTTCATTAATTTAACTTTTTATATACTTTTAATTTTCTGTTTAGCGTTTTTTTAGATTCAGCTGCAATTAAGAGTTTGTACTCTACGCTGATGTAATCATTGTCTGTGGAGGTATGTCATGAAATATCTGGCGTTGTTGTTACCGCTTGTCACGGCTTGTACCAGTTATTCCCAGCAGTACCGGGATCAATATCTAATGGCCACTGTCACTTCAGCTCAACCTGTGTACCGCACCATTGAAGTTCATAAGCCCAAACGTGTTTGTGAAGAACGCCAGGTGGTAAAACGCCACGCAGATTCTGCAGCACCTGCTATTGTCGGCGCTATTATTGGGGGGGCCTTGGGAAATGCCATAGGTCATAACAGCTCCAATAAAAAAGTAGGCATGGCCGCAGGTGCGGTGTTAGGTGGTGCAGTGGGTCATGACATAGGCAAGCAAAATGGTACAGACGTGATGCATCATGAAACCGTTTGTTATCAGGCCGGTACTGAAGTGGAATACCAAAGTGTCATTGACGGTTATCAGGTGACTTATCAGCTTAATGGCCGTGAATACACCACCTTAATGGACAGAGATCCTGGCCCACAAATGCCGGTGTATGTAGAGCCGGTACGCTCACGCTAGTAGTAAACTACGTTTGCCCCTTGCTATTTTAAGATAAATTTATACATCAACAGACCTGCTAAATAGCAGGCCATTACCGCCGCCAGAGTGCGGTTGATTGTCATAAGGAATGCACATGCGGGTATTGGTGGTAGAAGACGAAACATTATTGGCCGAACAGGTTAAAAACCATTTAACCCAACAACAGTTCAGTGTCGATGTGTCGCACGACGGCACTGATGGCTTTTTTAAAATCAGTGAATATCCCTACGATCTGGCCATTATTGATATTGGTTTACCCAAGATGGATGGTTTGTCGTTGATCCGAAAAGCGCGGCAACAAGATATCAAAACTCCGATCATAGTTCTGACCGCCCGTGGCAGCTGGCAGGAAAAAGTACAGGGGCTGGATGCAGGTGCGGACGATTACCTGACCAAACCTTTTCATGTCGAGGAGCTGCTGGCGCGATGTAATGCACTGATCCGCCGTGCCGCAGGTCAACCCGACCCTACGCTCAATGCCGGACCTATCAGCCTGAACAGCAGAACACAGCAGGTATTCTGTCAGGGTGCCGAAGTGCCGCTGACCGCTTATGAATACAAAGTGCTTGAGTATTTTATGCATAACCCAAGCAAAGTAGTGTCAAAAACTGAACTGACAGAACATATTTATGATCAGGACTTTGACCTCGACAGTAACGTTATTGAAGTTTTTGTACTGCGGCTTCGGAAAAAGCTCGACCCGGATGGCGAGCTAAAACCCATCGAAACTTTACGAGGCCGTGGTTACCGTTTTAACCTGGCCGTGAATTGATGATGTTATCGCTGAAAGTCCGGCAGGCGGTGATCAGCCTGGTGCTGATGCTGTTTTTACTGCCGGTTTCATTTTTTGCGATAGAAAGAGCTTTTCTGGCTCAGCTGCTTACCAGTACAGAACAAAAGCTTGAAGTACATCTGTATTCGTTTTTAGCCGAACTTACCTCCAAAAACGATATTCTGGAAATTAATAACAGTATTTTACCGGCCGATTTTTTACGGCCGGATTCCGGTACCAGTGCTTTTATTGTCAGTGAAGACAAACTGTTATGGCAATCCGATTCCTCACTGAACCAAAACTTCACCCCACCGCAACATGAAATGCTGCCCGGCAAACACGAGTTTGTTGCCATTGAACAAAATGGCCAGCTGTACTGGACTTTGTCTTTTGCGCTGTTATTTGATATGGGTGAACGCAGCATGCCGCTGACCATTCATATAGTGCAGGATCAAAAGCTGTTGGATGCGCCGGTACAGAGTTTTCGCAATACCCTGGCGCGATGGTTTATCGGCATAGCCGCAGTGCTGCTCTTGGTGATGCTGCTGGCTTATTACTGGACGACAGCACCGCTGTCTGCGCTGGATCATGAGATCCGTCAGGTTGAAAGTGGCCAGCAGCAACAGCTTAATGGCACCTACCCTCTGGAGCTAACCACCCTCAAAGAAGACGTCAATTTATTGCTGGCCAGTCAAAACCGGCAAAAACAACGTTATCGCCACCATTTAAGTGACTTAGCCCATGCACTTAAAACGCCGGTGGCTGTGCTGAATACATCGGCACTAGCGCAACAACCAGAGCTACGTGAACAAATTGACCGTATTACTGCGATGATTGAACATCAGCTCAAACGTGCCAGCAGTTCAGGCCAGGATGTCTGGCAAAAACAAATTGCCATTGCCCCTGTGCTTAGTCAGTTACAAAATGCCCTACAGAAAATATATCAGGACAAAAACGTCAGACTACAAATTGACCTGCCGGCTGGGGTAATGTTCAGAGGCGATGAAACAGATTTAATGGAAATGCTCGGAAATCTGCTCGACAACGCCTTTAAAGCCTGCCAGCATCAGGTCAGAGTCAGTATCAGCCAAAAGCCACTGCAAATCGCGGTAGAAGATGACGGACCAGGCATACCCGAGGGTAAAACCAAAGAGCTGCTGCATCGCGGCACCCGGCTTGATACCTATAAAGAAGGTCATGGTGTTGGTTTGTCCATAGTGCATGAACTCTGCACCTCGTATTCCGGTGAACTGCACATTGATCGCAGTGAGCTGGGCGGTGCCAGATTTCAGCTGTGTTTTGCCGAACACCAGTATTAGTCTGACACGAAAATTTGCCAGCTATTTTGTGGAACTCTATGAAAGCATTACCTATTTTTATATTAGCCCTGCTGTCGTTTCAAAGTCAGGCAGCCAGCAGCTGTGCCGACAAACGTCAGTTTCAGATTGAATACTCACGCTGTTTGGATCAGGAACTGGAAAAAACTGAACGTGAACTGCACACCTGGGAAAACAACCATTTATTCAGGTTACAGGAGATGGAACGCAGCACAGGCCGGGGCGATCCACTCAGAGTGTTTCAGCGCTCTCGGGAAACTTTTCAGAAATTCAGCCGTGACCATTGCCGCTGGCAATATCTGGCCTTGATCCCCGACAGTCAGGCCGGTGCCGGCGTTTATAAAGAATGTATGATTGAGCAGCTGCAGCAACAAATTGCCGTGATGAAGAATATCCGCTATTAAGGCTGAAATACTGATCTGCAGCAACCCATGCTGCGTATCAGTACGCTGGATCTACATAACTATTTTCTCAGCCAGACAGGACTTTTCATGAATCTAAACAACGCGGTGATCAGGATCAAAAACTTACGGCTTCGAACCTACATCGGCATTAAAGATGAGGAAATTAACAACAAACAGGATGTTGTCATTAACGCCCGCATTGAATATAGCGCTGTGCAAGCTGCTGACACCGACGATATGGCTAAGGCACTGAATTATCGCACTATCACCAAAGATATTATTCAGCTGGTGGAAAACAACAGATTTTCTTTATTAGAAAAACTAACCGCCGAAGTGCTGGCCATTGCCTCTGCCCACCCCGCCGTTAAATTTGCTGAAGTGGAAATCGACAAACCTTATGCATTGCGTTTTGCCGATTCGGTGTCGTTAACCTTATCCGTTCACAAAAAATAAGACGAACTATACTCATCAGGTGACAAGGCAGAGGAGCCAGTGCATGCGGATTTTACTGACAGGCGCAACGGGTCTTGTTGGCACGGCGCTGGTTCAGCTGTGGCAACAGCAGCATCAACTGACGGTTTTAAGCCGCTCCGCCAACAAAGTGCAACAAAAGTTCGGTACCCTGGTTAAAGCGGTAACCTCGCTGTCGCAAGTTGATTTTAATCAGATTGATGCAGTGGTGAATCTGGCAGGCGAATCTATTGCTAACAGGCGCTGGAGCACAGAGCAAAAACACCGGATTTGTCAGAGTCGCTGGCAGCTTACTGAGGAGCTTGTCGGCTACATTCAGCAAGCCAGCACGCCACCACACACTTTGTTAAATGCATCAGCTGTTGGTTTTTATGGCCGTCAGGGCAGCGACAGCATAGACGAAAGTTATCAATCTTATTACCCTGAATTCAGCCACGACATTTGTGCACGCTGGGAAAACCTGGCCAACAGAGCCAATTCAGCACAAACCCGGGTTTGTATTTTGCGTCTTGGCATTGTGCTGGCGCCAAAAGGCGGTGCTCTGGCCAAAATGCTGCCCGCTTTTAAGCTCGGGCTTGGTGGCCGTATCGGCAACGGCGAACAATATATGTCGTGGATCCATCTGGATGATGTTTGCGCAGCTTTTGACTTTTTATTGCAGCATCCGGAGTTAAAAGGTGTATTTAACGCCACAGCACCTATGGCGGTCAGCAATAAACAATGGACCAAACTGCTGGCAGAGCGTTTGGGTAAACCCGCTTTGTTGCCGATGCCAGTTGTGATGGTGCGGTTATTGTTTGGTGAGATGGCCGATATTTTATTATTTGGCCAGAACGTTTACCCCAAACAATTGTTAGATGCAGGATTTCATTTTAAATATAATCAGCTGCGCGCTGCATTACAGGCCTTGCCGCTTTAAAGCAGCAAGCTTTTAAATGAAAACATCAGCGCTTAACAAGGTCCATAAACAGGTCTAAAACCCAGCGCTTTCACTGCGCATAAAACAGCATCACTTAGCTGAGACGTCTGAAAAAAAGCCTGCAACTGCAGGCTTTTTTTGTGACACAACAGCGCTTGAGTTTTAGCTTAAAGCCCGGCGCAACAATACCGGCGTTGGTAATTGCAGCAGATGGCGCAGCAACAGCCAGCCCAAACCACAAATTAACGCCAACCCCAGACCCGGCCCTATCCACCACAAATTAAAGTGCAGCGAAAACGGCAGCTGGAATAACCGCATCTGCACCACAGCCAGCAGCACTTCAGCCAGCAAGGTTGCAAAAACACCTGCCATCAGCCCTAAAGCCGCAAATTCGGCCAATACAGCTTTACGCAGAAACACCGTTTTGGCGCCTAAAGTTCTTAATATGGCAAGCTCCTGCTCGCGCTGCTCCAGTGTTGCCTGAACCTGAGCCACCAGCACCAGCACAGCAGCAGCAAATACCAGCACCAGAATCACCGTGAGTGCCAATGAAACCTGGGCAATAATGTCGTTGACTTGTTTAAGAATATTATCAACAGACAACACTGAAATAGTTGGGAAACTACGTGCCATGTCATTCAGTAGTGCGGTTTGTTGTTTTGGTAAATAAAAAGCCGTCAGATAAGTCGCCGGGAAATTCTGCATCAGATCCGGTGATAAAATCATAAAAAAGTTCGGTTGCAGGCTGTTCCAGTCAACTTTACGGAAACTGCTGACCGTTGCGGTAAAAGGCTGACCGCCCACCGAAAAACCAATGGTATCACCAAGCTCCAGCGCCAGTCTTTCAGCCAGTTTTTCCTCAACAGATACCTGGGCTTTATCTTCAGGACCAAACCACTTGCCAGCCACTATCTGATTATTGGCAGGTAAGGTATTGAGCCAGGTCAGATTTAACTCGCGGCCTATGCCTTCCCTTGTTGTACCAGAATTTGCGGAGCCGGAATTCTGGGTATCGCGACGAGCGGCTACTGTGTTGTCGGCAATATCCGCCTGCTGTTCGCCTTTTTGCCGTTCAGGGTTTGCTTGCGCTTGATTTGACTGTTCAGGATTTTGCTCACGGCCATCAGACTCAGGCAATTTTTCATTATTGACCGTCAGAACCCGCCCAGACACCATAGGATAAAAATCCCCGGCTTTGAGCTGGTTGTCCGTTAATAAACGAATAATTTGCGGTTTTTCCGCCTCGTTAATATTGACCAGAAACTGATTGGGTGCACCAACCGGAACCTGCTGCTGCCACTGCGAAATCAGCTCTGCACGCAGAAAATACAAAATCAGCGTTAAAAACAGCGCCAGACTAAAAGTAATGAGCTGAAAACTATTAGGCCATAACCGGCGTCTTAAGTTGGCGAGCGCCAGCTTTAGCGCACTGCTTTGGCCCGCCGCCATGGGTTTGGCAAGCCTCACCAAAACAGCCGCCATCCCCAGCAATAAAGCAGCAAAGGCAAGACAAAGCACAAATAGCCAGCAGGATAACCACCAGTCCCCGCTAAACAGCCACATCAGCAACCAGATAGCCAGACCACCTGTGACCAGCTGCCACAGATCCAGCTGAAAACTTAAAGCACGCTGGCGTAGTACGTTCAGTGCCGGCACAGCAGCCAGCCGCCAGATAGGACGTGCCGAAAACAAAGTTGCACAAATCAGCCCCGTTAAAGCACCAAGCCATAACGGCCTGCTACTAAATTCCGGCCGGTAATCGCCAAGCCAGACTTCAATAAACCACTGAGCGCCGGAACTTGCCAGCTGGCCAAGCAACAAGCCGGTGATGATACTAAAGAGACTGACCATCGCCAGATGACTGGCGTAAATACGCCTGGCCATGGCTGTGGTGGTGCCAAGCGCTTTAATCACTGCCACCGCCATCTGATGGCGTTGACTGTATTGACTGGCCGCAACTGCCGCAGCGCAGGCGGCCAGCACTATGCCTAATAAACCAGCCAATAATAAAAACTTTTCAGCTCTGTCAAGCGCCGAGCCCACCGCCGACTCACGATCCAGACTCTGCCAGCGGTCATGCACCGTCAGCAAAGGTTTAACCTGCTGCTCCAGCGTTTTAAGCGCACTGCCGTCGCCGGCAAACTGATACCGATAACCAATACGACTACCTGGCTGAACCACCTCTGTGGCGGCTACATCATCCACATGCATCAGCACCCTTGGGGCGTTACCAAATACACTAAGCGGCGCATCCGGCTCTTCGGCAATAATGCCGCCCACCACAAAACGGCTGACCCCAAGCTCCAGGCTGTCGCCAATGCCGATATTCAGCAGCTGTAATAATCGTGGTTCCAGGAATACCTGATTTTTAACCACAGTGTTGCTGATTTTGGCATCCGCCTGTTCTGAACTTTTTAACTCCAGACGCCCACGCAGCGGATAGCTTGGCGACACCGCTTTGACACTGACCAGCTGCATCAGATCGCCGGCAAACACCATGGTGCTAAACTGCATTTGTTTGGCCGTCTTCAGCCCAAGCTGCTCGGCGCTTCGAAATATCTCATCATTAAACGGCAGACTGGAGCGCAGAATTTTGTCAGCGGCAATAAAGTTACTGCTACGTTGTGACAATGCCGAGCGCACACTTTCGGTAATACCGGTCAGACTCACCACAGTAAAAACAGCCAGACACAACGCAAAAGCGATCACCCAAAGCTCACCGCGGCGTAATTCGCGCCAGAATAGCCTGGCGGCAATGTTAAGCCACATCACCCACCTCCGGCTTTAACTCTGTTAACTCACCTGCATGCATATTGAGCTGACGCTTGCAACGTTGGGCCAGCTGCGGATTGTGGGTGACCAGCACCAGCGTGGTGCCTTGCTGCTCGTTTAGCGCAAATAATAAATCTTCAATTTTGACGCCTGTGGCCGCATCGAGGTTAGCCGATGGCTCGTCAGCAAACAAAATGGCCGGTTGTGTGATAAAAGCCCGCGCTATCGCCACTCTTTGTTGCTCGCCGCCCGAGAGCTGACTTGGATAAAAATCGGCGCGCTCTGTTAAACCAACATCAGAGAGCAGTTTACTGCCCCGGGCTGTGGCATCTTTAATACCGGCAAGTTCGGCCGGCAAAGTAATGTTTTCCAGCGCGGTTAAGCTTGGCAATAATAAAAACGACTGAAATACAAAACCCACTTCTTTGGCGCGTAGCTGGGCTCTGGCGTCATCGTCCAGCTGATGCAGCGGCTGGCCTGCCAGATAGACTTCACCGCTCGTGGCTGTATCCAAACCGGCCAGAATCCCCAGTAATGTCGATTTGCCGGAGCCGGAAGCCCCCACTACGGCGACTGTCTCACCGCTGTTGATTGTTAGGTTGATCTGCTGCAGGATAGTCAGCCTGGCATCTGTCAGCTGGACTTCTTTGCGTAAGGCTTTGGCTTGAATAGCAATCTTAGGTAGTAATGACATGAGAATTTTTTTCACCATCTTATTGGCTTGCTGCACTTTTCTGGCACAGGCACAACCACAAAAATTATTGGTCCTTGGTGACAGTCTCAGCGCCGGTTATGGCATGACACAACAACAAGGCTGGGTACATTTACTACAGCAACAACAAAACAGCTGGCAACTGATTAACGCCAGCATCAGCGGTGAAACCACAGCGGGCGGTTTAGCCAGATTACCCGAATTATTAAAAAAACATCAACCCGATGCCGTGCTGATAGAACTGGGCGGTAACGACGGCCTGCGTGGTTTCCCAATCGCACAGCTGGAAAAAAACCTCAGTGCCATGCTCAAGTTGGTCAAACAACAACAGGCCAAGCCCATCCTGATGCAAATACGGATCCCGCCAAACTATGGCCCACGTTATAACCAGCTGTTTGTCGATTTATATCCGGCATTGGCCGAAAGACATCAGGCTGTGTACTGGCCGTTTTTTATGGATCAGGTAGCCACCAAACCTGAACTGATGCTCAGTGATGGCATCCACCCCAACGAAAAAGCTCAGCCGATTATCCGCGATTTTGTGCTGCCGTTGCTGCTGAAATTGTAAGGAAATGAAAGTATTGCCGTGGTGATGTAAAATTGCCGTGGCTTAGCGCAATAAGCCAGGGGGCAAAATCTGGCCTGATAAAAAAAGCATAACATCAAGGCAATAAACTGGTGGAGCAATGTTTTGAGATTTGTTGAGAGACAGAATACACAGAAGATTTGGTGGAGCTAAGCGGGATCGAACCGCTGACCTCTTGCATGCCATGCAAGCGCTCTCCCAGCTGAGCTATAGCCCCATCGAGATTGTCGCCAACTGGATTCAGGCAACATGATGGTCAACAGAAGAAATTCCTAAGTGGCGTCCCTTAGGGGATTCGAACCCCTGTTACCGCCGTGAAAGGGCGGTGTCCTAGGCCTCTAGACGAAAGGGACATCCCAGGATTTGATAGCAGCGTGGCGTCCCTTAGGGGATTCGAACCCCTGTTACCGCCGTGAAAGGGCGGTGTCCT
>NZ_DAIPZL010000020.1:0-43015 GCF_036782235.1 Rheinheimera sp. | reverse complement strand
ATCAGCCACTGGATCGGTCAACCGATCTGAAATTTTCTTATCTGATCGGCATTAGACCTGAGTCTGGCTTTTTTTTATGCTTTGCAACCAAGCTGTGGCTGCGGATAATCACAAAATTCAGCTGCTTAAATCGCCAGTTGTTGCTGATAAAAACGCAGAATTTCCGTCAGTGCCGGCAAACGATACCGGTCGGCTTCAAATAAAATTTCATGCCTTGCACCGTCAATTTTCATAACACTGCCACCGGCACAATAAGTCCCTAAAGCTTCGCAAAATAACTGTTGTGCCTCAGATCTGACAGCAACGTCCTCACCTGCCTGCAGAATTTTTACCGGCACCCGGATTTGACTGGCAATACTTGGCATCCGCTCGGCAATAGCACAAGCCTCCCCCAGCCACTGCCAGCTGGGGCCGCCCAGTTGCAAGCCTGGTTGTTGCTCAAATAACTGCCGAAAACGCTGGTAACGAACTTCTGAATGGCTGTAGATATTATTGGCAAAAGTGCTGTTCTGATAAGGACTGCTGGCAAAACCGGCATAACAATCCGGGCAAGTCCAGCCAAGGATTTGCTGCAGATAACAACCATCTTTGGCGCCAAAAACCAGCTCCGTATTGGGCGCATGCATAGGGGCTGACAAAGCAGCTGCTTTAAAAACCCCGGGATAAGTTGCCAGATAACTGCTGGCGACTGCGCCGCCCATTGAATGGGCTAATAATACTTTGTCTTTGGGTAATAACGGGCTGAGCTCAGATTGCAACAAGTGCAAATCCTGCACATAGTCAGCAAAAGACTGTACATGGCCAATTTGCGTATCGGCTAATAAACGCCCGGATTGTCCCTGCCCCCGGTGATCATAACCAAGAACGGCATACCCCAACCGACCCAGTTCAAAAAACAATTCCTGATACTTGGCGATGGCTTCAGTGCGCCCTGTGACTATCACTACAGTGGCTTTGGCCTGAACCGTATTGTGATAAGCATAAAAAAGTGGCGTACCATCAGCGGCTTTCAGAAAACCTGTTACCACCTGCTGCTGCCAAAAGTCCGCTAATGCCGCGTCTTTTTCTCCAAGTTCCTGTTCGGTCAGCAGCAAAAATGGATTTGCAAGGCCGGCATTCTGCTCAGCATTTGTAACTGCAGCGGCATCTGCCAAAGCAACACTACCAAGCATCAGCGCCGTAAGGAGATTGCGAACCACTTTTTTTGTTTTTATTTCAGACAACTTCTGCAGCACTGGCTTAACCTTTGAGTTTTTGGCTGAGCACAGCCAAGGCCTGCAATTGTTGCACTATCAGCTTTTGTAAACGCTCGTCAGTTAATGCGCCGCTGCTTGCATCAAAGCTACCGGAAAATGCATTGGCAAACACTTCGGGTTTATTGACAAAATGCAAATCTAAAAACACTCCCACCTGACGCAGGTGATATTGTGCCCTTGAGGTGCCCATGCCACCACCGGCGCCCATAATAGCAGCGGCTTTGCCGGCGAGCAGGCGGTTATCGGGTTCACGTGACGCCCAGTCCAGCGCATTTTTTAACGCAGGTGCCAGTGAATAGTTGTATTCCGGGCAACCAAACAAAAAGCCATCGGCTGCTTCACATTGCGCCAATAACTGCTGCACTGCTTCTGGTTTATCAGTCAGATCTGCATTGTAAAATGGCACCTGGGATAAATCGGCGATGCTAATGTTCATGCCGGCCGGCGCATGCGCCTTGGCATATTTGAGTAAAGTCAGATTATGTGATTTGGCTCTTAAACTACCGCAGATCGCCAGAATATTTAGCTCAGACATAACAATTCCTTATGATGAAAAAAGGGCAACACCGAAGATTAATCAATAATTTCAGTTTCAGTATGGTGCGGATAACAACGATTCAGCAGATGGCCACAGAGAAGCCCAAGTAGCGGCAAACAAACCAACGCAGTGACAGACACCCAAAGCGGATGCGGAATAAGATACACATTGGCCAGAGTGGCCAGCCACACCATAGCAGTGATCACCACAACAAAAAGCCGGCTGACTCTTTTGACCAGCAAAGTGGCTGCAGCTATACCCACAACAACACCACTAAACCAGGCCAGCAACACCAATAAATAAGCGCCCACCGGCAAAGATTGCATATAAGCAGCAACAGCGGACGGATCCTGCCAGTCAGGCTGCGAACCCACCGGATACAACCAATGACTGAATTGTTCCAATAACGCGATAGTGCCGATACTGACCATCAGACCTGCTAACAACGCCAGAATTTTTTTTAGCGCGAGTGGCATTATGGCTCCTTGGCTGTCAAAGTGTAATTTTTGTACTGGCAGTATGGCCTGCCTGCGAAAAAAAAGGCAAGTGCAACAACCACTTTGCGCTTATTTGTCGGTAGTTGCCGTTTCATTTTTAGCGCAGCGCCGGATAAGTTAACGCCAGAAAATGCACCAGATTCACCGCAAAATGTCCGGCAACTGCCACGGCAAGGCTGCCACTTCGCCAATACAGGTAACCGTAAAAGATCCCTGCCAGCCCCGCCAACATTGCGTACCATACACCACCTGCCAGATGTGCCAGTCCAAATAACAATGCCACCAATAAGATGGCAACCACAGGGCCGGTTTTTTCGCCGCAAAGACGCTGCAGATAACCCCGGAAAAACGCTTCCTCAACCACAGAAGTAAACAGCAGGTTGTTCAGCGCAAACAACCACCACCAATCTGGGAGCTTCCACTCCAGCGCGACAAAACCCAAAGCGACCGCCAGAAGCGACAGCACAACAATCGCCAGCAGACTTATCGATAAGAGTTGTACGCTTGCGCCGAAGTTCAACTGATAACGTCCGGTTAAATCAGGCAGCAGCAATAACAACAGAAAAAACACCAGGGGTTTATCCAGATTCAGATACAACGAAAAAGGCCGGCTTTGTTCGCTCAGCTGAATGTGTTCAAGCTGTAACCAGTTTTCAAACCCCGGCAGCAGATGCAGACTCAGTAAAAGCGATAACACTATCACCAGGCTATGGCGCACCACCTGCTGCCAGCGCTGCTTGCCCTTGTTAAGCCAAAATACCAGCGTAAAAACAAACAGCAGTGCAACAAAACTCGCAGGCGCCAGCCGTTGTAATAACAATGCCATCACTACGGACGCCGCAAAACTAAACCAGGCCAGCTGACGTACTTTCTGCTGGCTAAAAAAAGCGTCAAGCCAGCGGCGATAAAAAGCTTGTTGTATCTGGTAGTGCTGCGCTTGGTCTGGATTTGGTTGGTGCAAAGGCCCTCTATCTGATACCAGGGGCGGGCTGTCAGTATTCGTTACAAATACCAACACTATGGCAACAGCCAACAACAACCAAATCAGCAGCTGAGGTTGTAACAAATCCATTTGACCAGACTCCTTAACTTAAAGCTTTTTTATGCAGTAAAATCACGTCGTTACCAATAAATTCAACGGTAAATCCATCACGCTCAGCCAAAAATAAGAATGTCTCTCGGCTAAAAAAACACACATGAGTCGGGTCATTTTTGTAATGCCAGCGGGCAAATTCATCCTGAGTCGGCGCCAATTTGGTCATCAGACCAAGCCAGCCGCCTGCTTTGAGTAAAGTCAGCCACAAAGCCCATTCTTTGGCCGGTTGATAAAAATGCTCTATTGCTTCGGTACAACAAACAAAATCGTATTGCTGCTGCAGTACCTTGGGCTCATTGGCAAAATAAGGGTCAAACACTGCCATCTGCTGCCCTGCTTCTTGCAGCATCAAAGACAAGGTAGGCCCGGGGCCACAACCAAAATCCAGCCCTGTTAATCCTGTAGTGCCAAGACGCTGTGATAAAGGCGCTGCCAGTTTATTTAAAAAAGCGCGGTAACGACTATCCTGCGGATTATTTTCATGCTGGCGGTAAATGGCCAATTCGGCATCGGCAGCTAAATGACTGCCGGGATCGGCAAATACCAGCGCACAGTGTGCACAATGCCAATAACAACGCACTTTATCCTGGTGATAAAATCTGTTGTCATCCCCCAGACACAAAGGGCAAGTTGCAGGTGCAAGAACCTCAGCCATCACAGAATAAATCCTTATTTTGAATACAAAAAAGGCCCATGATACCAGAGCCATTTTATCTCTACCGCCAGATTCTGTTGTGGGCTGCTTTCTGTTAGACTGAGCCCCGCCTTTTTTCAGCAACAGAAGATGTGATTATGACTCTTGCAACCCAGGTTCTGGCGGTGAACGACGATCTGCCAATTCGTACCCATTTACCTGTACACTCCGGCAAAGTCCGCAGTGTGTACTGGCTGACCGAAGCGGACAGCGCACGCCTTATCAAAGAGAAAAACTATCCGGTTGCCGCCGACACCCCGCTGGCCATTATGGTGATCAGCGACCGTATTTCTGCGTTTGACTGCATCTGGCATGGTGAGAACGGCTTAAATGGCGTGCCTGGCAAGGGCGCGGCGCTCAATGCTATTTCCAATCACTGGTTCTCGTTGTTTAAACAAAATGGCTTGGCCGACAGCCATATTCTGGATATTCCGCACCCGCTGGTGTGGATAGTGCAAAAAGCGCGGCCGGTAAAAATTGAAGCTATTGCCCGTCAGTACATTACTGGCTCTATGTGGCGTGCTTATAGCAAAGGTGAACGTGAGTTTTGTGGTATCACTTTACCTGAAGGCCTGAAAAAAGATCAAAAACTGCCGGAAATTCTTATTACACCATCAACCAAAGGTATCCTGACCGGTCTTGCCGGCGTGCCGGAAGCCGATGACGTCAATATTTCCCGCGCTGATATCGAACGTCATTATCAGGCTTTTGGTTTTGAACAAACATCAGACATCGACCTGTACGAAAAACTCTTAAAACAAGGTTTTGCTGTGATCAGTGACGCTTTAGCAGCGCTGGACCAGATGTTTGTTGATACCAAATTTGAGTTTGGTTATGTCAAAGGCGCTGATGGCGCCAGCAAGCTGATTTATATGGATGAAGTAGGCACACCAGACAGCTCACGGATTTGGGACGGCGCCGCCTGGCGTGAAGGCCAGATTGTCGAGCAGTCCAAAGAAGGTTTTCGCCAGTGGTTATTAAACAACTTCCCTGATCCGGATATTCTGCTGAATAAAGACCGGATGCCGGAGCGTGAAGCTTTGGCACGCGATAACAAATTGCCAACAGCTGTGATGATGGATATTTCGCGCACTTATTTAGGCATCGCTGAGAAAGTGATTGGCAAAACTATTGAATTATCCGCCAATCCAAAAGCAGAAATTATCGAAGTGCTGAAACAGCAATATGGTTTGATTGATTAATATTGTGTTTGTGCAGAGCTAAAAAAGCCCGCTGACATGCGGGCTTTTTTTATCTGTCGGTAAAATCAGCTGCGACCGCTAAGGTTTTAGCACAAGCCGCCAAAAGCCTGACATTACATCGAAATACCACCGTCAATTTCCACCACACGGCCGGTGAAAAAATCATTTTCGAAAATATAACGGGCGGTATGCGCGATTTCGCTGGCTTCACCCAAGCGGCCAACAGGTTTCATTTTTTCCAGACGGTCGCGTGCTTCTGGTTTCATGGCATCTGTCATGGCAGTACGAATAACACCAGGGGCGATAGCACCAACCCGAATACCATAACGGCCAAGCTCCCGCGCCCAGGTCACTGTCATCGCAACCACACCGGCTTTAGATGCTGCGTAGTTGGTCTGGCCCATATTACCGGCACGCGCCACACTGGACATATTAATAATCACACCTTTGCGGCCCCGTTTGACCATACTGGCCGCAGCTTCACGGCCACACAAAAACACCCCGGTCAGGTTTACATCAATCACTGACTGAAATTGCTGTAACGACATTTTGCTTTGCAGCTCGCCGTCTTTAAATTTCAGCAACAAACCGTCACGCAAAATACCGGCGTTGTTGATCAGGCCATCAATACCGTCAAAATCTGTATCAATAGCAGCAAAAGTGGCTTCCACTTCAGTTTCACTGGCAACGTTTGCCAGATAAGTGCGCACTGTGACCGCAGAGCCCAGTTCTGCTTTTGCCGTTTGCAATTGCTGCTCATTCATATCGATCAGTGCAAGATTAGCGCCCTGCGCGGCACACATTTTAGCCATCTCCAGGCCAAGGCCCTGAGCGCCGCCTGTGATCACTATGGTTTTACCTTGTAAATTCATAACTAACCTTTCTTAAAACGCTTTGCGATACAAAGCCTTGCCGTAAAAATTTATGCTTCGAAGAGCCTGCTTTATTTTTTACCAAAGAGACGGAAAATACTGGAAAAATCCAGTTTGCCATTGCCCTGACGCTGATGGGTCACATATAAATTGCGCGCGAGCGAACCCATAGGCGTCGCCGACTGACTAAGCTGGGCACATTCGGCGGCCAGACCTAAATCTTTTGCCATTAGATCCACCATAAACCCCCCCTGATAGTTATTGCTGGATGGCACATTGGGCTGCACATCAGGGCAAGGGTTATACAGCTCTAATGTCCAGTTGCGGCCCGAGCTTTTGAGCATAATGTCGGATAACACTTTTGGATCCAAACCATTATCAATGCCCAGCTGTAAGGCTTCACTGGTGCCTGCCATTAAAATAGACAACAACATGTTATTGCAGATTTTGGCCACCTGACCTGCGCCCACATCACCGGCATGAAACAGGTTTTTGCCCATCGCTTCCAGCACTGTTTTGGCGCGTTCAAAATTTTGTGCCGAGCCACCCACAATAAAAGTCAGAGTACCGGCTTTAGCACCACCGACACCACCAGACACAGGTGCATCAATAAAAGCAATGCCTTGTGCTGCCAGACCAGCGCCAACACTACGCGCCGTTGCGGCGTCAATGGTGGAGCAATCCAGCACCAAAGCATTTTTGGCAATATGGCCTGCAACTCCCTGCTCACCCAGATATAAACCTGCGACATGTTTACCGGCCGGCAGCATGGAGATAATAAATTCAGCACCTTTCACTGCGTCCACAGCAGAAGCGGCCACCACGGCACCTTCAGCCTGAACCTGCGTCAACGCATCTTTTGACAAATCAAAAGCCTGTACCTGGTGGCCGGCTTTGAGCAAATTGATGGCCATTGGGCCACCCATATTTCCTAAACCAATAAAAGCAACTAACGCCATGATATTTCCCCGTTTTCTCTGAACCGGCGGACTGCTTTTAGCAGCTTCTGCAAACCGGTATTGTCTGGTTTTGGCAATAACACCACCAAGTGTTGATGCCATGATAAAAAGCGCCATTATCCAACATACAGTTGTGTAAAGTTGTAGCGGCCTTGTTCTGCGACAAGGCTGCTGCAAACAACCTGCAATCACTGTGGCCTATCTTTAATGTACTTTTCCAAGCTCACGCAGCGGATGTTCGTTGTCAGGCCAGGGTGAGCGGAATAATTCATCAATCACAGCCTGCGGCACTGCGGCCACATCCGGATATAACCACTGTGGTTTCTGATCTTTATCAATCAACAATGCCCGCACCCCTTCGGTAAATTCGCCCAATTTGCCACATTGCACACTCAAGCCAAGCTCCAGCCGGAAACTGTCCGCCAGAATTTTTGACTGACCAAGCTGCAATAAACGGTACACAATATGGGCGGTGATGGGGCTGCCGTATTGCAACGATGCTTTGGCTTTGGCCAGCCAGCTGTCTTCACCTTTGATGGCCAGTATCGCTTGCATGGCACTGGCTAAATCGGCTTGACCGTCCAGTTCAGCAATGGCTGCCTGATGTAACCGGATTTGACTGGCCGGCTGCTGATTGCGGTACAACTCTTCAATATTGTGCAGCACATCAGATAATTTCTGATGATTCAGTGCCACTGTATTGCCCCAGCGAATAGCTTTCAGCTGCTCAATCACCTGCGCTTTTTGTTCATGCGGAATAAAATGATCTGCTAAATCAATGAGTTTAGCGTCTGCTGCATTAATAGAAGCGCCGGTTAAACCTAAAAATAAGCCACAACCTTTGGGCATGCGGTTTAAAAACCAGCTGCCGCCTACATCAGGGTATAAACCAATCGCCATTTCCGGCATCGCAATACGTGAAGTAGCAGTGACAATACGGTGGGACGCGCCGGCCATTAAACCAAGGCCGCCGCCCATCACTATACCGTTGCCCCACACCAGCACAGGCTTATCAAAGGTGTGAATAAGATAATCCAGGCTGTATTCTTTGGTGAAAAAGTCCTGCACATACTGCTGGTAAGTACCGGGTTCATTTTTCATGCTGTGGTATAGTTCGCGGATATCACCACCAGCGCAGAAGGCTTTATCGCCAGCGCCTTGCAACAATACCATGGCAATGTTGTTATCCTCTTTCCAGGCCTGCATTTGTGGCAGCAGCAGTTCCACCATTGGCAAACTCAGTGCATTCAGTGACTTTTCACTGTTCAGTGTAGCCACACCAATCAGCTTGCTATTGTCGGCGGCAATAGTGCTGAACAGCACTACTGCATCAGCAGTTGTTATCAGTTCTGTCATCAGCCATTCACCCAGTTTGCTTTACGTTTTTGTAAAAAGGCCGATACCCCTTCCACCTGATCTTTGGTATCAAACAGACCCACAAACAACTCACGCTCAAGCGGCAGCGCTGCTGTGATACTGCCACTACGGCCTTGCTGGATCAGTTTTTTACAGGCTGTGACAGCGGGCGGGCTTTGCTCTGCCACTTTGTCGGCCAATAACAAAGCTGTTTCCAGTGCAAGACCTGTGGCTACCACTTCTTCCACCAAACCAATTTGTAGGGCTTTGGCGGCGCCGATACGCTCACCACATAAAATCATTCGTTTTGCCCAACCTTCGCCGACCAGCCAGGCCAGGTTTTGGGTGCCACCGGCACATGGCAATAAACCTACTTTGGCTTCCGGCAGCGCCATCTGCGCCTGCTCTTCGGCAATACGTAAATCACAAGCCAGCGCCACTTCTAAACCACCGCCCATGGCATAACCGTTAATGGCAGCAATAGATACACCCCGAAAGGCTGATAAGGTTTCAAAAGCTTCACCAAAAATGCGTGACATATCAGAAGCGACAGCTTTGTCACCCGAAGCAAACAGATTTAAATCGGCACCTGCTGAGAAAAATTTCTGCCCTTCACCTGTGATCACCAAAGCATAAATATTTTTATCCTGGTCAAGCGATCTGACTGCATCACGCAGCTGCGTCAAAGTTTCGCGGGTCCAGGTATTGGCAGGTGGATTGCTGATGGTGATAAGCGCCGTATGGCCACGTTTTTCCAGCTTCAGTTGTGACATGATTTATCCTTGTTATTCTTGTTTGCGCAAAGGCAGCAAAGCAGCTACCGCCTTTGTTGGCTGATAAGCTCATCGCCTGTTAACGCCGAAACTGAGCGGCAATTCACAGGCATTTTCCAAAACACAGCTTATAAAATGTCGCTGGCTGCAGTGTCAAGCAAACGACGACCAATGATTAAACGCATAATTTCGTTGGTGCCTTCTAAAATCTGATGCACCCGCACATCACGGAAATGCCGCTCCAGCGGATATTCTTTGATATATCCATAACCACCATGGATTTGCAGCGCCTGATCGCACACCTGGAAACCGATATCAGTGGCAAAACGTTTTGCCATCGCACAATAAGCGGTTTTTTCAGCGTCATCCGTGTCCAGCTTAAATGCTGCTAAGCGTACCAACTGTCTGGCTGCAACCAGCTCAGTTGCCATGTCGGCCAGTTTAAACTGTAATGCCTGAAAAGCCGCCAACGGTTTGCCAAACTGCTCACGCTCCAGCATATAGTTGCGGGCGGTATTCAGCGCCTGTTGCGCAGTACCGATAGAACAAGTAGCAATATTAATACGGCCACCATCTAAACCTTTCATGGCAAAAGTAAAACCTTCACCTTCATTGCCTAACAGGTAATGCGCCGGAATACGCACATTGTCAAAGGTCACTAAGCGGGTTGGTTGTGCATTCCAGCCCATTTTTTCTTCAGCTTTGCCGTAAATTACACCAGCAGCATCTGCTGGCACCACAAAAGCAGAAATGCCTTTGGGACCTGGCTCACCGGTGCGCGCCATCACCACTAAAACTTCGGTGGAACCTGCACCTGAGATAAACATTTTGGAGCCGTTCAGCACATAAAAATCGCCGTCTTTTTTGGCGCTGGTGCGAAGTGAGGCTGCATCTGAACCTGAACCTGGTTCGGTTAAACAATAAGAAGCCAGCTTCTCGCCTGTCACCAGACTTGGACACCACTCGTTTTTAGCTTGTTCAGTGCCCCAGCTGGCAATCATCCAGGTGGCCATATTGTGAATGGTTAACATGGCCGTGGTGGCAGTACAGCCCATGGCGAGCTGTTCAAAAATAATCGAAGAATCAAGCCGTGATAAACCTAAACCACCGGCGTCTTCCGGGGTATATAAAGAGCAAAAGCCAAGTTCACCGGCTTTTTGCAATACATCTTTTGGAAAATGATGGGTTCTGTCCCACTCAGCGGCAAAAGGTGCCAGTTCAGTTTCCGCAAACTGACGGGCCGTTTCGGCAAAAGCCTGTTGATCTTCGGTTAAATTAAAATTCATAGGGTACACCTTCAAATATGCTGTTTGGCCTGCGACATCCGGCATTCACTGCTGCAAAGCATCACTATCGTCTGCTGATTTTTATCAGCCTCTGTTTAGTCTGGTGGACGGCTGTTCGCTTTTTTCTTGTATTTGATGTGCCTTTTCCGTGGTCAAGTGCATAAATAGCCGCCGGAACCGCGGATTGGCACAGGCTAAGCAGACAATCAAAAGCCGCGCGCACTGCGCGCGGCGGGTCCGCATGTCAAAGCCGCCAGGACGGCTCTGACAACCAGTACAACATTAACGCAGGTTAATCGACATATTCGGGCCTGTTGCGGCCATATCGTCTTCAAACCAACGGGCGGTAATGGTTTTAGTTTCAGTGTAAAAACGCACAGCCTGTTTACCGTAAGCATGTTGATCACCGTAGAACGAGCCTTTCCAGCCGGTGAATGAGAAAAACGGCAGTGGTACCGGAATTGGAATATTAATGCCCACCTGGCCTACTTCAATTTCGTGTTGATATTTACGGGCGGCATGGCCACTGGCGGTAAAAATCGCGGTGCCGTTGCCATATGGGCTGGCGTTTACCAAAGCAATAGCTTCATCCAGTGAATTCACTGTCATGGTATTGAGCACTGGGCCAAAAATTTCTTCTTTATAAATGGCCATATCTGTGGTGACGTTGGAGAACACTGTCGGACCTACCCAGTTACCATTTGGATAACCTTCAACCTCAATAGTGGAGCCGTCGACCAGACAAGTCGCGCCTTCTTTCTTGCCCTGGTCAATCAAAGACAACACACGGGCGCGGGCTTGCGGGCTGATTTGCGGGCCATAAGCGGCGTTTGGGTCGGTATAAACACCAGGGCGTACTTTACCGATGGCAGCCGCCACTTCAGGGATCCACTCAGCGGCAGCGCCAACAAACACAGCCACAGAAATCGCCATACAACGTTGACCGGCAGCACCCACTGAGGCTCCAACCAGGGCGTTCACCACCTGATTTTTATTGGCATCAGGCATAATCACCATATGGTTTTTGGCACCGGCAAAAGCCTGCACCCGTTTTAAGTTGTCAGTACCGGTTTTGTAGATATACTGACCAACGTTCACTGAACCTACAAATGAAATGGCTTTAATGTCTTTATGATGCAATAAAACGTCAACCTGCTCTTTAGCACCATGTACTACCTGTAACACACCTTTTGGCGCGCCGGCTTCTGCAAACAGCTCAGCAATACGGTTCACCGTCATTGGATCTTGTTCAGAAGGCTTTAATACAAAAGTATTGCCACAGGCAATGGCCATAGGGAACATCCACAATGGGATCATGGCCGGGAAGTTAAATGGTGTAATACCGGCACACACACCCAGTGGCTGAATGTAGCTGTAAGTGTCGATGCTGCGCGCCACGTTTTCTACCGTTTCACCCATCATTAATGAAGGGATATTGGCAGCTTGTTCGACCACTTCAATGCCACGCCAGACGTCCCCTTTAGCGTCTTCCACTGTTTTGCCAAGTTCACGGCAAATAATATCGGCGATATCAGCCTGATGTTCTTTTAACAGTGCAGCAAAACGCATCATTAAGCGGGCGCGTTCTGATACCGGCGTTTCTTTCCAGCTTAAAAAGGCTTCTTTGGCAGAACGAATGGCATGTTCCATTTCGTCCATGGTGGTGCATGGTACCTGAGCGATCACTTCCTGCGTGGCAGGGTTAGTCACCGGGATGAATTTTTCACTTTTTGAGTGCACAAACTCGCCGTTGATAAACAGCTGAACCTGAGTGGTCATAACTTTTTCCCCGTTTGGAAGCAGCCACCTTCTGAGCGCTGCCCCGGATTTTCAGAAAAACCCGGGGCTGTTCGCACCGGGCTTTGGATTTGTTGCGTGGTAGTTGCCACTGCTTATATTTTTTAGACTTCGTTTTTGGCTTAATAGTTTTGGTTTAGTTTGTTGGCTTTGTGTTTTGGCTTTGCGACCAGGCTGCCAAAACGGCCTTTTTTCTAACCCCTGTTGTGATCAACAGTTAAACAACTTCAACCGCTAATGCCACAGCTTCACCACCGCCAATACATAAAGAGGCGATCCCCCGTTTCAGGCCACGGGCCTTTAACGCGTGGATTAATGTGACCAGAATACGGGCACCAGAGGCACCAATGGGGTGACCTAAAGCACAAGCGCCACCGTTGACGTTCACTTTGTTGCTGTCCAGGCCCATTTCTTTGATGGCCAGCATAGTGACCATGGCAAAAGCTTCATTAATTTCCCACAGGTCCACGTCGTTTTTGTCCCAGCCTAAGTTGCTGAGCAATTTTGTCATAGCGCCAACAGGTGCGACGGTAAACAACGCGGGTTCCATTGAATGGGTAGCGTGGCCGACCACACGGGCCAGTGCTTTTGCGCCCTGGGCTTGTGCATCCCCTTCACGCATCAGCACCAGCGCTGCGGCGCCGTCTGAAATAGAACTGGAGTTGGCAGCTGTGATAGTACCGTCTTTGGCAAAAGCCGGACGCAGTGTTGGAATTTTATCGACTTTGGCATTACCAGGTTGCTCGTCAGTGGCAAATACCACTTCACCTTTACGGCTTTGAATAGTCACAGGGGCAATTTCAGCCACAAAAGCACCATCAGCAATGGCTTTTTGGGCGCGGGTCAGCGACTGCACCGCAAAAGCGTCCATCGCTTCACGGCTAAAATCCTGTTCATTGGCCGTCTGCTGGGCAAAACAACCCATGGCTTTACCGTCGTAAGCGTTCTCCAGACCGTCCAGCATCATGTGATCTTTGACTTCACCATGGCCCATCCGCATCCCAGAACGGGCTTTTGGCAGCAGGTAAGGCGCATTTGACATTGACTCCATACCACCGGCCACCACCACATCGGCGCTGCCGGCTTTTAATAAGTCAGAAGCCAGCATCACAGCTTTTAAACCTGAACCACAGACTTTATTAATAGTGGTGGCACCTGCTGATAACGGCAGACCTGCTTTTAACACTGCCTGACGCGCTGGCGCCTGACCGAGCCCTGCAGGTAACACACAGCCCATAATCACTTCACTGACTTTATCAACAGCCAGACCGGACTGAGCTAAAGCAGCGCTGATGGCGGTTGCACCCAAATCAGTGGCACTGACATCAGCCAATCCGCCGATAAAACCACCCATAGCAGTGCGTTTTGCTGCCACTATCACCACTTGATTCTGCTGCGTCATTGATTCTGCTCTCCGAAATTCGTGGGGTTTCCCCCTGCTGTTTGCAACTGTGCATGAGCCTACACCAAATTTACGTTTACGCCAACGTCAACCAACCAAGACTTTGGTGTTATTGCCCCATTTTACTGTTGTGCTTTTGCTACACAATCACAGCGCCTTTGGCAGTTTTCATTTACATCCGCAAAAATCCCAGTGCTGATCTTTCACAGCCATTTAGGTATCAAACTCACAAAATCAGCTGGGGATTCATAAGATTAACTGCAGTAAACAACTGATGAATAATAGTGACTTACCAGGCACTAAGGAAGCTGACAACCAGGGGGAAAGTAGCTGAGCGATCACTACAAAGGGATAACAACAGCCCTTCAGCTTTACCTTTACGTAAACTTCACTTATAGTTACCGGCGATTTTTACGGTGGCCGAAATGACAGAAAAAGACGACAAAACCTATAGCATCAGCGAACTTGCCAAAGAGTTTGATATTACCACCCGCAGTATCCGGTTTTACGAAGATCAGGGACTTATCACACCTTTACGTCAGGGCCAGACCCGCATTTACAGCAAAAGAGACAGGGTGCGGCTGAAGCTTATTTTACGTGGCAAACGTTTAGGTTTTAGCTTGTCGGAAACCGGTCAGCTGTTTGAACTTTATGACGCTGACAAATCCAGTGTCACCCAACTTACCATTATGCTGAAGCTGATAGAGCAGAAAAAAGCCGAGCTGCACCAGCA
Organism: Rheinheimera sp.; assembly: GCF_036782235.1. Lineage (GTDB taxonomy): Bacteria > Pseudomonadota > Gammaproteobacteria > Enterobacterales > Alteromonadaceae > Pararheinheimera. The sequence continues at coordinate 28,554 of NZ_DAIPZL010000020.1, read as the reverse complement.
AATGGACGACATTAAAGTAGTGCTGATGGAGCTGGTCACAGTGGAAAAACGCTGCCGCGAAACCCTGACCGAAGCCAGAACTACAGAAACCAAAACCAACAACCAATCCGCAAACGGGGAACTTTGATGATTAGCAGTTATAAATCGCTTAACTTCGACCTGGGTGAAATGGTCGATATGATCCGCGAACAGGTCAACGCCTTTGCCCGCGAAGAAATTGCCCCACGTGCCGCCCAAATTGATCATGACAACGCTTTTCCAAACGATTTATGGCGTAAGTTTGGCGACTTAGGTTTGCTTGGCGTGACAGTTGACGAAAAATATGGTGGTTCTGGTTTAGGTTATTTGGCCCACATTGTGGCGATGGAAGAAATCAGCCGCGCTTCGGCATCTGTTGGTTTGTCTTATGGCGCTCACTCGAATCTGTGTGTAAACCAGATTTTCAAAAACGGCAACGAAGCGCAAAAAATGAAATATCTGCCAAAGCTGTGCTCTGGCGAGCATATTGGTGCTTTGGCGATGTCTGAGCCTAACGCCGGCTCTGATGTGGTTTCGATGAAACTGCGTGCGGAAAAACGCGGTGATAAATACATTTTAAACGGCAACAAAATGTGGATCACCAATGGCCCGGACGCTGACACTTATGTGATTTATGCCAAAACCGACGTGAACGCAGGTTCTAAAGGCATTACCGCTTTTATCGTCGAACGTGGTTTTAAAGGTTTTTCTCAGGCACAAAAACTCGACAAACTCGGCATGCGCGGTTCAAACACTTGCGAGCTGGTATTTGAAGACTGTGAAGTGCCGGAAGAAAACGTGCTGGGTTCTGTAGGTTCAGGCGTTCGGGTATTGATGTCGGGTCTGGATTACGAACGTCTGGTGTTATCGGGTGGTCCGCTTGGCATTATGCAAGCATGTATGGACATCGTTGTGCCTTATATTCATGACCGCAAACAATTTGGTCAGGCTATCGGTGAGTTCCAGCTGGTGCAAGGCAAAGTTGCCGATATGTACACTCAGATGAATGCCGCCAAAGCTTATGCTTACACAGTTGCCAAAGCTTGTGACCGGGGTGAAACCACCCGTAAAGATGCCGCAGCAGTAATTTTGTACACCGCAGAACTCGCCACCAAAATGGCGCTGGATGCCATTCAGCTGCTGGGTGGTAACGGTTATATCAACGAATACCCGACAGGCCGTTTATTACGTGACGCTAAGCTCTATGAAATTGGCGCCGGTACCTCGGAGATCCGTCGTATGCTGATAGGCCGGGAACTGTTTAACGAGTCGAATTAATTGCACGGCAATCTTTGTGAAGGGGATTGCCACCTACAAAACGCCGACACGCCCATCAACCCATCCCAGGGGGGCTCGTTTCGCAGCATCCATGCTGCTCAACGGTCGGCTTTTTTGTAGCCGACATCCCCAACACCATCTGCCCTGATCAATAAGTTTTTAATCCGACTCCGGGGCTGCGCCCCTGCTTGCGTCGCGGTAAGAGCAAAAAGCGCAGTTACAGACACAGCGCGACTTCCAATAATTTCTAAAGGTGACTTCAGTGACCAGATTAAGCAGCAAAATTAACCCAAGAAGTGCAGAGTTTTTGCAAAACGCAGAAGCGATGCAAACTCTGGTGGATGATCTCAACAGCAAAGTGCAGCAAATTAAACTCGGTGGCGGTGAAGCCCTGATTGCCCGTCATACCAGCCGCGGTAAGTTGTTTGTGCGTGACCGTATTCAAAAGCTGCTGGACCCTGGCTCACCCTTTTTAGAAATTGGCCAGTTTGCCGCATGGCAGTGTTATGACGACTATGTGCCAGCAGCTGGTGTGGTCGCCGGTATAGGCCGGGTCAGTGGTGTTGAATGTATGATTGTGGCGAACGACGCGACAGTCAAAGGCGGCACTTATTATCCACTGACGGTAAAAAAACATTTACGCGCCCAGGAAATTGCCGAACGTTGTCAGCTGCCTTGTATTTATCTGGTCGATTCCGGTGGTGCCAACCTGCCTCGTCAGGACGATGTATTCCCGGACAAACTGCATTTTGGCCGGATTTTCTTTAATCAGGCCAATATGTCGGCCAAAGGTATTCCGCAAATTGCCGTGGTAATGGGCCTTTGTACTGCAGGTGGCGCTTATGTGCCTGCCATGGCGGATGAATCTATTATCGTCAAAGAACAAGGCACTATATTCCTGGCCGGTCCGCCACTGGTCAAAGCCGCCACCGGCGAAGAAGTCTCAGCTGAAGATTTAGGCGGTGCTGATGTACATTGCCGTATCTCAGGTGTTGCCGACCACTACGCACAAAACGATGAACATGCACTGCAGCTGGCGCGTAACAGCATTGCCCGCCTAAACCGCGCTGCACCGCAGCTTCGGGATGTCAAACCTTCTCAGGAACCGCTGTTTGATGCCAAAGAGTTATACGGCATTGTGGGCACCGATTTGAAAAAACCATTTGATGTACGTGAAGTCATCGCCCGCATTGTCGATGGTTCTGATTTTGATGAATTTAAACAACTGTATGGCCCCACGCTGGTCTGTGGTTTTGCCCGTATTTTTGGCAATCCGGTGGGCATTGTGGCCAATAACGGCATTTTATTTTCCGAGTCCGCGCAAAAAGGCGCGCATTTTATCGAGCTCTGTTGCCAGCGCAAAATTCCGCTGCTGTTCCTGCAAAACATCACAGGTTTTATGGTGGGTCAAAAATACGAAGCCGAAGGTATTGCCAAACACGGTGCCAAAATGGTGACGGCCGTTTCCTGCGCCAAGGTACCAAAATTTACCGTGTTAATTGGCGGCTCTTATGGCGCCGGTAACTATGGTATGTGTGGCCGGGCTTACGACCCAACCATGATGTGGATGTGGCCAAACGCCCGTATTTCAGTGATGGGTGGTGAACAGGCTGCGGGCGTGATGGCGCAGGTGACCAAAGATGGTTTAGCCCGCAAAGGCGAAACTTTATCGGCGGAGGCTGAAGCTGCACTTAAAAAACCTATTATCGAGCAGTACGAGCAACAAGGTCATCCTTATTATGCCTCAGGCCGGTTATGGGACGATGGCATTATTGACCCTGCGCAAACCCGGATGGTGGTTGGCCTGGCGCTGGCGGCATCGCTGAATGCGCCTATTGAAGAGACACGCTTTGGCGTGTTCCGCATGTAACGGGAGTTGATGATGCAAAACCAGAATTTTAATTACATCAGCACTGCCATCGACCCACGTGGTGTGGCGCAGCTGGTGTTAAACCGCCCTGAGGTGCATAACGCTTTTGACGATAACATGATCCAGGAGCTTATTCAGGCGCTGGATTTGTTTGCAACAAACCCGCAAGTCCGGGTGTTATTGCTGCGCTCCAGCGGCAAAAACTTTAGCGCTGGCGCCGATTTAGGCTGGATGCGCTCCATGGCCGACAAAAACTATGATGAAAATCTGCAGGACGCCGGTGAACTTGCCAGGCTGATGCAAAAACTCGACAACTTCCCTGCCCCAACGCTTGCCATAGTTCAAGGTGCAGCTTTTGGTGGTGCTGTAGGTTTAGTGGCTTGTTGTGATATTGCCATTGCCAGTGACAAAGCCAGCTTTTGTTTAAGTGAAGTCAAAATTGGTTTAATACCAGCAGTGATCAGCCCCTATGTAGTGCGCGCCATTGGCGAGCGTGCCAGCCGCCGTTATTTCTTAACAGCTGAGCGTTTTTTTGCCGCCGAAGCTTTGCATCTAGGTTTACTGCATCAGCTGGTAAGCGAAGATGAATTGCATGATGTGTCGGATGCCATGGTGCAAACCCTGCTGGCTAACAGCCCGGCAGCGGTAAAAGCTGCCAAAAACTTAATTTTTACTGTGGCCAATCAGCCAACCACCCAGGCTTTAATTGACGAAACCAGTCGTCGTATTGCTGCCATCCGGGTATCCAGCGAAGGCCAGGAAGGTTTATCAGCCTTTTTACAAAAACGCACACCAGCATGGCAGCAAACCCAGCCTCATGCAGACACTGACAATAAAGGACAGGCTTAATATGTTTCAGAAAATTTTAATAGCCAACCGCGGCGAAATTGCCTGTCGAGTGATTAAAACCGCACATCAGCTCGGTATTCGTTGTGTGGCTGTGTATTCGGAAGCGGACGCCAACGCCCGCCATGTACAAATGGCCGACGAAGCTTATTTATTGGGCCCGGCGCCAAGCAAAGAATCTTATTTACGCGCTGACAAAATTCTCGACATAGCCCAAAAATCCGGCGCCCAGGCCGTTCACCCTGGTTATGGCTTTTTATCAGAAAATGAAGAATTTGCTGAGGCCTGCGCCAAAGCCGGTGTAGTTTTTATTGGCCCGCCAGTGCCTGCTATTGCTGCTATGGGCAGTAAAAGTGCCGCCAAAGAAATTATGAGTAAAGCCGGTGTGCCGCTGGTACCGGGTTACCATGGTGACAACCAGGATGAAGCCTTTTTAGCTTTGGAAGCCGACAAGGTGGGTTACCCGCTGCTGCTTAAAGCCGCTTATGGCGGCGGTGGCAAAGGCATGAAGGTGGTGTGGCAAAAATCCGAGTTTCTCGAGCAGCTGCAAAGTGCCAAACGTGAAGCCTTAAATGGTTTTGGCAACGACAAAATCCTGATGGAAAGGTATCTGACCAAACCAAGGCACGTGGAAATTCAGGTGTTTGCCGACAACTTCGGCAACGCAGTGTATTTACATGAACGCGACTGCTCTATTCAGCGCCGCCATCAAAAAGTCATTGAAGAAGCGCCGGCACCCAACTTTACCGCAGCGCAGCGTAAAGCAATGGGCGAAGCCGCGGTTAAAGCGGCGCAGGCCATAGGTTACGCCGGTGCCGGTACCGTGGAATTCCTGTTTGACGAAGATGGCTCTTTCTATTTTATGGAAATGAACACCCGGTTACAGGTGGAGCATCCGGTCACCGAAATGATCACAGGTCAGGATTTAGTCAAATGGCAGTTATTGGTGGCCAGCAATCAGCCGCTGCCACTGACACAAGACGAAATTCCGCTGGATGGTCATGCCATTGAAGTGCGGGTGTATGCTGAAGATCCGGACAATAACTTCCTGCCAGCTACTGGTAAACTGACCTATTTACGTCAGCCGGACGCCAACCGCCATGTGCGTATTGACACTGGTGTAGTAGAAAACGACGAAGTGTCGCCTTTTTACGATCCGATGATCGCCAAACTCATTGTCTGGGATGAAAGCCGTGACCGTGCTATCGCCCGTATGCGCCGTGCACTGGACGATTACCGTATTGCCGGGGTCAAAACCAACTTAAACTTTTTAACCCGTCTGGTAGAACATCCGGCTTTTGCCAAAGCCGAACTCGACACCCATTTTATTGAACATCATCAAAAAGTGTTGCTTGCCCCTGAGCAGCAGGAGCCTACCCAGGCGCTGATTCTGGCCGCTTTGTATTTATTGTTAAAACAGCAGCCGGCAGGCACAACCAGCTCACCATGGCAGTCGGCCTTTGGCTGGCGCATGAACGAAAATGCCAGCGTCAGTTTTGTGCTGACTCTGGATGAAACCGCCAAGACTGTGCAAATCACCCAATCCTCTGATACCTTTGTGGTCTGTGTGGGCGATTTATGTTTAACCATTAAAGCCCAGCTGCAACAGGACGAGTTGATGGCCAATATCAGCGGCCATCAATGTAAGGTGCGGGTCAGTCAGTATAGCGACACTGTCTCTGTCTTTATCAAACAACAACGTTTTGATTTTGATTACAAAACCACAGTAGAAGTGGCCACAAACGACGAAAGTGCCGGCAGCTTAAAAGCGCCAATGAATGGCACTGTGGTCGCTGTGCTGGTGAGCACCGGTCAGGAAGTGGAAGCTGGTCAGACGCTGCTGGTAATGGAAGCCATGAAAATGGAGTATGCCATTAAAGCGCCGGCTGCAGGTGTGGTGAATGCACTCTTTTATGCCGCCGGTGACTTAGTCAAAGATGGTGCCGAGCTGGTGGATTTTGCCGCCAAAACGGAGGCTTAACATGACTCAATTCACGAACGAGAGCCTGCCATTAAATTTGCCAAAACAAGTACGCATTGTTGAAGTTGGCCCACGTGACGGTTTGCAAAACGAAGTGGCTGTGCCCCTTGCTGCCAAAATAGCGCTGGTCAATACACTGGCCGATGCCGGTTTAACCACCATTGAAACCGGCTCTTTTGTCAGCCCCAGGTGGGTGCCACAAATGGCCGACTCGGCCGCGGTATTTGCTGGAATTAACCGTAAAAACGGCGTCACTTACACGGCGCTGACCCCCAACTTACAGGGTTATCAGGCGGCTAAAGCGGCAGGTGCGGACGAAGTGGCCATTTTTGGTGCCGCTTCTGAAGCTTTTAGCCAGAAAAACATCAACTGCTCTATCAGCGAAAGCCTGGCGCGTTTTGAGCCCGTCGTTGCTGCTGCCAAAGCGGATGGTGTGCGCGTGCGTGGTTATGTTTCTTGTGTGGTGGGTTGCCCGTATCAGGGCGACGTCGCGCCAGCCGATGTTGCCCGGGTGGCCAAAGCGTTACTGGACATGGGCTGTTATGAAATATCTTTGGGCGACACCATAGGTGTGGGTACACCGGCCAAAGTGCTGTTGATGCTCGATGCAGTGCTTGAAGTGGTGCCAGTGGACAAAATTGCCGTGCATTTTCACGACACTTATGGCCAGGCGTTAACAAATATTTACGCAGCGCTAAGCCGTGGTGTGGCGGTGGTCGACAGTGCAGTCGCTGGCCTGGGCGGTTGCCCTTATGCCGCCGGCGCGTCAGGCAATGTTGCCACTGAAGATGTGGTGTATTTACTAAGCGGCCTTGGCATAACCCATGGCGTTGATTTAAATACGCTCGCCCGTGCGGGCTGGGCTATTGCAGAAGCCTTGGGGAAAACACCTAGTTCTAAAGTAGGATTGGCGCTTAAAGCCAAATGTCAGCAGAATTAAGCCGCGTTTTCGCAACACAGCGGCACTACAGCATATAAAAATGAAGAGGACTTCAAATGGCAGGGTTTAACAAAGTTGTACATAGCTACGACGAAGCAATGGCAGGCCTGGAAAATGGTATGACCATTATTGCCGGTGGTTTTGGCCTTTGTGGCATTCCGGAAGGTTTAATCGCCCAAATCAAAAAAATGGGCACCCGCGATTTAACTGTTGTTTCCAATAACTGTGGTGTCGACGGTTTTGGTTTGGGTGTTTTGCTGGAAGACCGTCAGATTAAAAAAATGGTGGCTTCTTATGTTGGCGAAAACGCTTTATTTGAAAAACAACTGTTAAGCGGTGAGTTAGAAGTAGAACTGACGCCACAAGGCACACTGGCAGAAAAAATCCGCGCCGGTGGTGCTGGTATACCGGCCTTTTTTACCGCAACAGGCTACGGCACACCAGTGGCTGAAGGTAAAGAAACCCGCGAAATTAATGGCCGCAACTACGTGTTAGAGCCTTCTATTACCGGCGATTTTGCCATTGTGCGCGCCTGGAAAGCCGACCGTTACGGCAATTTAGTCTTCCGCCACACGGCGATGAACTTTAACCCTATGGTGGCCACAGCCGGCAAAATTACTGTCGCTGAAGTTGAAGAAATTGTGGAACCAGGCGAGCTTGAGCCTTCACAAATTCACACCCCAGGCATTTATGTGCAAAGGGTGATCCAGGCCAAATTCGAAAAACGCATTGAACGTCGTATGGTTCGCCAAGGTTAAGGAGCAGAAAAATGGCATTATCCCGTGAACAGGTAGCAATGCGTGTGGCGCAAGAGCTCAAAGACGGTTATTACGTAAATTTAGGTATTGGTATTCCAACTTTAGTGGCCAACTACGTACCGGCTGGCATTGAAGTGATGTTGCAATCAGAAAACGGTTTATTGGGAATGGGCCCTTACCCGACTGAAGCAGAGATTGACGCTGATATGATCAACGCTGGTAAAGAAACAGTCACTGCGATCAAAGGCGCGGCGATTTTCAGTTCAGCTGAAAGTTTTGCCATGATCCGCGGTGGCCATGTGGATTTAACGGTATTAGGTGCTTTTGAAGTGGACCAGAACGGCAATATCGCCAGCTGGATGATCCCAGGCAAACTGGTCAAAGGTATGGGCGGCGCTATGGATTTAGTGGCTGGCGCGCAGAATATTGTGGTGACTATGACCCACGCCGATAAATACGGTGCCTCCAAGTTACTGGACGCCTGTACCCTGCCGCTGACCGGTGTTGGCTGTGTGAAAAAGATCGTCACAGACTTAGCTGTGCTGGAAGTCAAAGACGGCGCTTTCCACTTACTGGAGCGGGCTCCGGGTGTCAGCGTTGAAGAAATTCAGCAGAAAACCGCCGGTAAATTAGTGATTAAAGGTGAAGTGCCTGAGATGGTGTTTGCCTAACGTCTGTTCCGGCCAGGATCACGGTCTATCAGCAATCAAAAAGCCCGCAATGCGGGCTTTTTGATTATGCCGTGGAGCTATTGTGCTGCCACTAAATCACGCTGATGAATATTGCCTCCCACCAACGCTGTAGTGCTTGGTGTGCTCACTAAGGTAATTTCAGCCGGGTTGCCAATCAGCATCACAAAAGCCATTTTGCCATTGGCCAGCAAATACCAACCCACTTGGTAATCCGGCAGATTGATGCCATTAATGGCTACATCAGGCCGGTACTGCCCGAGTTCATCTTTTGGTATCACATCAATGACACTCTGGGGTAATGACAGGTCCGTCACAGTCGCCTGATAAAAACCAGCCTGCAGCAACATGCTGTTGTCGACAATTTCAACAGAGTTACGGGTTAACCACCAGGCCGACCACAAGAATAACGAAGCACAGGCAGGCACAGACCACAACAAAGGTTTTAACCAACGTGGATCCAGGCGATACAAAATAAAGCCAATCATGGCTGGGAGCCCGACCAGCAGGCTGAATAAAATCAGATACAGCTGCCAGCCTATATCAATAAAATTCATCATTTCACAACATAAACACATAAAGTTACAAAATTGTATCACGACGGCGCAAAATCGCCCGGAAAAATAGCAGATATTTTTACACAAAAAGTTAACCGCGTATTAAATATACATTTTTCCTTATTTAGCGACGATGGAAACAACATTCACGGGCGTTATCAAAGCATGCCTCACACACAACGAGCAGAAAAAAGGCCACTTACGTGGCCTTGGCAGATGATTTAAAGCGGGTAATAAGACTTGAGGTATCAAAACGCCCCCCGCCCTGGGCCTGTACATCAGCATAAAACTGATCAACCAGCGCCGTCAGTGGCAATTGAGCGCCATTGCGTCTGGCTTCCTGCAGTGTGATACCAAGATCTTTACGCATCCAGTCCACAGCAAAACCAAAGTTAAATTGCCCATCCACCATAGTGTAACCGCGGTTTTCCATTTGCCAGGATTGCGCCGCCCCTTTTGAAATCACATCCAGTACCGACTTCACATCAAGCCCGGCCTGAGTGGCAAAATGCAGGGCTTCAGACAAGCCCTGCACCACACCGGCAATACAAATCTGATTAACCATTTTTGCCAGTTGGCCGGCTCCGGCAGCGCCTAATAAACGACAGCTTTTGGCATAACTTTGCAGCACGGTTTCAGCTTTAGAAAAGTGTACAGCTTCGCCACCCACCATAATAGTCAGTTGACCATTTTGCGCCCCGGCCTGACCACCGGACACAGGTGCATCAAGAAACCCAATATTTTTTGTTTTGCATACTTCAGCCAGTTCGCGGGCTAAATCAGCTGATGCGGTGGTGTGGTCAATCAATAAAGCACCGGATTTCATACCAGACAACACGCCATTGTCGCCGTACACCACGGAGCGTACATCGTCATCATTGCCAACACAGAGCATCACCATGTCGGCCTGCCTGGCTGCCAGCGCCGGTGTTGCAGCACTGTTACCGCCATACTGCGCTACCCAGGCCGCTGCTTTGTCGGCACTTCGGTTATAGACTGTCACCTGATAGCCTTTTTGCTGCAGGTGGCCAGCCATCGGAAATCCCATCACACCAAGGCCAATAAAGGCCAGTCTGAACTCTTTTGCTGCAATTGCCATATAACTGTCTTAATTCTGTGACACACTGAACTTTAGCTTACAAAGTTATGATACAAATAGCAAAAATGCCCGCGACAGGAGAACTCATGGCTAATGTGCACCAGTTTAAAGTAAAGACAGCAGCAGGCGAGATGATCGATCTCAGCCAGTTTCGCGACAAAGTGCTGCTGATTGTTAATACCGCCAGCCAGTGTGGATTTACGCCGCAGTATTTGGAACTGGAAGCCTTACACCAGCAGTTTAAAGATCAGGGTTTAGTGGTGCTGGCTTTTCCCTGTAATCAGTTTGGCGGTCAGGAGCCGGCGTCAGATCAGGCTATTCAGCAGTTTTGTCAGCTCAATTACGGCGTCAGTTTTCCGGTGCTGGCGAAAATTAATGTGAATGGCCCGGAAGCCGAACCCTTGTTTGAATACCTGAAAGATCAGGCCAGAGGATTGTTAAAAACCCGCGCTATTAAATGGAACTTCACTAAGTTTCTGGTAAACAAAGACGGTGTGGTGGTAAAACGTTATGCACCAAGAACCAAACCAGGGCAGTTTATCGACGCTATTTTGGAAGAGCTGGCGTTATTACCACCGTCAAAATAGCGCTTATAAAACAGCATCATCCCCTGATAAACTGAGTCAAATTGCGCCATGGAGATCAGGATGAAAGTTACCGTATTTAGCAGCCAGCCTTATGATGAACTGGCACTTCGTCAGCACAGCACGGACCATATCAGCTGGCAATTTTTGCCGCAAAAACTGGATTTATTAAGCGTTGCAGCTGCTGATGGCAGCGACGCTGTCTGTGCTTTTGTCAACGATGATTTATCGGCAACAGTACTGCAAAAGCTCGCTGAGCTTGGTATTTTTGCTGTAGCGCTGCGCTGCGCCGGCTTTAATAATGTTGACCTTGCAACAGCAAAAAAACTCGGTATCCGGGTGATGCGCGTGCCGGCTTATTCACCTCAGGCCGTGGCTGAACATACAGTTGGTATGATGCTCTGTTTAAGCCGGAAGTTTCATAAAGCCTATAACAGAACACGCGACAATAACTTTGATTTAAATGGCCTGCTCGGTTTTAACCTCTATCAAAAAACCGTGGGTTTAATTGGCACTGGTCGTATTGGCCTTGCAACAGCCCGTATTTTACGTGGTTTTGGCTGTGAGCTGCTCTGTGTTGACCCTATCGAAAGTCAGGAATTACAACAGCTTGGCGCCCGTTATGTCAGCCTTGGCGAACTTTATCAGCAAAGTGACATTATCAGCCTGCATTGCCCTTTAACCCCTGATAGCCAGCATCTGATCAATGAAGATGCACTTAGTCAGATGAAAACAGGAGTGATGTTGATCAACACCAGCCGCGGTGCTTTGATCAACACCAAAGCGGTGATCCAGGCACTGAAATCAGGAAAAATTGGTTATCTTGGTCTGGATGTCTATGAGCAGGAAGCAGATTTATTTTTTAAAGACCTGTCTGATCAGGTCATCGCTGATGAAGTGTTCCAGCGCTTATTAACCTTCCCCAATGTGCTGATCACTGGTCATCAGGCGTTTTTTACCAAAGAAGCCATGGCCCAAATCAGCCAGACCACCATCAATAACCTGTTGGCGTTCTCCCGTCAGCAATATACAGGTAATGAATTGTAGTCGTTGTCTTGAACAGTCATTTTGCATAAAAAAACGGTCAGCATGCTGACCGTTTTTATTTTTACTACACCACCATGGTCCGGGGAATTATTTGCCGCGGTTTAACAAAGTGCGGTCAAAAAAGTTGGTGATCGTCTGATGTAAATGGGTTTGAACCTGCTGACCAAACATGGCGTGTTTACTGCCCGGATAGGTCATCATGTCAAAGTTCTTACCTTTTGTCTGTAAATCAGAAAACAGTTTGGTGCTGTTGCTGAATAAGACGTTGTCATCGGCCATACCATGATAAATCAGGAGATCACCTTTTAACCCATCACTGTATGGGAAAACTGAACTCGCCTGATAACCTTGGGCATTTTGCGCCGGATGACCTAAATAACGCTCGGTGTAGTGTGTGTCATATAAAGTCCAGTCGGTGACAGGCGCACCCGACACACCGGCTGCAAAATAATCACCGGCCTTAAACATCGCCATAATAGCCATATAACCACCATAACTATGGCCATAGACCCCTATTCTGCTGCTGTCGACATAAGGCAAAGTGCGTAAATATTCGACACCTGTGATCTGATCTTCAACTTCGACCACACCCAGTTGTTTATAAATTGGGTCTTCAAACTTTTTACCGCGGTTTTCCGAGCCTCTGTTATCGAGCTGGAAGATGATATAACCACGCTGCGCCATGTAGTGGAAATATAAGTCTTTGCCACTCCAGCTATTCGTAACACGTTGCGCGCCAGGCCCACCATACACACTCACAATAACCGGATGTTTTTTGTTGTGATCCAGATTTTTTGGCTCAAACACACGGTAATGCAAGGTTTGGCCATCTTTGGCCGTTAAGGTACCAAAACGCGGCTGCACCAGTTCAGGCCAGTAGGGCGTTAACGGATGTGCAGCATTCAGTTCATTGGCTTCCAGCACCGTCAGCGTTTTGCCGGTGTTATCATTGAGCTGCACCTTAGGCAGACTATTGACCGCTGAATAACTATCGAGGAAACCACTGCCATCTTTGGCTACCACTACAGCGTGACTGGCACCCGCCGTGGTCAACCGGTCAATCTGTTGATTCGTCAGGTTTAAACGGTATAAGTGGTTTTCCAGCACTGTGTCTTTGCGGCCGGTAAAATAAAGCAGGTTATTTTTTTCATCAACAGACTCAATTTTATTGACCACCCACTGGCCTGATGTCAGCTGCTGCGGTGTTTTGCCATCAAATTGATATAAATACAGGTGTTTAAAGCCATCCCGCTCGGATGCCCAGATAAAACGTTGTTTGTCTTTGAAAAAGTACAGGTCGTCATGCAAATTCAGCCAGGTGTTGCTTTGTTCACTCAGCAGCACCTGTTGTTGTGCACTGGTTAAATCCACCAGCCTGAGCTCGAGCTTTTGCTGATCCCGGTTTTGCCACTGATAGGTCAGCTGATTTGGATTTTGTGTCCATTGTACTCTGGGTAAATAAAAATCTTTTTCCGCCCCCAGATCCAGCCACTGCACCGCTGCTGACTTCAGCGCAACAACCCCAAGTTTTATATTGACGTTATTGGCACCGGCATAAGGATAACGCTGGTTATAGAGTTTGATTTCATTGGCATAAATTTCATTACGCAGTACCTCCGGCACAGCGGCGTCATCAAACTGGGTAAAAGCTATTTTACTGTCATCCGGCGCCCACCAGTACCCTGTCATCCGTGCCATTTCTTCCTGCGCAACAAACTCCGCCATACCGTTTTTTACGGTACCTTTGCCATCAGTGGTCAGTTGTTGCTCTTTGCCACTGGTTAAATCCAGTACATAAATATTTTGTTCACGCACAAAAGAAACATAACGCCCTTTTGGACTGATTTGGGCGTCGGTTTCAAATTCTTTGGTGTCTGTCAGTTTACGGGCTTTATTTTTTGCCAGATCGTAATAATACAAATCCCCGTTTAGCGGGAATAACAAGGCTTTACCATCTTTCGACCAGCTGTAACTGACGATGCCACTGGCAAATAATCGCAGACGCTCCCTTCTGGCTTTTTCTTCATCGGACAATTCTTCCGGACCACTAAATAAGGTATCGGAATCCACCAGCAGGCTGTGTTTACGGCTTTTGAGCTGGTATTGCCATAAATCCAGCCGGTTGGCATCCGAGCTTTTACCTTTAAGATAAGTCACCCTGCTACCGTCCGGTGAATAACTCAGTGACTTTGGCACCGGACCGCTTAACGCAGGATCGGCAAACAAGGCTGGAAGCTCAAGTTGTTTGGCGCTGACGGTACAGGATAAAGTTGCAGCTGCAACCAGGGTCAGACCAGTGGTCAAAGAAGGGTTCATAAAAAATCCTGAAAACAATGAAGGACTTCTATCTAACGCCAGCGGATTATTTTTTTCAATCAAATCCGTCCAGTCTCTTAATAAAGCGGTTCAAACGCTAAAAACATCGCTGCAAGCCTTCATCGGCGCGAAAATACCCAAACCCAAAACACCAATCTATAAATATTCTGCAACAGTTTTGAGATAACTCGGCCATTTTACAGGTTGGACAAACGGACAAAATTGCCATAAGTTAGTTCACGAGCTCACACAAATAAAACGAGCCGTATAAAACGATCCAGGATTAAAAGGCATAATTATGAAAAACAAGACAAAACTTCAGCCGCTTGCGGCGGGAATTAAGTTTGCGCTGACCGGTAGTGCCCTGTTGATGTTAAGTGGTACCAGCTTTGCAGCATTAGCTCAGGACACAGCAGAAGCGCAAAAGAATGAGGACGTAGAAAAGATCGTGGTAGTCGGCTCCCGGGGCGCGCCACGCTCGGTCGGGGATTCCGCAGTCCCTGTAGATGTCATCAGTGCCGACGAGTTTGTGAAAGCCGGCCCAAGTGACATGATGACCCTGATGAGTTCCGCAGTTCCCTCCTTCAACGTAAACACCCAACCTATCAACGATGCTTCTACTTTAGTCCGCCCGGCCAACCTTCGTGGTTTACCACCAGACAGCACCCTGGTTTTGGTCAACGGCAAACGCCGCCACCGCTCTGCCGTTATTACCTTCTTAGGCAGTGGTTTGTCAGACGGTTCACAAGGCCCTGATATTTCAGTTATTCCATCTATTGCATTAAAGCAGGTAGAGATTCTGCGTGATGGTGCTGCGGCTCAATATGGTTCTGATGCTATTGCCGGTGTAATTAACTTCCGGTTAAAAGATGCCAGCGAAGGTGGTGCGGTAGAACTGAAAACCGGTCAGCATTATGACGGTGACGGCGATTTACGTCAGGTGTCCGCCAATATTGGTTTACCTTTCACCGACAATGGTTTTGCCAACTTCAGTACTGAATTTAAACAATCTGATCCAACCAGCCGTTCAGTGCAACGCGGTGATGCAGCAGGTTTAGCTGCAAAAGGCAACACACAAATTGCGGATCCGGCCCAGGTCTGGGGTTCACCTGAATTTAAACGTGACTTTAAAGTCTTTGGTAACATTGGTTTAGAAGTCGCGAAAAACAAAGAGTTTTATGCCTTTGGTAACGTAGCTCAGCGTAATGTGGAAGGCGGTTTTTATTTCCGTAACCCACAAACCCGCGGTGGTGTCTATTCCAATGACGGCGGTAAGTCTTTATTGGTCGGCAATCTGGACGCCAGCAAAGGCGCATGCAGCAATGTTGACATCGAGGGTCTGAACTACAGCCAGGTAACTGCTAAAGTAAAAGCACTGCCGTCGCACTGTTTCACTTTCTTCTCTATGCTGCCAGGCGGTTTTACACCGAAGTTTGGTGGTATCGTCACTGATGGCGCCCTGGCTGGTGGTCTGAAAGGCGAAATGGACAACGGCTGGTTCTTTGATTTAAGCACCAGCTATGGCCGCAGCGAAGTGGAGTTTTATATAAAAAACACCATCAACGCGTCGATGGGTCCACGGACGCCACGCGACTTTAACGCAGGTAAGTATGTACAGCAGGAACAAGCCATCAACTACGATATGAATAAACTGATCGAAGTGGATGCCCTGCCTTACCCGCTGGCTGTCGCTGGTGGTCTGGAATACCGTATTGATACCTTTGAAATTTATGCCGGTGATAAAAACTCTTTTGAAGTAGGTCCATTGGCATCACAAGGTTTTGGTATAGGTTCAAACGGTTTCCCTGGCTTTAAGCCGGACGATGCCGGTTCTTTTAACCGTTATAACTACGCCGCTTATACTGAATTTGGTGCTGAGTTCTCTGACCGCTTCCGCTCAGATTTTGCGCTGCGTTATGAAAACTATGAAGATTTTGGCACTACCACCAACGCTAAATTAACAGGTCGTTTCCAGGCAACTGATGAAATGGCGCTGCGTGGTGCAGTCAGCACAGGTTTCAGGGCTCCGACTATCGGTCAGTCGATGGTTCGTAACGTCACCACGTCTTTTGCCGCAGGCCAAGGTCTGGTTGATAATGCCACCCTACCGCCAACCCATCCAATTTCTGTGCTCAAAGGTGGTAAGGCGTTAACGCCTGAAGAGTCAACTAACTATTCATTTGGTACTGTGGTGGAAGTGGACGGTTTTTATGCCACCCTAGACTACTACCGTATTGAAGTGGAAGACCGTATTAGTCAATCTTCATCCCAGACCTTAACTCCTGCCGATATTCAGGCCTTGTTAAATCTGGGTGTGGCCGATGCAACCAGCTTTGCCGGTGTCAAATACTTCACCAATGACTTTGATACCACAACGCAGGGTGTTGATTTTGTTGCCAACTACAGCGCCGATTTAATGGGCGGTCGCACCACTTTTGCCCTGGCTCTGAACTACAACAAAACGGAAGTGGATCGCATCACCGAAAGACCTGGTGTAGATGACGATGGCAACCCTGTGGTGCTGCGTAATATCAATGAAGCCAAAATCAAACAGATTGAAGATGGTTTACCAAAAGTTCGTGGCAGCTTTACCATTAGCCAGAACTGGGGCGAAATTGGTGGATTTATCCGGTTAAATCACTATGGCTCTTATTTTGAAGACCATGCTGACTCTGGTGCCTTAAGGGTGGAAGATGACGGTTTACCACTGTTCTTAGGTGCAGAAAAAACAGTGGATATTGAACTGAATTATAGCTTTAGCGACAACTACAACATCGCTATCGGTGCCAATAACCTGTTTGATGAAGTACCGGATGAAAACCGCTGGGCCGAAGTATTGGGTGCCAAATACCCAACCACAACGGTGATGGGTTTTAACGGCGGTTTCTATTACGCCCGCTTAACTTACAACTTCTGATGATCTGACAACCGGCTTTTATTAACCGGTTTGTTTCACCAAAACACCCGAAGTGTTACTTCGGGTGTTTTTTTACCTGTCATGTCACACATCGTTCTGCCATTGTCTTTTTTCCAGTGCCTGGCCGGCGGCAGCTGCACAACTACCTCACCACCTCCGCACTTCAGCACAATAGCCGTTGAGCACAGAGTCAGCTTTAAGCTTTGCTTGCTGCTTCAGTAAAAACATGGCATGGTTTTATTAGAGTATTTACTTGAGATTTAGCAGTGCAACTTATTCCCTGGCATTATCAAAGCCGCTACGGTTTTACCTTGCGTGGCCATCACAGCACTCCAAGCGGCAAACCTCTATTACATCTGCTACACGGCAATGGTTTTTGCAGCTTGATGTATTTGCCACTGTTACAGCAGCTTTCACCTTATTTTGATTTATTTTTATCCGACACCCAGGGCCATGGCGACAGCGACCACGGTGGTAAATTTATTGGCTGGCATCAAAGTGCCGAACTTGCAAGTGATGCCTTTCAGCAGCATTTACCTAAGTTTGGTGAGGTGGATGTATATGGATGTGGTCATAGTTTTGGCGGCGTATTAACTGCGTTGGTCAATGCCCAACCACAGCGGATCTTTCACAAAGTTATCCTGCTGGACCCGGTATTATTTCCACCACTGTTGCTGCGCTCTATGCAGGCGCTGGATCTGCTTGGCTTATATCAACACAACCCAATGGCGAAAAAAGCCTTAAAACGCCGGCAGTTTTGGCCTGACAAACTCGAAACAGAGCAATATTTAACCAACAGAGGTATGTTCAGAGGTTGGCAACAAGACGCTCTGCGCGCTTATATCGACCATGCACTGTATCATCAGGATGGCAGCAGACTGAAATGTAAGCCGGAGCGTGAAGCTGAAATATTTGCATCTTACCCGCAAAATTTATGGCGGGAACTAAAACGCCCTTGCAGCGAAACGCTGGTGATTTATGGTGATGATACTTATCCCTTTGTACAAAAGGCAGTGCACAGATGGCAATCGCTGAACCCTGCAGTCTCCTCATTACAAACAAAAGGTGGGCATTGTTTTATGCAGCAATACCCAAAGCACAGTGCAGAACTGATGCTAAAACACTGGGGCTTTATCTGAGCACTCGCTTCTTACTCAACCTAAGATAACAAGCGGCGTAACGCTGTTACAAAAAAACCGCTGCCGCTCTTTTTGCAGTTTCAGTATAATGGCGCCAATTTTGGTTATCCGGTAATGATTCAAGTGAAAAAAAGCAGTGTAGTACTGAGCGTATTATTGTTGTCCGCCTGTTCTGTGGTTCCCGAGCAAGCCGCCAAACCCGCCCCTGTGCAGGAAATTACAGAAGTTGAAGTCAAACCAGAGCTGGTGCCCGACGAAGTGGTACATTCCGACAATGCCGAGCCTATTGCCACCGACTTTGGTTTAATTTTTATCGACCGCGACATGAGTTTTACCGGCACTTTGCCCTGCAAAAAATGCCCGGGTGTGAACTACCATATCAATGTCTACCAAAATGGTAAATTTGAGGCTCGCCGTGAATTTATTGACCGCAATGTCGTTGAACTGATTGAGGGCAGTTGGCAGCTGGACGAGCGCACCCTGCACTTTACGACACAACGTCAGCAGATGCCGTCTTTTCAGTTTGCCAGTAATCAACATCTGGTAATGCTGGATGTAGCAGGAAAACCTATTGTATCGGCAGACAACATGACGCTGACGCGCCAGCCAACAGTGCAGAAAATTGACAGCCGTTTACCGTTACTCGGCATGTATCAGCTCAAAGGCAATGAAGCGAGCTTTACCGATTGTCAGACCGGTGAAAGTCATCAGATTGCCATGACCCAACATCATTTGCCGATGATGCGCAGCTACCAGACCAATCCGGTATTAAACGGCAAATCTGTGGTTGCGACTATGACTGCCAGAAAGAGTCCGGATAATAACCAGGCATTATTTGTCGATAAGTTCGACCAGTTCTGGCCAGGCGCCACTTGCCCGAATCAGGCGGCTCCGGGCTCAGCTCAGGGAGTGGTCTGGCGGTTAAGTTCAGTGTCACAAATTGGTGTGCCACAAAAACTGAATATCCGGATGATGTTTGCTGACAATAAGTTATATGGTTTTTCCGGCTGCAATAACTTTAATGCAACTTATGAGCAAAAAGACAATCAGTTAAAAGTGATGCCCGTGGTCAGCACGCGCAAACATTGTGCTGATGCTCATTTTTATGAACAACAATTTACCAAACAGCTGCAGCTGGCCGATCGAATCGAAGTGAATCAAGCGAAGCTGCAATTGTTTAAAGACAACACCATGATTATGGAGTTTGCGCCTGCGGTGAACTAAAAACTAGATCTCAGGCCCGTATTCTGTGTTTAGATCGTCATTTGTAAAACACCTCCTTTGGAGGTGTTTTTTTAGCTGAAATGGATTTTTATTATGAAAAAACTACTGATTTATACCGCCAACCGGCTGTGGTTGATCCTGCTGTTGTATATCACCAGTTTGTTATCCGGTGCTTTCTGTTTTTCATTACTGGAAGCAAAATCCTTTGCCGATGGTTTATGGTGGGCCACTGTTACTTCATTAACGATAGGTTATGGGGATTTAACGCCGGTCACCACTGCTGGCCGTATTATCGGCATCTTATTTGGTCATTTCTGGATTTTTGTGGTGATCCCAATGATAGTGGCAAACATTATTATGCATCTGGTGGAAGACAAACATTTATTCAGCGACGACGAGCAGCGCGAGCTGATGGATAAAATCAGGCGTATTGAGTCCAGTCTTTCGCAACAGCAGCAAAAATCGGATCATTAACCTCAGGTACAGCAGGCCACTGATTTATCACAGGTCAACAAAAACAAAAAAGGCAGCCGGAGCTGCCTTTTTTACTACTTAAAAATTAAGCAGTTAAAGCTTGTTTCGCTTTGGCAACTAAAGCAGCAAATGCGCCTTTGTCGAATACAGCGATGTCAGCCAGAATTTTACGGTCGATTTCAACAGACGCTCTTTTCAGACCATCGATGAAACGGCTGTAAGATAAACCGTTTTGACGTGAAGCAGCGTTGATACGCGCGATCCACAGTTGACGGAATTGACGTTTACGTTGACGACGGTCACGGTAAGCGTACTGGCCGGCTTTGATAACTGCTTGGAAAGCTACACGATAAACACGGCTACGGGCACCGTAGTAACCTTTAGCCTGGTTTAATACCTTCTTATGACGCGCACGTGCGGTCACACCACGTTTTACTCTTGGCATTTCAGTCTCCTAAATATTATGCGTATGGCATGCAGCGAGCGATACCAGCGACGTCAACTTTTGCAACTAACGTTTTTGGACCTAACTGACGCTTACGCTTAGAAGACTTCTTCGTCAGAATGTGGCGAAGATGTGATTGCTTACGTTTAAAACCACCAGAAGCGGTTTTTTTAAAGCGCTTTGCAGCACCTTTATTGGTTTTCATCTTAGGCATAGTTAAATAACTCGCATTGTTTAATTACAACGAATAATAAGGCGAAAAATCAAACACCACTGCGTTGCCGCAGTGGTGTACGACTTTTACTTGAATGCGCTTATTACTTCTTATTTGGGGCCAGCATCATGATCATCTGACGACCCTCAACGCGGCTCGGGAAAGATTCGCAGATAGCAATATCTGACATATCTTCTTTGATCCGGTTGAGCATCTCTATACCGATATCCAGATGCGCCATTTCACGACCACGATAACGCAGTGTTACTTTAGCTTTGTCACCCTCTTCAATGAAGCGACGCAGGTTGCGTAGTTTTACCTGGTAATCGCCTTCATCAGTTCCAGGCCGGAATTTAATTTCCTTGATCTGGATCTGTTTTTGCTTCTTCTTCTGCTCTTTAGCAGCTTTACCCTTTTCAAAAAGGAACTTACCATAGTCCATCAACTTACAAACAGGAGGTTCAGCTGTTGGACTGATTTCGACCAGATCACAACCACCTTCTTCTGCCAAACGAATGGCTTCAGTAATACCTACAACCCCTAATTGTTCACCTTCCAGACCAATCAAACGCACTTCGCGGACGCTGATTTCTTCGTTAATACGATTTGGTCTGTTCGTCGGTAACGGTTTCTTTCCTACTTTAATGGTATGTTCCTCCAAGGATTAATATCATCAGACCCGGTTTTTGATTTCTGTCGTCAGCTTGTCAACAAAAGCAGCTACAGTCATTTTACCGAGGTCTTCGCCTTTACGTGTTCTCAGTGCTAAATCGCCGGCTTCAACTTCTTTGTCGCCAACAACCACTAAATACGGAACACGAGCCAGCGTGTGCTCGCGGATTTTAAAGCCTATCTTCTCATTTCTCAAGTCAGAAGTTGCTCTAATACCGTGAGATTTGAAAGTTTTTACTAATTGTTGGGCATATTCGGCCTGATTGTCGGTAATATTCATCACCACAACCTGAGTTGGCGCTAACCATGCCGGCATAAAACCTGCGTACTCTTCAATTAAAATACCGATAAAACGCTCCAGCGAACCTAAAATGGCGCGGTGGATCATTACCGGAATTTGTTTTTCGCCGTTTTCCGCTACATAAGAAGCACCTAAACGGGCTGGCATTGAAAAATCGAGCTGCACGGTACCACATTGCCAGGCTCTGTCCAGACAATCGTGTAAAGTAAATTCGATTTTTGGACCGTAAAACGCACCTTCACCAGGTAAGTACTGGAATTCAATACCTTTGCTGGTCAGTACATCAGCCAGGGCTTTTTCGGCTTTATCCCAGATTTCGTCAGAACCTACCCGCTTTTCCGGCCGGGTCGACAATTTCACCACAATCTTATCAAAACCAAAGGTTTGATAAGTCTGGTACACCATGTCGATACAAGCGCCCACTTCGGCTTCAATTTGCTCTTCAGTACAGAAAATGTGCGCGTCGTCCTGAGTAAAACCACGCACCCGCATTAAACCGTGTAAAGAACCTGAAGGCTCATTACGGTGGCAACAGCCGAATTCGGCCATCCGCAGCGGTAAATCACGGTAAGACTTCAGACCCTGGTTAAAAATCTGCACATGGCCAGGGCAGTTCATCGGCTTAATGGCGTATTCGCGTTTTTCCGACTCAGTGGTAAACATGGCACTAGAGTATTTATCCCAGTGGCCTGATTTTTCCCACAAAGAACGGTCCATCATCAACGGGCCTTTGACTTCGTCATAATCAAATGAACGCAATTTTTCCCGGACAAATTTTTCCAGCTCAGTGTAAATAGTCCAGCCGTCGTTATGCCAGAACACCATGCCTGGTGCTTCTTCCTGCCAGTGGAATAAATCCAGAGCTTTACCAATTTTACGGTGGTCGCGTTTTTCGGCTTCTTCTAAACGGGTTAAATAAGCAGCCAGCTGCTTTTTATCCGCCCATGCGGTACCGTAAATACGCTGCAGCATTTTGTTTTTTGAGTCACCACGCCAGTATGCCCCGGCCACTTTCATAATTTTAAAGTGTTGGCAAAAACGCATATTCGGCACGTGTGGACCGCGACACATATCGATGTATTCTTCGTGATGGTATAAACCCGGCTGGTCGTCTTTGGCGACATTCTGCTCGAGAATTTCCATTTTGTAGCTTTCGCCACGCGCTTTGAAGGTATCGTAAGCCTGTTGCCAGCTGACTTTTTTCTTCACAACGTCATATTCGGTTTTTGCCAGCTTAAGCATACGCTCTTCGAGTGCTGCTAAGTCTTCAGCACTGATAGCCCGATCTAAATCAACGTCATAGTAAAAGCCGTTGTCGATCACAGGACCAATGGCCATTTTGACGTTTGGCCACAGCTGTTTAATGGCATGACCCAACAAATGCGCACAAGAGTGGCGCAAAATTTCCAGGCCCTCGTCGTCTTTGCTGGTGACAATAGACAGTTTGACGTCACGGTCGATCATTTCACAGGCGTCAACCAATACACCGTCAATTTTGCCGGCAATGGTCGCTTTAGCAAGGCCAGGACCTATGTCTTTGGCAACGTCTAATACAGATAAAGGGGCTTCAAAAACGCGCTGACTTCCGTCAGGCAAAGTAATAACTGGCATGTCATTTTCCTTACAGTGGTGGCCCATACCAAGGGACACTTGTTTTATCAAATCTGAGTGGATGCCTGATGGTGTTCAACCATACGAACGGTTAAACCAACAACGACCGGCACGTAGCGGGCAATTATCAGCCAAAAAGCGCCGTTATCTTACTGGCACAAAGGCGCTCAGGCAAGGGTGTTGCTGCTGCGCATAACAACTCCACTTTGGCTAAATTTGCACCATACTACTGACATCCCCAGCTTTATTTCCTGACAACACCGGAGTTTATTCATGTGGCAAGCTCTTGCAGAACAAATCAGTGCCGAATTGCAATGTGACTTTAAGATTGAACAAAAACACCAGCTGTCCACCCATTCCGGCAATATGCTGTACCACCTTAAAGGTCAGGAGTTGGAGTTTTTTGTCAAACTGAATCAACGCGAGGTACTGGACAGTTTTGACACCGAAGCACTGAGTATTCAGGCACTGACACAGCGCCAATGTGTACGTTTGCCAAAGGTGATCTGCGCAGGTCAAACCCTGGATAAATCCTTTTTGGTGCTGGAATACTTACCTATGACCAACGCACATCCATACGGTTGGCAGGCACTTGGTCATCAACTGGCCTTTTTGCATCAGGCCGACGATCAGGCGATGTATGGTTTTGACTGGGATAATTATTTAAGTGCCACTATGCAGCCGAATCAGTGGCAGGCCAACTGGTCAACGTTTTTTTCCGAACAACGAATTGGCTGGTTATTGCAACTACTGGCCGAACAAGATCAGCAATTTGGTGATATTGATAAAATAGTCGAACGGGTGCGCCAGCAATTGCATGGTCATCAGCCCAAACCTGCGCTGCTGCACGGGGAACTGGTGCGCGGCAATATCGGCTTTTTATCTGAAGTACCGGTGTTATTTGACCCAGCCAGCTATTTTGGTGATCGGGAAACAGATTTGGCCTACAGCCAGATGTTTGACCCATTACCCGACAGTTTTTTTAATGCATACAATCAGGTGTATCCGCTCGACAACAATTACAACGACAGGAAAGATCTTTATAATCTGTATCATTTATTACACCACGCTTATATCCGTGGCGGTCGTTACAGCTGGCAGGCCAGAGATTTGATCCGCCAACGTTTGTTGTAGGCCATGAAAATAATGGATAACTGATGATCCAAGTCGTCGTTTTTGATCTGGACGGTTTGTTGCTTGACTCGGAAAATTTCTGGCAACAGGCTGAATATCAAATTTTTTCTTCCCTTGGTGTACCGCTCAAACCAGAGGACACTGCTCAAACGCTGGGCTGGCGCTGTGATAATGTGGTGCAACACTGGTATCAACGTTTTGCCTGGCAGGGCCCGACTCAGGCGGAAGTGGCCACCCTGATTATTGAGCAGGTAATAAACATGATCATCAGCAAAGGCAAACTGATGCCAGGCGCTCTTGAAGCGCTGAAGTTATGCCAATCGCTCAGGCTGCCCATAGCTTTGGCCACTTCATCCAACCACAGAATGATGTTGGCAACATTAAAACACTTTGAATTATTGCCTTTTTTTCAGGCAACTTGCTCGGCTGAATTTTTACCACTGGCAAAACCTCATCCGCAGGTCTATCTCAATGCTGCCGCAGCTTTAGGCGTGGCGCCGCAATATTGCCTGGCACTGGAAGACAGTGTCACAGGTTTGATTGCCGCCAAAGCAGCCCGGATGCGCTGTATTGCTGTGCCTGACAGCGCACATCAACATGCGCCGGGTTATGCCCTTGCTGATCATGTGCTTGCTTCACTGACTGAGCTTACCCCCGGCCATTTGCAAAACCCAAAATAACAGACTGCTGAAACAATGACGGCGAAGCGACCTGAAATCAGTACTTCGCTGTAGCAAAGTCAGCCGACATAAAACACAATTTAGGCCTACACTAGTGAGGATCGGCTAAGCCTGTACATCAACGGCAGCGGCAACACACAACAACACGTCTGGAGGATATGATGGACTTGATTAACAAAACCATTATCTGCCCGTTTTGTGGCCACCCTACCCATATCACGCTGGATGTCAGCGGCGAAGATCAGGACGATTTTGAAGATTGCAGCAATTGCTGTAACCCTATCCATATTAAAACGCACAAAGATGAAGCGCACCGCAGCGTGCAGGTGTTTATCGACGCCGATGACGAACAGATTTATTAATAAAAGCGGCAAAGGCGCAGCCTTAAAGGCTGCAGCCTGAACATGCACTGATAGTTATTGGATCAAGCCGCGGGCAGCCAGCATACGCTCCACACTCTGCACTATGGTGTAACTTTGCTGGTCAATTTCAATATTAACCCAGTCACCACACTGACGTTTGCCAAGATTAGTTACAGCTAAAGTTTCAGGTATTAAATGCAGCGAAAACACACAGCTTTGGTCTGCGTTTAGCTGAAGCTGTCCTACTGTCAGACTGATGCCGTCAATCGCAATAAAGCCTTTGCTAAACACATAACTGCCAAAAGGCGCAGGCAAGGCTAATTGCATAGCGCAGTTATGCGCCGTTTTATTCACCTCGATAATTTGCGCTCTGCAATGAATATGACCCGACAAAATATGGCCACCCAGCTCTTTGCCGATAGTTAAAGAACGCTCAAAATTGACCAAATCACCTGGTTTTAATAATCCCAGGTTGGTCAGGCGCAGGGTTTCGTCAATCACATCAAAGCTGACGTTCCCTTCGGTGTCATTGGCGGTAAAACCCACCACAGTTAAACAAGTACCGTTGATGGCAATACTGGCGCCCTGCTCCAGCGTTGTCAGATAAGATGCTGCCACTTTGAGCTGCAGCTGACGAAAACCTGGTTGATCCTGGATTTTGTCGACAATGGCCTGAGTCTGAACTATTCCGGTAAACATCACTGCCCCTGTTTGTGCTAAATTAACCGCTGTTTCGCGACGAAAAAATCGCGTCTAATCCGTCTGTTGTGAGTTGCCATGTTACCTTTTTCCCGCTTTGAAGCCAAAACCATTCTGAAACTGTCAGGCCCTATAGTGCTGGCGCAGCTGACCCAAACCATGATGTATGTGGTGGACACCCTGATGGCCGGCCGGGTCAGCCCGGTCGACATGGCCGGTATTGCAGTGGCATCCGCCTTGTGGCTACCAATTATTCTGACATTTCAGGGACTGTTGTTGGCTCTGACCCCAATGATTGCGCAGCATTTTGGGGCCGGCCATAAAAAAGAAGTGACAGCTGTCACTTTGCAAGGTGCTTACCTTGCTTTTGCACTTGCGCTGCTGGTGTTTTTGTTAATGCAGTTTATTGCGGTGCCTGTTGGCATGATGGAAATGGACGATACGCTCAGGCAAAAAGCGCTCGATTACATGGCCTATATTGCCTGGGGGGTGTTCCCAGCCGCAGGTTATATGGTACTGCGTAATTTATTTGAAGGCATAGGTTATACCAAAGCCACCATGTGGATAAGCTTCGTTGGCATTTTGGTAAATATTCCGGCCAACTATATTTTTATTTACGGTAAGTTCGGCATGCCTGCATTGGGTGGTGCCGGTTGTGGTGTGGCAACCTCACTGGTATTTCTGGCGCAGCTGCTGGCCATTAGCCTGTATGCATTAAAAAGCGCCCGTACAGCGCCGTACCGGCTGAAACTGCCGGATTACAGACCTAAAATCCGCGAGATCTGGCAAATTATTGCGCTGGGCACCCCTATCGCCTTTGCGATGTTTTTTGAAGTAACCCTCTTTGCCTGTATTCCGCTGATGATAGTGCATTTAGGTCCTACAGTCGTGGCGGCGCATCAAATCGCCAATAACTACAGCGCTTTAGTATTTATGCTGCCGCTGAGTATGGGCATGGCAACCACCATCCGTGTCGGCCATCTGGCCGGTGCTATGGACGTACGGGAGCTTCGCACTGCAATTAGTACCGCTATAGTGCTCGCTGTCATGATGGCTTTTGCCATAGCCGGTTTTACTTTCTTAACCCGCAGCTGGGTAGCGTCTTTATACACCACAGACGCTACAGTGATCGCCATGGCAAGTTCTATTCTGATTTTGGCCTGCTTCTACCAGATCTCCGATGCTATTCAGGTGGTGTCAAGCTGTGCTCTGCGTGGCCTAAAATATACCAAACCAATATTTTTTATTACGCTGATTGCATATTGGCCTATAGGTTTTGGCTTGGGCACAGTGCTTGGCCTGACCGACTGGCTCACCCCCAAAATGGGCGCACATGGATTTTGGATTGGCATTATCGTCGGTTTGACTGTTGCCGCCGTATTACTGGCCATGATCCTGAAACAGCAACTGCACCGGATAGAAGATGGCCAACAAAAAAACAACACCTCAACCCCAGCAGCACCGGAAACCGCAGCCTGATCGACTAAACAGAAGGCTGTTTGGCGCTTTACTGCCGCTGTTGTTGTGTTTCACGCTCGGCAGTTGCAGCAGGCATGATGCCGAAGATTTATGGCTGGATTATCACAGCAGACTTCAGCGTATGCTGGAGCTGCCTGATCTGGCACCTAAACTTACTCCTGTGCCTGAACTACCGCCGGTACGGCAGCTTTATCAGCCGCTCCCCGACACAAAACTGAATGTACTTGATTTGGTGGTGCTGCGACGCTGTGGATTACAGCAGCTTGTTGCCGAGCGTAATAACAGCCTTGGCAAAACCATGACGGTCGCGAATCAACTCGGTTACGAACTGCAGTTAGTCAATCAGCTCAAACCCTGCCTGCAGCACCCGCAACTGGATGCAGATTTGCAGCAGAAACTTCAGCTGATTTATCAGGAAAAACAACAGCAGTTACCTCAGGTATTGGCCAACTTCCTGTTGACCGATCAGACACTGCGCCAGCAACTGTATGGCAGTCAACGTAGCATTCAAAGCGGTGTTAGTATCACCTCAACATTGACGGCACTGCAGCAGCTTGGGCGTTTGCAAGACAATGTACTGAAAAAGGATCTTGCCGCTCTGGCTAGCACTGATGCAGCTTTTATTAATCACCAGGTTGGCGCCCTTTATCAAAGCCAGCTGCTGGCTGACTGGCAATATAGCCTGCGGCAGAATAACGGCTGGCTCAGTGCGCTGAATGCACAGCTTGACCACATCAACCTTGATGCTTTTTGCCAACGACCTCAGGCCAAAGACAAAACGCAAATTCTCAACAACATTTTATTGCAACAGTTTATTGGCAAAATTCAGCCCTATTTGGCCGAACTGGATGGTATAAGCCAGCAATTGCAACCCGCGTTAAACCGGATTTATCAACAAAGTCCCATAGCTGCAGTGCTTTATCAGCGTACAGAAGCTCAGC
Organism: Rheinheimera sp.; assembly: GCF_036782235.1. Classification (GTDB taxonomy): domain Bacteria; phylum Pseudomonadota; class Gammaproteobacteria; order Enterobacterales; family Alteromonadaceae; genus Pararheinheimera. The sequence continues at coordinate 279 of NZ_DAIPZL010000020.1, read as the reverse complement.
ATCAAGAGCTTAGACAGCAACTCAACCGTCATGTAGCCTGGTGGCAACAGTTACAGCAGCACTGTCAGTTTAAAATTGCCGCTCAACCTGGGCAAAGCTGAACGCTGCAGACATTTCGCACAAAATAACAGCGCTTGACGGGGCTTGCCAAAAAATCACTTGCAATAGCCTGTCCGCGAAAATACTATAGCGTCCGTTGTCAAAACCACCTGCCGGTGGTATTGCAAAATGCGTCCTTAGCTCAGTTGGTTAGAGCACCACCTTGACATGGTGGGGGTC
>NZ_DAIPZL010000019.1:45887-52657 GCF_036782235.1 Rheinheimera sp. | reverse complement strand
GGGTTTTTTGTATTTAGGCTCCGGCGATTTACTGCGCGTAGAGTAGTACAGCGAAATCGGGAATTCGTGAAGCCAACAGTTTGGCGTCGTCCGGTCTGAACACAAAAACGTCAGGAACGGTTTTGGACAGCCGCAGGCTGGTCCCGCAGGGATGAGGCACAGGAGGTGCCGAACAATCCCGAGCTCTGCGACGGATATCAAGGCTTCTCGGCAACGCAAACAGTTTTGCGTTTCGCCAGCTGAACGGCCTGAACTCTGCGAGGAATATCATGTCTCCCGCGCAATCCCAACAATTTGGCTTCTTTCCTGCTGAACGGCTTGCTCTGCTAAGGGTATCAAGGCTCCCAATCAAGCCATTAACCCCACCAATCCGCTTCTTAAAAGCATAAAAAAATCCCCGCATGAGCAGGGACTTTTATCAGCAGAAACTTGTGATTCATAAATAAGATAGGCGTAAGCGGCTGTGTCAGTTCGGTGAAGGAGGATGGTGTTTACTAAAAGCTCTATTGTTTCGTCTTGAGGCTACAGGCTTAATGCTTAAAAGCGAAGCGTAACTTAGCGCACTGATACCCAGAGTTAGATCCACAGCCTTGGGTATCTTGTAATGAAATCACCAGCTAAGTCACTACTGTTAAGGCATTGCCTGCCACTTGCCGTTATGCAAATAACCAACGATCCGCACATTAACAGGCTCAGTTGACGCTGAAATATAGCCGATAGCTGATTTATTATTACTGACAATTTTGAGCATCTCTGCATCGCTTTGCACAAAATGCGGTCTGGCAGCTGCGCCGGTAAAAATCAGCCTTGACCAATAGGACTGATATTGAGCAGCGGTCAGATTGAGTAAGCTTAGGCAAAATTGCTGATGCTGTGCTGAATCTCTGGCACTGTGAAAAATAACTGCTGCTGAACCATCTGCAAAGGTACTGGTTTTATTCAGGTATAACTGGATAAGGCTATGTTGCTCGAGTTTGTTGTTATTACTCTGATGCGCTATCAGCACCAGTTCAGTTGCATGAACAGACAAACTTAATAGCAGGGTGATGAAAAGCATCAGCAATCTCATCTTTGCACCCTAAAACACAAAGTCTACGCCAAAGGAAAAACCACGGAACTCATCAACCTTAGGTTGACGATCCCGCCCTTGCATATAGTCAATTTTAAAGCTTACTCCTGGTTGCAAATCGTAACGCAGCGTTAATACATCCATCGAAAAACGGTTTGGGGTGGCCAGGCGCTGATAAACCTGAGTGCCGATTTGCCTGAGTGCAGGATGGGTGATATCACGCAGAAATCCCAGATCATTAATGTCCTGCATACTCCATTCGTGGTGATAAGTGAGGATAAATGGGTCAAATCTTCTGGACACAGCCACATAATGTGCTGTGTTGCGGGGATCTGCACTGTTTAGAATGCCATAATTGGTTTTTTCACCTTCAATTTTCCAGTCGCCAAATTGCAAGCGTGCACCAAAATAGTAGTATCTCGCCCGTTTTGACATACTCAGGGTATCAAGAAGCTGTTGTTTTTCGGCAGGGCTGGCGTTTACATTCGACAGGGCAGGTAACACCACAGGAAAAATGAGTTGTTCATCAATAGCGGTACCATCGCCGTCAGCTTGCATAGCACCGCCAAACACAGTCCAGTAATCGCGTGATAATTCAAGATAACCATTGATAATATTGTGCATTTTGATGGGCACCCCTTCAGGGCGCACACTTTTAAAGGTTTTCCCGCTGAAATCACCGGTAATAAGGCGGTACTTCACGGCAAAATCTTTCACCGTGGCTTTGTGTTCAAAGGATAAACCTTCAATAGTCTCAAAATCAAAATTCCAGTACACAGCTTTAGGCAGACGGGCATAGTCATGGGCATAACGCACATACTGAAAATCCGACTGGGCAAACAGCGGGTTGGCAATGCGGCCAAAGTTAATTTGCATATCTGGGTTTAATTGATAACTTAAAAACGCCAGGCTCATTTTGGCACTGAAGTCGTCACTGCCTTTTGCCATCATTTGCAGGGTAACCCGAAGTGAATCCTGTAAATCAGTTGTGGTTTGCAACGCAAATAAGGTTTCGTCACGCCAAATCAGTCCGTCACCGGCATACATATCAACCAGCTTCGGGTTTTCACCTTTTGGCAACATTTTGCCAGCGCGAACTGAACCAAAACCATGAATGTCAGTTTCTGCTGCAACACCGCAACTCAGCAATAACAACACACTAGTCAAGTTGCGCAGCATGATAGGGGATCCTGATATCAAAAGTTGTTCCTTGTTGTTCAATACTGTGCACCTGAATATCGCCTTGCAGGTTAAATTTAACGATTCGGTATGCAATGGCCATACCTAAACCACTGCTGCCTACGCCAAGTTTAGTGGTGTAAAAAGGGTCAAATACACGCCTTTGTAGCTCAGGTGCTATACCCACACCTTGATCACTACAACTTAAACACACTTCGTTTTGCCTTAGCGCAAGGCGTAATAAGCAGTTACCGCCCTGACCCTGAGGAAAAGCATGTTCCATCACATTCGATAACAAAGAACTAACCAGCTGTGCATAAAGCCCGGGCATACTGGAAATAATAATCTCAGGTTCAATTTGCAACTGTAGCTTGATCTGATGTGCATTCAGCTGATCCTGCATGCTGGTCACAACATCCTGAATATAATTGGAAAGATTAAACCAACGTTGTGCTTCACCATGTTGCTCTTGCGATAACAGTTTGAAGTTATTGATTAATTGCGAGGCTCTGCTGGTGTTGTTAATAATCAGATGCGTAGCTTCCGTCAGTTTATCCAGTTGACTCACCAGCTGTGGTTTGGTCAGGGTGCCGGCTTCGGTATCACGCAGCAGCTGCTGCACCATATCATTGATACAGGTAATACTGGTAATTACCACCCCAAGTGGTGTATTGACCTCATGGGCGACACCTGCCACCAGCGAACCTAACGACGCTTGTTTTTCTGATTGTAACAGTGCTTCCTGTGTCTGTTTCAGATGATTCAGTGCCTGCTCTGTGCGCTCTTTCTCTTGTTGCAAATCGGCTTTGGCCTCCGAGATAGTTTTAATATCACCGGATAAACGACCGGATAAGCCGGCAATACTGACCGCGACCTCTTCAAATTCATCCTGCAAACCCAGCAGTGGGTTCTGCACTATGCCGTCTTTACTATTGACCGCTGCAGTAAGTGCGGCATTTAGTTTGCGCAGTGGCTGTAATACCAGCTTTGATAATGCAAGAGATAAACCTGCTGCCAGGATCAGGATCAACAGCACCATTTCACCGGTCTGGCGCAGCATAATTTGTTTTAGTTCATCTGCGATATAGTCGGTGCTGCTGTATATTTTAATTTGTCCGACACTGGTTTGCTGGCCCCCCAGTGTCAGTTCAATCGTTTTTTCTATCACTGCACCGTCCTGACTGCTGCCCAGTAACGTCTGGTTTGGCAGTTCAAGCTTGTTGTTGCCGGCGTCGTTGATGGCAATTTTTTTGATGCCAGGATCAGTCAGATGCGGGCCAAGTAAAACCTCGAGTGAGCCAGGATTAAAATTCCAGACATCAATGGCAATACTTTGCGCCAGTGTTTTAATTGTGGCGTCCAGTCTGGCTTTATGTTGTTTGTTCAGTTGTAAATTGCTTTGATACAGATGTGTTGCAGAGAGCAGTAACTGACAAAAGATCAGAATAGCCGCCATCACCACCATTAACTTGCCGGTCAGCTTTAGCCTGATCATGCGACCGCGGTTATCCATACGCTCTTGCTACCTTGTAAAAGTGCAACTGCGTCGCCGTGCGAGTTGCAAAAACAACAGAATGTAACATGGTTCCCTAATGCAACTAATGCTAGCTGCAGATTATTAATTTACAAATTAAACAGTGAATTAGCTACATTAACTTTGCGATTTATTCAATCATTGTTACACAGGGTCGCTGTCTGAACGACAAAATGTCAGGCTGCGGGTAAAGTCTGCAATTGCGCGTAAATGGCCATGCTGGGGTCTTAAGGTTGACCAATAGCGACTGGCACCTTTGTGGCTGCGTGGTTTCTGATGTTTGGCAATAATGCCGTCTGTGGCCACCCATTTAGACATGATTTTGACACCACAACTGAGGTTCACTGCTGGGTCATGTAGCTTAGATGCATCTTTGATGGCACAGCCATAACGTTTCTGATTCGCGCTTTCGATAGAGATCTGCAACAAGCCCCTGGATATCACTTCTTGGCCTTTAGCGTCCCGGAACTTTTCCCGGTAATATCTTTGTGGTTTAAAGTTACTTTCTGGTTTTGCCATAGCCGAGAGTAAACCCACCCAGAATTTACGGCGCTCGGTTTTGGCAAGTTGGGGATAAGCCGGGCAGAAATATTTTACATCCTTCGGTACCAGCTCAACCAAGACCGAATTCGCCACTGCTGATTCTGCTGTCCTGGTCCAGCTGCCGTCTTTATTTGTTGCGGACCATGCTGCATAGTCGATGCTGGCATGACAGTTTGCTCCGTAAAACGTCAGCAGCAGCCAGAATAATCTCATGCTGAATTCAATCCTGTTGTTGGTTTTTATTGATGTTTTATTGTTTTTTCAGCAGTACCCAGACCTGGCTGTAGTCGCCACGGTGTTTATTGTCCTGATGATAGTCTGCAAAGTCGCGGTAATAACCACTTAACCAATCCAGCTGAAACTGGTTGTTGGCAAAGGCACCGCCTGTGTCAGCGAGCACGGTTAAACGATAGTGCACTGTGCCGCGCTCAGGGGTGGCTAGCAAGATTAGCTTACCCAGTCCAAGATTGACAATATCACCAGCCACAGTCACCTTGGGCGCTATCGGAATTTTATAGTCAGCATCTTTGCCATAGCCCAGCACACTTTTTACCTCTTTAAAGTACCAATAGCGCTGTTGCTGCTCCGGGGTTAATAACCTGTTGTAGGGAATGCCGTTGCTACGGTGTACGTTAAAATAACGATAACCCTTGTTGTCGGCAGGGATCACCGCTGTGCCTTGTAGCAGTGCACCTTCTAAATCCTCTCGGCTAAGCCATATCAGCGCCGGCGCCTTCAGCGGCTTTTGTTCCAGCGCGCCTTTGAGGATATCCTGTTTGCCAAACTGAAATCGGGTGATTTTGTTGCCGAGTTTGTCGGCATCTTCAAGTTTCAGCTTTGCTTCATCATAAGGCAGGCCATATAAGGCTTGTGGGTGGCTCGGGGATTTTGCGTTTTTGCCATCGGCGATGCGCACATAATATTTGGTTTGTAAAATTTGGTCGGACGGTAATTTTTGCAGCAGTGGTTTGTCTTTGGCCACTTTGGCGGCTGCAGCTCTGTCCGGATACCAGCGTACAAACTCAAATTCATTCTGAATAAAAACAGGGTCGCTCAGTCGAGACGGCCTGCCTGCAGCCTGATCTTGCTGATTGACAGTACATAAAAACGCCAGGGTGTCTTTAACCCGCTGCAGATCGGTACTGATGCCAGCAAGTTTGCCGCCATGGATAGCTGCCGGGTCGTAATGCTGGCCTTTATTCAGATACTTCAGCGTTTCGTCGGCGACAAAACATAAGTCCTGGCTGTGATCGGGCCAGACCCCTTTGTTAAAAACCGGTTGTTCAGGGAAAAATTTCGCAGAAGCCAAGGCAGAGCCGGAAAACAACAAGCTTAATAACAACAAACGCACAGCACACTCCGACAACAGAATTTAGCCGTCAGCCTATAGTGAGCGCTGCGCCGCTGCAACTTTTTCAGTAGCCAGTTGGTACTGATTGCTGTTTTGTGCAGCAGGAGCTGCGGCAACTACGCTTATCGCTTGCGACATGTCATCGAACTGGTTAAGTTGAATCAGGTTTTTATATTCAGGCGTCAACAATGCCCCATGATCATAACCAGCATCATCACAACGGCGAGAGCAGCAATATTGCTACTGCCTTCTGGTTAAATTTCGGTTTTACCTTGATTGAGTTTGTCGGCGGGTTTTTAACCAATAGTGTGGCTATTATGGCAGACGCGATGCACGACTTAGGCGACTGTCTGGCCATTGCTTTTGCCTGGGTAGCAAGCAAGGTGGCAAAAAGGGAAGCGAATCAGCGTTATAGCTATGGTTACCGGCGCTGGTCTTTGTTAAGTGCGCTGGTCAACAGTATTATTCTGGTGCTTGGGTCGTTGTGGATCTTATCCGAAGCAATTCCCAGGTTATGGCAACCCGAGCAACCCATGGCCGAGGGCATGATTGTGCTGGCAGTACTTGGGGTGCTGGTCAATGGTGCTGCTGTTTATAAATTACGTTTTGGCAAAACCCAAAACGAACAGGTACTGAGCTGGCATTTGCTGGAAGATGTTTTAGGCTGGGCAGCAGTGCTTGTTGGCAGTATTGTGTTGTACCTGACGGGGTGGGTCTGGATTGATCCGGTACTAAGTATTGGTTTTACCTGCTTTATTTTGCTCAACGTCTGGCGTAATTTGCGCAAGACTTTGCAGTTGTTTTTGCAGGTGAGTCCAAGCCCGGTGCTTGCTGCCGAACTTTCTGCAAAACTAACGACTTTGCCTTTTGTCGCTAGTTGTCATCATTTACATTTGTGGTCACTCGATGGCGAGCAACATGTACTGACAGTGCATCTGGTGCTCAAAGCCCAGGCTGATGGCCGCGAGCTGCCTTATTACAAAACTGAAGTCAGGCAGTTGCTGGCGCCTTATAAGCTTGCCCATACCACTGTTGAATTTGAAACCGCCGATGAAGCTTGTCGCGACAATAAAAACGCCACAAACTCTTTGCAC
>NZ_DAIPZL010000019.1:0-45787 GCF_036782235.1 Rheinheimera sp. | reverse complement strand
GAGCACGAGCACGAGCACGAGCACGAGCACGAGCACGAGCACGAGCACGAGCACGAGCACGGCTCACAGGCTGCGCATCAGCCACATCGGCATTAGCATTTATCGGGTTTTGAGGCCGGGCGGGGGCTTATCGACGCTTTTGCGTTGAATCAATCAGATAAGACAACAGGAAGATAAAAGCGGCTGACTTTGCAGCCGCTTTGATTTAAAGCGGATCTTCGAGGCTAATTTCATCCAGTGTCAGCGAAAAACTGGCGGCAAAGGTCTGCAGGAAATATTGCACTTCAGGCTCAGGATAGCTTTGCAGCATTTTCTCAAGCCGTCTTTTTGCGATGGTAAATTCATGATTACCAGCCGAAATTTCTTCAATCGCTTTTAAATAAGCGCAAAGATGATCGGCTGCCTTGACCAGCCGTTTTTCTGCTTCGTTGTACTCTGCCGACAACAACAACGGCTGATAAACAGCTTGCAGTTCTGGCGGTAACATCGACAACAGTTTTTGCTCGGCAATAGCTTCAATCTTTTTATATTCCACTGCAATTTGCGGATTAAAGTATTTCACCGGTGTCGGTAAATCACCGGTGATTACTTCACTGGCATCATGAAATAATGCCAGTGTGGCCACCCGCTCAGGGTGAATGGATCCTTTAAAAAGTTGCTGACCAATCACCGCCAGCATATGGGCCACCATGGCCACCTGATGGCTATGCTCTGCCACGTTTTCGATATTGACGTTACGCATTAACGGCCAGCGGTTGATCAGTTTCATCCTAAACAGATGAGCAAAAAAGTGGCTCTGTTGGCTCATAGCTTTGTCCGTTATTGCTGGAGGTAACCTGGTAAAAACTGCGCCAGTTTACTAAGTGCCATTTCCAGCTGTTCTTTATGCGGCAAAAACACCACGCGGAAATGATCCGGCTCAGGCCAGTTAAAAGCACGGCCATGCACCAGCAGCACTTTATGCTGACGCAAAAAATCCAGCACAAAGAGCTCATCGTCTTTGATCGGGAATTTTTTCCGGTCAATTTTCGGGAATAAATACATGGCGCCTTTGGGCCGCACACAGCTTAAACCGTCAATATCGTTGATAAGTTTATGAGCGAGATCCATCTGGTCATACAAACGGCCACCCGGGATAATCAGCTCATTAATGCTCTGATAACCGCCCAGCGCAGTTTGTACTGCATGCTGGCAAGGAACATTGGCACAAAGCCGCATCGACGCCAGGATATTCAGGCCTTCAATATAATGCCGCGCCGCTTGTTTGGCGCCAGAGATAAATAACCAGCCCACCCGGAATCCGGCAATACGGTAGTTTTTTGATAAACCACCAAAAGTCAGCAGCACTAAATCATCGGCCAGTGACGCGGTGGCAATATGTTCGGCGCCGTCATACAAAATTTTGTCGTAAATTTCGTCGCTGAGTACCACAAGGTTGTGCTCACGGGCAATGGCCAGTAAATCCAGCAACATGGTTTTGTCGTAGACAGCGCCTGTCGGGTTATTGGGGTTGATCAGCACTAAGGCTTTGGTGCGGCTGTTAATTTTGCTGCGAATATCCGAAGTGTCCGGATACCAGTCGGCGGCTTCATCACAGCGGTAATGCACCGCCTTGCCACCGGCCAGATTCACGGCAGCAGTCCAGAGTGGATAATCCGGTGATGGAATAAGCACTTCATCGCCATTGTCTAACAGTGCCTGCAATGACATTAAAATCAGCTCAGACACCCCATTACCAATGTAAACATCGTCAGCGTCTGCGCCTAAAATGCCGCGGCTTTGATAATACTGTGCCACTGCCACCCGGGCCGGATAAATACCCTGTGAGTCGGTATAACCCTGAGCTGTTGGCAGGTTATGGATCACATGTTTAAGAATTTCGTCCGGCGCTTCAAAACCAAAAGGGGCGGGGTTACCAATATTGAGTTTTAAAATGCGATGGCCTTCTTCTTCCATCCTTTTTGCTTCGCGTGCCACAGGGCCACGAATGTCGTAACACACACCATCTAATTTTTTCGAGCGCTCAATTGGTTTCATACCGCTTACCTTACTGCCTCCGCATTTTACTGAATTCAGACATCCATCCGGACATCTTGATTATTAAAATTTCCTTACACCTTTTTACACAGCCACAAAGCTTTTGCAATCATACTGAGCCAAATTCATCAAAAAAAATCAATCATGCTGAAATTATCGGAAGTTCCGGCTGGAGCTGTTGTGATCTGTGAGATTTTTCATCTGTTTGAACATAGTGGTATTTATATCGGTGAAGGCCAGATCGTTGAGTTACAGGGCACAGGTTTGGTGCGTTCTGTGTCAATCACCCGGTTTTTTGACAACAGAAGTGGCAACCATTTACTGGCGGCCTGCAACAAGGCTGGTGAAGTGCTTATCAGTCCAGAATGTGCACAGCGGGCAGTCAGTCAGATTTTTACCTATCAGCGTTATGATTTATTAACCAACAATTGCCATCGTTTTACCCAGGCCTGTGTCAGTGGCCGCTCTTTACCTATCACCAGCTTTTTTGATTTAAATACCGAGCTGAGTCATTTTTGGCGTACTGAAGTGTCTTGGCTGCAGGTGGATATCCACAGATAAAAAACCACCTCAGGTTGAGGTGGCTGTGATCACTGCCAGATTCGGCGGCATAGTTAAAGCAAACTGGTTTTGCAGTTTAATGGATGGTATCGCGCACAACGGCATCACCTACACCAACATCAACGGAAATAATGTCTGAACCCGAACCGTCATAGGTTGCTTCGCCACCGATCAGATGACGGTCCACTTTCACCGAGGTGTTGGTTTTGACGCTGACTTCGCCAACACCGGCCGACAGGGCGATTTTGCGATAGTTGCTGACAGCTGCATTCGCTTTAAAGGAACCCACACCAATTGAGGCATTGATATCAGATGCCTGGGCTTTAATATCAATTTCACCGACGCCCAGTTGTAGATCCAAAGCCATGCCTTTGGGTATTTTTACCAGCCATTTTTGTTCGGTATCATCCATAGGCACAGATATTGTTAAACGGTCTGCCTTGACCGACGATTCAAGAGTAGCTGCTTCGACATCAGCTTCTTTAAACAGCCATTTTTCAGCAGGTTTTACATCAACTTCAACACTGATAGTTGCATCATTGCTTTGTTCAAATCTGAGTTCACCAACCCCGTTCTGAATTTGCAGTTGGGTTAATCCGGCTGAAGGGAATTGTGCAGAAAGTTGTTTGGCAGTGGCGGATGCAGAAACACTGCAAAGACCAGCGATGAGGGTTAGTACTATTACTTTTTTCATGTTATTTGCTCCTTGAGGGTAATTTGTTCTAGCTTGAGCATAAAATAGGCCATAATTAATACCCTTAAAAATCAGTAGTTTAAAAATTATCACTTAGAGCATTTTGGTCTTAACACCAAGTTTTGGTCGAAAAAGCCGATTATAGTGGTTAAAATGACCAACCCAGACAAAATAAAAGTCGGCAAACTTACATTCAGGGTTCGTCACACGAACAACTGAAGGGTATTTGTACAGAGGAAAGTTGGTTATGAAGTTATGGCTCAAAACAACGGCGCAAGCAGGTGTCGCTTTTGTTGTGCTGCTGGCAGCTGCCTATCCGTTCTTACGCTCAGATCCTGTGGCGGATGCTCAAGAACTTGCCAGTTGGCAGATGCCAAGCCGGATTTCGGCGTTAGACAGCGCTGATCAAAAAAAGTTACTGGCGCGTCTGACTTATCCGCAGCATATGCCGGCGTTAACCGCAGTGCCAGATTTTGCCGCTATTAAAGATACCGCCAAACGCAAAAAAGCGTTTTTTGAATATCTGGAACCTTTTATTGAGCGGGAAAACAGCCGTTTATTAAAGCTGCGCGCACAAATCGTTGAGCTGCAACAAAAGCGCAGCAACAAACAAGAGCTGACGCTGGAAGAGTATGCCTTTATCTACAGTCTGTTTGATGAATTTAAAGTGGATTATCCTGAAGCTGATGATGCTGGGATCAACGACTTATTAAGCCGTGTTGATGTGATCCCAAGCAGCCTGGTGCTCACACAGGCGGCAAAAGAATCTGGCTGGGGCTCCAGTCGTTTTGCCACCGACGGTTTTAACTTTTTTGGTCAGTGGTGTTTTAAAGCTGGCTGTGGTTTTGTGCCAGCCAAAAGGCCGGCCGGCAGATACCACGAAGTGGCCATGTTTAAAGACATTGCCGCCAGCGTGAATGCCTATTTTTATAACCTGAATACCTTTTATGTGTATGACGATTTACGTGCTATCCGCGCTGAAATCCGTAAACAAGAAGGTAAAGTTACAGGTCAGAAACTTGCGCAGGGCTTGATCCGTTATTCAGAGCGGGGTAAGTCTTATGTCACTGAAATCCGCGATATGATCGCCGCCAACCACAAATTTATGGAAGAAAGCTGATGCGGTTGTTGTCCGGTCTGCTGGCGTTGGTGCTGAGTGCACCAGTCCTGGCCAATACCCAGTTTAATTACGACGGTTTTTATGCCCGGCTGAAAAAAAGTGAAAAAGCCGAATACAGTGCTATTACGCTGGCTTTTATGTTGCAGCGTCAGGGCACACAACAGCCTTGTGAACTCACCGGCGCCAGGATCACCACCGACATCAGTGATGAGCCATTAACTGTTGCTGCCAATGGTGAGCTGATCCTGCCTTATTCAGAGCTGTTAAATAACCGCAAAGCGCTGATTGTGCTGCAGCAGCAGCCAAATGCAGCGCCTTGTGATCTGAATTTTCGTTTACGCAGCCGGATGCCACTGGATGCAACAATAAAACTTTCGCAGCTTAAACAAATGCATCAGCAATTTGATGCCCTGTTAAAAGAGCTGGCTGGTCTTGGCAAATACTTTTTACCCGAAATGACTGGACTCAGTCTGCAATTTCAAAAAGAAGCTGTGTTATTGTCGGCAAGTTCTGAACTTGCCGCCAAAGTGCAATGTAACTCAACTCAATGTACTTTGGATTTAACGGACACTGCACAACTGTCGGATGACTTGCAGCTGGAATTTAATCAGGCGCCACAGCTGGCACTGCCACTGCTTCCCAGGTGATGTTTAGCTCCAGTGCTGCATTTTCTCCTGCCGATTGGCAAGATGGCATCGACATAGTGCTGCTGACCCACAGCACCGAATATCAAAAAAGCACTAACACAGGTGTGTTGGTGCAACAAAGTTTGTTGTCAGGCCGGGTCAGGGTGCGAAGAGTGCCTTGGTCAAGAGTGGAGCCCGATGCGCTTTTAATAAAAAGCCTGCCAGAACAATGCAGTTTTTTGCTTTACCCTGAACCTGAAGCACTGATACTGGATGTAGAACACTGGCAGCTGCACTGGCAACAACAGGCAACACCAGAGTCAACAGAACAGCTGCAACAACAGCCTGTCGGTACACAAAGGCGGTGTATCCAGCTGATTTTACTGGATGCAACCTGGCAACTGGCGCGTAAAATGTATAATCAAAGCCCATATCTGCAACAAATCCCGTCAATCAGGCTGCAGTCGGCGCGGCCGTCACAATATTTACTCAGACGGAATCAAACATCAGATGGCTGGTGCACCGCAGAAACTGTGATATTGCTGCTGACGGCTTTTGGCCTTATTGCAGAGGCCACACTGCTACAACAATCCTTTGAGTGTTTTAACCAGCGCTCCTGAGCGTCCTTGTGGCAAAGCCCGCTTCGACAGCAGCGGATTAGCCGGCTGTTGTTTTGCCTATGCTATTTTTTGCAGGCAGACTGATGTTGAAGTAGAAGGAAGTTAAAAACTTTTCTGCTATCATGCGGTTCCATAAGTAATCGTATTTTCCACTATGGAATGGGACCACTCAGATGGATACTAAACATCCGCACACTTCGCTGTTAAACCGCCCGGAAGATGATAAAAAAGTCACCCGCGCCGTCATCCCTGTGGCAGGTCTTGGCACCCGCATGTTGCCTGCCACCAAAGCCATGCCAAAAGAAATGCTGACTATTGTCGACAAACCGCTGATCCAATATGTGGTACAGGAAGCTGTTGCCGCAGGGATCACCGAAATTGTGTTGGTGACCCATTCTTCAAAAAACAGCATCGAAAACCATTTTGATACCAGTTTTGAATTAGAAGCTGCGCTGGAAAAACGGGTGAAACGCCAGTTGCTGGATGAAGTGCGTAATATCACACCAAAAAACGTGACTGTGATTTCAGTGCGTCAACCGCAGGCGCTTGGCCTTGGCCACGCCATTTTGTGTGCGCGTCCAGTAGTGCGCAACCATCCTTTTGCCGTGTTGTTGCCGGATGTGATAGTTGATCAGTACCACAGCAATCTGAAAAAAGACAACCTGGCGGAAATGATCAAAAGATACCATGAAACCGGTCACAGCCAGATCATGGTGGAGCCTGTGCCTCAGCATCTGGTGAATCAGTATGGGGTGGTGGATTTAGCCGGTGCGCCGTTAAGTCAGGGCCAAAGTGTGCCGGTGGTGGACATGGTGGAAAAACCGGATCTGGATGAAGCGCCAAGCAATTTTGCCATTACCGGCCGTTATATTTTATCACCCACTATCTGGGACTTATTAGCCTTTACGCCGCCAGGTGCCGGTGATGAAATTCAGCTGACGGACGCGCTGCATCAGCTGCGGTTACTGGAAGTGATTGAGGCTTATCATATTAAAGGTAAATCGCATGATTGCGGCAATAAACTGGGTTATGCACTGGCCAATGCCGAATATGCGCTGCGCTCGGCTTTTGGTGCTGAGTTTAAACAAAAGTTAACCCAGCTGCTGGCGGACTAAACCGCCTGAGCCTGTGCCGTATCCGTTATATGGATGCGGCTTTTTACCTTCTGATGGTTCAAAAGGATTGAGCAGTACCAGCCAGAAGTGATGCTGCACTGAGTTGTGATTTCTGCACGGCTTTGTTTGCACACTGCTCAGATCTGACAATAACGGATGTTTATATGAAATTTTTAGTTACAGGCGCTGCTGGTTTTATCGGCAGTCAGGTTGCGCAGCAACTTTGTGCCCAGGGTCATCAGGTCGTTGGACTTGATAACCTGAATGACTATTATGATGTAGCACTTAAACAGGCCAGACTGGCACGTATTAAAGCCAGCTTATCAGCCGACCAACAGCAGACTTTTCGCTTTGTGCCACTGGATTTAAGTGACAGAGCTGCCATGACCGCACTTTTTGCCAGCGAAAAGTTTCAGCGGGTGATCCACCTCGGTGCTCAGGCTGGAGTGCGTTATTCGATTGATAATCCAATGGCTTATGTCGACTCCAACCTGATTGGCATGATGACCATTCTGGAAGGTTGCCGCCATCATCAGGTTGAGCATCTGGTGTATGCCAGCTCCAGCTCAGTGTATGGCAACCAGCAAAAAGTGCCTTTTAGTGAAACTGACGCTGTGGATACGCCCATTTCGTTATACGCCGCCACCAAAAAATCCAATGAGCTGATGGCGCATACCTATAGCCATTTGTATCAGCTGCCAACCACGGGGCTGCGTTTTTTTACTGTGTATGGCCCCTGGGGCAGACCCGATATGGCGCCATGGAAATTTACCAAAGCTATTCTGGCCGGTCAGCAGATTGATGTGTACAACCATGGCCAGCTGATGCGGGACTTCACTTATATCGATGATATTGTTGAAGGTATTCTGCGTGTGCAGGATAAATTGCCAGGCAGTGCAGGTTACCCGCAACAACAGCCAAACAACCCTTATTATGCACTTTATAACATTGGCAATAATCAGCCGGTTGCACTGGAAGATTTTATCAGTGCCATCGAAGCTGCTGCCGGCTTAAAGGCAAAGAAAAATTATCTGCCGATGCAGGCGGGTGATGTGTATCAGACCTATGCCGATGTGCAGCAACTTGAGCAACTGGTTGGTTTTAAACCTGCCACTGCTTTGGCTGTTGGTATGCAACATTTTGTCGATTGGTTTAAAACCTATCACAACAAAAGCTGAGTCACTCTTGCTGCAACAATAAAAATACCGGGCGTAAAACCTGGTGTTTAATCAGATAAAAGAGGTCGGGATGAATCGTTTATGCTGGATCATGTTGTTATTTTTGCTGGGTTGTAAAAGCACTCCGGAACAGTTTGTCTATAGCTCAGGTGCGCTGAAACAAAACAACGAGGTGTTTTTACAGCAGGTACAGGCACAGCAGTTTAATAAAACTGAGCTGACTGCGGTCGCTGAGCAGGCATTTAAAAATGGCCGTTGTGACAAAGCACTGCTCCTGGTCAAAGAGTTTCAGCTGCCGGTCAATATCAGATCGGATTATCAGACGTTGTTTCAGTGTCTGATGCAAAAACGTCAGTTTGATTTGGCAGAGCAGGCTCTTGCGCTCGGCGCTGAACCGGCTTTTGTGGCAGTGGCTGACGCTGAGCAGAATAACGCTTTGGTACAAGCCGCCGCTTATGGCCAGCTCAGTCTGGTGAAAGCCTTGATGCGCCAGGGGCAGGTGCCAGGCAAAACGGCTTTTTATGCCGGTATCACCGGTGATATTCACCGTGATCCCGAAGTAGCGCTACAACTGCTGCAGTTGTTTAAACCTTATGTCAGCCGCGCTGTGCTGCGTTATCGCAGTGGGGATGCGCCCGTGCTTTATCAGCTGCTGAGTAATCAGTTTTTGCCACAACAAGTCACGCCGTTGGTGCAAGAACTGTTGCAGCTTGGCGCCTTGCCGGATGATGGCCAGTTGCGTAACGCAGTGCATCCGATTGGTGCCACCTTTGCCTTTAAAGACACACCGTTATTGTTGGTGCCGGAATCGTCCGAGCTTGCTGCTATTTTACTCAAAGCAGGCGCTGATCCATCGGCCCGGGCCAAACGCCAAAGGGCAGAGCGATTAGCCGCGCTTCGCACCGGAATGACTATCCCACAGGGATTGATCACCGATATCAGGCCCACTGGTGTACAGCTGCAAAATAACAGTGGCAGCCATTGGCTAGACTGGCGGCATCTGGAAATTTAACGAGAGGCTGATGCCTGCTTGACAGAGCTCTTTAACTGGGGCTTATGCCTTAGCAAGTAAGCAAAAAGCCTTTGGCCATAAAATTGATTGTTCCGGGCCTGACTGTCGGCCAGCATGAAAAAGCGCCAGTTGACACTGCGCATAGTGCCAGACAGACTGAGCGCAACACTGCTTTTATCAAAAGGAAATTACCATGTTTATGCCTGTTATCATGGCTGGCGGATCAGGGACGCGTTTGTGGCCGCTGTCACGCGGCAACTATCCAAAACAATTTCTGGCGCTGACCGGCAGCCAAACCATGCTGCAACAAACTTTATTAAGGTTACAGGGTTTAGCTCACAGTGCACCTTTACTGATCTGTAACGAAGAACACCGTTTTATTGCCGCTGAGCAGCTGAGACAGCTTGCGCTCAGTCAAAGCACTATTTTGCTGGAGCCGGTTGGCCGTAATACCGCCCCTGCTATTGCACTGGCTGCGCTGAAGGCCACTCAAAATGGTGAAGACCCATTATTGTTGGTGCTGGCGGCTGACCATGTCATTAGCGACACAAATGCCTTTCAGCAGGCTGTTGCTCAGGCAGAACAATTTGCCAACAGCGGTAAACTGGTCACTTTTGGTATAGTGCCAGGCCATGCCGAAACGGGTTATGGCTACATTCGCCGTGGTCACGCCACTGCACAAGCGTATCTGGTGCAGTCTTTTGTCGAAAAACCCGACTTGCCAACCGCAGAGCAATATCTCGCCAGTGGTGAATATTACTGGAACAGTGGCATGTTTATGTTCCGCGCTTCAGTGTATTTACAGCAGCTGAAACAATTCCGTTCCGATATTTATCTGGCTTGCCAGGCAGCGCTCACTGAACAAACACCGGATCTGGATTTTATCCGTATCAATAAAGAGGCCTTTATGGCTTGTCCGGAGGATTCGATTGATTACGCTATTATGGAGCCGCTGACGGCAAGTCAGTCTGGCGACGTGGTGGTGGTGCCACTGGATGCTGGCTGGAATGATGTGGGTGGTTTTGCGGCATTGTGGCAGGTAGCAGACAAAGACCAGGCCGGCAACGTGCTGCAGGGGGATATTCTGACCGACCATACCCACAACTGTTTTATCCGCAGCGAAGAGCAGTTGGTTGCTACCGTTGGGGTCAGAGATCTTGTTGTGATCAGTACCAAAGATGCGGTGCTGGTGGCGCATAAAGACAAAGCGCAGGATGTCAAAGCTATTGTGAATCAGCTTAAAGCAGCTCAGAGGCCGGAAGCAACTTTCCACCGCGAGGTGTACCGCCCCTGGGGCAAATATGACTCCATTGATCATGGCAGCCGTTTCCAGGTGAAACGTATTACGGTAAAACCGGGCGCTAAGTTGTCGGTGCAAATGCACCATCATCGCGCTGAACACTGGATAGTGGTATCTGGCACGGCTAAGGTCACCATCGATGGCGTGGATAAGTTCCTGACTGAAAACCAGTCGGTATATATCCCTATCACTGCTGTGCATGCGCTGGAGAATCCGGGCAAGGTGCCACTGGAGCTGATTGAAGTGCAGTCAGGCTCTTACCTGGGGGAAGACGATATAGTGCGTTTTGAAGACCGTTATGGCAGGGCCTGAGATGTATCGCAAAATTGATTGTGTGAAAGCTTATGATATTCGCGGCAAATTAGACGAGCAACTCGATACTGATGTTGCTTATCGTATTGGCCGCGCTTTTGGGCAGTATCTGCAAGCCAAAACAGTGGTGCTGGGCGGTGATGTGCGTGCTACTTCCGAATCTCTTAAGTTAGCGCTGGCTGATGGTTTGATGGACGCCGGTGTGGATGTGATTGACCTTGGCATGACCGGCACCGAAGAAGTCTATTTTGCCACTTTTCACCTGGGTGTTTGTGGTGGTATTGAAGTGACCGCCAGTCACAACCCGCTGGATTACAACGGTATGAAACTGGTGCAACAAGGTGCCAGGCCCATCAGCTCTGACAGTGGTTTATTAGAAATCAAACAGCTGGCCGAGCAGGGTGACTTTGCTGTTGCCAGTCACAAAGGCAGTTATCGTCAGCAGTCTATCCTGGCCGATTTTGTGCAGCATTTGCTTGGCTACATCAAAGCAGAAAATTTTAAACCGCTGAAAATTGTGGTGAATTCAGGTAATGGTGCCGCCGGCCATGTGGTGGACGCGCTGGAGCAGGCTTTCAGCAAACTGAGTATTCCTATTGAGTTTGTGAAAGTACATCACAAACCTGATGCAACTTTCCCCAATGGCATTCCTAATCCTTTACTGCCGGATAACCGCGCTGATACGTCAGCTGCAGTGCTGGCGCATCAGGCCGACTTTGGCGTGGCCTGGGATGGTGATTTTGATCGCTGTTTTTTGTTTGATGAAACAGGTGCTTTTATTGAGGGTTATTATATTGTTGGTTTACTGGCAGAAGCCTTTTTGCAAAAGAACCCCGGTGCTCGCATTATTCACGACCCGCGCCTGAGCTGGAACACCATTGATTTAGTTGAGAACGCAGGTGGTATTGCCGTGCAGTCAAAAACCGGCCATGCCTTTATTAAAGAGCGGATGCGCAAAGAAGATGCGGTTTATGGTGGTGAGATGAGTGCCCACCATTATTTCCGTGATTTTGCCTATTGTGACAGCGGCATGATCCCATGGTTATTGGTGGCTGAGCTTTTATGCATGAAAAACAGCAGCTTATCAGCCATGGTGCAGCAGCGGATCACGGCTTTTCCATCCTCAGGCGAGATTAACTTCACTATTAGCGATCCTGCTGCCAAGCTGGCTGAAGTTCTGGCTTTGTATCAGCCGCAGGCGCTCATGGTCGACCACACCGATGGCATCAGTGTGGAATTTGCCAATTGGCGTTTTAATTTAAGAAGTTCCAATACCGAACCTCTGGTGCGTCTTAACGTTGAAAGCAGGGGCGATATAAGGCTGATGCAGGCTAAAACTGCTGAGTTATCTGCTTTGTTGCAGCAGGGCTAACCTGACGAGTCTGGCTGACAACTGCAGACCGGCTATTAATCAGGGAAAAGATGACTGACGAGTCTGGCTGACAACTGCAGACCGGCTATTAATCAGGGAAAAGATGACAATAAAAAATCCGGCAAAGCCGGATTTTTTATTTATACAGTCTGCGTACAAGGTCCGTTGACGGTTATGCCAGTTCAATACGCTGAATTTGCACAGCCTTTGTGGTTTCCGGTTCATCATCGGCGTCGGCTAAACCAACAGGTACCTTGGGCACTTCGACTTTATCAAAAGCGGTATCTCCTTCAGCAACCACCACCCCATGACGCACTGCGGTAAAATCAAACAGGTTTTTATCAATCATATGAGAAGGCACTATGTTTTGCATGGCCTGGAACATAGTTTCGATGCGTCCCGGGAAACGTTTATCCCAATCTTGCAGCATTTCTTTAACCACCTGACGTTGCAGGCCGTCCTGCGAGCCACAGAGGTTACATGGAATAATAGGGAAAGCTTTGGCAGTGGAGTATTTTTCAATGTCTTTTTCGCGGCAATACGCCAGCGGGCGAATGACAATATGCTCACCATTGTCACTTTGCAGTTTAGGCGGCATTGATTTCATTTTGCCACCATAAAACATGTTTAAAAACATAGTTTCAATCATGTCGTCGCGGTGATGGCCCAGTGCAATTTTGGTGGCGCCCAGCTCTTTGGCGGTACGGTATAAAATGCCACGGCGCAGTCTTGAGCATAAAGAGCAGGTGGTTTTGCCTTCCGGAATTTTGTCTTTGACGATGCTGTAGGTATCTTCAGTGACAATTTTAAAATCAACCCCAATGCTGCTTAAATAACCCGGCAGTACGTCGGCCGGAAAGCCTGGCTGTTTCTGATCTAAATTCACCGCCACTATGGAAAAGTCGACAGGTGCAGATTGTTGCAGGTTCAACAGTATATCCAGCAGGGTGTAGCTGTCTTTGCCACCGGACAAGCAGACCATCACTTTGTCACCCGCTTCAATCATGCCAAAGTCGGCGATCGCCTGGCCGACACCACGGCGCAAACGTTTATGCAGTTTATTCAGATTGTATTGGGCTTTGGCTTCTGCAGCATGTGACATAACAACACCAGATCACGAAAAAATGGCGCACATTATAGCGGATTGGCGCTTTTTGCCAATCCGCAATACAAAGAATCAAAGGGGGTCACTTTAAGGAGCCAGTACCTGAGCGTCCGGGCGCAGCGCCAGCACGTCACAATCGAGCCGGTCAATCACGTGCTCAGCAGTATTACCGATGATAGCGGCCGACAAACCAGTGCGGCCTATGGTGCCAATCACCAGCATTTCTGCGTCCAGGTTTTGTGCAACCCTTGGGATCACATCCTCCGGCATGCCTTCCAGTACATGGGTCTGGCTGGTTGGAATGGCAAATTTAGCCGCCAGATCAGCCACAGCCTGCTGATGGTGATGTTTCATATTGTCATTGTATTCAGCCGGGTTAAATTCCGGAATTTCAATGGCGACATGCACAGGTGTGCCCGGATAAGCGTTCACCAGATGCACTTCCCCCTGTAGCATGGCGGCAATAGCCTGAGCCTGCAGAATAATACGTTTATTCAGTTCAATATGATGTGGCTGCTCGCTACCGGCATTCACTGCCGCCAGAATTTTACCCTGACTTGGCCAGGCATGTTCTTTCACCAACAGCACGGGGCAGGGGCATTTGCGCAGTATATGCCAGTCCGTTGGGGTAAAAATCATCGATTTAAGCACATCGTGGTTGTGCGTGCCTTTGATCACTAAATCGTATTGATGCTGATTCACTGCACTGACAATGGCTTCAAAAGGCCTGTTATGCCAGACCACAGAAATAGCCACAGCCATGCCTTTAGCTCTAGCCGGTGCCACCAGTTCACTGATCCAGAGTTCACGGTCTGCAATGACCGCCTGACGCATAGACTCACGCTCCTCGCCAGAGAGCATGGTGGTCATTTCATAGGAAAAATCATAAATGGATAAAAACGCAGTGAGGCGACAAGCAGTGTGTTCGGCCAGTTCCAGGGCGCGGGCCAGCGCTTTTTGTTCCTGTTGGCTGGGGTCCAGCACCACCAGCACATCCTGATAAGTTGCCATGTCATTCTCCCGGTTGAATTTACACTTGTGGTTAAAGTGTAGCCAACATATCGGTTTTCTGGCAGGCGAACCTTAACCTGGATCAAAATCGCCGTTAACTGGCGATTTTGGCCATACCGGCAACTTTACTCAGGGCTTCAAAGTTGGTGATCACAATCAGTTTACCGTCCACATGAATCAGCTCATCTTTATGAAAACGGCCCAGCAGGCGGCTGATAGTTTCAACCGTTAAACCCAGATAATTACCAATCTCACCGCGGGTCATGGTTAAGCGGAACTCTTTTTTGGAAAAACCACGATTGCCAAAACGCTGCGCCAGATTGGTTAAAAAGGCGGCCAGTTTTTCTTCTGCGGTTTTGCGGTTTAATAACAACATCATTTGTTGATCGCCGGAGATATCCTGACTCATCAGCCGCATCAGCTGCTGGCGCAGTTTTGGCAGCTGATCTAATAAAGATTCCAGCGTATGAAACGGAATTTCGCAGACCATGGCGGTTTCCAGTGCCTGGGCATAACTTGGATGCTGCTGGCTGCCAATAGCATCAAAACCTATCACATCACCGGGCAAATGAAAGCCGGTGATTTGCTCTTCACCTTGTTCGGTCAGGGTATAGGTTTTAAAAGATCCGGTGCGAACAGCATAAAGCGCCTGCAGCGGTTTACCAGCTTCAAACAGGTGATCACCTTTGTGTGATGGGCGTTTGCGCTGAATGATGTCGTCAAGTTTATCAAGTTCGGCCTCGTTCAGTGAAAAAGGCAAACATAACTGGCTAAAGCCACAATCCTGGCAATTAATAGACGAAGAGCTCATTACAAAGGTTTCCATTTTAATGCCATCTAATACCTGTCCAGCTTAAAAAACTAAGCGGCGAAGTGCAAGGTAAATTGTCTGCAAGCCATAGGCACCAAGCAGTATGGCGACCGCAAAACGCACCCCAATATGGTTTTTGAGTTGCTGCACCTTTGCAGCTGCTTGTCCGGCCAGCAGCAAAGCTGGCAAAGTGCCCAGACCAAAACCCAGCATCCACCAGGCTCCCATACCGGCAGAGCCGCTGGCAAGCGACCATGCCAGAGCTGAATACACCAGACCACAAGGCAAATAACCCCAACACAGGCCGTAGCCAAAAGCTTTGGTCGGGGTATCGAGCGGCAATAACCGTGCTGCGAGCGGTTGCACATAACGCCACAGTTTTGTGCCCAAACGTTCAAGGGCGGTGAGGCCAGTCCAAAGCCTGCTGACATAAAGTGCCATCAGCAATAACATCAAACCCGACAGCAGTTGCAGCACAGGTTTGCCGGTGCCAAGCAGCTGCATGCCTTGCATGCCTAACCAACCGGCGAAAGCACCAAAAATAACATAACTGCTGATGCGTCCCGCACTTAACGCCAGTTGCAGTTTGAGTTTTGCACTGTTGCTCTGGCCAGGCATCATCATTTGTAAGGCGCTGACAATACCGCCACACATCACCAGACAATGACCGCTGCCTAAAAAGCCAATCAGTAGCGCGGGCAACAGGGCTGACGCTAGTTCAAAGGGGGTGGTCATCGTCTTTCTTTGGGCTTGTTGCCTCAGGCTTTTGCTGTTTTTCGTCAAACAAAATACTAAAAGCTTCTTTGTCGAGATCGTCAAACTGTCTGGACTTGACCGCCCAGAAAAAGATGGCAAGCCCAAGAATGACAAACAACACGGCAATTGGAATTAATACGGAAATAATACTCATTGTTTTAATAACCTGAGTGAGTTGGAAACCACCAATAAGGAGCTGAACGACATACCAATGACAGCCACATAAGGTGACACAAAACCGCAGACTGCCAAAGGTATGATCACCAGATTATACCCAACAGCCCAGAGTAAATTTTGCCGCACTACTTTTTTTGCCAGTTTTGCCCCGGCAATCAGTTCAGACAATAACGACAAATCGTTATGCAGCAGCACCACATCAGCCTGGTTTTTTGATAAATCAGTGCCTGAATCCAGTGCAACAGAGACATGTGCCGCATGAAAGCTGGGGCTGTCGTTAATGCCGTCGCCTACCATCAATACTGTATCACCTGCGGCAACAGCGTTTTGAATATGCTCAACTTTTTGCTCAGGTGTGCAGGATTTCCACAGCTGTTGTACGCCAAGGCTGGTCGCAACTTCTTCTGCCTGCGCTGAGCTGTCACCGGTGATAATGCAGCTTTGAATATGAAGATTTTTTAAACTTTGCATCAGAGTTCTGGTTTCAGGGCGCAGTGCATCCGACAATTCGACTGAGGCAGCCAGCTCGTCATTGATGGTGCAATATACCTGAGCTTCTGTTTGTGCCTGCTGGCAAAATGCCGCGCTGCCCACTTTCACCCTGACTGGGGTAGCGCCTTGTTGTGGCTGCCAAAGCGCAGAGAGGCCGGCACCTACCTGCAACTCAACATCGCTCAGTTGTAGTTGCGAGTGCAGAAGTCCGCTAAAAGCACGGGCTATTGGATGTTCAGAATAAGCTTCGAGGTTGGCAATCAGGTTTGTCAGTTCTTGCGCACTATATGGACTTTGATGCAGCCTGAAGTGACGCACACTAAAGCGACCCTGTGTCAGGGTGCCGGTTTTATCAAAAAACACCCGGTTCAGTTTGGGCAACACTTCCAGCACCTGCTGGTTTTTAATGAGAATGCCTTTGCGGTTCAGTCGTGCCAAAGCGCAGGTAATGGCGGTTGGGGTTGCCAGACTCAGCGCGCAGGGGCAGGTAGCAACCAGCACAGATAAAGTCACCCAAAAAGCACGATCTGCGTCGATAAAAAAGTACCAGACGGCAAAGGTGAGGGTGGCTATCACTAATAAACGCTGCACAAAAAAACGGGCAATTTTGTCGGTTTTTTCCAGTAGTTGCGGCTTTTGATGCAGTGTTTGCTGTTGCAATAAAATGATCTGGCCAAGTCTGGATTCGGTCAGGGCTTTTTGCACCTGCACCACTAACACCCCATCATGATTCACACTTCCGGCCAGCACGGCATCACCAGGTTGTTTGGCAATAGCCCGGTATTCACCGGTCAGCATCGACTCGTCGGTACTGCTTTGGCCACTTTGGATAATGCCATCTGCCGGTATAGTTTCACCTGCTTTAACTAAAATCAGTGTCCCAGGTGTTAAGCGCCGTGCTGAAGTGGCAGTTGCTTGCTGGCCGTCCCATAACCAGGCGCTGACCGGCATCACTTTGAGCAGATTGCTGGTGGCATCACGCGCTTGTTTACGCGCCCGGAATTCAAAAAACTTACCCAGCTGCAGCAAAAACACAAACATACAGACGGATTCAAAATACACTTCACCACTGTGACTGACGGTGGCGTATACCGAAGCTAAAAAGGTGTAATACAGCGCCAGCACAATCGGCACGTCCATATTCAGCTCTTTTGCTTTGAGTGCACGCCAGGCACTTTGGCTAAAAGGTGCAGCGGCAAATACCATCACAGGTAAGGTCAGCAGCAGGCTTATCCAGCGCAGATAACCCTCGTATTGTTGTTCGATGCCAGTGTATTCGCCAAAATACAAACCAAAGGCCAACATCATCACCTGCATCGACATAATGCCGGAAACGGCCAGACGCTTCAGATATGCCCGCATTTCCTGCTGGTAATACTGCTCTTCGTTGTCGGCAATAAAAGGGCTGGCCTGATAACCCAGTTCAGCAATGCCTTTGAGTAAAGTGCTCAGGGGAGTTTGGTTGGGATCAAAACGCAGGGCACAACGTGATGTTGAAGAATTTACCGAAGCACTGGCAACAGCAGGGTATTGTTTCAGTTGTTTTTCTATCAGCCAGGCACATGCTGCACAGCTCATACCGCTGATGGAGAGCTCCACTTGTTGCCACTGACCATCTTTGGTGGTTAAGTCACCCAGTACATCGGCATTGTCATAACTTTGTAGTTGTTGCTGCAGTTTCTCCGGCAAAGGTGTTGCTTTATTGGCCGGCGCGGTGCGAAAACGGTAATAATCACCAAGTCCCTGCGAGACAATACTGTGGGCGACGGCCTCACAGCCCGGACAGCAAAACTGACGTTGCTGGCCATCAAAGTCCAGCACAAAGTTACTGCCCTCTGGCACAGGATCGTTACAGTGAAAACAGGGTTGCACCACAGCTTTTGTCATCTTAATAAGTTAGTTTGATTTCGCCGTTATGAGGTAACGTCAGTTCAGCACGCAGTTTCCATTGCTCGCTGTTATCGGCAACCACCAGCTTCCATTTGCCAGACAAAGTGGTTGGCAGTTGGGTGATATACAGGTTTTCGCCGCTACGCTCAGCCTTCACCACAAAATCGTTAGCAGCCACAGTGTTGTGCACAAATTGCAGTTCCAGGGTGTCACCCAGTACCGGGTTACTGGCAAAACGTACCACAGCTTTGTCGGCGGCAATCAGAATATTGGCCTGTAAATTGCGCAGTGCCGCTTCGCGGTACTTAGCCAGATTCATATTGATTGCTTTGCCTTCGGCATAATAGTCATCTACCACCAGATCTGGCGTTTGCTGATTCATAATGTAAATAGTGTGGGCGGCCTTGAACATGGTTAGTACGGGCAGGGCAATCAGTGCCCAGGGCCAGAATTGTTTATACCAGGGTTTGCTTAACATCTGTTTTCCTCTGCTGCATAACAATAAGCCCCGACAGCGGGGCTTATTGCAGCGGTTTAACGCACTTTTGGCAAATTCCGGTTATTTGGTGTCATCCGGACGTGATAACCGGTATACGTATGCGGTGATTACGTGGATTTTATCTTCACCCAGCGTGTCTTTAAAGGCTGGCATCACACCATTACGGCCTTTGAGCAGCGAAGTTTCGATAGAACCGGCTGAACCACCGTACAACCAGGTGTTGTCGGTCAGGTTAGGCGCGCCAAATGGCAGGTTATGCGCCAGACTACCTTTACCGTCTGCACCGTGACAAGCTGCACACATACCAAACTTGGCTTTACCTGCAGCTGCGTCTTTGTCGTTCACCTTACGGCCAGACAAACTCAGCACATAAGCGGTCATTTCTTTGATGCCCTGTTCACCCAAAGCTTCACCCCAGGCTGGCATGGCGGCTTTACGACCATACAGCAGGGTTTCTTTGATCTTGTCAACAGTACCGCCGTATAACCAGTCGTTGTCGGTCAGGTTCGGGAAGCCACGCTGACCACGGGCATCAGAGCCGTGACACTGGGCGCAGTTTTGCAGGAACAAACGTTGACCTACTTTTAATGCCTGAGTGTCGTACGCCAGTTCTTCAATTGGACGGCTGGTATATTTAGCAAACTCTTTGGCAAAAGTTTCGTCTGCTTTCATATATTCGCGGTCCAACTGTGAAGGAGTACCAGCAGCTTTTTGTGCTTCAATGGCAGCTTTTGATTCTGCTAAAGACTTTACACCCTGGTTAGAGCTGGTCCAGCCTAAAAAGCCTTTGAAGTTACCAAGGCCAGGGTAGGCGGCAAAATAAAATACCGACCAGACGATGGTGGCGTAGAACATAATGGTCCACCACTTTGGCAGTGGATTGTTAATTTCTTCAATACCATCAAACTCATGACCTGTGGTTTTGCCTTCTTCAACACCCACATGGTTTTTTAAGTTCCATGTTAATAACACAGTACATAACACGATACATGCGATCGTTAAGATTGTGATCCAAGCACTCCAAAAGCTACTCATGATCCGACTCCTGTTGTTGTTTTTGTTGTGACTTTTGTTCGTCAGCAAAGATTGCATTTGCTGCATCGTCGAAATCTGGTTTGCGTTTAATTAAAAAAACCCAAACCAGAAGTCCAACAAAGGCCACCAAAATAATCACGGTATAAAAGCTGTGAATGGTTGCGTAGTCCATAAGGATTACTTCAACGCTGTGCCCAGTGATTGCAGATAGGCAATCAGGGCTTCCATTTCTTTCTTGCCTTTTACAGCAGCTTCAGCACCGGCGATATCTTCGTCAGTGTAAGGCACGCCGAAAGAGCGGAAAGTCTCCAGCTTTTTCGCAGTCAGTTTGCCATCCAGCACGTTTTCATCGAGCCACGGATAAGCAGGCATATTTGACTGTGGTACAACAGAACGTGGATCCATTAAATGCGCGTAATGCCAGTCATCGCTGTAACGACCACCAACACGGGCCAAATCTGGACCAGTACGTTTCGAACCCCACAGGAACGGATGTTCCCAGATACTTTCGCCGGCAACAGAGTAGTGACCGTAACGTTCAACTTCATGGCGGAACGGACGGATCATCTGGCTGTGGCAGTTGGTACAACCTTCACGGATAAAAATATCCCGACCTTCCATTTGCAGTGCAGTATAGGGTTTTAAACCGTCAACTGGCTCGGTGGTTTCTTTGATAAACATCAAAGGGGTAATTTCAACCAGAGTACCAAAGCTGATGGCAACTACAGTTAAAATGGCCAGCCAGCCGGCGCTTTTTTCAACTTTTTCATGGTAATTCTTAGACACGATAAGCTCCTTACGCCGCTTCTGCTACTGGCTCTAATACGCCTTGTTTGGCACGGACTGTTTTAATCACGTTGTACGCCATCACCAGCATACCTGCGACTACAAACACACCACCGATAAAACGCATCAGATAGAACGGATAAGAGGCTTCCAGTGACTGTACAAAGCTGTACGTCAGGGTGCCGTCAGTGTTTACTGCACGCCACATCATGCCCTGCATAATACCGCTGATCCACATAGCAACGATGTACAGTACAACACCAGTGGTGTGTAACCAGAAGTGGGTGTTCACCAGTTTGGTGCTATACATGCGACCCTGACCAAATACGGCCGGAATTAAGTGATACAGAGCACCGATAGACACCATGGCAACCCAGCCTAAAGCGCCTGAGTGAACGTGGCCAACTGTCCAGTCTGTGTAGTGAGATAATGCGTTTACTGATTTGATCGCCATCATCGGGCCTTCGAAGGTCGACATGCCGTAGAAAGATAAAGACACGATCAAGAAACGTAAGATTGGGTCTGTTTTCAGTTTATGCCAGGCGCCAGATAAGGTCATGATACCGTTGATCATACCGCCCCAGCTTGGCACAAACAGAATGACTGACATCACCATACCCACAGACTGAGTCCAGTCAGGCAGGGCAGTGTAGTGTAAGTGGTGAGAACCAGCCCAGATGTACAGGGCGATTAAGGCCCAGAAGTGTACGACAGACAAACGGTAAGAATACACCGGACGGCCAGCTTGTTTTGGTACGAAGTAGTACATCATACCCAGGAAGCCCGCAGTTAACAGGAAACCTACTGCGTTGTGGCCATACCACCATTGCACCATGGCATCCACAGCACCGCCGTAGATAGAATAAGATTTTGTCAGAGATACCGGGATCACCATGCTGTTTACAATATGCAGCGCAGCAACAGTGATAATAAAACCGCCGTAGAACCAGTTGGCTACATAAATATGGCTGGTGGTTCTTTTGATCATAGTGCCAAAAAACACAATGGCATAACAAACCCAGACGATAGTAATTAATACGTCAATAGGCCATTCCAGCTCGGCGTATTCTTTGCTCTGGCTGATGCCCATTGGCAGAGTAATAGCCGCAGCAATAATGACCACCTGCCAGCCAATAAAGGTAAACATGGCCAGCTTTTCTGCATAAAGCCGAACCTGACAGGTACGTTGCACCACGTAATAAGAGGTCGCGAACAAGGCGCTGGTACCAAAAGCGAAAATTACCGCATTGGTATGAAGAGGACGAAGTCGGCTGTAAGTCAACCAGGCTGTATCAAAGTTCAGTGCTGGCCAATATAATTGCGCCGCTAATAAAACACCCACTGTCATGCCGACTATACCCCACAACACTGTTGTGAGGGCAAAGAGGCGGACAACCGTGTAGTTGTAGTCAACATTTAACGATTTGGTCTGGCTCATGTTGAGTTCCGCTGCAGTTTTTTGCTAGTTATTAAAAAACACCCATGGGGGTGACCCTTCTTATAATAGACCGATAGTTTAGCAAGGTTTTTCTGACACAACCTTGTTTTGCCTGCCAATCTTTGGGCGCGATAATACGAGTTTTACCCCCAAAAAGATAGGCGGACTCGCCGGTTTTATGATGTAGAACAATGTTGCTGTTCAGTTTTTGAGCGCAATGACGGAAATTTCACAGTCGCGTGCGCTAAGCCTTACAATGGGCGCGGAAAAATGAGGTAAACAAGTTGTGATGAAAAGTGTATTTGGTTGTGTTTTGTTGATGTTAGCTGCATGCAGCCCGCAAGAAGCTGCCAAAACGACAACTACACGTCAGGTGCAGTTAGAAACATTTACCCTGAGTTATCTGCCTGGTGATATGCCGGTTGAAACCCCTTTGTTGCTACAACTGGATAGCGGCAACAACCAGGTTTTGGCAGTGACAGGCACTATTCGTGGCAAAACGATGTATATGGGGGAAATACCACTGCGGTTTGAGCTAAAACAACAGCAGTGGCAAGCCGAACTGATGTTAGGCGCCTGCACTGAACCCAGGATGCAGTGGCAACTTGAACTTGAAGTGACATATCAAAACGGCGACAAAATCACGTTGCAGGACAGTTTTTATTCCCGTTGGCCGGATTGAGCAATCAATATCCGGCTGCTTTTTAACCACGGATAATTTGTGTTAACGACAAAGGCTGTGGTTCCAGAGCCAGCCTTGCACTTTCTATACATACAAACTCGGCTGCCGCGCCCGGATGCATATCCGCCATAGCTGCGGCTTTTATATGTCCAGGGTTCCATAACACACTGGCATCATGGCCTTGTTGTGCAATGGTCAGCAAGGCAGTGGCGCTATTTGTGGTCAACAGCGTCAGTGTATTGGCGGTATCAGGGTAAACCCGGTCAATTTCCCCCTGAAATTGCAGCTGAGCTTGGTTCAGGTGCAATGTGTTGTTACTCACCTTGTCAAAACACTGCTGTGGCAGTGGACTGACAATAGCGCCTTCGACTTGTGGTACTCGAAAATAACTATGCAGAGCCGCTTGTTGCATCATCACTGCGTCGCAGTGTAGTTGCAGCTTCAGTTCATCGGATAAGGTCAGCAGATAGTCTAACCGGACTGGTTGATTGTCTCTGCCGGCGTTTTTGCGCCACGGCAGCTCAGCAAGCTCAATGCTAAAACCGATGGAGACAGCTTCAGCTGAAATATGTTGTTGTGTCATTTGCCAAAACGCTGTGCGCACCAGACCGTGATTGGGCACCCCTGAGGCTTCTGCAGCAAATTCAGCAGCTGCTTTACCGAACCATGGCCAACATATAGGTACACCACCACGAATGGCACTGTTGTGTTGCCACTTTGCTGTTTCAGATAACCACAACAATTCACGCCCGGCGGCATTTTGATAAGAGAGTACATGAGCACCATAAGCAGAAACGACCACCCTGGCGCCATTGGCGTTGAGTTGATAACAAGGTAAACCGGCTAAAGGGCCAAAACCTGACAGTTGTTGAATGGAGTTATTGTGCATTGTAAAAACCAGGCAATCAAAGTGCTGAGATTATTAATGAAAAAGGCGACCGAAGTCGCCTTTTTGGCTAATTTATTTGCTGGTGCAAAAGTCTGTGGCCGCATACTGTAGTTGCTGCAGGCCAGACCCTGACCCAGTTAAGCTTTCATCAGCTCGACAGTATTATCAAGCATGCGGTTACTGAAACCCCATTCATTGTCATACCAGGCCATCACTTTGACCAACCGGCCATTGACCCGGGTTTCAGTGGCATCAAAAATTGATGACATTGGGTTGTGATTAAAATCAACCGACACCAGCGGTAAATCATTGACAGCCAGCACCTGATTCATCGGGAACTCGCCGGCTGCTTTGCGGATAATGTCGTTTACTTCCTCTACTGTGGTGTTACGACCTGCAATAAAGGTTAAATCAACCAAAGACACATTCAGTGTTGGCACCCGTACCGCCAAACCATCAAATTTACCTTTGAGTTCAGGTACGACTAATCCAACAGCAGCGGCTGCACCTGTTTTGGTGGGGATCATCGACATAGCGGCGGCGCGGGCACGGCGCACGTCAGTGTGGTACACATCGCTTAAACGTTGGTCATTGGTGTAGGCATGAATAGTGGTCATCAGGCCTGATTCAATGCCCAGTACATCATTTAATGGTTTGGCAATGGGTGACAAACAGTTGGTGGTGCAGCTGGCGTTGGAGATGATTGTCATATCAGATGTGATCACATTGTGATTGACACCATACACCACTGTGGCGTCTACATCTTTGGCCGGTGCTGAGATAATGACTTTTTTCGCGCCAGCTGTTAAATGCGCGCCTGCAGTTGTGCGGTCGGTAAAGAGGCCGGTACATTCCAGTACCACATCTACTTTTAAATCGGCCCAGGGCAGGTTGGCCGGGTTGCGCTCACTCAGGGTCAGGATTTCGTCCTGATTGACATAAATAGCTTTATCAGAATGTTCAACATTGGCCTGGAAAATACCGTGTGCTGTGTCGTATTTCAGTAAGTGGGCATTAATAGCAGCATCACCCAGATCATTAATAGCCACGACTTTGATGTCGTACGCCTTCTTACTTTCATATAAAGCACGTAAAACATTACGGCCGATACGGCCAAATCCATTAATTGCAACACGAATTGTCATGGCTCACCCCGAATGATTGTCAATTGTGTAGTAAAATTACATGTTTTTTGCCATTTTTCAAGCTTAAAAACGTTATGCAATCGTATTTATGTAATTTAATGACATAAAGCCGCATTTAGCCATCGAAAGTAATTTTTTACGTCGTATACTGCTCAGGCTAAGCCGGTCAGATGCATAAAAAAGCCAATGAAAACACCGGCACTTCCACCGCGACGCACTGATTTGGAGCCTTTATGGACAAAAAACTTCTTGCTGATTTAATCCGCTTTAACGGTATTGAAACAGCCTTCACCGACGCCTGGGGCAATGCCACCGAAGTAAAAGAGCAGGATCAGCTTAAATTACTGGCGGCTCTTGGTTTTGCCATCGACAACGACCCCCTGGCGGCGGCTCAACTGGCAGAGCGGCAGAAGTTACATTGGTTAGAGCCGCTGGATCCGGTCTCGGTTCAGCAGCAGAGCGCAGAGCAGCAATACCGTTTACAAATCAGATTGCCGATAGACGAAGTGCACCAGCAACTGACCGTCACCCTGACCACAGAGCAGGGGCAAACCCATGCTTTTAGCTATAGCGCCATCGATGCCGAGTTGTCCGGCGTGATGCTGCTCGATGACACTGAATATCAGCAGTATGAACATAGTTTTAACTTTGATCTGCCGTTGGGTTACCACCAACTGAGCCTTGCCATTGAAGGTGATGATGAGGTTTATCAACAGTCGCTGATCATTACACCTGAACGTTGTTTCCAGCCGCAGCAATTTCAAACGCAAAAGCAGTGGGGCGTTTCGGTTCAGCTGTATGGATTAAAATCGGACAGCAACTGGGGTATTGGCGACTTTGCCGATTTGGGGCGTCTGGTCAGTTATTTAGCCAAACAAGGTGCTGATTTTGTTGGCTTAAACCCTATTCATGCGCTTTACCCTGCGATGCCGGAATCGGCCAGCCCTTACAGCCCTTCGTCGCGCCGCTGGCTGAACATCATTTATTTAAGTGTGCCGCAAATGCCGGGTTTTGCTGACTGTTTGCAAACCGCAGCTTTGGTCAATGCCCCCCATTTTGTTGAAGCAGTACAAGCGCAGCGCAGTAAAGACTGGGTGGATTACAGCGGCGTGATGCAGCTGAAACTGCCGGCGCTGAAAACCTTGTTTCACTGGTTTACTGAACATCAGCAAGCAAATCCGAAGCTTGCGGCTGATTTTGCAGCCTTTAAACAACAAGGCGGCGACAGCCTGCGTCAGTTGGCGCTTTATGATGCCTTGCATATGCATTTAATTGCCAAAGATCCACATGCCTGGGGCTGGCCAAACTGGCCAGAGCAATACCGTGATGCCCACAGTGAAGCGGTGCAGCAGTTTGCCGCAGCAAATCAGGACGACATTGAATTTTTTAGTTATCTGCAATTTTGTGCCCAGCAGCAGCTGGCCACAGTACAACAACAGGCCAAAGCCAGTGGCATGTTGTTAGGTTTGTACCGTGACCTGGCCGTCGGTGTCAGTGAAGCTTCTACTGAAATCTGGTCAAATCCGGATTTATATTGCCGTAATGCCAGTGTTGGCGCACCACCGGATATTCTGGGTCCTAAAGGTCAGAACTGGGGTTTACCGCCGATGTTGCCTTATCAGCTGTTCCGTCAGGCCTACAGACCGATGATTGAGCTGTTTCGCGCCAATATGCAGGACTCAGGTGCTTTGCGTATTGACCATGTGATGGCGTTATTAAGGTTATGGTGGGTGCCCAAAGGCGCGCAGTCTGCCGGTGAAGGCGCTTATATTTATTATCCTATTATGGATTTACTCGGCATTCTGGCGCTGGAAAGCCAGCGTCAGCAGGCGGTGGTGATAGGCGAAGATTTAGGCACAGTGCCGGATGGCATTTTTGAGCTGCTGCAACAATTTGGTATGTATTCATATCGTATCTTCTTTTTTGAGCAGGCCGAAGATGGTGGTTATATTTCTACTGCGCATTATCCGGTGCAGGCGATGTCGGCATTAACCACCCATGATATGCCGACTTTGATTGGCTTCTGGCATTGTTCTGACTTAAAACTTGGGTTAAAACTCGGGCTTTATACCGAAGAGATTCTGCCTGGGTTATACGCCGACCGGCACAAAGCCAAACAGCGTATTCTGGATTCTTTGCATGGTCATCATGCCTTACCGGCCGATTATCCGCGCTCTGTGGAAAATCTCGGGATGGACCGCACTTTAAACTATGCACTGCAACAACATCTGGCCAAAGGCAGTTGTCAGTTGTTATGTCTGCAGCTGGAAGACTGGATGGAGATGCTGGAGCCGGTGAATGTGCCGGGCACCAGTGACGAATATGCCAATTGGCGGCGCAAACTTAGTATGACCTTAGAGCAACTTGAATCTGCCGGCCACATCAGTGCTCATCTGCAAAATTTGACAGCAAATCGCCGTTCTGGCTTATATTCATAATTCAATAAAAAAACTCCGGTAACTTCTGTTACCGGAGTACTCTGCTTGTTGCGCCTGGTGAACAAGGCCCCTGTCAATGTCAAAGGATATGTTATGAGTCTTGCCTCGTTAG
Organism: Rheinheimera sp.; assembly: GCF_036782235.1. Taxonomy (GTDB): domain Bacteria; phylum Pseudomonadota; class Gammaproteobacteria; order Enterobacterales; family Alteromonadaceae; genus Pararheinheimera. The sequence continues at coordinate 18,574 of NZ_DAIPZL010000019.1, read as the reverse complement.
CTGAAGTTCGTTGTGCCCATCCATTTGCCTTATTGGGCTGGCAAAAAGCAGATAAAGGCTGGTTGATTCGGGTGTATTTGCCCAAAGCGAGAGCTGTTGAAGTGCTGGGCTTTGACGATCACAGCAGCTGGGGCCAGATGAACGAAGATAACTCAGTCCCAGGCGTTTTTACCCTGCAGCTGCCGCGTAAACGCAAAACTGAGCTGTATAAACTGAAGGTAACGCAGGGGCAATATCAGTATGAACTGCTGGATCCCTATCAGTTTAAGGAAGAAGCATTTTATGCGGTGCATTATGTTCATATGCGACCAGAGAATCTGTACAGCCAGCTTGGCGCTCAGATCATCAGCCTGCAACTGGGCAAAAAAACGCACAAAGCCACCCGTTTTGCTGTGTATGCGCCACACGCCAGTGCGGTGAGTTTAATCGGCGATATGAACGACTGGGATGGCCGTTGCCATCCGATGGAACGTACCCAGTGTGGCCACTGGGTGTTGGTGTTGCCGCAGGTGGGCGAAGGGGTTCGCTACAAATACGAAATTAAAGACGCCAGCGGTCATTTATTACCGCATAAAGCCGATCCTTTAGCTTTTGCTGCCGAACAATACCCGTCTCATGCGTCATTGGTGTTTGATCACAGCAAATATCAGTGGCAGGACAGCCAGTGGTTACAGCGGGAACATCTGCCTTATCAAAGCCCGATGAGCATTTATGAAGTGCATCTGGGCTCCTGGCGCACCCATACCGATGGTTCGCCTCTGACTTATCCTGAGTTGGCAACAAGCCTTATACCTTATGTCAAAGATCTGGGTTACACCCATATTGAGCTGTTACCTGTGATGGAGCATCCGTATTCAGGTTCCTGGGGTTATCAGCCGCTTGGGCTTTTTGCGGCGACTTCACGTTTTGGCACTCCGGATCAATTTAAAGCTTTTGTCGATGCCTGCCATCAGGCCGGTATCGGCGTGATTTTAGACTGGGTGCCGGCGCATTTTCCGGAAGATGGCCATGGTCTGGCCCGCTTTGATGGTGGCCATTTGTATGAATATGCCGATCCACGCCGTGGCTGGCATCCGGATTGGAATTCCTGCATTTATGATTACGGCAAAGATTATGTGCGGCAGTTTTTAGTGGCCAGCGCGCTGTATTGGCTGGACCACTTCCATATTGACGGTTTGCGGGTAGACGCTGTTGCTTCCATGCTGTACCTGGATTACTCGCGCGAGCATGGCGAGTGGATCCCGAATGTGGACGGTGGCAATCACAACTACGAAGCCATCAGCTTGTTAAAGTGGCTGAATCAGGAAGTGTACGCCCAGTTCCCCAAAGCCATCACTATCGCGGAAGAGTCCACCTCTTTCCATGGTGTGAGCCGGCCTGTCGACCTTGGCGGTCTTGGTTTTGGTTTTAAATGGAATATGGGCTGGATGAACGACAGCCTGAGGTATATCAGTAAAGATCCGGCTTACCGCAAGTTTCACCACAACGACCTGACTTTTTCCATGGTGTACGCCTTTAGCGAAAACTTTATTCTGCCGCTGTCACACGACGAAGTGGTGCATGGCAAAGGCAGTATTCTGAACAAAATGCCGGGTGATGAGTGGCAACAAGCCGCCAACTTACGCGCTTATTATGCTTTTATGTTTGCGCATCCGGGCAAAAAGCTGAATTTTATGGGCAATGAGTTTGGGCAGGGCACAGAGTGGAATCACAATCAGGCCTTGCCCTGGTTCTTGCTGGACTTTGAAAAGCACCGGGGTGTACAGCAGCTGGTACGGGATCTGAACTATACCTACCGCCGCTGCGCAGCTTTGCATCAGCTTGATCACGAACCGGCCGGTTTTGCCTGGATAGAACATCAGGATGCCGACCATAGCACCTTGTCCTTTAAGCGTTACAGCCAGGCCGGTGAAGTCTTGTATGTGGTGTGCAACTTCACCCCAGTGCCAAGGCCGGCTTATTTACTGGATGTGGAGCAGCACGGTGATTATGAGGTGATCCTCAATTCAGACAGCAACTATTACTGGGGCAGCAATTATCCGGTGGGCAGCCATTTGTCGGCCAATCAAGGCGTTTATAATCCGGGCTGGCAGTTACAGCTGGATTTACCGCCGTTATCCACCTTGTATCTGCGCCGGCGGTTAAGCTGATGAGCAGCGATTACCGGTCAGAGGCTGGCGGTATGCTGGCAACTTTTAGCCAAAACACTGCCTTTGTCTGCGGTGTGGGCAGGCCTGCACCACTGGGGCCAAGCAGGCAGGATGATGGCTGGAATTTTGCCGTTTTTGCCCCAGACGCCACGGCGCTGACCTTATGCCTGTATTGTGCTGACACCGAAGAGCCGCTGGCGGAATTGCCTTTTACTGCCCGTACCGGTGACATTTGGCATCTGGCGGTGGTGGGGGTGGCAACAGGCACTTTATACGGCCTGAAAGCTGGCGGTCCTATGCTGGTGGAGCAAGGGCTCTGTTTTGATGCCGAGCGGTTATTAATAGACCCTTATGCCCGCCAGCTGAATCGCGCTCTGGTGTTCAATGACCGGCTTTATCAGGGCCGAAGTCATTATATGTTGGCCAAAGCTGTGCTTGGTCAGGCGGATTTTGACTGGCAAGGTGCGATGAAACCTCAAATTCCTCGCGAAAAAACTATTGTGTATGAAGCCCATGTGAAAGGTATGACGGCGTTGCACCCCGATGTGCCTGAAGAGCTGCGTGGCACCTACCTGGGCATGTGTCACCCGGCCATAATGGCGCATTTAACTGAGCTTGGCATTACGTCAGTGCAGTTGTTGCCAGTGGCGGCTTTTATGAGTGAACCCCGGCTGGAAAAGCTCAAACTCAGCAATTATTGGGGTTATAACCCGATTAATTTTTTTGCGCCTGATCCCCGATATCAGCTGGAAGATGCGGTCAGCGAATTTAAAACCCTGGTGCGCACTTATCATCAGCATGGCATTGAGGTGATCCTCGACGTGGTGTTTAACCACAGTGCTGAGGCAGAAGGTTACAGCTTAAGTTTCAGGGGCCTTGCCAACCGGCATTATTATCTTTTTGAAAGTCATGCTGATATTACCGACTATCAGCAGTATGCCAATTACAGCGGCTGTGGCAATACACTAAATATTGCCAATCCGGCCACACAAAAACTGGTGCTGGACGCGCTGCGTTATTGGCTGACCGAGATGCAGGTGGATGGTTTTCGTTTTGATTTGGCTGTCACACTGGCGCGCGAGCACAAAAGATTTAGCCCTTATGCCGCTTTTTTACAAATAGTGGCGCAAGATCCGGTGTTGTCGCAGGCCAAACTGATTGCTGAGCCCTGGGATGTTGGGCCTTATGGTTATCAGCTTGGCCAATTTCCGGCTTTGTGGTCTGAACTAAACGACAAATTCCGCGATTCAGTGCGCAGTTTCTGGCGCGGAGACAGTGGCACTCTGGCTGAATTTGCCACCAGACTGCTTGGCTCGCGTGATATTTTTCAGAAACATCACAGACCAGCCTGCTGCTCGGTGAACTACATCAGCTATCACGATGGTTTTACACTGCAGGATTTAGTCAGTTATCAGCATAAACACAACTGGCTGAACGGCGAGCAAAACCGCGACGGTCACGATCATAATTTGAGCGTCAATTATGGTGTGGAGGGGCCCACCAGTAATGCCGAGGTGCTGGCTAAACGTTTTTTGCATAAACGTAATCTGGCGGCCTGTTTGCTGTTAAGCCAGGGCATAGTGCACTGGCTGGGTGGGGATGAGCTGAGTCACAGTCAGCAAGGCAATAACAATGCTTATTGTCAGGACAATGACATCAGCTGGCTAAACTGGCAGCTGGATTATCATGCAACGCAGTTTTTAAGTTTTGTCAAACAAATGATTGCCCTTCGTAAGCAGTACAGTTGTCTGCAGCAGTTATCTTTGCTGGACGATCATTATCAGCTGCATGGTGATAAACATCAGATTGACTGGTATCAAAGTGATGGCCGGTTAAAAACCGAAACTGACTGGTACGACAGCAGTGTCAGTTATTGTGTGTTTATTATCCGCAATACCAGTACGGCCCATCAGCTGCTCATTAGCATCAACGCTAGCGCTACGGCTATAGAGGTGACGCTGCCGTCTGCGCAGTGGCACTGTGTGCTTGACACCGCTTTTGAGCAAGGTCTGAGTTCCGTATTAACCCAGGGTGCCGCCAGCTATCTGCAGCAGGGGAGTTCGCTGTCGATTTGGCTGGAACAAGGTTGTTATTAGCCGGGCACTATGGCCGCTACAGTGCAACTGCAATGGTCTGAACAGCATAATCTTTTTCCCTTTTCGCTGCTTTCTGAGTGGCTTTTCCAGTATAATCGCCGGCATTTTGCAGAGCCGGCAGTTCGGAGAATGCTTTGATGACAGATACAACAGTACAGTGTGACATTGGTTTTGTAGGCGCGGGTGTGATGGGGAAAAACCTCATTCTGAATCTGGCCGATCATGGCTACCGTGTTGCCGCTTTTGACCTTGACCATAAAAAACTTGAATCTGTGATCCAGCAAGATGTGCAGGAAACCAATGGCCGTGGCGGCCGGGTGGTGGCATGCAGTTCATATACTGAGTTATTGGCCAAGTTAAGCCGCCCGCATCTGATTATTTTGTCGGTGCCGGCCGGTAAACCTGTGGATGATGTCTGTTCTAAATTAATAGACGCCGGTATTCAGGCCGATGACATTATTGTGGACACGGGGAACAGTCTGTGGACAGACACGGTACGGCGCGAAAAAAGTTACGAAGGCAAGTTTATTTTCTTTAGTACTGCCGTATCCGGTGGCGAAGTGGGCGCCCGTTTTGGCCCTTCATTAATGCCAAGTGGTGACCCTTATGCATGGACCCGCATTGAGCCTGTCTGGCGCGCTATTGCAGCAAAAGTAGACCCAACCACAGGCCGTCCTATTGAACGTTTTGAACCAGGTAATCCTGTGACAGAAGGCGAGCCTTGTGCCACTTATATTGGCGCCGGCGGTTCTGGCCATTATGTCAAAATGGTGCACAACGGTATTGAATACGCCGATATGCAGCTGATTTGTGAAGTGTACCAGGTGATGCGTGACGCCCTCGGTATGACAGCACAGGAGGTTGCCGCTGTCTTTAAAGAGTGGAATCAGGGCATTCTGAACAGTTACCTGATGGAAATCAGCGCCGAAGTGCTGGCCACCAAAGACTCTGAAACCGGCTTGCCACTGGTCGATGTGATTCTGGATAAAGCAGGTCAAAAAGGCACAGGTTTATGGACAGCCGTCAGCAGTCTGGAACTTGGCTGCCCAGCGCCCACTATTGCCGAAGCTGTATATGCCCGTTCTATTTCTACGTTAAAAGAGCAGCGGGTGGCCGCTTCTACCTTGCTGGCGGGCCCGGTGCAGGATAAACCGACCGAAGCCAAAAGGGCACAGGTCATAGCCCAGCTGCATGACGCTTTATACTGCGCCAAAATTTGTGTGTATGCTCAAGGCTTTGATTTGATGAAAACTGCAGGCCTTGAGCACGGCTGGCAGCTGAATTTTGCCGAAATTGCCAAAATCTGGCGGGCTGGTTGTATTATCCGCGCGGTATTTTTGCAGTCCATTACCGACGCTTATGAGCGTAATGATGAGCTGGCCAATCTGCTGGTTGACCCGTTTTTTGCCAAACAAATTTCGGTGTATCAGATGAACTGGCGCCGTGCAGTGGCTGACGCTACTTTGTTAGGCGTGCCGGTGGCAGCATTAAGTTCAGCGCTCAGTTATTACGACTCTTACCGCACTGCGGTATTACCGGCCAATTTATTACAGGGCCAACGTGATTATTTTGGTGCTCACACCTTTGAGCGCACTGATAAGAGCAAAGGTAAGTTTTTCCATGTTGACTGGAGTGCTGCCGGTCGTCCCATGGTTAAAGTAAAATAAACCAGATTTTTTGTAACGTAACGGAGGCCCGATGAAGCTGACAGAAGCGCAGTGGCGTGAACGACTCAGTGACGAGCAGTTTTACGTCACGCGGCAAAAAGGCACAGAATATCCTTATAGCGGCGCTCTGTTACATAACGAAAAAACCGGTGTTTACCATTGTGTTTGTTGTGATGCAGAGTTGTTTGATTCTGCGGCTAAGTTTGATTCAGGTTGTGGTTGGCCTTCATTTAGCCGTGCTTTGCCGGGCAAAGTGCGTTATCTACCGGATAACAGCCATGGTATGCAACGCACGGAAATTTTATGTGCAGCTTGTGATGCTCACCTTGGGCATGTGTTTGACGATGGCCCTTTACCCGAAGGGCAAAGGTACTGTGTAAATTCGGTGTCGTTAAGTTTTGTCGACAGCGATAAGGAAACATCACAAGGTTCAGGCCGCTGAGTATTCGAATCTTGCTGTGCCGCTTGTCGTGACAAGTGCCGTTGTCAAGATTTCACCAAGTGCTGAGACTGTCCGCCTGAAAAGATAAAAAAACCGCTGAGAGTTACTCAACGGTTTTTTTATCTGTACATCTTTTTATCCTGTAAACTGGCCTGACGTTATCCGGCAAACTTTTGTAGTTAAGTGGGCCATCACCTCAGAACGCAGGTACTTTAAACCGACCTTGCTGGATGCTGTCAATAGTGGTATCGGCGATATCTTCAATACTGTCTGTTTCAATTTTTTGCTGAGCCAGTTCCGATTTAATGTTTTTAAATTCAATACGTTGTACACCCGCATTTTCAGCCAGTAATGCCCAGTGGTAAGACTGGGGAAATTTTTTCTGTTTGTAATAAATAGTGGTCAGGGCTGTATATATTTCCGGATCCACCTCGGCCGCTGCCGGATACAGACTCAGTGCATGATGCAGAATATCAATGGTTTTTTGTGGATTGCGTTTCATGTAGTAACTGGCAAGAGCGATTTGGAGCTCTGGGGTTTCCAGTTCTTTTTTCTGTTCAGCCTGTAAAAACTTCGCCAGATGAGATTCACTCTGGTTGCGCGACCAATGGTAATGCAGCAGGTTCGGATCCAAAGAGCTGATTGTTTCATCATTCAGTCTTTTGATTTCTTTAAGGCTGGTCAGATAACCATTTACTCTGGTGGTTTTTTTCTCTTTCAGCTTGATATGTTCGATGCCGGAAGCAAGTTCGATACATTTTGAGTATTTTTCAAAACCTATCAGCAATTTATATTTGTTCTTGTCCGACGGCATTTTTTGCTCGTCATAACGGCCGAAAATAACGTCTCTGCGTTCCAGCTTGCAGTGAGAATCGTCATTTAAGTCACTGCAAATGCCCGGTTTTTCCTCACAGACCTGATTGACTGTTAATTCTTTTCCACCGCAGGCGACCAGGCTAAGCAGCAAAGGACTGACGTACCATAATTTCATAAGCATCTCCACAAAGGCGATTTTTATCATAACCAATAGCACCGAAAAAATCTTTTGTAATTGTTGTTGTAGTATTACCAATTCAATTACAATAAGCCGCCTCGCGTCAGGCAACCCTACACTCAACTGATTTAACTTACGAAGTAGAAGGCGACAGCATGACCTTATCTCACGAAGAACAGTATCAACGCAGCTGGCAGGAACGCCAGGAAATTGCTGAAAACATGCAGCCGATCATCGGCCGGTTATACCGTAACAAAGCTGTTGAACTGGTGGTTTACGGCAAACCATTGGTGAATGCGACCACTATCGATATCATTAAATCTCATAAAACGGTTGAGCGTTTTGAACAACAAAAACTGCGGTTGCGTGAGAGCTTCCCGGTGCTTGAAGCCATCAGCAAAATGAATCTGGCTCCGGGTCGTATCGACCTTGGTAAGCTGGCTTTTGCTTATCATTACAAAAATGCCGCTGAAGGTTTAACGCTGGAACAATATTTACAGCGCGAGCTGGAAGATTTATTAGACCACGACGACAACATCAAACCAACAGACGTGGTGCTGTATGGTTTTGGTCGTATCGGTCGTTTATTGGCGCGCCTGATGATTGAACGCGCCGGCCCAAGTGCCAAATTACGTCTGCGTGCCATTGTGGTGCGCGGAGGCCGTAAAGGCGATTTAGAAAAACGTGCAAGTTTATTGCGTCGTGACTCTATCCATGGCCCATTTAACGGCAGCATCACTGTGGATCAGGAAAACGGTGGTATTAAAGCCAACGGTACCTTTATCAAAGTGATTTATGCCGACTCGCCAGAGCAGGTGGATTACAACGCTTATGGTATTCATGACGCCTTAGTGGTTGATAACACCGGGATCTGGAAAGACGATCAGGAACTGTCGATTCACTTTAAAGCCAAAGGTGCTGCCAAAGTGTTGTTAACAGCGCCGGCCAAAGGCAATGTGAAAAACGTGGTTTATGGTGTAAACCACAAGATGATTAGCAAAGAAGACAATATCGTTTCTGCTGCCAGCTGCACCACCAATGCCATTACACCGGTATTAAAAGCGTTAAATGACGAATATGGTATTAAAAATGGTCACGTTGAAACTGTGCACTCTTATACCAACGACCAGAACCTGATTGATAACTATCACAAAGCTGAACGTCGTGGCCGTGCTGCACCACTGAACATGGTGCTCACGTCAACCGGTGCAGCTTCTGCGGTTGCCAAAGCTTTGCCTGAACTAAAAGGTAAACTGACCGGCAACGCCATTCGGGTGCCGACACCCAACGTGTCTATGGCAATTTTGTCATTAAACCTGAATAAAGAAACCAACCGTGACGAGCTGAATGCTTATCTGCAAAAAGTGTCGTTGTTCTCTGAATTGCAGGACCAAATTGACTACACCAGCTCCACTGAAATCGTCTCCAGCGATTTAGTGGGTTCACGTTACGCCGGTGTGGTGGATTCTCAGGCCACTATCGTCGATGGCGACCGCTGTGTGTTGTACGTGTGGTATGACAACGAGTTTGGTTACAGCACTCAGGTGATCCGTGTGATGAACGAAATGGCGGGTATTTCTTACCCAACATTGCCACTGGCACGTTAATCAAATTGTGTTGTGAATAAAGCCGCCTAGTGCGGCTTTATTATTGATGATCCCCAAACCGACACTGCAGTACGACTTTGGCATGCCGTTGCATTTTCAGCACAGCCAGACTGTGTTAACCTCAGCACCTTTTTTACATTGACGGAACCTTCAGTTATGAAAATTACCAGTAATTTTGACAGCGGTAATATCGAAGTTATTCAGGCCGATAGCGTTGATAACATCCAGCTGGCCATTCGCAAAGACCATAATTCAGATTTTTATCAATGGTTCCATTTCCGGCTGCATTCAGAAAGTTTTGAGCCTCATACCATTAAAATTACCAATGTCGCCACTTCAGCTTACCCTGGCGGCTGGGCTGACTATCAGGCCGTTGCTTCTTATGATCGTGAAACCTGGTTCCGTGTGCCAACCGAATATGATGGCAAAGAGCTGACCATTCATCATTACCCTGAAGCTGAGTCGGTGTATTTTGCCTATTTTGCACCATACAGCTACGAGCGCCATATGGACTTATTAAGCCAGGCGCAGGCAAGTGGCATGTGCCAGCTGGTTGATTTGGGCAACACCCTGGATAACCGTGACATGAGCATGCTGGTCGTCGGTGAGCCGGCTGAAGGTAAAAAGAAAATCTGGATCACTGCACGTCAACATCCGGGTGAAACCATGGCTGAATGGTTTATCGAAGGTTTATTAGACCGTTTATTGGATGAAGATGATGGTGTGGCGCGTGAACTGCTGCAAAAAGCGGTGTTTTATGTGGTCCCCAATATGAACCCGGACGGCAGTGTACGAGGTCATTTACGTACCAACGCAGCCGGTGTCAACCTGAACCGCGAATGGCAAACGCCAAGTATGGAAAAAAGCCCGGAAGTTTATCTGGTGCGTCAAAAAATGCTGGAACTGGGTGTGGACATGTTCCTGGATATCCATGGTGACGAAAACCTTCCATACAACTTTGTCGCCGGTGCCGAAGGTGTGCCATCGTACAATAGTAAAATGGCCGCGCTGGAAACTGCCTTTAAACAAGCTTTGTTAACGGCAACTCCGGAATTTCAGACCAAGTTTGGTTATGAGCTGGACGCGCCGGGTCAGGCCAATCTGACCATTGCTTCGACCTGGGTGGCGGAGCAGTTTAAGTGTCTCTCTTATACCTTCGAAATGCCGTTTAAAGACAACGCCAATCTGCCGGATGAACAATTTGGCTGGTCTGATGTTCGTTCAATGAAACTGGGTCAGGATACGCTGGTTGCTGTGCGCGCAGTGGTTGATCAGTTATAAACTGAATAGCCCGGTTATCTTTCACAAATGGCACCTTCAAGGTGCCATTTTTTATCGGTCAGAGCACAAAACAAGCCGTGGCTATGGTTTGCAACAGCAGTCATTTGCTTTATAGTGCGCTGTCAAAAGAGGTGATGTATATGGCGATTATTGCTTGTCCTTACTGCGATAAAAGAGTCTCAGATAAAGCTGCCAGCTGTAACCATTGCGGCAACAATCTGTCGGAAATTTCAGTTGAAACCTTAAAACGTATGCAGCGGGACAATCGGCTGGCCAAAGGGCAACAGCTGAACAATCATGCCATGTTGGCGTTGGTGCTGTTTCTGGGCAGTTTCACCTGGTTTTATTATCAATCACCCGAGCCGGATTCATGGCAGCAAAAAGCACTCTATGCCGCTATGGTGGTGGGTTGTGTGTGGTACCTTGTGACCAAAGTCCGCATTGTGATGTACAAGAGAAAATAACATGGATTTTCATGCCTTGGTTGCAGCCATGTCTGCAGAAACTTACCAGAATCTGGTGGAATGTGTTGCCACAAAACGCTGGGCGGACGGCACTGTGATGAGCGATCAGCAGCATGCACAGAGTATGCAACTGGTGATGGCTTATCAGGCCAAAGTTCTGCGTTCAGACGAACCCTTTACCGTGGGAGCTGACGGCCAAATGGTGGTCAAATCCAAATCCGATATGAAAAAACAATTCGCTGGAGCAGCCGCCCCGGCGCCTGCAGCTATGGATGCTATTGCAAGGTTTTCGCATGATGATCTTTAAACGTTGGTTTAAGCCAAAATGGCAGCATGAAAATGCTGCAATCCGTCAGTTGGCAATTGCCGAACTTGATCAAAAAACACCGGCGCAGAAAGAGATCCTGCACGAGCTCGCCTTTAACGACGGTGCCGAAGCAGTGCGCCGCACTGCGCTTGAGCGGTTAAACGAGTTTTCGTTATGGTGGCAAGCCAGTAAACATGAACCAGCAGAGCGGCTGAAACATTTTGCTGAACAACAGCTGGTACAAATGTTGTTGGAAAACAAAGTGTCGCCGCATTTAAAAGCTCAGTTTATCAGCGAATGTAACCGCAGCAGTATTCTGGAAAAGTTAGCGCAAACCGAACAGGACGCTGAGCTGAAATTCAGCTTATTACAGCGTCTGGGCCGTCAGGATTTATTCCAGCAGGCGGTGCTGGACAGCAGCCTGAGCCTGACTCAGCGTCAGCAATTATTGACCCAGCTTGACGATGACAAAACGCTGGAAAAACTAAGCCGCAGTTTAACCGGTGAACTACGTCAGTTTGCGGACTCTTTATTAGCTGCACATGCTGAGCAAAAACAAAAGCCGGAGCGCATCCGCAAACAAGTGGTGTTGCTGCTGGCTAAACTCAATTCAGTGCGGGAAAAAACGGACCTGGCTGAACTGCAACAAAAGTATCAGGCTTATCAGCAGGAATGGCAGCAGTTAGTGCCCGAGCTTGATTGCCTGTCAGATGCAGCAGATTTTATTGAAAAATATAATAAAGTGGTCAGCCTGACCGAACGCTCGCTGGCCCCTAAACTGGCAGAATTTGCCAAAGCCCAGCAGCAGCTGGCGGCGCAATTAGCTGCACAACAGCGTTTTGAACAGATACAGCAAGAAGTTACAGCGCTGGAACAGGTGCTTGCTACAGCGCTTGGTGAGGCTGAACTGACTATGGCTGCCGGATATCAGCAGCAGCTGGATCAATTGGTTGCCACAGTTCAGGCTGCCGATTTACCTGCTTCTGGCCAAACACAGCTGAATCAGCAACTGCAGCATATAGCCCGGCAGCTGGAGCAATTACCAGCGCTGGCCGACGCCATGGCGCAGGCCGCCCGCTTATTGGCCGAAGCCGCCACCCGGACCTTGCCACAACAGGGTGATGATGTGGATGCCGCCTATCAGGCCTTCAAACAATGGCAACAGCAGTGGCAACGGCAATATAAAGTGCTGAAACAGCTGATGCCGGAAAGTTTCAGCAGCAGTTATCAGCAGCTGGTGCAGCAGTGGCGTGAGCACTGTGAGCCTATGCTCGCGCAACAGGATAAAACATTACGCTTGTTAAAAAGCAAAATGGCCGAATTTAAACGCCTGCATCAGGCCGGTAAATTTAATGTGTTATTTGGTCTTTTTAAAGGCATCAGCGCTGACTATCAGCAGCTGGGTGCTGTGCAGCAACAAAGCCTGCAAAAAGACTATCAGCAGCTGGAAGCCCAGGTGCAGGATTTAGCGGATTTACAGGCTTATATTGCCACGCCACGCAAACAGCAGCTGGTTGAAACCATGCAGCAGCTGGCAGAGGCGACCGACATCACACCAACTGAACGTGCCGCTGCGGTAAAAAATGCCAGAGCACAGTGGAATACGCTGGGCCGCGCCGATGCTGAGTTAGAGACGCAGTTAAATGACGCTTTTAACAGTGCCTGCGAGCTTGCTTTTGCGCCATGCCGTGACTATTTCGCAAAGCTGGATGCCGAACGCGCACAAAGTGCTGAACGTAAAACACAGTTGCTGGCCAGGATGCAGGAAGCTGTAGTACAGAATGTCAGCGGAAAAACGCTGGATAGCCTGATCACCCAGTTCAGCAAAGACTGGCAGCAAAGTGGTGTGGTGGAAAAAGAGCTGTATGCGAAGTTGCAGCCGCAGTTCCAACAGCTGCTGAATAGCCTGAAAGAACAGCAAAAAGCTCAGCAACAGCAAAATGCGGAACATAAAGCTGCGTTGGTGCAAGCAGCGCAAGAGCTGGCAAAGAACCCGAATGAACAGGCCGGTAGCGAGCTTAAAATTCTGCAGCAACAATGGAAGTTATTGGGTTATGCCGGTAAAACCCAGGACCAGCAGTTGTGGCAGCAATTCAGAGCAGCTTGTGACAGCTGGTTTGAAAGCCGCACTTTGGCAAAACAGGCCATGCAGCAACAGCTGAGTGCCGAGCGTGACGCTCAGGCTGAAGTACTGGCCGCGCTCACTGAAGCTGTGGTAGCCGCGACTGATGAAAAATCTATTCAGCAACAGTTACAGCAGCTGGCGCAGTTTAAAGCAGTCGATGAGACACAAGCCGCCGATGTCAAAAACTTAAAGCAGCAGTTACAACAACGTTTAGCCGACTTACAACAAAATGCTGAGCTTGACAGCTATCGTCAGTTATTTGCTGCGCTTGACAAAGATAAGCCTGAACTCACTGATTTCCCGCCGATTTACCGTTTGGTGTTTAATCAGCAGCAGGAAAAACAACTGTCGCGTGCTGACTTAACACTGGCGCTGGAATGGCTGGCCAAAGTGGATTCACCGGCAGATTTGCAGGGGCGGCGTCAGCACGTACAAATGCAGCTGCTGAGTGACAAACACAACAGTGGTGAAGCTGTCACCCAACCTCAGTTGTTGTCGCGCTGGCTACAATATGGTGTTGTCACTCAGGCGGAAAAACCTTTGTTAGCCAGACTTAAAGCTATTTATCTGCCATCGCAATAAAGCAGATAACTTTTAAACGCCTTAGTAAAAAAGCCCTGTCAATATCAGGGCTTTTTTATGGCAAATCAGTTTATGTCTTTACCTAAGGTTGTTGCGACAAGGTGCTTCTTAGCCCGTCGTCAGTTCGCCTCTTAAACTGGTTTGCATCTGGGCGCGGATCTGTTCGGCGTTTAGTGGCTGACTGAGTAAATAATGCAGTTTGGTCAGGGTTGCTTCCAGCGTCATATCATAACCGCTGATCACCCCGGATAAACGCAGTGCGTTGCCGGTGGCGTAACCGCCCATATTTACTTTGCCTTTAAAACATTGGGTGCAGTTCACAATAATAGTGCCGCGCTCTGATGCTTCTTTGAGGGTGCTGAGAAGCGCTGGATCCTGAGGTGCGTTGCCGACACCATAAGATTTGATAATTAAAGCCCGCACTGGCGCTGCCGCCATATTTTTAATCACATCCACGCTAATGCCTGGGTATAAGGTCACCACGCTGATAGGTTGTGGTGTAATTTTCGCCACTTTGAGCGGTGCAGCTGGTGCTGAGCTTGCAAGTTGGCCGGCCAGCATTTCAATATGAATACCGGCCTGCAGTAGCGGCGGGAAGTTAGGCGAGGCAAAAGCATTAAAACCATCCGCATCTGCTTTGGTGGCTCTGTTGCCCCGAAACAGCTGGTTATTAAAATACAAAGCCACTTCAGCAATAGGGTAATACGCGGCCAGATATAACGAATTGAGTAAATTCACCTGACCGTCGGAGCGCAGCTGTGCCAGAGGAATTTGCGAGCCGGTGATAATCACAGGTTTGGTCAGGTTTTCCAGCATAAAAGACAAAGCTGACGCTGTGTAGGCCATAGTGTCGGTGCCGTGTAACACCACAAAACCGTCATAATCGTCATAATGGGCGCGGATATCTTCGGCAATATGTAACCAATGGGCTGGTGTCATATCGGATGAGTCAATCACCGGATGATATTCATGAATATCAAACTGTGGCATCTCGGGGCGGTAAAATTCCGGCATGGCTTTGACTGTATCTGACAAAAATCCGGGCACCGGAATATAACCGTTGGCCGATTTTTGCATACCAATGGTACCGCCGGTGTAAGCAACATAAATTCGTTTTTGTGACATAAGGGCAGGGCTCTGGTTTTTTCACTAGTGTAAACTTTTAGCGCAGTGCTGTCAGTCTGGTCTGTGCTGCAGTTTCATTTGTGGTTGCCGTCCGTTTTTTTTGTGTACAGAACAGACGGCTTCTGGTGAAAAGCTGAGCAAACAAACCGTTTCGTGAAAAAAACCACTTTACAACTTTTGTCAGACTTTCTATCATGCCGTCCATCGCGGAGAGATGGCAGAGTGGTTTAATGCACCGGTCTTGAAAACCGGCGAGGGTTAGTAGCCCTTCAAGAGTTCGAATCTCTTTCTCTCCGCCACTTCTTCTAAACCACCTGACAGGTGGTTTTTTTGTTTTTGCGCCTGCCATTTTTATTGCCGCCACGCTCTGCGCCGACCTCTGACAGTGCCTGTTTTTACCGTAGCAAATTCAGTTGCGCTCAGCTATGCTAGCGAACATTAACACCCTCATTTGGGTCAGGTTTTTATTCTGCGGAGCCACAATTGATTAACGTGTTGTTGGTTGATGATCATGAACTGGTCAGAACCGGGATCAGCCGGATCCTGAATGATGAGCGTGGCATCAAGGTGGTGGCACAAGCCAGCTCGGGCGAACAGGCAATAAGCTACTGCCGCAATGAATCAGCTGATGTGGTGACCCCTGATGTTGTGCTGATGGATATGAATATGCCCGGCATTGGCGGTATGGCGGCCACTAAACGTATTCTGCATTATTGCCCTGACATTAAAGTGCTGGCGTTGTCGGTTTCTTTTGAAGAGCCGGTGCCCACCAAAGTGATGCAAATGGGCGCTGCCGGTTTTATTTCAAAAAATGCCGCCCCTAAAGAAATGATTGAAGCTATTCGCAAAGTGGCCGCGGGGCAAAGGTATATTTCCGATGAAGTGGCGCAAAAAATGGCACTGAGTAAAATTCAGTCCAGTAGCGCCAATCCGTTTGATGAGCTGTCTGAACGTGAGCTGCAAATTATGCTGATGATCACCAAAGGGCAGAAGGTCAATGACATTGCCGAGCAGCTGAATGTCAGTGCCAAAACAGTGAATTCTTATCGTTACCGGATGTTTGAAAAACTGGCGATCAGCGGGGATGTAGAGCTGACTCACCTGGCACTGCGTCACGGTATGATTGACATCGTCTGAGCCTCTGATTTTGCCGTCTTCCCAAACTATCTTTGATGCCAAAGCATTTCTGGCAACTGTACCTCAGTTGCCGGGGGTATATCGTATGCTTAATGCCGAAGAGACAGTGATTTATGTCGGCAAGGCCAAAGATTTAAAAAAACGCCTGTCGAGTTATTTTCGGGTGAATGTGCCCGGGGTTAAAACCCGCGCTTTAGTCAGCCAAATTCAGCATGTGGAAATTATTGTCACCCATAGCGAAACTGAAGCGCTGATCTTAGAAAATAACCTCATCAAGCAGTTTATGCCCAAATACAATGTGCTGCTTCGTGACGATAAATCTTATCCTTATATTTTGTTGACCGATCACAAGCATCCACGTTTAACCTCCCATCGCGGGCCGCGTAAAGTGCCCGGTCAGTATTTTGGCCCTTATCCAAGCGCTGGTGCTGTGTGGGAAAGTTTAAAATTACTGCAGAAAATATTCCCGGTACGCCAGTGTGAAGATGGTTTTTACCGTGCCCGTACCAGACCCTGTTTGCAATATCAGTTAAAACTTTGTTCGGCGCCTTGTGTGGGCAAAATTTCCGACAGCGCATATGCCGAGCAGGTGCGGTTAACTAAATTGTTTTTATCCGGTAAAAATCAGCTGGTGATCGACGATTTAGTGCAGCTGATGGAGCAGGCCAGTCAAAACCTGGAGTTTGAGCAGGCTGCGCAGCTGCGTGATCAAATTGCCGCGCTGCGTACAGTGCAGGAGCAACAAAGTGTCAGCGGCGAACACAGTGAAATGGATGTCATTGGTTTTCATTACTCACATGGGGTTGCTGCTGTGCATGTGCTTTTTGTGCGTGATCAGAAAATTCTTGGCAGCAAAACCTATCATCCCAAAGTGCCGCATCAGACCGAACCCGGCGAAATTCTGCCGGCTTTTTTGCTGCAGTTTTATTTAAACAATATCAGTGGCCAGAAGGTGCCGCGTGAAGTGGTGCTTGGCATTGAACTTGAAGATTCAGATGCCATCAGCGCTGCGATTAGCGCGCAGGTAGGATATAAAGTCAGCCTGCTGGCAGCCAAACGCGGCGAAAAAGCACGGTATTTAAGCCTGGCAGAAAAAAATGCTGAGACGGCCTGCAACAGTAAACTTAGTGTCAAAGAGCAAATGGCGGTGCGCTACCGTGAGCTCAAAGCTTTGTTGAAGCTCAGTGAACTCAAAAGGATGGAATGTTTTGATATCAGCCATACCATGGGGCAGCAAACCATCGCCTCTTGTGTGGTATTTAACGGTGAAGGGCCGGATAAAGGTGAATACCGCCGTTTTAATGTGGAAGGTATTACGCCTGGTGATGATTACGCCGCCATGCTGTTTGCGCTGAATAAAAGATACGGCAAGTTGCAGGATGAAAGCAGAGTGCCGGATTTAGTGCTGATTGACGGTGGTTTGGGCCAGTTAAATCAGGCCATTCTTTTTTTCAGTGATTGGCATTTAGCAAAAAAACCGCTACTGCTTGGGGTTGCCAAAGGCACCAGCCGTAAACCCGGTTTAGAAACACTCATTCTGGCCGGCACCGATAAAGAAATGAGTTTGCCGCCGGATGCACCAGCTTTGCATTTAATCCAACAAATCCGTGATGAAGCGCACAGATACGCCATTACCGGACACAGAGCCAAAAGAGGGAAAAAAATGGTGCAAAGTCCGCTGGAAAATATCGCCGGAATAGGTGAGAAACGCCGGCAAGCTTTGTTACAATATCTCGGTGGTTTACAGGGCGTGCTGAAAGCGTCAGTACAGGAGCTGGCAACAGTACCTGGTATATCCAAAACGCAGGCCGAACTCATTTATCAGGCTTGTCATAATAAAAACTAATGACGTATTTGAGATCCCATTGATGTGGAATATTCCTAATCTGTTAACTTTGTTCAGAATTTTCTTAATTCCGGTATTTGTGTTCTGCTTTTATTCCACCCATGAGCATGCCCGTTTTCTGGCCGCTTTTGTGTTCTGGCTGGCCGCTATCACCGACGCATTGGATGGTTACCTGGCCCGTAAGTTACAACAATCCACTGCATTTGGTGCCTTTTTAGACCCTGTTGCCGATAAAGCTATGGTTGCAGCTGCTTTAGTGTTGATAGCCGTAGACATGCAAAGTTTGTGGGTGACTATTCCAGCTTTTTTAATGATCAGCCGCGAAATTATTATCTCTGGATTACGTGAATGGATGGCCGGTGTTGGCCGTGGCGCTCAGGTCAAAGTGTCTGATATGGGCAAATGGAAAACTGCAGTCCAGATGTTGGCGCTGATTGGTTTAATCTGGCAACCTGTGGATTGGATCACTCAGCTGGGCATGCTGTTATTGTATCTGGCCACCTTATTAACTGTCTGGTCTATGGTGGCTTATCTGCAGGCGGCGTGGCAGGATTTAAAGCAATAATCAATAACTTGCTGCTTTATTCGGCAGGCAAGTTAAAATTTGAGCAAACGATTTGCAATCTGCAAGTTTCTGGTTGACGGAATTATTAAACTCAGTAGAATGCGTCTCGTGTTAAGGCAATAGCCTTTCTGGATGCGGGCATAGCTCAGTTGGTAGAGCGCTACCTTGCCAAGGTCGAGGTCACGA
>NZ_DAIPZL010000018.1:0-54644 GCF_036782235.1 Rheinheimera sp. | reverse complement strand
AACCAGTGACCCCCGCCTTGTAAGGGCGGTGCTCTCCCAGCTGAGCTAACAATCCGCTGGATAATCAATAAAAACGTTATGGTGGATTGTACTGGGTTCGAACCAGTGACCCCCGCCTTGTAAGGGCGATGCTCTCCCAGCTGAGCTAACAATCCGCTGCAACGTTCGGCCGTCATTATAGGGGGCAAGCAAATGCTGTCAATGATATTTTTTCATTTTGCAACTGTATGCTGTAAAAGTAAGCATTTTTGCCATTTTGCTGATAATTGGCGTGGATCTGTGGCTCAAGAGCAGTGCAAGAGCCGCCCCGGATTGTTACAATAGCGCCATTATTTGTTGCCTCAGATCTGGATGTATTATGTCGATTGTTACCCGTTTTGCGCCAAGCCCAACAGGTTATCTGCATGTTGGTGGTGCCCGTACTGCGTTATTCAGCTGGTTATATGCCAGAAAAACCGGTGGTACTTTTATTCTGCGTATTGAAGACACTGATTTAGAACGTTCAACACAAGAGTCCGTGGATGCCATTTTAGATGGCATGAACTGGCTGGGGCTGGACTGGGATCAGGGCCCGTTTTATCAAACCAAACGTTTTGATTTGTATAAAGAAGTGGTAGCTCAGCTGCTGGCTGAAGGCAAAGCTTATAAGTGTTTTTGCACAGTGGAAGAAGTAGACGCCATGCGTGAAGCACAAATGGCGGCTGGCGAAAAACCCAAATATAACGGTATGTGGCGTGATCGCACTGACCATCCAACCGACAAACCTTATGTGATCCGGTTTAAAAACCCACAAGAGGGTGTGGTGGTCATTGACGACCTGATCAAAGGCCGGATTGAAGTTGCCAACGCGGAACTGGACGATTTAATTATTGCCCGCAGTGACGGCACCCCAACTTACAACCTGACAGTCGTTGTTGACGACTGGAAAATGGGTGTGACCCACGTGATCCGTGGTGATGACCATGTGAACAATACACCACGTCAGATGAATATTCTGTCGGCGCTGGGCGCAGAGCTGCCAAAATACGCCCATGTGCCGATGATTTTGGGTGACGACGGTAAACGTTTATCCAAACGTCATGGTGCAGTGGGGGTGATGCAATACCGCGACAACGGTTATCTGCCACAGGCGCTGTTAAATTATCTGGTACGTTTAGGCTGGTCGCATGGCGATCAGGAAATTTTCAGCCTGGACGAGCTGGTGGAAATTTTTGATTTATCCGCCTGTAACCGTGCGCCTTCAGCTTTTAACACTGAAAAACTGCAATGGTTAAACCAGCATTACATCCGTACTCTGCCTGCTGCTGAAGTGGCAAAACATTTAGCGTGGCATATTCACGAGCAGAAGCTGGATATCAGCAAAGGGCCAAGCCTGGAGCAGGTGATTGCAGTGCAGGGCGAGCGGGTCAAAACCTTAAAAGAGCTGGTGGAAGTCAGCCGCTATTTTTATGAAGACTTCAGTGACTTTGAAGAAAATGCGGCGAAAAAACACTTACGCCCTGTGGCGGCTGAGCCACTGCAGGCAGTTGCTGCGCATTTAGCGGCGCTGACGGACTGGAATGCTGAAACTGTGCACGCAGCCATTAACGCAGCGGCTGAAAGCCTGGGCCTTGGCATGGGCAAAGTGGGTATGCCACTGCGGGTTGCGGTGACGGGCGGTGGTAATTCACCTTCGCTGGATGTAACCCTGGCGCTCATTGGCAAAGAGCGCAGCCTGGCCCGTATTGAGCAGGCGCTTGCCTTTATCAAAGCGCGCGGTGATGCCGCTTAAGTTGTAGTTTGCGACAAAAAAGCCAGTCGCTGACTGGCTTTTTTATATACCGAATCTCCTGTATGGCAAGCAATGCAGCAACATATGCTGCGCTGGCACAGGATGTTGGGCTATCAAAATAGCTGATTTGAAAGAAAAATTTGTAGTGTTGCTTTTACAAAGCAGCAAGCTGTGGTTCAGATGTGGTGGTTAAACTGCCCATCTTTGTCTGGATGTAAAAGGAAATGGGTATGTCGTTGCGCATGTGGGGAGCAACTTTGTGGTTGGGGGTGAGTGCCGTTTTTACGCTGCCGGCACAGGCTGCAACAGCAGTTTTATTCGATAATGTGGTGGCTTTGCCTTATGGTCAGAGTCAGTTGCCGCCGGAGCGGTTAAAGTCGGGGCAAACTTATCAGCAGTTAAAACAAGTTGATAACTTTGATGTTGGTTCCGCGGACGACTTTAAACCCTGGGCCGGTGATGTTGAGCTGGGCTTAGTGCTGAACAGCGGTAATACCGAATCAACAGCGATCCGTGTTAATACTGAACTGCTGCACGAAATGAAAGATTTCCGGAACAAATACCTGATCCAGACTTTATTACAGCGTAACAGCCAGTTTGATGATAAAACCAATACCAAAACCCGTTACACCACAGGCCAGCGGATCAATCTGGTGGGCCAGAGTAACTATAAGTTTTATCGCAGCGAACACAGTATCTTCGGCCGTGCAGCGTATTTAAATGACCGTTTTGGTGCTTTCCATGAGCAAGCTTCTGTGGCTGCAGGTTATGCCAAAAGGTTGTATGAACAAGGGGACAGCTATTGGGACTTTGAAACAGGCCCAGGTTTTGCCCATCAGGAAACCTCGGATGGCCAGCGCAGCACTGGTATTATCTGGTTTGTCGCAACAAACCTCGATTATGCCTTTAGCGAAACCAATAGTTTCCGCCAGGCATTGGAATGGTCGGTGTCCCTGGATGGTAAAAACTCCAGCTGGCAAAGCCGCAGTGTCTTAACCTCACAGGTTAGTGGTCAGCTGTCGATGCGGTTAAGTTTTGTGGTGAAATACGACTCCAGCCCCGGTGAATTCCGCCAAAAAACCGATACTGAAACCTCGGCCACTCTGGTGTATTCGTTCTGACCAGGTGGTTTGAAACTGAGTATAAAAAAAGGAGCTGAGATCAGCTCCTTTTTACTTGCTGTGACTCCAGCACCTGACTGCGTGCCAAGCCCAGCGTTAATTAATGCAACACCCGCGCTTTTAAAGTGCCAGGAATAGCTTTCAGTTCATTCAGCGCCAGCTCGTGATCCAGGCTGTCGATGTCGATCACGACATAACCAATTTCCGCATTGGTTTGCAGATACTGACCCGAAATGTTGATGCCATGTTTGGCAAAAGCTTCGTTAATTTTGGTCAGCATACCAGGCTGGTTTTTGTGGATATGCAATAAGCGTGAACGACCTTTGTGCTCTGGCAACGACACTTCCGGGAAATTGACCGCCGACAGGGTAGAGCCATTGTCGGAGTATTTCACCAGTTTACCTGCAACTTCATAACCGATGTTTTCCTGTGCTTCCTGAGTCGAACCACCGATATGCGGTGTTAAAATCACATTGTCAAAAGCACGCAGTGGCGATTCAAACTCTTCGTCATTGCCGGTAGGTTCAACCGGGAATACATCAATGGCAGCACCGGCCAGTTTTTTCTCGGCCAGAGCACGGGCTAAAGCGTCAATATCCACCACAGTGCCGCGGGAGGCGTTAATTAAAATAGCGCCGGCTTTCATCAGATCCAGCTCAGCTTCACCAATCATATTCTGGGTTTGTGGAGTTTCAGGCACGTGTAACGTAACAACGTCTGATGTTTTTAATAATGTAGATAAATCAACCTGAGTGGCGTTGCCCAGTACTAATTTGTCTTCAATATCATAGAATTGCACCCGCATGCCGATGTTCTCAGCCATAATCGACAGCTGAGTTCCAATGTG
Organism: Rheinheimera sp.; assembly: GCF_036782235.1. Classification (GTDB taxonomy): domain Bacteria; phylum Pseudomonadota; class Gammaproteobacteria; order Enterobacterales; family Alteromonadaceae; genus Pararheinheimera. Next base: position 50,905 of record NZ_DAIPZL010000018.1, on the reverse strand, counting down.
GCCATATCCAATAATACCCAGGGTTTTGCCACGGGCTTCATAAGACTGGGTGGCGGTTTTTTGCCATTCACCACGGTGGGCAGCAGCGTTACGTTGCGGAATACCGCGTAACAACATAATAATTTGCCCCAGCACCAGCTCAGCGACAGAGCGGGTATTGGAGAAAGGGGCGTTAAAAACCGGAATGGCACGTTTTAAAGCGGCGTCTAAGTCCACCTGATTGGTGCCGATACAAAAACAACCAATAGCCACCAGTTTACCGGCTTCTTCCAGCACTTTTTCAGTCAGCTGGGTGCGTGAGCGGATGCCAATAAAATGCACATCTTTGATTTTTTCAATCAGCTCTGCCTCAGACAAAGACGTCTTCAGATATTCGATATTGCTGTAACCCTGATTTTTAAAAGTTTGCACTGCACTCTGGTGCAGGCCTTCTAATAACAGGATTTTTATTTTGTCTTTGGGCAGTGAATATTTTTCCATTTTTCCTATCTCTTCAATGTTGCAAAATTTGGTGCAGCACAGGCGCTTTAAATAATTTTAATAAATCAGCGTCCTGCTTATTGTTATCGGGTGGACCCTGTTGTTGCTGCAAAAAGCCGGTCGCAATGACCGGCTTGGTCTGGCTATCTGATAAAAAATCCGCCTCAGGATAATACCTGAGTGCCTTCGGCAGTACCGACCAGCACCAGATCGGCGCGGCGCATCGCAAAAATACCATTACAAACCACACCGGTGATTTGATTAATTTGTTGCTCCAGTGCAATAGGGTCAACAATCTTTAAATCAAACACATCCAGAATAATATTGCCGTTGTCGGTAACGACTTTGTCACGCCACACCGGACGGCCGCCGAGCTTGGCAAGCTCACGCGCCACATAGTTGCGCGCCATTGGAATGACTTCGACCGGCAGTGGGAATTTACCCAGCACATCCACCTGTTTGCTGGCATCCACAATACAGATAAATTTATCCGCCACTGCAGCAACAATTTTTTCGCGGGTTAAAGCGGCGCCACCGCCTTTGATCATATGGTGCTGTGGGTTAATTTCGTCCGCACCGTCCACATACACACTAAAACTGTCGACATCGTTTAAGTCCAGTACTTCAATACCAAGGGCGCGCATTTTTTCGGTGGATTGTACTGAGCTCGACACCGCACCTTGGATCTCATCTTTGATGGTGGCTAAAGCGTCGATAAAATGATTGACGGTAGACCCGGTTCCAACACCCACCACAGTGTGGCGTGGCACGTAATCCAGCGCAGCCCAGGCTGCATTTTTTTTCATTTCATCCTGCGTCATTGGTACACCTGAAAGATTTAGCCATAAAGACGGATATTATATCGAAAGGGGGCTGTGACAAAAGCGCAATTTGGCTTGCTGCTGAGAAAAAAAACGCTGCCCTTGGAACAGTACTGGTAGAACCAGTAAATTGCAGCTGTTTTATGCTGATGAAGCATTCTGGTGCATAAAAAACGCTTCCGAAGAAGCGTTTTTAAAGCAGATGATCAATCAGGCGGCCTGACGTTTTTTCCTGAAGTCCCAGGCAAGGCTAACCAGCACATAAGCGATCACCAGCGGCACCAGACCATATAAAATACCGTCCTGCAGCTGTGCAAGGTAAGGTTTTTGTAGTGCAACAGCCACCAGATACCAGGTGTAAGCCACATAAAGCACCAGGAACATCGCACCTTCAATACGGTGTAACACCGCGCCAACAAAAAACAGCGGCACACAAAGAGCGGCAACAGCCACCATGACCGGTATATCAATACTGGCCAGTTGTTCGCCGGCCAGCAATGGCATAGGTGAGGCCAAACCGGACAAGCCAAGTACACAGAGAATATTAAAAATATTGCTGCCGACCACATTGCCAACGGCAATATCACGTTCGCCTTTAATGGCTGCAACAATAGAGGTGACCATTTCCGGCATTGAGGTGCCAACAGCCACTATCGTCAGGCCAATCACTGCTTCGCTGACGCCCCAGGCGCTGGCCAGTTGCACAGCACTGTCCACCAGTAAACCTGAGCCGTACACCAGCAAAGCTAAGCCTGCCACCACAAAAAGTGCGCTCTGCCAAGCCGGGTGCGGCTGATGCAGCATTTCTTCAACTTCTTCATCAATACATTCCACCCCTTGTTTTTTGCCTTGCCAGAACAAAAACCAGGTGTAAGCGAGTAAACCAACGGCCAGTACAGCTGCTTCAGTTTTATCCAGTGAGCCATCCTGTACCAGCCACATCACCAGCACCGACAATGCCACCATAATGGGCACATCCTGACGGATCAGCTGGCGGGAAATCGCCAGCGGCAGAATAATGGCCGATGCGCCGAGGATCAGCAGTATATTCGCAATATTACTGCCAACCACGTTCGCAATCGCAAGCTCGGCTTCACCGGAAAAAGCAGCCTTTACACTAACTGCCAGCTCAGGCGCGCTGGTGCCAAAAGCCACCACTGTTAAACCAATTACTAGGGTTGGGATACCAAAACTGGCGGCGAGACGGGCAGCACCCTTGACCAGCAAGTCGGCACCAACGATCAACAGCACCAGACCTGCGGCTAATAACAACCAAGTCATCATTGTTGTGTACTCACTCTGTTAAATAAATTGCGCACAGCCTACTGATTTGATGCCAAAAAAACAACGCTTAGCTGCGGTTGTACGGCTTCTGTTTTTAGCAGTTCCGGGCCTGCCTTATTAACACCAATGCTGGTTATCTGCCGGCAAGTCCGTTGAGATGCTTCCGTAACCCAAAACAAAAACCGCAACTTTGGCAACTGTTTAGCCTTCTGCTGTTGTACGCTGTTGCAGATGCTGTTTTTGCTGCAAAGCCCAAAGCCTGGCGTAATAACCGCCGAGCGCCAGCAATTGTTGATGTTGGCCTTGTTCCACCACTTTGCCTTGATCCAGCACCACAATATTGTCTGCATCTATCACTGTTGATAAACGGTGGGCGATCACCAGCGAGGTGTGGCCTGTCGCCACTTCACGCATCGCCTGCAAAATTGCGGCTTCACTCTGTGAGTCAAGCGCCGAGGTGGCTTCATCAAACACCAGAATTGGCGAGCGTTTAAGCAGCACCCTGGCAATGGCAATGCGCTGTTTTTCACCACCCGATACTTTTAAACCCCTCTCACCCACTATTGTGGCGTCTCCTTGTGGCAGGCTGTTAATAAAGCTGCGTAAATGTGCCATATCAATGGCTTGTTCTATGTCAGCATCAGTGGCGTTTGGGTTGCCATAAGCAATATTGTCGCGAATGCTGCTGTTAAACAGCACTGTGTCCTGCGGCACTATCGCAATGGCGCGGCGTAGGCTGTCCAGCGTCAATTCTTTGATATCCTGACCATCAAGCAAAATGTGCCCCTGCTGGATGTCGTAAAAACGATATAACAAACGCGCCAATGTGCTTTTGCCGGCGCCTGAGCTGCCGACCACTGCAACTTTCTGGCCCGGCAAAATAGTCAGGGTAAAATCCTGCAATATGGCTCTTTCGGTCTGGTAGCTAAAATGCACGTTTTGAAACTCAATTTTACCTTGTTGCAGTTGCAGCTTTTGGGCGTTGGCAGCTTCAGTGATTTGCGACTGACGATTCAAAAGCCCCAGCATATTTTCAAGGTCGGTCAGAGCCCTGCGGATTTCCCGGTAAACAAAACCCAAAAAGTTGAGCGGAATAAACAGCTGCAACATATAGGCATTCACCATAGCCACATCACCGAGCGTTAAGTCTTTGGTCACAGCGCCCTGTGCTGCCATCAGCATCATCAGCGTAATGGCCGCAGCAATAATCAGCGCCTGTCCTGAGTTTAATAACAGCAGCGACATGCGGTTTTTGAGTTTGGCTGTTTCCCATTTTTGTAAAAACTCATCATAAATCCGCGCTTCATAAGCTTCGTTATTAAAATATTTAACGGTTTCATAGTTGAGCAGACTATCTACAGCACGGCCGTTGGTGGCTGAGTCGGCCTGATTGGCGTCGCGGATAAACTGATTACGCCATTCGGTCACCTTCACGGTAAACCAGATATAACAAGCCACGGCAATAGCGGTGATTAGCGCATACCAGAACGAAAACAACCCCCAGAAAATAATGGCCACCAGCACAATTTCCAGCAGTGTTGGCACTATGTTAAACATTAAAAACCGCATTAAAAAACTCAGGCCATTGGTGCCCCGTTCAATATCGCGGCTGATGCCACCGGTATTACGCTCCAGATGAAAACTCAGCTCCTGCTGATGCAGATGGTTAAAAACCTTCAGGCCAATTTGCCGCATCGCATGTTCAGTGACCCGGCTAAAAAGCGCATCGCGCACCTCGCCAAAAAAGACCGAGCCAAAACGCATCAGACCATAAGCCAGTAATAACAACAGCGGTAGTACCACCACGGGTTGCAGGCTGCTGTCGAGGCTGTCGACAATCAGTTTCAGTAAATAAGGCAATAGCAGGGTAGCGGCTTTGGCTGCGACCAAAGCCAGCAAGGCCAAGATCACCCGGCCTTTAAAGGTCAACAGATAAGGCAACATGTACCGGATGGTTTGTTGCAGATTAAATGCCTGTGCCGAACGGCTGGCGTCGGGTCTTTTGGCTGCAGTGCCCATACCACGCATCACATATCCTCTGGCAGGGCTGTATCAGGTACGTTAAAACAAGGCCGCATCCTGAGGTTGCTGCGGCCTGGTAATTAAGCGTAGGTGCACAGATAAGCCGTGTCCTGTGTTACTTTTAACTGAAATTTTTGCTCTGCCGCCACTTCAAAGGATTGGCCGGCGCGAAATTGCTGCCAGTCTGACTGGCCCGGTAATTTGACTGTTAGTGCACCGCTGATGACGGTCAAAGTTTCGTGCTGGTTGGTGCCAAATTCATAATCACCTGGTGCCATCACGCCGACTGTGGCAGGAAGCTGTTCACCGGCAAAGGCAATAGAAGTTACTTTACCATCAAAATACTGATTTACTTTAAACATTGATCACTCCGTGCTGGGTTATGCAAAACAAAATCAGCCCAGTAAAACGGATTTTGGCAGTTTTGCCCAGCAAATTTTGGCTATTTAGATGGCTACTTTATGCGGCGTTCAGGCTCACTGCGGCTAAGATACAGATAACAAAGTAAAATCAGCGCCAATCAACTATGATTGGCCTGTATATTTGCCGGTGCCGTATACAATGATCACAGCAGCAGAGGTAAGGGTTTATCATCAGCATGAAAGGTAAACAATATCAGTCGCTTGTAAACTATATCGACTTATTGCTTGATATGGTTTGTGTGGTCGATCAACAAGGACGATTTGTGTTTGTCAGTGCCGGCGTGGAGCAGATCCTCGGTTATCAAAGTGGAGCGCTCATAGGCAAGCGCATGATTGATTATGTCTGGCCGGAAGACAAAGAAAAAACCCTGCAGCAGGCACAGCGTGTAATGGCGGGCGAGAGTGTCACTCATTTTGAAAACAGATACCGCCATCAGAACGGCCGGCCTGTCTGTTTGTCCTGGTCGGCACGTTGGTCTGAAACTGACGGGGTGCGGGTGGCTGTGGCCCGTGATATCAGCACCATCAAACAGGCACAGGCGCGACAGCACGCTGTGTACGCTATTTCAGAAGCCGCCCATCAAAGTCAGGATCCGGTGCAGTTATATCAGCAAATTGCGGTCATAGTAGCGGCGTTGTTGCCGGTACAGCATTTTATGATTGTAATGCTGGATCAGCATGCCAGATGGCAATGTATTTTTCAGCAACAACGACTGGCTGGTGCTGATGCTGAGCCTATCGTTTTACCTGATATTCATGCGCTTTGCAGCGAAGTGGCGCAAAAACAAGATGTTCAGCAATGGGAGCAGCAAAGTGCTGCTGGCTGGCTGGGGTTACCGCTGCAGGCAGGTGCAGTGCTGCAAGGGGTCTTGTTGTTACATCCGGGGCCGGATTTGCATTACAACGCCGATGATATTGCGTTATTAACTTTTGTCACAGCGCAAATTTCAACCGCTGTTGAGCGCAGCACTATGCTGGCGCGGTTGGAGCAACTGGCATTGCATGACAGCCTGACTGGCCTTGCCAACCGCACCCTATTGCACGACAGGCTGCAACTGGCGCTGCAAAGAGCAGGGCGAGAACATCGCTTGCTGGCGCTGTTGTATCTGGATCTGGATCGTTTTAAGCAGGTCAACGATACGGTCGGCCATCAGGCCGGTGATTTGTTATTACAACAAACAGCACAGCGGATTGTGCATGCTGTCAGGCAAACCGACACTGTGGCGCGCTTTGGCGGTGATGAATTTGTGATTTTGCTGGAACAGATTGATCAGAGTGGCACAGTACTGAAAATAGCCGAAAAAGTGCGTCAGGCCTTGCTGGCGCCTTTTATGCTGGCTGGTCAGCAATTTTATGTGTATCCCAGTATCGGCATTGCCATTTATCCTGAACATGGTGAAGACAGCAGGCAGTTGTTATTAAGCTCAGACGTTGCCATGTACAGCGCCAAACATAATGGTGGCAATCAAATCAAGCTGGCGGCTCCTCCCTCACCATAGGGCTACACAGGCTGACAGGTCGCTATACCTTAACTTTGCAGCATAAAAAAGCCCGCAGTTTAAAGCGGGCTTTGCATCTTAAAAACCACCTGCATTTCAGGTGGTTTTTACACTTGGACTATTAAGGTCTGTTGATGGTGATCACAGGTGAAGTCCAGGTATCCCAGTGAGCGGCATTGTTTGGATCACCCAGTGCTTTTAACACTTTCAGTTCCAGCACATAGCTGCCGTTTGGCACTTCTTTCACTTTACCTTTGCCACCATTGCTGTGGATACGGGTACCATCCCAGCCAAAGCTAAAGAAGCCAGTGGCAGTGCTGTTCCGTGGAATATATTCTTCCACATTGGTTTTATGGAACACAGGGTGCACAGGCATCATATTACCGGCATGCAGGATGTTCATTTCCATATACTGAGCCTGGTGTTCAAAATGCACCAGGAAGAATGGCATGTCATTGCCTTGCATGCTGAAGCTGCAATCAGCCACACACTTGGTGTACGACGCGCCGTTCAGTTTGGCCAGCCATGGGAAACCATTGGCAGTGGCAGTGACAGTCGGAATGGCCTGATAGTCCCCAACGTAACCGGCGAATGGGACGCGGTATACCTGACCTGCTGTGGTTGGTGTCAACACAACATAACCACCATACTGGCCATAAACAGGAGCTGTTGCAGGGGTAATGGTTACATCCACAGTAGCGCTGCCACCTGGTGCCACTTCAACTGAAGGACTGCTAAAGGTAACAGTGGCGTTGCTGAGATTCGCAGCAGGTGTCACTACACCACCGGTAGACAAGGCATTGACTGAACTCAGGTTATAAGTCACAGCTTCAGTGCCGTTGTTCTGAATGGTCAGACGTTGGGTATAGGGACCAGACTCACCTTCACCTGTGGCAATTTTGCCTGGTGTCACCAGTGTTGTTGCCTGAATACTGCCTGCGATATCCAGCATACCGGCACCTTGGCGATGCACGTGATCCAGGTAGCCTAAACCAGGGTTACCAAACCAGTTTTTCGGATCAGCACTGTTTTGCAGTATGTCACGCACCTGGGCAGGAGCTGTGTCAGGTTTAGCCTGCAGTAATAAAGCCACAGAACCAGCTACATGCGGAGATGACATTGAGGTGCCGCCTAAAGTGGCAAAAGCACCGCTTTCCAGTGGGTAAGTTGAATAAATATTGCCACCTGGTGCGCCAATATCCGGTTTTAACGCCAGGTCAGGCGACAAGCCATAAGAGCTGAAGCTGGAGATCAAACCACCTGTTGGGGAAGGGAAGCTACCGCTGCGATCAGTCCAGGTTAACACCGGAGATGCCATAGCACGGATGGCATTGCCATCGGCCAGCGAAATACCCACCACAGGTTTACCATTTGGAATTGCGGCGCCCAATGTGCCGCTCAGTGGGCCTGCTACGTTGTTTGATACCAGTACTGCATCAGCGCCGGCATTAATGGCATTGGTAGCCTTAATGCCAAAGGCACAGGTGCCGCGGGCTGCCAGCGCAATTTTACCTGTCAGCGAACCAGCTGGCAGTGCCGAACAAGCTTCACCTACAGCCACAACTTCACCACCGCCTGTGGTTGGAATTGGCGGAGAAAAGGTCATTGGGGCATAACCTATGTCACGACCGTTTACTGTGGCCACAGCTTGCAGCACATGGCTGTTGTCAAAAGATGCAACACCAATCACATCTTTACCAAGGCCTGGTGCGCCTGCTGAATATAAGCCGCTGGCACCGCTGTTACCTATAGAAGCCACCACCACCATGCCTTTGGCAACCATTCGGTCGGCCGCCTGAGCTGTTGGGTATTGTGGCCACTGGAAGGCGGAACCAATACTCATATTTAATACATGCATACCGTCGGTATAAGCACGTTCCATTGCCGCTATCATCACATCTGCTGTGGTGCTGCCGTTACAACCAAAGACGCGGTAAGCACCAAAAGTGACAGCAGGTGCCACCCCTTTGACAGTGCCATTGGCACCGACAATACCGGCAACGTGGGTACCGTGGCCACCACAGTCATCCGGGTTGTTATCTGGTGTGGTGACAGGGTTGTAGCTTGGGCTGCTGGAATCGGCGTTAAAGGCATCACCGACAAAGTCGTAACCATATTGCACCCGTGCTGTGGGGAAGGTGGTGCTGCCATTGGCACCGTTCCCACCAAAATCTGGGTGATCAATATCAATACCTGTGTCCATCACTGCCACTTTAATGCCGCTGCCGTCCAGACCTAAATTGTTTTGGGCAATATTGGCGCCTGTCATCGACAGCGCTGTGGCCATATCACCGACAATGCCGGTGCCAAGCACATCGGCTTTAGGGGCCTGGATCACTTCCACCGGATAAATGGCTTTTACCCCATCAATCTGCATTAACTTGGCGCGTTCGCCCGGGCTGATTTCAATGGAAAAACCGTTAAACAGGGTGTCAAAAGCGCGGCGTTCTTTAAAACGCACACCCGCTTCTGCTGCAGCTTGACGAAAAGCAGTTTTTGCTGCCTGAACATTTTTTTTGCTGTTGCCGGATGCAACAGGCTGGCTATTGAGTTCAACAAACCACAGGTTGCCGCCTTCAGCTTCAGTGACGCTGACGCTGTCGTTGGCCTGAGCCTGACCTAAGCTAAGACCGACCAGTAAGGCCAGGGCGCTGAGTTTTGTGAAGGTTTTATGGTGCTGGTTGTTTGAGGTATTGATATGACGCTGATTCAAAGTGCATTCCTCTATTGTTATGTTTTTATCGGCAGACGATGAACCCAACGGACCACAAGAATGGGCGGGCGCCCGATCCTTACCTGCTGAGTACATGAAGCGAAACGCTTGTGCATAAAATAAGCCATTTTCGCTTTATTAGACTTTTATAAAATACAAAACAATAAGTTAGCCTGTAACACTTTTTAAAAGCGTGATCACTTTGTCGGTATAACGCTGCTTAGTGTAAAAAAAACAGACAAATCAATATGTTATATTTGTTTTTATTTGGTTTTTAATGAGTTAAAAAAAGATTAAATATAATGATTGTGGGCGTAAAAACTGACCAAACGCCCATCACACTCAATGTTCAGTGGCGATCTAGCGGCAGGGGACATGACCAATAAAAAAGGCGCTGTGAACAGCGCCTTTATTCCTGTCACTACTTTGAATCGTGAACTTTTCCAACTGTGTTTTTTAGAACTGGGATTTTTTAAAACGACTGCGTCTGCGTTACAGCGGGCAGACAGCGGTCAATAACTCCGCTGTCTTATTGTTTTTAGGCCACACAGTCCACGTAATACACTTTTTTGCCGTCGATTTCGGTAGATGCCAGGCCGTGAATATAAGTTTCAAAACCAGGGAACTTGCCGTTAAATTCGCGGGCAAATTTTAAGTAGCTGACGATGGTGTCGTTAAATACTTCACCCGGTACCAACAGCGGAATTCCAGGTGGGTAAGGGGTTAACATTACAGCGGTAATGCGGCCGGTCAGTTCATCCAGTGGCACCCGTTCAATCTTTTTATGCGCCATTTTGGCAAAAGCATCGGCCGGTTTCATCGCTGGCACCATTTCTGACAGGTACATTTCTGTGGTCAGTTTGGCAATGTTATTGGCACGGTAAATGTCGTGGATTTGATCACACAAGTCTTTTAAGCCAATACGTTCATATTGTGGGAAAGCCTGAATAAATTCCGGCAATACCCGCCATAAAGGCGCGTTTTTGTCGTAGTCGTCTTTAAACTGCTGCAGCGCTGTCACCATGGTATTCCAGCGGCCTTTGGTAATGCCGATGGTAAACATAATAAAAAAGCTGTACAGACCGGTTTTTTCGATGACGACCCCATGTTCGGCCAGGTATTTGGCAACAATAGCCGCCGGAATACCAGAGTCGGAGAAGTCGCCGTCAACATTCAGGCCAGGCGTTAGAATAGTGGCTTTAATCGGATCCAGCAGGTTAAAACCTTCAGCGATAGGGCCAAAACCATGCCAGTTTTCATCGGCATGTAACATCCAGGCATCACGTTCATCCAAACCTTCAGCCGTTAAATCATCCGGGCCCCAGACTTTAAACCACCAGTCGTCACCGTATTCGTCGTCCACTTTGCGCATGGCACGGCGAAACTCCAAAGCTTCATCCAGCGATTCTTCCACCAGCGCAGTGCCGCCCGGTGCTTCCATCATGGCCGCAGCCACATCACAGGAAGCAATAATGGCGTATTGCGGGCTGGTGGAGGTGTGCATCAGATAAGCTTCGTTAAACAAATTGGTGTCGAGTTTATTCTGATTGGCGTCCTGCACCAGAATTTGCGACGCCTGCGAAATACCGGCTAAAAGTTTATGGGTTGATTGTGTTGAAAACACCATTGACGTGTCACAACGCGGACGGCCTTCACCAATGGCGTGGTAGTCGCCATAAAAGTCGTGGAAAGCGGCATGCGGCAACCAGGCTTCGTCAAAATGCAGGGTTTCAATTTCACCATCGAGTAAAGACTTAATTTCTTCAACGTTATATAAAATACCGTCATAAGTACTTTGGGTAATGGTCAGCACCCTTGGTTTTACGTCCGGGTTGGTTTTTAACACTTCGCGGATAAAAGGGTTGGCTGCCATTTTTTTACGGATGGTGGCGGGTTCAAATTCGCTGCGCGGAATAGGGCCGATAATGCCGTAGTGGTTGCGTGTTGGCATTAAAAACACCGGCAGCGCACCTGTCATCATAATGGCGTGCAAAATAGATTTATGACAGTTACGGTCTACCACCACAATGTCACCCGGCGCTACTGTGCTGTTCCAGACAATTTTGTTGGACGTTGAAGTACCGTTGGTAACAAAAAACAAATGGTCGGCATTAAAAATACGGGCAGCATTACGCTCAGATGCCGCCACCGGGCCTGTGTGATCCAGCAATTGGCCAAGCTCATCCACCGCATTACACACATCGGCACGCAGCATATTTTCACCAAAAAACTGGTGGAACATGCGGCCAACCGGCGATTTTAAAAAGGCAACACCACCAGAGTGACCCGGGCAGTGCCAGCTGTAAGAGCCGTCCTGTGCATAGTGGGTCAGGGCGCGGAAGAACGGTGGTGCCAGCGAATCTAAATAACTTTTGGCTTCGCGGATAATATGGCGCGCCACAAACTCCGGTGTGTCTTCATGCATATGAATAAAACCATGCAGCTCACGCAGAATGTCGTTCGGAATATGGCGGGCGGTGCGGGTTTCACCGTACAGGTAAATTGGAATATCCGGGTTACGGTGGCGGATTTGTTCAACAAAACTACGCAGCTGCGCCAGCACCGACTGACTTTCTTCTTTACTGCCGCTGCCAAATTCTTCGTCGTCAATCGACAAAATAAAACCTGCTGCACGGCTTTGTTGTTGGGCGAATGAGGTTAAATCACCATAACTGGTGTAACCCACCACATCCATACCGGCCTTTTCAATGGCAGACGCCAGTTCGCGAATGCCGGAGCCGCTGGTGTTTTCCGAGCGGAAATCTTCGTCAATAATGACCAGAGGAAAATAAAAACGCATGGTGGTGTTTCCTTAATGAAGGAGCAAAAATAACGGCAACAACAACAGACTAGCAGCTTTGCCAAAGCAAATATCCAGGCTGCATTGCTATGCAGTCCGGCAACAAACTTCAGCTGGGTTTTAGTCTTGTGTGCCCCCGGCAGTTCTGGGGCTAAAAAAGCCTGCACACCATACCTGAAATCTGAGTTTTTTCCAGTAAAAATCTACTGAAATCGGCAAATTTCCGTCACGTTGCTTTGATAGGCAAGGCGCTGAAACTCCGCTTTGCTGATGGTTTTGGTGGCAACATAGATATGCCAGAATTATGACTTGGCATGCAATTTTGTTTCAAAACTCCCGTTGCTCTGCAGTTTGCGGCTAACCATTCGGCGCGCTGCCGCTTACGCGGCGAGTGTCGCCCTACGAATCGCAGATGCTTTTGCAATTTAATTAATGGAATAAGCAACTAAAAACAGGACTGTTACATGTTGCTATTGATAGCTAAAGCCGGATGCTGCGACTGTATCGACCAGAACCCGCAGACGATAGTGATTCGACATCAACGCAAAAGCGGCGATATCAATAGCAAATATCTGCGTGAGCAGATGTAACCGCTCTAAAATCCAGCCGCGCGGTGCTCAAAGTTATAAGTCTCTGTACTGCCGAATAAAAATGCTCGCCGGACACAGCTGCTAATCAGGAGGCAATAAGGTGATTCTTTGATCGCGATTTCTTGCTTCCGTGGTTTAGGCATGATGTCATCCTGACAGTCAAAAATCCCCAAGCTTTAAATTTGGTTGCAAAAAGGTTAATGTCAAGAAGGTGTTTTAAATTGGTGGGTGTCTGGTTATACCTCATTAATGCAGTTACACCAGCCAGTGTCCCCGGTACTCAAATTAATTTGGGAATTGCAGGTTGGAATAACATCGGGAACATGTGCAAGGCAATGGGAGCATCATGTTAAATAAAATCATTTACAGACTTGTTTTTTCTTGTGTGGCGTTTACCGCTGGATGTAGCGCTGAAAATAATTTGTCGGGCACAAAACAGAATTACGAAAAAAAAGTGACAGAAACCATTTTAATTCACATGGATTTAGAAACAATGTTTCCATCGGACAAACTTCGAGAGTTAGCGAAAGCAGCTGGGAAAGGGCAGCTAGCTACTGTTGATAAGCTGGTTCAAGACGGTGTCGATGTGAATGCCAAAGGCAGAGAAAATGCGACTGCTCTTTTCTGGTCGATGAGAAATGAAAAAGGTTTTAATCATTTACTAAAATTGGGTGCCAATCCAAATGTTGTTTTTGGTGACGGAAGCAGTGTAATGCATTGGGCTGCCAGAAAGTCAGAGTGCAGCCTTCTGAAAACTGCGCTTTCGTACGGCGGTAATCCGAATCTAAAAGCTGGTCTGTTTGGGGGCTCTCCGGCATTTAACACCATAACTGCGGGTAAAAATACAGGGGTTCCTGATTGTTTAAAATTACTTCTTGTTAATCATGCAGATATTGAATTTCGGGATGAGAATGGGAAAACATTATTGTTACGTGCTGCTGCACTAGGTCGCTATGATATTGTCCTATTTTTGTTGGGGGAAGGTGCAAGTTCAAATGTGAAGGATTTAAAAGGTCGGACACTAAGAACGATTCTGAGCGAAGACAAGGATGCCTTTCTTAAAGGAAGTGTTACACAGATAAATTGGTTTAAAGTTAAAGAATGGCTCGACAAGAATAATCAGGAGCAATAGTGGAAGAAAAACAGAACTAAACAACAGGGTCGCGTCTTGTGTTTTGCCTTTTTAATAAAACAAATAAAATCAATGAGAAAAAAGCAGGACAGCCAAAATACGCTGTGATACGCAGCTTAGCTGTGAACTAAGTTTTGGCTTCGGTAGAGTTTTTTACAGCGACGGCAGCAAGTGGCTGCATCAGAAGCCACTTTGCCCGAATCGTCAGTCGAAAAAAGAACCGTCACTTTGCTGTTTTATGCTGAAGCACCACAGAGCCCAACGGCGCTAACTCGATTGTCAACAACGCCTGCTGTGAATTGGCTTCACCTTGCACTTTTATAGGCCAGTTCTGACCTGTTAACGCGTCGGTCAGTTGATAATCACCTTGTTGCCAGCCCCATTGTTGGAGCAGCTCACCTGGCAGCTTTAGTTCGACATTGGCAGCAGTATCAGCGAAGTTCGCCACAATTATGAGTTTTTCTGTTTGATTCCAGCGGGCGAAACTGAGTTGTTGTTCAGAGTAATAGTTTTTGCGGGTTGAGTCCTGCTGGGTATTGTTTTGTGCTGCCACGCCGCCCACTAAATTAACCTGATGCAGGTTATAAAACTCCCCCTGAAGTGCCGTACTGGTGCTACTAAAACTAAGCAGTTTTTGGTAAAAATCCCGCAGCTGTTGTTGTTCTGCTGTTAAGCCGCCACCGTCATATTTGCCGCCATTAAGCCAGCCCTGATGGGCAGGTACACCAACATAATCAAAAATGCTGGTGCGGCTGGCTTTGCCAAAACCTGCATCCAGCGCCGCTGCTTCACCAACTTCCTGGCCAAAATAAATCAGGGTAGGGGCTTTACCTATCAGGGTAGACACCACCATGGCCGGTTTGCCTTTGTCGGCAGCACCTGCAAACTCCGGGCTCGCGATACGCTGCTCGTCGTGGTTTTCTAAAAATTTCAGCATATGCTGGTCAATATCGGCCACTTCGGCTTGTTTGCTGAGTACATCCGATGCCGTGCCTTTGCCTTGCATCAACAGTTTCAGGCTGTCGTAAACACCCACTTTGTCGTACAGATAATCCATTTTGCCAAGGCCAACATAATCGCGGTACAGTGCGGGCTGATACACTTCGGCCAGCAGCACTGCATCCGGGTTTTTCAGTTTGATCTGGCTGTTTAAATAACTCCAGAATTCGACCGGCACCATTTCGGCCATATCATAACGAAAACCATCCACACCCAAATCCAGCCAGAACTGGGTGATATCCCGAAACTTCAGCCAGGAATCCGGCAGCTCTTTGCCTTGCCAGAAAGCGGCGTGTTCGGCATAACTTTTTGTGTTGTATGCAGCGGGGAGGCGGTCAAAATCGTAGCTGCCGTCTGGCTTCACACCGTAGTTAATTTTCACCGTTTCATACCAGTCGTTTTGATCAGGTTTTGCCGAACGTGCGCCATTGCCTGTCCATTTGGCCGGCATTTCGGCAAATTTGCCATCAGCAAGCGGGTGAGGCTCACCGCCAAGTGGCTTCACATCTGTGTCGGGCACCACAAAAGCCTGACCCGGCACATAATAAAAATTGTTGTGTTTGTGATATTCCAAAGACGTGTTGTCGTCGGCGCCAAAATCACGCACCCCCTCTGGTTTACCTAAAGACTGATAATGGCGCGCCACATGGTTGGGCACTATGTCGATCATCACTTTGATGCCGTGCTGGTGGGCGCGGTTGAGCAAAGCTTTAAATTCGTCCATTCGTTTGGCGGGATCCACCGCCAGGTCCGGGTTCACGCTGTAATAATCTTTCACCGCATAAGGCGAGCCGGCGCGGCCTTTGACCACATCAGGGTCGTCATGGCTGATGCCATAAGCGCTGTAGTCGGCCACCAAAGCATGGTGTGGCACGCCGGTTAACCATAAATGGCTGACGCCCATGGCTTTTAATGACAACAGGGCTGCGTCATTAATGTCATTTAATTTACCCACACCATTTTGCGCCACTGTGCCCCAGGGCAAATTGTGACTGTTGCTGTTGCCAAACAACCGGGTAAAGGCCTGATAAATCACTATTTTGCCTTGTGGTTTTTCAGCTGTTTGATTTTTATTTTGCTGAACCTGCTGTGGCTTAGTCATTTGCGCTTCGGCCTGTGGTTCTAGAGCCGGCTGACAGCCCAGCAGCAATAAAGTGGCAAGTGTTGATTTTAAGTGTTTGAATTTGTTCATTTATATAGTTCATTCGGCTAACCTGAGCTCCATGCTAGCACAAAGGTTGTTGCCGGCGTTGTTCCTGCAAACGTATGCAGGCCACCAGAGCGGTGAGGTGCCTTTAGGCCGGGTTTAACTGGTAAAACGCCGGTCTATGGCGCTGATTTTGTCCAGTAGCGGGCTATTTTGCCAGTGCTCCGGCTCTGCAAAACTCAGTTGAGTGTCACTTTCCAACACCAGCACAGCACCCTGATAACCAAAATAGACATGGTGGCCAAAAAACTAACCGCCACCTGCAAATCATCCAGCTGATAACCCACCCCAAAGGGGGGGTCGGCAATTTGACCAAAAGTTTCCACTTTGGCAAATACACTCAGCAGCAGTTGCGGCGCGGGCATGATCAGCATAAAAACAGGTTCTTTGCGTCAGTAAGCTTTGAGTATGGGTGACAGCAAGATCCCTTGCCAATACCCGTGAGTGGGAACAAAGGCTTGATCCGGCGATCGTTTTGGCGTGCTGACCGCTTTTATTTGCAGCCTAAAAATGCACTTTGTATAGTCGGTGCAACTAAACAGGAGTATTTATGATTTTTTCCCGCTTTTTTAACCACAAAGTTTTACTCAGTTCGCTGCTGTTAAGCTGCAGCGCCACAGCGCTTGCCGACACTGCCGCGGCACAACAACAATTTTTTCAGCAGCTTAGCACCCTCTGTGGCAAAGCTTTTGCTGGCAAGGTGGTGAAAGGCAACGCCAGTGACGACAAAATGCGTAGCCAGCAGTTGCTGATGCATGTACGTGAATGCAGCGACACTGAAATTAAAGTGCCGTTTCATGTGGGTGAAGACAGATCCCGCACCTGGGTGATCACCAAAACCAACACTGGCCTTAGATTAAAACATGACCACCGCCATAAAGATGGCAGCTCAGATAAAGTCACTATGTATGGTGGCGACACTCAAAGTGCTGGCACAGCGCAGCAGCAACTGTTTCCGGCCGATCAATACTCCAAAGAGATGTTCACCGCTAACAATATGGCGGTGTCCAACGGCAATACCTGGCTGGTGGAAATTCTGCCAGGTAAAAGTTACCGCTACGGTTTAAGCCGGCAAGGCCGCGAATTTATGGTGGAATTTGATTTAACCAAAGAAGTCACACCACCACCGGCGCCCTGGGGGCATCCATAACAACGCTGGTTGCAGCTAAACACTGCCATCAGCCGCCCGTTATCACTGTGGTTGCGTTGGATGACCTAGCCAGCCACCAGTGAGCTTTGTTAACATCAGGCAGCCTGTGTTGAGCCTTGCCGATTTTTAGCCGGTATATTTTTGCTTCTGCAAAAACACCCCTAAACATCAGCAGCTTTTGCCAGAGCTTATTCTAATAACAATCCACCGGAGCTTTTATGAAAGCGAATTTTTGGTTATCAGGAACATCGCTGGCGCTTTCTGCCTGCCTTGGCCTGGCTGCTTGTTCCAAGCCGCCAACGCCTGCAGAAGAAAACAAAGCCGCACCAGCAGTTGCCACAGCAGAGCAGGCTGCTGCGCCTGCAGACAGCAAGGCAGCCGCTGCGACAACGGCGCTGCCAGACACTTTAATGAACCCAAAACTGGGTGAATATATTAAAACTTTGTCGTCAGATGAATTTCAGGGCCGTGCCCCCGCCACCAAAGGTGAAGAACTCACTCTGGCTTATATTTCTGAGCATTTTAAAAATATCGGTTTAAAACCGCTGGTGGGTGACAGTTTTGTGCAACCGGTACAACTGGTGCAAATTGACCCGAAAGAAGTGTCAGCCATGACCTTCAGCGGTGACAAAGCGCCGGCAGCTTTTAAATACCGTGACCAGATGTTTACCTGGACCACCCGTGTGACTGAGCTTTCTGAAGTGAAAGGATCTGACATGGTGTTTGTCGGTTACGGTATTGTCGCGCCTGAATACAACTGGAACGACTATGAAGGCCTGGACGTCAAAGGCAAAACAGTGGTGATGTTTGTTAACGATCCTGGTTTTGCCACTAAAGATCCGGCGCTTTTTACCGGCGAAGCCATGACTTATTACGGTCGTTGGACTTACAAGTTTGAAGAAGCAGCCCGTCAGGGCGCGGCGATGGCACTGATAGTGCACGAAACCGATGCTGCTTCTTATGGCTGGCATGTAGTAGCAGGTGGTTCAGCCACCAAGTTTGACTTAATTAACCCGAACAAAAACGCCGACCGCGCTGCAGTGGAAGGTTGGGTAACCACTGAGTCTGCCAATACGTTGTTTGCCACTATTGGCGAAGATATTGAGTCTATGCGTAAAAAAGCGCTGAGCAAAGACTTTGCACCAATTCCGCTGAATATCAAAGCTTCAGTGTCGGTGAAAAACAACGTGCGTGAGCTGACTTCAGGCAACGTGGCGGGTTTTATCGAAGGCACAGAAAAACCGGATGAAGTGGTGCTGTATATGGCGCACTGGGACCATCTGGGTGTGGATTTTTCCAATCCGAAAAACAAAGTCTTTAACGGCGCCGTGGATAACGCTTCTGGCACCGGTGGTTTAATGGCGCTGGCTGAATATTATGCCTCTCAGCCAAAACCAAAACGCAGTGTGGCTTTTGTGGCTGTGACAGCCGAAGAGCGTGGTTTATTAGGCTCGGCCTGGTATGCGAAAAACCCCTTGTTCCCGCTGAATAAAACTATCGCCGGTATCAATATGGACGTGATGAACGTCAATGGTCCGATGAAAGATATGGTGGTGGTTGGCCATGGCAACTCTGAGCTTGAAGTGATTTTAGAAAAATACACCAAAGAGCAGGGCCGTTATATTGCGCCTGAGCCAAATCCGGCAGCTGGCTCTTATTACCGTTCAGACCACTTTAACCTGGCCAAAGCCGGTGTACCTATGTTGTACGCCAAAGGTGGTGTGGATAGTGTGGCGCACGGCAAAGAGTGGGGGTTGGAGCAAGCGAAAAACTTTAACACCTGCTGTTACCACAAAGTGGAAGATGAATATAACGACAGCTGGGATTTAAGCGGTGCGCAGCAGGATTTATTCCTGTACTACCGTGTAGGCCGTGAGCTGGCTGACTCCAACGCCTGGCCAAACTGGTATCAAGGCAAAGAGTTTAAAGCGGCGCGTGATGCCTCTTTAGCGGGTAAATAACAGCCTCATCAGGTGTAAAACCGAAAGTTGGATAAAAAAACGCGCTTTTAAGCGCGTTTTTTTTTCGCTGATGCAAAGCCCTGAAGTTGATGTTTAGGGTGACGGCCTGTTTGGCCGGTTTTGGCCGTCGCTCCCTGGTTTATATTGCACCCTGATAATCTCCAGGATCTGAAAATACAGCTGCTTGCCAAACAGCTGAACCTTTACCACATCACCACATTCTTTCCCAGGCAAGGCGGCACCAAGTGGTGACAACAGCGAAATTAAACCCTGTTCAGGTTGCTCCGCTTCGCCTGGCAGCACCAGTTTGATCCAGCTTTGTTGTGCCGTGGCAAGGTCAAGTAGCAACACTGAGCAGCCGGGCTGAATGCCGGACTGGCTTAATCTGCTGGTTTTTTTCTGCTTTTCAAGCTGACTAAAAAGCTGCAGCAGCTGCCAGGCTTTAAGCGGCTGCAAATTACGTTCAGCCAGTTTATGCAACAGACGGTTGTGTTTGGTAAAAGCCATAAGCTCAGCACCCGGCAGGGCGGGTGGTTCGGTATTTTTGGGAGTCATCACTGTTCCTGTAAAGTTTGATGCTGAAATAACAAACAATAACAAGGCCGGCCCTGAGCTTTCAGGACCGGCTTAGTGATGGAAGGCGGTAACGGAATTCCGCTTGGAGAAGGCAATAAGTGGCAAGGCAAATTTAAACAAAATAAACCTCCCACACAGGAGTTGGCTAAAGTTGGCCGCACCATAGCCCATTTTGCCGCGAAGTTCAAATCCTGGGCGCTGCTGTCCCAATATAGTTGTCCGACTTATGGCATCACCTTCAACAGCGGCCAAAGTTCAAGCCAGCCTTTGTCTTTGATTCTCTGCCGGAAAAGTTCTGGTCTTGGATAAAGTGGATTTACACGAAGCGACAAAGACCAGTTTTCCGCCAACCCAAAGGTACTGTAAAAATCAAAGTGGCCGCTGTGATCAAGTCGTACTCCAACACAGGTGGGAACCTCCACCCAACGTGAAATGCCATCAGCACAGTTTTGGTAAGGTGCATGCTGATGAAACAGATGCATTCTGGCCTGATTTTTTACTTCCCATTGCACTTGTGGCACCAGAGCGCTGAGCTGCTGTACATAACGCTGCTCTGTGTTGCGGTTGAGATCTGTGTTGTCAAAATACACCAGATCCACATCATTCAGCGGTGTCGGCTTTGGGTATTGGTGCAGTGCATCCCAAATCAGGTTTCGCAAAAATCCAGCGCCCAGATACCAGTCGTGAAGACCGAGCGACAATGCCGCCTGCAGGCAGCGCAGGCGAAGTGCATCCTGTTGCAACAATGCCGAGGTGGCGGCCTGATGATCCATCTGTCCATCATCTTTATTCCATCTGTGCATCATCTTTACTCTGGCTGGGGCGCGCTTGGCAAGAGGCGGATTGTAATAACGGCTGGCGTTTCAGTGCAAGGCCGCTGTGGCTGTTTGCGCCCGGATCAGCTACACCTATGCCAGCACAGGTACAGTCAGAGCGACAGGAGGCGGGATGTCAACAACAGACTTATTTGTAGAACTGATAGTTGTCGGTTGTGGTGCTTTTACCGCCTTGTTGCTGTTATTGCTGGCGATCTTTGGGGTGGACAGCAGCTTGCTGCAACAACTGACAGCCATGCCGGTACTGGCCTTGCCGGCGCTGGTGCTGATTTATCTGCTGGGTATTCTGACCGACCGTTTTGCCGACCGGCTCTTTAATCTGTATTGGGTGAATCAAAAACAACAGCAACAATATCCGGGCGGGCAGGCCCGCTTTCATCAGGACAAAACCCTGGTGCTGGCAAAGTCGGAGCGTTTTGCCGCTCTTTATGAATACAGCCGCAGCCGTCAGCGTATTTGCCGTGGTTGGGCGCTGAATTCGCTACTGCTGTTATTCAGTGCTGAACTGTTGTTATTCAGCAGGTTTTGGCATTGGCCGCAATCGTGGCTGCTGGCTGTCACCTTGCTGCTGTTGCTGGTGCTACTTTGCTGCTGTTGCTGCTATGCCTGGCTGCAGATGCTGGACACTGAACTGCGCCGGGTGCAGGAACAGGCCACTTTGTTACGATCTACAGAAGGCCCTGACTGAGTCGGCTCAGCAACAGCTCATTTTTATCGATGCACTTTGGCTGAAAAATAAGCAAACAGTTATTTTTCGTTAAAAATCAGACTTTATCAGCAAAATCAGAACTATCTTTACAACATCAGAAAACCGCTGTGACTTGGTGTTGTGTTTTATGTTGGAAAAATTGGCTGAACCTGCAGAGACTGCAAATCCATTGCAGCAACTTGATGGTTTTCGTTTAAAGCGCCTGCTGCAGATTATTGCCGTCTCTTTTGTTGGCCTGGTGCTGGCCATGGCCGTGGCTTCTGGCACCACTAAATTTTGGCTGCTTGGTGGCAGCCTGGCGCTGGCGCTGGCCGGCGTGGTGGCCTGTTATCATAAAACCCTGCTGGCGGCTTATATTCTGCTCTGGTCGCTGGCGCTGATGTTGTCTGGCCTGGCTTATAGCAATGGCGGTCTGCACGACATTGCCATCTTTGGTTTTCCCTGTGTACTGGTCTATGCCGCTATTCTGGGCAGCAACGGGCTGTTTTTATCGTTATTGCTGTATTGCCTTGGCTTTTGTGGTGTGCTGGCATTTTTAAGTATGCAGGGACTGCTGGTGCAGCAAATCCCCGCTGTTGGCTGGAACAGCGTGGTTTATGTGGCCGTCATTCTGCTGGTGACAGGTTTTAGTGTGTTTTTGCTGACCAAAGATCTGCGCCGGTTATTACATTCATTGCAGCGGGAAAACGAAAGAGTCAGGCAAAGTCAGCTGGAAATTGAACGGCTGGCGCATCATGACAGGTTAACTACTTTACCCAACCGCATTCTGGCGGAGCTGAGTTATCAGCAGTTGTTAAAACAATGCCGCGAGCAGCAGCAGCGCCTGGCCGTGTTGTTTTTGGATTTGGATAACTTTAAGCCGGTCAATGATTCTTTGGGCCATTCGGCCGGTGATTTGGTGCTGCAGCAACTGGCGCAGCGGCTGTTGTCGGTGATGCCGGAAGATGCGGTGTTAAGCCGGTTTGGCGGTGATGAATTTCTGGTGCTGGTGCCCGCCTGTAGCGACGACGGCAAGCTGGCGCTGTTGGCCAAGGCCATGATCAACCAAACCTGCAGCCCTTTTTATGTGATGCAAACCCATATTGAAATTTCCGGCTCTGTCGGCATTGCAGTGGTACCGCGTGATGGCGTTGAATTTAATATGCTGTGCAAAAAAGCCGACCTTGCCATGTACAAAGCCAAAGATGATGGCCGCAATACCTGGCGTTTTTATGATGAGGAAATCGACAAAGCCAATATCGACAAATTTAACCTGTTGCAGGGCATTCGCCAGGCACTGAAAGAACAACAATTCCAGTTGTATTACCAACCCAAAGTGGATTTAACCACGGGCCAGATCGTCGGTGCTGAGGCGCTGGTGCGCTGGCCTCAGGCCGATGGTTCTATGATAAGCCCAATGCAGTTTATTCCGCTTTGTGAAGAAAGTGGTTTAATTCTGGAACTGGGCGCTTTTGTGATCCACGAAGCCTGTCAGGCCTGCCGGCGCTGGCAACGTTTGGGTTATGCCGATATCAGCGTGGCGGTGAATTTGTCTTTTGTGCAGTTTCGCGATAATTCACTCGAAGGCCTGGTGCGCCAGGCTCTGAAAGACGCTGAGCTCAGTCCATCAGCGCTGGAGCTGGAACTGACCGAGTCTTTGTTAATTGGGGAAGGTGACCATGTGCAGCAGCAGCTGGATGCTTTAAGTAGTTTAGGCCTGACCTTTGCTATTGACGATTTTGGCACTGGTTATTCTAACCTCGGCTATTTGCGCCGTTTTAATGCCACCACCTTAAAAATTGATAAATCTTTTATCAGCTCTTTGTATCTGTCCAGCCGCGATGAACCGCTGGTGCGCGCCATTATTCAGTTGGCGAAAAGTCTGGGTTTAATCACAGTGGCCGAAGGAGTAGAGGATGCACAGACCATGCAGCTACTCAAAGACATTGGCTGTGAACAGGCGCAGGGTTATTTTTGGTCAGCACCGGTCACTGAGCAGAAATTTGTCAGTTTATTGCCACTGCAACAGCAGGCGCCGGGGGAAGATGTATATTAAGTCGCAGTGTTTTGTTTTTTCAGCTCGGCCGCCAGTGGGGCGACTAACGCCTGATGTTTTTTATGCAAAAAATGAAATAACTGCTCTGTTGCCAGCACCTGGGGCAAACGACGCAGTTTTGCCTCTGCCAGACTTGGCTCTACCTGTAATACCGAAGCCACATCATCCAGCATCAGATCCACTTTGCCTTGTTTGAGCATCTCTATGGCTTGCCTGGTGGTGGTGACCGCCACTCTGCTGCCTTTTAACGGATATTGTTCGGCCATTTTAAACCCCCGCACATAACCAATACGCAGTTTGGGGTTTTGCTGCCATCCGCCATCATCATCCGGGTTTTGCACCTCGTCCCTGACAAAAGCATAAAGCGCCAGCGAAGTCAGCGGCTCAGGCACCAGCAGCAGGTTAGGGTAGTTGGCGGCCACTGTTTTAATCCGGAACAGCTCACCGTCATAGTCGCCTTTATTGCTCATTAATAAAGAGCGGCCGGCCGGTAAATGTTCAACCTGCAGCTGATAACCCAGGGCCAGATAAGCTTTCGCCAGTCGGTTTTCAATCATCCGGGTGAGTGCCGACTGATTCACACTGCTGGCGATCCGCATTGGCGTTAACGGTGCTGCGGTTGATTGAGTTGGCAGTAACGGAGCTGTAGTGAAAGGCGCGGCGGTGAAAGACGTAGCGGTGAAAGACGCGCTGTTTAATTGATCCGGGGTGAATGGCGTCGGGGTTGCCGGCCATTGCTGCGCTGCAGCGCTGTTGCCAAGCCAAAACAGGCTCAACAGCAACAGTCTAAGGTATTGCTGGTGCAGTATAAACTGCAGATGAGTCCACAACATCAGAACCAGCTCCCTGATCTGCCTTAAGTGCAACTTAGCACAGCTTCCCTGATTGCGCTGTAGCCAGAGCAGCTACAGCGCGGACTTTATTTACTGATGATTTGATTATGGTTTTTCCTGCTGCGGATAAGTCACCACAGGCCAGCCTGATTTTTGCAGTTGTGGTGTTAAGGTTTTGGCATCTCCTACCACCAAAATCAGCATAGAGGACGGATCCAGATGTTTGGCCGCCAGAGCGTTGATCTCCTGCGCGCTGATGTTTTGCACTATATGATTGCGGGTTTTTACAAAATCAGGGCTTAACTGATATTCCAGAATTTGGCTCATAAAACCCAGCTTGGCCTGAGGTGTTTCATATTGCAGTGCGTCCGACTGATGAATGGCCTGGCGCATAAACTCCAGTTCATCGTTTTGGATCCCCAAAGTGCGGTATTTGTTCAGCTCAGCTAAAAACTGCTCAATGGCAGCACCGGCCACATCAGTGCGCACCGCAGCAGAGGCAATAAAGGTACCGGCAAACTTGTCGCCGCTAAAGCCGGTAAAGGCCCCATAGGTGTAACCTTTGTCTTCCCGCAGGTTCAGGTTAATACGGCTGTTAAAATTGCCACCCAGCACAAAGTTCATCAGGTTGGCGCGGAAAAACTCGCCGCTGATATCCATCGGCAGACTGCGTTTGGCAATGCGGATCTCGGCCTGCGGCGCATCGGCTTTATCCACCAGATAAATCACGCCATGTTGAGCTTTGGCAGGCGGAATTTGCGTGTTCAGCACCTTGGCTTCACCTTGCCAGCCCTGAAATAACGACGACAGTTGCTGTTCGACTGTTTCTTTGGGTAAATCCGACGCCACTATTAACATGCTTCCTTTGGGTTTAACCTGCTGCTGGTAATAGGCTTTTAATTGTGCCGGAGTCAGCTTGCTCAGGGTCTCAATGCTGCCTTCAGACGGATAAGCGCGGATATGGTCGGCAAACAATAAACGGCGAAGGTGTTTACGCGCCAGGTAGGCCGCACTTTTTTCGGCATGTTGCAAACCCTGCAGGCTTTGTTGTTGTAGCCGGCTAAAGTCATCGCTGGCAAAAGCCGGACGCAGCAGTTTTTCTTCCAGCAGTGTCAGGGTCTGTTGCAGGTTTTTGCTTAAGGTCGACACAAACACCGTCATATATTGATCACCTGCGCTAAAACTGATGCTGCTGCCCAGTTTTTCAAGCGCCAGACTCATTTCTTCAGTGCTGTAGTTTTGCGTGCTTTCATTGAGCATGGCGGCCAATAACGACGAAATGCCAAGCTGCTCTGGCGTCTCAAAATACAGCCCCAGCGGAATTTTTAACATCAGTGCCGTGGTTGGGGTTTCTGTAGTTTGCGCACCCAGTACTTTGATGCCATTGCCAAGCTCGGTTTGCCAGGTTTGTGGCAAAGTCACCGCCGGGTTGGTGCCCGCTTTGGGCATCTGGCTGCGGTCAAAGTTGTCTGTGGCTTTACGCTCAACCAGATCGGCCGCGCTGGTGGTCGATTTTTCAGTAAAATCCGGCCTTTTAAACACAAAATTGTCGGCTTTGGCGCATAGCTGAGCAGCACCTTTTGGCACCACACTCATCACTACGGCGTGTTTATCTTTTAAATATTGTTGATAGACCCTAAGCACATCGGCTTTGGTCACGCTTTGATAACGCTGAATATCAGCCGCAACTAAATCTGGTTTGGCAAAAAAGGTTTCGTTATGCGCCAGCTGAGTCACTTTGCCCTGCACCGATTGCAAACCAAACACACTTTGGGCCTCAATTTGCGCTTTGACTTTGGCCAAATCGTCGTCTGTGACACCGCGTTTTTCAAAATCAAGCAGGCTCTGGCGGATGAGCTTCTCAATATCCGCCAGCGTCTTGCCGGACGCCGGATGGGGCAGCGCCAGCAAGGTAAATTCACAGGCCAGCTCCATACAGCTGTGGCTGGCCTGGGCCTGCACTGCCAGCTGGTTTTTCAGCAGGTTCTGGTATAGCAGCGAGCTATTGGAGCCCCCTAAAATTTCCGCCAGAATATCCAGTGCCGCTTCGTCCGGATGACGGGCATACACAGTTGGCAACGCCAGATACAACAATGGCAGATGGACATTGTCTTCAAAAGACACATATCTGTCTTCCGTTAAGCTAAACAGCTGTTTTGGCGCCGGTGCTACATCCGGTCCTTTGGGAATAGCACCAAAGTACTTTTGTACCAGAGGTAAAATCTGTTCTGCTGTTACCGCACCACCTATGGTCAGGGTGGCGTTATTCGGGCCATACCAGCGCAGGAAAAAGGCTTTAACATCATTCACATTGGCGCGGTTTAAATCGTCCATATAACCAATGACCGGCCAGGAATAAGGATGACCGGCCGGGTATAAAGCTTCGGCCACTTTTTCCGATAAACGGCCATAAGGCTGATTATCAATACGCTGGCCACGTTCGTTTTTCACCGTTTCACGTTGTACTTCAAACTTTTTCTCGGTAACTGCGTCCAGCAAAAAGCCCATCCGGTCGGCTTCCAGCCACAACACTTTTTCCAGCTGATTGACCGGAACTGTCTGG
The DNA here is from genome assembly GCF_036782235.1 of Rheinheimera sp. Classification (GTDB taxonomy): domain Bacteria; phylum Pseudomonadota; class Gammaproteobacteria; order Enterobacterales; family Alteromonadaceae; genus Pararheinheimera. The sequence continues at coordinate 24,273 of NZ_DAIPZL010000018.1, read as the reverse complement.
TAATAATTAGTGCGGTCGTTGTCTGTGGTGCCGTTTAGTTCACCACCTGCGGCTGTAATGATCTGAAAGTGCTGCTCGTCTGCCACATGCTCAGAGCCCTGAAACATCATGTGCTCAAAAAAATGGGCAAAACCGGATTTACCTGCTTCTTCGCGGGCTGAACCAACATGATAGGTGACGTCCACATGCACCAGTGGGTCTGAATTGTCTTCATGCACCAATACAGTTAAACCATTGGCCAGTCTGTATTTTTTATAAGGAATGGCCGGCGTGCCCAAAGCTGGATTGTGAGTTTCTACCAGTTGAATGCCAGCTGGCAAACTGCTTTGTTGTTTGCTATCTGGGCTGCTGTTGCAGGCAGCAAGCAACAGGGCAACAGCAACAGATAAGGCTGTGGGCAGAAAAGTTTTGTAGGCAGCGAACCTGCTTTTGCCGTTGTTTCGGAAGAATGTCTGCATAAAGTTCTCATCTATCAGGGCAGCCAGAGGCTGCAGAATATAACAACACTAGTGTTTAGCTAAGCCTGCAGCGGCCAGACGACATAGTGAGGGCAATCATTGAACACAACTTTTTATCACAATTTTTGATCGTATTGGCTTAACGCACAGGCGTGGCTGCACTTTCCCCGGCCACTGTATGCCAGGGCAAAATACGGTAACTTTTGACCAGGCCTTGGATAACATAAGGATCGGCTTTGGCAAAAGCATCTACTTTGGCAATATCGTCAACGTTAAATAACAACAGCGCACTTTCCACCGGATCTCCAACAGCCCCTCCCAGAATCAGCTCGCCCTGTTCCACAGCGCGCCAGGCTAATGCCAGATGGCTACTACGAAATTCGGCACGCCTTGTCAGGTAATCATCGGCCAATTGGTAACTTAATAAATAATGCATCAAAACCCCCGGGGCAGTGGTGAACCAAAGGCCGAGCTTAGAGCCATTTTCACCGGCTTGCCAGTTGTTTAGCCTTGTTGTTTTGCACTCTGGTCTTTTGCCTGCTCTGTTGTTGCATTGTGGTTTTGTTTGTCTTGTGGTCTTGGCTGCGTGGGCGGCTTAAGTTGTGATACGGACATTTATTCGGCTGTCCGCAGGCCCCTGGCGGACAGTTTTTCTGTCCGCGGACAGGTGGCTATTATAAAGGATTTATAAAAATATCATTGAAAACAGATGCTTAATAAAAATTTTTTGCTGGCACGGCTCCTGCTATACAGAGGGCAGTTCAGTGATACAGATTTGTCAGCATAAGGAATCACCATGATCCAGGGCACCGAAAATCAGGACATTCAGCGCAAACAAAGTTCAGGCTCCCGTTTTGGTCACAAAAGTAAAGCTGTGGTGGCTTTTGCTGCCATCAGCCTGATGCTGTGGGGCAGTTATCAGCTGATGTTTAATCAGGCGCAGGCCAGTTTAGTGATGCCAAGAGCCGGGGTGCAGCTTGGCACTGTCAGCCGTGGTGATTTTGTGCGGGATTTGGCGGTGCAGGGCAAAGTAGTGGCCGCCAATGCGCCCACTTTATTCAGCCAGCAAGCCGGTCAAATCCGGTTGTTAAAACAACCGGGTGAGCCTGTCACCATTGGCGATCTGCTGGCGGTGATTGCAAGCCCAAGCCTGGAAAACGACTTAAAACAGCAGCAGGCGCTGCTGTCCAGCATGCAGTCTGAAGTGGAGCGCTCCGCGCTGCAGGCACGCGAGCAGCAACTGGATATGGAACAAATTCAGAACAGTGCTCAGGTTAATTTACTGGCCGCCAAACGTGAGCTGGCTCGCGCCAAACAGTCGCTGCAATTGGGGGTGTTGCGCCAGATTGATTTAGATATGGCCAACGACAAGCTCAGCCAGGCTGAACTGGAGTTCAGTCATGCCAAACGCAAAGTGGCGCTGGCGGCAGACAAACTGAGCTTTGAGCAAAAATCCGGTGCCCAGGCGCTGGAACGTCAGCAGCTGGTGGTGGCAGAGCTCAGCCGCAAGCTCGAAGCGCTGCAAATTAAAGCACCGGTAACAGGCCAGGTGGGCAGCTGGCTGGTGGAGCAGCAAAACCATGTGCTGGAAGGTCAGGGGTTACTCACAGTGATTGATTTAAGCCGTTATGAAGCTGAGCTCAGTGTGCCGGAGAACTATGCCGGTGAGCTGACGCCTGGTCAGCTGGTGGATGTCAGTGTCAATGGTCAGCAGCTTAAAGGTGAGCTGAGCCATGTCGCGCCTGAAGTGGTGGAAGGTAATGTGCGGGCCAGGGTGCGCTTTAACAGCCAGGACGCGGCCAGTTTAAGGCAGAACCAGCGGTTGTCGGCCCGTATTGTGTTTGAAGAACGCCACAATGTGCTCAAAGTGGCACGTGGTGATTTTATTGCGTCCGGTGGTGGCCGTCAGGCTTATCGGCTTGAGGACAATGTGGCGGTGAAAACCCCGGTGCAGTTGGGTGCTTTGTCAGTGCAGTGGGTAGAAATTTTATCCGGTGCCAAAGAAGGGGATCAGCTGGTGATTTCCAATACCAGCGAATTTAAAGATGCGGCGCGGGTGCGGCTGAATTAACAGTGGCAGCAACACCCCACAGAGCAGCCAGGCAACAACTGAAAAGGCACAGCTGCAAAGGTACAACAGCAACGGTTTGGCCGTTTAAAAAAAGGAATAAATAAATGATTCAACTGAAAAATTTAAGCAAAGTGTTTCGCACCGAGCTGATTGAAACCCATGCCCTGCGTCAGATTGAGTTGCAGGTCAGTGAAGGGGAGTTTGTGGCTTTAACAGGGCCATCCGGCTCGGGAAAGTCGACTTTGCTCAATGTGCTGGGCACGCTGGAGCATTTTGACGAAGGGGATTATCTGCTGGACGGTCAGTCGGTCAGAGGTTTGTCAGACCGGCAGTTGTCGGCGCTGAGAAATGAAAAAATTGGTTTTATTTTTCAGGGCTTTAACCTGATTAAAGATTACAGCCTGCTCGATAATATCGAACTGCCGCTGCGCTACCGGGGCATCAGTGCCAGTGAGCGTAAACGCCGTGCTTTAGAGGCGCTGGAGCTGGTGGGCCTGGCGGCGCGCAAAGATTATCACCCAAGCCAGTTGTCCGGTGGTCAGCAGCAACGCGTGGCCATAGCCCGGGCCATTGCCGGTCAGCCGCGTATTCTGCTGGCGGATGAACCCACAGGGAACCTGGATTCTTTAATGGCCAGGCAGGTGATGGAGCTCTTGGAGCAAATTAACCGCCAGGGCTGCACCATTCTCATGGTAACCCATGACCCGGATCAGGCACGCCGCGCCAGCCGTCAGGTACAGATAGTAGACGGCCAGTTGAGTGACGCCGCCATGTACGACCCGCTTGCGGTGAAGCTGGCTTAAGGAGAGCGCACATGGAACAGATTTTATACTATGTCAAAGTGAGCTGGGTCAGCATTAAAAGAGCGCCGCTGCCTTATGCCCTGACAGTGTTTATTTTAAGCCTGGGGCTTGGCGTATTTTTTGCCAATGCCACTTTTTATTACCAGATGAACTCGGATCCTCTGCCGCATAAAAGCGACAAGCTGTTTTACCCCATGACGCTGATGGTGCCTTATGAGTGCACTGACTGTCTGCCGCCCAGAATTTTAAGTTACGCCAATGTGCAAAAACTCAGCCAAAGTGATATTCCAAGCGCCAAAGTGGCGATGTATAGCAGCGATGGGTATTTACGGTTAAACAGCAATTCGGAACCAACTCCGGTCTGGGTCCGTATTACCCAGCCTGAGTTTTTCCGCATGTTTGAAGTGCCGCTGTTACACGGCAGTATCTGGAGCGATGATAAAGCGCGGCAGGAGCTTATTTTAGGCAAACAAATGGCGGAAAAAATCTTTGGCCGCAGCGATGTGGTGGGCGAAAACATTCTGCTGGATGACCGTCACTACACAGTGATTGGCGTGCTGGATAACTGGCAGATGTTGCCAAGGTTATATGACGCTAATAACCGCAACTACACGGCCGACACTGAGCAGGTGTTTATGCCGCTGGAAACAGGTTATGACTATAACTATTTGTCGAATAGTCAGTCCCATACTTTTGATGATGCCGACTACCGGAAGCTGGCAACGGATGGCCGCACTATGGCCATCCATCAGTTGCAGTATTGGGTGCAGCTGGATACTGAAGCACAACAAAAAGCCTATCGGCAGTTTATGGACAATCTGGTGGCCGATGAAAAGAAAGCTGGCCGCCACCCAAGTACCCCCAATAACCAGCTGGTTGCTATGCGCGACATAGTACGGTTTTTTGGTGGTGAATCGGCCGATATCAAAGCTTTTGCTTTAGTGACTTTGTTGTTTTTAGGCGTTTGTTTATTTAATGCCAGCCATTTGTCGCTCAACCGTTATTTAAGCAATCAATATGAATTTAGTTTGCGCCGTGCTTTGGGTGCCAGCAGGTTACAGCTACAACAACAGATGTTGGCTGATGTGCTGCTGATGACGTTGTTTTGTACTCTGTGCGGATTGTTGATTGCCTGGGGCGGCGTTGAATTATTGAATTATTTATGGCCTGCCAACCGCTTGTTTGGCCGTTGGGATCCAACACTATTATTGTTGCTGCTTGGCCTGACGCTGAGCTCCAGTTATTTGGTGACTTTATATCCGTCTTTGCGTGCCTCATTTGGCGGCTTAAATCAGCAACTCAAGGAATAACTTTATGTCATTGCATTTATTACTGAAATCTTTGTTGCGCCGCAAAGTGGTAACTTTATTGCTGTTGGTGCAACTGGCGTTAACACTGGCGTTGCTGGTGAATAGCTTGTTGTTGGCAAGCCAGACCAGAGACAAATTAAATGAGCCGACCGGCCTTGATTTACCGCATATTTTGCAGGTGCAGTTAAAACCAACCACCACGGATTTACGGGCGCAGCCGTTATTGGCTGACTTGCTGGAGCGGCAACTGGCGGCAGTGCGCACTTTGCCAGGAGTGAAGGCTGTGGCTTATGCCAATCAGGGGCCGGTGCGTCAGGGCGGAAACCAGGGCAATTTATATGACCCCGATGACGAAGCCAGAACCAATGTGCCTTCTATTCCATCTTACATGGTGTCGCCGGATTTTTTTGCCGCCCTTGGTTTAACCCTGCTGGAAGGGCAATTACCACAAACGGCAGTGCCACTGGATGGTAATGTCAGATCGCCTATGGTGTTAACCCGCAGTCTGGCAGCAAAAATATTTCCAAACCGTTCAGCTGTGGGTTTAGAGACGAACTACGCACCTGTTGCCGCTGTGGTGGAAGACTTTTTTGGCCATAGTATGGCAACGCATATGATGTATAACCGCATTCAGGTCTCGCCTTTGCTGGGGGTTGACTGGGGTTATGCCTTGCTCATTAACACTGAACCTTCAGCCACGGAAAATATCAGGCAACAGCTGCCGGATTTGTTGCGCAAAGTAGATGCCAATATCGAAGTTTTTTTTGTGCGTACACTGAAAGAACAACATCAGCGGCTTTATCGCAATGAGTTTGGCCTTGCTACTTTGCTTGGCATTTTAAGTGCGTTAATGCTGCTGGTGGCTATGGTGTCGAGTTACAGCAACGCGCATTTTCATGCGTTAAAACAACAGCAGGAAATTGGCATTAAACGCGCATTGGGTGCCAGTAAATGGCTGATATTTATCGAGCTTCTAAGTGAAAATTGGTTAACAACAGTCTTGGGAGCCCTGTTGGGGGTTGTGGCTGCGCTGGTGCTGAATGAAGCCTTGGCCAGTGTGATTAGCCTTGATGCGCTCAACTGGTGGTTACCGCTGCTGGTGAGTCTGGTGTTGCTGGTTTGTGTCACAGTTGCAACATGGTATCCTGCCCGTATTGCAACCTCGGTATCGCCGGCTACAGCCACTAAGACTTTATAAAATATGGCAAATATTCTGATTATTGATGACAACGACGCTGTCTGTACCGCCTTAAAAACCCTGTTTATGTTGCAGGGTTACCAGGCGCACAGTGTGGCTTCTGAGACGCAGGCGCTGGCTTATCTGGCCACTGCGCAGGTGGATTTAATTTTGCAGGATATGAATTTTGCCAAAGGCGAAATGACAGGCAGCCAGGGCAAGGCGCTGTTTTATCAGCTGCGTGCGCTGCTGCCCGATACCGCCATTATTCTGATGACGGCCTGGACTTCGATTGACATGGTGGTGGAGCTGGTGAAAGCCGGTGCCTGCGACTATATCGCCAAACCCTGGGATGACGAGCGGTTACTCACCACTGTTGCCAAAGCGCTGCAGCTGAGTCAGTTGCAGCAGTCTCAGCAGCGGCTGGCGCAAAAACAACAGGCTCGCTTAAGTGCTTTTGCCGGCAAGGATCTCTGTGGTTTGGTGTTTGCCAGCAGCGCCATGGAGCAGTTGCTGCAGATGGCGCTGCAGTTGGCGCCGTCCAATGCGGCAGTGCTTATCACCGGCGAAAACGGCACCGGCAAAGAAGGCATAGCCCAGGTGCTGCATGCCAATTCACCACGTAAACACAAAGCGCTGGTGAAAGTGAATATGGGCGCTTTACCAAGCGACTTAATGGAAGCTGAGCTATTTGGTGCCGAAGCCGGTGCTTACAGTGGCCTTGGCAAAACCCGTATTGGCCGGTTTGAAGCGGCCGATGGGGGTACTATTTTCCTTGATGAAATTGGCAATCTGTCGTTATCAGGCCAGATGAAACTGCTGCGGGTGTTACAAACCGGCGAGTTTGAACGTTTAGGCTCCAGCCAGACACGCAAAGTGGATGTGCGGGTGCTCAGTGCCACCAATGCAGATTTAACCAAGGCGATTAGCAGCGGTGCCTTTCGGCAGGATTTGTATTACCGGCTGAATGTGGTAGAGCTGCATCTGCAGGAACTGAAAAACCGGCGTGACGATATTCTGCCATTGGCGCGGCTGTTTTTACGGGGTGAAAAAACGCTGAGTAAAGAGGCTGAACAGGCACTGCTGGGGTACAGCTGGCCTGGTAATGTGCGTGAGCTGCAAAATATCTGTCAGCGGGCATTATTGTTAGCGCCCGGCGCACAAATTCAGCCAGCAGACTTAGCCTTGCCGCAGGAAGAGCAGCCCGGCAAAAGGGCACTGGATGATTTTGAGCAGCAGCAAATAGAGCAGGCACTCAAAGATGCCGGTGGTGTGATAGCCAGAGCCGCCAAACAGCTTGGCATCAGCCGTCAGGCCTTGTACCGGCGCATGGAGTTTTATGGTATTGCCACGCCTTAGTTTGTCGCAAAAAATCGGCGGCAGTTTTGTGTTTTTTGCCGCTGCTTTATTGGCGCTGATCAGTTGGTTGGCGCCAGAGCCGTTGTTATTGGCCACAACGGCAGTGTTATTGCTGCTGTTTGCTCTGTTGCTGCTACGCAGCCTGAAAAGCCTGGCACTGGAGCTTTCGGCGCTGAATCTGTATGCCGCTAATTTGCAGGATCAGGCGTATCAGTGCAGCGCCAATAAAGCGGTATTGTCTGAGCTGATGCCGCTGGCCGTCACTTTAGATACCATGGCCGCTGAACTTCGCCGCCAGCGTGCCGGTTTATATCAGCGTGAGCTGTTGCTCGATACTGTATTACAAAGTAGTCCAAGCGCCATTTTATTAACCGACGAGCAGGGCAGAGTGCTCTTGAGTAACCCGGCAGCGCGGCAGTTGCTCAGTCAGGGCCGGCGTTTTGAAGGTTTGTTATTAAGCGAAGTGCTGCAACATTTGCCGCAACTGGCCGCTGCCTTGCCGGCTTTTTTGGCCAGCCAGCAGCAGGGCTTAATCCATCTGGGCGAACCTGCGGCCATCTGGCACTTATCGGCCAGTCAGTTTTTGCTGAATCAGCGCCGCCATCAGCTGTATATTTTTAAGCCGATGACCCAGGAAATTCAGCGTGAAGAGCTCAGCGCCTGGAAAAAATTATTAAGAGTCATCGGCCATGAGCTTAATAACAGCCTGGCACCTTTGTCATCGCTGGCTTATTCGGCGCAGCAACTGGCCCCGGAGCCTGAGCTCGTACAAATTTTGCAAACCATCAGTGAACGTTGCCATCACCTGAACCAGTTTTTACAGGCTTATATTCAGTTTGCCAAATTGCCGCCGCCCAGTCTGGCGGAAGTGAACTGGCCGAGGCTGATTAATCAGTTACATGATCATTATGAGTTTGAGCTGGTGGGGGAGCTGCCCGCCGGGCGCTGGTGGCTGGATCAATCCCAGCTGATGCAGCTTCTGTTAAATCTGCTGAAAAATGCTCACGAAGCAGGCGCCGATGCGACAAAAATTGAACTGGAATTCAGTGAGCAGCCCCAATTTCTGCAAATATCGCTTAGAGACAACGGCGGTGGCATCAGCCCGGCGTTACTGGAACATGCGTTATTGCCGTTTTTTACCACCAAGCAGCAGGGCTCTGGTATTGGCCTGACCTTATGCCGCGACATAGTTGAAGCCCATGGTGGCCAGCTGCTGCTGAAAAATATGAATGCAGGTTTATTGGTGCAAATTCAGCTGCCGCGGCACAAAGTTGCGTCAGCTGCTGAAACCCAGGCATTTTAGCCTGTTGTCAAAAGGCAAAATCGCTGTAGCTGCCAGACTTTGCTCCTGGCTTTACCTGCTCTTACTGATCCGACTGGCTGCATCACAGCGGCTTTTGTTAAGATACAAGACTTCAGCCATATAGCCATCCGGTGTATTTATGCAAGTTCAGCAACAGCAACTGATTTTACCTACAGCCACAGGGCCTATGTTGTGCCGGTTGTTCCAACCGTCGCAGCCCTTGTTATCACCGCAAAAGATACAGGATGACGAGACTGGCAGTGTTCAAACCTATCCGGCGATTTTGTTTTATTCAGAAATTTTTCAGATCACAGGCCCTATTGCCCGCGCCGCCACTTTGCTGTCAGGGTTGGGTTTTCTTGTGCTGGTGCCGGAAATTTTCCATGAACTCAATCCTCAGGGCACAGTGCTGCCTTATGATGAAGCGGGTAAAAACAAAGGCAATCAGGATAAATGGCAAAAACCTTTGCCGGCGCATGACAGCGACCTGGTGGCCATGCTGGATTATTTGCGTAGCCTGCGTACTTTTAACGGCAAAGTGATGAGTTATGGTGTTTGTATTGGCGGCCATCTGGCGTTTCGCGCTGCGCTCAATCCGGCCATCAGCGCGGCCTGTTGTTTATACGCCACCGACTTACATTCCGACACTTTACCCGCTTTGGTGGGCGACCAAACCCTGGAGCGCGCCGGGGAAATTAAAGCAGAGCTGATGCTGATTTGGGGCAAACAAGACCCACATATTCCCGCCGAAGGACGGGCCAAAATTTATCGGGAGCTCACAGCCAAACAGGTGAATTTCAGCTGGTTTGAAGTGAATGCAGAGCATGCGTTTATGCGCGATGAAGGCGAAAGATACGATCCGGCGCTGGCGCTTTGGGTGTACCAGCAAGCCAGGGATTTGTTTTTACGCCAATAAGGCAGTTGGCCAGTGAGTCGTGGTTTAGCTGCCAGAGTGGACAGAGCCTGCTGTCCCTGACAGTGTTGAATGTCGGAGACTTTTTGACAACAAGTGGTGAACAGCTGTGAATGGCCGAACTGCTTTTGCATAACTAGCTGAAATAAAACAGCTAACCGCCTATACTGTCGGCTGTTGTCATATTTATTTCAACTGATGGGCGCAGAATGCAACAAGGCAAGCTGGCTCCAGCCTGGTGAGTATATCCATGTCTTTGTTTGAACATTTATTCGTCATTTTATTATTGATTAGTGTCAGTGCCTTTTTTTCGATGTCGGAAATTGCGCTGGCGGCGGCGCGCAAATTACGTTTGCGCCAGCTGGTGTCTGAAGGTGAACCCCGCGCCAAACTGGTGCTGGATTTGCAGGAACATCCGGGCAACTTTTTTACCATTATTCAGATTGGCCTCAATGCCGTGGCCATTCTGGGTGGTATTTTAGGTGAAGCCGCTTTTACCCCCACTTTTGTTGAGTTGTTGCAGCTGGTGTATCAGGGGCCGGCACTGCAGTCTTTAGGTTTTGGTTTGTCGGTGTTTTTTGTCACTGCACTCTTTATTTTGTTTGCGGATTTAATGCCAAAACGGCTGGCGATGTTAGCGCCTGAGCAGGTGGCGATTACAGTGGTGCGACCGATTTTATGGCTGTTGGTGATTCTCAAACCGCTGGTGCTGCTGTTTAACGGTGTGGCCAATGGTGTGTTTAAACTCTTTAATGTGCCAATAGCGCGCAAAGATCAAATTACCCCTGAAGATATTATTTCAATGATGGACGAAGGGGCAGAGGCCGGCGTGCTGCGCCAGCAGGAGCATACCTTGCTGGAAAACGTCTTTGATATGGACCAGCGCACTGTTACCTCGGCGATGACACCACGCGAAAGTCTGATTTATTTTTTATTAAAAGAATCCACTGACAGTATCAAAGCCAAAATTGCTGAACATCCACATGCCAAGTTTATTGTTTGTGATGAGGCGCTCGACAGAGTGGTGGGTTACGTCGACACCCGCGACATTCTGATGCAGGTGCTGCATGAACAATCGATTTCGTTAACCCGCGAAGGCGTGCTGCGAACCCCGCTGATCATTCCCGATACTTTGTCTTTGTATGAAGTGCTGGCGCATTTTAAATCCAGCGGCGTGGACTTTGCCGTGATCTTAAATGAATACGCGCTGGTGGTAGGCATGATCACGCTGAACGATGTGATGAGCATTGTAATGGGCGAGCTGGTGAATTCTGAAGAAGATCAAATTGTTAAACGCGATGACGAGTCCTGGCTGGTGGAAGGTTTAACCCCACTGGATGATGTGATGCGGGTGCTGGCCATTGACCATTTCCCGGATCAGGAAAATTACGAAACCATCGCCGGTTTTATGATGTATATGCTGCGTAAAATTCCAAAACGCACTGACTTTGTGCTGCATCAGGGTTACAAATTTGAAGTGGTGGATATCGACAGTTATAAAATTGACCAGCTGTTGGTGACCCGGGTGAAAACGCCTGGGGATACGCCCTCTGTTTAACTGAAGCTTGCTGTTTTTGCTGACAAAAAATAAAGGCCGGTCTTACACCGGCCTTTGTGTTTATTCACTTTGTTGTGAATTGATCGTCATTGTTATTGTGCTGTCACCACCAGCGTGGTCTGGCCGCGGCTTGGGTTGCCTTTCACCCCAATATAACTCCAGCCAACCGGCAGCGGGTTGGTGATGATCTGCTCTGTGCTGTCGTTATTGACTGAACGTTGCTGATAACTGTCGCTGGTTGGCCAGTTGGCATTGCTGAAATATAAATCAGCATTGCCTTCAACGCCGCCGTACAGGTTGAGCTTTAATCGGGCATTGGCGGTGGCGTTGTAATAATAGAAGTAGGTGTAGTTGCTGCTGCCAGCCACAACACAATACATCTGGCCGGCCTGAACTGCGATGTAATCAACTGGCGCTTGTGTGGCACAGGCATCGGGTTGTGGTGGTCTTGCGGTCAGGGTGGCTGTTACACTGACATTGTTAAAGCTGGTGTAACCAAAACTCGACACATACCAGCGCCCGGCGGCCGGATTGTTGATGGTGCAGCTTTCAGCATTGCCACCCACATAAGGCCGGCACTGATAACTTTGTAAGGTCGGTTGTGCTGCGTGTTGCAGATATAAATCGGCATCACCGCTGCCGCCACCTTGCACCACTTCCAGTTTGGCCTGATTGGCCGGTACCTCAATATAATGATGCAACCAGCTGTCTTTGGCGCCGGACAAACCGGTTTTGGCCACGCCACTTTGTAAAGCGGCATTGTCGTCACCGGTCTGGCCTATGGTCACCTGAGGTGTGGTGTCGTTACTTTGCACTGTGTTCAGCCAGTTGTACCACTGAGTATCCAGGCTGGTGCCAATGGCATTCACTGCTGCTAAATAAGCGTCATAGTTACCGGCACGGAAATGCCTGAGCAAGTTTGTCACTGTGGCGCCCTGGGTTTCAAACATAAAACGCACGGCCAGATAACCCCAGCGATACACTCTGTCCTGACCGCTGCTGTAGGTGTTGGCCAGAATTTCACTCAGTGCAAACTGGCGGCTGCGTGCCAGATTGATGGCGGCGTCATTGCGGTTTTTCTTTGACACATATTCGGCTAAACCTTCAATCCACCATACGGTTTTATGGCTGTCGACTCTGGCCGCGCCAAAATCACCTTTGAGGTTAAAACGGCCATCCAGGTAATGCACCATTTCGTGGGTCAGGTTCCAGACATGGAATTCTGGCCTGAGCCATTCGGCTTCATAAGCAATAAACCTGGCCTGATTGCCACTTTGTGCCGGGTTGCCTTCCAGATACATACCACCGTTATTGGTGTCGATGCCAAAAAACAGCCCGGCGTACTGGCCGTAGTCTGAGCTTGAATCAAACACCACCATTTCCAGATTGCTGTTCAGATCATCAGCCACGGGCCGGTTTTGCGTGCGCAGGAAGTTGTGGAAAAAACTTTCCTGTGTGGTCACTGCGTTACAGGAAGCGCTGAATTCTGCCGGACTCATTTGTTGGGCGCGGAATTTCATTGAGCTGCTGCAGGCATGTTGCTGGCTGAGCACCTGTTGCTCCAGCTGCGCCTGAAAACCACAGATATTATATTCGGCGCACTTGCCGTAATAATCCACTGCAGAAGCTGCCCGCAGCCAAACTGCTGAGCCTGTGCCATTCATGCTGTATTGGCTCAAAATGGCGGAAACCTGAGATTTTACGTCAGCGGCGATAGCGGCGTTGGGATACTGTAAAAAACGCGCCAGTTCGGCAGCAGCGTTTTCCTGCAAAAATGATGCGTCTGTGCCAATCATCCAGCTTTGGCGGGCAAAATTACCGAGGCGGTTAATCAGCACTGTGTCACTGGCAATCGCCTGGGCAAAATCTGCGTTTTGGTGGCCTCGGAATAAAATGGTAAAAATCTGGTTGACCGCGCCGCGCATATACCATTCGCTGGCATAGTTAGTATTCCAGCGCTGCAGCCATTCTTTGACCACAGGCAAATAACGCACATTCTCACCTGCGCTGTCGATCAAGGTCAGCGCATCCTGGATATTCATGCCATTCACTGCCGAGTTTTGATAAAACACCGGATTGTTGACCAGATTATCCAGCGCGGCGCGGATGGCGGTTTTTACACTTTGTGGGTAAGCCGGAATTTTGCTGCTGTTGTAATACTGCACGTAATAACCGGCGCGCAGGAAATAATAGAGTTTACCTATGCTAACTTCAGTGCCGCTGGCGTTGTAACTGCTGGCAAGGCTTGCTGTGGCGTTGGCAACAAAAGCCATATTAGTGGCGCTAAAAGCGCTGATGGAATTGGCTTCGCCGTTAAATAAACCGTTAATACAATGATTTGGATTATTCAGAATATGGTCAACCAAAGCCTGACCGGTTTTGCTGCCATAACCGGATAAAGCGCTGGCACAAACATCAGCGCTTTGTGCTTCGTCGGCCGCCAGCTGTTGCGCTTTACTGTGTGCGCGGAAATAACTGTCTTCGTCGGTGATTTTTTCTGACAAATGCTCAGGTAAGGCTTCAACAGGGGCGTTGATCACAGTGTGATCCTGAGCGTGTTTAGGCACCCACTGGCTTTGTTGTGACAGTTGTTTTGGTTGCGACTGGGGCTGAGCTGGTGCTGGTTGCAGATGTTTGCGCTCTGCAGAATCTGCCAAAAGTGCCGGGCTGCATAATGCCAGGCTGATCGCAGCGGCGAGCAGCGCCGGTTTGGTGCCGCTATGCCAGGCGCTTTGGGTTACTGTTGTGTTCATACGAAGTTCCTGCTGAGAATATGGTTATTATTTATATTTTTGCCATAAGGCTGTCACATCTTAGTAATAATGGATACTGTATACAATATAACCAATAAGCACATTTAGGAATATTGACTGCTTTTTTGCTTGTTTTTAAAACTAACCAAAGTAGGGACAATGTTGGGGGAACCCAGCAATAATAAGGAATGGACACCCGGAAACCGGATATAAATATTGGGGCAACAATCAGGGAGCGGCGACAACAGGGCGCCAGCTACAGGAGGATAGTTTTAATAAACGGCCATTCATGACACATAAAAAAGGCAGCCATAGCTGCCTTTATGTATTTTGTGTTGTTGTTGCTCTGTTAGAGACTCAGTTGCAGGGTTTTAGTTAAAATGCCGTACCAGGCTGGCGCCCAGCAAAATAACATAAGTGACAGCCACAGTGGGTTTTACACTGTTTTTCAGATAATCGGTTAATAACTGCAGCAAGCCGCCTCTTTGTTGTTGCCAGCTGTGATGCCATAAACAACCAATATCCTGCGCTTGTTGGGTGGCCTGTTCCAGCGCATATAACCTGCTTTCAGTGCGGCTTTGCTGGGTTTTCCACAGGGTTTCATGTAACCAGAACAACAACACCAGACCAAGTTGCAGCAACAAACCACTCTGGTTCTGTACCAGATAAAGCCAGAGCACAATAGCGACCACTTTGAGCCACAGCGCCTGTTTTTCCATCTGATCATAACTTTGTTGCAGTAGCAGCCATTCGGCCTGATTGTTATTGCTCATGGTACAAATCCTTCTGAACAGCAGGGGCTGGGAGCCGCCAGCCCCTGATGGCTTTAGTTTGCAGCAGCGCTGGCTTTTTGTGCGGCCACCCAGCTTTTTACTTTTTGTTCCAGCACTGCCATTGGCACTGCGCCCGTTAATAACACTAAATCGTGGAAAGCCCGAATATCAAAGGTATCACCAAGTTCAGTTTTGGCAAACTGGCGTAATTCAACAATTTTCAGCATGCCCAGTTTGTAACCCAAAGCTTGTCCGGGCCAGGCCATATAACGTTCAATTTCGGAAATCACGTCGGATGATGCCGTGCCTGTGGTTTGTGCCATATATTGCACCGCCTGTTCGCGGCTCCACTTTTTAGCGTGCAGACCCGTATCCACCACCAGACGCACAGCACGGAACAATTCAGCTTTTAACCGGCCGAGGTTGCCAAAAGCATCATCTTTGTACATGCCCATTTCATAAGCCACCAGCTCGGAATATAAACCCCAGCCTTCGGAATAAGCATTATAAGAGGCCAGCCGGCGCAGCAGTGGCAGCTGATCCTGTGCCAGATTCAGGGCGATCTGCCAGTGATGACCTGGGTTGGCTTCATGGTAGGTTAATGATTTTAAATCAAATTTTGCATTGGCTTTCATATCAGCCAGGTTGATCCAATAAATACCGGGTTTGCTGCCGTCAATCGAAGGGCTTGTGTATTGCCCGCCAGGTGCACTGTCCTGAATTTCTACTGGAATACGGCGCACTTCGACGTTATAAGGCGGGCGGGTGGCAAACTGTTCGCCAATACGTTTGTCCATTTCGGCAATATAACCGTTTAAATCGGATAACAGCTGCGCCCGGCCTTCGTCTGAGTCTTCATATAAAAAGCGGCTTTCTTCGTTCAGTGCCGTCATGCGGTCGCCAACTGTGCCTTCATGGTAACCATTGGCTTTTAAAATGCTGTCCATTTCCTGGCTGATGCGGGCCACTTCATCCAGACCAATCTGATGGATTTGATCCGGGGTTAGGTTGGTATCGCCCAGTTGTTTGACCGAATAAGCATAAAAGTCGCTGCCGTTTGGCTGAGCCCAGATGCCGGCTTCACTGCGGCCATGAGGTAAAGTGGCTACCACGTCATTGACCAGTTGCTGGTAAGCAGGGGCAACCACAGTGCTGATAAGATTGGCGGCTTTTTGCAGCAGCTGCTGTTTTTGCTCCGGATTCAGCGCGGCAACTTTGTCCACTTTGGCGGCAAAATCTTTATAAAGCGCATGGTTGGTGCTGCTGTCGCTGTAACTTTGCAAAATAGGGCGGGCTTTATCCAACAGCACACGGGGCGGGATAAAACCGTTTTTGACATCGGTATTAAATTTATCACTGACGGCTTTCAGCGCAGGGCCAAACTTTTCCAGCCGGCTTAAATAAGCTTCGGCATCGGTCTGGTTATTGATGGGATGTGAATTCAGTAAAGCACCGGCCATATCAATGGTTGGGCCATTGATTTGATTGATAATAAAAGGCGAGTGTCCCATCCAGACATCAATATAACCCTGCGGGAAACGACTGTCGCCGGCGTAAAAATTCAGAATATTGGCCATCACGGCCAGATTATCAGCTTGCTGGGCGTCAGTTGGTTGTGGCATGGCCAATAATTGGGCAGCAAGCGCTGCCATTTTGCTGCGAAGTTCGGCTTCGGCTGCGCTGTTATAGATGTCCATGTCAGCCTGATACGCTTTGCCCACCTGTTCCACACTCAGGTTGTAAGCCGATGCACTGAGCGGTCTGGCCTGAAACAGCACTTGTGTGGCTTCCTGATAAACGGCTTGTGCCGCTTCAGCGGAAAAAGCCGCGGCCTGGGCTTGCTCTGCAGTCGCAGCCTTGCTGGCGGAACTATCAGGGGCCACAGGCGCTTCAGTACATTGGGTCAGCAGCAAACTGCTGGCAATTGCCAGACTTAACAGAGATAAACGCATCAGAACATCCTCAGAATTCAGGGGGGCAAAAAACCGCTCTATGATACACAATGGCCATCTGAATGCAGCTGCTTTTTGTATACAATCTGGCGAAGTGACCTTGCTGTACTCGCCTAACATGGCGCAAGCCGTTACAATAAAACCACTTTTTACTTTGGCAGTTTTGTGATGCCCCAATCCTTAACAGCAGCACCTTATGAAAAATCCAGCAGCGGTTATCGGTGTATCACCTGGGTGTTAAGTTTTGCCGCTGTGGTGGTGTTTGCCAATTTACACGCCCTGCAACCTTTATTGCCTGAACTCAGCCGCAGTTTTGCGTTAAGTCCGCTACAAACCAGCTGGAGTTATGCCATTGGCACCCTGGCGCTTGGGGTGAGTTTATTATTTTATGGTGCTTTGTCGGACGCGGTGGGCCGGCGTAATGTGCTGCTCTGGACTTTATTGGGCATGCTGGTGGCCACTGTTGCCATCACTCAGGTGCAGTCTTACCAGAGTTTATTATTCTGGCGGGCGCTGCAGGGGTTTTGCCTCGGCGGTCTGCCGGCTATTGCCATTGCTTATATGGGCGAGGAGCTCAGTAAGCCGGCGCTTCTGGCCGCAGTGGGTTATTACATTAGCGCCAGCTCTTTGGGCGGCATATCTGGCCGGGTGTTGGCCGGTTTTTCGGCAGAGCTCGGGCACTGGCAATGGGCCTTCTGGCCTATGGCACTGCTGAGTTTGCTTCTGGTGCTGCTGTTGTGGCGTTATTTGCCTGAGTCCCGCCATTTTATTGCCAAGCCTTTTTCCTGGCGCCAGGCCCTTGCCGACAATGGGTTTCACCTGAGGCAAAAAGTACTGCTCTTGACTTACCTGATTGGCGGGCTTAACTTTTTTATCTATTTAAATCAATATACTTATATTAGTTTTGCGCTATCGCTAGAGCCTTATAATCTATCCTCCGGCTGGATAGGGTTATTGTTTTTAACTTATCTCACCGGCACTGTAGGCTCGGCGATGTCGGGCAAAGTCAGTAAAAGGCTGGCGCCGCCCGAAGGCATGGCGCTGGGTATTCTGATTATGATTTTGGGCACCTTAGTCACTTTATTGCCGTTTTTAACCGGCATAGTGCTGGGCTTTTTTATCAATGCTTTTGGCTTTTTTTTAACCCACAGTCTGGCTACCGGCTGGGTGAATCAACATGCCAGCCGCGCTAAAGCCAGCGCCAGTGCACTTTATCTGGTGTTTTATTATGTCGGAGCCAGCACCGGCAGTTTTTACCTGCATCCATTCTGGAGTTATGCCAAATGGCCAGGTGTGGTGCTGGGCTCCATCTTGATGTTATTGCTGACCTTGTGGCTCAGTCTGAAGCTCAGGCCCTTTATTGCGGCCAAAGCGGCCTGAAGGTTGAAGTTTTATGGTGCTCTGGGCTTGGTTCTGGACTGCAAAGAGCCTTTTAATAACTGCAGCTCGGCTTGGGTTAACTGTCGCAGTTGACCTTCGGCTAAGTCCCCCAGCGCCAGCTGATTGATATGGGTACGTTGTAAATGCTGCACTTTCAGCCCGACTTCACGGCACATATAACGGATTTGCCGGTTCAGGCCCTGTGTCAGGGTGATTTGAAAGCTGTGTTCAGTCAGGCGCTGCACCTGACAGGGCAAAGTCTGATACTGATGGGGTCCCACCTGATAACTTAACCCCTGAGCTAAACGCTGTAACATCACGTCCTGCAATGTTTTATCGACGCTCACCTGATAGGTTTTTTGATGGGCAAAAGTGGGGTGCATCAGTTGTTGTGTCAAAGCACCGTCGTTACTGAGCAGCAATAAACCACAACTGTCTTTATCAAGGCGTCCCAGCGGAAATAACCGCAGCGGCAGGCTATCAAGCAGGTGTTTTAAGCTGTCTTTTTTGTTATTCAGATTGCAGTCAATACCAACGGGTTTGTGATACAGCCAATATTGTAAAGGGGCAGGTTCGGGCAGTGGCTTGCCATCCAGCAAAATCATATCGCCGTTTTTTACCTGATAGTGGTGCGGCTGCTGTTGGCCATTGACGGTCACTCTTTGCTCAGAAATCAGCCTTGCCGCAGCTTTACGTGAACAAAGGCCACTTTGCGCCAGCGCCTGATTTAATCGAAGGCCAATCAGAGCGGCTGCTTTATCCGTGCTGTTGCTGTTGTCTGAGCTGGCAGGGCTGGATGGCATGATGCTTTGCATGTATTGGCTTAAAAAAAATTATGCAGAGGATAATACCTAAGCCTGAGGTTTCAGGCTTAGGTATTTCAGCAACAACTTAAGCTTGTGAAGCTGCCGGTTTAGCTGCTCTTGGTGCTGTGCTGGCACCTGACTGATCGCTGCGGCGCTGGCCACTGCTGTGTTGGCCTTGTGAGCTATTTTCGCTGCGACGTGGTGCCGGTTTACCATGATTGGCTCTGTTGTCACCGCCATTGTTGCTCTGATTGCCATTGGCTTGCGGGCTGCGGCCCGGGCGTTGACCACCAGCTGGTTTGTCGCCGTTTTTTCCGGCAATTTGGCCGCCATTGCCAGCTTGGCCTTGTGCGGCCTGTGGCCGGCGCGGCTGGCCTGAACGGGCATTCGCCTGGCCATTGGCGCCTGCTGGTTTTTTCTGTTGTGGCCGTGGCGGGCGCGGTGGACGTACTGTTAAATCGTGATCGTTGGGCGCATTGCTGACAATACCGCTCAGTTCTGCCACCGGTATTTTCATCCCAATCAGTTTTTCCACTTGTTTTAACTGTGGCATCTCATCCGGACAGACCAAAGAAACCGCTAAACCGGCGTTACCGGCACGACCGGTGCGGCCAATACGGTGTACATAATCTGCAGCTGAACGTGGCAGCGCAAAGTTCACCACAAAAGGCAGCTCGGCAATATCAATACCACGGGCGGCAACGTCTGATGCCACCAATACCCGCACTGAATTATTTTTAAAACCTGCTAAAGCGGCGGTGCGGGCATTCTGGCTTTTATTACCATGAATAGCTGCAGCGCTGATGCCAGCGGCTTCCAGTTTTTCGGTCAGGCGATTGGCTTCGTGTTTGGTGGCCATAAACACCAGCACTTGCTGCCAGTTGTTTTGTTCAATCAAAGTGATCAAAGCACCGGTTTTTTGGCCTTTGCTGACGTGATAGACCTTTTGTTCAATTTTTTCCGCTGTGCTGTTTTGTGGCGCCACGTTGATCATCAATGGATCTTTTAGCAGCTTATTGGTCAGTTGTTTGATTTCATTGTCAAAAGTGGCTGAAAACAGCAGGTTCTGGCGGATTTTTGGCAGCAGATTCAGAATTTTCTGAATATCGCGGATAAAACCCATATCCAGCATCCGGTCGGCTTCATCCAGTACCAGAATTTCCACTTCGTTAATTTTAACGGCGTTCTGGCCAATTAAATCCAATAAACGGCCAGGAGTAGCCGTCAGAATATCCACACCACCGCGCAGCGCCATCATTTGTGGATTGATGTTAACCCCACCAAATACCACCAGATGTTTTAATTTGGGATCGAGCAACTTGCTGTATTTGGTAATTTGTTCACCGATCTGCGCTGCCAGCTCGCGGGTCGGCGTCAGAATAAGGGCGCGGGTAGGGCGCGGATGTCTGGATTTGGTTTGGCTCAGTTTTTGTAAAATAGGCAGCACAAAACCAGCGGTTTTGCCGGTACCGGTCTGAGCTGCAGCCAATAAGTCGCGGCCGGCCAGCACTGCAGGAATCGCCTGTTGCTGGATAGGTGTTGGCTGGGTATAACCTGCCTGTTCAACAGCTTGTAAAATGGCTGGTTGTAACCCTAATAACGAAAATGACATCAATAACCCCACATATTGTCAGCACGCCGAAATTGGGGGGCTGTACAAAAAAGTCGCGCATTCTAACCGGTATCGGCTCCAAGTGCTATCAGAATGCTCAGGCCTTTGCTAACACACTGATTTGTGGTGCCTGTTCAGCACAACTTGTGCCTTAGGCAAAATGCCGGGCGGCAATAGTACATAAACCTTTGCCAACAGAGCCAAAGCGGTCGCCATGCACCAGTGGCACATCGGGCAACAGTTGTTGCAGTAGCTGAATAATACCTTTGGCTGCTGAAGCGCCACCTGTTAAAAAAATCACATCAGGCTTAGCTGCAGCGCTGGCCAGGCTATGTTCTATCAGCTTTTTAATGCCGTTCAGTTCAATATAAATGGCCTGATCCAACATCATCAGGTCAATCTGCTGCGTAAGTTCTGCTTCCAGCCGGTTCAGCTCAACCTGCACCCGGGCATGTTCTGCCAGGGCAATTTTGGCTTGTTCGGCCTTTTGCACCAGGTAATAACTTAAATGTTGCTGATAGAGTGTCCGCAAACGGCTGACTTTGTGGGGTTCATTCGCAAGCTGAATTAAACTCTGAATTTCAGACGCACTTTGTTCACGGTAGAAATTTTCCTGCGCCTGAATATCAATAATATTGACCGCATCACTAAACAGCGTGTTGGGTAAAGGCCGGCCGGTTGTGGCCAGACTGCCACGGCCCAGCAGTGGCATTAAACTGTAAATGGCTAGTTTAATATCCATATCCACACCGCCAATACGGCGCCCGGCATGGCCGAGTAAGTCGTTACTGCGATCGGTTTGCAGGGCCAGTTTGGGGCCAAGCCGGATCAAACTGATATCGCTGGTACCACCGCCAATATCCACCACCAGCACCAGTTGTTCTTTGGTTAAGCTGCGCTCGTACTCAACAGCGGCGGCTACCGGTTCATAGGCAAACTGAATGTCCTGAAAACCCACATCTTTGGCCGCTGAGCGCAAAATAGCTTCGGCTCTGTCATCCCCCAAAGCGCCGTCTATGCCCTGAAAATGCACGGGGCGGCCCAGCACGGCATAAGGCAGCTCAGCACCCCGCGCCAATTCTGCTTTTTGTTTAATGTCTTTGAGCAGCAAGGTGCAAATTTGCCGGTAAATCTGGCTTTGAGCCGGCGTTAATCTGGAACCGAGCATTGATTTTGGCGAGCGGATAAAAACGCCAGCCAGCGGATTGCTGCTGTAGCTCTGGTGGGCGCTTTGGCCCAGCTGCACTTTGGCTTGTTGTTGTAATAACCGGCTTAAACTTTCGTTGATATAAGGCTCGTCGTCGTCCTGATCATCACTGCGGTTCTTTTCAATATAAAGCGCCGAGCTTAAATAAGGGCTGTCACCGTCCAGCGGCGCCAGCACAGGCTCGTTGTGATCTAACCAACCGGCAGTACAGTTGGAAGTGCCAAAATCAATTCCGGTATAACAAGCTTGCATCATGGGTTCCTGAAAATTCTGCGCTGCAGCACCAGGCCGGTCGGACCCGGCAAAAAAGCCGCACAGTATAACCAGAGCGCCGCCAGGCGTCAGCACAAGCTGGCACTGATTTTGCAAAATTCGCAGATATCTGGCCCCCACCAGAGCAGCAGGCAACACCAGTGCCGGCTGCCGGGATAGCAAATCTGAGGTAGATAACTGATGAATACCGCCAAAGCCGCTTTAATGCTGGGCACAGCCTTGTTCACAACCGCCTGTGTGCAGCTGCCGGAACCCTCTGAGCAGCGGCAGCAAACTGCCGTGCTGCAGCCAGAAGTTGCCGTGACACCGCTGTTGTATTACACCGAACGTATTGCTGACAGGTTGTTTCAGGATTTAAAACCTATTACACCTGGCGCTATTGCCGTGGTGAGTTTTACCGACGTCAAATCTCTGGCGCCGGATCCTTATAATTTATCGATGAATTTATTGGGTTTGCAGTTGCAGGAAAGCATGCTGACGGTTGCCAGTCAGCTGGGATATCAGGTGAAAGAGCTGCGCCTGGCCTCGTCGGTAAAAATTTATGCCGATCATGAGCGGATGTTAAGCCGGGACATCAGCGAGCTGGCGACACAGCAGTCGGTGCGTTATGTGATTGCCGGTACACTGAATCAATCTGAAAATTACACTACAGTAAATGCCCGGCTGGTCGATATCCAGACCAATACAGTAATAGCCGCAGCGTCGGATTTAGTGCCAAGTTCGGTGCTTGGCAGTGCAGAGCAGGTGCAGCTGCGCCAGCAAATGTTATATCGCAATAGCCAATAATGGCGTTACCGGCATCAGGCTTTTGCGGCGAAATGGGGATGATTATGACAGCTAAATTAATGATGTTGACACTGTGCCTGGGGTTAACGGCCTGCGCATCAATAGATAAATGGAACCAGACCGTGGCTGAAAAGCATCTGGCTGAAGATAAAGCACGGGCACAGATGCAGCTGAAAAACACGCCTCAAGCGACAGTGCCTGTGGTTCCTGCAGGGACGGGCAATTCACCTTTATATGTCACACCAGCTTTATATGATGGCGCTGCTTATCAGGCCACCCGGATGGCGGCACAAAAAACACTGCCAACTTATCTGCCACAGGCGCAGGTGACGGTGAATCATTATATTCAGGGCATGATGCATGACTTAGTGGCCAATTTAGATTTGGTCAAAGACGGTATGATTATTGGTGTCACCAGTTTTGTTTATCTGGATGGTGCTTATGATCAAGCCGACTTGCTGGGCAATCAGCTTTCTGAAGGTTTTATGCATGAAATTCATCAGTTTGGTTTAAGTGTGGTCGACTTTAAAACCACAGACTTTATCCGTGTTACACCTAAGGGCGATTTTGTGTTCAGCCGCGATTTTATGGAGTTGCGTGAAGAGCAGCCGATCGAATTTGTGTTGGGCGGCACTTTAGTGGCGCACCAGGGCGGCACTTTGGTTAATGCCCGGATAGTGTCTGTTGCCAGTAAAAAAGTGTTGGCGACAGCCCAGAGTTTTATTCCGCAAAATGTGGCCAATGCGGTGTTGCCGTCGGCAACACAAGGCAAACTTTATTTAAAGCAGGGTGAATAACATGCGTGTTATAGCAGTGCTGTTGTTACTGACATTAAGCGGTTGCAGCCAGTTATGTGATTGTCAGAATGCTCAGGCGGAGCAGACTGACAACAGGGCCAGCAGCCACAGCGAAGCAAGTTTGTCGGAGCAAATGCAGCAGGAGCAACAAAGCCTGGCTTCAACGAGTGTCGCTACCGACGGTACTGTGATTGAAGACAGGATGATGCCGGAAGCGCCGCCCGTACAGTCCACACCAACTGTGTCGCAGCTGGATAAAATTATGGCGGAACCGGGCGCCAAGCCAATTTGGCCTGTGGTGCAAAAAGCGCCGCTGCAGCGTAAAAACCTGCCGTCCGAACAGCAAGCGGCTTACCAGCAGGGGACTCATCAGCAGAGCGTGCCTCATCGCGTGCCTTTGTCGCCTTACCCTGAGTTGCCGCAAAGCCGCAAGGAGCTGACCGACTATGCCGCCCAGCTGGCCTTTAAGCTGGCTGGTTTTGATGAGCTCAAAGGTGCCAAAGTGGGTGTTACCAGTTTTGTTGAATTTGACGACAGCCTGGAGCAAACCACGGCACTGGGCAATCAGTTTGCAGAAGCCATGGTGACTTTGCTGCCGCAATATGGGGTTGATGTGATTGAATATAAATTGACCCGGCATATTGACGTGAGTCCAAGGGGAGATATTGCGCTGTCGCGCGACGTGCTGAAACTGCAGCAAAAAGTCGGGATGGATTATGTGATGACCGGCACCCTGGTAGCCACCCGCCGTGGTATTCAGATTAACAGCAGAATAGTGTCGGTGCAGGGGCAAAAAGTGATAGCTGCAGCCAGCACTATGGTGCCGCATCTGGTGTTACAACAAATTCAGCCTTAACCGGCATCTGGGTGTTCAACCCGAACCCTCTTTTAGGGGGGCAAAAGGCAAAACGGCAGTGACAGACTGCCGTTTTTTTTATTGTCAATTTAAAACCACCTCCTATGGAGGTGGTGATCGGCTCTG
>NZ_DAIPZL010000017.1:0-77465 GCF_036782235.1 Rheinheimera sp. | reverse complement strand
AGCACCACCTTGACATGGTGGGGGTCGGTGGTTCGAGTCCACTAGGACGCACCAATTTTTAAGCGCCCGCTTAAAAGGTGCAATCAAACTTGATAACAAACCCAAAATGCGTCCTTAGCTCAGTTGGTTAGAGCACCACCTTGACATGGTGGGGGTCGGTGGTTCGAGTCCACTAGGACGCACCAAATTTCTCCCGGTTTATTTGCGTTTTATTAATTTTTGTCGTCAATCGACGGCTTGAACTAACGACATGCAAAAAAGTCATCTGACTAAATCCATCTCAACCCATTTTCCCCTTGGTCTTAGTTTTTAATATTCAGTGATGCTCAAGGGATCGTGCTTGCAAAGGCTAAACCCTTGCCAGCAAATAGACCTTCAAATATTAATGAATTTCTTTCGCTAGTTTTAACATCTGCGCACTGAAGTGAAAGCCCTGCTCGCGGGCCTGGGTCAGGTTGACCCGGAACGAAATGCGGTTGGGTTCAGCGATTAAACCAAAATGGGCCCCTTTACGAAACAGCTCAGCACCTTCAACAACTGTTAACTGGCCTTTTTGACGCAGTAGCGTATGCCATTGACTTTGTTTGACCATACTGTCGCTCATATAAAGTACGGTACAGGCGCTGCCGTCTTTAACATTGGCCAATAACCTCGTTTTGTCGTTGTTTTGCCCGCCGCTTTGCTGCAGTAACGCCTGCAATGCAGCAAACACTTGTTGATCTCCAGCTACACAATACAGCTGCGCTGCAGGCGCCTGTTGCGACCACTGGCTAAACTGGACAAAACGGTATAACAAGGCCGCTTTAAGTTCAGCTTCAGCACTTACTACTCCCAGCGGCAATAAAGCGCCAAGGCAGACAGCGCTGATTAACGCCTGTTGCGCTTTCATTGGAAAAAATTCCAGCGTAATGCCAGCTCAACACTGCGCCCGGGCTGACCTAACAACACACCACTGGCGAGTGGCACATCAACATATTGATGGTCAAACAGGTTTTTTACGCCAAATACCACAGACAAGTCTTTATTACCCTGCCAGGACAACATCAGATCGTGCCTGGCAAAACCGGCCAGTTCCCCCCTGACACTTTGCCTTGGTGAAGCGGCAAAAAGCCGCCAATTCAGCTGCAGCGCTTCAGTCCAGAGTGGCTGACTGAAATCTGCTTTAAACAGCCGCTCAGGCGCATTGGTTAAATCCATGCTGTTAAAATCGTATCGGGAGCGCTGTACACTGGCCGAAAGCTGCAGCTGTGAGCCCTGCTGCCAGCGTTTACTGGCGGTGCTCTCGATGCCAATGGCTTTTACCTGCCGATCGTTATAAAACTGCAGCACTGCGGTCTGGCCAATACTGCTGCTGATCATATTTTCAACTTTGGAATGATAAAGAGTGGCTGACAAAGCCCAGCCCGCTGCAAACTGGCGTTGCCAGCTTGCCTCCAGCGTGCGGATAAGCTCTGAGACCGGTATACTGGCCTGGAAGAAACTGTTGGTTTCCTGCTCATATTCGTTGGGCGCCCGAAACGCCGTGCCATAACTCAACTTCAAACTTTGTTCGGCCGAACTTTGCCAGACCCAACCCACTTTAGGACTGAGCTCCCGCACATTTTGTGCCGTGTAGTCATAACGAAAACCGCTGATCAAACGATGCTCGCTCAGCAGCTGCCAGTCGTATTGCACATACAAACCAGCCCTATTGTTACTGCTGTTAGCATCAAGCAGCGGCAGCACAGCATCAATACTCAGGCGGTAACTCTGGTGATGGTCTTTTTGCGCATCAACTCCCATCAGCAAATGGCTTTGAGCACTGGGCTGATAACTAAAACGTAAATCCAGGTTGGTCCATTTACCACGTACGGCAAAATCATAGTTATTCTGTTGTGCCGGCCCGGATAAAAATGGCGTAAGGGCGCGGTAATAAGAACTGTTGGTCGATAAATGGCTATAAAGCTCCAGCTCATCGCTTAGGCTGAGACCATGCTGCAGGGCAATAAAATAATTGCGGTTTTCGTCACGGGTAATGCCGGTAAAGTTGCTTTGAGCCACCAGCGACACCGGCTCTTCGCGCACTCTGTTGATAGCCCCGAGCATCAGATGCAAACGCCGGTATCGGTAACTGCCGGAAACTTTGTCGGTGTGATCGTCGTTCAAACCTTTTTGTTGCCACAACACAGCTTCAGTCTGCTGATCCGGAAAATCTATATGGCGCCTGTCTCCTTTACTCAGTGCCAGCCAGCCTTCGTGACCACTATCATCGCGCAGGCCGTAAGAAAACGACACTGTATTATGATGCTGATTGTCGCCCGTCAGTGCCAGTTGAGCCCCCCGCAACTGATTGCCTCTTTTGGTGATGATATTCACCACCCCCAAAAACGCATTGTTGCCATATAAAGCCGATCCGCTGCCTGGGCTATATTCCACCCGTTCAATCAGTTGGGTGTCGATAAAAAAATCGCTGCCGATAATGCCGGCATCATAGATGTTGTCGTTTAACCGGGTACCATCGAGCAAAAATAACAATCTGGAGTTGTAGTCCCCGGGCCGGCCTATGCCCCTTGCGGTCAAATACCCAAAACTGCTGTCGGTGCTGACATAAAGCCCGGGCATTAAACTTAAAATTTCCCCCAGGTTACGCAGACCAAATCGCCTGATTTCTTCGTCGGTGATCAAATAAGTGACCTGTGGCGACTGGCCGGCATTTTGCTGATAACGGGCCGAAGTGGACACCTCAATCTGCGCCGGATCTACATTGGTTTTTTGCTGCAGCAGCTCTTCCAGGCTAGGCAACTGCTGGGCAGCACAGGCTCCACTGAACAGCCAAAGGCCACACAGCTTAACCAGCCTGATAGATCTGATAACCATTTTTTCCCGCCCGTTTTGCTCTGTACATGGCTTCATCCGCCAGCTGTAACAGTGTTGCCACATCGTGACTGTGCTCAGGGCACAATGCCACACCAATACTTAAACTTACCGGCATCGGCGTGTTTTTGATCAATAAAGGGGCGCGGATTTGCGCCAGCAAACGCTCGCACAGTTGCGAGGTTTGTGCAACTGTCACCTGTTTTGGCAGCAACAGCGCAAATTCATCACCACCCAGCCGGCATAAATGATCGTCGGCTCGGATCACCGCCAGAATACGTTTACTGACTTCTACCAGCACCGCATCACCGGCGTCATGGCCAAAGTTGTCATTTACATATTTAAAATTGTCCAAATCGATAAACAACAACGCCGATTTTTGGCCATGCTGCACACTGTCACTGACCATCTGATGTAACAACTGACCAAAATAATGCCGGTTCGGTAAAGCGGTCAGGCTGTCGTATAAGGCCAGATGTTCAAGCTCGGCACCGCGCTCAGACTCCTGCTGCAGCTGATCACTGAGTTCAGACTGCCAAATCTCTGCCCTTTTTAATAACTCATTAAACCCCTGGGTCAGACTGCCGATTTCATCGTTATTGACCACAGGTGCACGCAAAGAAAAATTACGCTCCGCAGCCACCCGCTCTGCCAGCGCGGCAAGCTCCACCAAAGGCGACAACGCCTGCTTTTGTAACTTCACCAATAAACGGGCGGCCAGCAGATAAATCAGCAGCATCAGCACCGACATGACCGCCAGCCCCTGAATAAACCAGTTCATCAGCTGGTGCAAAGACTCGCTGAGATAAAGCACACCTTCAACTTTGTCTTTAACCAGCACAGGTGTGCTGATTTTGATCTGCAGCCCCTGATAACTGCGCTCTGTGGTAAGCGCCTGCGTGTCAGGCACAAATGCTGCCACAGCAACACCCGGCACGGATGCAAACAACTTGCCCTGGCTATCGTATAACGCAATGTCAGTCAGGGCACGCTGATTGGCAAGTAAGGTCAGCTCACGGCGGGCTTCAACCGGATCATTAAAAACCAGCATGGCCGACACATTACGTGCCAGCTGTACAGCTGCCAGCTCAGCGGCACTGCCCTGGCGGTCACGCGCTGTCAGCCATAACACCGCAGCAATCAATACAAAACTCAGCAACATGCTGACCAACAGCACGGTTAGATTCTGGCGGGTGATTTTTTTAACCAGCGAATAGCGGGATCTGACTGTAGTCAAAAGAGCCTCGTTGTGGTCAATAAGCCGAAATACATTGTTTCCATTACAGAAAACATTCAGATATTCAGAAGATTAGAAGCTGCACTGTGAATTTGCAAAAAGCGCTGTGGCTTTTTTCACCGAGGCGTTTTTTGCAAACTTTGGCCAAAAGGCCGCAAAAATAAAACCACAGCAGAGATGTGTTACCCTGCTGTGGTTTTTCTGTTGTACTGTGCTGCCGGATTGCTGCGACAGGCGCCGGCTGCTTTCCCGCGCGTTACCTTAAGTCAAAACGGTCGGCGTTCATCACTTTATGCCAGGCTTTAACAAAGTCGTGCACAAATTTTTGTTTACCGTCGTTTTGCGCATACACCTCAGCATAAGCTCGTAAAATGGAGTTGGAGCCAAACACCAGATCAACCCGGGTGGCCGTAAATTTCACCGCACCGGATTTACGTTCAATCAGCTGGTAAGAATTTTTCCCCGTCGGCTTCCAGCTATAGGCCATATCAGTCAGGGTGACAAAAAAGTCATTGCTGAGTACGCCCACTTTGTTGGTAAAAACACCATCAGAGCTGCCGCCATGGTTAGTGCCGAGCACACGCATACCACCGAGCAGCACTGTCATTTCGCGGGCGGTCAGGCCCATCAGCTGGGCGCGATCGAGCATCAGCTCTTCCGGCATCACGGCATAATCCTGTTTTAGCCAGTTCCGAAACGCATCGTGCACTGGCTCAAGCACCGCAAAAGACTCCACATCAGTTTGCGCCTGCAGTGCATCACCCCGGCCCGGTGTAAAAGACACCACCACAGGCACACCAGCGGCTTTGGCCGCTTGCTCCACAGCTGCTGCGCCGCCCAGCACTATTAAATCTGCCAGACTGACTTTTTTGGCAAGGCCTGCCTGCAGAGTTGTCAGTGCATTCAGCACTTTTTGCAGCCGCGCCGGCTCATTGCCAACCCAGTCTTTTTGTGGTGCCAGACGAATGCGCGCGCCATTGGCGCCCCCCCGGTGATCAGAGCCTCGGTAAGTGCGGGCGCTGTCCCAGGCGGTCGCCACCAGCTCAGACACTGTTAAGCCTGTTGCCAGAATTTTTGTTTTTAAATCCGCAATTTCGGCATCTGTTAAACAATAATCAACCGATGGCACAGGGTCTTGCCATAACAAATCTTCTTTTGGCACATCAGCGCCTAAATAACGGCTTTTTGGCCCTAAATCGCGGTGGGTTAATTTAAACCAGGCGCGGGCAAACACTTCGGAAAAATACGCCGGATCGGCATAAAACTTCTCAGAAATTTTGCGGTAGTCCGGGTCGACTTTCAGCGCCATATCGGCATCTGTCATCATTGGCATCACCCGGATGGATGCGTCTTCCACATCCACCGGTTTATCCTGCTCTTTAATATTTACCGGCTCATACTGCCAGGCACCAGCCGGGCTTTTGGTCAGTTGCCAGTCGTAGCTGAGCAGCAGATAAAAATAGCCGTTGTCCCATTTGGTGGGCTCTGTGGTCCAGGCACCTTCTATACCGCTGGTGACAGTGTTACGACCAATGCCGCGGCTTTGATGATTCATCCAGCCTAGCCCCTGCTCGTGCAGATCAGCACCTTCTGGCGCAGGCCCTAAATTGGCGGCATTGCCATTGCCGTGCGCTTTACCCACAGTGTGACCGCCGGCAGTAAGCGCCACAGTTTCTTCGTCATTCATCGCCATACGGGCAAAAGTTTCCCGCATATCTCTGGCGGTTTTTAATGGATCTGGTTTGCCGTCTACCCCTTCAGGATTCACATAAATCAGCCCCATCATCACAGCGGCCAGCGGGTTGGCCAGTTCCCGATCACCGCTATAACGGCTGTTTTCACCACCCGAAGGTGCTAACCATTCACGCTCTGAACCCCAATAAATATCTTTTTCCGGATGCCAGATATCTTCACGGCCACCGGCAAAACCGAAGGTTTTTAACCCCATAGACTCATAGGCCATGTTGCCGGCCAAAATCATTAAATCCGCCCAGGATAATTTGTTGCCGTATTTTTGTTTAATGGGCCATAACAAACGCCGTGCTTTGTCGAGATTACCGTTGTCGGGCCAGCTATTGAGCGGGGCAAAACGCTGATTGCCTGTGCCGGCACCACCACGTCCATCGGCAATACGGTAAGTACCGGCGCTGTGCCAGGCCATCCGGATCATTAAACCACCATAATGACCCCAGTCGGCCGGCCACCAATCCTGGCTTTGAGTCATCAAGGCTTTTAAATCGGTTTTAACCGCTTCCAGATCCAACGACAAAAACGCTTCTTTGTAGTTAAAACCCTCATCCATCGGATTGGTTTTGTGGTCGTGCTGGTGCAGGATGTCAAGATTCAGTGCTTTGGGCCACCACAGCGCCGTCGCTTGAGAGCCATGGCTGGCACTGGTATTGGCACCATGCATCACAGGGCATTGGCCTTTGTTTGGTGTGTTGTAATCCATGTTTTGTGTCCTTTGGTTTAGATAAATCAGTCGCTCACGAACAGCTACCTTTAAAGGTAGACTCTGGTTGCAATTTTCTAAATCAACTTTAATAACTGAAATCAATCGATTTTATTGATAAGAACCCGGCAACTAGGATGCAGGTGAAGCCAATGACAAAAGCTGACCAGCGTTATCCTGCACCTCAACCTGCACCGCAATGCCCTGTCGCACACTTTGTGTGACCACACAAAAGTCCTCAAACTGCAACAACGCACGCTCCAGATGAGGGATGGCATCCACACTGCTGCCAAGCTGTAACCGGACTTTTAACTTTGCAACACGCCAACGCCCCTGTTGCCGCTCCAGTATGCCTGTAACTTCAGCAGTGACTTTGCCTGGATCTTCTTTAAACTTGCGAATGGCAAAGATCAGACTGGCAGCCAGGCAATTGGCCACGCTGGCCGCTAATAGCCGGGTTGGATTTGGTCCTTCACCTAGCCCCAGCGGCGGTGGTTCATCACTGAACAACTGCCCCATATCGCCAAAATCAACCAAAAATTTGTAGCCTTCCACCAGACTTAACTGCACCGAAAATTGCGGACTATCCTGCTGCTCTGCCATGTCGGCCTCCGTGATTGTGGGCAACAACTTTGCACCTTTAAAAAATGACCGTATTCACCATAGGCTGCTGTGCCCTGTTTCTCAACAAAGCGCTTTAGTTTTTGCTTTTGCCCGATACTTTTGCCTGATACTTTTGCGTCATATTGATCAATGACTTAGTATTTAGTTGCTGCTTTTATCAGCGGCATTGCCAGCTACACAAACCACAGGAGCCCCCATGCCGCCTATTGAAGTTCAGTTTCTCGGAGCTGCCCGGCAAGTGACAGGTTCCTGCCATCTGCTGTGTTTTAACCAAATACAACTGCTGCTCGACTGTGGTCTGCAACAAGGCGGTGCTGAACTGACAAAAACCGCAGATGTTCAGTTTGATTTTGACCCCAAAACCATTGATCTGCTGATTTTGTCGCACGCCCATATAGATCACAGTGGTTTATTGCCGCTGCTGGTGGCGCGGGGGTTTGCTGGCCACATTTATTGCAGCAGCGGCACAGCGCTGGCGCTGCCGGTGTTGTTAAAAGACTCGGTGAGCCTCTATTTACGTGAACTTGAACAGCATAATAAAAAACGCCGCCGTCAGGGCCTGCCCGAGCTTCAGGCGCAGATGAATGATGATGATGTCGAAGCCGTGTTGGATCAGCTAAAACCCCTGCCTTATTTAAGCCCAAAGCAAATAGCACCGGGTGTCACACTTGAGCTGCGTGATGCCGGCCATATTCTTGGCTCTGCCATTGTGCTGCTCGATTTTGCCAACGGCAATAACGATAAAAGGCTGGTTTTTTCCGGCGATTTGGGTAATCCGGCCACTGTGCTAATGACCAATCCAGCGTTGGTGGAACACGCGGATCTGGTATTGCTGGAAGGCACTTATGGTGACCGTAACCACCCAAACAGCGAGGCAGCGCTTGATGAGCTGGCTGCTGTGCTTGCGCAGGCGGCCATGGATGGTGGCAATGTGTTTATTCCGGCATTTGCACTTGGCCGCTCACAGGAAGTGTTGTATTACCTGGCCAAACTGCATTATCAGAAACGACTGGTGCAACAACAGATTTTTCTCGACAGCCCCATGGCCATTGAAATTCTGAAGTTATATCAATGGTGTTTTGATGCGCTGGATGAAGCGGACCTTAAGGCTATTGGTTATCAGCCTGGCATGGCGCTGCAACAATTACTGCCGATGTTAACTTTAACAGCGAGCCCGGAAGCCTCAATGGCGATTAACCAGTTTGACTCCGGTGCTATTGTGATAGCAGGCAGCGGCATGTGTAACGGCGGCCGTATTTTGCACCACTTTAAACACAATCTTTGGAAGCCCAACAACCATGTGATTTTTGTTGGTTTTCAGGCCGCAGGCAGCCTTGGGCGGATGATAGTAGACGGCGTCAAAACGCTGAAAATTTACGGCGAAGAGATTGCGGTCAAAGCCAAAATTCATCAGTTAAGCGGTTTATCGGCGCACGCCGGCCAGGCCGATTTACTGGCCTGGGCCAGCCAAATTCAGGGGGCACCGCAGTTTTATCTGGTGCATGGCGAGCTACCGGCACTGGAGGCTCTGCAGCAGAAACTACAGCAGCTTGGCATTAAGGCACAGATCCCGTCACGGCTGGACAGGATCTGTTTTTAGCCGCAGCTGTGTTATCAATCTTATAACAGAACTGACGCAGCCTCCGGGGTTGGCCTTACATATGCCCAATCAGCTCGCGCTCTGCCATCAGGCCAGCAATTTCCGGTAAACAGGCCGGATCGTCGATGGTGGAAGGTACAGTGTAACTTTGACCTGCTGCAATTTGCCGAAGCAACTTGCGTAATATTTTGCCGGAGCGGGTTTTGGGTAATCTTGGCACCAGCATGGCCTTTTTAAAGCATGCTACAGCACCGATGTCACGGCGCACCATAGCCGTCAGCTCTGCCTCCAGTTCCGCTTCAGTAATGCGGATGCCATTTTTCAGCAGCACCAGCGCCAGGGGTTGCTGGCCTTTAATGGCGTCATAAATGCCAATAACACAACATTCCGCCACAGCAGGATGTGCAGCGACAATTTGCTCCATTTCACCTGTGGATAATCTGTGGCCGGCCACATTAATCACATCGTCGGTGCGGCCCATCACAAACAAATAACCCTCTTCGTCCAGATAACCACCATCTCCGCTGGCGTAATAACCGGCAAAAGTCTGCAGATAACCGTCGACAAAACGCTCATCATTGCCCCAGATGGTGGTTAAACATCCGGGTGGCAGTGGCAGTTTTAACGCTATATAACCCTGCTGATTGGCGCCGACACGCTGGCCGCTGTCGTCAAGTACCTCCAGCTGATAACCTGGCACCGGTACTGTGGCCGAACCTGCTTTGGCCGGTAATAACTCCACCCCGGCCAGATTTGCGCTGATAGCCCAGCCGGTTTCGGTTTGCCACCAGTGGTCGATCACCGGCTTGCCTATTTTGTCCTGCACCCAATAAAAAGTGGCAGGGTCAAGCCGTTCACCGGCCATAAAAATGTATGAAAGTTTTGATAAATCATATTGCTGCAACAAAGCATCCGGGTCTTCTTTGCGGATAGCACGAAAAGCTGTGGGCGCGGCAAACAAAACTTTAACCTGATATTCAGCACAAAGCCGCCAGAAAGCACCGGCGTCTGGCGTAAATACCGGTTTTCCTTCATAAAGTACTGTGGTGCAACCTGCGATTAAAGGCCCATACACAATGTAAGAATGCCCGACCACCCAGCCCACATCTGAAGCTGCAAAAAACACATCACCGGCCTGACAGTTATAAACCGCCTGCATGCTGTACTTCAGCGCCACCGCATGACCACCGTTATCCCGCACCACCCCTTTGGGTTTACCTGTGGTGCCTGAGGTGTACAGAATATACAAAGGATCTGTGGCGGCTACAGGCACACAGGCCGCCGGTGTTGCTTGCGATAGCTGCTGCTGCCAGTCCAGGTCGCGCTCCGGCACCATGCTGGCCTGCAGCTGCTCACGCTGGTAAATCACACAACAAGGCACCTGATGGCTGGAAAGCTCAAGCGCTTCGTCCAGCAGCGGTTTGTAGGCAATCAGCCGGTTAATTTCAATGCCACAGGAGGCGCTGACAATCAGTTTTGGGCTGGCATCATCAATCCGAAGCGCCAGCTCGTGTGCGGAAAAACCACCAAACACCACAGAGTGCACAGCACCAAGGCGCGCCACCGCCAGCATGGCAATCACAGCCTGGGGGATCATCGGCATGTAAATCACAACCCTATCACCTTTGCCCACGCCATTGGCTTTTAGCACACCGGCAAAAAGTGCCACTTGTTGTGTTAATTCGGCATAACTAAAACGTTGTTTAGTGCCGGTAACGGCAGAGTCGTAAATCAGCGCGGTTTGCTCAGCACGACCCTGGCTCAGGTGATGATCCAGAGCCAGATAACAGCTATTGAGCTCACCATCGGCGAACCACTGGTAATGGTAGTCATCCTGTTTTGTTAACACCTGGGTTGGTGTTTGGTACCAATCAAGCTTTGCCGCCTGTGCCGCCCAGAAGCGAACGGGATCGGCACTGGCTTGTTGGTACAGCGCTTGATAACCAGAAGTAGTTGCTCGTGACATGATGCGGGCCTTTTTCTCGCTTTGATAACTTAATGTAGCGAAAAACAGCAATAAACAAACTTAGACTTAAGGTGCATAGACTTTAGTCGCAGCCAGTGACGCACGCTTAGGGCTATGTTCAGTACAGCAGTGCTGCACTGCAGCAATGCTGTGTTTTGCCTTTTCGCTTCAAACAGGATAAATTAACTGTAAATTCATACAGCCATTCTCACCATGATTTTATATATCGCCGAAAAACCCAGCCTTGGCCGTGCTATTGCGGCAGTGTTGCCCAAACCCCATAAAAATGGCGACGGTTTTATTGAGCTTGGCAACGGTGATGTGGTGAGCTGGTGTATTGGCCATTTGCTGGAGCAAGCAGAGCCTGAAGACTACAACAGCGCTTTTAAAAAGTGGCAGTTGCAGCATCTGCCGATAGTGCCGCAAGTGTGGCAACTTAAAGAGCGCGCCAGCAGCGCTAAACAACTGTCGGTGCTGAAAAAGCTTATTCAGCAGGCGGACGAGCTGGTGCACGCAGGCGATCCGGACCGCGAAGGCCAGCTGCTGGTGGATGAAGTTTTTGCGTATTGTGGTGTCAAAGGCGACAAACTCAAACACAGCAAGCGCTTATTGATCAACGATTTAAACCCAGCAGCTATTGTACGGGCATTACAAAACCAAAAAGCCAACCGTGATTTTGTGCCGCTGGCCACCTCAGCGCTGG
Organism: Rheinheimera sp.; assembly: GCF_036782235.1. Taxonomy (GTDB): domain Bacteria; phylum Pseudomonadota; class Gammaproteobacteria; order Enterobacterales; family Alteromonadaceae; genus Pararheinheimera. The sequence goes on along the minus strand of NZ_DAIPZL010000017.1, from coordinate 66,030 downwards.
CGCGCAGCAGAGCTGACTGGTTATACGGCCTGAATATGACCCGCGCTTATACCTTGCAAGGCCAGAAAGCCGGTTTTCAGGGGGTATTGTCGGTGGGCCGGGTGCAAACCCCGGTTTTGGGTCTAGTGGCGCGCCGTGACGCGCAGATTGAAAATTTTGTCAGCAAACCTTTTTATCAGGTGCTGGCACATCTGCAATTATCAGAAAACGAGAACAGCGCGGCTTTTGTCGCCAAATGGCTGCCAAGTGCTGCTTGTGAACCTTATCAGGACGAAGAAGGCCGGGTGCTACACCCAGGCCTTGCCAACAAGGTGGCGCGCAGCATTACAGCACAACCCGCACTGGTGACTAAGCTTGAGCAAAAAAACAAAAAACAATACGCGCCCTTGCCTTATAACTTATCCGCTTTGCAAATTGATGCGGCCAAACAATATGGCATGGCGGCGCAGCAGGTGCTGGATCTAACCCAGCAGTTGTATGAACATTATCAGCTGGTAACTTACCCAAGATCGGATTGTCGTTATTTACCCAAAGAACAATTAGCGGCAGTGCCAAGCATAAGCAGAGCATTAAGCAGTCACAACCATCAATTGGCGCAGATGGTGGCAGCTGCCGATTTTTCGCTGGTAAGTCAGGCCTGGGATGACAAAAAAGTGGGTGCACACCATGCCATTATTCCCACTGAAAAAGCGATGGACACCAGTCGGTTAAGCGCTGATTTACAAAAAATTTATGGCCTGATAGCCCGCCAATATTTATGGCAGTTTTTCCCGCCTTATTGTTATGGCGAAACCACAGTGGAACTAAAAATTGCCGGTGGACTGTTTCGCACCATCGCCAAAACAGAGCAGCACCTTGGCTGGAAACAGTGGCTTAATAAGAACAACCTCGACGACACCAAGGCCAGGCAACAACACAACCCGGAGCGGCAAAATGCTGAGCAGGACCAATTGTTGCCACCGCTGCAGCTGGGGCAGCAGTTATTTTGCGCCCGCGGCGAAACCATTAAAAAAAATACCCAGCCACCCGAGCATTTTACCGACGCCACTTTGCTGGCCGCGATGACCGGCATCAGCCGTTTTGTTGAAGATCCAGCCATTAAACAAATTCTGCGGGACACTGATGGCCTTGGCACCGAAGCCACCCGCGCCGGTATTATTGAACTGCTGTTTAAACGTGGTTTTTTACAACGTCGGGGCAAACATATTCTGGCCACAGCAACAGGCAAAAGCCTGATATCGGCTTTACCCGCGAGCGCTAGCAAGCCTGATATGACAGCACAGTGGGAAGCGGCACTTTTAAAAATCAGCCAAAAAGAGTTAAGTTATCAGGGCTTTATGCAGCCACTACTCAACACATTAAACAACTTGATCAGTCAGGCGCACCACGCCAAACCAGAAGGTCTGCCCACTGATCTCAAACCCAAATGGCCAAAACGAGCAGCTGGCAACCGGCGTAAAAACACAGCGTCTACTTCCAGCAAAAAAACCGGCAGCAAAACCCGAAGGGTAAAATCAACGCAGCTTAGTACCAAAGCACTATAGCCAGCAGCATAAAATTTACGCATTGTCGTTGATATCTTTATCAAAAGCGCTGTTTGCAGCAGGTTTAGGTTAAAAACACGAAGAACAACAATGCGTTGCACAGCATTTTCAGCACAGCAAGCACAATAAACCGCTTTTACACCTTTGATTTTTTTGGAGTTTTTATGCACGCATCAGTTTTTTTTGGCCGCCCCCACAAACTTCATAGCAAAACCTGGAATAAACGAACGCTGCAAGCGTTGCTGGCTGCTTCTTTTGTGGCTGCTGGCCCGGCACTGGCAGCAGATAAAACATCACTGCCAAAACTCACTTTGGATAAAAACATCACGCTGTCAGGGTTATCATCCGGTGGTTATATGGCAGCGCAGTTTCATCTGGCCTACTCCAGCGAAGTACAAGGTGCAGCTATTGTGGCGGCAGGCCCTGTGTATTGTGCCGCCAATAGCCTGCAAACCGCTTTTGCCCATTGTTTAAACCAAAGTAGCAGCACTCCGGATTTAACGGCAGCCAGCGCTTATTTAACAGCGCAGCAACAACAAGGTGGCATCGATGCGCTTGAAAATCTGGCGGATGACAAAGTCTGGTTATTTCATGGCACGAAGGACAGCACAGTGGCAGAGTCCGTCAGCGACGCCTTAGCAGCGCAATACCAGTCGTTACTTGCCAAAAACAATCTGGTTTATGTCAAAGATAAAGCTTTTGCCCATCATTTTCCGACCGATCACCAACATGGCACTGATTGCGCCGACTCCAAAACGCCTTTTATCGGCAGCTGTGGTTATGACGCTGCCGGTGCAATGCTTAACCATTTATTGCCTGATTTAAAAGCCAGAGCGGCTAAAACATCAGGTCAGCTGATGGAACTTAACCAGCAGGCTTTAGCCCCCAAAGCCAAAGATCAGCTTGGTAAAACCGGCTATCTGTATGTGCCACAAAGTTGCAGCCAGGGCCAGCCATGCCGCTTACATGTAAGTTTTCACGGTTGTAAGCAATATGGCGGCGCTGTGGGTGATGTTTACGCCAGGTTAACCGGTCTTAATGAATATGCCGACAGCAATCAGCTGGTGGTTTTTTATCCACAGGCAGATAAAAGTGTCATGAATCCAAATGGTTGCTGGGACTGGTGGGGTTATAGCGGTGAGCATTATGCCACTAAAAATGGCCCCCAGATGCAAGCTGTGAAACAGCTGATTGAAGTGTTACAAGGACGGCGTTAAGCCGTCCCTGCCCCAAAACAAATTGCAAAAACTTAACCCGGGAACTGCTGTGCCATCGCCTGCAGGGTTTGGCCTGTAACCCGGTTAATACGCCAGTCGCTGAGCATCACAGCACCAAGTGACTGGTAAAAATCAATAGCTGGCTGATTCCAGTCCAGCACCGACCATTCCAACCGGCCACAATCACGCTCGACCGCAAGTTTGGCAAGGTAAGTGATCAGCGCCTTGCCAATACCTTTGCCACGAAGGCTTGGATTGACAAATAAATCTTCCAGATAAATGCCGGGTTTGGCTAAAAAAGTGGAATAGTTATGGAAAAACAAGGCAAAACCGGCTGGCTCGCCCTGATAATCGGCAATCACCACTTCGGCAAAAGCTTTATCACTAAACAAAGTGGCCGCCAGCTTGTCTTCAGTGGCTACCACTTCATGTGCTAACTTTTCATAATCTGCCAGCGCCTGAATAAAACTCAGAATTTGTGGCACATCGTTTTTTGTGGCCAAACGTAAACTTAAACCGGCAATAGTGGTTTCAATCATCAAAAATTCCTTAAGAGCGTTCAACAATACCGGCCGAGCTGGCGCTGGCTTCAATCTCTACTGCTTTTAACTTCGCTGCAAGCTCAACAGCCGCCTGATAACGCGCGCTTTGGCTTAACATTCCATCCGTCAGGTTTGTCTGATGTTTTAACTGTGATAAACGTGTGCTGCTGTGCTGCCAATATTGCTGAGGTAATGTATCCAGCACTTCAATAGCACCTGCTCTGTCGTTACATACCAAAATCATGTCACAGCCGGCACTGAGCGCCGCTTCTGCACGCTGCTGATAGGAGCCAGCCTGATGCGCGCCTTTCATGCCTAAATCGTCAGAAAACACCACACCATTAAACTGCATCTCAGTGCGCAGCACCTGTTGCAGCCAATAACGGGAGAAACCGGCGGCTTTATCACAAAAAGCCGGATACACCACATGAGCCGGCATCACAGCGTCCAAAGCGCCCAATTGTTGCAACTGGCGAAATACCGTTAAATCCAGCTGTTCTATCTCTTCGCGGCTGCGTCTGTCATAAGGCAGCTCTAAATGCGAGTCTTCTTTGACACTGCCATGGCCTGGGAAATGTTTGCCTGTGGTTTTCATACCGGCCTGATGCATGCCTTTGGCAAAAGCGTTCACAAGCGCCACCACTTTGGCGGGGTCACTGTGAAAAGCGCGGTTACGAATGACATCACAGACACCCCAGATATCAGCCACAGGGGCAAAAGAAATATCAATGTCCTGCGAGAGCACTTCCACCGCCATCAGCCAGCCAATTTCGGTGGCATATTGGGCGGCCAGGGCTAAATCCTGGCCGGCTCCTGGCCAAATCTGGCCCATGGCGGGTAATAAGGTAAATTCAGGGCGGAATCTTTGAACCCGGCCGCCTTCATGGTCAACCGCCAGTAACAACGGACTTTTACTGGCAGCGCGGGTCTGGCGTACCAGCTCTTTTAACTGAGCTTTGTCGTGATAATTGCGGGTGAAATAAATCACACCACCGACGGCCGGATGGGCCAATAATTCTTTTTCTTCCTGGGAAATTTCCGGACCTTGCAGGTCCAGCATCAAAGAGCCGATCATGAAATTAATTCTCTTATTGCGCTTAAAAGGCATGTCAAAGCGGACAGGCTGCTGCCAGAGGGCGGCAAATCATCAGCATAAGGCGTAAAGGCTTTACTTTACCCCAAGCGCCCCCATAAAAAAAGGCCAGCTGCTGCCGGCCTTTTTGCTCAAATCACAGATTTATCAGCCTTTGATGGCCAGCGCTTCCAGTTCACCTGGTTTAAAGCTGTCCACACTGATGGCATCAAAACGCAGTTCGTTCATGTCATTGAGCTGTGTGGCTTCTTCGGCACTGATCACATCAAGCTCAGCGGCTTTGGCAATCAGCTGTTGCAGTGGCAGCTTACGCGCCAGTTTGCCCTCTTTTTGCGCTGCATAGATTTTTTTCATCACAGGCTGCGCCGCATGTACCGCAACAAAAGCACGTTCCATAGAACCAGTCGGGTCGTTTTTGGCTTCACCCAGATAACACAAGTGGGTTAAGCGGTCACGAATTACACTTGGTTTTAACAAAGCGTCAGAGATTTGCATTGACACTTCATCGTCCGGCATCTGGTAACCAATACCAAATGGGAATACCAGCACTTTTAACAGGCCACCAACAAAACGGTTCGGGAAGTTGCTGAAGAAACCCGCAAAAGCACGGCCAATTTCATGCAGATTACGCTGCACGCTGTAGTGTACAAATGGCAGATCTGCGACCTGACGGCCATTGTCTTCATAAAACTTCAGTACGGCAGAAGCAATATACAAATGGCTTAATACGTCACCTAAACGGGCTGACAGCATTTCTTTGCGTTTTAAATCACCGCCCAGCATCAGCATCGAGAAGTCGGCGCTGAGCGCGAGTGCTTTACTCATCCGGCTTAACTGTTTGTAATATTTGGCGGTGTCACCACCGACTGGCGAGCTGTTAAAACAACCTGCAGTCAGGCCCTGGAACAGCGCACCAAAGGTATTGCCAAGCGCAAAACCGACGTGTTTGAGCAGCAATTCATCAAACTGTTTTAAACCTTCTTCCGCATTCGGGTTGGCAGCGGCTTCCAGTTCTTTTAATACATAGGGATGGCAACGGGTGGCACCCTGACCAAAAATCATCAGGTTACGCGTTAAAATATTGGCGCCTTCTACCGTAATAGAAATTGGTACCCCCATATAACCATGGGCCAGGTAGTTTTTCGGACCACACTGAATGGCACGACCGGCATGAATATCAAAAGAATCATTTAACAGCGTACGGGACATTTCAGTCATATGATATTTGGCAATAGCGGTCACCACAGACGGGCTCAGTTTCAGGTCAATGGCACCAGCTGTCATTACACGCATCGCTTCCAGGCTGTAGGTTAAACCACCGATACGGCCGAGTGATTCCTGCACCCCTTCAAACTTACCAATCGACATACCAAATTGCTGACGCACATAAGCGTAAGCACCTGTCATACGGGTGGCTAAATGGCCTGTGGCTGTGCCAAGGGCCGGCAGCGAAATACCACGGCCAGCTGATAAACACTCCACCAGCATACGCCAGCCACGACCTGCGTAAGACGGGCCACCGATGATCCAATCCAGCGGAATAAACACATCTTTACCGTAAGTAGTACCGTTCATAAAGGCCATATTCATCGGGAAATGACGATCACCAATTTCAACACCAGGGTGTGAGGTTGGAATAAGGGCACAGGTGATACCCAGCTCTTCTTTGTCACCCAGCAGTTTGTCCGGATCAGACAGTTTAAAGGCCAGACCCAGCACGGTGGCGACCGGGGCTAAAGTGATATAACGTTTATCCCAGTTCAGGCGGATACCGATGACTTCTTTGCCTTCAAACTCACCTTTACAGACCACACCAGTGTCCGGAATACCACCGGCGTCAGAGCCAGCTTCCGGGCCTGTTAAGGCAAAACAAGGTACTTCTTTACCGGCAGCTAAGCCTGGTAACCAACGGTCTTTTTGCTCCTGAGTGCCGTAGTGCATCAAAAGCTCACCCGGGCCTAAGGAGTTTGGCACCATCACTGTGACTGCGGCAGTCAAGCTGCGGGTGGCGATACGCGAAACAATTGTTGAGTTGGCAATTGCAGAAAACTCACGGCCACCATAGGATTTTGGAATGATCATGGCAAAAAAGCCGTTGGCTTTAATGTAGTTCCATACTTCGACCGGTAAATCCCGTTGTTCCTGCACAATTTTGTAGTCATCCAGCATTTTCAGCAGGGTTTCTACTTCATTGTCCATAAAAGCCTGTTCTTCAGCTGACAACTGCGGTTTTGGAATCGCATGCAGTTTGTTCCAGTCTGGTTTGCCTTTAAATAAATCACCATCCCACCAGACATCACCCGCTTCCATCGCTTCACGTTCAGTGTCTGACAGCGGCGGCAGAATTTTTTTGAAGATGGCAAAAATAGGTTTTGTCACCAGGTTACGGCGGATGTCAGTGACCCCAAGGATCACCACCAGCGCCACAATAATTAAAAATAAAATAAACATAAGGCTTGTCCTTTATCGGATGGTTTTAGTCAGACTGCAAAGGCGCGGCTATCCCGGCCGCCAGATAGGGGATCAATCTTTTGATCACACCATCAATTTCCACTACTTCGTTAAAATCGGCTGCTGCAATGTCTTTTAACGCTTCGTTTGACGCCATGGTAAAAACGATGGTGCCAAGCGAAAAATGCAGCCGCCAGAAAATTTCACTGGCCGGTAACGCCGGACAACTTTGCTGAACCAACAGCACAAATTTGTCGAGCGTGCGGCCATAATGATGATTAAAAAACCAGCGCAAATGCCCTTGTACATCGGTATAACCCCGCCCCAGCAACTGTAAAAACAGCGTGGTGCCTCGGTTCTGGACTTTGTTGAGTTCCAATAAAGGTTCAACAAATACCGACAACACTTTGGGTAAATCATTGGGTTTTTGTGATGACAACAACAAGCTGAATTCCTGATCCAGCCTTGGCATTAACACCGCCAGATAACGTTGCAATACCGCCTGGATCAGCTCTTTTTTCGAACCAAAATGATAATTCACCGACGCCAGATTCACTTCGGCCATACCGGTAATTTGCCGCAATGAGGTTGCAGAAAAGCCGGTATCGGCGAATAAACGCTCTGCTGCATCGAGAATTTTTTGTTGGGTATTTTGTTTACTGGTCATATCAGTCAGTCAATTTAAACAACTGTTTGAAATGTACGTTTGAAACTTCTGTAAGTCAATATAGTGCAGCGATTTTCTGTTTGCCGGAAATTAGCAATACACAGTTAAAAACTGTATTTAAATCAATGTCTAAAACAAGGTTAAAAAAAAGCGCTTGACAAGGTAATTTAATTCCGACAATTTTGACTCGTCCGCGCTGCCGAATTGCAGCTGTTTCCCATAACGATAAGGAGAAGTAAAGATGCAAAAGCTTGCTGCAAATCTTAGCTCTTATTTTTACTCCCCTTATTATCTCTCCGAGTGGTTTAATAATTAGCCACTGCCCTTTGCCTGATGCAGAGGGCTGTCTGACTTCATCAAGTCGTTCAGCTATGGCTGGATATCTGATCTAATCAGTTGTTGCCACCACCAAACCGGTTTGCGCCTGTGTTGGTTACGTGTTGTGCCTGTCCGTTCTGAGCGTGTCAACTCAGGACAGGTACATGCTGGCACCCCCTCTGCATTTTTTGTTTCTTTACCGACGCAAGATTGCCATTAAGGCAACGATAAATGTTCAGAGGAATGTGTATGAAATTCGCAACAATGAAGCCAACTTCGTTTAAATACAGCATGTTATACAGTGCCACTTTGCTTGCCCTGCTCGGCAGCCCTCAGCTTTTGGCACAGCAGGCAACCGCAGATGCAGAGGCCGACACCAAAGCCATTGAAAAACTGGAAGTGACAGGCTCGCGCTTAAAAGGCGTGGATATGGAAGGCGCTAACCCCCTGCAGGTATTTAGCAAAGACGATTTAATTAAAAAAGGTTATGACAGCGTCTCGGCCTTTTTAAAAGACTTACCTCAGGCCTCAAGCGCCGGTACCTTTACCGAAAACGGTAACGTGGCAGGTTCAGACGGCACACCGCCAGGCGCTGCCGGTGTCAGTCTGCGTGGTTTAGGCTCCAGTTCTACGCTGGTGTTAGTCAACGGCCGCCGTGTTGCGGTGGATTCTTTCTCCAACGGTTTTGACTCTTTTGTAAACGTAAATGCGATTCCGATGTCGGCCATTGAGCGGGTGGAAGTGCTGACCGACGGCGCTTCTTCAGTGTACGGTTCAGACGCTATTGCCGGCGTGATTAACTTTATCCTGCGCAAAGATTTTGAAGGTCATGAATTGTCGGCTATGTATGGCGACGACACCAAAAGTAGTGATTTTGGCCGCACTAACCTGACTTATGCCGGCGGTTTTACCACCGAAAACAGCAACACCACGCTGGTGATTGATTATTTTGACCGTGAAAAACTGATGAACAGTGACAGGCCTATCGATGTGACATTTTTATCGTCAACCCGTGTCACTATTGACGGCAAAGATTACGCCGAACCCTGGTGTGGCAAAAATACCAGCAACGGTGGCACGCGCTGTAAATACAATTACGTGATTGAACGTGCCATTCAGCCAGACAGCAAAAACATTGGCGCCACCCTGAATCACAACTACCGTTTTGGCGATAACAAAGAGTTCTTTGCTGAAGTGATGTATCAGGACAACAGCGGTGGCGCTTATGACTCAGCCGGCTCGTTTGACTACACCCTGTCGGGCGCACTGCCGACTATTCCGGTCTGGGCAAAAACCATCGACGCACAAAACGGCAGCGTGAATAACATCCGGGTCCGGTCACGTTTTCCTGAAGCCCGCTCCCAACAATATGACACCACCAGCTATCGTTTATTGGCGGGCCTGCGCGGTGAGCTGCAAGACTGGAACTGGGAAACAGCCGCTATTTTAGGCAAATCAGAAAACGAAGTGATCCACAGTACTGGTTATTTTAGTGTGGCGCGGATGCGTGCAGCAGCACTCAATGGCACTTTTAACCCCTTTAACTTAGGCCGCGACACCGACCCATCAGTGATTGCCAGCTTACGTGAAGCAGCACCACGCCTGGGTGAGTCTGAAGTGATGTCGTGGGATTTTAATATCACAGGCGATCTGTTCCAGTTGTCAAATGGTGCAGTTAAAGCAGTGTTTGGTGGTGAAGTCCGCAGTGAAGACATTTTTGACCGTCCATCAGAGCTTGCCAAAACCGGCGGCGTGACCACCTTAGGTGCCAGTGATGCGGCAGCAGATCGGAGCCAATATGCTGTTTATGGTGAATTTAATGTTCCGCTGACCGAACAGCTGGATGCTATTGCCGCCCTGCGTTACGACCACTACAGCGATTTTGGTGGTGATGTCAATCCAAAACTGTCATTGCGTTACAGAGCTACTGACGATCTGATCCTGCGCGCCAGCTGGTCCACCGGTTTTAGAGCGCCGTCTTTATCGCAGCTGGGTGCCGGTACTTCATTAGGCTCAAACTATATCGACTGTGGCGCAGGCTCGCCTTATACCCCACTTTGTGGCGCATTTGGCGTGCCAACAGGAGAGCTGGAATATGATCAGGAAACGATCGGCAATAAAGGCCTGGATGCAGAGAGCTCAGAAGCGATGAACCTGGGGCTGTCCTGGAACCTGACTGATGAGCTGAATCTGACCGTTGATTATTGGCGTTATCAGCATAGTGATATTGTCGATGTGGATGCCAACACTACATTAAAAGCCTGTATCGCCGGTACCGCGCCAAAAGTCAGCTCAGAAGCTGCACTGGGTGATGCTTTTGGTTGTGTGATGGATGCCGGCAATGATCTTGTGTTTTTACGCACCGGTTTCTTTAACGTGGGTGCCCAGGACACCGACGGTATTGATATGAAACTGGACTACAAACTGAGCACTGCGGCCGGTGATTTTAAACCTTATTTTGCTGCAACCCGCACCTTAAGTTATGAGCGTCAGCTGACCAAAGACGATGCACCGGAAGATTTACTCGGCAAATTAAGTGGCGCCAGTGAAATTGCCCGTCCGGATTTTGTTGCTGATGCCGGAGTGGACTGGACTCTGAACGACTGGAACGCAAGCCTGTCAGGCCATTACACCAGCGATCTCGGCGACGGCGACTTTAAGTTTGATAATGACACAGTCGACAGCTGGCTGGTATTAAGTGCCAGCCTGGGTTACCAGGTCACTGATGCAAGTAAGTTGCAGCTGACTGTGCGTAACCTGACCGATAAAGAACCACCTTACGCCTCGTCACCAACCAATGGTTACGCCAGTTCTGTACATGACTGGTTAGGCCGGGTCTGGACGTTACGTTACACTGTGAAATTCTAAGCTTTTATTCTGCCTGGTGTTTTTGGGGGCGCTTTGCGCCCTCTTTTTTTGCTTCTATTACCGCTTTATCGGGGCTGAAACAAAACCTTTTGTTACGGCACAACATGCCATCAAAATTGGCTTTATGACATCATTCAGTCGTTAGCAGGCAAAAGCAAGGCTGGCGCTTAAACCACCAAATCTGCAAAACACCAGCAGCACGGCGGCACAACAGCATAGAAATATTGGTGATGGTTGATCCATTTTTCAGACAGCTGAGGCATAATAAGAATTATTCTTATTACCCACCCAAACAGTGGGTGCAGTTTACAAGGGTTGTGCTATGGCAAAAGTGGTGATGTTTCTTCTGTTCAGTTTGTTTAGCAGTTATTGTTTTGCATCCGATAAATTAATTCAGCTGATTGAATATATTGGCGCCGATTATTCGGCCGCCGTACAGGATGGTAAAGTGGTGAGCGAAGGTGAATATGGTGAAATGACCGAATTTGCCGCGTTAATCGCCGAAGACGTAAAGCACAGCAATAATGCGCAATTACGCCAACAGGCCGACAAGCTGAATCAGTTGATCCTGGCAAAAGCAGATCTGAACGAAGTGAAAAGCCTGACAGCCCGCATGCGACAATCGGTGCTGTCATCAATAGCAACATTGCCACTGCCCAAAACAGCACCGGATTTGCAGCGTGGTGCCAGCCTTTACGCCCAAAACTGTGTGGCTTGTCATGGTGAAACAGGTTTAGGTGATGGCGCTGCCGGCGCTCAGATGGACCCTGCGCCTACCAACTTTTATGATCTTGAACGTCACAACGCGCGCAGCCTGTTTGGTCTTTTTACCACCATCAGCATTGGCGTTGCCGACACCGGCATGACTTCTTTTGCTGGCCTTGATGAACAAAGCCGATGGGATTTAGCATTTTATGTCGGTCATTTGGCCAGTAAAGACGTTCCAACAGAAGTTGCACCTAAAGCACTGATTGCGGCTGACCAAATTCAGTACCTGCTGACCACAACCCCTGCCGAGCTGACAGCGCAGTATCAACAAAGTGGCACAGCACTCATGGCCTTATTCCGCCAGCATCCGGAACAGTTTTTCCGGGCGGACAAACAAGATCCATGGTTAGTTGCCAGCAATAATCTGACGCTGGCCAAATCTTTGTTGTCCAGCAATCCACAGAGCAGTTATGACCTGACGGTGGCGGCTTATCTGGATGGTTTTGAACTGGTAGAAGCTCAGCTTGACGCCATCGACAAAACAAAACGCGATGCGATTGAAAAAAATATGATGCAGGTGCGCACCCTGGTGAAAAACCAGCCACAACAGCCTGCCACAGCAGCGGCCATAGATGCGGTAATACTGCAACTGAATGAAGCCAAAACTTTGGTTTCTTCGGCAAACTTAACAGGGGAAAGTGTCTGGTTATTGGCACTATTGATTCTACTGCGTGAAGGTCTGGAAGCTTTATTGGTGGTGGCTGCTATTTATGCTGTGGCGGTAAAAACCGGCCGCCATGAGCTCAAACGTACAGTGCATGCCGGCTGGTTGTCCGCATTGGCGCTTGGCGCTGTCACCTGGGTACTGTCGAGTTTTGTGATTGAAATATCCGGTGCATCCCGTGAGCTAACTGAAGGTTACACAGCGCTGATTGCCGCTGCTATTTTGTTTTATATGGGCTTTTGGATGCACAGCAAAACCAGCGCCTCAGAATGGCAGCAGTTTATTCAGACCAAGGTACAAAGTGCGCTGAGCGGGGGTGCCCACTGGACTCTGGCGCTGGTAGTGTTTCTGGCGGTTTATCGTGAAGTCTTTGAAACTATTCTGTTTTACCAATCATTATGGTTACAGGGTGGCCAGGTGCATCAGGCAGCCTTTATTGCAGGTATCGCCACCGGCCTGTTGGCACTGGCGCTTCTTGCTATTGCCGTGATGAAGTTTGCCGTGAAGTTACCGCTGAAAAGCTTTTTTGGCAGCACAGCCCTGCTGATGTTACTGCTCTCTTTTGTGATGGCCGGCAAAGGCATAGCTGCGTTACAGGAAGCAGGTCAGTTGTCTGCCGCAGCCTTAAGCTTCCCGGCCATTAGCTGGCTTGGGATTTATCCAACCTGGCAAGGTGTCAGTTTACAAGCGGCATTGTTGCTGGTGGCAACCCTGTACTTTATCCGTGCCAGCCGTAAATAACAGCGCGCTGGCGCAATGACTAGTTCCGGGATTTTTACAAACAAAAAAACGGCGACCTATGTCGCCGTTTTGTTAACTGCCTTCCCCCCTAACTCTGTGACACAAGGGCTCAGTGACACAGGAGCTCAGTGACACAAGGGTTCAGTGAGATAAGCTTTGCTTATGCAGACAACCTTATTCCGCCACCAGTACAGCTTTGTCTAATTCAGCCATTGGCAGTGGATCATTGGTGTTCACCGTTAACACCGACGTGCTGAGTGTGGTTCCGCCGCTGATAAAACGCATCCCGGCCAGATAACGTTTACGCAGGGCCAAACCGGACCAACTCAGATTCACTGTTGGTGTACCACCCACCACTGCTGTGCCTGGCATACTCAGACGGAAGCTGCCGCCTTTATCGGCAGTACTGACCGCCCATGTTGACAGGTTAAAGTCAGATGAACTGTTGTTCGCCAGCTGATAGCCTCCCAGGCAGACTTTGTACGTGCCTGCTGCTGGATTTAACAGCTGAACCTGTTCGTCCGAGCCTGCTTTTAAACTGGTGGCCACCACAGTATTTGCCGGATTTAACAGGATCATATCTATATCATCCCCGGCCGGGCTGCTGTGTCCGCTGGTTTCAACATTAAAGGTTGCAGCGCGTAGTACCACAGTATTGGCCGGCACGACCAAATCACGCATCACAGTGCCTTTGGCATTAGCACGGCAGGCCGCCGATAACTGAGTGGAACTTTCAATCGAACCCGTTGCTGCCTGGCCAATGGTCAGCGCTGTCACTGTTGCAGCTTTTAAACCACCTACGGCTGAGCTCATCGCACCGGCAAAACCAGTACCTATGGGGAACATCAGACGGCCAGTGGCCTGCTCGCTGGTCAGTTCGGCTACAGAGCCAAATAACACAGATTTTAACGAGACCGGACTTCTCACTTCATTCACGCCGTCCGACCACACCAGGCCACCAAAGGCCCAGCTACCAATAGCAGCTGAGGTGCGGGTTGTAGTGACGTTAAAAGTCGCCGACTGATTTGGCGCCAGCGTCAGACTGGACGGTGACACCGTTACCTGATAACCCGGAACCACAGCAGTTGCGGTATAAGTGGCGGTCGAATCCCCAACATGAGTGACAGTACGCTGTACTGTGGTTGAACCCAGGTTATTGGCGATAGTGATAGAGGGCAGATTCAGATTGTAATCAGCCACTCGGCCAACACTGGTGCAAAGGCTTGCACTAACTGAAGGCGCATTAATACCACAAAGGAAACGTACATAATCCACAGGCTTAATGTCATAGACCAGGCCAGGTGCCACTGCTTTATTCGGCACCACATGACCTGCGCCCTGTCCCCATGGCAAGGTGCCATTTTGCGCTCCGGCTAAGCCGTCGTTTAACGTCATACTGCCCGTTGTCATCAGCGCCGATTTGATCATCGCCGGTGACCAGTCCGGATGTTGTTGTTTTAATAAAGCGGCTAAACCGGCAACATGCGGACTTGACATCGATGTGCCCTGCAGGAAATCCCAGGCCGGCACTGCAGCTGCACCATTGGCAATATCATTACGCTCGGCTTCAGTGGTTGCCGGCACATAACCTGCCAGAATATCCACACCTGGCGCTGTTAAATCCGGCTTGAGCATATTGGCATAACCACGGTTTGGCCCGCGTGAAGAAAAGCCTGCCATTATAGGTGCGCCTGTTGGCCCTTTTACTGCGGCAAATCTGGTCATTGCTGCTGTAGCAGCGTTATTTGCCAATAGATGATTTTTTACCGCAGCAACATCAGCCTGATTTAAATGCACTGTTGGGATCACATGGGCAAAAGCCGAAATGGTGGTTGAACCGCCCGCAACGTTACCGATAATAGTGCCCGCACCACCGGCCTGACTCACCGCCAGACTTTTATTCACCAGATTGGTGGTGCCGCGATCACAGATCACCACTTTGCCGGCCACTTTGGCCGGATCAAGCACTACCGCACCATCGCTGCTGCCATAACACAAAGCGGCCTGCGACAGACTGGCACCAGGCAGCGCCGCGTCACGACCAGTAATCAGCTGAGTTGCCGGTAAAGCGGCCTGATTTAACGAGCCCCCCTGATAACTGGCACCATTATCCAGCACTACATTGGCCGCATTTAATCTGTCATGAGTCGATGCACCCACTGTGGTTAACCATGGGCCTAAATGCGCCACCGCGTTGCCAGGGCCACTGTTGCCGGCAGAAGCCGCAACAAATACACCGGCATTGGCGGCCCCTAAAAACGCCAGTTCCACCGCGTCATTCACTGTCGTCTGGCTGCCGCTGATGGAATAGTTAATCACATCAACACCATCTGCTACGGCTTTTTCGATAGCTGCGACGTTGTCACCGGTAAAACAGGAGTTTTTGGGAAGCTGTGGGTTGGCCGGATCTTTATAACTCCAGCACACTTTGTAAGCGGCAATACGCGCACGTGGTGCTATACCGGACGCATGCCCCATAGCCACACCAGCAACATTGGCGTCAACTTTTGCATTCCCCCCTGCAGTAGACGCAGTGTGGGTTCCATGACCGCCGTTATCACGTGGCGACACATAGTCACTCCAGTGTGGCGAATAAAGTCCCTGCGCTACCAGACTGCGGTAAGTGGCGTCAAAATACTGAGCACCGATCAGTTTGTTATTACAATTGCTCAGACTAAAACCTTCACCAGCCTGACAACTTCCTTTCCATTTGGCTGGTGCCGGGCCATAAACTTCACTGCCTTCACTGGCAAAGGTTGCCACACCATGTTCATCAACACGGTCAGCAAAAGCCGGGTTTTCCGGCCATACACCACTGTCAATAACACCAATGATCACATCTTCACCGGCAGCGCCCTGACCACCGGCTTTTGCCCAAATACCGTCAGGGATATCCAGTTTCAGAAATCCCGGTGTGTAGTTGGTGGTAGGTTCGTGCGGCTGATCAACACGGATAGCAGCAACTGCAGTGTTTTTCTTTAATGAGCGCACTTCGGCGTCGGTTAACATCGCCGAAAAACCGTTAAACACCAGACTGTATTGATGCGAGGGCTGAACATCTGGCAGCAGTTCCAACACTTGTTGCTGCTGTTCGGCAAGATAAGACTGATAGGTTTGAACCTGAGCTTGCTCCAGGTTCAGACGTTGTCCGGCTGCCGGTTTTGTCGCTTTTAAACCAGCAATACCACCAGTATATGAAGCCACAGGCGCGGCGGAAAGCTGCACTATATAAGGACGACGAACTTCATTGCTCTGTGCTGCAAGCGCAGCATTGCTTGCCAGCAGCGTCAGTATCGCCAGCGAAATTTGTGATAATTTCATAAAAATGCCCCTGTTATGATACTTGTTGTTGACGACGACGACTTAAAACCAAGCCCGCCAGTGCAAACCCAAAAACCGCAATACCAGCTGGTTCAGGCACATCAACACTCAAGTTATCAATGGCAAAACTGCCTTTTTTCGCTGCTTCACGGACACAGTCACCATTCAAATCATATAAACAGGCATTCAAGCTGATCGCGCTGAAACGTTCACCCCCAAGCAGCGTGTCAATATCGTCCCAGCGGGCAAATTGATGCTCACCTTGTGCATCACGCAGCGGGAAATCTTTCATCAATTGCACAAAGGAACCATCAAAACGACTGGCGGTTAACACCATTTTACCGGCAGCATAACTGCCAAGGCCGGCTAATGTTTCGACAAAACCAAAATCCATACCCAATAAGCGGATACCGTGCAAATTGGCCGGGTCACGTTGGCTGATGGTCAGCCAACCATCATTGACACCAGCGTAATAACTGCTGCCATTGTTCACAGGACATTTCATGCCATAACAGTTGTAGGGATCAGAACCATCCACGATCGACCCGACAGAACCTGTATCCAGACTGCTAAAAGAGAACAACAGGTCTTTATAAACCAGTAAATCGCCGGCTTCATACAGAGCGTCCCCATAAGAACTGCCGTATAACCACTGCAGCTCTTCAAAATCGACATTCATGACACCAGCCTGCGCCTGACCGGCACACAACATGGCGGCGCCGCATAAAGACAGGGCTAATTTTTTCAGCGACGGCTTGGCGGACCTGGAGCTGTCCAATGCGCCTGTTATGTATGAGTTATTTTTGTTCATAGTTAACCTGGATTATTTTGAGTTATAAGCGAATACAGTTTGATCATTGCCCGGGGAACAACACAGTTACCTTTGTTGCGAGGCGGTTACCAAAAGCAATATACCTGCCAACATTTTATTTACCAGAGATTCAATATTTCTCTAGCCGCCAGCCAGCGTCAGACGTTGCACAAGAGTTTTGCGTAAAAAAATCTGACAAAACCTGTTTTAATTTGTAAATACCTAAACTGGGTGCACAAAGCAAAAAATAGAAAATATATCCGTTATAATTCAATGCCATAAGAATTCAACCCTAAAAAACCCCTGGTTAACAACCCTACAAGCAACCTACAATTCAGAAGAATAATAATTACAAACTTATTACATGCCGCATATTTTGCTGACAGTAACCGTAAAGTTTTTCAAATGACAGATCTGTGACAACCAGGTACTGAAGCAGCTCAACTGTTGTATCAGGTTGTTTTCAGCGTGCAGTTGATAAAGCGCTGGTGGCGCACAAGGCTTTGGTTTAAAATACGCGCCCATTTTCCCGAAGGTAGTTTTGTTATGTCACAACCTAAAGTTGGCTTTGTTAGCCTTGGCTGTCCGAAAAATCTGGTCGATTCCGAGCGGATCCTGACACAACTGAAAGTTGAGGGTTATAACATAGTGCCATCTTACGACGACGCCGAGCTGGTGATTGTCAACACCTGTGGTTTTATCGACAGTGCGGTACAGGAATCCCTAGACACTATCGGCGAAGCTTTGGCTGAAAACGGCAAAGTCATTGTCACCGGCTGCCTCGGCGCCCGCGAAGATGAAATCCGCCAGGTGCACCCCAATGTACTGGGTATCACTGGCCCGCACGCTTATGAAAACGTGCTGGATCAGGTGCATCAATTTGTACCAAAACCAAAATATGACCCGTTTTTGCAACTGGTGCCGGATACAGGCGTGAAATTAACGCCAAAACACTACGCTTATTTAAAAATTTCGGAAGGTTGTAACCACCGTTGTACCTTCTGCATTATTCCGTCGATGCGTGGTGATTTAGTCAGCCGCCCTATTGGCGAAGTGCTGGACGAAGCGGCCCGTTTACAAAAAGCCGGCGTGAAAGAACTCTTGGTGATTTCACAAGACACCAGCGCTTATGGTGTTGATGTTAAACACCGTACCGGCTTCTGGAATGGCCAGCCGGTCAAAACCTCAATGCAGGCTTTGTGTGAAGCGCTGGCAGAACTTGGCATCTGGGTACGTTTACACTATGTCTACCCTTACCCACATGTGGATGATGTGATCCCATTAATGGCCGAAGGTAAGTTATTGCCATATCTGGATATTCCTTTCCAGCATGCCAGCCCGCGCATTCTGAAATTAATGAAACGACCAGGTCAGGCCGAGCGCACCTTAGAGCGTATTAAAAAATGGCGCTCTATTTGCCCGGATTTAACCATCCGCTCTACTTTTATTGTGGGTTTCCCGGGTGAAACCGAAGAAGAATTTCAGGAATTATTAAACTTCCTGGAAGAAGCGCAGCTGGACCGTGTTGGCTGTTTTAAATACAGCCCGGTTGAAGGTGCCAAAGCCAATGAATTACCGGATCCGGTGCCGGAAGACATCAAAGAAGAACGGTATCACCGTTTTATGGCCACTCAGCAAAAAATCAGTGCTGCACGATTACAAGGCAAAGTGGGCCGTGTGATTGATGTGCTGATTGATGAAGTGGACGATGAAGGCGCCATTGGCCGCAGTTTTGCCGACGCACCGGAAATTGACGGTGCTGTGTACCTCAATGGTCTGATGGATGTGAAACCCGGTGATGTGATTAAAGCCGTGGTGGAAGAAGCTGACGAATACGATTTATGGGCCAGCCGTGTAAACTAAAGCACCAGCTGCTGCATAAAAAACACCGCCTTGTGCGGTGTTTTTTTGCTCAGGGCCAAACACAATGGAGCAGCCCTCAGCCTTAGTCTTGCCGGTGATTGTCAGCAGCTGTGGACTGCATCTGACTTAACAACTCTGCAATATCGTTTTCATCCAGCGCAACTTTTTGAAAATGTTCGACTAATGCGTCAATGCCATAACCTTGTTGCTGATAACGACGTGCAGTTTCCAGGTGAACTTGTTTTACAAAATCTGAAGTCATCATAAGTCCCCGCTCTGTTGGCTGGTTGGTGAAAATTCAAACAGTAGCCTCTGGTAATTTTAGTTAATTTACAAGCACCATTCACCGCAAATGTTTTAAGTGAATGTTTTTACGACAGATCTATTTTTGGAACTTCATCACCCGCTAATGCGGGCAAAAAAATCTCATAGTCAGCAGCAGACTTCATATAACCCTGGACCTGATGAGCCACTAATTGCGGCTGACAAACGGCAGATTTTAGAATTAACTTATTGTATAAACTGGCGTTTTCATCCTTTAAATAAGTTTCAACATCAAACCAGCGCACTTCAGCGATTTCATTGGCGGCCGGAGTTAATGCTGTGGTTGTGGCAAATAACTGACAAACAATATAAAGGTTGGATGCCCCAAACTGCCCCTGATGGTGATGGCGCATGCCAAGCACAGAATGAAAGCTGGCGACAACACCGGTTTCTTCCAGCACTTCACGCACTACAGCACGAGCCAGATGCTCTTTTGGCTCCACCATGCCACCAGGAAGCTTAAAATAACCTGGTTTTTGCCCGGCCAAAGGAAGTTCTTTGACCATCAGTACCTGACCTGATGGCGACCAAACCAGCGCACCAACACCAATACTGTGAGTGGCCGCCAAAGGTAGATAACTGTCGTTTTTGAGTTTTTTCACCAGCATCAGGCTGTCCCCCTGACAGTGATGGTAAGAAAACCCTTGGGCTAAAGCTTCGGCAATCAAAGTGGCGCAAGCGGCGTTTAGCTCAAGCCAAATCAACTGATATTGCGACTGCCAGTTGCCAATACTGTCGGCCAGCCTGCTGCGAAATACTGCAAGCGGCAAAGGCTCGCCTGCCAGCAACAACTGCTCAGGCCCGATGGAACAACCACCGTATGGATTCACCACAGCTTTAAACATCACAAGCTCCTTGTAATTCAGTGGCAATAGTATTGTGTTGCTTGCTCTGCGCCGCACCAAACCGAAACACAATACCGGCAAACAAAGTGCGCAGCAAAAGGACGCCCTCAGATAAAAAGAAGGCCAAAACCCGCAAGTTTTGGCCATGCTTTTATCGGTACATCAGTACTGTAACGAGGTGCTTAACGAAACAGCACTTTCTCTTTTTGGAACCAGGACACACAAAAAGCGATAGCGGCCGCTGCTATCAACAAGGTTGACCCCAGCACAGCAGCTAACAACAAATAATCAATGGTGCCTTTGACCAGCTCTTTAATAGATAAAGCAACATTCAGTACAGGTACCATGGCAGTTTTCCAGTTCAGCTCCACACCGGGCAAAATTGCCACCACCAGCGGCATAAACACCACCATAGTGACAGGGCCTATGTAGTTTTGCGCTTCTTTATAACTGCGGGCATAAATTGACAGGCTGAGTAATAACGCAGCAAAAATGGCCGATAACGGCAATAACAGCGCCAGAATCAATGTTAAATCAATAAAACCTAAGGTTTCCATGGTTTTGGCAACCACATCCACACCGGCCATAGAGCCTATCAGATAACCCCAGCCGCCAAAACTAATGACGGTGAGCGCCGCCGACACTAATCCAGTGGTCAAGACTGTGAAAAACTTACCCAGCACTATAGCGCTGCGGCTGATCGGGCAAATTAACAAAGTTTCTAAAGTGCCCCGCTCTTTTTCACCGGCACCAATATCCATGGCTGGATAAGACGCGCCTGCCAGCACCAGCGGCACCAGTAAATATGCGATAAAACCACCGATCTTTTCACCGATGTTTTCCCGGCTCTCGGCGGTATTAATTCGCTCTACAGTGACAGGCTCCAGCACAGCTGCCACTTTATCAGAGCTCACCCCTAAACCCGCCAGTTTGTCCTGCTGCAGCTTTTTACTGAAGGTTTTCAGCAAATCATTAAAGTGTTTAGAAATCATATCCAACTGTGACGAACTATTGTGAATAAGCTGCCATTTGCTTTGATTTAAATTCTCTGCACTGACATCAAAATCAGCAGGGATCACAATGGCGACATCAAACTTGTCGTCGCGGATGGCCTGTTTTAAATCTTCAGCTGCTGTAAGATCGGTTTCTACTTTTTTAAAGTTTTTATGGTAAAACAACGCGTCCGCAAAAGCTGGCGCCCGCTCAGCGTTGATAATCACATATCTGTGCTCTTCAGCTTCAGCCTGACGGCTGACGTTGCTCATCACCAGCCCCATCAAACCAAACAGCAAAGGGAAAATCAGCAGCGGCAATAACACCACAAACATCAGTGTTTTTTTATCACGCATCAGCTCTAATAATTCTTTTTGATACACCTGCCACATTTACGCGACCTCCTTGTTAATCACCTGCAAAAAAGCATCCCGTAAATCACCGTCAGGTGCCAGCAGCCGGAATTCTTCCAGACTGCCGTTAAAGGCACTGATACCGGCGTTAATGACGACAACTTTGTCACAAAGCGCCGCCACTTCATCTAGATGGTGGGTAGAAAATATGACTGGGGTACCCTGTTGTTTTAACGAACGGATAAAATCCAGTACCGTCTGCACCGTCATAATATCCAGGCCAGTGGTAGGTTCATCCAGCACCACCACTTTAGGGGAATGCACGACAGCACGGGCGATGGCGGTTTTTTGTTTCATACCGGTCGACATATTGTCGGCCCTTCTGTTGGCAAACTCGTGCATTTGTAGAAGTGTAAACAGCTCATCAATGCGATGGTTCAGCTCGTTTTCGCTCATACCGTGTAAACGACCAAAATAAGCCACGTTTTCCCGCGCCGTTAACCGGCCATACAAGCCAGTGCTACTGGATAAAAAGCCAATACGTTTGCGCGCCTGAACCGGCTTTTTAATCACGTCCTGACCTTCAATCAGCACTGAACCGCTGTCTGGCTGTAATGCGGTTGATAACAAACGCAAAGTGGTGGTTTTACCGGCACCATTTGGCCCGAGCAGCGCCAGAACTTCACCAGCGGCACAGGAAAAACTGACATCCCGCACCGAATGAAACCTGTCTCCCCCATACCGCACATCATTTTTTTCACTATCCGACAACTTATTGTTTTTGCTAATCGCAAAGGCCTTGGCTAGCTGATTAATTTGTATCATTTGCATTCCCTGAACATGACTTGGATTATGTTGTTATCGTTCTTTTGGGCCGAAAATAACTGACATCCTGATAAAACTCAGGTGCCTGATTGGCCGCATACCAGTGTGGAATACCGAGCAGCGGCAGCGGTGTCAGCTGATGATGTTGTTGTAAAATATCGTTGTTAGCAATTTGTTGCTCTAGTGCAGTATCTATGAAATCAATACGTTGGCGCAACGACCATTGAAAATAATTTTCACTGACTTCAATGGCCAGCATTTTTCCGGTTAAACCAATAAAAGGCCGGGTCGCCATTTCATAATTGGCATGGCCAAATATCATCGCCGAGAGCGCAGCTTGGGTTGTCGTCGCCGGCAACGGGCTAAATGTGTTGCTCTGCCATAATGCACGTTGCTCAACAAAAGCATACTGCCATTGATGCTGGCGCAAAGCCGCTATCACATCTTCGGCGCTTTTGTGATACAACACCAGCACACCACACTCATCAAATAACGTCAGTTTATTGCGAAGCTTGCTGCGCTCTTTTAGACCATACTCGCTAATTTCTGCCATATGCAGCTGATTTAACAGGGTTTTGGTCTTAGGGAATAAACACCAGATCAAAGCACCAAAAAAATCATGCCAGTTGTGAAGCCGGGTCGGGACCTGCCGGCGTTTAAAAATAAATTCTTCGTAATAACAACCGGCCTGCTCCAAAAGCACTGTATCAACAAAAGTCACAGCAGCAGCGTCAGGCAATAGCTCAGTGAGCATTTCAGGTGACGGAAAGTCCGTCAGGTTTTGCAATTGAAAAAGCTGCGTTAAATCGGCAAAAATCGGGTTCTGCAGCCATAACAGACTGTCCCAGCAAAGTGGCGGGGAAAATCTCTGGGTTTTATCCAGCGGCAAAGCCTTAGCTCTTGGGTTTGTTGTGCTGATATCTCCACTCATCAGCAGGCTCCAGGCCGCTTTGTCATATAATTAACCACCTGCTTTTGAGTGAAAGCCTGAAAACTTCCGGCAGCTGTTACCTGGAAAATTTGACAAAAAGCGCTTGCAATTTTTCTGGTAGCTGGCACAGTCAGGTGAGTACGTCTTGACGTACATACTGCCAAATGAAATGTAATTTTTCGGATTAAATCTAACGGAGTTTTTATCATGTGTTCGATATTCGGGGTGCTTGACATCAAGACTGATGTTAAAGCCTTGCGTCAGCAGGCGCTACAGTTATCTAAGTTGTTACGTCATCGTGGTCCGGACTGGTCTGGAGTATGGAATGACAATAATGCCATCCTCGTACACGAGCGTCTGGCCATTGTAGATACTGAAAATGGCGCGCAACCTCTGATTAATCCGCATCGAAATCACATTCTGGCAGTGAATGGTGAGATTTATAATCACAAAAACTTAGAGAAAAATTTAACGGTCGACTACGAGTTTCAGACCAAATCTGACTGTGAAGTGATTTTGCCTTTATACCTGGAGCACGGTGCCGGTTTTATCGACCAGCTGCAGGGCATGTTTGCCTTTATTCTGTACGACGCTGAGCAGCAACGTTATTTAATTGCCCGTGACCATATCGGTATTATCCCGCTGTATTACGGTTATGACGAACATGGTCAGTTGTATGTCGCATCAGAATTAAAAGCTTTGGTGCCTGTGTGTAAACAAATGCAGGAATTCCCGCCAGGGCATTATTTCGACAGCAAAATTGGCAAGTTAGAAAAATATTACGCCCGCGACTGGCAAAGTTATGACGCTGTGAAAAACAACCCGGCTGATTTGGCTGAATTACGTGCCGCTTTAGAGCAGTCGGTCAAAAGCCATTTAATGTCAGACGTCCCTTATGGTGTGTTGTTATCCGGCGGTCTGGACTCTTCGTTGATTTCGGCTATTACGCAGCAGTTTGCGCGTAATCGCGTAGAAGATGACGGCAAATCTGAAGCCTGGTGGCCACGCCTGCACTCTTTTGCTGTGGGTCTTGCCGGTTCACCGGACTTAAAAGCAGCCCGCACTGTGGCCGACGCTATTGGCACAGTGCACCATGAAGTACATTTTACCGTGCAGGAAGGCATCGATGCTTTGCGTGACGTGGTGTATTTCCTGGAAACTTATGATGTGACCACCATCCGCGCCTCAACCCCCATGTACTTAATGGCCCGTAAAATTAAAGCTATGGGTATTAAAATGGTGCTGTCGGGTGAAGGTTCAGATGAGCTCTTTGGTGGTTATTTATATTTCCATAAAGCGCCTAATGCCAAAGAGTTCCACGAAGAAACCTTACGTAAACTCGACCGGCTGCACATGTTTGACTGCAACAGAGCCAACAAAGCCATGTCGGCCTGGGGTATTGAAGCCCGGGTACCATTTTTGGACAAACACTTTATGGATGTGGCTATGCGCCTGAATCCGGAAGCCAAAATGTGTGGCAAAGGCAAAATGGAAAAACACATTCTGCGTCAGGCCTTTGATGGTTTATTGCCCCACGAAATTTTATGGCGGCAAAAAGAGCAGTTCTCCGACGGTGTAGGTTACAGCTGGATTGACAGCTTAAAAGCCTTTGCCGAAAAAGAAGTGACAGATCAACAAATGGCCACAGCCAACTTCCGCTTCCCGGTCAATACACCGGACAGTAAAGAAGGTTATTTGTACCGCACTATTTTTGAAGAGCATTTCCCACACAGCGGCGCTATATCCTGTGTGCCTGGCGGTAAATCCGTGGCCTGCTCTACCCCTGAAGCCCTGGCCTGGGATGCCAAAATGGCCGAAATGACCGATCCTTCAGGCCGTGCTGTGCGTGATGTGCATGAACAAGGGTATTAATCTGCCTGCTTAACAACGCAAAGCCCGCTTACTGCGGGCTTTTTTGTCGCTGGATTTTGGTAATCTGCCGTTGTCACGCACTCAAACTTCAACAACAAAAACAGCATCAGGCCCGAGCGACAAGCCGAAAAACCTGAATCGGCAATTGATGTTATCACTTTGACTATTGCGCGCCGCGGGTATGCCGTTTACGCTTTTTCTGGTAGATTAGCGCCTTAGGTTCCGACATCATCATAATCTACGTCGAAGTAGCTAAGGCTTGCGAAAACAAGATGAAACTGAATATTTGTTGTTGGTTGCTGGCATCTTCTATGCTGGCTCCTGTGGCTGCCGTTGCAGAACAAGCATTAACCGGACAATGGATCCGCGATATGCAGCAGCAAGCATTAACAGATCCACAAACATCCGGCCTGACCTGGCGCCATGACGAACTGATTAGCTTAGGTGATCAAAGTGCCAATCCGGCTTACCGGATGAAGTTGTTCCGCATCAATCCCAAAACTGCCGCTTTTAATCACGAGCCTGTACCTATCACTATCTCAGATCAAGTGCGCAGCAGCTGTTTTGGCGATTATCTGGTGAATTCACCTGACCTAGAAGCGCTAACCTGGGACAGAATTGACGACAAAACCCTGATCACTGTGACTGAAGATGCCAGCCGCGCGCAATTAAGCCCGGCCTGCAGTCGTAAATATGCCCAGACCAATTCTACTTCTTACCCTACTTTGTTGCTGAAAATCAGCCTGAATGACGATTTCACCAAGGCGGAAGTCACCGCTGTCCGACCGGTGCAATTTCCACAGGAAGCGCAGGTCGGCAATTTACCCAATGACGGTATTGAAGGCCTGGCGGTCGATGATCATCAGAATTTATATCTGGCATTGGAAAAAAACAGCACCACTAAACCTGCCATCTTTAAAACCCGGTTAACCGCGGATTTTTGGGCCAAAGATAATTTTGTCAAAGTGATTGACGCCAATCTGACACTGCCCCCGCTGGACAACAAAGGCCATCCTATTAATGGCATCGACTTTTTACCAAGTCCGGTACCCGGCCATCCGGGTTATCTGGTGGCAGTGGCGCGTAATGATGATCAACTGTGGATCTTTGATTTAACCAACAGAGTCATGCCTTATGTGCAGCCACTGAGTTTTTATGTTGCCACCGATCACTCAGGCCTTTGCCCTGTGTATGAAAAAATGGTGCAAACGGCGCTTGAGGGTGTTGCCGTCAAAGACGGCCGGGTGTATCTGGTGAACGACCCCTGGAAACAGCATTATCCGGACAATATTCAGTGTGATGTGAATGCCGCTTATTTCCAGAATATGTCACCTTTGTTGTTCCAGCTGGAGGTAGACCCACGTTGGTTTACGCTGGCCAGGCCAAAACAACAAACCGCAGTACCAGGCATCAGCGCCATGGCACAAATTGATGCCGACCGTTATTTATTGGTGCAGGATAAAAAAATTGACCAAAGCGGCGACCGGCTGGGTGTGCTGCAATTATCCGCCACAGGCCAGCCATCATATCAGTCGGTTTTTGTCACCGGCTGGCCCAATAACCAGCCAGCCAGCGATTTGGAATCTGCCTGTGCCCTGCCCGGCCGACCCAATGAATTTTTAATAGGTGAAAGTGGCAGCTGGCACGGTGAGTTTGGCCGGTTGTTTCATATCCGTTTATATCAGGGGTATGCCAGTGTGCTGGCTTCTTTCCCCTTGCCGATAGAGCAGGACAATAATGCTGATCAGGCTGGTGATAACTTTGAAGGTCTGGTTTGTGTCAGCAAAGCGCCAAACCGTTATTTGTTATTGCTGGGTGAGCGCGGTGGAAAAGGCAAGGCCGGCAGTTTAGTCTGGGGTGAATTTGATTTGGCGGCAGGCGCCATTCACTGGCAACCAGGCCGTATTGCGGTGCAGGCGCCACAACCGGAAAAGGCCGAGCCACAACAGAGGGACATCGCCGATTTATATCTGGAGTCCAATGTACTGTGGGCCAGTGCAGTAAGGGAAGTCGGTAATGGCGGGCCTTTTAGCTCTTTTATCTACCAGGTGGCACTGATTGACCCACAAGCGGCCAACCCGGTGAAGCTGATTGGCAGCAGCAAAATTTATTGGCAGGTCGATGGTTTTAAAGTGGAAGGTCTGGCAGCACCAAGCCCGTTGTTGCCCGGTTCCAGCCTGGCTATAGGCACAGAGGATGAATGGCTGCAGGGTCAATGGCGTGCGTTATTCCCACCCGTCGGTCAGTCAGCGGCTATCCCTTCACAACCCCCTGCAGCATCAACAGCAGTGAATACTGCGCAGCCCAACCAGGCACCAGTGGCGGATAAACCAAAATGATGACTACAACAACTAACAATTCCGCACAGACGCAAGCCGCTGCAACTGCAACTGCAACTGCAGCTGCAGAAACCGCGACCACAGCAGCTAGCGCAACAAAAACTACGCAGCCAAAAAATCCGTTACATGGTTTTACCCTGGAGCAAATCTTAAATTTGTTACTGGCGCATTATGGCGGTTATCCGGGTTTGGCCCGTCACATCAAGCTGAAATGTTTCAGCGAAAACCCCAGTTTAAAATCCAGTTTGAATTTTTTACGTAAAACTCCCTGGGCTCGTACTGAAGTGGAGCAGTTATTTATCCGGTTAGGCTTGTATCAACAAAAGCCGTAACAGACTGCCCACTGTATTTCTGCTATACAAAATTCGCCCAGCTGCCAACAACAAGGACATTGCAATGCAAATGATTAAAACCCGCGCCGCCGTTGCCTGGGGACCAGGCCAGCCACTGAAAATTGAAGAAGTGGATTTAATGCCACCCCAAAAAGGGGAAGTGCTCGTCAAACTGGTCGCCACTGGGGTGTGCCATACCGACGCTTATACCCTGTCTGGCGCCGACTCTGAAGGCAAGTTCCCTTGTATTCTGGGTCACGAAGGTGCTGGTGTGGTAGAAGCAGTAGGTGAAGGTGTGACCAGCGTGCAGGTTGGCGATCATGTGATCCCACTTTATACCCCGGAGTGTGGCAAATGTAAGTTTTGTTTAAGCGGCAAAACCAATTTATGCCAGGCCATTCGTGCCACTCAGGGTCAGGGTTTAATGCCGGATGGCACCACCCGCTTCTCCAAAGACGGCCAGCCCATTTATCACTATATGGGCACCTCCACTTTTAGTGAATATACGGTGCTGCCGGAAATAGCACTGGCCAAAATTAATAAAGAAGCCCCTTTGGAAAAAGTCTGTTTATTAGGTTGTGGCGTCACTACTGGCATGGGCGCTGTGATGAATACCGCTAAAGTCAAAGCTGGTGACACAGTGGCCGTATTTGGCCTGGGTGGCATTGGTTTATCGGCTATTATCGGCGCTGTAATGGCCAAAGCCAGCCGTATTATTGCCATTGATATTAACGAAGCCAAATTTGATATCGCACTGAAACTCGGCGCCACAGATGTGATTAACCCACAAAAATTCGACAAGCCAATTCAGGATGTCATTGTGGAAATGACCGACGGTGGTGTCGACTTTAGCTTTGAATGTATTGGCAATGTCAATGTCATGCGCTCAGCTTTAGAGTGCTGTCATAAAGGCTGGGGTGAATCGGTGATTATTGGGGTAGCCCCAAGTGGCGCCGAAATCTCAACCCGCCCTTTCCAGCTGGTGACAGGCCGGGTCTGGCGCGGTACTGCTTTTGGTGGCGTGAAGGGCCGCACTGAACTGCCGGATTATGTGGAGCGTTATTTAAAAGGTGAGTTTGAACTCGATACCTTTATTACCCACACCATGCCGCTGGAGCAAATTAACGAGGCATTTGATTTAATGCACGAAGGTAAATCGATTCGTACTGTGATCCATTATTAATTATCACTGCGCGAGCTTAGCAGTATTGGTAATGGTTACAGAATAAAAATGCCAAAAGGCCAGTTTAGCTGGCCTTTTTTATCGATAAGAGCCCCAAAAGCCTGCTTTTGCAACGGCATTTACAAAGCGGATTTTTAGCAAAAACACAAAACGGAGCAAAAAATGAATTTACAACTGGTCTCCAGTCAACGTTGTTTTGGCGGTTTACAACAGCGTTATAGCCACGTCTCCAAAGTGCTTAATTGCACCATGCAATTTTCGGTATTTTTACCACCACAGGCCGCACAACATAAAGTACCGGCTTTGTATTGGTTGTCGGGTCTCACCTGCACCGATGAAAATTTTTCCAGTAAAGCCGGCGCTCAGCGTATCGCCGCCGAACTTGGTATGGCGCTGATTATTCCAGACACCAGCCCAAGAGGCGCAGATGTTGCCGATTCACCGGATGGGGCTTACGACTTAGGTTTAGGCGCAGGTTTTTATGTCAATGCAACCCAAGAGCCATGGGCCAGCCATTACCGGATGGATGATTATATTCAGCAGGAATTACCGGCGCTGATTGAAGCTAACCTGCCTGTTACCGCCAAAAAAGCTATTAGTGGCCATTCTATGGGGGGCCACGGCGCCTTGGTGCTGGCACTGCGGGCGCCGCAAAATTATCTGTCGGTATCGGCTTTTGCCCCTATCTGTAACCCAACCCGGTGTGACTGGGGCCAAAAAGCTTTTACTGCCTATTTAGGCGCTGATGAAAGCAGCTGGGCTCAATATGACGCCAGTATGCTTTTGGCCAAAACCGGCAGCCGCCTGCCGATATTGGTTAGCCAGGGTGGTGACGATCAATTTTTGACCAATCAGCTTAAACCCGAGTCACTACAACAAGCAGCTGCGGCCAGCAATACAAAGCTGATTTATGAGTTACAGCCAGGCTACGACCATAGTTATTATTTTATTGCGACTTTTATTGAACAACATGTAAGGTTTCATGCCCGGTTTTTATTGGGCTAAGCCAAAAATTTTCGCCACTGTCTGGCATGCATCAGAACCTGTGCTGATGCAGCCTTATATGTTAAACAAACGCCACTCATCCTGCTCATAACGGATAATAGGTCTGGCACTTTGCAACTTTATAAAAGTTTCTAGCTTATTAGGCACTGATAAATTTTTTTAGTTGAAGTGCACAAGCAAACGCAATGATGCCGACGCAATAAGCTGCATGTTATCCAGGTATCTGAATTTAACGGGCATAGAACCTAAATTTTCCTAAAGATGAAAAATCAGTATTTTATGTTCTAGCTGATTGCAAAACTTGTTTACTTTTGAAACACTAATTTTAGAACTCTCTGACTGAAATGGACTTTTTAGTATGCAGGATGCAACTCTATTACTAATGCTGAACACTATCGGAGCCGCTTGTACCGCACTGCTGGCTTTTAGTTTGTTTCAAATTCCACAACCTGGTTCTTCCGGCGCGAAAGGAGCTCTACGTTATTTACGTTTTGCCGTCGTGACCTGGGCTTTTGCTTTTTCGGCAGGCTCTATTCAGGTACTGACTCAAGAGTTACCTGAACTTCGCCTGCTGTCGGTTTTACTTGCCAATCTAGGTTATGCCAGTAGCTATTTTTTTATCTGTGTGGCTATAAGCAGGCGATATAGTAGCTACGTGCTTCGAATCAGATCATGGCAATTCATCCTTTTACTTACAGTAACAGCAGTAACTGCACTGCTGCTAATTGATCAGTTTATGTTGCGCAATCTTGTCATGCCCCAGCTTCATACGCTGCTTTTAGTCACCGCTTTATTGATGATGAATCGCAGCCAGAAGTCATTTCATCAGGGCGATCGCTATTTAAAAATTTGCTTGTATGTGCTGCTGGCCAACTCACTGATCACAAACACCGCACTGGTAAATCTGACAATTCCGGGCATTACGACATCATTACGAGTTTTGCTGTTTATTCTGTTAAATGGCATCGTTCTGACTACGGCTGTGTACGCCCTTTTCCTGAATGACATTATTGAGCAGACCAAAAATGATGGGCAAATCGACCCTCTGTCCGGAGCCTATAACAGGAGATTGTTTTCTGAGCTCACTGCAAAGCCCGAAGCTTTGAACTTTGGCTGTGTTGTGATGTGTGACATTGATAACTTTAAACGCATCAATGACCTTTACGGTCACGGTATTGGTGACCAAGTGATCAGAAAGTTTTGCCATTTACTGCAATCGGCTCTGCGACCTGACGATTTGGTGATACGACTGGGTGGTGAAGAGTTTTTGCTGGTGCTTCGCCAAACGGACCTGATACAAGCGAATATGGTTGCCAACCGGATTTGTCATCAAACATCAAAGCAGGTCATTGAGCTCTCCACTCAATCACTTTGCTTCACTGCCAGTTTTGGTGTCACTCAAATCGACGATGAAGGCTTAGAAAAAGCTGTTCAGCGCGCTGATGTATTACTTTACCAAGCCAAAAACAAAGGTAAAAACCAGGTCATGGCTGACCTTAGTGCACCAATCACGTTTTCTTCTCATTTTGCCTAACAAAGCGAGAGACTCAGTCAATCATGGGTTAGTGACGAGCGGGCAGCGACCTGTATCAACTAAAAAGATGTTGACGCTTACAACTGACGGCAAACAGGTTGCTGTGCTGTCATAACCCCGACCGCACCAACACTTCAAACTCAGCGGCCGGTAAGGGTTTGCTGCAATAATATCCCTGATAAAAATCACAACCATGGGCGCGCAAAAAGGCCAGCTGTTCCGCCTCTTCAACACCTTCGGCCAGGGTTTTAAGTTTGAGCACCCGCGCCATCGAAATAATAGCGCTGACAATTTCATTGCTGTCGTTATCAAGTGGCACATCATCAATAAAACTTTTATCAATTTTAAGCACGTCCAGCTGGTATTTTTTTAAATAGGAAAAGGATGAGTAACCTGTACCAAAATCGTCGATGGCAAGGGCGATGCCCAGCTGGTGTAAGGTATTTAAGGTGTCAAAAGCGCTGCTTTCATTGGCCATAATGGCGCTTTCAGTCAACTCCAGCTCCAGCAGATGCGGCGGGAAACCGGTTTCGTCGAGAATTTGTTTGACCGTTGCCGCAATATCACCGTGGGAAAACTGATGCGACGATAGATTGACCGCCAGTTTAAGCTCTGGCAGGCCGGCAGCTAACCAGGCAGCGCCCTGAGCACAGGTTTGTTTGAGCACCACTTCACCAATAGCGCCAATCAGGCCTGTGTCTTCGGCAATAGGAATAAAGACACCAGGTGGCACCAATGTTGGCCCTTGACCTGAGCCACTGTCGGGGTCTAACCAACGCACCAAAGCTTCGGCCCCCACTATAGCGCCACTTTGTACGTCGGTTTGCGGCTGGAAGTACACCACAAACTGCTGCTCAGCCAGGGCATTACGTAGTTTGGATTCCATTTCAATGCGGGTGCGGGCGTATTGGGTTAAATCGTCAGAATAATAAGCAAAACGTCCGCGGCCCTGCTCTTTAGCGCGGTACAGCGCCGCATCGGCGTTTTGCAATAACATGGCACCTTCTGCACCATGCTGAGGAAATAGCGCAATGCCAACGCTGATACCAATGCGCACTTCGGTATTATTCGATAACAACAACGGTTGATTCAGCTCATGGATAATGTCGCTGGCCAGACGACCTGCGTCTTCTTCGTGCTCCAGCACCGGCAGTAAAATCATAAATTCATCGCCGCCAAAGCGCGCCAGTGTATCTTCCGGCCTTAACTTACCGCCAAGGCGCTCAGCCACCAGTTTTAACAACTCATCTCCGGCCGGATGGCCAAAACTGTCGTTGACGTATTTAAACCTGTCTAAATCCAGCATTAACAGCGCAAAACCCTGCTGGTGCCGGGTGGCGGCGTCTATGGCGCCATCCAGCCGGCTTAACATCATCAGCCGGTTGGGCAAGCCGGTCAGTACATCGTGGTGCGCCAGATACTCCAGCTCCTGTTGTGAGGCTTTGAGCTGGGTAATGTCGGCAAATACCGCCACGTAGTTTTTAATCTGCTGCTGATGGTCGTAAATAGCGCTGATGCTCAAAAGCTCCGGATAAATTTCGCCATTTTTGCGCCTGTTCCAGATCTCGCCCTGCCAGTGACCATGCTTTTGCAGTTCCTGCCACATCTCCAGATAAAAACTGCTGTCATGACGCCCGGACGCAAACATGGCCGGGGTTTGGCCCAGCACTTCATCCTGCTCGTAACCCAGCATATCAAGCAGACTCTGGTTCACCTGCACTATTTTGTTGTTGGCGTCGGTCACCATAATGCCTTCGCGGGTGCTGTCAAATACTGCCGCAGCCTGTTGCAGCGAGTTTTCAAACTGCTGTCTCTTAATGGCGTTGCCAATGGTGTCAGACAATAACTTCAGCGTATCCAGTTCACTCTGGCTCCACTGGTAATCGGCCTGATGGCTGGTAAAACCAATAAAACCCCACCACAACTCACCGGACATCACCGGAAGAATGGCCAGCCCTTGCACACCATTCTGACTTAACAACTGTTGTACCTCCGGGCCAAATTCCCCCACGGGGCCTGCGAGGATTTCGCCTTTCGCCAGTACAGATTTGATATCAATCTGCGCCAGCATGGCTTCGTCCAGATGCACCAAATCATGTTTCACCTGATGCTGATGTGCCCGCCAAATCGCCAGCCGCCAGGCTTCGGTGCCACTTTGATGATGCTGACACTGATACAAAAATACCGTACCGACCTGCAGATGTTCAGCCAGCGCCGGTAAGTTCTGCCGAAACACCGCCAACCAGTCGCTGTGCTGTAAGAACTGTTGGCTGAGAGTGGCCAAAGTGGCCATCAGCTGCGCGCGTCGGCGTAAATGCTGTTTATACTGCGAGCGTTCGGTAATGTCTTCGATACTGAGCAATAACACAGGCTCAGCCTCGCTGTCAGGAGCCAGCGCATAAATGGATAATTCAACCAACAAAGGTGCTGTGGCGGGCCTGATTAGATTTGCCTGCCAGGTCAGATGAAAATGATCACGGGGTAAATCATGCAGGGCTTTGGCAAAAGCCTGCCAGTTATCCAGCTGCAGTATCTGTTTGAGCGGTAGTTCAGTTAGTTCCCGCTCAGTTTTCAGACTCATTTGTTGTAACCGCAAATTACTTTGCTGCAGTGTCAGATCGGCAAAACGCACTATGGCCATACCGACAAAAGGCGAGCTGAAAAAGGCCTTTTGCACACTGTCGCGTTCCTGCGCCCTGGCTTGTAAGGTCACCATATACCCCAGCATTTGCTGGCGCCAGTACAATAATAAACTGACCGACAAGATGGTAAAAAGCACCAGGCTCACCATAGAAACCCAGGTGACCAGGGTACGTACCGGCGCCAGCACTGCATCCTCATTGATCCGAGCCTGCAATACCAGCTCCTGCCATAAACGCTGTTCCAGCAACATTGGCCGAAGGTGCCCGGGCTGCCCCTGGGTTGGCTGTAGTAAAACACTGACCTGCACCGAAGGATCCGGCCAGTTTAACAATTCAGGTCGTACAAAATCGTCCAGTCGGCTTTGCAAACGCAGTTGTACATCGGGTAACTGCGGCCAGTACAACTGCCACATCAAACGACAATCACGAAAACTGACCCTGTCGGCGCACCAAAGCGCCGGCAGCTCGCTGTGTGCCCATTTAGGCATAGTGCTGTTTTGCCCCACACTCAACAGTGCTTTGCCGCCGGCATAAAACTCAATCTGGCTAAAGGCATGGTTTGCGACCAGTGGTGATAAACGGGCGCGGATCTGAGCCGAAGCAGCACTTATTGCATTGGGCTGCGTTTGCGACTCCTGGACGACCGGTTTCTGTTTTGCCAGCACAGCCAGCTGC
Organism: Rheinheimera sp.; assembly: GCF_036782235.1. Lineage (GTDB taxonomy): Bacteria > Pseudomonadota > Gammaproteobacteria > Enterobacterales > Alteromonadaceae > Pararheinheimera. Next base: position 31,309 of record NZ_DAIPZL010000017.1, on the reverse strand, counting down.
TGCGCCAGTGCTAAATCATGGCGCAGGCTGTTGATATCAAACTGCCGTTCTTGCAGCCAGCGTTGAAAAAACTGCTGTTTTTGTGCCAGCACGCGCTGGCTGCTGTCGCGGCTCGCATTCAGGACCTGTTCGCCATATAAATTTTTGACAAGCAAAGACAACACCGGAGACGACAGTAAAATTAACAATAACAACCATAAAATGCGGGAATGATTTACTTTAGAAAATTTAAGCGCTGGCAGCTCAACCGCTTTGTCCAGGCTGCGCTGCACCAGAAAATATAACAACAGGGAACTTAGGACTATATAGACCAGCCCCTTGGCTACAGAGAACCAGAATATCTGTTGGGGCGGCAAACCGGCACTGTCCAGCAAATAATCTGACAGCAGGATCCAACACAGGGTAAAAACCACATAACTGGCAATAATGGTGAGCACCGAACGGCGTCGGTTTTGTGGTGAGGTTTGTTGCTGTGAAGCGGAACTCATCAACAAAAAGTTATCCTGTTAGCACTACGGTGAATACCCCAACTTGCAAAGGGTTAGTAAAATGTAAATCTGAGGCTAATTAACGCCGGTGTTGTGTTTTATCACCACAACAGCCGGCTAAATCATAACGCAGTTTCGAACATTTAACATCTAAGTGTATGAAATTCTTAAAATCTTAAACGTCGTGTTCGCCAACCCCAAACCTTTTTATACTTTAAACTGACCCACAGTAGTGCCAAGTTCATTGGCAAGACCCAATAAGCTACGAGTACTTTGCGCCACTTCACTGATAGCGCTGCTGTTCTCTTCAGCTGCAGCACTGAGGCAACTGATACCACGGGCCAACGTGGTGCTGACACTACTTTGTTCTTCTGCAGCAGTGGCGGTTTGTGCCATCAGCTGTTTTAACTGTAATAACCGCCGCTCTATATCATCCACCTGCTGCTGCATCTCACCGGCCTGGGTTTTGGTGTGCTCTGCTATTTGCACACAATCCACACTGTTTTGACTCAGATCCTTTGAAAGCTGGACTACCCCACCTATGACTGCGCTGATATCTTTGGTGGCAAGCTGCACCTTGGCAGCAAGCTGGCGCACTTCATCCGCCACCACGGCAAAACCCCGACCTTGTTCACCAGCTCTTGCGGCTTCTATGGCCGCATTTAGCGCCAGCAAATTGGTTTGTTCGGCAATAGCGGTGATCACACCAACAACAGCCGCAATCTGCTGACTGTCTTTATCCAGCTTGGATACACCATCACGAATGTGCGAAAAAGCCGACATGGTCTGATCCAGACTGCTGACAACCTGATAAATAGTAGCCGTTAACTGCGCACCAGACTGCTGGCAGGCATTCACTTCATCAGACGCCTGAATCGTATTAGTGCCAATTTCCGCCGCGGCATAACTCATTTCTTCAATGGCGGTGGCCAGCATTTCCGTTTCGCGCGCCTGCAGCTGCAAACTGCCATCGGCCTGCGTCATAGCCGCTGAATTTTGTGCCGCGGCCATTTCCAGCGCGCGGCCAACGCCAACCAGCTGTGCTATCAGTGCCCGTAGTTGTTGCTGCATTCTGGATAACCAACCCATCAGACTGGACTGAGTGGCGCTGCCAAGCGCCATGGTGAGATCACCTTTGGCGATCACACTGGTCATCAAAACCATATCGGCCGGCTCACCACCTAAAGGTGCCAGCACAAAACGGCTGACAACTGCTGCAGCCAAAAGTGCCAGCACCACAGCCGCCAGCACTATCGCAAGCCCGATCCACAACATACGCTGCGCCGGTGCCGCCACTTCGGCCACATCAATTTCTGCCAGCAATGCCCATTGCAGACCAAATAAAGTGACAGGCGAATAAGCCGACACCACCGGATTTTGATTGTAATCGTTGATATAAAGCAGGCCGCTTTGTCCTTGCAGCGCCGCTTGACTTGCTGCAGTCTGCACACCATTTGCAGCCACTGTGCCGGCAAAAGACGCCAGTACAGTACGATTCACCGGGTCAAGAAAAGAGTCTGAGCGCATCCGCTGATCAGGCCCAACCAGATAAGTTTCTCCACTTTGCCCCATGCCCTCCCGCACCTGCATCACTGCGTTAATACGGTCAATAGACAATTGCACTGCCACCACCCAGTTGTTGCCATTCAGTACAAAAGGCATCGCCATAAAAGCAGCTGCCTGACCGTTGGAGGGGGCATAAGGCGCAAAGTCCTGAATCTGCAGCTGAGTCGCCGAGTTTTTTACGCTGCGATAAAGCTGCGCCAGCCCGGAATCCCGATAAGGGCCATCCAATAAATTGGTCTGATAGTCGCTTTCACGAGCCACGCTGTAAACAATGGTGCCTTGGGGATCAATCAGGAAAATATCGTAAAAACCAAGTTCGCTCGCCATTTTGGCGAGCACCAGATCAAGCGCCTGCGGATTTTGGTCTGAGCTTTGTTCGGCAACAGCCCGCACCGTAGTGAGTCCTTTAGCAAAATCCTGAAATAACGTCTGCACCTGCTGTTTTTTAATTTCCCGAACGGCCATCAACTTAGCTTCGGCCTGATGAAATAACTCGGCTCTGGCTAACAAGGTGACAATAATGGTGGCCAACAACAAAGGGAATAAAGCGGTCGCTAAACTGATCAGTTTAATTTTTTGGGTAAAACGCATGACAAACTCCTTATGTCAGCTGATAGAACCTGGCATTGATGTCTCCAGACAGGAGACAAGGTGGTGCAGCTAAAGATATATCACCGGCCATCCTTTGCAATAGAAGTAAGCATCTTTTTGTTTTACTGTGAATTTTTCATCACATTTAACAAAGACATTTTATCGCCTTATTGCCACAGCTGGCGTAAAAAAGCCCGCATTAAGCGGGCTTGATGATGGCAGTAACTGTTATTTTTTCGCTGTATGTTGTTTCATCCAGGCAAACACTTCGTTGTACCAGCGCTCGGCGTTGGCCGGTTTTAGGATCCAGTGGTTTTCATCCGGGAAAATCACCAGTTTAGAGTCAATACCTTTACGCTGCAGTGTGGTAAAAGCAGCTAACCCCTGGGCATAAGGCACCCGATAATCTTTTAAACCGTGGATCACCAACATTGGCGTTTTCCAGTTGTCCACTAAAGCCGCCGGATTAAACTTGTGATAATCGGCTTCTTTATTCCAGACCGGGCCCCCCATGTCATATTCAGGGAACCACAACTCTTCGGTGCTGCCGTAAAAACTTGGCATATCAAATAAACCGGCATGATTGACCAGACACTTAAAGCCGGTCGGCCAGTTGCCGGCTATCCAGTTCATCATATAACCGCCATACGAAGCGCCAAGGGCACAGGCATTGTTGCCATCAAGCCAGCTTTCTTTTTCGGTGATATAAGTCAGGCCTTTTTTCAGGTCTTCCAGTGGTTTGCCACCCCAGTCCCGACTGATGGAATCGGTAAAGGCCTGACCATAGCCGGTAGAGCCATGGAAATCGATCATCACCACACCATAACCCTGCGCTGCCCAGAGCTGAGCGTTCCAGCGGTAGTTAAACATATTGCCAAAGCTACTTTGCGGGCCGCCGTGCACAATAAAAGCAATAGGGTATTTTTTGCCTTCCTGATAATTCCAGGGTTTCATCCAGTAGCCGTGGACCGTTTCTTCATTGGCACCAGGGAAACTAAACTGCGCAAACTCGCCAAACTGAATGTCTTTCAGATTGTCAGCATTGATGCGGGTTAAGGCTTCAGCTTGCCCCGACTCGCCTTTCACCTGATAAATATCCATTGGCGAATTCAGGCTGTGATTGACAAAAATCACTTTGCCAGCAGCCACATTCAGGCTGCCGGCGCTGCCGTCACCATACACTTTGGACACATCACCAAAGGCGCTGTTAATGGCAAAAATACTCTTTTGGCCTACATCCTGCGCTGTCACATATAAAGTGCGGTTATCCGGGCCAAACAGATATTCATCCACTGATCTATCCCAGTCCTGCGCCAGCTCTTTGCGCTCACCTGTGACTAAATCCAGCAACATCAAACCAAAACGATCGGCTTCAAAGCCTGGTTTTTTCATCGCCAGATAGGCCATATAACGGCCATCTTTAGAAAAAGCCGGTTTGGCATCCCAGGCCGGATTATCTTTGGTTAAATTAATTTTTTCGCCGCCGGCAAGAGCCACCTGAAAAATATCAAAGTTGGTGTGCCAGGCCTGATCTTTGGCCGGAATTTTGGCACTAAACACCAGGTTATTGCCATCCGGCGTAAAGGCCGCTTCGCCAGCGCCTGCCACATCGGTATTCCACTCCGGCATTAAATCGCGGGCGTCTGTTACTTTTTTACCGGTTAAATCCGCCACAAAAAAGTGTTGTTTAAATTCGTCTTCAAAAGTATCCCAATGCCGAACCATTAATTGGTCATACACCATGGCACTGTCTTTTTTCTCTGCTTTTTGTTTTTGCGCTGTGACAGTACAGGCAATATCACCACAACCTGGTTTTACATCTAAGGTCAGTACCAGTTTTTTGTTGTCGGAAGACACCAGATAACCTTGTACATCCAGCGGTAAATCAGTGACTTGCTGTGCTTCACCGCCACCAAGTGGTAGTCGCCACAGCTGAGTAGAGCCACTGCGGTCAGTTAAAAAATAAAGGCTTGCGTCATCGCTGCTGAATTTGACCGAGTGTTCTTTGCTGTCGCTTTCGGTTAGGCGTTTGACTTTATTGCCGTCGGATAAATCCATCAGGTATAAATCAGCTGTGCTGTCGGCTGGTGCTAAACCACCATTTTTCTGGCCATAGACCAGATAACGGCCGTCTGAGGACAACACCACATCATAAAGTTTATTCAGTTTATTTAAGTGTTCGACGGTTAAAGGCGATTTGGCCTGGGCTGCGCCGCTTAATAAAGCCGCGACTAAAATTCCCCATGCTTTTTTCATATGATTGTGTCTCCCTGAAAAAACGCGCCGCCTCCGGTAGCCAGGGGCAGGCGCGTTACAGTTAGTTGTGGCCACAACTGACGCGCATTGTCAGCTTGTGGCGCTTAGATACGACCTGACGGCCTGTATTTTTTCTTCTAATACTTATGCTTTTGCTGCTTGTGCATCCAGCTCGCCGATCTTCACTTTCCAGATCGCAGGTCCTTGTTTATGCACGTTATTGCCCTGACTGTCAACGGCCACTGTCACCGGCATGTCCACCACATCAAACTCATAAATAGCTTCCATGCCTAAATCGGCAAAAGCCACCACACGGGCCTGTTTAATGGCTTTAGACACCAGATAAGCTGCACCGCCCACCGCCATCAGGTAGACAGCTTTATGCTGGCGAATACTCTCAACAGTGGCATCACCACGTTCTGATTTACCAATCATGCCAAGCAGACCTGTTTGGCTTAACATCATCTCGGTAAATTTATCCATACGGGTGGCTGTTGTTGGACCTGCAGGCCCCACTACTTCGTCTCCGACTGCATCCACAGGGCCGACGTAATAGATAAATTTATTTTTAAAATCAACGCCTTCTGGCAGGCCTTGGCCAGCAGCCAGCATATCGGCAATCCGCTTGTGCGCCGCATCGCGGCCGGTCAGCATTTTGCCAGACAGCAGCACGGTTTCACCGGCTTTCCAGTCCAGCACATCAGCAGGTGTCACAGTATTCAAATTCACCCGGCGCACATTGGCACCCAGCTCCCAGGTCACTTCTGGCCAGTCTTCCAGTTTTGGCACTGGTAAATGCGCCGGGCCTGAGCCATCTAAATGAAAATGCACATGGCGGGTAGCGGCGCAGTTGGGGATCATCACCACAGGTTTTGACGCTGCATGTGTTGGTGCTGATTTAATTTTTACGTCAACCACTGTGGTTAAACCGCCTAAACCCTGAGCACCAATCCCAAGTTTGTTCACTTTTTCATAAAGCTCTAAACGCAGTTTTTCTTCACCTGTTTCTGCGCCCTTTTCAATCAGCTCCTGAATATCCACAGGCTCCATCAGCGCTTCTTTGGCAAGTACTGCGGCTTTTTCAGCAGTGCCACCAATACCAATGCCCAGCATGCCTGGCGGACACCAGCCGGCGCCCATTTTTGGTAAGGTTTCCAGCACCCACTCCACCACTGAGTCAGAGGGGTTGAGCATCACCATTTTGGTTTTGTTTTCGCTGCCACCGCCTTTGGCGGCAATCGCCACTTCCACATGATGGCCTGGCACCATATTGATATGCACCACAGCTGGTGTGTTGTCTTTGGTGTTTTTCCGTGAGCCGGCAGGGTCAGCAACAATAGAAGCACGCAGCGGGTTGATTGGATTCATATAAGCACGGCGGGTACCTTCATCAACCATTTGCTGAATGGTCATATCGGTTTTGTCCCATTTGACGTCCATACCTATATTGACAAAACAGGTGACGATACCAGTGTCCTGGCAAATAGGTCTGTGGCCTTCAGCTGACATCCGGGAGTTGATCAGAATTTGGGCAATAGCATCTTTGGCAGCCTGGTTTTGTTCTTTGTGATAGGCCTTTTCCAAAGCCTGGACAAAATCCAGCGGATGATAAAAAGAGATGTATTGCAGTGCATCTTCGATGCTGTCGATAAAATCTTGTTGGCGGATCACGGTCATGCTATGCCCTCGAGTGTCGGTTCATGCTGTAGTGCAAAAAACACCACAACTACAGCTGTTGCAGCTGGTGCCGGTTGCTTGCTCAACCGACCCTTGGCTGTTCTTTTTAAGCAGGGCTGGTATCATAACGCGCATCAAAAGCAGCGGCTAGTCACCCGAAGATCAAACCAGGCTCAAAGTCAGACAAAAATGGCATGAAACTGTAACCTTGGGCTAAACAGCGACAAAAATCGGTGAGAAGCGCCCGCTTCGCCGCTGCACAGCTTTGAATTATTGAGAATCCTGTAGATGTCTGTGTTGTTATTACCTGAAACGCCTGATTCCCTGCTTGAGCTTTTTGCTCCGCTTTCTGCCATGCCTTTTGCCATGCTGCTCGACTCCGCCGCCCAAAACCATACCAACAGCAGATACGACATTCTGGTGGCACAACCTTTAGTGACGTTAGAAGCCAAAGGCAGACGTTGTACTGTGACAACGCCGGATGGCAGTGATGAGCTAAACGCCGACCCTTTTGAACTGTTAAAAACCCTGCAACAGCAGTATCTGGGGCCTTGCCAAAACACCGAACAGCCACTGCCCTTTACCGGCGGCGCCCTGGGTTACATCGCATATGACGCGGGCCGGGTGATAGAACAACTGCCACAAAGCGCCAATGACGATATCAAGCTGCCTGATATTTGTTTTGGCTTATACCCCTGGGCTCTGGTACTGGATAAACAGCTGCGAGAGCTGTGGTATGTGGATTGCCGTGGTGATGCCGCCACACGCTGGCCGCAACAACAAGCCTGGCTACAGACACAACAACAAAATTATCTGCAGCAACAACAGCAAAAATTTTTGTTAAGCTCGGCCTGGCAAGCCAATATGGATAAACAGCAGTACCAGCAAAAATTTGAGCAAATTCAGGCTTATCTGAAAAGTGGTGATTGTTATCAAATTAATCTTGCCCAGCGTTTTAGCGCCCGTTATCAGGGGGATGAATGGCAGGCTTATCTGAAACTCAGAGCCAGCAATGCCGCACCTTTTTCCGCTTTTATCCGCTTAGCTCAGGGTGCTGTGTTGTCTATTTCGCCTGAGCGTTTTATTGCACTGAATAATGGACAGGTAGAAACCAAACCCATTAAAGGCACTAAACCCCGTTTTGCCGATGTGACACTTGATGCGCAGAGCGCCAGCGCATTGCAACAATCGGCCAAGGATCGCGCCGAAAACGTAATGATTGTAGATTTACTCAGAAATGATCTGGGCAAAGTGTGCAAACCTGGCTCAGTTAAAGTGCCGTCCCTTTTTGCCATCGAGTCTTTTCCCGCCGTGCATCATTTGGTCAGTACTGTGACAGGCCAATTAAACACCAACCTCAGTGGTGTCGATTTATTAAAAGCCGCTTTTCCGGGAGGCTCTATTACCGGTGCACCTAAAATCCGCGCTATGGAAATTATTGAAGAGCTGGAACCGTGTCGGCGCTCCGTCTATTGCGGCAGCATTGGTTATGTCAGCCAGCATGGCCGGATGGACAGCAATATTGCCATCCGCACCCTGCTTTGTGTCGACGGCCAGATTTATTGCTGGGCCGGTGGTGGCATTGTCGCTGACTCCACCTTTGAAAGTGAGTATCAGGAAACCTTTGATAAAGTAGCCAGAATTTTGCCGGTATTAACCGCGCTCTGAGGTGATATGCATTTTGCCGACTTTTATCCCAGGTTTTTGCTGACCAGACAACAAAACCCCGGAGCCAACACAGCAGACAAAGCCAATGCAGCTGTGATGCTGTTGTTATGGCCTGAGCCGGATGGGCTGAAATTATTATTAACCCGCCGTGCCCAACATTTACGCCATCACCCGGGCCAAATCAGTTTACCCGGGGGCAAAATTGAACTTGCTGAGACTGCACTGCAGGCGGCACTGCGTGAAACTGAAGAAGAAACCGGTATTCAGGCTGGTGGCATTCAGGTATTAGGCTCTTTGCCGCTGATAAACACCAGTACTGGATTTGTGGTATCACCCTGGCTGGGTTTTATCGCGCAAAAACCGCAGTGGTGTATCAACCCAAATGAAGTCGACAGCCTGATTGAGCTGCCGCTGGCGCTGGCATTGTCGCCCCGGCATCGCACCAGCCTCTGGTTTGAACGTAAACAGCAAAAACAGATGCTGCATTTTATTCCGTACCAGGGTTCACTGATCTGGGGCGCCACAGCAGCCATTTTGCAACAACTGGCCGAACAAACCTCTTGGTAACGCCACTTTGTAAAGAATGCTTTGCGTGCATTTCTGCTTTCGGTAAATCCATTAAAATAATCAATGTTATTTTCGGCCTTAGCGCCAGCCTTTATGCCTTGTTTCCCAAATAGTCTTTTTCCTTGCACACCAAAAGCTAATGCACCTGACAGGCTCTGAAGCTTAAATTTCCAAGTTTTTGATATTAGAAAAACTAAGGCAAAACAGAAGCAACACTGACCAGTTACCAGCTCACTTACAGAATCAGATAGCTTGGGCTACAATGGCGCCACAACATTAGTCACAGTAGTAGTATTTTCATGATTATCAGCGCATTTGACATGTTCAGCATCGGCATTGGCCCGTCCAGCTCTCATACCGTTGGGCCTATGCGCGCCGCCAAAATTTTTACCGACAATCTGATTAACGCCAATCTGATTGATAAAGTGACCAGCATTAAAGTGGAGCTGTTTGGCTCTTTAGGTCAAACCGGTATTGGCCACGGTACCGGCAAGGCGGTAATTTTAGGTCTGGCTGGCTTTTTACCTGAGAACTGCGATCCGGATCTGATCCCTGGTTTATTAAAACAAGTGGATGAATCCCAACAAATTTTATTAAACGGTGTCCATGCGGTCAGCTTCCCACGGGAAGGTGCCATTGTGTTTCATCGCCGTAAAACCTTAAAAGAGCACAGCAACGGCATGGAGCTGATTGCTTATGCCGGTAAAGATGTGATCTTCAGCGAAATTTATTTTTCGATTGGCGGTGGTTTTATCGTCAAGGCAGAAGATTTTGATAATGAAAAAAAGGCCGCCAGCCAGTTTGCTGCCGACAATCCGCCCCCATTTCCGTTTAATAGTGGCGCTGAGCTGTTAAAACTGTGCAAAGAGCACGGTTTATCTATTGCAGCGCTGATGATGGAAAACGAAAAAGTGCTGCGCTCTGAAGCACAAATTCAGCAAGAGCTTGGCCAGATTTGGCAAACCATGTTCAACTGCGTGCAACGGGGTATGAAAACCGAAGGTATTTTGCCTGGTGGCCTCAAAGTTAAACGCCGTGCCCCTGCTTTGCATCGCCGTTTAATGGCGGAAAAGAGCTCAGACCCTTTGCAAGCCATGGACTGGGTGAACTTATTTGCGCTCGCCGTCAATGAAGAAAATGCCGCCGGTGGCCGTGTAGTAACAGCCCCAACCAATGGTGCTGCCGGTATTATCCCGGCTGTGCTGATGTATTACGACAAATTTATTCAGCCGGTAACACCGGACATCTACACCCGGTATTTGTTAACTGCAGCAGCTATTGGCATTTTATATAAAAAGAATGCGTCTATCTCTGGTGCCGAAGTTGGTTGTCAGGGTGAAGTGGGTGTGGCTTGTTCTATGGCGGCCGGTGCTTTAACCGAAATTCTCGGTGGCTCTGTGGATAATGTGGAAAATGCCGCTGAAATTGGCATGGAGCACAACCTGGGTCTGACCTGCGACCCGGTCGGCGGTTTAGTACAGGTGCCTTGTATTGAACGTAATGCCATGGGGGCGGTAAAAGCCATTAATGCGTCGCGCCTGGCGCTGCGCGGTACTGGCGAGCACAAGGTGTCGCTGGATAAAGTGATTAAAACCATGTGGGACACAGGCCGTGATATGCAAAGTAAATACAAGGAAACGTCGCGGGGTGGCCTGGCAGTGAACATTATTGAATGTTAATGCCTTAAACAGCCAATTTTAAAAAACCGCCGTCAGGCGGTTTTTTTATTGTATCAGCCCACCGGCCGGCATTTGCCTTTACACAACTTCTCACCCGATGTTGATACTGTTGTTTGATTTCAGCGTCATACACAACAAAAACAAGCTGTTTTACCACTGAAGTTTCAGCATACGTTTGCATAGCAGCGCTGAATTATTTGTATTTTTTTTGGTCACATTTTTGTGCTAGCTTTTAAAAGTTCCGGCACAAGCCGCGAAGCATGGGCTTTAGACGTCTCACCAAAAGGAGCAGGAAATGTCGATCAGTAAACAATATCTGAAAACCAAACCAGCATGTAAAGTGACTTTCGTCGTGCCCAAAGAGCAGGCTGCCGCCGCAGCTTCGGTGTCCATTTTGGGTGAATTTAATAACTGGCAGGCAACGGCGATGAAAAAGCAAAAAAATGGCGATTTCAGCACCACTTTAACCCTGCCAACGGCGCAGGAATTCCAGTTCCGTTATCTGATAGACAGCGACAACTGGTGTAATGACAGCGAAGCCGATGCTTTTGTGCCTTCGCCGGTTTCTTATGATCAAAACTCTGTCCTGCGTCTGTGACGCAGGACTACTTTACTTGCTGTTTAGCTGAATTTTTCCAGCATTAAACAACCTACTGAATAACCAGCACCAAAAGAACACAGCACGGCTTTGTCACCCACCTGCAAACCTTGTTTATTCTGATGAAAGGCGATGACAGAACCCGCTGATGCTGTGTTGGCATAGGTATCAAGCACCAATGGCGCTTCACCAGGCTCTGGCTCACGGCCCAGAATTTTACGGGCGGCAAAAATATTCATATTAATATTGGCCTGATGTAACCATAACCTTTTTAAATCTTCAGGTTGCACATGCAGCGCCGCCATCTCGGTTAAAATCACATCCGCTACTATTGGCAATAACTCTTTAAATACTTTACGGCCTTGCTGTTTAAAAAACGGCGTGTCCGGGTCGACTTCCGGATGGCAATGATCGGTGTAACTCACATCACAACGGATATTATTGGAAAACTCGGTTTTCAGGCGCATACCAAGGATTTTCCAGGCATTTTTGGCAGTGCAAGTGTCGGTGGCTTCAATAATAGTGGCAGTACATACATCACCAAAAATAAAATGGCTGTCGCGGCTGGTGTAATTGACCTGAGGTGAGGCAAATTCCGGATTGACCACCAGCACCACTTTGGCTGTGCCACCCCGAATCGCATTGACGGCGTTGCTGATGCCAAAAGTGGCTGAAGAGCAAGCCACATTCATATCAAAAGCATAACCGCTGGCGCCCAGCTGTTGCTGTAATTCGATAGCTAACGCCGGGTAAGCACGCTGAATATTCGAGGCGGCGCAGATAATTAAATCGATATCGGCCGCTGTTTTACCGGCCTGAGCCATGGCTTCGCGGGCGGCAACAATGGCCATTTCCACCATTTCCGGCACCTGGTCTTCACCCCGTTTTGGAAATACCGGCTGCATCACATAGGGGTCAAGAATACCTTCTTTATACAGCACATGGCGTGATTTAATGCCGGATGCTTTTTCAATAAATTCACAGCTGGAATATTCCAGCGCAGCAACTTCGCCTTGGGCTATCGCCTCTGCATTTTCGGTATTAAATAAATCGACATACTGATTAAAACTGGCCACTAACTCTTCGTTACTGATGGTTAACTCTGGGGTAAAGACCCCTGAACCACTGATCACCACATCTTTCATCATTCACTCCGGGGCGCTATCTTGTCTGGGCGCGGCTCTTATGATGACCGCTGTTTTACATGTCGTACCAGTATAACCGATCCAGCTGGGCGCGGGCTGTCAATTTTTCCGGGCCTTGATTGGCTGAAAGGCACACAGCGGTGGTCCCGACCGTTAATGATGCAAAGGACGTTTGGGTTGGTTTAGCCGGATCACCACAGTCGACACCACTTTATCCTGAATAGCCTGGCGGTTTGGATCCCAGAATACCTGTAAAAAACCCATTAAACCTGTGGCAAAACCGGCACCATAACCACCTTGCCGGCTAAAAGCGGCAAAGACGTCAAGTTCCTTACCATCAAGCTTAATAACTCTGATTTGAAGTAGTTTTTTGCCAATAGTCTGACCATGGGCCCAGTGAATATACGCCGTAAAATAAAACATGGCCCAGCCAAAACCCAAACCAAAATCGGCCAGAATACCTTTGACCCACCCAATAATACTTTGGGTACCTTCCGAAGGCTGATACCAGGGTTTTTCCGCAGAGTCTGTGCTCACCACATTTGCATCTGGTGTAGGAACAGCTTCAGCGACAGCAGCCGGAACCTGATCTGCTGGCTGATAAGATTTGAGCTCCCGCTCAAGCAAGGCTTTTTTCGCTTTGGAACTTAACTCAGTCACTTCCAACAGATCAGTTAATAGCTGACGGGCATCAGCTGCAGGCACTCCTGCTTTGGCCAATTGCTGACTGCTGCTTTTGAGCTCAGCGGCAATACAATCAGTTTTACAGTCGTCGCGGCTTAACTTAAGCACTGAAAAGGCCAAAGCGGCAGAGCCAGCTGCATCCAGCCTGTCATCCACCAGATTATTCGTCCGAACGTCTTTTTGCTCGCTGATAAGTTCAGGCGCTACAGTGGCCGTAGTCGACAACAAAAAGGTGGCCAGCAACAGCAGCACCAGATGGGTATATTTTTTCAGCTGATAACGTAACCAGCATAGATACAGCATCACCGGCAAAATAAACAACAAGCTGGCACTGGCAAGGCCAGCGATAATAACACCGTCTATAGCCATGGCTGCGGCACGGCGCCAGGGGCTGGCCAATGGGGTGCCCAGCAAATCATCGGCCACCATAAAGGCATAAGGCGTCACAATTTCGCGGCATTCTTTTTTGGTCAGCGGCTGGTGTCCTTGCTCAGCCGAGGGCACATTCTGTGGTATGACTTCCATGATTCAACCTTATAATTGTTATTATATTCAGAAATTTATCATAACGATTTCAAGCATTCTTCACCACAGTGCGGCTACTAAACAATGCTGTACAGGCCATTATTTCTGCAGCAAAGTCCGGATGGCCTGAGTTAAGCCATCCTGTGACAATCCATACATCCGCTGCTGCATGAGCTGCTGGATCACTGCAATAGAGGCGTAACTGTTCCACCATGCTACTGGCTGCGGGTTTAGCCAGACATAATGGCCAAAATGCCGGGTGAGCCGCGTAAGCCAGACTGCACCGGCTTCAGCATTAAAATGTTCCACACTGCCGCCCGGATAGGTGATTTCATAAGGCCCCATAGTGGCATCACCAACAAAAATCAGTTTGTAATCGGAATGATAGGTGCGGATCAATTCCTGGACTGAAACCAGATCCTGAGGCCGCCTTTTATTGCTGCGCCAGACATGCTCATACACACAATTGTGAAAATAAAAAAATTCCAGTTGTTTAAATTCACTGTGCGCCGCACTAAATAGCTGTTGTACCTGTTCAATATGGTCGTCCATTGACCCGCCGACATCAAATAGCATCAGCACTTTCACCGCATTGTGCCGTTCCCGTTGAAACTGCAAATCCAGATAACCGGCTTGTTTGGAAGTAGCGCTGATGGTACCGGCTAAATCCAGCTCGAGCGTAGCACCGGTGCGGGCAAAACGGCGCAGCTGGCGCAGAGCCAGTTTGATATTGCGGTTATTTAATTCTGCTTTGCTGTCCAAATCGGCAAACTGCCGTTCATCCCATACTTTAACCGCACGGCGCTGCCCTGAACCTTGTTGCCCTACTCTGATCCCTTCGGGATGATAACCATAAGCGCCAAAAGGCGAACTGCCGCCAGTGCCTATCCATTTATTGCCGCCCTGATGCCGCTCCTGCTGCTCTTTGAGCCGCTCACGGAATTTATTTAATAACGCTTCCAGCCCACCGGCTTTTTGCAACGCGGCTTTATCCTGCTCCGATAATTGCCGGATCAGATTGGGCACCAGCCATTCGGGTGGGATTAAACTCGCTAAATCAAGACTCTCCACACCTTCAAAATATTCAGCACAGGCGCGGTCGAACTTATCAAAATGTACTTCGTCTTTAACCAGACAAAGCCGGGCCAGCAGATAAAACTCTGCCATATCGGCAAACACCAGCTGTTTTTCCAGCGCTTTAAGTAAGTCCAGCCATTCGGTAATGCTGACAGGCACTCCGTATTTGCGCACTGTCAGAAAAAACTCTATCAACATGGCTCAGCGCCCGGCTCTTTTAGCCATAAACAGCAGTTTTTCTACCAGCGCAACATCCTGCTCATTCTTCAGCAAAGCGCCATAAAGCGGCATTAAACCGCCTTTTTCTTTACTCTGCGTTAAAGCCTGTGCCGGAATTTGCTCAGCCAGCAATAATTTCAGCCAGTCAATCAGCTCAGAAGTTGAAGGTTTTTTCTTTAATTGCGCCATGTCACGCAAGCCAAAAAACAGCTCTAACGCTTCTGTTAATAAAGTTTTGGTCAGACCCGGCAAATGCACCTCCACTATCGCACTTAAAGTGTCGGCATCCGGAAAGCGGATATAATGGAAAAAACAACGACGTAAAAAAGCATCGGGCAGCTCTTTTTCATTGTTAGACGTGATGATCACAATAGGCCGTACTTTGGCTCTGATACTTTCGCCGGTTTCGTACACATCAAAGGCCATTTGATCCAGCTCGTGCAATAAGTCGTTTGGAAACTCAATATCGGCTTTATCAATTTCATCAATAAGCAGCACAGGGCGTTTTGGCGCAGTAAAAGCTTGCCACAACTTGCCGGGTTTAATGTAGTTCTGAATATCATGTACCCTGCTATCACCGAGCTGACTATCACGCAGACGGGACACTGCATCATATTCATACAGCCCCTGCTGCGCTTTGGTGGTGGATTTGATATGCCACTGAATCAGTTGTGTATCCAGGCTTGCTGCCAGCTGTTCGGCCAGTTTGGTTTTGCCTGTGCCGGGCTCACCTTTGATTAATAAAGGTTTTTCTAAGGAGATTGCAGCGTTGACCGCCAGTGCCAGTTCCGGACTGACGATATAATCTTTGGTGCTGTGAAAAGCCATGCCTTGCCCTGCTTATAACTAAATATTTTATAACTTATGCCAAAACGCTTCTTTCGTTTTTAACGAGAGCGGTTATGCTAAATCGCATCTTAATGTGCTGGAGCTTAGCATGGCAAAAATTTATCAGGACAATTCACTGTCAATTGGCAATACACCTTTGGTTAAACTGTCGCGTGTCACTTCGGGCAATGTGTTTGCCAAAATTGAAGCGCGTAACCCGAGTTTCTCAGTCAAGTGCCGTTTAGGCGCAGCGCTGATTTGGGACGCTGAGAAAAAAGGTTTGTTAGGCCCGGGCAAAGAACTGATTGAACCTACGTCAGGGAACACAGGTATTGCACTGGCCTTTGTCGCAGCAAGCCGCGGTTATCCGCTGACTTTAACCATGCCGGCCACCATGTCTTTAGAGAGGCGCAAACTGTTAAAAGCGCTGGGTGCAAATCTGGTGTTGACTGAAGGGCCAAAAGGCATGAAAGGCGCCATTGAAAAGGCGAAAGAAATTCAGGCATCAAACCCGGATAAATATCTGTTATTACAACAGTTTGAAAACCCGGCTAACCCACAAATCCACTTTGATACCACAGGCCCTGAAATCTGGAACGATACCGACGGCCAAATTGACATTTTTGTTGCTGGTGTTGGTACTGGTGGCACCATTACCGGCGTCAGCCGGTATATCAAAAATGAAAAGAAACATCCGCTGATTAGCGTGGCGGTAGAACCTGCCGATTCTCCTGTCATCAGCCAGGCACTGGCTGGTGAAGAATTAAAACCTGGCCCACATAAAATTCAGGGTATTGGTGCCGGTTTTATTCCGGGCAACCTGGATTTAAGCCTGATTGACCGGGTAGAAAAAGTCACTAACGATGAAGCCATTGCCATGGCACATCGCCTGATGCGTGAAGAAGGTATCCTGGCTGGTATTTCATCGGGTGCAGCTGTGGTTGCCGCCAAACGTCTGGCTGAACTGCCTGAATACGAAGGCAAAAACATTGTGGTGATTTTACCTTCTGCAGCAGAACGTTATTTAACCAGCCCACTTTTTGCGGACGTATTTACCGAGCAAGAACTACAGGCCTGATTTGTAGCAAGTTTTAACTTTGCAAAAGGCCACTTTGTGGCCTTTTTCTTTACAGCAACCAGGAAAAGCAGCACACTAAACGCTGTGTTGGTTCAAACGGCAAGGTTAAGTTATGCGTTTTTATTCCCTGTTCTTCATTCCGGCGATGTTATGCGGTGCAGCGCTGTTAACGGGCTGTTCCGACGATCCGGATACCAAAGAACCCACTTCGTCTGCGGCCACTATAGCAGAAGTCCCTGAATCCAATGCGGTAAAGTTTTTTAACGCCATTCTGATTGAAAATAATTTAGAAAAAGCCAAAAAGCTGGCTGTGCCTTCACTGGCCAGGGTGCTGGACAGCTACTCCACCGGTAAAGCCGCGGGCCGCACTTTGTTTAATATGCGTTTTGATAAACTGGAAATTACCGTTGAAGACACCAATAAAAACGTCCGTGAGTTTTATACCGATAAAGCCGAGGTCATGCTGATTTTTACCGGTGAATATGACGGCGGCAAAAGAGTGGATATGCGGATGGTGAAATTGGTTAATCAAAAAGGCAAATGGCTGATTTCTGAGATAAAAACCGATCCATTTGCCCGCACCGGCGTTTAAGTTAACCTTTATTACGCGCAAAAAACTGCGTGAGTGCTTGCTGACAGGCATCTGTGTGCAGCAAGTGCTCAAACACTGCCAGCTCCTGATGTAACACCTGCTGTACCAGCTGCTGTTGTGGCGCACGCAACAGCTTTTTCGACTGGATCACAGCTTCTGAGGGTAAAGCCGCCAGCTTCAGCGCTTTTTGCTCTGCATAAGCAAACAACTCTTCAGCTGCCACCACGTCGTTCACCAGTCCCATGCGATGGGCTTCGTTGGTGTCAAATGCTTCACCCAGTAATAAATATTGTGCTGCTTTCTGATAACCCACCAGTTTTGGCAACAATAAACTGGACGCCGCTTCGGGGCACAAACCCAGCGCAGTAAAAGGCAGCTGGAAACGACAGCCGGGTGCGGCATACACTAAATCACAATGCAACAGCGCCGTGGTGCCGATGCCAATGGCAAGGCCAGCCACAGCTGCAACCACTGGTTTTTGAAAATGACTCAGTGCATGTAAAAACATCACTGTTGGATGTTCCGCATTAAGCGCGCCTGCGGCCACAAAATCGGCCAGATCATTACCAGAGCAAAAACAGTCCGGCTGGCCTCTGAGTACCACAACCCGGACATCCGGGTCCTGCTCTGCCTGTTGTAAAGCCGCAGTCAGCGCCTGATACATCACACTTGATAAGGCGTTTTTTTTCTCTGGTCGTTGTAACGTCAGCGTCAGCACCCCGTGCTGGGTACTTTGAAGAATTGTCATGCTTATGTCCTGTTACTTCGCAATGGCCTGGCCTTCACGGCGTGGATCGGCGCCGCCCTGCCAGCCATCTGCTGATTTTTTAATTAAGTGCAAACCGCTGTTCAGTTCCACCAGTTTTGGCTCGTAGCCTAACTCACGCAGTGCCGGCAGCAGATTCTCCAGCTCAGTCCCCTGCTCCAATGCCAGAAAATCATTACGGTGGGTTACTTTGGCCAGATCTGCGGCCTGCTGTGGGTCCAGCTGCCAGTCGATCATCGCCACCAGCGCCTGAGCCACGTAATCAATAATACGGCTGCCGCCCGGTGACCCAGCCAGCATCAACAGCTCCCCCTTTGGGTTAAACACCATCATAGGTGCCATCGAAGAGCGCGGTCTTTTGCCTGCTTCCACCCGGTTTGCCACCCAAAAACCGTCTTTTTGGCCATCCAGTGAAAAATCGGTCAGTTGGTTATTGAGCAGATAACCATTCACCAGAATACCGGAACCAAAGGCATTTTCGATGCTGGTGGTCATACTGACTGCATTGCCGTCTTTATCCACCACAGATAAATGGCTGGTATTGTCAAACTCCACCGCTTTGCTGCTTTGTAACGGCTCGGCGCCCTTGGGTTCACCCGCTGTTACCACAGCGGCATCTCGTTTGACATTAATTTGTGCAGCACGCTGGCGTAAATAATCGGCTGCCAATAGACCTTGCACCGGTACTTTGCTAAAAGCCGGATCAGCCAAAAAACGCTCACGATCGGCAAAGGCCAACCGGCTGGCCTGAGCAAATAAATGCAGCGCCTGCACCGAGTTTGGCTTTAGTGACGCCATATCAAATTGTTCCAGCATGCCGAGAATTTGCAGCACGGCCAGGCTACCCGAACTTGGTGGAGCCATACCACAGACTTTGTACTGCCGGTAACTGCGGCACAAAGGATCGCGTGTAACGGCCTGATAACCGCTTAAATCATCCAGACTCAGTTTGCCAGGATTAACAGCTGCGGTGTTCACAGCTGCAACCAGTGCTTTGGCATTATCGCCCTGGTAAAACGCAGCGTCCCCTTCTTTGGCGATTTTGCGCAGAATATCGGCATATGGCTGATTTTTCAGTAAATGCCCGGCCTGCAGTGCTTTACCGTCCGGGTAAAAATAAGTTTTGCTGGCGGCAAAATGGGATAAGCCGCCGTCCTGATAAATATCCAGCAACATCGCAAGGCGTGGCGACACCACAAAACCATGTTCCGCGGTTTGAATAGCAGGTTCAAATAACCTAGCCCAGGGCAATTTTCCCCAGCGTTGGTGCGCTTGATAAAGGGCGCGGATCACACCAGGGCTGCCCACCGACTTGCCGCCAACATAAGCACGGCGCCAGTCCATCACTTTGTTGTGTTCAACAAACCAGTCCGGATGTGCCGCCTTTGGCGCAGTCTCACGACCATCAATGGTCTGCATCTGCTGTGTTTTGCCGGCATAATGCAGCATAAATAAACCACCACCTATGCCTGAGCTTTGTGGTTCAACCAGCCCCAGCATCAGCTGCATGGCAATAGCAGCGTCTGTGGCACTGCCGCCGGCCTCCAGCATTTTGGCGCCGGCAGCAGAGGCCAGTGGATTGGCGGACACCACCATAAAAGATTGACCATCAACCCGCTGCTTTTTTGCCACTCCTGTAGCTGCTTCCGGATCGACATCTGCCGCTATGGCAACTGCTTGCCAGAAAAAACAATACAAACTCAAAATTACCGGTGCAAAACGCAGCTGTGGCTTAAACTTCATGGTGTTTCCAAAATAACTTCGAATCGCGGCAACCTTAACTTATCTGCGGCAAACAGATCAATGCTGGCTAAAAATAAGATAATATAGCGCTCTTGTTGAAACACTTTGTTGTTATTCCTTTTTCATTGAATTATCACCTGAGATGCAAATTTGATGTTTTTGAGCTTTTTACGTAGCCATTTGATGGCAGTTCTGTTGTTTTTGACACTGATCCTGTTACATCTGCTACAGGACCAGCTGCAACCGCTGTTTGAATTTAACCGCACCGCTATTTATGAAGGACAATGGTGGCGTTTGGTGACAGCGCATTTATTTCATACCAATAATTGGCACCTGTTGATGAACCTGGGCGGTTTTGTGCTGATCATGTTGTTGCATGGAGCTTATTACAGTAACCGCCGTTTTGTATTGAATCTTTTTCTTGGCAACCTATTGATTGGATTAGCTTTATTATGCTGGAGTCCAGATATCAGCTTTTATGTCGGATTATCCGGTTGGTTACATGCGCTGTTGGTGTGCGGCTGTTGTATTGATATTGAACGTCACTGGAGCAGCGGTTGGCTGATTCTGCTGGCGGTATTTGGCAAAGTATTATGGGAACAATGGCAAGGGGCCAGTAACGAAGTGGTCACGCTGATAGGTGCCGACGTTGCTACAGATGCCCACTTATTTGGTGCTATCGTTGGATTATTGTTGTATGTCAGTATGTTATTTCGTCGCACCGTGGCGCTGACCTCGGCAACCATGGCCAGTGCCACCAACAAACATAGCGCTGAATAAAACGCTGTTCGTTAAAACTCCGGGGCAGCGCTAAATTGCATGCGCTTGCCCGTCACCGGATGATTAAACTCAATAAAGGCTGCATGTAAACACAACCTCGCTGCCTTTGCTGCGACCTCTGTTGAGGCATAAAGACTGTCACCCAGAATGGCATGGCCGATAGCCGACAAATGTAACCTCAGCTGATGTGAACGCCCTGTCACCGGACTTAATAACAACCTGCTCTGCTGCAGGCTTTGATCAAAGCTCAAAGTGCGGTAATGGGTTAATGACGCTTTACCACTTTGCGGGCAAATTTTATACAAAGGCCGCCGCTTAGGATCGGCAGCAATAGGTAAATTGATACTGCCTTCAGCCGGATTCACCATTCCGCTGACCAGTGCCTGATAATCTTTGTGCACAGTGCGCGCCTGAAACTGTTTGCTGATCTGCGACAGCGCCGCTTTTGTCAGGGGTAAAATCACTAAACCTGAGGTGTCGTAATCTAACCTGTGCACCACCTGCGCCTGTGGAAACTCGCGTTGAACCCGGCTTATCAGACAATCAAAATTGTCCGGATGACGGCCTGGCACTGTTAACAACATGGCCGGTTTATTCACCACCAGCAGTTGTTCGTCCTGGTATAACAACTGCCACGGCTGTTCGGTCGCTTTGAGAATAGCAAGTTCAGAGATATCATCAGCCATAACAATTACACCGGCAGTAAAAAGCAGGCGCGCATTATGCCAGAGCCACAGGCTAACGCCTAGCTTAATGCCCTCGCAGCTTCCTACCCGGTTCCAGCCAGCGGTAACAAAGAAGAAAACTACATCCGGCATGAATACACAAAGCACAGCATTTATTTATCAGCCACCGCCAGGCGCGCCCGAAGTTATCTATCAGGACAAAGATGTGTTGGTCGTAAATAAACCCAGCGGTCTTTTGACCAATCCGGGCAAAGGCGCGCATTTAGAGGACTGTTTATTAAGCCGGGTACAGGCGCTTTACCCTACCGCTTTATTAGTACACCGGCTGGATATGGCCACATCAGGTTTAGTGGTATTTGCACTGCGTAAAAAAGCAGAAGCCGCATTAAAACAACAATTTGCCAGTCGTACTGTAAAAAAAACCTATGTGGCCAGAGTATATGGCACACCAGAGTCTGCTTCTGGTCTGATTGAGCTGCCGCTAATTGCCGATTTAACAGCGCCCCCCCGTAATAAAGTGTGTTTTGACAGCGGTAAAGCGGCGCTCACCCATTATCAGCTGCTGTCTGAAATAGCAACAACCAGCGAAGCCGGAATAGAACAAAATGCACTGCTGGCACTTTTTCCTATTACAGGCCGTGCCCATCAGCTGAGAGTCCATTTGCAGCAGCTTGGACATCCCATTCTGGGGGATGCTTTATATGCACCCGCAGCTGCGCAGGCAGCAGCCAGCCGCTTATTGTTGCATGCAATCGAACTTGAAATTCACCAGCCTTATTCCGGTGAGCCGCTGAAATTTAGCTGCCAGCCGGATGCAGCTGCTTTTGGCCTGGTGGCTGATATCCAGCTGCCGCCCCGCCCGGACTGATAAAACCGACATTCTGCTTTTAAAGCCTTACGCAGTCACAAAAAAGCAAAAAAAGCGCAGTAACTACTGCGCTTTTTATCAATGGTTCTTCACACCGCTTCCTTGCTCAATAGCATTAGCAACAAATTACAACTCACGCTCAAACAGTTTATAAATACGGCGATATTCATCCAGCCAGCTGCTTGGCTGACGGAAGCCATGCGGCTCCACCGGGAAAATGGCTGTTTCAAAGGTTTGTTTTTCCTGTTCAATTAACCGTTGTACGATGCGCACTACGTCCTGGAAAAACACATTGTCATCCACCATAGGGGCGTTAATTAACAGCTGGTTTTTCAGGCCCTGGGTAAGATAAATCGGCGAACTGCGCTCATAGGCAATAGGGTCTACATCCGGTGTATTCAGAATATTGGACGTATAAGGATGATTGTAATAAGCCCAATCGGCAACAGGACGCAGCGCTGAACCTGCTTTAAACAGATCCGGCTCCTTAAACATTGCCATAAAGGTCATAAATCCACCGTAAGAGCCGCCATAGGTGCCAATACGTTTTTCATCAACATTAAAATTGGCCACCAGATATTTAACGCCATCCACTAAGTCCTGAGTTTCAGGCGTGCCCATTTGACGATAAATCGCAGTGCGCCAGTCGCGGCCATAACCTTTTGATGCCCGGTAATCCATATCCAGTACCACATAACCCTGCTCAATCAGAATGTTATGAAAGAAAAACTCGCGGAAATAGTTTGACCAGCCCAAATCGCTGTTTTGCAGATAACCGGCACCGTGGTTAAAAATGACAGCACGGCGTTTTTCACCTTGCTGATAATCTTTGGGTAAATACAGTTTGGCAAACACAGGCTGTTCACCATGGCTGGACGGTACAGCCACCACTTGCGGCGCCTGTAATTTCATCTGGCTAAATTGCGGCGACACCGTAAAGGTCAGACGTTTTAAAGTACTACCCGCATTATTGTCCATCACATACAGCTCTTCCGGCAGCACTGAGGTGGAATAACGCAGCAGAATCTTTTGCTCGTCCGGTGATAACTCAAAAGTCAGATTGCCCTGCAGCTGCGTCAGCTGGCTTTGTTTTGCGCTTTTCAGGTCAAATTTATACACGTTATAAATGCCCGGATGATTTACGTTGGCACGGAAATAAATGGCGTCACCGGCTTTATTCAGCACCGGCTGGCTGACTTCAAAGGTGCCAGCTGTCAGTTTTTTTGCTTTGCCGTTCAGGGCCTTGGTATACAGATGTGAATAACCACTTTCTTCCGACAGGAAATACAACCCCTGGTCGGCAGCTAACCAGCCAAAGTTATTAAAGTCGTAGTTGATCCAGGCGTCATCATGCAACCTGTGCTGGTTCACCAGTTTTTTCTCTTTAAAATCAACTGTTGCCAGCCAGCGGTCTTTGTTATCCCAGGCTTTGAGCATCACAGCCACCTGACTGCCATCGGCATGCCAGCGAATGGCAGATTGGTCCCAGCTCCAGTCGTTTAATAACGTAATAGCACGTGGTGACTTTTTCGACTGATAGGTTTTGCCTTCACGTTTGGCGTTTTCTGCTTTCACGCTGGCCAGCACGTCTTCATCAAAACCAGGCAGGCTTTCATAACTGAGCTCAGTTTGGCTGGCACCGGTTAAATCCAGCAACACCAGCTTTTGTGGTTCAGGTTTTTGATCATGCACCCGCGCACGCACCGGCTGGGCGGCAATATTGCCATCAGCCGTGATGTAGTTGGGCATAATGTCGCTGCTGTTGCGTTTACCGGCAGCTTCAAGTGCCAGCAAAATTTTATCGCCTTTGGGTGACATAATGGCAGAAGCTATCTGCTGATCTTTACCCAAATAAAATGGTGCCGGTGCCAATACATCACTTTGTGCCTGCAACTGCTGTTGGTACTGATGGGCGTCTTTGGCGTTTTTATGCTCAAGTGCAATAAAAGCAATCAGCTTATGTTGCTCTCGCGCCAGATAACTGTCGGGAATTTGTGGCGCCTTTGGCGCATCTTCGGTTGTGAGGCTGGCCAGTTGCTGCAGCTCACCGGTTTGCAAATTCACGGCGAGGAAATTCCAGCCCTGACGCCAGCTTAAACGACCGTCTGTTAAAAATTGCAAATCCTGCTGTTTTTCGCTGTTGCGGGTCAGCTGCGTTACTTTGCCTGAACTTAATGCTTTGACAAAAACCTGATCTTCAAAAGTCCAGGCGACAAACTGGCCATCGGCAGAAAAACGCTGATCGGCAGCGCCAATATTGTCTAAATCTTTGAGCGCCACCGGGGTGGTACTGTCAGTGCCATCCAAGCTTCTGGCGTAAAGTTCCCGCAGCTCCGAACCCGCTTGTTTACGCTCAAAATACACAGTTTTGCTGTCAGCAGACCAATAAGCGGCTTCTGGCTGGCGGCCAATCCAGTCCGGATGTGCCATCGCCTGTTCCATCGTCATCAGCGTGGTGCCCTGCTGTGATGGCAGCTGCACAGTTTTTGTCTGATAAGTATGGGGTTCTGCGGCAAACAAAGGGCCGCTGCTGAAAGTTAATAAAGAGCTGAGCGCAATAGTCAGCGCAGTTTTGGCAAATGGCTTCATGGATAAAAATGCTGCTTTTGGATGATTGTAGGGAGCTTCCGTTATACAAAGGAAAAGTACTGAATTCAACCTTCTGCGGCTAAGCGAACAGTGGACAGGACGGTTAACTGCCAAAACCCTGTTGTCAGCACAGAAACCACCATAACGGCAGCTTGAGATAAAAAAAGCGGCACTGCAAACACAGTGCCGCTGGCAGAAAGGTCGGGATCCGACCTGAAGGATTAAAAAGGGAAAATGCTTTGGTCTGTGTTTAGGCTGCCAGATTACTGCTCAGCTCAGCTATTGCAGCACGGGCCGCTTCAAGCGCAGCAGCAGCTGGTTCTGCCCCCATATTCAGGCCTTCAGCAAAAATAAAATGCAGGTTACGCAGGCCGATAAAGTTAAAGAAGTTCACCAGATAAGGCGTTTGGGTATCCTGTGGTAAATCTTTATACAGACCACCGCGTGTCAGGAAAAACACCACTGGTTTATCGTCCAGTAAACCCACAGGGCCTTTATCGGTGTATTTAAAAGTCACACCGGCGCGGGCGATACGGTCAAACCAGGCTTTTAACTGGCTTGGTACACCAAAGTTGTACATAGGCACACCAATCAAAATCACATCAGCCGCTTTAACCTGGGCAATCAGCGAGTCAGACACTGCGGCCAGCTGCTGCTGCTCAGATGAACGGTCAGTGTCTGGAGTCATCCAGGCAGCAATTTCCGGCATGGTTAAGTGGGTTAAGCCAGCCTGGTTTAAATCCAGTTCCTGCACCTGTGCTGTCGCAGGCAAGGCCGATACAAAGTTATTGATCAGCTGGCTCGACTGACCTTTTTCACCGCTGATAGAACTATTGACCACTAAGATGTTACGCATCACAAGTCTCCTTAAGTTGATGCGCCCAGTGTAAGTTCGCTTTTTGCGATTGAAAAACAGATAATTTCGCACCTATCATTCGATTTATTTCAACAATCTAAGGATAGATCTAATCAGCATCAGCACACGTATAAAGCCTTGATACAAATACTGACCCAACAACACACTCCATCTGCACAAACAGCTGCAAGATGCATAAGTTACAGTGCGGTGTTACACAGAGGCTGATTGATAATGTTGGATCCACAGCAAAGAAGCGGTCATTATGGTACTGAGATTTCTCTTCAGAGCAGGCCAATGACAACGCAAGAAATATCACCGGTGATTGCCGCCGGTCAGTGGGAAGAAGCACTTGCTTTTGTTGCTTTACACAGGGACAAAAGTGCATATGCTGAGCTGTTTCGCTATTTTGCGCCCCGTTTACGTGCCTTTGGCATCAAAATGTTTGGCAACGAGCAACAGGCGATGGAAATGGTGCAGGATACGATGCTGAACGTTTGGCAAAAAGCTGCTCTCTTTGACGCCAGCCGCGGCTGTGCCTCCACCTGGATTTTTACCATAGCGCGTAATGTGCGTTTTGATATGTTACGTAAAAAACAAAGCCGTAAGGATGATATCAGCGCCGACGATTTATGGGCAGATGGTGATTATCCCGAACAGGAAGATCAACAAAGCCAGCAGTGGGATTTGCATCTGGTGGCGGAAAAAGTAGCACCGCACTTTCATGCCTTACCGCCGGCACAACGGCTGGTGATGGAAAAAGTCTATCTGGATGAGTTGTCCCATCAGGAAGTTTCGGAGCAGCTCGGCATTCCGCTTGGCACAGTAAAATCACGGATCCGGTTGGCATTAGACAGGTTAAGAGAGGCGATAGATGGCCCACGTAGTTAAATATCATCCCAGCATCAGCTTGTTAGAGCAATACAGTGATGGCACGCTGGCGCCTGAGCTTTGTCTGATAGTTGCGGCCCATCTGGATTTTTGTCCACACTGCCAAACGCTGCACCATGATATTGAAGCAGATTTAGGCTGTGAACTGGCGATGCAACAAGCGCCGTTAGCAGAGGGCATGCAGTGGGATCAGATGCTTAATCAGATCCTCAGTGATGATGAAGCGGTTCAACAACCTGTCAGTAAAGCCAAGCAGCACAGCGCAAATCATCAATCAGGCGCTGTCGGCGAGCTGTTAGTAGGCGCACATCGTTTTATTGTGCCACGCAGCCTGCAACGTATAGTCGCCAAAAGAAACAAATGGCTGACTTTGGGTGGTATCGCTACCGCCAAACTGCCGGGCAGTGAAGAAAATCATCTGTCGTTACTTTGTATTGAAACCGGCACCGAAGTACCACTGCACACCCACAAAGGGCTGGAAATTACACTGGTGCTGGCCGGTGAAATGGTTGATGAAATGGGACACTATGCCGCAGGGGATTTAATTATTAACACCCCGGATCATACCCATACCCCAAAAAATGTCGCAGCTGAACCCTGTTTATGTTTATCGGTGCTAACGGCACCACTGGAATTTAAACAAGGCCTGACCCGGTTATTAAACCCACTGCAACGTTTTTTTTATTAGACTGAGCCACAAGCCTGACACCGCTCAGGAGTTAGCTGCAAAGATAAAAAACAGCGCCTTTAGGCGCTGTTTTTTATTTGGCTTTCAACTTCGGTAAACACAAGGTGCGCTAACTTAGCTCAACTTAGGTTAACTTTGGTTAACTGCAGTTAACTTAACATGGCAAAACCGCCCTTCAGGTTATATACCTCAGAAAAACCGGCGCGGTTTAATACCTTGGCAGCGACCAGACTGCGGTTACCGGAGCGGCATACCAACAACAGCCGCTGCTCTTTGCGCAAAGCGCCGCTTAACAGTGCGTCACAAAGTCTGGATAAAGGCCATTGCTGAACCACAGTGCCTTCTGGCAAATAAGGGCCCAGTGCACCGGCACTTTGTTCATAAGGCTCACGCACGTCAACCACCACCACATCGCTTTGTTCTTGCAAAAATGCCTGTAACTCTGGCGTATCAACTACAGCTTTGGCATCTGACCAACTGACTTCAACCACCCCACACTGATACTGACTGGCCTGACAAAGTGCTGCGCTTTGTTGTTGTAGCGTGTGCAACCAACCAGGTGGGTTGTCGTTTTCTGTCAATAATGCGCCAAGCAGCGGTTGCTCTTTTGTGGCTATGGCAAAAGTGGTAAAAAAGCGCTGGGCATAATCATGGCTGGATAACAATAAGGTATCAGGTGTGACCATGCGACTTAAGGTTTTCAGGCTTTGCTGAAAAGCGGCCGGATCAGAATCTGCTAAATCCAGCCTGCCAACACCACCTGGCAATAATAAATCACCTACAAAAGCCGCCACCCTGACCCCCTGCTGCGACAGCAGATAACTGCGGCTCTCGGCGCTGTGGCCCGGGGTGGCAATTTTACTCAGTTGATAGTCGCCGCACTCAATCACTGCCTGACTAAAAGGCCAGCCCAGCACATCTGTAGCCCCCTCCTGCTGCAGACCCAGTAATGCCGTTAAATCATCACGGGCTGAGCGGTGGTCCTGATGTAAATGTGTATCCAAAATTGCCACCAGCTGTAAACCCTGCCCCTGCACCATATTGGCCAGCCGGTTGGCAAGTGCCATTACGGGGTCGATGATCACCGCCTGCTGGCTTTTGGCACACACCAGCAGGTAACTGCACATATCTTCGTGTTTGAGTTGGGTTAAACCACTGACGGCGTTATCTGACAGCGGTTCAGCATCTGACAACACCAGACAACAACGCTGCACTATCACCGCCAACCGGCGAATGGCATGACAAGCTGTTTCACATTCAGCAGCTGTCATGGCAGGGCCAAAGGATAACCGGATAGCGCCCTGACTGCGCCAGCTTTCCAGGCCCATGGCATCGAGCACAAAACTACTGGGTACTTTTGAGCTACAGGCAGAGCCTGAGCTGATACGAATGCCGGCGGCATCAAACAAATCCATAATGTCTTTGCTGTAAAAACCGGGCACAGAAAAATTCAGCGTCGTGGGCACAATAAAAGGCGCATCACTATTAAGCACTAAAGTTGGAAATACAGCTCTTAACGCAGATAACAAAGCCTCACGGTATTGCCAGAGCACAGCTTCCGGCTGAAACACTGAGCCGTCTTTTTTATCCAGTTCGGTAAAAATGGCATGTAAGGCGGCAATACCCGGCAAGTTTTCAGTACCGGAGCGCAAACCAGCTTCCTGACCACCACCGGCAATAAAGGGCTGATAAGGCGCTTCCTGGCGGACATATAAAAAGCCAATGCCCTTGGGCGCATAAAGTTTATGGCCGCTAAAAGGTGCGTAATCGATACTGGTATTGGCAATATCCAGCTGCATTTTGCCAAGCGCCTGCACACAGTCCACCATCCAGAGCACATCCGGGTTTGCGCTTCGGATCACTTTTTCCAGCAGCGCTAAATCTTGTTTTACACCGGTTTCGTTATTGGCGGCCATAGTGCAAATCAGCGCGGTCTGAGGCAAGTGCTGCCGGATAAAATCCAGATCCAATAATCCCTGCCCGTTCACCGGAATAGCTTTGACTGTCGCCCCCAGCTGCAGCACCTGGTTCCAGTGTTTTAAACTTTCCGGTACTGCTTTATGTTCGGTCGCGCCATATAACAACAACACCTCAGGCCCGGTTTGCCCCCGGCTTTTTGCAGCCTGCAACGCCGCAACTATTGAAGTTTGAATACCTTCAGTTGCACCTGACGTAAAAACTATCTGACCACTGCTGGCCCCTATCACCTTGCGTGCCAGCGCCCGGGTGGCTTCCAGTTCCACTTTGGCTTTAATGCCGGTGCTGTGACTGCTGCTCGGGTTGCCAAAACAGGTTTGCATATGGTGCATCACGGCTGATGCCGCACAAGGAAGTACAGGTGTTGTGGCATTATTGTCCAGATACACTTCCTGCTGACGCAGTGGCTGGGACTGAGCTGATGTTATTGACATAAAGACGCCTTTATAACTATCCGTTATACCTTATTCCCGCACATGATAAGGAGCTATCCGTCTTCAGACAAGTGTAATCTGTTCAGACAACCAGCAACGCCGACCAGCTGTGAATATACAGCGGCACATGCCGGACTTTTAAGAACGCTCAGCCTGTCACACTGAACTCTTGCCGTTTTGTTGCCAATACACAAAACGCAGATAAAAAAACACTCCGGCATGCGGAGTGTTTTTATGTTTTATTCAACCAAATCTTTTGGAATATCCGGTCTTAACGCTGACCAGACTTTGCCACTTTCTTTACCATATTTACGCACCGCAAATACCACTTCGTCATGTTTACCGGCTTCAGCGTATAATTTCAGCTGATGATAATATTTGCGAGCTAATTCACGGGCTTGCGGATGAGAAAAGTAAAAACGGGCAATTTTGCGATACAAACCGCGGAAACCATTGAGGATCAGTACATAAATGCGGTTTGACGAATGCAGCGCCAGCTCGTGGTTCAGGTTGTAATCAAAATCAGCAAAAGCTTCAGCTGTGTCTTCCAGGTTTTCAGCACCGGCAAATACAGCAATCACTTCATCACGGTGAGTTTTAATAGCACCGCGGATATAAATAGCACTGATATTGGTGCGGGCCGATAACAGCTCATCCACCAGCTCAGGCATCCGGTCTTCATCCAGACGGGCTAATGTTTCCAGAATATTCAGGCCGGATGTTTCCCAGAAATTATTTACTTTAGTTGGTTTGCCATGCTGGATAGTCAACCAGCCATCACGGGCCAGACGTTGTAATACTTCACGCAATGTGGTGCGGGTGACGCCAATCAGCTCAGACAGTTCGCGTTCGGCAGGCAAAATAGAACCTGGCGCAAACTTGCCATTCCAAATGGATTCAACGATGTATTCTTCAGCAAAACCTGCCGGGCTCTGCGCTTTTATGAGGTTGGTCATCCGGATTTGTCCGTTTATTAGTTGTCTGTCTCACCACGATTGGCACTGATTGTACCAGAGCGGAATCAGTTAACAAGCCATGCTATAAAAATTGCCCTGAGTGATTGATCGCAAAGGTTGTTTTAGATAACAAATTGGCTTAGATTGTGCGTTGGATTCTTTTTACCACTCCAACAAGGGAAATCAGATGTTTGCAGCAGTGGCTCGTTGGCCAAAACAACGCTGGCCTTGGGTTCTTTTAGCCTTCAGTGCACTGGCCTTAATGTTGGTGGCCTTATTCTTTCAATACGGTATGGCGCTAGCGCCCTGCATTATGTGTGTTTACCAGCGTTTTGCCATCAGCGGTATTTTATTTGCCGGCCTGATTGGCTTGTGGGGCCGAGAGTCAGCGCTGGTGCGTTGGCTGGCCTACAGCAGCTGGACTATCTCTGCCGGCTGGGGCTTAAAAATTGCCCATGATCAGGTGCTGGTTGAAGAAGTGGTCAAAAATGGCGGTTTCTCCAGTTGTGGTCTTTTTGCCGAATTCCCGACCTGGTTACCTTTAGATCAATGGATCCCTGCCATTTTTAATCCAACCGGCGTTTGTGGTGAAATTGCCTGGCAATTTTTAGGTTATTCAATGCCGTTCTGGATGCGTATTGTATTTGCCGTTTATCTGGCCCTGGCGCTGGTAGTGATGGCAAGCCAGCTGAAAAAACATAAATACAATCCTTATGATTAGTCATCAGACACACTGATGTCGTTTTGCAAAACACCAGATATAAAAAAACCGCCGGTAGAGGCTAATGCCGATCAGATAAGAAAATTTCAGATCGGTTGACCGATCCAGTGGCTGAT
>NZ_DAIPZL010000016.1:0-79036 GCF_036782235.1 Rheinheimera sp. | reverse complement strand
CCCCCTTCTAGGGGGCCTTTTGCAAAGCCACCTCCTATGGAGGTGGTTTTTTACTTTGAATACCCAAACGGCCGCGATGGCGGGGGAACCAGGCCTGTGTGATGGTTTGGTTTTTTGCCCCGGGCTTTGGCCACAAGGACAGAGTGATTGTCCGCTGCTGGGTTTTTGTTACAACTTAGCGGCATGGAAAGTGCTGAACTTTTGTGCAATTGCTTGTTATTGAATATGTTTTGGTTAAAATGTTGTAACTTTTTCAAACCGGAGACAAGCAAGTGAAAAAACAGGGAATAAGCACATTGCTCGGCATGCTGGTTTTACTTTCTGGCTGCAGCACAGTACCACAACAAAAAGATCTGATGGTGAACCAGCTGGATGGTTCGCTGGCGCAGTTGCAGGTGGATACCAAACAACTCCATCAGCGCCTGCAACGATTAACGGCCGATAAAAGTTGTCAGCAAAGTACCCAGTGTAAAGTGCTACCGGTAGGGCACAGGCCTTGTGGCGGGCCTGAGCAATATATGGTGTATTCAAGCAAAAGCACCGATGAAAAGCTGCTTGCCATTACCAACGACAGATATAAAAAGTTAAAACAAGAACAACAACAAAGACTTGGACTTCGTAGCACCTGTCAGATAGTGCCAGAGCCAGTGGCGGCCTGCCAGCAACAACAATGCAGCTTGTTGCCATAACACCAATAAAAAACGCAGCCAGGCTGCGTTTTTTATTCGGATCATCTTATCTGAATCAGGCTTTGTTTTTGTAATTATCACAAGCCACTTTATCAACACACTCCCCATACAGATACAAGCTGTGGTGGGTCAGCTTAATGCCATTTTTATCGGCGATTTCCAGCTGCTTACGCTCAATGTCATCATCTTCAAATTCAATCACTTTGCCGCAATTTAAGCACACCAGGTGGTCGTGGTGATCCATTCTGCTCAGTTCAAAGACCGACTTACCACCTTCAAAGTGGTGACGGCTGACAATACCGGCATCGTCAAACTGGTTCAGTACCCGATACACAGTGGCCAGACCTATATCTTCACCAATTTCCAGCAGAATTTTATATACGTCTTCAGCGCTGATGTGCTGGTGACTTGGGTCCTGTAAAATTTCCAGAATTTTAACCCTCGGCAGGGTTACTTTCAGGCCGGCTTTGCGAAGTTCACTGTTGTGATCTGACATCTGTATCGATACTCATAATTGCTGTTGGCTTGGATTATAAGGCTATTCTCTTTGATTGGAAAAGTAAAATCTCCTGTTCCTCAGCAAGGGAAGCATGGTGTCACAAGCGTTTTCAGGTTATGATTCTCGTTACAGGTCTTACCAGATGGAGCTTTTATGCGTTGGGCATTTAAACCGGCAGTGATGCGTCACTTATTAAATTTTTGGCCGCCGTTTTGGTTTAACGGCATCAAAGTAGAAGTGCTGGCCGATGATTATCGTTACGCCCGTGTCAGTCTCAATGACAGACCCTGGCGGCGGAATATTAATAGCAGTCAGTTTGGCGGTGCTATGTTTGCGATGACCGATCCTATTTATCCACTGCTGCTGATGGGCGCACTGGGTAAAGAATATATGGTGTGGGATAAAAAAGCCGACATCGATTATATCAAGCCTGGCCATGGCACCTTAACGGCAGAGTTTTGGCTCGGTGATGCTGTGGTTGATGAAATTAAAGCGGCAACGGCGGATGGCGATAAATATTTCCCGCAATTTTTGGTGCATATCAAAAACAACAACAACGACATTGTCTGTGAAGTGAACCGCACTGTGTATATCCGCAAAAAACCAAAACACCGGCCAAAACAAGAAGGCAGCCTGTGATCACCATCAGTGACAGTCCCACCGCTGTTCTTGCTTGCCGAAAAAATTATACTCAGCATTGATAAAACAAAAAAACCACCGCTTTAGGGTGGTTTTTGTTTTTAAAGAGCAAAGATTGGTGCTTATAAACCTTCGAGGTCTTTTAAGCTCAGCTCATCATAAATCTGTTTGCACCACTGTTTTACACGCCCTTCGGTCAGTTCAGGCTGACGGTCTTCATCAATACCCAAACCCACAAAGTGGTCGTTGTCTGCCAAAGCTTTGGACGCGACAAAGTTGTAACCTTTGGTTGGCCAGTGGCCCACAATAATGGCTCCTTTAGGTTCGATAATATCGCGTAAGGTGCCCATGGCATCAAGGAAATACTCAGCGTAGTCTTCCTGATCACCACAACCAAAAATGGCGACGAGCTTATTGTTAAAATCGATGTTTTCCAGCTCAGGGAAAAAGTCATCCCAGTCGCACTGGGCTTCACCGTAATACCAGGTCGGAATGCCAAACATCAGCAAATCGTAACTGGCGATGTCTTCTTTGCTGCTTTTAGCAATGTCATGCACCGCAATTAAGTTTTTGCCCAGCTCTTTTTGGATCATCTTGGCGATATGTTCAGTGTTACCGGTATCGCTGCCAAAAAATATACCTACAGTTGCCATATAAGTGCCTTTTACCTTGCTAACGCTGCGCTCAGCAGTTGTTCAATCAGCGCACTGCGGGTCAGTTGCAGTGCCTGCGCTCTGGCATCCAGTTGCGAATACAGCTCAGCTGTTACTTTGCACTCGATGCGTTTTAACCCTTTGGTTTTGTCACGGCGGATCTGGTTTCTTTTATTCAGTCGCAGCTGCTCTTCACGCGGTAATGGGTTGGTTTTGGGCCGACCCGGCCGCTTTTCGCCGGCAAATAAATCAAGAGTTGTGCGATCTGTGGCAATTTTCGCCATTAACCTAACCCTTTTGACTCATAGATAAACTGAATAACACCTTTGGCCAGAAAGCCGGCACATCCCAAAAATAATACAATCCAGACAAATACCCGGCCAAATTTTGGCACATTGCCTTTTTTTAATACGTCCTGAATCGCCATTCCTATCAAAAAAAACAACACGCTGAGGAAAAACCATAAACTGGCCGCCTCAATTTGTTCCATATATTCATTTAACATGGTGATGACCTTCAAAAAAACGCGCGCACTATAGCACAAAGCGAAAAAAAATTTATGCGCTAGCTCAATAAAAAATCCGCCACTATTTTGCTAAAAGCAGCCGGTTTTTCTGCATGTAACCAATGACCTGTACCCTGGATCACCTTGGCTTTGGCATGTGGGAACAGTTGTTGGATAGTGCTTTGATGTGATGGCAGCAGATAATCAGAATCACCGCCTTTAATAAAAAGCACCGGCCCCAGGTAAGGCCCTTTTGCTTGTGGCGCTGCCAAAATCTGTGGGTAATTGGCCACCAGTGCCGGCAAATTCAGCCGCCAGCTAAATGTGTTGCCTTCTTTAACCATGTTTTTCAGCAAAAATTGCCGCACGCCAAGCTCAGTCACAGTTGCGCTTAATTGCTGGTCGGCTTCACGCCTGTCTTGCAGTGTGGCAAGATTGATTTGTTGCATCGCCTGCAAAATACCGGCGTGGCGGGGTTCATTGACCACAGGCGAAATATCGGCCAGGATCAGTTTTTTTACCCGCTCTGGCGCCATCAGTGCCAGCTGCATCGCAACTTTGCCTCCCATTGAATGACCAAGCACAGAGACCTGATTTAAGCCCTGCGCATCAAGCGTTTCCAATACATCAGCGGCCATCAGCGGATAACTCATTTCATCGCTGTGTGGCGAACGGCCATGGTTACGTAAATCCAGATTGATGATCTGGAATTTGTCCTGCAAGGAGCGGGCAATGACGCCTAAGTTTTCGTAACTGCCAAACAAACCGTGGATCAATACCAGTGGCTCGCCTTGGCCTGTTATGTCAGTATGTAATATCATGCTTATCCTTTGACAACGAAGCGCTATATCAGACGCGCGATAACAAAAGTGCGCCAGCCTAACAAAATACCGGGCTGGCGTCAGCCTGTGTCAATTTATATAATGCCGGTTGTCGGTTTGGGTTTTAAGGTATCTTTATGAAAACAATAGAAATAGATGATGATCTTTATCATTACATCGCCAGTCAGACCCAACAAATTGGGGAAAGTGCTTCCGAAATTTTACGACGTTTATTGTTGCCACAACAGAACACTGTCATCCCGGCGCCATCTGAAACTGTTAACCTGGCGGCCAGTGTCCCTTTGGCACAGGATCAGAAAGTTTTTGATATTCTGAGCAAACAGGATTTACAGGCTGAGCTTAGTGTTGTTGGTCGCTTCTTAATTATCCTGTCAGCCCTGGCGCGCGCGCACAAAACACAGTTTGCCAAGGTGCTGGATATTAAAGGCCGCAACAGGGTGTATTTTGGCCGTAAAGAAGCGGATTTATTGGAAGCGGGCAGCAGCACCAATCCAAAACCTATTCCAAACAGCGAATTCTGGGTGATCACCAATTCCAACACCACCCGGAAAAAAATGATGTTAACCGAAGCAGCGTTAAAGCTGGGTTATTCTCAGGAAGAAGCAGAACTTATCCGGGACTTTTTATAAGGAATATTTATGTCGGTTCACCCGCTTGCCGGTCAAACAGCACCGAAAAACCTGCTGACGAACATTGCTTTATTATGTTCAGAATATTACACGTTAAAGCCTGATTTAACTGTTCAGTCACAACGGGTCAGTTTTGGTACTTCCGGCCATCGTGGCAGTGCAGCCGACTGTTCTTTTAACGAAGTGCATATCAAAGCCATTTGTCAGGCCGTTGCTGAGTATCGCA
The DNA here is from genome assembly GCF_036782235.1 of Rheinheimera sp. GTDB lineage: Bacteria > Pseudomonadota > Gammaproteobacteria > Enterobacterales > Alteromonadaceae > Pararheinheimera. The sequence goes on along the minus strand of NZ_DAIPZL010000016.1, from coordinate 74,354 downwards.
AAGCAAAGGGCATTACAGGCCCGCTGTTTTTAGGCAAAGACACTCATGCGCTCAGTGAACCTGCGTTTATCAGCGCAGTGCAGGTGCTGATTGCCAATGGGGTCACACTAAAAGTTCAGGCCGATCATGGGTATACACCAACGCCGGTGATTTCCCACGCTATTCTGAGTTACAACAGCACTGCGCCTGCAGCTCTGGCTGATGGCATAGTGATCACACCTTCACACAATCCTCCGGCTGATGGTGGCATTAAATACAATCCACCCCATGGTGGGCCGGCGGATACAGACGCCACCTCCTGGATAGAACAAAGAGCCAATACGTTAATCGCGGCTGATTTGGCCGGGCTGTTATGCCTGGACTATCAGCAGGCGCTGGCAAGTGCGTTGTATCAGCAACATGACTACATCACACCTTATGTTGACGACCTTGCCAGTGTCATTGATATGGACGCTATTGCCAAAGCCAAAATTAAAATTGGTGTCGACCCTATGGGGGGCTCAGGCATCGCATTCTGGCCTGTAATAGCGCAAAAATACGGACTGGATTTAACAGTGGTTAACGATAATGTTGACCCGACTTTTGCATTTATGCCGCTGGATAAAGACGGCAAAATCCGGATGGACTGCAGCTCAGCGTATTCGATGGCCAATTTAATTAAACTGAAAGATCAGTTTGATATAGGGATAGGTAACGACCCTGATTTTGATCGTCATGGCATTGTCACCCGTCTGGGCGGCCTGTTAAATCCAAATCATTATCTGGCGGTGGCGATAAATTATCTGCTCAGTAACAGACCACAGTGGGGCCTTGATAAAAAAATCGGCAAAACGCTGGTGTCCAGTGCACTGATTGACAGAGTGGTTGCCGGTCGTGGCCGCACTTTGTATGAAGTGCCTGTTGGCTTTAAATGGTTTGTTGAAGGCCTGCATCAGGGGCATTTGGTGTTTGGCGGCGAAGAGTCGGCCGGTGCCAGCTTTTTGCGTTTTGACGGTACTGTGTGGTCCACCGACAAAGATGGTTTTATCCTGGGGTTATTAGCCGCCGAAATGATGGCCAAAACAGGTGTTGACCCTTACACCCAATACCAGGCGCTGACCCGCGAGTTTGGCGCACCTTTGTATCGGCGTATTGACGCGCCGGCCGATTACGCGCAAAAAAATGCGCTGAAAAATCTGGACGTGAACAGCGTGTCTCAAACCAGTCTGGCCGGGGATCCTATTCTTGCCGTGCTGACCAAGGCGCCTGGCAATAACGCCACTATTGGTGGTGTGAAAGTGGTCACTCAACATGGCTGGTTTGCGGCCCGACCTTCGGGTACGGAAAACAGCTATAAAATTTATCTGGAAAGTTTTGTTGATGCTGCCCACTTGCAACAATTGGAGCAGGATGCCAAAGCTTTTGTTGATAGTGTTTTTCAGCAGTTAAACTGAGTTGTCAAGCGGCTGCATTCGTATGTAATTAAATTACAAATGCCAGCCGAATCAGCGGTTTCCTTGACGAATAGCCGTACATTCTGTAATTTTACTACATGAATTATCACACCGGCGCGATGCTTTTTTGCCGCGCTACTGTGATTGCCACACAGGCAATCGGAACTGGCAAACTGGAAATGGCTTATGAATCCTATCACCACAGAAGCGACTGTCGCAGTAGCGGCTTTACCTTCGGCCGCTGAATTAAAAGAAAAGATCATCCGGCATTTACACGGCACTTTGGGCACCGATGTAAACAAAGCCAGTCCACAAGCCTGGTGGCGAGCCACCTGCGCTTCAATTAACGAATTTGTCTATGACGGCCTGCGCAATACCCAGCGCACCCATTACCAGCAAAATACCCGCGCTGTGCATTATTTCAGCCTGGAATATCTGATGGGGCGGTTATTCAGCAACAACTTGCATAACCTGGGCTGTTACGACGCGGCCAAACAGGCGTTGGCTGAACTTGGTATGGACATTGCCGATTTAGAGCAGCAAGAAGAAGATATGGCGCTCGGCAACGGCGGTCTGGGTCGTCTCGCCGCCTGTTTTATCGATTCGCTGGCAACGTTAAATTATCCGGCCATTGGTTATGGCATTCATTATGAACACGGTTTATTTAAGCAGGAATTTCAGCACGGTTTTCAGATAGAGCGCCCTGACAGCTGGCGGGAATACGGCAATCCATGGGAAATATGCCGTCCTGAATCTATCCAGGAAATTTCAGTATACGGTTATGTTGAAACTGTGTATGACCTGCAAGGCAAAATGAAAAAAGTCTGGCACCCAGGCCGTATTATTAAAGCTGTGCCCTGGGATATTCCGGTGGTGGGTTATAACGGTAGTTCGGTAAACGTGTTGCGTTTATGGGAAAGCCGTGCCAGTGACTTTTTTAACTGGGACGTATTTAACTCTGGTGGTTATGTCGACGCCGCGCGTGAAAACATCGAAGCTGAAACTATTTCCAAAGTGTTGTATCCCAATGATGAAACCGAAGCGGGTAAAGAGCTGCGGCTCATTCAACAGTATTTTTTCTGTTCAAGCTCACTCAAAGACATTATTCGCCGTTATAAAAGGGCGCATGGGGATGACTGGAGCCACTTTGCCAAACAGGTAGTTATTCAGCTCAACGACACCCATCCGGCTGTGGCTATTCCGGAGCTGATGCGTATTCTGGTCGACAGAGCAGAAATGAACTGGGAAGAAGCCTGGAATATCTGTCAGCATGTTTTTGCCTATACCAACCACACTTTATTGCCTGAGGCTTTGGAAAAATGGCCGGTGCGGCTATTTGAAAAAGTATTACCACGTCATCTGGAAATCATTTACGAAATCAACCGCCGCTTCCTGGTGGAGCAGGTCGATGTGCGTTGGCCTGGTGATGTGGAGAAAAAGCGTAAGCTGTCGATCATCGAAGAAGGCCATGACCCTATGGTGCGGATGGGGCACTTGTCGGTGGTGGGTTCGTTCAGAGTCAATGGTGTAGCGGAAATTCACTCGCAGTTGGTGAAATCTGATTTATTCCCGGAGATGGTGGCATTATGGCCGGATAAGTTCACCAATATTACCAATGGTGTCACACCAAGACGCTGGTTAAAAGCCTGTAATCAGCGCTTAGCCAAATTACTGGATGCTACAGTGGGCAAAGAATGGCCAACCCAACTGCATCAGCTGGCTGAGCTGAAAAAGCATGCCGACAGTCCTGCGATGCAGGACGCTTTTATGGCTATCAAACAGCAGAACAAAGCAGATTTAGCTGATGAAGTGAAAAAACTCACCGGCATTGCCATTGATCCACACGCACTTTTTGATGTGCAGATTAAACGTTTGCATGAATACAAACGTCAGCATCTGAATTTGCTGCATATTCTGGCTTTGTACCGCCGTATTTTGCAAAACCCGGATTATGACATGGTGCCAAGGGTCTTCCTGTTTGGGGCCAAGGCGGCGCCTGGTTATAAACTGGCCAAAGAAATTATTTACGCCATTAATAAAATTGCCGAAAAAATTAACCACGATAAAAGGGTGAAAAACCGGTTAAAAGTGGTGTTTATGCCCAATTACCGGGTGAGCCTGGCGGAAAAAATGATCCCGGCGGCTGACGTATCAGAGCAAATTTCTACCGCAGGTAAAGAAGCCAGCGGCACCGGCAATATGAAACTTGCCCTGAACGGTGCTGTGACCATCGGCACTATGGATGGCGCTAATATTGAAATCGCCGAAGAAGTAGGCGCCGATAATATTGCCATTTTTGGTTTAACTGTGGATGAAGTAAAATCCTTACAGCAAAAGGGTTATCACAGCTGGGATTATTATTACAATAACCCTGAGCTCAAAGCCATTTTGGACTGGCTGGAAACCGATTATTTCACCCCGGGTAAACCAGGCGAGCTTGCGGCCATTAAACGTAGTCTGCTGGAAGGTGGCGACCCATACCTGGTGCTGGCGGATTTCCCTTCTTATGTAAAAGCCCATGAAACCATCGACAGCTGGTATAGGGACAAGGCGCTTTGGGCGAAAAAAGCCATTCTGAATACAGCCAGTGTCAGTAAGTTTACTTCTGACCGCTCTATTGAAGATTATGTGCAAAGGGTATGGCAGTTGCAAAAATGTCAGATCGGGCACAAATAGTCCGTCTGGCACTCTCGCCTTAAGCATCAATGATAAAGCCCGCAGTTGCGGGCTTTATGTTGTTGTGTGGTCTGTTCACGAGGTAACAAGGGGCTGCACCAGGCTATTGCCGCCGTTATTTTTATATTTGCTTACATCTTCGATCACAAAAATGCCCTTGGCCGGCTGGATTTCAAACCGCAAAGTCCCCATAAAGAGCTAAGATGCAGCCTGGACTTTGGCTTTGGCCTGATTTTATTTGAACGCTCAGGTGCAAAAGCTGTCCAACTTGCGCTTTTTAAATGAGGTTATTTCATGAAAGACTCAGGGCCGTCAGGGCCTACTCCTGTATTTATTCAGCTGGGTAAAACCCGCAGTGGTGGTGTATTCAGCGTCATTTTGATGCTGTTGGCAGCACTGGCCTTTCTGGTCTTTGGTGTTGGATTACTGATGATTATCGCCACTGTGGCCGTGTTGTTATTGCCCTGGCTGTGGTGGAAAAAAAAGCAGCTGCTGAAAAAAATGCAGCAGATGCAGCAAACCTATGGTGCTGCGGCGCAAGGCAATTCAGCCTATGGCGCACAGCGTGAGCGAAGTGCTTCAGGCGTTATTATTGAAGGTGAAGTCATCGTAAAATCCGAAGCTGTTGATCACAAAGGCTCCTGACAGCATGTTGTACAACATCAGAGCGCTTGTTCTGGCAGGCGCCTTATTGGGAGCTGTGAGAGCCGCTGTTGCCTGTTGTTTGATTTTGCTTACCTAACCCGATATCAGCTCAGTGACTGCCCCTGAAGCCAGGGTAAAATCAGCCTGCTTTTTCGCTTAATTTCCAACAGCACACAATGATATACTCGGTGCTTTGTGAATCAGTTGTTGTGCCTGTGATGATCCCAAAGTTAACGCCCGAACACACCTTACCCGAGATTGTTATTGCTTTTAGCCAGGCCTTAAAAAGCGCTGGTTTTGCCGGTGATATTGAAACCAGTTATGCCGCGAGGCTCGCTGTTGCGACCGACAACAGTGTGTATCAGGCGTTGCCACAGGCAGTGCTGTTACCCCGGCATCTGGCTGATTTACAGCTCATCACGCAAACAGCGCAACAAACACAGTTTCAAAGCCTGAAATTCAGCCCAAGAGGCGGTGGCACCGGCACCAACGGTCAGGCGCTGACGGAACATCTGGTGGTGGATTTGTCACGCCATATGCGCGACATTCTGGAATTTAATGCCAAAGAGCGTTGGGTGCGGGTTCAGGCGGGCGTGATTAAAGATCAGCTCAATGCGTTTTTAAAACCCCATGGTTTTTTCTTTGCCCCGGATTTATCCACCTCAAACCGCGCCACCATAGGTGGCATGATCAATACCGACGCTTCAGGTCAGGGCTCCCTGGTGTATGGCAAAACCAGTGACCATGTGTTGGCGCTTAAAACTGTGCTGATCAGTGGTGATGTGCTGGATACAGCGCCGATGCCGGTGGCAGAAGCCGAAAAGTTTGCGGCACAGCAAAACAACATCGGAGCTATTTACCGTCAGGTGCTTGGCAGCACCCGTGATTACCGCTCAGATATTCTGGCCAAATTCCCACGGCTGAACCGTTTTCTAACAGGTTACGATTTAGAACATGTCTGGAATGAGGATTTAACCCAGTTTGATTTAGGCCGGGTGATCACAGGCTCGGAAGGCTCATTAGGTTTTGTGGCCGAAGCCAAACTGAATGTTACGCCCATTGCACCTTTTAAATGCCTGGTGAATGTCAAATACGACAGTTTTGTCAGTGCGTTAAAAAATGCGCCGTTTTTAGTGGCCGCGCAGGCGACATCGGTAGAAACCGTCGACAGCAAGGTACTGGATTTAGCCCGGCAGGACATCATCTGGCATCAGGTGAAAAACTATATTGAAGACGTGCCCGGCAAAACCATGTTGGGTCTGAATATGGTGGAATACAACGCCGAAGATGAGCAGGACATGCAGCAAAAGGTGGCGGCACTTGAAAGCCGGCTGCAACAGGCATTGGCCGCAGGTGACAGCGGTATTATTGGCTATCAGCTGACCTACGATTTAGGTGCCATCAATCAGATTTATGCGATGCGCAAAAAAGCCGTTGGTTTACTCGGCAATGCCAAAGGTCAGCAAAAACCTTTGCCTTTTGCTGAAGATACAGCGGTGCCGCCTGAGAATCTGGCCGATTTTATTATGGAATTTCGGGCATTGCTCGACAGCCAGGGGCTGAGTTATGGCATGTTTGGCCATGTTGATGCCGGTGTACTGCATGTGCGTCCAGCCCTTGATATGTGTGACCCTGAACAGGAAAAGCTGCTGCGTCAGGTGTCGGATCAGGTGGTGGCACTGACCGCTAAATACGGCGGTTTAATGTGGGGCGAACACGGCAAAGGTTATCGCAGTGAATATGGCCCGGCTTTTTTTGGCGACACCCTCTTTACCGAACTTCGTAAGATTAAAGCCGCCTTTGACCCGGAAAACCGGATGAACCCGGGCAAAATTTGTACGCCGCTGCACAGTCAGGATGCGCTGGTCAGTGTGGATGGGGTAAAACGTGGTTTTTACGATCGGCAAATTCCAATCCAGGTCCGCCAGAGCTTTGATAGCGCCGCCAACTGTAATGGCAATGGCCTGTGTTTTAACTACGAAGAAAATTCGCCGATGTGCCCGTCCAGCAAAATCACTAAAGACCGTCGTCATAGCCCTAAAGGCCGCGCCGGTTTGATGCGTGAATGGCTCAGATTAATGAGCAAGCAGGGTGTTGATGTATTGGCTCAGGAGCAGCAGTTGCTTGCATCGTCCGGTGGCCTGAAAAACTTCGCAACCCGTATTCGCAACAGTATTGGTAAAAAGCGGGGCGAGGCTGACTTTTCCCATGAAGTGATGGAAGCCATGGAAGGATGTCTGGCCTGTAAAGCCTGTGCCGGTCAGTGCCCGATTAAAGTTGATGTGCCTTCGTTCAGAGCGCGTTTTTTACAGCTGTACCACAGCCGTTATTTAAGACCACTGAAAGATTATGTGGTGGCTGGCATTGAACAAAGTGCGCCTAAGCTTGCAAAAATGCCTGGTCTGGTGAACTTTGGCTTACAGTTACGCCCTGTGGCCTGGCTGCTGGAAAAAACCATAGGTTATGTTGATTCACCTTTGCTGTCGGTACCGACTTTGGCACAGCGCATTCAGCACAAATACCAGTTTGATTTAACCCAGCTACAGAGCCTGTCGCTGGCCGAACGGGAAAAACTGGTGCTGTTGGTACAAGATCCATTTACCAGTTTTTACGAAGCAGATTTAGTGGCTGATGCTTTGAGCCTGCTGGAAAAACTCGGTTTTACCCCGGTGTTGTTGCCGTTTTTGCCTAATGGCAAACCTCAGCATGTCAAAGGTTTTTTACGTGAATTTGCCAAAACTGCACAGAACGCCGCTGATTTTCTGAATCAGCTGACCGCGCTTGGCGCTCCTATGCTGGGCCTGGATGCATCTTTAGTGCTGGTGTACCGCGACGAATATGTCAAAGCTTTGGGCGAAAAACGTGGTGATTTTGAGGTGAAGTTGCTGCATGAATGGCTAGTGCAACAACAGTTGCCGGCATTAAACTCCAGCGAGAAATACCGGTTATTCGCCCATTGCACCGAAAAAACCGCTTTGCCAGCCACCGAAAAAAGCTGGCAGCAAATTTTCAGCAAAGCAGGTTTAACCCTGGATGTGGTGGCCGTTGGTTGTTGTGGTATGGCCGGCACTTATGGTCATGAAAAACAAAATCAGCAAAATAGCCGTGCTTTATACGACTTAAGCTGGCAGCAGGCGCTGCAACAAACGGACTTGCAACAGGTGCTGGTGACAGGCTTTTCCTGCCGTAGCCAGGTCAAACGTTATGAAGGGCAAAAGCCGCAACATCCGCTGCAGTTGTTGTTAAAACTGCTGTGATAAATCATGAAGGCGGCATCTGGCAGTAGCTATGGCCGTTGTGGCCGCTATTGCCGCCGTTGAAGTCCAATAAAAAAGCCTGCAGTAGCAGGCTTTTTTTCGCACCTTTGCCAGTGTAACAGCGACAGCCTGAAGTAAAGCTCAGCAGATCTGTGGTAACAGCCTGCCGCGCTGGTTCAGGCAAGGCTGTCGAAGTTGCGCCTGAACCTTTTTCATGTTGTGCACTACACTTGCTGTGTCTTTTACAGCAAAGGGAGTTAAGTATGACGGCAACTATCATAAATCCGGTCGGCTGGTTTGAAATTCCGGTGACGGATATGGAAAAGAGTAAAAAATTTTACCAACAGGTATTTCAGCTGGAGCTGACCATGATGGAAATGGCTTCAGATGTCATGGCGCTTTTTCCTTTTGATCATGGCCAAAGTGGTTGTGGCGGCGCTTTAGTGTTGGGGCCTGAGGCAAAACCTTCCGCCAATGGTACCACAGTGTATTTTCAGACCGCCGATGTCGCGCCCGTGTTGAAACGTGTTGCTGATGCCGGTGGGGAAGTGATGCTGGCAAAAACTGCGATCGGCGAACATGGTTTTATTGGGATCTTTCTTGATCCGGCCGGCAATAAACTGGGTGTGCATAGCATGCAATAAGCCAACGATATGCAACGGCTTTGTTGTGGCTTGTTAGTGCAAACACAAACAACGACAGCAATAAAAAAGGAGCTTTAAAAGCTCCTTTTTGTTTTGGCAGGCTTTGATCTTATTGCAGCTCACAACTGAAACAATAAGAGTAAATGCCATTTGGATCGTTAAACTGGCTAAACTGCGCCACATGCTGTTTTAACTCTGTCATCAGCTGTTGCACTGCTTTGTTTTCTGCAGATGGTGTGATTTCCGGCAGCAAGCCCATGGTTTTGGCTTCACCAAATAACTGTTTTACAAACTGTTGTTGTGGTGTCAGTTCCTGCTCAACCACCCAGACATCAAACTGGCTGAGGCTGGCCTTGCTGGCGGCCGATGCAATGGCATCTTCCAGTGTGCCGAGTTTATCCACCAGACCGAATTCCAGCGCTTTAGTGCCAGTCCAAACGCGGCCCTGGCCAACCTTATCTACTGCGGCTTTGTCGAGGTTGCGGCTAACACCAACGTGAGTGATAAATTCATCGTAACCACGCTCAATCATGCGTTGCAGCAGCTTTTCGGCATCAGCCGGCAAACCTTTAAACAGTGGTAAGCCTGCGCTAAAACCAGCAAGCTCAGTGGTGCCAACACCATCGACATTCAGACCCAGACTACCAACAGCGTTTTCAGCTGTATGCAGCATGGCAAAAATACCGATAGAACCTGTGATGGTGGTCGGGGCTGCCCAGATTTCATTGGCAGGTGCTGCAATCCAATAACCGCCGGAGGCTGCTACAGCGCCCATAGAAGCAATCACTGGTTTACCGGCTGCTTTTAATAAACGGATTTCTTCGGAAATAATTTCGGAAGCAAAAGCACTGCCGCCACCGCTGTCGATACGCAGCACCACGGCTTTCACCTTCTCGTCCAGTCTGGCTTTACGTAGCAATTTAGCCGTACTGTCGCCGCCAATCATACCGGCTTTGGCATTACCATCCACAATGGCGCCGCGTGCCACAACCAGCGCAACCTTGTCGGTTATCGGGTTTGGCATTTGCATTTTTGGGATCACCAGGCTGTGATACTCGTTATAACTCACCTGATTAAAAGTTTTGTTTTCTTTGTCTTCGCCAACCAGTGCAATCAGTTCCTGACGGAATTCTTCGCGGGTTTTTAAGCTATCTACCAGTTTTGCGTCCAGGGCATATTTGGCGATGTCGCCATCGGCTGCGCTGATGCGTTGATACAAGGTAGCAAAACTTTCATCAAAGTTGCTGACGTCAAAACCACGACGGCCGGCAACCTGCTGTTTATAGCTGCTCCATAATTCATTCAGCCAGGCGCTGTTCGCTTCTTTGGCTTCAGGAGACATATCGTCACGCAGGAATGGTTCGACGGCAGATTTATAAGTGCCAACCTTAAATACGTGGGTGCTGATTTTCAGTTTTTCTAATGCACTTTTGTAATACATTGGGTAGCTGCCATAACCCTCCAGCAACACTGTGCCTTTTGGATGCAGGTTAATATTGTCGGCGTAGCTCGCCAGATAATATTGGTTTTGCGCATAAAAAGTGCCTGTAGCCAGTACTTTTTTACCTGCAGCTTTAAATTTCTCCAGCGCACTGCCAACTGACTGCAGTTTATCCAAAGAACCGCGGCCTAAACTGGATAGTTCCAGCACTATGACTTTAATTTTGTCGTCTTTTGTGGCGCGTTCAACCACTTTAACCACATCACGAACCAGCATTTCCGGCGTTTCTTCGCTGCCACCTGCGGCTTGGTTCATCATGGCTTCCACCGGATCCACAAAACGCAGTTCTTCGACCAGATCACCCTTTAAGTTGAGCACCAGTGCGGCAGTTTCAGGAACCTTGACCTTGCTGTCATCCGATAACAACACACTGATAAAACCCACAAAAATAATCAGGAAAATCAGGTTCAGCACTAGATTCCGGACTGTTTTAAACACTTTGAACACTGCGGAAAAAAATCTTCTGAGCAGGCCTGGTCTTTCTAACGACATATCAAACACCTATATAAATACTTCTGTCTGAGCTTAAGATAACGAATTAAGGCAATAAACTTAAACGGAATTTGTAAGAAAATGTTTAATCCTTGTCAGCGCAGTTAAAAGCGGCTAAAGTTCCGCTATTCAACAGGTACGACCAGAAGAGGCCGCAGTGTCTTATCCATATTTATTACAACCTTTAGATCTTGGCTTTACCACTTTAAAAAACCGTGTAGTGATGGGTTCTATGCACACAGGGCTCGAGGAAGAAAAACAAGGTTTTGCCAAACTAGCTGCTTTTTATGCCGAGCGTGCCAAAGGCGGCGTTGGCCTGATTATCACAGGTGGCATCAGTCCTAATTTTCGCGGTAATTTAGTGCCTTTTGGCAGCCAGCTCAGCTGGTTCTGGCAAGCAGGCAAACATAAACAAGTGACAGCTGCCGTGCATCAGTATGGTGCTAAAATTTGTATGCAGCTGCTGCATGCCGGCCGTTATGGTTATCATCCTTTTAGTGTGGCACCCAGCAAAATCCAGTCGCCTATTACCCCTTTTAAACCTGCTGAAATGTCGTCACGCCAGGTGCGCGCTACTATTCATGACTTTGCCTCTTCAGCTCGTCTGGCGCAAAAAGCCGGTTATGACGGTGTGGAAATTATGGGCTCTGAAGGTTATCTGATAAATCAGTTTATTTGTCAGCGCACCAATCAGCGCACCGACGAATGGGGCGGCAGTTTTGACAACAGGTGCCGTTTTGCACTGGAAACGATTCGTCAGGTGCGCGAGTTGTGCGGACCTGATTTTATTATTATCTACCGCTTGTCGATGCTGGATTTAGTCGAAGACGGCAACAGCTACGAAGAAGTGGTGGCGCTGGCAAAACAAGTGGCGCAGGCTGGTGCAACCCTGATCAACACCGGGATCGGCTGGCACGAAGCCCGGGTACCAACTATAGGCACCATGGTACCTCGTGCTGCGTTTAGCTGGATCACCGCCAAAGTGAAGCAGGAAGTGACAATTCCGGTGGTGGCCACCAACCGTATCAATGACCCGCAGGTTGCCGAAGATATTCTGGCAAAGGGCGAGGCTGACCTGGTTTGTATGGCAAGGCCTTTCCTGGCCGATGCCGACTTTGTAAATAAAGCCGCAGCCGGCAAAGCCGATGAAATTAATACCTGTATTGCCTGTAACCAGGCCTGCCTTGACCATGTGTTTCAGAATAAAAGAGCCAGTTGCCTGGTGAATCCACGTGCCTGTTATGAAACTGAACTGAATTTTAACCCGGCACCAGAGCGCAAAAAGATTGCTGTGGTAGGGGCCGGACCTGCCGGTATGGCTTTTAGTGTTTATGCGTCACAGCGTGGCCATCAGGTGACCTTGTTTGATAAAGACGACAAGATTGGCGGTCAGTTTAATTACGCCAAACAGGTACCGGGCAAAGAAGAGTTCCATCAGACCATCCGTTATTTTGAACGAATGTTACAGCTGCATGCGGTGAAGCTTGAGCTTGGCCAGCTGCAAACTGTGGAATCGCTGGCAGCTGGTGGTTTTGATGAAATAGTACTGGCAACCGGCATCCTGCCACGTCAACTCGATTTACCTGGTGCCGATCATCCAAAAGTGCTGAGTTACCTGGATGTACTGCGCGATCATAAAGAAGTTGGAAGCAAGGTTGCGATTATCGGTGCCGGCGGTATTGGTTTTGATGTTGCTGAATATCTGACTGAGCCCTATTCGTTAACCTTGCAGCCTGACGCCTGGCTGAAAGATTGGGGCATTGATAAAAACTATCAGAGTCGCGGTGCTTTATTGCCGGATCAGACGCCTGAAGTGCCACCGCGCAAAGTCTATCTGTTGCAGCGGAAAAACAGCAAAGTGGGCGCAGGTCTTGGCAAAACCACAGGTTGGATCCACCGTGCTTCATTAAAGAAAAAAGCGGTGGATATGCTGTCTGGCGCTCAGTACCTGCGGGTTGATGATGAAGGCCTGTGGGTGGAGCTTGATGGACAACAACGGTGCCTGGATGTCGACAATGTCGTGATCTGTGCAGGCCAGGAGCCACAGCGGGTACTGCAGCAGGGCTTGTTAGACAAAGGTTTGAGTGTACATCTGATAGGCGGTGCTGACGTAGCTGCTGAACTGGATGCAAAAAGAGCCATCCGCCAGGGGGCAGAGCTCGCCGCCCGCATTTAATAAGCACATTCATCATTGGAAACGGCGTTAACAACAGCGCCGTTTTCCAGAAGGACAAACTATCAAACCACCAGCTTTCTGGTGGTTTTTTTATTTGCAGAAAAATTAACCGGATTTTACTTGCCAGCAGGCGGCAGAACGCAGTATTACATTAAAGCAGTCGCATAATTGTATTGTGATGGTGCGAAGCCATGGTGCAGAAAGATCACCTTGCACCAAAAAGGCGCATTTTGTCATACAGTTGCCACAGCAACGACATACACTCAACAACATACAGCGGCGTTAATTCCGGTTATGACAGGATTTATCGGTGTGTGCTTCATCATGGTATTGGCTTTGCAGTGTGTTTAAGCAGCGTTTGGCGCGGCAGCAGAATTATCTGCGTTTTTTGTGTTTAGTTGCAGGCATGCATAAAACAATAAAGGTTTGGGTATAAGGGCTGTTACCTATCAAACGCCGGCAGGCACAGTGATTTGCCACCGGCACTGGTGTTGATTTACAGGGAGTCTCAGATGTCAGGTGTATTAACAATGATTTTGGCTGGTGGAGAAGGCACCAGACTGGCGCCATTAACCGGGATCCGCGCTAAACCTGCAGTGCCTTTTGGTGGTAACTACCGGATCATCGATTTTGTGCTGAATAACTTTGTAAATTCAGACTTATTACAGATCTTCGTTATCACGCAGTTTAAATCCCATTCGCTGATGAAACACTTAAGCCGAGCCTGGCGGGTGACGGGTTTAACCAACAGGTTTATCGACCCAATCCCGGCGCAGATGCAAACAGGTAAACACTGGTATCTGGGCACGGCCGATGCGGTTTATCAGAATTTGCATCTTATTCATGGCCTGGATCCTGAACATGTTTGTGTGTTTGGCGGTGACCATATTTACAAAATGGATGTGCGGCAAATGCTGGATTTTCACCGGCAGCGCAATGCCAAACTGACAGTCGCTGCTATTCCGGTGCCGGTGTCACAAGCCCACGAGTTTGGGGTGATCGAGGTGGATGCTCAGGGCAAAATGATTGGTTTTGAAGAAAAACCCAAATCGAACCCTAAAACTATTCCGGGCAATCCTGATTTTGTGCTGGCGTCTATGGGTAATTATATTTTTGAAGCCCGCTGTCTGGTTGATGTACTGGAAGAAGACGCAGCACAAGCCGATTCCAAACACGATTTTGGTCATAACATCATTCCAAAACTCTTTCCGTCTGGTGATGTGTATGTGTATGACTTTTCAACCAATATTATTAGAGGTGAAAAAGAGGCGGCCTGGGGTTACTGGCGGGACGTGGGCACTATCGACTCTTATTACGAAGCCAATATGGATTTAATTTCTGTGGTGCCGCCCATTGATTTATATAACAAATACTGGCCGCTACGCAGTTATACACCGCCTGTGCCACCGGCCAAGTTTGTGCATGACGAAGCGAACAGAACAGGGCAGGCTATCAGCTCTATGGTGGCGGCAGGTTGTATTGTCAGTGGTTCTATCGTGTACCACTCCATTCTGGGTTATAACGTGCATGTACACAGCCACAGTTATATTGAAAAAAGTGTGCTGATGGGCAACAACGATATTGGTCGGGGTTGCCGTATCCGCCGCGCTATTATTGATAAAGATGTCAAAATTGCGCCAGGCACCATTATTGGCGAAGATCCAGTGCTGGACAGGGAGCGTTTTCACGTGTCCCCTGATGGCGTTGTGGTGATCCCAAAAGGGGCGCTGGTAGGCTTTGATTAAAACAGCAGCCCGTTGTGGCATGCAGGAGCGATAAGGTCGGATGCAAATAGTCTTTTTGTGCAGTGAATTTGAAGGTTTGCTTAAAACCGGCGGTCTAGCTGATGCAACACGCGGCCTGGCGCAGGCGCTTAAGGCAAAAGGGCATCAGGTTACAGTACTGATGCCCCGTTATGGTGCTTTGTATAACCAGGCGCTGCAAAAAGACTGGCAATCCGTTTATGTTGAGCTTGGCACTGAGCGTTATGGTTGTGCCGTGCGGCATCTGGTAAGCGACGGTATTCATGTCGCGCTGATTGAACATCATGATTTTTTTGCCAGACCCAGGCCTTATGATGATGGTGAGTATCCTTATGCCGATAACGCGCTGCGTTTTGCCTTTTTTTGTAAGGCGGCTCTTTATTATCTGAGTGAAAATGGTATCAGCCCTGATGTGATCCATGGCCATGACTGGCAATCAGCCGCTGGTGCTTTATACCTGAAACAAATGCAGCAGCAGGGGCTTTTGCTGCAAAGTCGTTTTGTGTTTACCATTCATAATGCTGCGTATCAACAGGGCATTGCCCTGCATGATTTAGATGTGCTTGGGATGAGCGCAGCGGATTGTCCTGCTAATGTTCCACTGAGTCTGTTAAGTCTTGGTGTGGCGCATTGCAGCAGGCTGAATACTGTCAGCCAAGGTTATCGTGATGAGTTATTGTCTGAGCCTGCCGCCAACGGTTTAAGCCTTTTATATCAGGCAAGACAACAGCAGTTTGCAGGTATTTTGAACGGTTGTGATTATGGCCGCTGGGATCCACAAACGGATCAATCGCTGGTGGCGAACTACCACAAGGATGATTTATCCGGTAAACAACGGTGTAAAACAGAAGTGCGCCGCCAGATGGGACTTGCGGACAACAAGGTTCCGTTGTTTGTGTCCGTCAGCCGGGTGACAGGGCAAAAAGGTTTTGATTATCTGATCCCGGCGCTCAGCCACTGGCTTGCCAGCAGCAATGCCCAGGTGGTGATGATGGGCACAGGTGAGCAAAAATATATTCAGCCACTAAAAGCCTTACAGCAACAATACCCCTTGCAATACCGTTTTATCGAAGGTTTTGATGAAGACTTTTCCCATCAGCTTGAAGCGGCCGGTGATTTTTTTCTGATGCCAAGTTTGTTTGAGCCTTGTGGCCTGAACCAGATTTACAGCCTGCGTTATGGCACTGTGCCTATAGTGCGTGCGACCGGTGGCTTAAAAGATACTGTGCTGGCGCTGCCGGCCCGGGGCGCCACCGGCATCAGTTTTACCGAGCCCGATGTTGAGGCTTTGCTTGGCGCCTTACAACAGGCTGAGGCCTTATATCAGAACAAAGCTAAATATCAGAAAGTACAGCAAAGAGGTATGCAACAATATTTTGGTTGGAGCGAGGCAGCAGAAAAATACCTCAAGATGTACCAACAGGCGAAGTAACAAGGCGCTGTTGCTCGCTTCTTCAGCGTGGATTGTTTAGCGCAGCAGCAATCAGCCCGGAGCGAATGAAAACTATTGTCGTGCTTTGATTTTATTTGCTAGCCTTACAGGGCATTTTTTCAGGGGCTGATGTTATGGATGCTATTACGTTATTAACAACCCGCTATTCTTCTTCACGTTTAACTGAACCGGCACCGGCCGGCGAAGCATTAGAGCTGATAAAACAGGCTGCATTAAAAGTGCCTGATCATGGGGGATTAAAACCCTGGCGTTTTGTAATTTTTCAGGGCAAAAAAGCACTGGCAAAACTGGGTGATATTTTTGCTGAAGCGGCGCTTGAGGAAGATCCTTCTATTGCCAATGAATTACTGGAAAGAGCACGGCAATTACCACTGCGGGCGCCTATGGTCATTGCCTGCATTGCCAAATGTACTGAACACGCCAAAGTGCCGCTGCAGGAGCAGGTACAATCTGCCGCCTGTAGTGTGATGGCAATGCAGCAGGCAGCTTTTGCCCAGGGGTTTGGCGGCATCTGGCGCACCGGCGCTTACGCCCAGTATGAATTTGTAAAACAAGCGCTTGGTCTGGGTGAAGACGACGAAATTGTTGGTTATTTATACCTTGGCACCTGTGCCGGTGAAGCACCACAAAGAGCGATACCGGATACCGCGGAGTTTTTCAGTTATTTTGAATAAAGTCTGACTATTTGCTTTAGCCAAAACCCACCCCTTAAGGAGTGGGTTTTTTCTTGAAAGCAAGTGACCATAAAAAAAGCCATCGTGAAGATGGCTTTTTTATGGTTAAAGCGCAGAGGCTTTGATTAGAAGTCGGCGTTGCCCGGTGTCCGAGGGAAGGCAATCACATCACGGACGTTGCCCACACCAGTGACATAAGACACCAGACGTTCAAAACCTAACCCAAAGCCGGCATGGGGCACTGTGCCGTAACGGCGCAAGTCGCGGTACCAGCTGTAGTCTTCTTTGTTCAGACCCATGGCGTCCATCCGTGCGTCGAGCTGCTCTAAACGCTCTTCACGCTGTGAACCACCGATAATTTCACCAATGCCCGGTGCCAGAATGTCCATGGCAGCAACAGTTTTGCCATCTTCGTTCATGCGCATATAAAAGGCTTTGATGTCTTTTGGATAGTTTTGCAGAATCACAGGGGCGCCAACATGCACTTCAGCTAAATAACGTTCATGTTCAGACTGTAAGTCCACACCCCATTCCACCGGGTATTCAAACTTCTTGCCGCAGGTTTTTAAGATCTCTACCGCTTCGGTGTAATCCATCCGCACAAAGCTTGAGCTGACAATATCCTGTAGACGGCTGATGGCTTTATCGTCAACACGCTCGGCAAAAAATGCCATATCATCGGCACGCTCTTCCAGCACAGCTTTAAATACAAACTTCAGCATGTCTTCTGCAAGCTGTGCCACGTCTTTTAATTCAGCAAAAGCCACTTCTGGCTCAATCATCCAGAATTCAGCTAAGTGACGGGTGGTGTTGGAGTTTTCCGCACGGAAAGTCGGGCCGAAGGTGTACACTTTTGACAAAGCACAAGCGTAGGTTTCAACGTTCAGCTGGCCAGATACAGTTAAGAATGTTTCTTTGCCAAAAAAGTCCTGTTTATAGTCCACTTTGCCTTTATCGTCACGTGGCAGGTTTTCCATATCTAAAGTACTGACGCGGAACATTTCACCAGCGCCTTCAGCATCGGCACCGGTAATAATAGGGGTGCTGATCCAGTAAAAACCACGTTCATGGAAAAAACGGTGAATGGCTTGTGCCAGGCAGTGACGAACGCGGGTAATGGCACCAACCATATTGGTTCTGGCACGCAAATGCGCCTGTTCACGCAGGTATTCCATCGAATGGCGTTTTGGCGCCATAGGGTAAGTATCCGGATTTTCAACAAAACCCAGTACTTCAACCGAATTGGCCTGAATTTCATAAGCCTGACCCTGACCTTCAGAGCGGGCAATAGTACCGGTCACCACCACAGAACAAGCTGTGGTCAGGCGTTTAATATCTGTTTCGTAATTATTTAATTCGGCCGGAGCGACGGCTTGCAGTGCATCAAAACAGCTGCCGTCATGTACGGCGAGGAAAGAAATACCGGCTTTGGAATCACGACGGGTGCGGATCCAGCCTTTGACGGTAACCAGGTCGCCGACTGCATATTTGCCGGCTAAAACATCTTTAATCACTGCATGCGTCATGCAATAGGCTCCAACTTGCTGCGTGTAAACATTTGAATTTAACTTAAGAGGTGTAATCATACGCAGGCGGCGGTTCAACACAAGCAAAAATTGACGGGAAGCCCGATTTGACTGAGCAAAATGTATCATTACCGAAAAAAAACCGCCGTCATGGTCCGGACTGGCTGTTACAAAGCATCAACTGGCTGTCGATTGCCGGTTGGGTGGTGTTTGTGATTGCGATGGGCATTAGTCATCTGGCCAAACCTGAAGTGCAGTTTGGCTTTTTGCAATATCTGAATATTCAGGTGAGGGATTATTGGGATCCCACGCTAACGGCCAGACTGATTTATTTATTGTGGTGGTGCTGCGGCATCAGTCTGTTTAGCTTGTTTTTAAACAGATTCAGGTTAAAACGCGCTGAAGATCACCTGAGTTACAACGTGGTGGTGTTATTGCTGATGTCATCGGCTGTGTTGTTATATCTGGCGTTTATTTTATAAAGCAGGCATTCAGTTTGGTGCACTTAAGGTAGCAATATTGTAAAAATATTGGATGTTAAAATGCGTAATCATATGATTATATTTATTTTATTGGCTCTGTTTGGTTGTGTTCAGGTGCAAACCGGCAACGATGTGATTGATGCCACATCAGCAGTAGCGAGTGGCGTTTACCTGCAGACCCAAGCCGATAAACAAAAAGAAAAATCCGGCAAAGCTGACCCCTTTAGGAAAAAAGATCCCAAAGTCGCCGCAATAGATGAGGCGATCAATAAAGCCCGTGCCAAACAACGGGGTGAGTTACAGCCTGAGTAAAGGCTGCTACAAAATAAATAGGGACCTTTGCGCTTGGTATCAACACAATCAGGCGCCAGGTAAAGGTGCCTGTGTTGTCAGGATAGGTTGTTGACAGACTTTGACTATGGCCTGGGTCAGGGCAGTCAGTTCGCTGCTGCTGATCAAAAAAGGTGGCATCAGGTACAAGAGTTTGCCAAAAGGCCGCACCCAAACCCCGAGCTCAACAAAAAGCCGCTGACATAAAGCCACATCCACATTACCCGTCATTTCTACCACACCCACAGCGCCTAATACCCGCACATCGGCAACCTGCGCTAATAACCTGGCAGGCGCAAGTTCAGTGTTAAGTTGCTGTTCAATGCACTGAACCTGCTGTTGCCATCGATTCTGTGCAATAAGCTTAAGGCTTGCCACTCCCACACTGCAGGCCAGCGGATTGGCCATATAAGTAGGACCGTGCATCAGGGCGCCCGCAATGCCGTCAGCGACTTTATCCGTGCAAAGTGTAGCGGCAAGGGTGATGTACCCACCGCTCAGTGCTTTGCCCAAACACAGAATATCCGGGCTGATGGCTGCATGGTCACAAGCAAATAATTTGCCGGTACGGCCAAAACCTGTGGCAATTTCATCACAAATCAGCAGCACATTAAATTCATTACACAATGCACGGCAAACTTTTAAATACTCTGGATGATACATCCGCATACCGCCGGCGCCCTGCAGCACGGGCTCTATGATCATGGCTGCCAGCGTCTGATGATGGCGCTCAAATAGCTGCCGCAGTTTCTGACCTTCTTCTTCTTGCCATGCGCCGTCAAAGCGGCTTTGTGGTGCTGGCGCGAACAAATGGGGGGTTAGCTGACTGCGAAATAAAGTATGCATGCCATCGTCAGGGTCACATACCGCCATAGCGGCAAAGGTGTCGCCGTGATAAGCCTTACTCAGGCTTAATATTCTGCTCTTGGCCGACACACCCTTTGACAACCAATATTGCAACGCCATTTTTAGCGCCACTTCCACAGCTATAGAGCCGCTGTCAGCAAAAAACACTTTGTTTAAACCAGTTGGCACCATCGACAGTAGCAGTTTGGCTAAATCCACTGCGGGTTGATGCACTATGCCGCCAAACATCACATGGCTCATATTGGCAAGTTGGGTGTTGACAGCAGCGTTGAGCTCTGGGTGGTTATACCCATGCACCGCCGACCACCAGCTGGAGGTGCCGTCTATTAAACTGCGGCCATCTTCCAGAAAAAGCCTGCAACCTTCAGCCCGCACCACAGGGTATACCGGCAATGGATTTTTCAGCGAAGTATAAGGATGCCAGATATGTTCACGGTCAAAAGCAAGATCAATAGCCATAAGTGCTCACAAATTAGCCAGCAGTAAACTTGCGTAACTGGTTGGCGTTGACTTCAAAAGGCAGGCGGCTAGACTAGCGGCAAATTCATCGAACTACAATGCCGCTATTTAAGGCTTACAGGGAAATTTATGTCGAATTCAGCAGTGCGCCACAACTGGACACTCAATGAAGTGAATGCACTTTTTGCGTTGCCTTTTAATGAACTGATGTTTCAGGCACAGCTTGTGCACAGAGCCAACTTTAATCCGCAAGAAGTGCAGGTGAGCACGTTGTTATCGATTAAGACCGGTGCCTGCGCGGAAGACTGCAAATATTGCCCGCAAAGTGGCCACTACAACACCGGCCTCGAGCGGGAACGTCTATTGGAAGTGGAAAAAGTACTGACCCAGGCCAAAGCTGCCAAGGACAAAGGTGCCAGCCGTTTTTGTATGGGCGCCGCTTGGAGCAACCCAAAACAACGTGATATGCCTTACATTATGGAAATGGTGAAAGGGGTTAAAGCCATGGGGCTGGAAACCTGTATGACCCTTGGCAAGCTCGACGCCGGTCAGGCGCGTGAGCTGGCAGAAGCCGGTTTGGATTATTACAACCATAACCTTGATACCTCGCCGGAGTTTTACGGTGAAATTATCACGACCCGCACTTATCAGGACAGGTTAGATACGCTGAGCCATGTGCGTGATGCCGGTATGAAAGTTTGTTGTGGTGGCATTGTTGGTATGGGTGAAAGTGCCAATGACCGCTCAGCGCTGTTAATGCAAATTGCCAATTTACCGGAGCACCCACAAAGTGTGCCTATTAATATGCTGGTGAAGGTGGCAGGTACACCACTGGAAAACGTGGAAGATCTCGATGGTTTTGAGTTTATCCGCACCATTGCCGTTGCCCGTATTATGTTGCCAAAAAGCCATGTGCGTTTATCGGCCGGCCGTTCACGGATGAATGAGCAAATGCAGGCGTTATGTTTTATGGCTGGCGCCAACTCAATTTTTTACGGTGACAAACTGTTAACCACAGAAAACCCGGAAGCAGACGCCGATATGCAGCTTTTTGCCAAACTTGGGTTAAAACCTGAACAGCGTCATGATGTGTCGGATGAAGCTTATGAAGCTGCCATGGCCGATGCCATACAGGAACAAAATATTCCATCGTTATTTCATGTGGCCAGCTGATGTATAACCAGCCGGACAGAGGGCAAATCAGGTGCAAATAGCTCAAATGCAGCAGCTGTTGGCAGAGCGTGAGCAGGCGGGGCTTTTGCGCCGGTTAAAAACGGCGCAGCAAGTGAGTGGCCGTTTTATCCGTTATCAGCACCGCGAACTTTTGAACTTTTCCGGCAATGATTACCTCGGCCTGGCTACTGCGCCTGAAGTTGTGACTGCACTGCAGCAAGGTGCCGCCGATTATGGGGTTGGCAGCAGTGGCTCACCGCTGGTCTGTGGTCAGCAGGCACCCCATCAGGCACTTTGTGATGAAATTTGCGACTGGCTTAATGTAGAGGCAGTGTTGTTATTCAGCTCAGGCTTTGCCGCTAATCAGGCAATGTTATTGGGGTTGGCTGGCGCGGATGAAACTTTATTGCTGGATAAACTCAGCCATGCCTCAATGATTGATGCGGCGTTGCAGCATCAGGGCGGGTATCAGCGTTTTTTGCACAATAATTTGGGCTCACTGCAAAAGCTGCTGCAAAAACACGGCAACAAAACCGTGGTTGCCACCGAAGGTGTGTTTAGCATGGATGGTGACAGCCCGGATCTGAGGCAATTAACACTGTTATGTCAGCAGTATCAGGCGCCATTGTTACTGGATGACGCCCATGGTTTGGGTGTATTTGGCCCTGAAGGTGCGGGTTCTTTGGCCGCAGCTGGCCTTGCCACCAGCAACAGTCAGTGTTTGATGGCCAATTTTGGCAAAGCGCTGGGCGGCCAGGGAGGTTTTCTTGCGACCAGCAGCTTAGTGGCAGATTATCTAACCCAGAGTGCCCGCCATTTTATTTACAGCACGGCCTTGTCGCCGGCGCTTGCAGTTGCGATGCGCCAGAGTATTCAGCTGTGCCGCAGCCAACAGTGGCGGCGCGATAAACTGATGGACAATATTCAGTATTGCCGCGAGCTGGCGGCGCAGTTTGAGCTCAAACTGTTGCCATCCACAAGTGCAATTCAGCCTTTGTTGATTGGTGATAACCACAAAGCGATGCGGGTCAGTCAGCAACTGGCAGAAAAAGGTATTTGGCTGAGCGCCATCCGCTCGCCGACAGTGCCAATACATCAGGCCAGATTACGTATTACCCTCAGTGCGCTGCAGAAAAAAGAGGATTTAAAGCGGCTCTTTACCACACTGAAGGAGTTGTTATGACGGCCATTTGTATTAAGGCTTCAGGCGCAGCAGCTGTACCTGCACAAATAGCAACAGTTTGTGCGATGCCTGACTCAGTTCAGACAGTCGCAACAGCGGATCCCCAAATCCGCCGGCATTTTGATAAAGCGGCACAAAGTTACCGGCAGGGGGCTTGTCTGCAGCAGCAGGTTGCCACCGATTTACTGGCGCTGCTGGCCAGCACGCCGCAGCTGTATCGCTCCCAAGCCAGAATGTTGGATTTAGGCTCTGGTCCGGGCTGGTTGCACCCCGAGCTAAAAAAACACTGTAATGAGCTTTGGGCGGCAGATTTAAGCGAAGCCATGCTGGCCGAGGCCGAAACATTGCACCTTGCCAGTCGTTATATTCAGGCCGATGCCGCTGCGCTGCCTCTGCCGGCGCATAGTGTCAGCTGTATTTTCAGTAGCCTGATGCTGCAATGGTGCCCAAAGCCGGAGGCAGTATTTGCCGAGTGTTACCGGCTATTAGAACCCGGCGGTCAGTTGTATCTGAGCACCCTGGTGACGGATTCCATGGCGGAGTTTCAGCAAAGCTGGGCCCAGGTGGATGATAAACCTCATCAGTTGGCCTTTTTGCCATCAGAGGCGCTGCTAAAAGCGGTCAAAGCGCAGGGGTTTAGCTGTCAGAGTCAGCAGTTGACCTATCAGTTGTTTTATCCGGATGTGCTGCATCTTTCGCGTAGTTTTAAACAAATTGGTGCCAATTTTGTGGCAGGTCGCGCCAACACTGGCCTTGGCGGGAAAAAACGCTGGGCTGCTTTTGCCAGTGCCTATGAAAAGTTTCGTACTACCCAAGGTTTGCCACTCAGTTATCAGGTGCTGCAAATAGTGGCCACCAAATCAAGCTGACATACGTTTAATTGATGTTTATAGCGGGTTTTAAAGCATACCGCTTGCCCCTTATCAGGATCTGTCCATGCAATCTGTTTTTATTACCGCAACCGACACTGATGCCGGTAAAACTTTTATCAGCAGTGTGCTACTGAAAGGTTTTGCCAGGCTGAATATTCCGGCTATTGGCCTCAAACCCATAGCGGCCGGTGTTGATGCAGATGGCAAAAATGCCGATGCCAAAATGCTGCAGACTTTGTCAGCGCTGGCGCTTAGCTACGCCAGTGTAAACCCTGTGCTATTTGACGAGCCGGTAGCGCCACATCTGGCGGCAACTTTACATCAAACCCGCATCAATACCGCAGTGCTGGATGCGCAGCTTGTTGAGACAGCGAAGCTGCCGGTTAAGCTTCGGCTGATTGAAGGCGCAGGTGGCTGGTTATTACCGCTTGATGATCACAGTTATCTTGCCGATTGGGTGCTGGCGCAAAAATTACCAGTGTTACTGGTGGTGGGCATGAAGCTTGGGTGCCTGAACCACGCCATGCTGACAGCGCGGGAGCTGGAGCGCTCGGGGGCCAGGGTGCTTGGCTGGGTTGCCAACTGTGTCGACCCACAGATGTTATTGCTCAACGAAAATATTGCCGATTTACAACAACGTTTACCCTGGCCTTGTCTTGGTGTGATGCCTTATCAGCCGTCTGCTACAGCTAATCAGGAAACGACGCTTGCAGAGCAACAGACAGCACTGGCCCAAGCGTTGGCAAACACACTGTCATTGACATAACAGTGGCTTGCCATGGCTGCCTGTACTTCAGAGCAGTAAAAATGCCGACAAATCAGCCCCCGGCAGCAGTGCGGTTTTACTGCCACCGATAAATAAATAACCGTCGCTCTGGCCTTGATAGGTTAAAGCAGCGCCATCGCGCACTAATGCTGTGCCTTCAGGCAGAGCAATGACCGCAGTCTCTGGATTTAACTGCATAAACTCGCCAAGGCGCATATCGCGGGTTTCACCATGAAAACCTTCAGGTTTGTAGTCGCTGTAATGGGGGTTTAGTTGCAGCGGCAATAAATCCAGAGCGGTAAAAGAAGGTGGCTCTACCACCGGCATATCATTGGTGGTGCGGATACTGAGCCCGGCAATATTAGAGCCTGCGCTCCAGCCAACATAAGGCACGCCTTTATTCACCTGGGCTCTGATCTGGTCAATCAAGCCATGGCGGTACAACTGCTGTAATAACACAAAAGTGTTGCCACCACCGACCACAATCGCCTCTGCCTGTTGCACGGCCTGCAGCGGATCTGCGTGTTGGTGAATACTATCCACTTGAATATCAATGGCTGAAAATGCCTGTTGAACCATCTGTTGATACGCATCGTAACTGAGGCTAACAGCGGCATATGGAATAAATAACACAGTCGCAACGCCCTGCAGATGGCTGGCAATCTGCGCCAGGTTAGGCGCCAGATAAGCACTATTGCCGGCGCGGGACGAACTTAATAACAATAATTTCATACGGACTCCATCAGGGATAAAACGCCACAGTGGCAGCAGACCTGACATCAACCTTTACAAATCAGGCACAAGCCAAGGTTGAAAACTAACGGTAAGCCCATATAGTAGCAACATCAAATGAAGTAACCGAGGTATTTATGAAGCGTATAGTGCTGTTTTTATTGACCAACTTAGCTGTGATGCTGGTGTTGTCTGTGGTTTTAAGCATCATTTTTAAAGTGTTTGGTATCGATCGCAGCAGCATGGGCGGTTTGTTGGTGCTGGCCGCCGTTTTTGGTTTTGGTGGTTCTTTTATCTCGCTGGCCATGTCGAAATGGATGGCCAAACGTTCTACTGGCGCAGTGGTGATTGAACAACCCCGCAATGCCACTGAGCAATGGCTGATGAGCACTGTGGCCCGTCAGGCACAACAAGCCGGTATTGGCATGCCAGAAGTTGCCATCTATGACTCACCGGAAATGAACGCTTTTGCCACAGGCATGAACCGCAACAACGCGCTGGTTGCCGTCAGCACAGGTTTATTACGCAATATGCGTGAAGACGAAGTGGAAGCCGTGCTGGCGCACGAAGTGTCACACGTGGCTAATGGCGACATGGTGACACTGACGCTGATCCAGGGTGTGGTGAATACCTTTGTGATTTTCCTGGCCCGTTTAATTGCCGGTGCTATTTCCAATGCTGGCCGCAGCAGTGATGAAGAGTCGTCCAGCGGTGGTTTTGCCTATATGATGACTGTGATAGTGTTGGAAATGATTTTTGGTGTGCTGGCCAGCATCATCGTGATGTGGTTCTCACGCCAACGTGAATACCGCGCTGACGCAGGTGCAGCCAAACTGGTGGGTGCCAATAAAATGGTGGCGGCGTTGGAACGTCTGCGTAATAACCATGAAAGCCAGCTAGAAGGTTCAATGATGGCTTTTGGTATTGCTAACAAACCTGCCGCTTCTGAGCTTTTTATGAGCCACCCACCACTGGAAAAACGCATTGAAGCTTTGCGCCAACAGCGTTAAATAAAAAATATACAGCCCCAGTCTCTGGCACTGAGGGAGTCAAAACGGGTTGCCTTGGCAACCCGTTTTTTTTGCTGACCTTGGGTGTTTACAATTTTCTTTGGCTGTGAAACAGTGTGAAACAATTGCGATTCAGTCACTTGGCTGTTTCATTTTCTGATTTGTTCTGGCAACTTTAGAAAATAACCAGAGTCACAGAACGAACAAAAGCTGAGTTTTGCAAGTCCGGTGTGCCGGCGCAAAGCGAACATCAACAACGGTTGTGCTGGTTCAGGATAAAACCAATGCCGGAAACATCCGTTTAAGGAGCAATAATGAAACCCTGGATTTTCTTTTTTGTATTGCTAAGCGCCTTGTTAAGTGGTTGTGCC
Source organism: Rheinheimera sp. (assembly GCF_036782235.1). Lineage (GTDB taxonomy): Bacteria > Pseudomonadota > Gammaproteobacteria > Enterobacterales > Alteromonadaceae > Pararheinheimera. The sequence goes on along the minus strand of NZ_DAIPZL010000016.1, from coordinate 47,869 downwards.
TCACATCAGGGCAAAAGTGTATCGCAACAGCGTCAGGCTATTGAAAATATGCGTGCAGAAACCCTGAATACGCTGTACCGGCAAAAACCTTATGCTGCCGATACCATCGAACGTTCTGCCGGATATGCGGTGTTTAGCAATGCGAATGTGAATCTGCTGTTTGCCAGTGCCGGTGGGGGTTATGGTGTAGTACACAGCAATAATGGCACTGTCACTTACATGAAAATGGGGGAATTGGGTTTAGGCCTGGGTTTAGGGGCTAAAGATTATCGTCTGGTGTTTGTGTTCCATACCAAAGACGCACTGCGCCGTTTTGTAGAGCATGGCTGGGCTTTTGGTGGGCAGCTGGACGCAGCTGCCAAGGCCAAGGATAAAGGTGACGCCATAGGTGGCGAGATTACAGTTGATAGCATCACTATTTATCAGCTGACAGAGTCAGGCCTTGCTTTGCAGGCCACTATTAAAGGTACTAAATTCTGGCGTGATGACTCGTTAAATTAATACCCTGCGCTGGCGCTTACTCGCTTGTGCAGACCAAGCTGGACACAGCAATCACAAAAGGAGGCTTTATGCCTGTAAATGCTGATCTGAATGCCGAAATCCGTATTCTGAATTTATTTAATTTAGACAGTAGCCTTGAGGGCATCAAAGCCCATAAAGACGCCGACGACGCCAGTAAAGCCGCTATTGCCAGGCTTTATCACAAAGGACTGGTAACCCAGGAAGATGGTGGTTACCTGACCGATCTTGGCCGAACCTGCGCCGAACATATTCAGGTGGCACTGCGCATTCTGGCCGTAAAAACTGAGGTTTAAACAGCACTGCGCTCTGATAAAATAACTTTCCAATCACAACGCCGCGTCAGCGGCGTTGTTGTTTTAGCAGCTTTTTCAGTTGCCGTACTTCTGCTCTGAGTTGTTTTTCCGCTGAACCGTCACCAGCAAACACCAGCTGCTGATAATGGGTTGCCACAACTGCAGTTTGTTGCGTCAGAGCAGTTGGCTCGCGGCCCTCATTGCCCAAAGTGGCCAGATATTGCAGCACAGTTTGTGCGGGCGCCTTGGCTTGCCAGGGGCTCAGTTCGCGCACAAGCCAGACCGAAATGTCGGGTGCAGCTGTGGTCAGACGCAGCCATAACAGCCTGCTTAACAAGGCCGCGGTCAGCAGCAACAACACTATTTTGCTGTAATGCCACCAGTCCAGCGCGGCCAGCTCTAATAGCCGGTTTTTCACGCTGCTTAATAACGACTGTTGCTGTTCATTATCAAAACCAAGCACCCAGCGCGACCAGTAATAATCCAGATCTTCCAGTTGTTGCAGCAGTTGTTTGGCAAAACCGGCACGTCCCAGCCAATTGCCTTCCAACCTTAATAAATCAGCAGCTGATAACAAATCTTCCAGGCTGGCAAATAGTCGTTGTGGTGCCACCTGCAGTGTTGGATCAAATTGATGCCAGGCGCCCTGATGCAGATATTCCACCCAGGCGTGGGCAGCCCTTTGTGTGACTTCCAGATAACTTTGGTTATCCCGCCATTCGCCGCCCAGATAACCGCCGACAATACGCGCCGGTACACCAGCCGCCCTTAATAAAAAGGTGGTGGTCTGGGCATAATGGCTACAAAAACCACTTTTGCTTTGCCATAAAAACATATCAATCTGATCGCCCGACAAAGCTGGAGGGTTCAGGCTGTATCGAAAGCCGCCTTCACGTAGATAACGGCCAATGGCCAGCACCAATTGTTCCGGTGTTTTATGTTCAGCCGCAAGTTGCGCGGCAAGCGCCCGGCTTTTTGGGTTTCCAGGCGGTAATTGTAAATTGGCACTGTTTTTTGCACCCGGGAAATCAGGCACAGGTGCAAGCACAGACTGCAGCTGAAAACTGGCGCGTTGGCTCAGCACGCTGCGGCTACTCAGTAGCGCATCTGTATCGATGCGCTGCGGATAACTGACCTTCAGTGGCACGCCCAGGCTATACAAATGCCGCTGCTGATGTGGTTCAACAATAATTTTGTAGCTGAAGCTCAGGTTGCTGTTGTGTTTTATCTTACTAAAGTCAGCCAGATCGTTGTTATAACGCCGCCGCCAGCTGCTGCCATCAAAAGTATCGTAAATGCGGGCGCGCCAATACAGTTCATCGGGCTGTGGCAAGCGGCTTTGAAATTCAACCCGAAACGCCAGCTCGTCGCTTTCGACCAAACGTTCAATACTACCCGGGTTCAGTTCATCACCAAGGCCCGTCATCGCCTGTTTGGCACCGGGCAGTGCCCAGAGTGGGGCAATGCGTGGAAACAGCAAAAACAGACTTAACCACAAAGGCACAAAGATCAGGCTGGTTTTCATCGCAGATTTATAGGGAAATGTACTGCCGGGCGCGGCAAAAGCCAGGTAATGACTTTGCAGTTGTAATAACAACAGCATAAATACCAGAAGCGCCATGCCAAGTGCCTGGTGCAAAATAAAACAACAGGCAAATAAAAAATACTGCACCCACAACAGCTGCTGCACATCGGCATGATCGTGTTCACGAAAACCCAGCAGTCGTAAAATAGCCGCCAGCAGCAGCAGGTGGATCATCAGATGCAACACCCCCAGATCCCGGGCAAATAACAACAAAGCGGACACTATCGTCAGCGCAAGCAAATTGGATAACTTTAAACTCCAGGCCGGTCTGTTGAGCAACAACTGTGGCAGTTTGGCCAGCAGCAATAATGCAAAAATGGCCAGGCTCCAGAAATTAAAAGCCGGCGCCAGTAACAACAATAACAAACTTTGGATCAGCCACAATCGCCAGATCACAGGGGTTGGCACTGCGGGGTAGGATGCCTGATTTGCTAACATAAACTCAGTGCCTCCAGACAACGTTGTCGGTGCAGCTCTTCGCTGCTAAGGCCCGGCTGCGGCGCAGATTGTCCGCTTGCGTTTTGTGCAGTTGTGAGTTGTTCTCTCGTGAGCAGCCGGCCTTGTACTTCCAGGGTATAAGGCAGATGCCGGTGACTCAAATGCAGAATTTGCGCACAAATCTGCGATAGTGACTGTTCAAGCGCAGCGCCTGACAAGGTGGGCACCACCAGCTGGTGCAGCTCAGAGCCCTGTTGGCTGAACACCTTCACTACCGGCTGAGACGGCTGGCGTGATAGTCTTTTCCAGTCAATACGTTGCAGTGCATCGCCCATCTGATAAGGGCTTAAATGCGACCATTGCAACTCACCATCACCCGTTGGCAGATGCTGCTGCATTTGTTGTTGCAAGGGATTGGGATACACCCAATAACTTTGATTTAGCGCCGGATAACACCAGCAGCGTATTAAACCAAAAGGGTACAGACTCTGAATTTTAAAACGCGGCAGCCGGTAAAAACCACGGCGGGAACTGTCTACCTGCAACATCACCTCTGAGGGCAAAGTCCAGAATAACTGTCGATCGCCGTTTAAGCTGAACTCCAGCAACTGACGCCCCTGTTGATTGGCAAGGCGTAGCCGCACATTCAGCATGTCACCGGCAAAAGCGGCCGTGGTTTCGCCACTTTGTAGTACCAGACCATGCAGATTCTTAAAAGCGAGGATAATGGCCAGCAGCAGCAGTCCAATCAGCAAAAAACTGAGTAATAAAATCAGATTATTCTGATAGTTACTGCCTAATAAATACAAAATTGCCGCCAGCGCAAACAACGAAATGCCATATTTGCTTGGCAGCACATACAAAATGTTCTGGCGCAGTATCAGCTGACTGACAGGCGGCTGGCGCCGCTCCAGCCAGGCCCATATTTTATGCTTCACCCAGCTTTGCAGCTTTTGTCTCAGCAGCTGCATGGGGTTTCCTGAATTAACAGCGCACTGAGGTTGGACTGATGCTGCTGTTGCCGAGGTTGTAGTCTGTGTTCGGCGACTGCGGCAAACACCGCTTGCACGTCTTCAGTGGTGACAAACTGGCGCTGCTGTAAAAAGGCATAAGCTTTGGCGGCCCGCACCAGACCCCGTGCCGCACGCGGTGACAGCGGCAGCATGTCTGAGCGCTGCCGGCTTTGCCGGATGAGATCCAGCATATAACCCAGCACAGCGTCGGTGGCGGTAATTTGGGGCACCAGTGCCTGCAGTGCCCGAAGCCGCTCTGTGCTCAATAGCGCTGGCAACTGTTGCTGCTGGCGGTTTTGTTGGTCCTGTTGTAGCAATTGCAATTCGGCGGCGCGCTCCGGAAAACCTAAGGTCAGGCGCATTAAAAAGCGGTCAAGCTGTGATTCGGGCAGCGCATTGGTGCCACTGTGAAACAAGGGGTTTTGCGTGGCTATCACAAAAAAAGGTGCCGGTAAGGGCCTGGTTTCACCATCAACCGACACTTGCTGCTCTTCCATGGCCTCAAGCAGGGCGCTTTGGGTTTTGGGGCTGGCTCTGTTAATCTCATCGGCCAGCAGCACCTGGCTAAACACCGGGCCTGGCTGAAAGTTAAATTGCTGCGAGCGGGCATCAAAAATACTAAAACCGGTCAAATCGGCCGGCAACAGGTCGCTGGTAAACTGCACCCGGCGATAACTTAAACCCAGACTTTGTGCCAGTGCGTGGGCCAATGTGGTTTTGCCCATACCGGGTAAATCTTCCAGCAATAAATGGCCCTGCGCCAACAGGCAGGTCAGCGCCAGCCGAATTTGTGGTGCTTTGCCGAGGATCACCTGATTCAGTTGCAATTCTACTTGTTGAATATCTGTGTGCACTGTTTGTCCTTGGGTCGGGAAAAGCCGTTGATGGCGATAAAATGACGCTTTGGCAAATAGTTACAAAGTTCGTATACTGCCGCAAGCGCTATTTCCGGAATGTTTTTGTGATGAAAATACTCTTTGTTTGCCTGGGTAATATTTGCCGCTCGCCAACAGCCCACGCCATTTTCCGTCAGTTGGCGGCGGAAAATAACTTTGCCTGTGAAGTTGAATCGGCCGGCACCAGCGCCAGTCATAAAGGCGCTCCGCCAGATCCACGCAGCATCAAAGCGGCCATCGATGTCAGTTTTAAAGGCATTTATTCCCGCCCGGTACAGACGAACGACTTTGATTATTACGATTTGATTTTAGCCATGGATCTGGAAAATCTCGCGGCATTAAAACGCCGTTGTCCGGCGGAGCATCAGCACAAACTCAATTTGTTGATGAGTTACCACCCGGATTACGCCAGCCAACCCGAAGTGCCGGATCCTTATTATGGTGGTACCCGTGGTTTTGAGTTGGTGCGTCAGCTGATAGAACAAGCCTGCGAGCATTTATTGCTTGAATTACAGCAAAGGCGCTAATGGCGCTTTTGTTGTTTTTTTACCTCAGAATGCACATTGTCTTGGCTTTTGTGCTGCATTTTTCGCCAACAGACGGCTAAATTCTAGGTTATAACAAATTAGCGATTGAAATTGGCCGGTAATAAATTTACTTTGTCCTTGGATTAATAGCCAAAGTGAATCAATTCCCCATTTCATAACCTTAATAGGATACGCAAAGTGACGACCTGGACGCCTCAAAGTTGGCGAGCATTTCCCATCCAACAACAACCCCATTACGATGATCCGGCCCTGCTGGCCAGTGTGGAGCAGCAGCTGCATTCGTTTCCGCCTTTGGTTTTTGCGCAGGAAACCCGGGATCTCTTTAGTCAGTTAGGGCAGGTTGCCGAAGGCAATGCCTTTTTACTGCAAGGCGGCGATTGTGCGGAAAGCTTTAGTAACTTTAATGCGCCAAAAATCCGCGATACCTTTAAAGTGTTATTGCAAATGGCCGTGGTGATGACCTTTGCCGGTGGTTGCCCTGTGGTGAAAGTGGCGCGGATGGCGGGACAATATGCCAAACCGCGTTCAAGCGACCTAGAAACGGTGAACGGCATCAGCTTGCCAAGTTACCGTGGCGACATTGTGAATAGTTTTGAATTTACCGAAGCGGCGCGCCGGCCCGATCCAAACCGGTTATTAACGGCTTACCATCATTCGGCTGCAACCCTTAATTTGTTGCGTGCTTTTGCCCAGGGTGGTTTGGCCGATTTACATCAGGTCAGCCGCTGGAATATGGGTTTTGTCGAAAGTAACCCATTAAAAGGCCGGTATCAGGACATAGCGCAGCGTATTCAGGAAGCGCTGCGTTTTATGGAAATTTGTGGCATCAGCGCGCAAAATTCGCCGTCTATCCGTGAAACCACTTTATATACCTCGCATGAAGCTTTGCTGCTCAATTACGAAGAAGCTTTAACCCGCCGTGATTCGTTGACCGGCCTCTGGTATGACTGTTCGGCGCATATGGTGTGGATTGGTGAGCGGACCCGGCAGCTGGATCACGCGCATATTGAGTTTTTCCGCGGTATTCATAACCCGATAGGCGTCAAAGTAGGGCCAGGTATGGATGAGCTGGATTTGATCCGCCTGATTGACCAGCTGAACCCAGACAATATTCCGGGACGTCTGACCCTCATCACCCGGATGGGCGCGGACAAACTGGCTGATAAATTGCCGGCTTTAGTGCGTCGGGTGCAACGCGAAGGACGCAAAGTGGTCTGGAGTTCAGATCCAATGCACGGCAATACGGTCAAAGCCAGCAATGACTATAAAACCCGTGATTTTGAAGCTATTTTGCGCGAAATCCGAAACTTCTTCGCGGTACATCAGGCCGAAGGCAGCCATGCCGGCGGTATTCACCTGGAGATGACAGGTGAACATGTCACTGAATGTACCGGCGGCGCTTATGGTTTGTCGGAAAACGACTTAAGCCAGCGTTATTTTACCCAGTGTGACCCAAGGTTAAATGCCGATCAGGTACTGGAATTAGCCTTTTTAATCGCCGATACTCTGCAGACTGTCCGCAAGTAAGTCCCCTGATTATGGCGCCAACATCTGGCCTTGATATCCAATCTCAAACCTACAGTGCTGCGATTCACAGCACTGTAGGTATTGTTGGCGCAGGTAGCATAGGTTGTTTTTTAGGTGCCATTCTGGCGCAGGATAAAAGCCTTGCGGTGCAGTTTTTTGGCCGTGAAGCCTTAGGTCTGGAGCTGGCGGCTTATGGTTTGTCCGCGGGTTTCCCTGGGGGCAATGCCAGTGCCATAGCGCCGGCTTTTTATACTTCTATGGTCAGCCTGATTGAATGTGATGTTATTTTATTAACAGTGAAAGCTATCAGCCTGCCACATCTTATTCCGCAGCTAAAAAAGTTTATCCGCCCCGATGTGCCAGTGGTTGCACTGCAAAATGGTATTGGCGTGGATACCATGTTAAGTGCCAGCCTGAACAATCCGGTGTATCGTGCCGTGGTGCCTTTTAATGTGGTGAAAACCGGGCCTGGGCATTTCCAGCAAACCAGTTCTGGTCAGTTGCTGTGGCCGCAAAGCAATCAGCATAAACTGGATTATCTGGCGGCCATTTTCCGCAATTATGGCTCTGGTGTGCAGCTGTGTGCCGATATGCGTGCGGTTGAATATGGTAAGTTGTTGTTAAACCTGAATAATGCGCTGAATGCTTTGTCGGGGTTACCGCTGAAACAGCAGTTATTGCAGCAGGACTTGCGTCTGGTGCTGTCGGCAGCTATGCAGGAATGGTTGCAGGTGGCCAAAGCGCTGCAGGTCAAACCTCAGGCCATGACGCTGTTACCCAATGACTGGCTGCCCTGGTTGTTACGTTTACCCACCTGGCTGTTCCGGCTACTGGCACGGCAAATGTTGCTAATTGACGACGCGGCCCGCTCTTCGATGTGGGACGACATTCAGGCTGGCCGGCGCACTGAAGTGATGTATTTAAACGGTGCTGTGGTGCGTCTTGGCATTGAAACCGGCATTGCCACGCCGGTGAACGCCGCTATTGTCGAACTGGTGAAACACCTTGAGCAGGGCGAGTCATTAGAGCTTAGCCCGGCTCAATTGCGTCAGCAGTTGTTACAGCGCTGAGTTCCGTTAAGTGTTTTTGTTGTTTTCTGTGCTGGCTTCTGCCGGAAATATCTGCAGCCAGTCGTTTTTCATATCCACCAGTTGCCAGCCATAGTCACTGACCGCTTTTAGCGTTTTTTTCCCGGGGCAGTAGGCATATTCGCGCTCGGCGTCAGTGTGATGGATCAGCATACACAATGAGGTTTTGCTCTGACCTGCCCAACGTAACATCGCAATGTCACCCCTGCTGTTACCAAAAGCGGCAATAGGATGACGGTCAATATGACTTTCAATACAAAGCACTTTGCCTTTACCGTTATCTAAAAACCACGGAATAGGTTTGAGCTCCACCTCAAGCTGACCGTTTTTATCACGTAACCTGGTCATCAGCTGGCTGCCAAGCGCCTGCTCAGGCCCAATACCATAAGCCTCTTCAGAAAAAGCGCGGATAAAATAACAACTGCCGCCTGAGACCAGATAATTGCGAAAGCCATGCTGACGAAACAGCGCCAGAACTTCCAGCATCGGCTGATAAACAAGCCTGGGGTAAGGGCGTTGAAATCTCGGATGTAAAGCTTTGCCAAGCCAGCATTGCACCCAGTTTTTATAGTCATCGGTGCTGACCCCATCTATCCATTCCCGTAACAACCAGCGGGTGTCTTTAAGTACTTTTTCCATAAAAACCGCGAGGCTATGACGGATAAAACCCTGTACTGTGCCACAAAGTGGTTGAGGCCGGATTTCATCGTGCTGCATCAGATCTTTGATAAAAGTGATTTCGGTGACATGAGGTTTTTCCACCCATAAGGTGCCGTCGTGATCAAAAGTCGCGATTCTATCTTCCGGCGCCACATAACAGGCCGACTCAGGGTTCGTCACTTGATGCAGAAAGTTCAGAATGGCGTCACGGCGTGGGCCTGGACGCCAGGATGGTAAAGGCTGATGGGCTGTCATGCGACGATCCTTGTACTTCATTACTTGACCTGAAACGAACGGGTATTTTGCGCAACTGTTCGCAATCAACCTTAGCGCAAATCTTTGCAGAGCAAGCAGAACCTGCTGCATACAGCATATTAGTATTTTTGCCTTTTCAGACCGGTCTCCGCCATGATTTTTGCCGAAATCTCTTCAATCGACAAAGTAGTGGAATTTAAATAGGGAATTCGCTCTTTTTTATACAAATTTTCCACTTCCGCCAGCTCCAGTTTGCACTGACGCAACGACGAATAACGGCTGTTGGGCCTGCGCTGCTCACGGATTTGTGACAGCCGCTCCGGTGTGATGGTTAAACCAAACAATTTGCCTTTATGCTGCGCCAGCACTTTGGGCAAGCTCAGGTGGTCCATATCTTCTTCGACAAAAGGATAGTTGGCGGCTTTAATGCCGTATTGCAGCGCTAAATACAGGCTGGTTGGGGTTTTGCCGGAGCGGCTGACACCCACCAGAATAATATCGGCTTTGGCATAATCTTTTAAGTTAGAACCATCATCATTGGCCAGTGCATAGTTCACCGCATCAATCCGAAAATCATAGGTTTTTTCGTGAATACTGTGGGTCCTGTGAGTTTTTGGCATGGCCTGAATGCCCAGCTCTTTTTGCATCGGCTCAACAAAAGCATTGAGGAAGTCATAACAAACCGCCTCGGAGCTGTTGATAATGGCGCGCAGGCCTTCATCGACAAAAGTTAAAAACACTAATGGCCGCACGCCGGTAGTTTTATAACGATCGTTAATGCGTTGTTTAGTCTGTAAGGCTTTGTCGGCGGTTTCAACAAAAGGGATGGTTACATGGTCAAATTCTGCTGGAAAAAGAGAGAGTAAGGCGTGGCCAAATACTTCTGAGGTAATACCAGTGCCATCTGAGATATAAAAGGCTGTGCGCACGCTGAAGTCCCCATTGTTGTTATAAAATTACATTAAAAATTAAGGTTTTATTTAAGCCGTCTGGCAGTGTAGAATCTTTTTGCTTATGTAGCGAGCCTCGTAAGCTTACCTAACCTGCAACAAAAATTGGAGACATACTGTGCAAGAATTCGTTGTTTGGTATCAGGACTTGGGCATGCACGATGTTCCACGGGTCGGCGGCAAAAATGCTTCATTGGGTGAGATGATCAGTAATCTGGCTAACGCCGGAGTACAAGTACCAGGCGGGTTCGCCACCACAGCAGAAGCTTTTAATCAGTTTCTGGAGCAAAGTGGTGTTAATGAGCGGATTTATCAGTTATTGGATAAAACGGACGTAGACAATGTGACTGAGCTGGCCAAGGCCGGTGCTCAGATCCGCCAGTGGGTGATTGACACCCCATTTCAGCCGGAATTCGAACAAGCCATTCATGCAGCTTACGCCAAACTTTGTGAAGGTATGGGTAATGATGCCTCTTTTGCAGTCCGCTCTTCTGCCACTGCCGAAGATATGCCGGATGCCTCTTTTGCAGGGCAACAGGAAACTTTCTTAAACGTTCGTGGTTACGACGCTGTGATTGAAGCGATCAAACACGTATTTGCCTCTTTGTTTAATGACCGTGCTATTTCTTACCGTGTGCATCAGGGGTATGACCACCGTGGTGTGGCCTTGTCGGCCGGTGTACAGCGTATGGTGCGTTCAGACTGCGCCTCTTCAGGCGTCATGTTCTCCATTGATACCGAATCAGGTTTTGAAGATGTGGTCTTTGTGACTTCATCTTATGGTTTAGGTGAAATGGTGGTGCAGGGCGCCGTTAACCCTGACGAATTTTATGTACATAAACCCACAGTAGCTGCGGGCCGCCCGGCCGTGGTGCGTCGCACTTTAGGCTCAAAGTTAGTGCAGATGGTGTATTCATCTGACCAGGGTCATGGTAAGCAGGTCAAAATTGAAGATATTCCACAGGCCAAAAGCCGTCAGTTTTCACTGACCGATGCTGAAGTGGAAGAATTAGCCCGTCAGGCCATTACCATTGAAAAACATTATGGCCGTCCGATGGACATCGAATGGGCCAAAGACGGCATCGACGGCAAACTCTATATAGTACAGGCCCGACCTGAAACTGTGCGCTCGCGCGAAGACAGTAACTCAATGGAACGTTACCAGCTGGAAGGCAGCGCCTCGGTGCTCACTGAAGGCCGTGCTATCGGCCATAAAATTGGCTCCGGTACCGCCAAGGTGCTGGCCAGCATCGCTGATATGGACCAAATCCAGCCAGGTGATGTGCTGATCACCGATATGACAGACCCGGACTGGGAACCTATCATGAAACGGGCTTCGGCCATTGTGACCAACCGCGGTGGCCGTACCTGTCACGCAGCTATTATTGCACGTGAGCTGGGTATTCCGGCTGTGGTCGGTTGTGGTGATGCCACCAGCCTGGTAAAAACCGGTCAGCAGGTGACAGTGTCTTGTGCCGAAGGCGACACAGGTTTTGTTTACGACGGTATTTTGCCATTTAATGTGGTCACTTCCCGCGTTGACCAGATGCCACCGCTAAAAATGAAAATTATGATGAACGTCGGTAACCCGGAGCGGGCTTTTAGCTTTGCCAAGTTACCACATGCCGGTATTGGTCTGGCGCGGCTGGAATTTATTATCAACCGGGGTATTGGTGTTCACCCTAAAGCGCTGCTCAATTACGATGCTCAGCCAGCCGATGTCAAAGCTACCATTGACGAGATGATGGCAGGTTACGCGTCACCTGTTGAATATTACGTAGGTAAACTGACCGAAGGTATCTCCACTTTGGCAGCGGCGTTTTCACCAGAGCGTGTCATAGTGCGGATGTCCGATTTTAAATCGAACGAATACGCCAACTTAGTCGGCGGTCAGCAGTACGAACCCCATGAAGAAAACCCGATGATTGGTTTCCGTGGCGCCTCACGTTATATCTCTGAAGATTTCCGCGATTGTTTTGCGCTTGAATGTGAAGCGTTAAAACGGGTGCGTAACGACATGGGCTTTACCAATGTCGAAATTATGATCCCATTCGTGCGGACTTTAGAAGAAGCGGCAGCTGTGATTGACTTACTGGCAGAACAAGGCTTAAAACGCGGCGAAAATGGCCTGAAAGTCATTATGATGTGTGAGCTGCCAAGTAACTGTCTGCTGGCCGATGAGTTCCTGGAATATTTTGACGGTTTCTCTATTGGTTCTAACGACTTAACTCAGCTCACCCTGGGTCTGGACCGTGACTCCGGTCTTATTGCCCACCTGTTTGATGAACGTAACCCGGCCATTAAAAAGTTGTTGTCGATGGCCATTTCCACCGCCAAAGCCAAAGGCAAATATGTTGGTATTTGTGGTCAGGGCCCATCCGATCATGAAGACTTTGCCGCCTGGCTGATGGAGCAAGGCATTGATTCAGTGTCGCTGAACCCTGATACTGTGCTGGAAACCTGGTTGTATCTGGCGAAAAAATACGGCGGTTAAATGTAACCTCTGATAAAAAGCCAACCCAAGCCGGTTGGCTTTTTTTATCTGCCAGATTTAGTGAAACCGACCATGCGACTGATATTTTGTGTCTTAGCCTGAACTGCGACTGAGACCTGTGTTGAAACTTTTCTGATAAAGAATTTTTTATGCTGACAATAGTGTTATTAGGTGCCAGCGGCCAGTTGGGTCAGGCACTGTTAAAAGATTTAACGGCGCTTGGCACAGTGTTGACGCCAAACCGGCAGGAGCTGGATTTAACCGATGTTGCTTCGGTGCAACAATGGTTTTTACAGCATCCGGCGGATTTAATTGTCAATGCTGCCGCTATGACAGACGTTGACGGTGCAGAGCGCAATGCCGTTTTATGCGAGCAACTGAATCACCAGTTGCCGGCGACTCTGGCTGTGATTGCCAAAGAGCGGCACAGCTGGTTATGCCATTTTTCCACCGACTATGTGTTTGATGGTCAAAAAACCGAGCCTTATGTCGAATCTGATGATACGGGGGCGCTGCAACAATATGGCCGCAGTAAAGTGGCTGGCGAACATGCCATTATTAGCTCAGGTTGTCGTCATTTAATTTTCCGCACCAGCTGGTTATATAACCACAGCGGCCGCAATTTCCTCACCACTATGCTGTCGCTGGCACCAAACCGGCAGGAGCCTTTTTTGGTGGTGGATGATCAGGTGGGCGCGCCCACCAGCGCTACTGCAGTGGCAGACGCTGTGGTCAGTATTTTTAGCCAGATTTTTGCCATGTCACAGGAGCAAGCGCACGCTGTGAGCGGCATTTATCACTTAACAGCGGCTGGTGAATGCAGCTGGTATGAATTTGCCAACACCATTTTTTATTATGCGGTGGACGAAGGGTTACTTGAGCAGCAACCCGAAGTGCTGCCGACTGATAGTGTGAGTCTGAACAGAGCGGCCAAAAGACCGGCCAACTCCAGACTGGACAACCAAAAAATCCAAAAGACTTTTGGCATCAGTTTAAACGCCTGGCAACAGCAACTGACAGATTGTTTACAGCTGATAAAAAAACATACAGAAACTGGTAAATAATCAATATCTTAAGTAAGCTAGCCTTGGATAAATTTCAAGCGGAGTGACCAATGGACAACAGCGCAGTCAGCAATGAGCAACAGCAAAAAATAACTCGTGCCCAGGGCGCACTGGTGGCTTTGCTGGCGGGTGACGCGTTGGGGGTTCAGGCCGAGTTTTTGCCGCTTGAAGAGCGCCGTGCTCTGGGCGCAGGCAGCTTGTTAAGCTTTTGCGAAGGTCCCTGGCATACCTTGCCGGGCCAGCCCACTGAAGAAGGTGAGCTGGTGTTGTTGTTATGCCGTATGCTGGCGTTTTGCCGCTGTTACCAAAGTGCCGATGCGGCTTCGGCCTATCAGTATTGGCTGCAAAGCCAGCCTTTTGCTATTTCGGCATCATTGCAACAGGCGTTAACGGTAAAACCCTCTGAGCAGGATTTAGGGCTGGCCGCGCTTGGCCGCCAGTTGCCTGTAGCCATCATGGGCGTGCATTATTCACTGCCGCAAATTGCCGCCTGGGCCATGGCAGACACCGCCATCACTCAGCCTGCGCTGTTGTGCCAGCAAATCAGTGCTCTGTATGCCATGGTGCTGGCCAAAGCCATCGACACTGGCGCCGGCGTGGATGAGCTGTATCAGGATCTGCAACAGTGGGCACGGGAGCTCAAGGTAGAAGCAGTGCTTCGCCAAACCATTGATCAGGCGCTTTTTATGCCGCCTGCCAACTATGAAAACCCGGCGAACCCGGCCCTTTGTGCTTTTCACCATGCTATCTGGCAGCTGCTTTATGCCAAATCTGTTGGCGAAGCCATAGTGGACAGTATCCGTCAGGGCGGTGACACCGGCAGCCACGCTGCCATAGCAGCTGCTTTAGTGGGTGCAGTGCAGGGAGTGGACAAACTGGACCCTGAGTGGCTCAGCGTGCTTGCCAGTTGCAAACCACAGGAAGGAGTGACAGGTGTTGATCAGCCAAGACCGGAAGTGATGTGGCCGGTCGATGCGCTGCAGCTTGCCGCCAATCTGGTGCTGTTAACACCTGCTGAGCTATTGAGCTAACACATTTTGGTCAATTTTTGCACCCTTAATAAAAAATCCCGCCAGCAGGCGGGACTTTTTAATTAAAACTGACTATGCGGATGTTGTTTAAGCTCGTCTGAGCGCCTTAATTTGGTTAAAGCATCCACCAGCCACACAGCAGATAAGCGATCAAGCTGGCCACAGCACAAAACACAGCATAAGGCATTTGCGTACGCACATGCTCCAATAAGTCGCAGCCGGCTGCCACTGAACTCACCGCAGTGGTATCTGAAATTGGCGAGCAGTGATCACCAAATACACCACCGCCTAAAATGGCAGCCAGCACAAGCGCCGGGGGTAAGTTCAGCTCCAGCACCAATGGCATGCCAATAGGGATCAGAATAGCAAAGGTGCCCCAGGAGGTGCCTGTGGTAAATGAAATCAAAGCGCCTGCCAAAAACATCATGGCCGGAATTAAAAACAGCGGCATTGAACTTGCGACTAAACCTGCTATAAAGGTGCCTGTGCCCAGAGTTTTTAAGCTGGCACCAAGCGCTATGGCTAACAATAATATTGTGGTTAATGCCAAAAGTTCGCTCATGCCCTTGTAACCAATATCCACCAGCTGCTGATGGCTGAATTTATTGTCAAACCGAAGCAAAGCATAAGCGACTAAACAAGCCAACGCTGTGGCATATAACACAGATTTAGAGCCTGAGCCTGCAGCTAAATCGCCCTGGCCCGTCCAGTACATAAAACCTACCATCGACAGGATCATCGTCAGCAGAGGCAGCAGCATATAACGGGCTTTTCCTTCATTGATTCCTGGCCCTTCGCCAAGATCTGTAGTCGCGTTGTGCAATTGTTGTTGCCGCTGCCAGGCGGTTTTCATCGGGCCATAATGGCGACCACTGATAATGGTAAAAAGTACCAGGGCCAGAGTGAACAACGGATAGAAGTTAAACATAATGGTTTGCATCAGGATGCTGACCGGGTTTTCCTGAAGCTGATAACTTCCAAGTAAACCAAGCACATAAGCACCCCAGCCGTTCAATAAAATCAGAATACAGATAGGCGCGCTGGTGCTGTCGATAATATAAGCAAGCTCGGCTCTGCTGATTTTAAACTTATCAAATAAACCGCGAGATAAAATACCGGCCGTCAACACGGATAAATTAGATTCAATAAAAATGGCCACACCGGTAAAAAATGCCAGCAGTTTGCTTTGCCGGCCATTTTTGGCAATGCCCCGTGCCACCAGGCGGCTGACCAGCGCATTGACACCACCTGAGTAGCGCATATAGGCCATTAAAGCTCCCACCAGCAGCGCAAATAACAATAAGCGGGCATTGCCCGGATCTGACATCACTTTAATGAGAGCTTCAAGTGTGTTCAGGCCACCGAGCGCAGTGGCGGTAACAACAGACTCACCCTGTTGACTTAATAACAGCAGTTCGGCGCAGAACAACGACAGCAGCAGCGCCACTATCACTTCTTTTTTCCACAGCACCACAATCAAAGCCACCAGAGCGGGCAGCAGCGTCAGCCAGTCAGACAAAATTCACCTCGTTGTCAGTTCTTGTTGTTATTTATTGTTGTTTGTTGATGTTCTTTGTTGTGACAGTGCGCCATGCCGGGCTTGTCAGTACCATGCATCGGACATAGGCCCGCTGCGGGCGCTGTTTGTTGTATTAATTGCAAAAAAGCATCCGGCCGATACTTTGCCAGTAAGGCCGATAATACTGCAATGCTTTTATCATCGGCCTCACCCGAGATCTGCTCAGGTACAAAATGTCGCTGAAAAGCACTGAAATACAGCCTGCTCTGATCATCATGCTGACCTGTAACCTGAATAGCATAACCGTATAGCCTCAGCGCCTGTTGTAACTGGGTTATGCCGCCGGTCAACACCGGCTGCTGATAATACTGGCGCACTGTGTGGTTGTCATACCAGGCGCCAATGCCCTGGCTTGCAAGCCACTGCCAGGGAAAACGTGGCCCCGGATCCTGTTTTTTCGCCGGGGCAATATCACTGTGTGCCAGAACACGGCTGGGGCTGATGTCGGGGTAACGTTTGAGAATATCTTTCAGCAGCAGCGCCAGCAGCTGCATTTGCTGCGGGTCAAAATCCGGGGTCAGGCAAAGAGCCGGGCGAGCTTTACTGGTGGCAGTTGCTTTGATTGGGTGGTCACAATGACCTGTGTTCACAAGCTCAATGCCGATGGATTGGTCGTTCAGATTCTGCCGGTCTTCAAATGCACTTTCACCGGCATGCCATGCACGGGCCGATTCAGGCACCAGCTGATATACCTTGAGTTTCTGCTCTGGGTAGGTGTTATCAAAAGATTCAGGGATCAAATAATGGCTGCTGACCGGACGGGCTGACTTTTGGGTCAGGATATCAAACGATTGTTGCCAGTTGCCGGCGGTGTAATGCAGCACCACAAAACGCACCCGCTGATTCTGATTTTCCGAAGGGTGTTCGCTGATGTCCAGCTGTACCGGCGACAGAGTAGTAGCGCAGCCTTGCAGTAAGGTGCCAAGGCTACACAGCAGCAGATACCAAAGCGCCCGAACTCTTAAGGACAATTTTTGTCGGAACATACACCTAACCTGCAAACAAGTTGTCAGTCGCAGTACAACACACTGCCAATCAGCGCCAAAAGTGCAAAGATAACATAAAAACAGCGGCT
Source organism: Rheinheimera sp. (assembly GCF_036782235.1). GTDB lineage: Bacteria > Pseudomonadota > Gammaproteobacteria > Enterobacterales > Alteromonadaceae > Pararheinheimera. The sequence continues at coordinate 30,851 of NZ_DAIPZL010000016.1, read as the reverse complement.
GCTACTATGAGGGTTTCAGGCTATCTGGTTGTAATTTATTACGTTTTATGGCGATATAGGCTTTCACCTGATCAGGGATCTGAACCGATGAGCCATCAACAGTTGTTGTCCATCAGACTGGCGTCTGAACACGCGCTTTATTTGGATCTGGCGACAGAACCCTCACCGGCAGCGCTGGCGCGGCTGGTGCAACTACAGCAGCAGTTAAAACAGCACTTTGGTCATCATCTTCGTGACATTGTGCCGGCTTATTTGTCGTTATTGCTGATTTTTGAACCTGAACATTTTGCATATCAGCCACTTTGCGCTGAATTAACCGCATTTTGCCAGCAGCTATTTCGCAAGTCGGCGCCTGAGCTTGCCGGTAAAACAGTGCAGTTGCCGGTGTATTATGGCAAAGACAGCGGCCCTGATCTGGCACGTCTGGCTACATTTCATGGTCTGTCACAAAAACGAATTATTGAACTGCATCACAACCAAGCCTATCTGGTATATGCCATTGGAGTTGCGCCGGGTTTTGCCTATTTAGGTTTTGTGCCACCCAAGCTGCAAAGCCCCAGGCTGGCTACGCCAAGACCTTCGGTTTTAAAGGGTTCTGTGGGTATTGCTGACCGGCAAACTGCGGTCTATCCGGCCAGCTCGCCGGGCGGCTGGAATATTATTGGCAACTGTCCCTTGCCGCTGTTTGATTTGAATGCCGCGCCGCTGATGCCAGTGGCAGTTGGTGACGAAGTGCAGTTTGTGCCGATAGAAAGAGCGGAGTTTATCCGGCTGGGGGGCCAATTGTGGACGGACTAAAACAAGGTGGTTTTTACCTGCTGAAAAGCCATGCGCTTTGCCAGTTACAGGATCTCGGACGTTTTGGTGTGGCAGCTCTTGGTTTAACCGAGGGCGGTGCCTGTGATCAACAATCGGCGATGCTGGCAAATCTGCTGCTGGGTAATGTGGCCGGCGCGCCATTGCTGGAAATCGGCGTGGGAGCTGTCAGTTTAAGAGCCCAAGCCAATACTTATCTCGCATTAACAGGAGCCCAGATGCCATTTTTAATTAATGGCCGGTCTGCGCCCCGCTATTGCACTATTGCAGTGCAATCCGGCGATTTGATTGAAATTGGTTACGCCAGAGCTGGCCTTCGTTGTTATCTGGCGGTAGCCGGTGGTTTTTTGGTGCCGACAACCCTCGGCAGTGTATCAACTGTATTGCGTGAAGGCATTGGCGGATTAAATGGTCAGGCGCTTGCCGATGGTGACTGGCTGGCAGTCCATCCTTGTGAGTCCATAGCGCTGCGATCTTTGCCTTATCAGTTACAACCAAAATTTAGTGCAGTGACAGCTCTGGACTGGCTGGCCGGAGCCCAATATGACTGGTTTAACGAAGAGGCTATAGCGCGGCTTGATCAACAACTCTTTCGCCTCACTAAGCAGTCGGATCGGATGGGCTGCCGGCTCAGTGGTGGTAAAATTAAGGTCAAACAACAGGCGCCACTATACTCCGAAGGGGTCTGTTGTGGCGCTATTCAAATCAGCAACGACGGCCTGCCCATTGTGATGCTGAACGATCATCAGACCATAGGCGGTTATGCCAAACCAGGCACAGTTACAAGGCTGAGTCTGAATGCGCTGGCGCAGTGCCGGCCCGGCAGTCTGGTTCGTTTTGTCCAACGTGATTTGTCATATGTGCAGGCCAAGGCGGCGCGCCAGCGTGAATGGCTGGCACAGCTGCAAAAAGAATGGCAACATCAGGGCTGAGCAACTGCCGCTCAAAGGTTGGCTGAGGTTTGACAAAAGTCTGATGGCAGTTGCGCTCTCAAGGCCTGGCCGGATATTGCGCCAGCTGTTGCACCCATTGGTCCAATAAAACTCTGCCGGTTGTGGCTGCTTTGGGGCTATTAACCATGGCCACAAAAATCCAGGGTCTGTTCTTGGCGTCATACACATAACCGGCAAGGGCTGTGACATTTTTCAGAGTGCCGGTTTTCAACCGCGCTTTTTGATAAGCAGCCCCGGTTCGGAAGCGGTTTTTTAAGGTGCCATCTGTGCCTGCCAGTGGCAAGCTGGCAATAAACTCAGGCCCGTAATAAGCCGTTGTGTGATGGCGCAATAATGCGGCCAATAAGGATGCGCTCAGACGTTCCTGCCGGGATAAACCAGAACCGTTTTCCAGCACCAGTTGTTCAGATGTGATCTGCTGCTGCTGTAACCAGCTTTTGATTTGCGCTGCGGCCAGATCTGCTGTCAGGCTGTCCATATTGTCCTTATTGTCCTTATTGTCCTTATTGTTTGTACCGCTACCGTTTCGATTGTCCGTGCTGATTTCCGCCTGGGCCGCGCCCAGCGATAAATACAATAAGCGGGTCAGTGCATTGTCGGAGGATTTATTAACCCTTCTGACCAGCTCCCCCAAAGGCCGGCTGAAATGCATGGCAACAGGCACTGCATCAGTAGGTACTGTACCTTGTTGTAACCAGGCCGTTTGCGAATATTCAGTCAATAAAGGGGTGGGGTGATCAGCCGAAGATAAAGCCATCTTTTGATGCATCGCCTGACAACAATGGTGTTTATGCTGGTTTTTTGCTGCTCCTTTACCTCTGGGCTTAGAGCCTGGTTTGCTATCAGCTGCGTGACCGATAGCTCCGGCATTATGGCCGGCGCTGAGGTGATTGTTGATAGTGCCACCAAGTTGTTGCCATTGCTGCAGCAGAGTTAAAAACAGCGCCTGATCGCGGTCTATCAGCTCAAAACTTTGTTGTTGCACACAATTTTTCGCAAAGCTGCCGCGAAGTTGAAGCTGTAACTTTGATGAAACCATTAGCAGCTGTGCCTGTAACGAGGTTAAATCGGCTTGTTCACAAGGTCTGTTGTTAAGCGTCACCCCGGATAAATCCAGCTGCAGCAAAGGCCAATAGGGCAGCAGCGTGGCCTGCACCCTTTGCTGGTCTGAGCTTAGTTTAAGTATCTGCTGACTTTGCCCGAGATACAGGGCATCCGGCCTGTGGTTATAACGAGCTTTAGGCGCATTATCAAAATCCGGCGACCCCAGATCAGAACGTACAGGTGAAAAACTGCTGCGATCCAGCACTATGCTGCTGAGTTCGCTGACGCCTTGAGCACGCAACTGACTGAATAAATCGCCCAGTTCAGCGTAATTTAAATCGGCATCGGCGCCGGCCTGCAGATACAAGGGATTTGTTAAACGAAAACCGCTCTGTTTTTGGTGTTGTTGCAAAGCATCATAATCAGCTTTAGCCAGCAGCAAACGGGTAGTGCCGCGCCAATCGCTACCCAGCCTGGCCAAGGCAACAGTGCTGGTGAGCAGTTTCATGGTCGAAGCTGGCGCCATGGCCGCATCGGCACGATAAAAAAATGGCGCTGCACCTTCAAACAGCGGCTCCATCACCAATGCAACTTCTTGTGGTTGCAAGCCGTTTTGCTGCAGCTGATGGTGAAGACCTTGTTGGTTGATTGGGGCAGAGCTGCATGCAGCTAACGTCAGCAGCAACAGGTTTAGCGGCAGATAAAAACGATGGCGCAATAATTTCAAAATAACTCCGGCACATAAGTGTTTTGGTGTTGTTGCTTTTGCGGTTTTATCTTGCCAGTTTTGGCAAGGGCTGAACACTACAACAACGGGCTTTTTGGCTGCCGCCTGCCAGCCTGAGATTTGCCAGCGGTAATACAGTGTCAACTTCGGCACCGCAAAACGGCAGCACAGATTGACTGATACATGGTACAGCTGTCAGCTTGCCCGGCGAGCGCTTGCTATTATGGTAGTTACCGGGTTTCTGATAAATGCAGCTGATATGGACAATTTGCGCAGACAGGAAAATAAAGTGGGCGTTAGACAAAGAGTTACACCCAGACTCTGGCTTGCTCTGGTATTGCTTGGTGTTTTTGGTGCTGCTGTTGGGGCACAGGCACAACAAACAGAAACTACAGACCAAAGTTCAGCAGCTTTTAGCAAAGCAGAACTTCGTTATTTAACACAAAAAAAAACGCTGCGATATTGTATTGACCCCGACGGGCTACCGTTTGAAGCAATAGATGCACAAGGCAGACATATTGGCATCAGCGCTGGTTATCTGCAGTTATTTCAAAAGATGCTGCCAGTGCCTTTAAAGCTGGTACCTACGCAAAATAGAACCGAATCCATCAGTTATGCCAAAAGTAAGGGCTGCGACTTTATGCCGTTGTTGATTAAAAGCCCCGAACTCAGCACAGATTTAAATTTTACCTCTGCTTATCTGAACATTCCAACAGTGCTGGTGACCACGTTGGACAAAGCTTATCTGAATGATGTAGCAACATTACCGCAACTGCCGCTGGGTGTGCGCCATGGGGATGGCGTGGCTGAACTTTATCAACACCTGAACCCGGCATTACAGCTGTTGCAGTACCAAAGTGATGAGCAAGCCTTGCGGGCGGTGCGCCAGGGCATTTTGTATGGTTATATCGCCAATATGGCAAGCGTCAGTTACCCGATGCAACAAAACAACATGCTGGATCTGAAAATTGCAGGCCGTCTGCCTGGCGATCTCAGCTTGTCCTTTGCCAGCCGTTCCGACGAACCACAGCTTGGCCGTATTTTGCAGAAAATGTTGATGCGGCTGTCGGTGCCACAACAGCAGCAAATTCACCAGCGCTGGCTGCAGGTCCATTATGAGCAGGGTGTTGATCCACAACTGGTATGGCAGGGGATCCTGATAGTCACTGCTTTTGGGCTGTTGTGGTTGTGGGCTTGGGTGAAACTGCGCCGGCTGAACAGTGCGCTGCTTTTTGCAAGCAATGAGCTTACACGGCTTAGTCAACAGGACCCCTTAACCGGACTTTATAACCGGCAATTTTTTGAACAAAAACTACCTGAAGCCTTGTCTTTATGTCAGCGGCAACAACTGGTGCTGACGCTGGCAATGATGGATCTGGATCACTTTAAAAAGCTCAATGACGAATACGGTCAAGGTTATGGCGATGCCTGTTTGCGCGAGTTTAGCCGTTTGTGCCGCAGCTTTTTCCAAAGACCACAGGATGTCTTGGTGCGGTATGGCGGCGAAGCCTTTGTGTTGATAAGTGTTGGCACCGCGCCTGCGGTCATGGAAAAACTGCTGCGGGCTTTTGTTGGCGTGATTGCCAGCAGTGAAATAAATGACGGTGAACATTGCGACAACTGTACTGTCAGTATCGGCGCTTATTGTGATGTGCCAACGCAGGAACTGGATGTTAAAACCCTGCTGGACAAAGTGACGCAGGCATTAGCTCAGGCAAAACAACAAGGCCGGGATCAACTGGTGTTGCTCCCGGCACAGTCAGCGCAAAAAAATGATGATCACACTGTTAAAAAAAATGGCGATCACAGCCTGCTTTAAGCAACTTCAGGCTCGGTCAAAAGTGCCTGTGCTTCTAAAAGCAGCGGGTTGTCGCTTTGTTGTAAGGCTACAAAATCCTGTTTGCTGTGAAGGCCGGCATAACCAATCCCAATCAGGCTTTGCGCCACGGCACCACCGAGGTTTTGTCCTGGCCCTAACAAAATCAGTTTATCAGGCGCAAACTCTTTGACCGCCACCTGCAAAGCACGGCTAAAGTGGTAACAATCCGCGACCTGGGTTTGAAAGGTATAACGCCACAGCGCAGTGCTATCCACAGCGCCCGGATGCCAGATGGTGCCACTGCCGTCAATCAGCGCTGTCTGTGGCCGCATAAATTGTTCTGTGCTAAAACACGCCAGGGCCGCTTCAGATGCCTGCTGCATCAAAGGGCTGTGAAAAGCAGCATGGCCGTGTAATAACAGCGGAAAACGTCCATCCACGGGCGGCAGTGTGGCCATAGCGGCGCTCACAGCTGCTTTGCTGCCGGCCATCACGGCATAACCGCCGTATTCAATTGACATCCAGAGCTGGCCCTGGTGCAGCGCCAGCTGCTGTTTTACTGCAGCCTCTTTTTGCGGATCCAGCCGCCACTGCTCGTCCAACAGCGGATAAATAAATTGCTGTCCTTCCGCTTTTGCCGTCAGTTGCGCCATAGCCGACACCACTTCAGTGCCAAAAGCGCTATCCCAGACCCCGGCACAGGACAGCGCTGTGTACCAGCCCATCGAATTGCCGGTGACTGCCACTATGTCGTATTGTGCTGCCAAATCCTGTTGCAGGCGTTGAAATTGCGCCACACCTGCGGCATAAATCAAAGCGGCATTATTCTCTGGTTTTTGGTGACTGGCGGTTAAATACAAAGGGGCACTGTCAAGCTCGGTTACAGTGGCAAGCCCCAGTTGATGCCGTGTTTGATCAATAGCTTTGAGCGCTTTTGAGCCGTAAAAAGCGGCCAGTGAGCCTAATTCTGTTTTTTGATAGGTGCCCCGGCCCGGGCAGACCACCACTGCGGTTTGTTTCATCCAACCTGCTCCAGTTTGTGCTGAGATTTACCGAGCAACAGCATCGATTGTTCAATAATTTGGCTTACAGAGGGCAGCACGGTGTAAGCAGCGCTGCCAAGTGGAATAAAACTGTCCTGGGCGCATAAACGCGACAGCTGATACCAGTTGGGTTTATGTTCATGCAAAGCGGTAAACAGCTCTTCACTGAGCGAACCCCGGCGGCGGCATTCATCGACAATCAGCACTTTTTGGGTTTGGCCAATGGCTTTGGCAATTTTGTCGATATGCAAAGGCACCAGATAACGTAAATCCAGCACTGTGGCCGCAATGCCCTGCGCAGCCAGCTGCTGCTGTGCCTGACAGCTTAAATAAAAGCCGTTGGCGTAACTGATGATCACCAGATCTGTGGTTTTTTCCAGTGCATGCGGACGCACCGCCGGCGTGCCAGGCTCTGGCAAAGGTTCATCCAAAGCAGGCAATTCACAGGCCCAAAGGTTATCGCCCGGCTGATGCAAATCACGGGTCATATAAAGTGCGATGGGCTCTAAAAAAATCACCAGCCGTTTTTCACTGTGGGCAAGCGCTAACGCCTGACGCAGCAATAAACTGGCGTCGCGACCGTTCGACGGGCAAAACAGCAATAAACCCGGAATATCCCGAAACACCGCAAAAGAATTGTCGTTATGAAAATGGCCGCCAAAACCGCGCTGATAAGCCAGACCGGCAATACGCACCACCATAGGGTTTTGATATTGGCCGTTGGAGAAAAACGGTAAAGTCGCGGCTTCACCACGGATTTGATCTTCGGCGTTATGCACATAAGCCAAAAACTGAATTTCCGGCACAGGTAAAAACCCCTGCTGCGCCAGGCCAATACCAAGCCCCAGAATGCTTTGTTCATCCAGCAGGGTGTTGATCACTCTGTTGCTGCCAAATTGCTGCACCAGCTGTGAAGTGACGTTATAGACACCGCCTTTTTTGCCAACGTCTTCCCCCAGCACTATGGCATTGGGGTAACGCGCCATGGCCTGATGCAAAGTCCAGTTGATAATTTTCGCCAGATGCTGAGGTTTACCCAGGTTATGTTTATCAAAATCCAGCGTATTGGCAGGGACGCTCAGTGCCGGGGCTATGGCTGTGGCGGCTGTTGTTGCAGAAGCTTTAGGCACAATACTTTGCATCACAGCTTCAGCTGTGGTGAGTTTTGGTTTATTGCTGGCAACAGAGGCCACCCGGGCGGTTTGTTGATCCAGTTTTAATACCAGTTCCAGCAATTCGTTTTGCTGGTAAATACCACGTTTTAATAGCAGAGCAGTGGCGTATAACAGCGGATCTTCGTCCAGCTCAGTTTCTATTTGTTGTTTTTTCCGGTAGGCCACTTCAGCGTCGGCGCCGGCATGGCCAAATAACCGATAGGTTTTTAAATGCAAAAGCGCCGGCCTGCGGTTTTTGCGTACAAAATCCACCGCTGCTTTGGCGGCTTGTGCTACATCGGCTAAATCGCGTGAGTCGGCAGTAAAAGTTTGCATATGTGGGCTTAAACTGTGCGCTATCCAGCCACAGGGGGTTGGTGTGGAAATCCCCAGGCCATTGTCTTCACATAAAAACAGCACTGGCACAGGCACATGCTGATAATCGGCCCAGCAGGCGGCGTTGATGGCGCCCTGGGCTGTGGAGTGGTTGGCGGATGCATCACCAAAGCTACAAAAGGCAATGGCATTTTCCGGCCACTGGCCCTGGAGCTTTAATCTTTTACTTAAATCGATGGCAAAAGCAGTCCCCACAGCCTTGGGTAAATGCGAGGCGATGGTGCTGGTTTGGGGCGGAATAGACAAAGCCAGGCTGCCAAGCACCTTATGCCGGCCACCTGAGATGGGGTCTTCACTGGAGGCGGTAAAAGACAATAACAAATCGTAAATGGGGGTAGAGCCTGGCAATTGTTTGCTGCGTTCAATAAAAAAGGCACCACTGCGGTAATGCAAAAAGGCCGGATCTGTCACCTGCAAAGCCGAAGCCACCACCGCATTGGCTTCATGGCCACTGGAACCTATGGTGTAAAAACTCTGCCCCTTGGCCTGCAATAAGCGTGAGCGTAAATCCAGCAGCCGGCTTGACAGCATCGAATCAAAATAACGGCAAATTTCATAATCGCTTAGAAGCAAAGCGTCTGATTTGGGGGTCGGCAGCTTATGGTGCTGAATTTTCTCCAGATAAGCCGTGGTCCATGCATGTTGTTCGTAGGGGGCCATGTAAGATCCTGCCATGTGGTTGTTGTGATCGACAGAAAAAAGGCCAGGGCATTTGCCGCTGGCCTTGATTAATCAGCAGAACGCCTGCAGGCCGGTAATGGCACGGCCTAAAATCAGCGCATGCACATCATGGGTGCCTTCATAGGTATTGACCGCTTCTAAGTTCATCACATGGCGGATCACATGGTATTCATCAGCAATACCGTTACCACCGTGCATATCACGGGCGATACGCGCAATATCCAGTGCTTTGCCACAAGAATTGCGTTTGATCAGCGAAATGGTTTCCACCGGCAGGGTGCCTGCATCCATTAAACGGCCGGCCTGTAAACAGCCCAATAAACCTAAACTGATGTCAGTTTGCATATCAGCCAGTTTTTTCTGAATAAGCTGATTAGCCGCCAGTGGCCGGCCAAACTGCGAACGGTCCAGCGTATACTGGCGCGCCGCATTAAAGCAGAACTCAGCAGCACCCAAAGCACCCCAGGCAATGCCATAACGGGCTTTATTTAAACAACCAAAGGGCCCACTCAATCCCTGAGCATTGGGCAATAACTGGTCCTCTGACACTTCCACACCATCCATCACAATTTCGCCTGTGATAGAGGCACGCAGTGAAAACTTGCCTTCAATTTTCGGGGCGCTTAAGCCCTTCATACCTTTTTCCAGAATAAAACCGCGAATAACACCATCCAGTTTGGCCCAGACCACAAACACATCGGCAACCGGGGAGTTGGTGATCCACATTTTGGTTCCGGAAATGCTGTAACCACCGTCGATTTTTTTTGCTGTGGTGCGCATTGAGGCCGGATCTGAACCTGAATCCGGCTCGGTTAAACCAAAACAGCCGATCCATTCGCCGCTGGCAAGTTTGGGCAGATATTTCATCCGCTGTGCTTCTGAGCCATAAGTGTAAATAGGGTGCATCACCAGGGAGGATTGCACACTCATGGCACTGCGATAACCGCTGTCGACTCTTTCTACTTCACGGGCCACCAAACCATAACTGACATAATTCACCCCGGAGCAGCCGTATTTTTCCGGCAAAGTGGCACCTAATAAACCCAGTTCACCCAACTCACGCATAATGGCGACATCAAAATGTTCATGGCGGTTGGCTTCCAGAATGCGCGGCATCAACCGTTCCTGACAATAACTCTGGGCCGTTTCCTGAATTAACCTTTCTTCTTCGGTTAATAAGCTATTGAAGGCAAAAGGGTCTTGCCAGTTAAAAGGCGTTTTGCTCATGGTTGTTACTCAATGCTGTGAAAGTTATTGCTATCTTATGGAGGGCGGATTTAAAGTAAAAACATATAGAAGCTTGGTCAGGTATAGTTTTTATCTATGGATATGCGTCAGCTTGGTTATTTTGTCGCGGTTTTTGAGCAGGGCAGCATCAGTGCAGCAGCAAGGCACCTGGATGTCGCTCAGCCTTCAGTGTCTGCAGCTTTATTGGCTTTGGAAACAGAACTTGGGGTGGTGCTATTTATTCGTTTACCCCGTGGTGTAAAAGCCACCGAAGAAGGTGAAAGGTTATACAGCCAGGCCTGCCAGATTTTAAGTCAGCTGCAGGCGGTGCAGGCCTCTTTTAAAAAGCCGGCCAAACGGCTGCAATTCAGGCTTGGGCTGGTGCGGGCTTTAGGGGTAGAACGAATGAGTGCACTATTAAAAGACTTTAACAGTCAGCTGCCTGGTCTTGAGCTGCACTTAGTCGAGCCGGATGAGCCCTGTGATGCCCGTATTATTAATATCCGCCAGCTCAAGGCCGGAGAGCTTTATCAGCCGCTTTGGAGTGACGCTTATTTGTTGGCCTTACCGGCGCAGCACCCTTTATGCGCCAAAGCGCAAATCAGTATGGACGATTTTAAAAAACTGCCGCTGATCAAACGCACTCCTTGTGATGCCTGGGATCAGCTACAAACAGCACTGAACAGGCACAATATTAAAGCCGATATCCGCGCCAATATTCATACCATTGAATACGCCATAGGGCTGGTGGGCGCCGGTATTGGTTGTGCTTTAGTGCCAGCTTTTGAAAGCCACCGCAACAGGGCCGAGATGCAAACCAGGCCACTGGAGCTGCCCCTTGCCGAACGGGAGCTGGTGCTGGCCTTTGATAAAAACCAGCAACATCAAAGTGCGGTAAAAACCTTATGTGAAGTGGCGAAAAAACAATAAAGCAGGGAATTGCTGATACTGCTGTTATTTGCTGCCGGGCGTAAAAAACCGGCAGCAAAGCTGCTTTATCAGGACATCAACAACGAAATAGACAGTGAAAGCAGCAGGGCGCCCGCCACCAGATAAAAAGGTGATAGTTTGGCTTTCACCAGTAAAAACACTGCAAGGAGTACCCACAAAAAATCGCTGACAGAGCCAATACTGCTGCTGGCCACCGGCTGCAAAAAAGCAGAGGCCAGCACACCCACCACAGCAGCATTTACACCCGCCATAGCCTGCTGCACCCGGGCTTTATATTTTAGTTGTTGCCAATATGGCAAAGCACCCAGCACCAGTAACATGGCCGGTAAAAAGATGGCAACACTGGCAACAAAAGCCAGCAGCAAAGGTGAATAGGGCAGCGAACTTGCAGCACCTAAAAAGCTGGCAAAGGTAAAAAGCGGACCAGGTAAAGCCTGGGCTATACCATAACCTGCCAAAAAGCTCTGGTTATCAATTAATTCCGGCACAAGTTCGGCCTGCAGCATTGGTAAAACCACATGACCTCCCCCAAACACCAGACTGCCGGCACGATAAAACTTATCCATCAGGCTCAAAAGGCCGTTTTCACTGATGGCCGCCAATAGAGGCAGTAGCAGCAGTAAGGAGAAAAACACGCCCAGTAACAATGGTGCGAGTCGCGGTTTTGATGAGCTGGCTGGCGGCTGTTGTGGCAAAGGCGATACAAAATAACGGCCACAAAATGCAGCTATGGCAATTAAAACAAGCTGTTGCCAAACTCCGGGTTGCCAGAGCAGAAGCAGCATCACGGCAATAGCAAATAAACGGCGTGGCCAGTCGGGGCACATGCTTTTACTCATGCCATAAAGCGCCTGCGCCACGACGGCAACGGCCACCAGTTTTAATGTATGCACTATAGCGGCATCAAAACCGCCGGCCTGGTGCTGTAAATAAAGTGCAAACAGAAGCATCAGCACAAAAGAAGGCAGGGTAAAACCTAAAAAGCTCACCAAAGCACCTGCATAAGAGCGTGTTAAAAAGCCAATCGCCATACCGACCTGACTGCTGGCGGGGCCTGGCAAAAACTGACATAAGGCCACCAACTCGGCGTAATCCTGGTCGCTCAGCCAACGGCGTTTTTCGACAAATTCAAAACGAAAAAAACCAAGGTGGGCTAAAGGGCCGCCAAAGCTGGTACAGCCAAGTGTCAGAAAAATAATAAAAAGCTGCCATAACGACGGGGGCATAAGCTGCTGTTGTTCTGTGAATGAGCTTTGTTGCTGCTGCACTGGCATGCAAATCCTTTGGAAAAAACAAGACTCAGCCTGCTGAGTCTTGTAAATACGGTTATTTGTGTTCAGCGTTTAAAGCGCGAAGCTTAAAGCTCGAATATGACAGAAATATTACATATAAGCTTTGCTAAAGGCTTCTTTGGATTGCTGAATATAAGCGCGGGCTTTTTTCGCATGCTGCTCCCAGGCAGCTTTATCTTTGGCATCGGTAAAGGGGTTTTGCTCAGGCGCTACCGAACGTTCAAACTTTTCGTAAAAAGTAATAGAAGAGGCGGTAATTTGGTTAAACCTTTCTTTAAATTCCTGCAAAGCTTCCAGCTGCTCACGGGTTTTTAATAAATATTGCACTAATTCTGTGTTGTTCGTGGAGGTCATGTTTTCGCTTGCCAGGTACGACTGCGCTTTATTGGTCACATTCAGCGCCACCTCGTCGATGATATTGGCGCGGATAGACTCTTCTTTACTCATCACCCGACCGTAATTTTCCTGAGTGCGGGCAAGGCCAGCATGTTGCAGATAATTACGCAGGTGTTTGTCTAAATCTTTTCGGAACAGTTCTACCATTTTGGCCATTTGTTGTAAGTCCTGATCCAGCGTCGACACCTGCACCAGCTCACGTTCCAGCTCATTTAAAAAACGTTCGGCGTTTTCGTAAATTTTCAGCCCGTTTTCTTCGGCAAATTTGCGATCTTTACGGCTTAAATCGGCATTTTCATAATTGGATTTATCAAAAGTTGCGGCCAGAAAAGATTTAAAAGGCTCGGCAAAAGCAGAATAAGTGCCGGCGCTGACCACATTTAACGTGGCGGTCACTAAGTCACCAAAAGGTTTCACCATCGAATTTAACCGTGCTTGCTGCAGTGGGGAGGCCACTCTTTTGGTGTCGGCCAGAATGGTGCGAAATGAGGCATAAGCCATAGGGTTCGACATTTTGTTACGCTCGGAACTTGCCAGTACAAAAGTAATACTGGAATAAATGGCGTTGGCGTATTCTAGGTATTGGCGCTGACTTTCCAGCTGGGCAGCGTAATTTTTACCTAATGTGCGAAACGACTCGGCCTGTACTTCGTAGTTCCGGTTTTGTTTCAGCTGATCCAAAATACCACTGATAATTTTTTGTTCGTTTTTTTGCAGTGCAGTGTCAAGCAAAATTCGGTCAACCACCACGTCGTCAATCACCACAGCACCATTGCTGCTTTCAATATCCAGCCGGATATATTTACGGCCAGGGTCATCAATCGAAATCCGATGGGCAATAAAGTCGGTACTGCCGGCCTGGGTTTCAATCAAACCGACCTGTTGCCAGACACTGTCGATGCGGATAGAAGGGGACGTCAGAATATTAATGCGGTAACTGGTATAAGCATTTTCCGGCTTGACCCAAAGCTCCAATAAACCCAGCTCTGCCAGAGGCTGGCGGCTGATTAAAGAGCTGGCACCGCGGCCACAACTTAATGCCCGAATACCACTTTTCACCACATCTTTTTGCAGGCTGCAACCGGATAAAATATTAAATTGTTGTTCATTCTGCTCAAAGTTGCTCTGAAGAATGGGTTCACCGGGCATGGCAGCAACACTGCTGGCGAACAAGCTAAAACCTAAAGCAAATAACAAGCGCATAACAACCTCGGAGTGAGTTTTTTGTCAGTGTAAAGTAGGACCAAACGGCAGAACAGAGCTTGCCGGGCCCTGAATGTACCAGAGCTGAATTATCCGGGTAAGGGGAACTGTAAAAATCAGGGGCTAACCGGCGGTTTTTACGCCGGTTTTGCTCTTTATTTTGTGTTTTGAGGCACCGGTTTTGCCACACTGAAATTATCCTGCCGGGCTTTGTGCTCAACCTAAAGCTTTAAGGCAAAGTGACGGTGTTATTTGTTATCATTTTGGACTGCGATGCCAGTTGTTGTAACCAGAACGCAAAATCATCATCCATGCTATTACCCCAGCTTTGCACCAAAGCCTGATAACGCGGGTAATCACCCTGGCGGGTAAAAATCAGCATCTGTTTTATTTTATCTGGATGTTGCTCAAACAAATAACGAACTGCCAGATAACCCCAGCGATATATTCGGTCACTGCCACTGTTTTTCTCATAGCCGGTATGAAACAGCTCGCTGAGTTTATAAACCGCACTGTTGGCAAGTTTTTCGGCTACGCTGTTTTGTTTGCCATGGGCAATATATTCCGCCATGCCTTCAGTCCACCACACCAGATAAGGGCTTTGTGGTGCCGGGCGCGGGCAATTTTCCGGTGCGGCGTGGGAGTCGTGCAGATTGGCGCAAAAGTCGCCATAAAGATTAAAACGACCATCCAGATAATGCACATATTCATGCGCCAGATTCCAAACTTCACCGCCGGCATGCTGATAAGCGACAAATTCAGCCTGATTACCGGGCTGATGTGGCAAACCTTCCAGATACATACCGCCGTTGTTGGTGGGCATGGAAAAGTGCAGACCTGCAAAAGCGGCATATTGGGATTGTGACGCGTAAATATTGGCTCTGAGCATATGGTTGCCGTCGTGCAGCACAGGTGCCGGTTTGTCAAATAACAACTGAAAGCGCTGCTCAACCTGAGCCAGTTGCTGACAAATCTGCGACGCCTGACTGGCGGTTAAAGCAGCTGAACGCAACTGCAAGCCAGGGCTGCACTGATGCACCTGAGTCAGCATCGCTGTCACTGCCTTGTCTGGTGCTGCCGGTGGCCTTGTATCTGCAGTAGCGCTGCCGGCAACAAAGAGCGCAGCTGGTAGCCAGATCAAAGCTGCGGTTTTGGTAAAAGACATAACAACTCCTGATGTTTCAATATTGTTTGATAAAACCAGAGAGAATGCACAGAGCCGCCTCAGTGGTGTTGAACTGCCCACTTTTTACGCTGTTGGGCCTGGCCTTTGCCGCTTACTTTTTTGGTCTCAACCATTCCTTTTTGATTTAATATATTGTATACAATATTCTTAATCAATCAAAACCAGCTTTATCTACAGGATCTTATGTTGTTCAAAAATGCATTTGCGTCATGGCAGCCGCCTTCACACTGGCAGCAGATCAGTTGTCTGGATTGCCACACAGGCGGCGAGCCGCTGCGGATTGTGACCTCAGGTTTTCCTGCACTTGAGGGCGACACTGTGCTGGCGCAGCGCCGGGACTGTCAGCAACGTTTTGACCATTTACGCCGGGCGCTGATGTTTGAACCCAGAGGCCATGCCGATATGTACGGTTGTATTATTCTGCCGCCTGAGCGTAGTGACAGTGCTTTTGGTGTGTTGTTTTTGCATAACGAAGGCTACAGCACCATGTGTGGCCACGCCATGATAGCGCTGGCCAAAGTGGCGGTAGAGGCCGGTGTAGTGGCGGCCACTTATCCGGTAACCCACTTTCAAGTGGATGCCCCCTGCGGCCAAATTCAGCTTTATGCCGAACTTGTGCCTGCAGCTCAAAACCAGGCGGATCACAACAGCAAAGCACCGAAGGTGCAGCGTTGTTGGTTCGACAATGTGCCTTCTTTTGTCCTGGCTGCTGATCAGCAAACCCAGGTTGCAGCTATTGGCGCAGTGCCTTATCAGCTGGCTTATGGTGGTGCTTTTTATGCTTATGTTGAAGCAAGCCGGATTGGCCTTGAGCTTCAGATGAATAACCACCGGCAGATTATCCGGTATGGCGAGCTTATCAAGCAGCAGCTGCTGGCTGAAGTTTCGGTGCAACATCCTTTTGCCGATGATCTGAGTTTGTTATATGGCGTGATTTTTACCGGACCAGCTGCAAAAGCCGGAGTTTTGCAGCGCAACGTCTGTGTTTTTGCGGATGGTCAGCTTGATCGCAGCCCAACCGGCAGTGGTGTGTCCGGACTTGCCGCTTTGTTATATCAGCAGGGCAAATTAAGCCTTGGGCAACCTATCCGAATTGAAAGTATTGTCGGCTCTGAGTTTAGCGTGGTGATTCAATCGCAGTGTGAGTATGGGCCTTATCAGGCGGTGATCCCGCAGGTGGCCGGCACCGCTTATGTCACAGCCAGCCAGCAGTTTGTGTTTGACCCCTTGGATCCACTGGCAGAAGGATTTATTTTCCGATGAATACCACAATTCCGATGAAAGCCGAACCTGTTGCTGTGAGTCACAGTGCAAACAAAAGCGCATGCCTGACCGCTGATCAGACCGCAAAACAACTCAAGCCACAATTTGCCGAGAGGTTAAGCCGCTTTCGCTACCAGATGGTGCAGGCCGGACAGGATGCAGCGCTGATTTTTTCGCCGGTAAATTTACGTTATTTATTGAATTACAGTGGCGAAGCCTTGATGGCGATAGTCAGCCCTTCCACTGTGGTGCTGATCACTGATTATCGTTTTATCGCGCAGGCAAAGCAGGAGGCGCCGCCAGAGCTTCAGGTCAGCTGTTATTGCCGCGACCGTGACCGGCAGAGCCTGAGCCAGGCCATTGCGATGGTGCTGGGTGACATCAAAGCCCGCCGTGTCTGGTACGAAGACAGTGATATTAGTGTGCTGCAATGGCGGGCCATTGGTGAAGGCAACGGCCTGATCGAATTTAGTCCTTGTCCGCCCCATCTGGCGGCGCAGCGTATGGTGAAAGATGAATGGGAAGTGGCGCAGATTGAGCAGGCGGCCGCTATCGCCGATTTGGCATTACAGCGGGCATTACCGCTGCTGCAACCGGGGATCAGTGAACAGGAATTTGCCACCGAGCTTGAATATCAGCTGAAAAAAGCCGGCGCTGAAGATTTTTCATTTGCCACTATTTTGGGTTTTGCCGAACGCTCCGCCTTACCTCATGCCTTGCCTGGTGCTAAAAGATTAAAAAAGGGTGATTTGATAGTGCTGGATTTTGGCGCTGTGGTGAACGGCTACCGTTCGGACATGACCCGCAGTTTTGTCTGTGGTACGCCAAGCCCATTGCAAAAGCAAATGTACCAGACGGTGTTACAGGCGCAGCAGGCGGCGCTTGACGCAGTGCGGGCCGGTATCAGCGGCGCTGCGCTGAATAATATTGCTGCAGATGTGCTGGCAGCTTCGCCTTTTGCCAAAGATGTCGGGCCAGGCCTTGGTCATGGTGTGGGTTTGCAGCTGCACGAACAGCCTTTTCTTGGCCCTTTGTGCCGGCAGTTGTTGCCGGAAAATGCCGTGATCACTATTGAACCGGGCATTTATATCACCGACTTTGGTGGGGTTCGCATTGAAGATGATGTGCTGGTGACCAAAGAGGGCTGCCGTGTGCTAACCAAAGCCCCTAAACAATTTGAATTGCCAGAGAGGTTTTAATCATGCGGATGCTCAATGGCGCTGAAGTCAGCGCGCTACTGGATTACCCGTCGTTAATTCAGGCTTTACATCGGGGATTTGCCGGCGATTTTAGCGCGCCTCCACGCAGTCTGTATCCGCTATCGGAAGGGCAGCATGATGCTTTTGCGCTGTTGCCGGCCTGGAATGAGCGCTACATCAGCGTGAAAGCTTTTACTTATCTGCCGCAAAACGTCCAAAAAAACCGGCCTGTACTGCATTCACAACTGATGTTGTTTGCGCGGGAAAGCGGTGCGCCGCTTGCTTTTATCGACGGAGTTGCTGTTACCTGCGCCCGCACTGCGGCGGTATCTGCCTTGGCGGCCTTTCATCTGGCGCGACCTGATGCCAGCAGCTTGTTATTGCTGGGTACCGGCAATCTGGCAATGCCACTGTTAAGAGCGCATCTGGCCCTGAGGCCACTTTGCAAGATAAGCCTGTGGGGCCGAAGTGCGGAGAAAACCAAAGCACTTTACACAGAGGCAAAAAACGAGTTATTGCCCTTGTATCCAGATGTGCAGATTGATATTGCCGCAGATTTGGCCAGCGCGCAAAAAACACATCAGATCATTATCGCGGCAACGGGTTCAGCTGCGCCATTGTTGTTTGGGGAGCTCATTGCTGCCGGTACTCATGTGGATTTGCTGGGTAATCACAATGTGGATAAAAGAGAATGTGACAGTGCCCTGGTGCAAAAAGCGCGGGTTTTTGTTGATGATAAACTCAATGTGCTCAGAGAAGCCGGTGAGTTGTTATTGCCTATTGCCGAAGGTTGTTTTCACGAAACACAAATTCAGGGGGATTTGGCCACTTTATGCCGGGGTGGTTTTTTGCCACAGGCTTTGGCGCAAACTGCAGCGCAGCTGCCGCCTGCACGGCAACAACACAGCGACATCACTTTATTTAAGTCGGTCGGGACTGCGCTCAGTGATTTGCTTTGTGCTGCTTTGGTCTATGAGCGCAAGCTCAAAACGGAGCAGCAGAGCGAATGAGCATGGTGACATCAGAATCGACCTCAGCACCTTCTGGCCAGCACCCGGCGGCCCGTAGTGACGCAATGGTGTCTGCCTTAGTTGCAACCAAAGGCAAAGCAGGGCGCAGTGCTTTTCCGGCGGCTTTTTATCTGGCCAATGGCATGGAGATTTTTGAGCGGTTGGCCTGGTATGGTTTTTTTACCTTGTCGTCTTTGTATCTGACCAGTCCGCTTAGTCAGGGCGGTCTGGCTTTTACTGAACAACAACGGGGTTTTGTGCAGGGCATGATCCCGTTTTTATTGTATTTATTGCCGGTGCTTACCGGTGCCATGGCCGACCAATATGGTTACAGGCGCATGTTTTTATTATCTTTTATGCTAATGGCACCGGGTTATTATCTGCTGGGTCAGGTGCAGGATTTTTGGGCATTTTTTGCGGTGTTTTTGCTGGTTGCGCTCGGTGCCGCTTGCTTTAAACCCGTGGTGGTGGGTACTGTCGGGCGCAGTACGGATGACAGCAACAGAGGTCTGGGTTTTGGTATTTTTTATACCATGGTCAATATCGGTGGTTTTATCGGGCCTTTGGTCGCCGGTTATGTACGTGCCATCAGTTGGGACTGGGTTTTTATCATGTCGGCTTTTTGGATCAGCCTGAATTTTATTCCAGCCTTATGCTGGTATCAGGAACCCAAAGTGCACAAACCGGCAAGGCCGGACTTGCCACTGCTGCAGGAAATTCAGCTGGTGCTGGGCAATGGCCGGCTGGCGCTACTGGTGGTGCCGCTGTTGCTGCTGTTGATGTTCAGTAGTTTAACCGCTTTAAGTTTCTGGCAAATTGCCGCTGTGGCCGGTTTGTGGATCACACTCAACGCGCTCTGGAGTCTGCTGCTGGCCGCCGGCAACAGTAAGGCAACACGCTGGTACTCATCACCGATGAAAATAGGTAATAAAGCTTTTGTTTGTTATTTATTGATCCTGACCGGCTTTTGGACCATCTACAACCAGCTGTTTATTACAGTGCCGCTCTTTATCCGCGACTTTGTCGATACGCGTGATTTAGTGCTGAGCATTGCCCGGTTTGCTCCTTCCTGGCTGGATTATCTGGCGGTAGTGGATATAACGCAGCTTTCACAGTTATTGCCAGAGCTTGCTGATGCCTATCAGCAGCAAAGTCAAAACCTGTTGCAAATCAGTCAGACTTTGTATCACTACAAAGTACGGGTCCCGGCCGATGAACTGGTGGCCGGTTTACAGGCGCTGGCGCAGCATCAGACCGATGCCCTAAGCCTAGCCACAGCCTGGCAACAGCAGCACCGGCAGCTCAATCCGGAATATATCGTGAATCTGGGGTTTGCGCTGATAGTGCTATTGCAGATTGTCATCAGTTTATTTATTCAGCGTCTGCCGGCGCTTGCGGTGTTGGTTGTTGGCACTCTGGTATTAAGTGGTGGTCTGTTTTGTTTTGGTGTCAGTGGTTTATTGCCGATTGGCGGTTTTGCCATCACAGGCGCTGTGCTGTTGTTTTCGCTTGGCGAGATGCTGGCGTCGCCTAAAAGTCAGGAATATGTGGCCGCAATAGCGCCAGGCCATCAGACTGCGATGTATATGGGTTACTATTTTGTCGCTATGGCACTTGGTTATTTATTTGCCGGTTTATTGTCGGGCTGGGCTTATCAGTTATTTGCTGTTGAACAACAACAACCAATGTTGATGTGGGTGTTTTTTGCCAGTCTGGGGCTTTTAACCTCAATGTTTCTGATGTGGCTGCATCTGAGTCTGAAGCCACAGCAAAAAACACGTTGTTAAACCTTTTGTTAAACCTTTTTTTGCTTGCGCCACACTGGCAGCGGCTTTGTAAGTGTCGCTGCCAGTACAACACAGCAGGATGATTATGTCAGCTGAGCGCGAAAACCGGCGCGACGCTGCAAATAGTTAAACAGCGGTGTGGCCATCATGGTGGTCACTATTGTCATCAACACCAATACTGAAAATAAATCGGCTTTGATCACGCCATTTTGCAGCGCAATATTCAGCAAAATTAATTCCATCATGCCACGGGCATTCATCAGAATACCAACTGCCAGTGCCATGGCATGGTTTTCACCACAAAAACGGGCTGCCAGATAACAGGCCACCGCTTTGGCAAAAATAGAAGCGGCAATCACCGCCAGTGCCACTTGCCACAAAGTGCCCTGAAACAGTAAGGACAAATCAGTTTTTAAACCGGAAACGGTAAAAAACAGCGGCACCAGACCTATCAGCACCACAGGTTGTAACCGTTGAATTAAATGTGCTGCCAACAGACCCCGTGGCATAGCCACACCCAATAAAAAACCACCAAAAACGGCATGCAGGCCAATCCATTCAGTGGTGCTGACGCTCATGACCCACAACACCAGAATCACCAGCAGCAATGGCGGTGTTAAACGCCCGTCTTTTTGATACCAACTTTCCAGCTGCGCTGTGTGCTTGCGCACCAGCGTTAACATCAATACCGCAAACACCACAGCACCAATCACGGCTTTGTAAAACAAGCTGTCGTCACCACTAAAACTGGCCAGCAATAAGGCCATCAGACACCAGGCCGCCACATCGTCAATGGCGCCGGCCGCCAGTACTAAAGTGCCAATTTTACTATTGGCAAGGCCCTGCTCCTGTATCACCCTGGCCAACATCGGAAAAGCGGTAATGGCAATAGAAGCGCCTAAAAATAACGTGGCCTGAGTCCAGCTGATATTGTCGGCAAACAAAGCACCAAAACTCAGCAACCAGCTGGCCAGCACACAGGCCATCACAAAAGGCACTAAAATGCCGGACGCTGAAATGGCAATAGCACTGCGGGCCCGGGTTTTAAACATGCTGTTGTCAAATTCCAGTCCGACCAAAAACATATAAAGACCTATGCCTATCTGAGCGCCTAATGATAAAAAGGGCCGGTATTCAGCGGAAAATAACTGTTGTTGCAGCTCTGGTGCGAATGCGCCAAACAAGGTGGGACCAAGCAAAATACCGGCAATCATTTCACCGACGACCCGCGGCTGACCAAGCTGGATAGCCAGCCAGCCCACTATTCTGGCCACCAGCAGAATAACCAGTAATTGGATAAAAAAGGCACTGACGCCCACAGGAAGCATGTCCACTCTGTACTCCGGCAATCACACAAAAGCAGCGATTGTAATGGCCAACACATGACAGCAACAAGTCGGATCAACAAGGATGCTCAGACCCAAGTTAAAAAGTCAGTCCGGCAGAGGCCTGGCTTATTGTGTTATCACGGGATCTGGTGGCTGTATTGCACCAACAGCAACGCAACTTAGTTGTCGCCCAATTTAGTTTGCAGATATTGCAGCACCAGTTTAAGCCCGGCTTTCATATGGGTGCGGTGGGGGTACACCAGATGAACGGGCAAAGGTTTTGGCATATAGTCGGGCAGGACAGACACCAGCATGCCGGACTGTAACTCTTCCTCCACCTGGTAACGGGTGACAAACATCAGCCCCAGACCAGAGAGCACTGTGGGTTTGGCGGCTCTGTTGCTGTTGGTATAAAAAGGGCCATTGGCTGGTACTTTCAGCACCTGGCCCTTGTCCAGAAACTCCCAGCTGGTTTCTGGCCCGCCGCTGCCGGTTGAGATACAGGCATGGTGCACCAGATCGCTCGGATGTTGTGGCACACCATGAGTCGCCAGATAAGCCGGTGACGCCACCAGCACTATCGGCAGATGGGTCAGTGGCCGGGCTATTAAACTGGAACTGGGCAATTTGCCAAAACGAATAGCCAAATCCACTTCATCGGCCACCAAATCAACCATTTTGTCGTTGAGATCAAGTTCTAACTGCAGCTTCGGATAACGTTGTAATAACTCAGGGATAAGTGGTGCTATGACTTTGGAGCCGTAGGTCACTGCCACACTGATGCGGATACTGCCGATGGGTTCATCCCGCAGTTCAGCCAGATGATGCTCGGCCTGATCGGCCTGACGCACCACCTGCTGGCAATAGACAAAAAAGGCCTGACCCTCGCTGCTGAGCTTAAGCTGGCGGGTCGTTCTTTGTAATAAGCGCACTGCCAGATGTTGTTCAAGTCTCGCTATGGCTTTACTGACCGCACCTTTGGACATCCCCAGTGCAATAGCAGCCTGGGTAAAACTGCCACTTTCCACCACTCTGGCAAAAATGGCCATATCACTCAGTCTTTGTAATAACGACATTGTAACCCCGTATTTAACAGCAGCTGTGGATGATACCAATAAGATATCGGGCTGATTGTTTCTTTTAGGAAACAAAGTATCTCTGAGTTGCTGTCTAATCAAGGTAACAATCTGCTTTTACAATACGCAGGTCGCAATCGGCAACAAGGAGCCTGGTGATGTTTTTCCAAATTTTATTCAGAGTGTTTAAAGGAATGCTGGAAATGGACGGAGTGATGGTGGATAAATTACCGCCACCACAACAAGACAAAACAAGCTGCTGTGACAGTGCCTGTCAGGCCAAAGTAAAACCCTGATCTAAAAGCCAGATCTCAAATCCAGAGCAAAACGCCGGTTGGCTTGATACCGGCGTTTAAGATGGCAAGGTAGGGTGTGGCTGTGTTGCAGCAGAGATACAGCACTGCAGTCAGACTTGGCTCTGCTGGTAATTTTCCATCGCCTGATCAAGTTGTAACAGCGTTGGCGGGTTACAACCCTTGCTGGCAATATTTAAGCTGGCTGCCAGCATAGCCCGGGTTAAACATTGTTCCAGCTGCACGGCATGACACTGGCTCGCGTCAGGTAAACCCAGTTTTAACAGTGCAGCAAGTAAATTGGCCCAAAAGGTGTCTCCAGCGCCGACAGTATCGACAAAGGGCACTGCGGTTATCACCGGTAATCTGATCTGGTGATCTTGCCAGAAAATCGCTGCACCTTTATCCCCTTCGGTCAGCGCCAGCAAAGCAGCAGGTGCAGTTTGCCTGATTGTGGCTATCGCATCGGGCAGCGCCAGAGCGGCAAAAAGTAACTGTAAATCTTCATCGCTGGCTTTAATAAAATCACTTTGTTGAATCATTTCAAGGACAAAGCTGCGGTAGGCTGCAGGGTCAGATACCGCATTCAGCCGCACATTGATATCAAGTGCAATCTGAATACCACGCGCTTTTGCCGCTGCAACCACCTGACGGATGCGGGGCGCGTCTTCGCTCTCCAGTGCCAGTGAGCCTAAATGCAGCAGTTGGCAAGCGGGCGGCAAAGCGGTAATTTGTCGGTCGGCACAGATATCACGATCGGCAATCCCACTGCGGTACAAACTGTATTGAGGCTGTAGTTGCTCGTTGATACTGACCAGTGCCAGCGAACTTGGGCAGCGGCTGAAGCTATCAAGGCCATAGGTTGCGCCATTTTGACGCAGATAATCAGCGAACTGCCGACCAAAGTTATCCTGTGACAAAGGTGAAATATAACTGACCTGAATTTGTTGCCTGGCCGCGCCTATAGCAACATTAAAAGGCGACCCACCCAGACATGGCCGGTACATGCCATTGGCGTCAGGCAACAAATCAACAACGTTTTCTCCAATTACAGCAAGCATAGTAGTATCCTGTGGCAGTCAGCTCAGCCAGAAGCCGCGGTTGGCTATTGTTTAAAAATCATATAACTTAATCAATTAAGATGAAAGCCTGAAGTGACCGGAATATGAGTAGATTAACGCTGAAAAGTGTGGCAAAAACGCTGGGGGTCTCGACAGCCACCATATCCAATGCCTTCAACAGACCTGATCAGCTGTCGGTTGGGCTCAGAGAAAAAATACTCAGTGCTTGTGCCGAGCTTGGTTATTTTGGCCCAAACAAAGCAGCACAGTCGCTGCGTACCGGTAGTTCAGGCATTGTGGCCGTGATCTTATCTGACTCTCTGGAATATATGGTCAGCGACCCTGTGGCCAGTCAGTTTTTACAAGGAGTTACCCGTGAGCTGGAGCGGCATAAACTGCATTTGTTGTTGTTTTCCGGTAGCAGTGCAAATTTGGAAGCGATCAGTGATTTTGTTGATGGTTTTATTTGTTATGGCGCACCACGTAATCTGGGGCTGATTGAACAATTAACACGCAGCCCAAAGCGGGTGTTGACCGTCGATTTTGATTTACCCGGCCGGCCCTCCGTGAATATTGATAATGAGCAGGCAGCCTATCAAAGTGCGCTGGCGGTGTTAAAGCCCACTGATACAGTCGCCATTTTAGGTTTACGGCTGATTGATGCCCCCAACAGCCGTCCTGTGTTGCAAGCGCCCATGTGGGACAACCAAAGTTCGATTGCCCATCGCAGGCTGGATGGTTATCTGCGGGCAATGGCAGAGTGCCGCTTAACACTGCAGAGCGAGTATCTGTGGCATTTGCCTGAAAGTAATCAGCATTATGGTCAGCTTGCTGCCAAAGCTGTGCTGGCGCTTGAACCCAGACCAACAGTGCTGTTGTGTATGAGTGATTTAATTGCCCTCAGCGCCATGCGCGAAGCATTACAACAAGGCATTGAGATCCCGAATCAGCTCAGAGTGGTTGGTTTTGATGGCATTGAAGAAACGTTACGCTATCACCCGACCCTAAGCACTGTCTGGCAGTTCAGCGATGCCAAAGGCCAGGCTGCAGTGCGGGCATTTTTGTCCGGTGACGACAGCCCCCAGCTGTTACCTTATGAGCTCAGGCTGGGGGAGAGCAGTTAATCTTTGGAATGCGTTGCCACAACACTTGCTGGTTTAACAAACCAGCAAGTCAGCCAATTGCAGTTGTTGTGCTGCCTGTCCCTGATGTTGCCAGGCAAGGGTGGCTGTCAGGCTATCCAGTTGCAGGCTTAAACTGGCCTGATGGCCGCCGTGTTGCCAGTTCAGTTGATACAGGTTTGGCGCTAAAGTCTGGCTAAAGTCGCCATCAAAGGCTTGCAGGGTACGGCGCAGCTGGATGAGTTTCATCAAGGCTTTTACCACAGGTTTTTGCAGTGCCAGCTGCAGGCTGCTCTCATCAAAATACGGCCTGTTAATGTCACGGCCCACCGCAGTTTTCTTTAACAGCGCAACGTCATTTTCTGCTGCCAGCAGTCCGCCATAATAAATCTGACTGATGCCAGGGCAAAACAGCTGAATAGCACGCGCCAGCAGATAGTGCTCGTTGTTGCGGCCCAGGGCATCGTAAAAACTGCAATTAACCTGATACAAATCAACATTATTGGCGGCGTTGCCTGTTGCCAGTTTTGAGCTGCCGCCGCTGTTGTGATGGATTTTTTCCACCAGGCTATCCAGTTCTGGATCTGTTAAGAGTCCCGCAGCGCCCTGATAATCCGCTGCGTCAACAATACCAATGCCGTCATGGGTGTCGAGCACAGTGATACAATTGCGTGGGGCTATATCCAGCCAGGTTTTTAAGGCATAGGCGCTACCGCTGAAAATGGTATGCAATACCAGAGGTGGCAGCGCAAAGTCGTACACCATGTCACAGCGTTTGGCGATTTCTATCTGCGTTTTATGATAACCATGAATTTCAACCAGGCAGGTCATGCCACGCGCCTTGGCTTGCTTTGACAGTTTTTCAATAAATTCAAAGGTTTCAGGCAGCATAAAACAGCTGCTGCCGGCTTTTTTAATGGCATAACCTGCCGCATCCAACCGGATATATTTAACACCATGGTCGGTAAAACGCTGCAAAATGGCCTGCAGGTAGGCTTCACCCTGAGCAGAAGTTACATCGATATCAATCTGATTGGCGGTAAAAGTGGTCCAGAATGCTTTGGTGTCACCATTGGCTAAGCGAATATCGGTAAAGCAGGGGGTTGGCCTTGGCCGGTAAATGGCATCGAGCTGAGCCTGATCCGGCTGCTGACCAAACACTTTGTCACGGGTTAAAAACAGTGGCCAGTAGGGGGAGCTTTCGCCTTGTTGCAGGACATCCAGAAATTGCGGCGACTGCGCCGACATATGATTAACAATCATATCCGCCATAATGGGGTAATCGGCCGCCAGACGTTCAATATCAGCCCAGCTACCTAAGCGGCTGTCCACTGCGGTATGGTCTGTCGGGTCAAAGCCTGCGTCTTCACCGTCAATAGGCGGGTAAAACGGCAGCAAATGCACAGCATCAAACAAGCCGGCCAGTTGCCCTTGAAGTAGCCTATGTAAATCCGTTATTTTTCCGCCACTTAATCTATCAACATAGGTGATTAACTGGATCTGGTTGGTCTGTACAGCATGGGTCATTGTGCGCTTCCTAAAAAAATATTTGCATCTTAAACGATTAAGATATAGCTTTAAGCCAGCACACAACTTTGTCAAGCCCCCAGGGAATAATTACAGGGCGAAGGTACAAAGCACTGTCACCAGGCGTCTAAACCGGATGAGGAATGAAGGCCAGCCTGCTGTAACCACGGGGAATAAAATGCAGACAAGTAAAACGCATGGGGTCGCTGTTTCTGCCGATGGCACCCTTGATGCAACACAACAGGCGACACAACAGGCGACACAACAGGCGACAGAACAGATGCAGCGCCAGGTGCGCTGGATGACTTATCTGATGTTTTTTGTTTTTGCCATGACCACAGACGCAGTTGGCGTCATTATTCCGCAGGCCATGGCGCAATACCAACTGAGCTTATTTCAGGCCAGTGCTTTTCATTACGTTCCTATGGTGGCCATTGGCCTGGCCGGACTGTTCCTTGGGCGGCTGGCAGATAAATTGGGGCGTAAAAGCCTGATTATCGTGGGTCTGAGTCTGTATGCTGGCGCTTGTTATGCTTTTACTGCCGGCGACAATGCGCTGTTTTTTATCCTGCTGATGGGCATTTGTGGTTTGGCTATTGGCCTTTTTAAAACGGCCGCTCTGGCCCTTATCGGCGATATCAGCCCTGACAGCTTAAGCCACACCAGAACCATGAATAAAGTGGAAGGTTTTTTTGCACTCGGCGCTATCGCCGGCCCTGCATTAGTGACAGTGATGATTGCTGCATCAGTACACTGGAAACAGTTATATCTGGTTGCCGGCTTGTTGTGCACTGTACTGGTGATTATGGCCGCCCGATTGCCATATCCACCTTATCAGGCTGCGGCCGAACAGGTTTCGCTGCGTCAGTCACTGGCTTTATTAAAAGATCGCTACGCACTGGGTTTTTCCCTGGCCATTGCACTTTATGTGGGCTGTGAAGTGGCTATTTTTGTCTGGTTGCCGACTCTGCTGGCCGATTATCAAGGCAGTTTTGCTGTTGTTGCGACGCATGCCATTACGCTGTTTTTTATGCTTCGTGCCGCCGGCCGTTTTGTCGCCGGACTTATCCTGCAACATTTTTGCTGGAGCAGTGTGATGGCAAGCTGCACCCTGGCCATCTTCGCCTGTTTTTTCTTTAGTATGCTGGGTGGCAAAGCGGTTGCGCTTTGGTTAATGCCGCTGTCCGGTCTTTTTATGTCAATGATTTACCCCACATTAAATTCCAAAGGCATCAGCTGTTTTGGCCGTCAGCAACACGGTGCTGTTGCCGGTTTGATCCTGGCTTTTACTGCCTTATCAGCAGCGCTGGCACCGGCGCTGATGGCGCTTATCGGAGATTTAGCGGCCGATGTCAGTGCCGGTTTTTATCTTGCCACTGTTTTTTCGGCATTGCTTGCGGCGGCCATGCTTTACAACTACCTGGCACAACCGGCCAAACGCCGGCTTGATTACCGCCGGCAATCATAACCTGATACCTAAAATGATAAGTCAGATCGATGTTGTCGGTTTAATAGACTTAAACGATTAAGTTTTTAATAAAAGAGCTGTCCAGTCAAAGAGATAGCACAATCAACACGGGAGCTAGACGATGAAAATACAACAGATAAAACCTGCTTATCTTGCGCTGGCGGTCAGCCTGGCCCTGGGCAGTGGTTATGCACAGGCACAACAGAATGAGTCAAAGGCAGAGCCTGCCGATGACAATAAAACTCAGGCTGAGCCTGCAGCCGTTGCTGGCCTTGATTTTGAGCGTATTGTGGTCACAGGCGCTGTTGCCCGTAAACAAACTGTGATGCAATCAAGCGTCTCGGTCAGTACTTTAACGCCCACTGATATTGAAGTGGCAACGCCACGCAGCACAGCGGAGATTTTCCGTATGTTGCCTGGCGTGCGCAGTGAATCAACCGGCGGCGAAGGCAATGCCAATATTGCCGTGCGCGGTTTGCCGGTTGCATCGGGCGGTGCCAAGTTCTTAGCACTGCAGGAAGATGGTTTGCCGGTATTGCAATTTGGCGATATCGCCTTTGGGAATGCCGATATCTTTTTGCGATCTGACGCCACCTTAGCCCGTCTGGATGTGATCCGTGGCGGGTCAGCCAGCACAGCTGCCAGCAATTCACCCGGAGGTATTATTAATTTTGTCAGTAAAACCGGTGAAAACGAAGGCGGCAGTATCGCCCTAACCAATGGCCTGAATTACGACACTTTGCGCACCGACTTTGAATATGGCGGTGATATCAATGCAGAAACCCGCTTTCATATCGGTGGTTTTGTGCGTCAGGGCGAAGGTGTAAGGGATGCGGGTTATCAGGGCGAAAGTGGTTATCAGCTCAAAGCCAACCTGACCCGCGAGTTTGACAGCGGTTATGTACGGTTATATCTGAAACACCTGAACGACAAAGCCGCCAGTTACATGCCAATGCCGATGCTGGCGGATGGCAGCTCAGTTGCTGGTTTTGATGCAAAGCGTGACACTTTACAGTCGGCCTATTTAACACAAACTGTGCGCCTTAACGGCGATAATCAAATTTCCCGCGGTGATGTGCGTGACGGTATGAACCCACAGGTGAACAGTGTGGGTGCTGAAGCTGTGTTTGAGTTGCCGGAAGGCTGGACCATGGAAAACCGCTTTCGTTTAAGCGATATCAGCGGCAATTTTATCACCCTGTTCCCGGCAGAAGTTGGCGACAGCCAACAAATGGCAAACAGTATTGCAGGCGCTGGGGCAGCACTGAGTTACGCCGTAGGGCCAAATGCAGGTCAGGCCTATAACGCCAAAAATGCCATGCGTATTCATACTTTTGATGTTGAGCTCAATGACTTTGGTTCTATCGTCAATGATCTGAAATTGTCCCGCAGCTTTGGCGATGTGGATGTTAACCTTGGTTATTATGTTGCCGACCAGAACATCAGTATGTCCTGGTTATGGAACAGTTATCTGATGGCACTCAAAGGGGACAATGCTGAGCTTTTGAATGTGACAGCTGCCGATGGCACCGCGTTTTCCGAACAAGGTTTAGTCGCTTATGGCGTGCCCTATTGGGGCAATTGTTGTCAGCGTAATTACGATACCAGCTACAGCATAAAAGCGCCTTATGCCGGTTTGAGCTGGGCTTTTGGCAGCTTGTCACTGGACGCCAGTGTGCGTCGTGATAATGGCGATGCGTCCGGCACTTATGCTGGCGCGGCACAAAGTGCACGCGATATGAATAATGACGGTGTAATCAGCCGTGTTGAGCAAAGTGTGTCCGGCATCAATCTGGCCCAGCCAAACCTGGTCAACTATAGCTGGGGTTATAACTCTTATTCCGCCGGCGCCAACTATCAGCTTGAGACAGACTGGGCGCTGTTTGCCCGTGTCAGTCAGGGTGGCCGTGCCAATGCGGATCGTTTGTTATTCGGCAAGGTAAATGCCGATGGCAGCGTTGCCAAAGAAGATGCCGTTGATGAAGTGACTCAGTATGAATTTGGCAGTAAAAGCCGTCATGGTGATTTAAATCTGTTTGCGACGGCCTTTTACGCCGAAACCGAAGAGCAGAATTTTGAAGCGACCAGCCAGCGCTTTTTTGACCGGGTTTATCAGGCGCAAGGCCTGGAGCTGGAAAGCAGCTACCGCTTAGGTGATTTGGAACTGCGCGGCTCTGTCACGCTGACCGATGCCGAAATCAGCAAAGATGTGTTAAATCCGGAGCTGGTCGGTAATAAACCACGGCGCCAGGCGGATCTGTTGTATAGCCTGCTGGCCCGTTATTACCTGGAAAAAGCTCAGCTGGGACTCAGCATTATTGGCAGCAGTGACGCTTATGCGCAGGATAATAACGACCTGAAGTTCAGTGGTTATGCGCAGGTCAACGCTTTTGCCAGCTACAATTTGGCGCAAAACCTTGATCTGTCGGTGAATATTAACAACCTCTTTGACAAAGTTGGTTTAACCGAAGCAGAGGAGGGCTCAGTGCCGGCCAACGGTATTATCCGTGCCCGCACTATTAATGGCCGTACCGCCTCACTGGGTTTGAAGTATCAGTTTTAAGTCTGTAAGTTTTAATTAAAAATACCCCGCACTGGCGGGGTATTTTTTTATCTGGCTTAAAAAATATGTGAAGTTGTAGCATCAGCGCGTCCGCCATTGCAGGCGCCGTTTTTTGAAAGCGAACCGGCGACCTTCGGGTTATCTGTTCGGCATGTCTGTTGTCATTACCAAATTACAGATAAAAAAAACCGACATCAAGTCGGCTGATTAATTGCATTTTATTGACCAAATTATTGCAACGGTTCCTTACCACGTGTTGCAAAATAA
>NZ_DAIPZL010000015.1:0-79279 GCF_036782235.1 Rheinheimera sp. | reverse complement strand
GCTGATACACTGGCTCTGGTTGCTGGTATACAGGTTCAGGCTGCTGATACACTGGCTCTGGTTGCTGGTATACAGGTTCTGGTTGTTGTTCTATTGGCCGGGGTTGTTCAACTACAGGCTCAACCGGTCTGAACATATCTCTGTTGTGTGTACGTTCCAGCTCGGCCGGAACCTCTGTGGTTGGTAGCTGCTGGTCGGCTGGCATACCTGAGTTTGTGTTGTCAGTGATATCAGGCACAGGCTGAGGTCTGATTTCCTGTTCCAATCCTGCGTCTTTCAGACTGTACTCATTTTTGTCTCCTGACACAGTTAAGGCGGGATGTAGTCTGTCCTCTGTGCGGCTTTCTACTGTCGGCTCAGTTTGAGTCTGTTCCGGTAGCATAACATCGTTCTGATGTTCAATAACAAGGGCGTTACTGTCGTTATCCCGCATTATATCCCTGTTGCGTTGCAGCCGTTCTACATCGCGGGCAGGATCTGACCCCATGACCTGCTCCTGCGTAGAAACTGGATACTGGCGCTGAATATCCTGATCACCGGGCAAAGCTACATTCTGTTGCTGGCGCTGTTCGGCAGCCCAGCGCCTTCTTTCGCCAACGTCGTCCTGCCGGTAATCCGCACCGCTGAATTCACGGTTTGGCTGATAACTGGTGTGATACACCACACCATGACGGTGGTGCGGGTTGTGGCGCCAATGCCGGCGTTCTTCATGACGGATAATATCGTCATAACGGTAATAATGGGTCGGTCTGTGGTAATGATTAATCACCACCACTTCACGCCTTGGCCAATAAAAAGTGGAAAAATAAAAGCTGGTTGAGACTCTTGCTCCTGAACCCCAATACACCAAAGATGCGTGGTTGCCATACACCGGATGTGGCCAGTGAATGGGCGGATAATCACGCCACCACCAGTCGCCATACACAACCCGGGTGTCGTACACAGGTACATATACTACTTCGCGCTGGCGTGGTTCAATAATGATCACTTTTTCTTTTTCACGTCGCTGCACCGTAATGTGTTCCTGATCTTTCAGGTTGCCTGCAGCATAGGCTTTTTCCCGCAGCGCCTGGACTGTTGCCATCACCTGTTGCTGCTGAATTAAAAACGCATCTCCAAGCTTTTGAGTCCATTCTAGTTCGTTATTCATCTTGGTTAACAAGGGCGCAAAAGCGACCAGAGCGCGCACACTGGGATCCCAAGGTTCATTTTCGGCGGCTTTTAAGGCTTGCTCAGACGTCATGCCTTTTTGTGCACTGAGCCAGCGGGTAGCCTTTACAATTTCAAGTGGATAAGTAGCGGCAATCAGCACATGAGACAACACTGTGTCCGGATATAAGGCAACAGGCGCCAACATTTGATCAAGCTCTGCCTGGCTGAATAACTTCTGACCGGCACTGGCCTGTTGCTGCTGCGGATTTGGCGATGTTGCCTGCTTACTGGCGCCGGCAGAAATGGTTTTTGTCTGGCGTTTAGCGGAGTCTGCCTTTTGCTCTGCAGCGCCTGCCAGCGGGAATTGCAACGCCATCGCAAGACTTAAGGTCATGGTTGACAACCGTAACACTGAGCTTTTCATTAACAAACTCCCGCTGCTTTGGCAGCTTCAGGCTAAAACGACACAGATACACTTGGGGGCAACAGTCTTACAGCACCCAGTTATCAAAACTTATGACACAGCGGATCTGAACAGGTTCTGAATTCGCCGGATACTTTCATATTTTTCTTGTTTCTCAGGACTTACGCCATAACTGGCGCGGGTGAAAACCTGTGACCAGCGCTGTGCCTGTTAACACTGTCAAAGCACCTACCGCGGTATGCCAACCCACTTGTTCATGCAAAAACAACGCGCCCCACAACACACCAAATACCGGGATCAAAAAGGTCACAGTGAGCGCCGGTGTGGCACCAACTTCCTGCACCAGCTTAAAATACAACAGATAAGCAACACCGGTACACACAACACCAAGTGCCAGTACCGCAAGGGCAACTTGCAGGCTCAACTGTGTTTCTGGCCCTGGTAGCAAAGTCAATGGCAACAACACCAACACAGCGCCCCACATACTGCCCTGCGCATTGGCAAAAGGCTCTACTGCTTTGGCCCTTCGGGTGTAATGGGTGGCAATGCCATAACAGCCGGCTGCACTTGCTGCTGCAGCTACAGCCAGCAAGGCACCACTTTTAAGCAGCACAGGGTCAAAACCAACCAAAATGGCAACACCACAAACACCGAGCAGCAAGCCTGCAACCACAACAAAGGACAACGGCTGGCGGAAAAACAAAATACCAATCAGCGCGCCCCAGATAGGGGCTGTTGCGTTTAACACCGACAATAACGAGGCTGTGAGCACTGTGGCCGCGTAAGCAAAAAGTAAAAATGGCAGGGCCGAGTTAATAAAACCCAGCTTCAGATAATGCAGCCAGTTTTGCCGCCAATGCAATTTTTTATGCAACACCATGGCAATCACCGACAAAAAGAGTGCGGCAAATAACACCCGGCCAGACATCAATAGTGAAGGCCCCAAAGCTGGCACTGCAATGCGGATAAATAAAAACGAAGCGCCCCAGATAGCCGCCAGCAGCAACAAACGCCCGACATTCATTAACGACATCCGTCAACTCCATGGCAAGCAGCGACCCGATGAACAGACGCTACTCAGTTTGTGGTAAATATGCAGTAAAACTGCAATCTTCCGCAAAAACCTGCTTGCATGACTTCGCAGTTTTATTGCATAATCAACGCGCTTCATTTTTGCTTTATTGCTTCCGCCCATGCATTTTTGCATGGGCTTTTTCATTTTGGGAACGCGACAACTCAGCGGCTGGTTGTATCATCCTGGTTGATCCGACTGGCCACAGCGCCGGTTTGTTGCTGATACTTGGCATCTGTTCTTTTGTTGTAAGGACGGTCGGCCGGCCCTGTCATCAGTTCAAAATTCAGTGCACCTATTTTCATACCAGGGCGCAGCGCCAGCGGTAAACGGCCACTGTTATAAAATTCCAGCACTATATTGCCAGACCAACCCGGATCGATGCGGTGTGCTGTCACATGTACCATTAAACCAAGCCGCGCCAGGCTGGAACGACCATCCAGCCAGCCAACAATATCTGCCGGTAAAGTGACAGACTCCAGCGTAACAGCCAGCGCCAGCTCGCCTGGGTGCAGGTAAAATGCTTCATCGTCTTCAAGCACCAGCTCTTCACTCATCACTGAATCCAGTGCTTGTTGTACTTCTTCCCGCGGCCCGCTTAAATCAATAAAAGGTGCGGCGTAAGCGGTAAAACTTCTGAATTTATGCCCCAGGCGGATATCCACACTCACCCCGCTGATCATGTCGCGGGACGGCATAGGTTCAATACAAATTTTGCCATCTGCCAGATAGCGTTCAATGTCGCGGTCACACAGTCTCATGTTAATCGTCCGTTATAATAATTTGTGGTTGTTGGGCAATTTTGTGCTGGGCTTGCCAGTATAAAGCGAAGATCAATTGCCTGGCTATTTTCTGATAAATTTCAGCACATTGTTCATTTTTGTTTAGCACTATAGGCACACCTTCGTCACTGTGCTGCCGAATTTGTTTTTGAAGTGGCAACTGGCCAAGCACCGCCACCTGATAACGTTCTGCTAACGCTACCCCACCTTGTGAGCCAAAAATGTCGTCGATATGACCACAACTACTGCACTGGTAATAACTCATATTTTCCACCAGGCCCAGTAACGGAATATTCACCTGGCGAAACATCGCAATACCTTTTTGCGCATCAGCCAAAGCCACATCCTGCGGTGTTGTCACTATCACAGCGCCGTCCACAGGCAATTTTTGTGACAATGTCAGCTGAATATCCCCTGTGCCAGGTGGCATGTCGACCACCAGATAATCAAGCTCAGGCCATAGCGTTTCATTTAAAAGTTGCAGCAGCGCCTGGCTCGCCATAGGGCCACGCCACACCGACGCAGCCTGTGGGTCAACCAGAAAACCGATAGATTGCATAAAAATGCCGAATTTATGCACAGGAGATAAATGTTTGTCATCCGGTGAGGTTGCTTTAGTGCCAACCAGTCCCAGCATAGTCGGAATCGAAGGCCCGTAAATATCGGCATCCAACAGCCCTACTTTGGCACCTTGCTGTGCCATCGCAATAGCCAGATTAACAGCCGTGGTGGATTTGCCTACACCGCCCTTGCCTGACGCAATTAAGATGACCTGGCGGATGTTGCCAAGGCTTGGCGGTACCGGATTCTGATACCTGAGTGCTACTTCACCGTTAAAACCCGCCGCAGCCATGGCTTGTTGCAATAACGGCAACATAGCATCCGCTGCAAAAGGTAATTGAATTAAAAGACGGTTATCAGAAAACTCTATATCAGTGGCAAGCTGTGATAAGGCCACCGGCATTTCATCAGTCTGAAACTGATCCAGCACCTGTTGTTGGGCGCTGCTGAGCTTTGTTGTGTTTTTATTTTTCCACCAACCAAACATCGGATACCTGCGTTCAAAAACCAGTTTATGTTCTGGGGTTTTTGCCTGTGCCACTGCCGTGACAGAAAAAAACTAAAAATACGATGTGCTGCTAGCAGAAAAGCGGGCAGAACTGCCGCAGCGGGAGTGCGCTTTAACGGCCGTTATTGTATCATGTTGTCATCTCTTTTCAGTTATTTATGCATTCAGAGTTTGATTTGATGACGCAACGTAAAATTTTGATCACAAGCGCCCTGCCATACGCCAACGGTCCTATCCATTTAGGCCACTTATTGGAATATATTCAGACCGATATCTGGTCGCGTTTTCAAAAAGCGCGCGGTCATCAATGTTATTACGTCTGTGCTGATGACGCCCACGGCACCCCTATTATGCTTAAAGCACAACAACTGGGTTTAACGCCGGAGCAAATGATTGCGCAAACGTCCGTTGAGCATCAGGCCGATTTTAAAGATTTCCTGATTGGTTTTGATAACTACCACAGTACCCACAGTGATGAAAACCGCGCTTTTGCCAGTGAAATTTATCAAAAGCTGGACGCCGGTGGTTATATCAAACGTAAAACCATCAGCCAGCTGTTTGACCCGGAAAAACAGATGTTTTTACCGGATCGTTTTGTCAAAGGCGATTGCCCTAAATGTGGTGCCGTGGATCAAAACGGCGACAGCTGTGACGCCTGTGGTGCAACCTACAGCCCGACTGAGCTGAAAAACCCACGTTCTGTGGTATCAGGTGCCACACCGGTATTAAAAGATTCAGAACATTATTTCTTTGATTTACCCGCTTTTGAGCAAATGTTGCAGGACTGGACCCGCGGTGGCTCTTTGCAAAGTGAAATGGCCAATAAACTGCAGGAATGGTTTAAAGAAGGTTTACAGCAGTGGGATATCAGCCGCGACGCGCCTTATTTTGGTTTTGAAATTCCAGGTGCACCGGGCAAGTTTTTTTACGTTTGGTTAGATGCGCCTATCGGCTATCTGGCCAGCTTTAAAAACCTCTGTGATAACACCGGTATTAACTTTGACGACTTCTGGAAACTGGATTCTGACGCTGAGGTGTATCACTTTATCGGCAAAGACATTATTTATTTCCACAGTCTGTTCTGGCCCGCCATGTTAGATGGTGCCGGTTACCGTAAACCAAGCAGCGTCTTTGCCCATGGTTTTGTCACAGTGAATGGCGCCAAAATGTCCAAATCACGTGGTACCTTTATCAAGGCCCGTACTTATCTGGATAACTTAAACCCTGAGTATCTGCGTTATTATTTTGCGTCAAGACTCACTTCCGGCATTGTGGATCTGGATTTAAACCTCGATGACTTCTCGCAAAAAGTGAACGCCGATTTAGTGGGTAAAGTGGTTAATATCGCGAGCCGCTGCGCCAGCTTTATCAGCAAAAAATTCGACAGCACTTTATCTGCCGACATTGCCGAGCCTGAATTACTTTCCGACTTTGTGGCGCAGGGAGAAAGCATCGCTGCAGCATTTGAGCAACGTGAGTATGCCCGCGCAATCCGCGACATAATGGCGCTGGCAGACAAAGCCAATCAGTATATCGACGCCAAAGCGCCCTGGGTGCTGGCCAAAGATGAAAGCAAACAGCTGGAAACCCATCAGGTCTGTTCTATGGGCATCAACCTGTTCCGCGTGTTGATGCATTATTTAAAACCAGTGCTGCCGGCCATGGCCGCTGAAGTAGAAGCCTTTTTAAATATTGAATTGCGTTGGGATAATTACCAGACAGCGCTGAAAAGTCACAAAATCAATACTTTTAAACCGCTGATGCAGCGGGTTGATCCAGTCAAAGTGCAAGCCATGGTTGATGCATCCAAAGAAAATTTACAGGCCGCTGAGCCTGCAAAAACTGCGGTAAAAGCGGATAACAAAACCGAAGTAAGAACGTCAGGCACTGCAGATCCCGCAGCTTTTGAACCTTTA
The DNA here is from genome assembly GCF_036782235.1 of Rheinheimera sp. GTDB lineage: Bacteria > Pseudomonadota > Gammaproteobacteria > Enterobacterales > Alteromonadaceae > Pararheinheimera. The sequence continues at coordinate 72,864 of NZ_DAIPZL010000015.1, read as the reverse complement.
GCACCGATGATTCAGTTTGATGATTTTGCCAAACTCGACTTAAGGGTTGCCCGAATTGTCAGCGCCGAACATGTCGAAGGTGCCGACAAACTGGTGAAACTGCAACTGGATTTAGGTTTTGAAAGCCGTCAGGTGTTTGCCGGTATTAAGTCTGCTTATGACCCAGCAGATTTAGTCGGCCGGTTAACTGTGATGGTGGCCAACCTGGCACCCCGTAAAATGCGGTTTGGTATGTCAGAAGGCATGGTGATGGCGGCAGGCCCTGGTGGCAGTGATATTTTCCTGCTGACGCCGGATGATGGTGCAACCCCTGGTATGCAGGTGAAATAAACCCAATCAGGGCGCTGCCAAATACAGCGCCCTGTTTTTATCAGCTTATTGTTGATTTTATTGATGTAAATTCAGTTCCCCAAATTTGTTTTTGTTAGAATAAGCAAATCCCGACAGGCTTAAGGACAGCAGATGTCTGCCACTATCCGCTCATTTTCTTCGTTATACCTCGCCACTTTACTGATGGTACTGGCGGCGGGCTTGTTAACCACTTATCTGGGTTTACGCCTGGCCGCTATTGATGTGTCCAAAATCTGGATAGGCGCCATGATGTCGGCTTATTACCTTGGCCTGGTGGCTGGTTCCAAAATTGGCCACCGCCTGATTGCCCGAGTGGGCCATATCCGCGCTTTTGTCGCAACCGCAGGCATAGTGACGGCGTCGGCGCTCGGTCATGCGCTGATTGATGATTTAAATGTCTGGTTACTGCTTCGGCTGATGGTCGGTATTTGTATGATGTGCCAATACATGGTGCTGGAAAGCTGGCTGAATGAACAAGCAGACAGCAAAAACCGCGGCACTGTGTTCGCAAGTTATATGATTGTGTCTTATCTCGGCCTGGTGCTGGGTCAGGGCGCCATGAGTTTAAACCCGGAACTGACCATCAAACCATTGTTGCTGGTCGCAATTTGTTTTGCGCTTTGTATAGTGCCTTTGGCGCTGACCCGCCGTATTCACCCACAGCCTATGCGCCCTGCACCGTTAAAAATTAAGACGTTCTGGCTGAAAGTGCCGCAATCACTGACCACTATTGCGCTGGCCGGCATGATAGTAGGTTCTTTTTATGGTCTGGCACCGGCTTTTGCCGCAGCCCAGGGCATGAATACCGAGCAGGTTGCCGCTTATATGGCAACTACAGTCATTGCAGGTTTACTGGCGCAGTGGCCAATGGGTAAATTATCAGACAGAATTCGCCGCTCCAGGCTTATTCGCACCAATACTGTGCTGCTGGGCACTTTGGTGCTGGGAATGGCAGTGTTGCCACTGTCGGGCTATCTGCAGCTGGTGTTTACCTTTTGTTTTGGCGTGCTGGCTTTTACCCTTTATCCGCTGGCGACTGCCCTTGCCAATCAGAATATTGAACAGGATGAACGGGTGGCGCTGTCGGCGACTATTTTGCTGACCTTTGGCCTTGGCGCCAGCACAGGCCCGCTGATTGCGTCCGCTTTTATGCAATTTGGCGGCAGCCGCATGTTATACGCTTTTATGGCATTGGTGGCGGCCTTGTTGTTCCTACGCTTAACTCAGGTCAATTATCAGCAAAAACAACAGGAGAAATCCCAGCCTAAAGATTATGTGATGGCATCGGGCGACTTAGTGTCGTCGCCACTGGCTGCCGCTTTAGATCCAAGGGTTGATCAGGCCACAGCACAACAACAACTGATGGCCGAGCCGGAAGTGGTTGTTGCTGAACCCGGTCAGGGTGTGCAGCAGGAGCTGGTGTTTGAAACAGAGCCCGTCGCCAGCAGCGAAACCGCTGAACCCGTGCCACCTCAGACTGAGCAGGTTACAACAGCGCCTGATGACCCTACCCCAGTCGCATCAAAAGATAATAAAACGTCCTGAACCAACTGCGCCAGAAAAGCTAAGCTTTAGCCAACCTTCAGCCTTTCTTCCCCCTTGTTTGGAGGGCTGAGGGTTAACACCAGTTTGCCAACCACCGCATTACTGGCAAGTAACTGATGCGCCTGCTCTGCCTGTTGCCAGTCAAATACCTGAGCTATCACTGGTTTGATGGTCCCTGCAGCCAAAGCATCGCCAAACTGATGGTGAAAGGCGCTGCAAAGCGCTGTTTTATAAGCGTCGCTGCGGTTTCTGAGCGTTGAACACAAAAGCTGACCACGTTTTTTAAACATTGGCGCCAAATCAAAAGCCGGTACCTGCCGACCGCCCATCATCGCCAGCACCACAATACGGCCATCCTGTGCCAACAGCTGCAGATCTTTGGCAATATAATCACCGGCGACCGGGTCTACAATCACATGAAACCCCTGAGGCACAGCCGCTTGAAGCGCGCTGACAAAATCAGCTTTTTTATAATTAATACAAAAATCTGCCCCCAGGTCACGACAGGCATCTGCTTTATCATCTGAGCCAACAGTCACGGCCACAGTCGCCTGTTGCAGTTTAGCCAGCTGGATGGCAGCAGTACCAACACCGCTGGCTCCGGCATGTAAAAGCACTGCACCGCCTGCAGTTAATCCGCCCAGTTCAAACATCGCCTGATAAGCGGTTAAAAACACTTCTGCTGTTGCCGCCGCCTCAACTGCGCTCACATTCTCCGGACGTTTCAGTAAATGACCACTGTGAAGCAGCGCATATTCGGCATAACCACCGCCTGGCACCAGGCCAAACACCTCCTGCCCGAGCCAAGGTTCTAAACTGACATCTCCCAAAGCCACCACAGTGCCGGCTACTTCCAGCCCCAAAATTGGACTTTCCCCCGGCGGCGGCGGATAAATGCCAGCGCGCTGGGCGAGATCGGCCCTGTTCACCCCTGCTGCCGCCACTTTCACCAGCACCTGACTGGCATTGGGCACAGGGACGGGCAACTCGGTAACCACCAGTTTGCTGTCAGGGCCCGGGCTTAGCACGTTGATGGCACGCATTGTGGTATTGACTGAACTTAAAGCAGATTTTGTATCAGTGCTTAACATTGACATCAGAACTCCATGAATAGGCGTGATTTTTTGCGCCCGACTCAGGCGGTTATTCACTATAACTCACATCTCTTTGTGGTGGTATCCAGCCTGAGGGCAGGCCAGAGCGGCAAAACACCAGACAACATCAACACAACATCAGCACAACAACATAAGTTTTACTTTAGCTTTGCGCTTTTCGTGCTTAAAATGCGCGTCTTTTCTTTTTAGCCGGAAGCCCCTTTTATGACCGCCAGCATCATTTTACAAAACGATCGTGACAAGTCGTTAAAACGCCGCCATCCCTGGGTGTTTTCACAAGCCGTCAAACAGGTGCATGGCACACCAAATTCCGGCGACACTGTTGATATTCTGAGCGCGGATGGCAAGTTTGTAGCCCGTGGTGCTTATTCGCCCAATTCACAAATTCGGGCCCGGGTCTGGACCTTCGACCCCAACGAGCAGATAGATGCAGAGTTTTTCCTGCGCCGCATTGCTCAGGCCTGGGCTGTACGTCAGCAACTTTTTGACTTAAGCCGTACCAATGGCATCCGGGTGGTGGCGGCTGAGTCGGACTCATTACCAGGTGTGACCATTGATTTATATGCCGATGTGCTGGTCTGTCAGCTGTTAAGCGCAGGTGCTGAACGGCAGCGCAAACATATTGTGGCCGCATTAAAACAACTGTTTGACGGTTATAGCATTTATGAACGCTCAGACGTGGATGTGCGTAAAAAAGAAGGTTTAGAACCGCGCACCGGTTGGTTACATTTACCCCGTGACAGCGGCGAAGTCGTGATTAAAGAAAACGGTCTGAATATTCTGGTTGATGTGGTCAATGGCCACAAAACCGGTTTTTATCTGGACCAACGTGACAGCCGTGCTGCCGCTGGCCGTTATGCCAAAGGCAAAACTGTGCTGAACTGTTTTAGCTACACCGGCACCTTTGGCCTCGCCGCTTTAACAGGTGGTGCCACTCATGTGACCAATGCCGATTTGTCGGATTTAGCGCTCGCCACAGCACAGCGCAATATGGAACTGAATCAGCTGGACTTGTCCAACGCGACCATGACCAAAGCTGACGTGTTTAAATTACTGCGCCAATATAAAGACGAAGGCAAACAGTTTGATATGGTGATTTTAGATCCACCTAAATTTGCCGAAAACAAAAGTCAGCTGGTTGGCGCCTGCCGTGGTTATAAAGACATCAACAGGGTGGCGATGCAAATTGTCAAACCAGGTGGTTTGTTATTAACCTTCTCCTGCTCAGGTTTAATGGAAGAAAGTTTATTCCAGAAAGTGGTGGCGGACGCCGCCCTTGATGCCAATCGTGGCTGTTTGTTTATTGAAAGGTTAAGTCAGGCCAAAGATCATCCTATCGCCAGCTTCTACCCGGAAGGCCATTATTTAAAAGGTCTGGTCTGTATTATTCAATAAGTCGCCATTGGCAGTATGAAACATCCAGCCGGAGTGGCCAAAAGGTCGCTCCGGCTTTTTTTACACAAGCGTTGCTGAAAAGTTATTGAATGCTGCCAGCCAAACCACTACATCCACCGCAGCAAATGGTATAAAACGGCGATTTTACTGGTTGTTGGCGCCCGACTTGGTTACCATCAGCCGGCGTTTGTTTCATTCTTGCCCACTGCGGCAATTGATTATCTGACAGGAGTTGTTATGCGTTTATTATTGGCCGCATTGGCCCTTTCCACGACTTTTGCAAGCCAGGCAGCCTGGCAGCTGGAACCCGCTCAATCACAACTGCGTTTTGTCTCTGTTAAAAACGGCACCGTGGCTGAAGTACATAAATTCAGTCAGCTGTCTGGCAACTGGGCTGATGATGGCAAGGTTTTGGTGCAAATTCCGGTAACAACTTTAGATACCTTGATCCCTATTCGTAACGAGCGGATGCTGGAACATGTGTTTAATGCCAAAAATTTCCCAACCATCAGCGCCAGTGCACAAATTGAACCTAAATTGCTGTCTGATTTAACTGTAGGCGCCAGCATGCAGCATCAGACTGAACTGAGCTTAACACTGCTGGATAAAACTCAGTCTTTACCAGTGCAGCTGACGCTGACTAAACTCAGCAACAATAAAATTCAGGCAAGCACTACTGCACCTGTACTGGTTAATAGCGCGGCTTTCCAACTGGACGCTGGTGTACGTAAATTGCAGGACATCGCCAAATTAAACGATATCAGCCTGCTGGTGCCCGTTACCTTTAACGTTGAATTTAGCCGCAAATAAAGCTGCTGTAGCGCGACCAGGTGCATAAAAAAAGACAAGCCAAGCTTGTCTTTTTTATCTGTACTTTTTAAGCAACTTAAGCAACAAAGTCAAAACAGTAAGTGCGCCATACCGGCAATCACCGGCAAAGTCACCAGCGTACGCAGCAGGAAAATCAGCAATAAATCCAATAAAGTGACTGGAATTTTACTGCCAAGTAATAAAGCGCCCACTTCCGACATATAAATCAGCTGGGTCACCGACAAAGCCGCTATAACAAAACGGGTCATGTCACTGGGCACTTCGGCAATCAGGATCGAAGGCACAAACATATCAGCAAAACCCACCATCACAGCTTTGGATGCGTCCACGGCAAAAGGAATTTGTAAAAGTTCAAATAAGGGCACAAAAGGCGCCCCCAGCCAGCTGAAAATGGGTGTGTATTCGGCAATGATTAAAGCACAGGTACCCACGGCCATAATCACCGGCAATACGCCAAACAACATATCCAGCACAGTTTCCACCCCTTCTTTGGCGGTGGCTTTGACACCGGGCGCCATACTGGCACGGTGTAAACCATGGGATAAGGCACGGCTCCAGACTGAAGTACGGCTAAAATGGCCGCCTTCAGCTTTCATATGGTCAAAACCGTCAATAAAGGTATCGGGTTTATTTCGAAGTGGTGGCAGATAAGGCAGCACTATAGCGGCGACCACACCGGCCAGACAAATGGTGCCGTAAAACTGCACAAACATATGCTCAAGTTTTACCTGCCCAAGGACCACTAAACAAAAGGTCACAGAAACTGCGGAAAATGTCGTGCCAATTACCGCTGCTTCGCGTGCTGTATAAAAACCGGCTTCATATTGTTTACTGGTCAACAGAATACCGACACTGCCATCGCCGAGCCAGGAAGCCATACAGTCGACCGCCGAGCGGCCAGGCAGCCGAAATACCGGCCGCATAATGTTGGTCATCAGGGTGCCTATCATTTCCAACAGACCAAAGTTCAGAAGTAATGGTAAAAACAAACCGGCAAACACAAAAACACACAGAAGCACCGGCAATAAATCATGAAATACCAAACCGCCGGTGGCGCTGCTGTGAATCGCCGCTGGCCCTATGGCAAAAAGCGCCAGCACAATAAACACAGCCCCTGTTAAACGTACCCAAAGCCAGACAGGCGCAGGTTTAAACAGTTTTTGCCACAGTGTATGCTGCATAAATGCCGCAGGTTTTATTTGTGTCCAGAGTGTCAATAAAGCAGAGCTGGTCACTATCAAAGCCAAAATCCACGGCATGGCACTACCCAGTGTGGTTTTTAACCAGTTGGCCAGCACAGCAACCGGAATGGTTAAACCCTTTTCCGCCGGAATAGGGGTCATAAATAAAAAAAGTCCAAGCGCAGAAGGGAGAGTAAGGATGGCGAGATGACGCCAGCTGAAATAATTGATGGCTTTGGACTCTGACATAAGGGATCTGGTTAACTCGATTAAAATTGCGGCAAGGGTAAAGACTTTCGCGCTGGCTGTCATCCAGAAAACACGCTCTTCACGTACAACTGCCGATTTTTTAACAGCTTCAGGTCAGCGGTTTTGGTACAGATGGGCGGCATTTATGTGGGTCGTTCCCGCGCAGACCGCCAATACCATCACTAATTCAGTTCAATAAACAATAAACCCAACAGGTATAAATCTTCGCCTTCCTGGGCACAACGCACCACTTTGGCATGGGCGTCCAGCGGTGCCACGCTGGGGTTATTCGAATCAAGCCGGACATGCAGCATCATGCCCATTTCCAGCGGCTCGTCGACTTCAACCGACATGCCGGTGGCGCTTAAATCACGGCAGATGCCGTCAAGCTCCCGGCCTGATTCCGGATCATTGATCAGGATCTGCACATCACAATTAATCATCATCCTAAAATAATTGCGTTTGTCGTTTCTGCTCAGCATACAATCCTCAGGCTTTGCGTGGGCTCTGCATTGTTATAATGCCAATAACAGATGCTGTAAAGGCAATATTCCGCCACCGTCCCAGCCACAGATCCTTCACCTGCTTATTTCAGCTCCTGCACTGCCAGCAGTACCCTTTTGCCGGAAATGGGATAAGGTGTGCCCAGTTGCTGCGCAAATAACGACACTTTAAGCTCTTCCAGCATCCAGCGAATGGCTTCAACTTCGGCTGGTATTGGCTTACCGGAAAATTTGCCCAGCAGATTTTTATAGGCGTCTTCGGCTTTTTGATACTCGTGCATCATTAACCGGTCGCGTTGTGGGTCTACCGGTAATTTTTCCAGCCGTTTTTGCAGCGCCTGCAAATAACGGCGTACATCATCCAGTTTGGCGGCGCCATGGGCCGAAACAAAACCTTTAAATAGCAGGGTATCAAGCTGCTGTTTAATATCGGCATTGGCATAAGCCAGGGCTAAATCCAGCCGGCCCCGAAGTTTTTTCGAAATTTCATGACCTATGGTCAGAATTTGCTCAACTTTCAGCGCTATTTGCAGCACTGTATCGCCAATTTCGGCACGCACTTTATCGCGCAGCTGTAAAAACTGTTCGTTGTTTTCCGGCCAGGGGTTCGAGGCTATTAATAAATCCACGCCGGCAGCAATACAATCATCAATCAGCTCCAGCACCTTGCCAAAAGGATTAAAGTACAATCCCAGTTTGGCTTTGTTGGGCAGCGAATCCTGCAGGTATTTTACCGGAGATGGGATATTCAGCAGCAACAAACGCCGAAGCCCGAGTTTTGACAACGCCTGTGCCTGCTCCGGGTTATCCAGCAGTTTAATCGCCACACTGTCTTTTTCATCAACCAGCGCCGGAAAAGCTTTGATCTGATAACCGCTTTGTACCTTGATATATTCGCGTGGCAGCTCGCCAAAACTCCATTCGGTCAGCTTGTCTTGCTCTATACCCTGCTCTGCCACCGCACTTAGCGTTTGTTGTACCTTGCCCTGCAGCTGTTGTTTTAACAGCGCCAGCGAACGACCTTGTTTAAGCGTGTTGCCTTTGTCATCCACCACTTTAAAGTTAAATTTTAAATGTGGTTCGAGCTGACTCAGCTCCCAGTTTTCTTCAGCAATAGTGACACCGCTCATTCGTTTTAAGCGCTGTGATACCACAGAAAGTAAAGGACCATCTTCCGGCTTGATACTTTGCAGCAAAGCGTCTGCATAATTGGGTGCCGGCACAAAGTTACGGCGCAGGCTTTTGGGCAAAGACTTAATCAGTGCCACCAAAAGTTCATGCCGAAGGCCCGGGATCAGCCAATCAAAACCTTCATCTTTAAGCTGATTGAGTAAAGTCAGCGGCACTATCAGGCTGACACCATCGTCCGGCGCGCCTGGGGAAAAATGATATTCCAGCGGCAGGGTTAAATTGTCCTGCCGCCAAAATTCCGGATAACTGTCTTCGGTGATGCTGTCTGCATTGTGTTTACGCAGTTTATCCGGGTCAAAATTAAGATAGGCCGGATCTTTTTGTTTTTGCGTACGCCACCATTTTTGAAAATCTACCCTGTTATTGGCCCAGAGTGGCACCTTGTCGGCATAAAAACCGGCCAGGGTTTCTTCATCCACCAGAATGTCGCGCCGGCGCGATTTATCTTCAAGTTCAGTGACTTCATCAATTAACCGGGCGTTATAAGCTAAAAATGCTTCATTAAGGCCAAGCTCCTGATTCACCAGCGCTTCACGGATAAACAACTGATGACACAAAGCCTCATCAATTTTGCTGTACAGCACCGGCCTTTTGGCAACGATGACCAGGCCATACAAAGTGACCTGCTCGTAGGCGATAACAGCACCGCGTTTTTTCTCCCAGTGCGGTTCAGCATAACTGCGGTTTACCAGATGCTGCGCCAGTGGCTCTATCCATTCAGGTTCAATTTTGGCCAAAGTTCTGGCGTAAAGACGGCTGGTTTCAACAAGCTCGGCGCTCATCACCCATTTGGGTTTTTTCTTAAATAACCCACTGCCTGGGAAGACATAAAACCGGCTTTGTCTTGGCCCCAGATAATCTGCTTCAGTGTCACGCTGGCCAATCTGCCCTAATAAACCAGTCAGAATAGCGCTGTGAATGCTGTGATAATCGGCATTCTGGCTATTGAGTTTAAACTGCAGCTCCTGACACACCTGTGATAACTGGCCAAATAAATCCTGCCACTCGCGCACCCGCAGGTAATTCAGCAGCTCCATTTTGCACATGCGGCGGAACTGGTTGTTACTGAGCGCCTCTTGCTGCGCCTGCAGGTAATCCCAGAGTTTCAGCATCGAGGCAAAATCAGAATCCGGCTCGGTAAAACGGCCGTGTAATTCATCGGCTTTTTGCTGTTTATCCAAAGGCCTTTCGCGTGGGTCCTGAATAGACAACGCAGCGGTGATCACCAGAACTTCGCGCAAAGCACCATTGCCGGCTGCTGCCAGCACCATACGCGCCAGTTTAGGATCGACCGGCAGCCGGCTCAGCTGCTGGCCAAGCGGCGATAACGCCAGTTTGCCCTGTTGTGCAGTTTTCAGAGCACCCAGCTCTTCCAGTAAACGAATGCCATCGTTAATAAAACGGCTGTCAGGCTTTTGTAAAAACGGAAATTGCTGAATATCACCAAGCCCCAGCGCCAGCATTTGCAAAATAACGGACGCAAGGTTGGTGCGTAAAATTTCCGGATCGGTAAATTCCGGCCGGCCTAAAAAATCTTCTTCGCTATACAGCCTGATACAAATACCGGCTGCCACCCGGCCACAACGGCCTTTGCGCTGATTAGCACTGGCCTGACTGATGGCTTCAATAGGCAGTTGCTGCACTTTGGAGCGGTAACTGTAGCGTGACAACCTGGCTGTGCCCGGATCTATCACATAACGAATGCCAGGCACAGTCAGCGAGGTTTCCGCCACGTTGGTGGCCAGCACAATACGACGGCCGGCATGGCTTTGGAAAATACGGTTTTGCTCAGTGGCACTTAACCTTGCGTATAACGGCAAAATTTCGGTGTGTGGCAGTTTGAGTTTTTCCAGTGCATCGGCTGTGTCACGTATTTCGCGTTCACCGTTTAAAAAAATCAGAATGTCACCGGGCGGCTCGCGGTACAGCTCTTCTACCGCATCAAAAATGGCCTGCAGCTGATCAGCGTCTTTATCATCGTTATCCACCGGCGCTCTGTATCTGACTTCCACCGGATAAGTGCGACCCGACACTTCAATCACAGGGGCGTTGTCAAAATGTTTGGAAAAACGCTGTGGGTCTATGGTTGCTGACGTAATGATCAGTTTTAAATCGGGGCGGCGAGGCAACAGCTGTTTCAGATAACCAAGTAAAAAGTCGATATTCAGGCTGCGTTCGTGTGCTTCGTCGATGATGATGGTGTCGTACTGATTTAAAAATCTGTCCTGCTGAATTTCCGCCAGCAAAATACCATCTGTCATCAGTTTGATATGCGACAAAGGCGAACTGTGATCGCCAAAACGCACTTTATAACCCACCTGATCACCCAGCTGGCATTGCAGCTCGTCGGCAAGTCGCTGCGCCACACTGCGCGCTGCCAGCCTTCGTGGCTGGGTATGGCCTATAAAGCCTTCCACACCACGGCCAAGCTCCAGGCAAATTTTTGGCAACTGCGTGGTTTTACCCGAGCCTGTTTCACCGGCGATAATCACCACCTGATGTGCAGCTATCGCTGCTTTAATATCTTCCCTTTTACCAACCACCGGCAGCTCGGCTGGATAACTGATGCCCGGCACTGTGGCAAGGCGCTTTAATTTGAGCGCAGCAGAGTGGTCTATGTCAGCGGCAATTTTTTCCAGCACTTTTGGCAAAGCATCGGCGCCTAGTTTTTCAGCACCATGCAAACGCTTTTTCAGACCAAAACGGTCTTTTGGCATACAAGCGGCTAATTGGGAAAATAAAGCAGATACAGTTACAGCAGCAGTCAAAACAACGCCCTCATCACAAAGAGGGCGTTATGCTAACAAGTTTCGTGAAGGCAAATCCAGCAAACTCAGCCCTACACAGCAAGATAAGCGTTCATCCAAAGCCAGAGCGCGGAAAAAGCAAACAACAAAGCTTAACTCACAGCTCGATAATGTGAATGTAATTCTTGATCTATGGCCCTTAATACGTCGGTACGGCTGATCACACCAAGCAATACCCCATTGTCGTCAACCACCGGATAAATTTTTGGTTTAGCGCCCAGCATCTGCTGAGCCAAATCAATAATGCCGGTATAAGGTTTCACCGTCAGCACCTCAGTGCGCATGACGTCGCTGACATGGGCACTCACCTGATCGTGATAAGACGACAATAACATCCGCGCCAGACAATCCTGCTCTGATAAAAAACCAACCACTTTATGGTTTTTATCGATGACTGGCCCGCCTAACTGGCCGGACGCGGCTAACCTGTCAACTGCAGTCTCAAGCGTCATGTCGGCCGCGAAAGTGACGGGATGGTGATTCATCTGGTCTGCCACTTTTAATAAGTTCATGCTTCCCCCTCAATAACAACACCACTGGCGTTTTCAAAGCAGCAATTATTGTGCTGCTGTTTCAAGCGTAGTGCATAATCGAAAGTTCAGCCTTGCTATTGTGACTTTTTCGCAAGGTCCTGAAAAATAGCCACTTCAGGCAGCTGACCTGCCGTACGTTTTGCCCGATACATGCCTTCGGTATTAAAGGGCCAGCTGATATTGCCTTTGTTATCCATCACTATCACACCACCGGTACCACCGGCTTTGACCAGCTCCTGATGGATCACCTGGTTGGCCGCTTCTGCCGCACTAACACCTGCATATTTCACTCTGGCACAAATATCAGCCGCAACACGGTAACGGATAAAAAACTCACCATGGCCGGTGGCAGAGACGGCGCAGCTTTGGTTATCGGCAAAATTACCGGCGCCAATAATAGGCGCATCTCCAATACGGCCGTATCTTTTGGCGGTCATGCCGCCTGTTGAGGTCGCAGCGGCCAGGTTGCCGCTTTTATCCAGCGCCACAGCGCCCACTGTGCCCATATTCCAGGCGGGGCTCCAGCCAGCAGACAACCTTACTGATGCCTGGTGCGGGGTTTTCGCTTCGGCTTTTTCCATTGCGGCTTTGGCTTTGATCAGTGCTTCATAACGAAACTGGGTATCAAAATGACGGTTATCAACCAGCGTTAAACCCTGAAGCTTGGCAAATTCTTCGGCGCCCTTACCTGATAACATCACATGCTCCGACTTTTCCATCACAGCGCGCGCCAGTAACACCGGATTTTTCACTGTGGTGACACCAGCCACAGCCCCTGCCGCCAGATTGTCACCACGCATGATAGAAGCATCCAGATCGTGGCCCCCTTCATAGGTGTACACCGCACCTTTGCCGGCATTAAAGAGCGGCGAGTCTTCCATCACCAACACGGCCTGAGTAACAGCATCAATACTGCTGCCCCCTTGCTCCAATACCTGATATCCGGCATTGACTGCTTCGGTTAGTGCAGTTTCATAAGCTTGTTGCTGGGCAGGCGTCAGCGCAGCTTTGTTGATAGTGCCGGCACCGCCGTGGATCACTATGGCATAAGGTGTATTGGCCATCACCGCAGTACTGACAGCCGCAGCAGCCAACGACACTATCAAAGCAGAAAAACGCATATTTTCACCCGGAAATTGATTATCAATAAAACAGTGATACCCCGAACCCGCACTCAATTGCAATGCAGGCACAAGCTGTTGCGGTCAATCAGCAAAAGATTGCGTTAAATCAAAACAGTGTCAAACCAGCTTGTTAGCATGATGTCAGTACAACATCAACAGGCTGCCAGCCTGACGTAAGGGGTAAACATATGACATTAGAAAAACATAGTCTGGTGCAGGAATTTCCGGAATATCGTGAACGTATTCATCAGCTCAAAACTACAGATCATCATTTTGCCCGGTTATTTGCCGAGTACCACGATGTGGATCATGAAGTGTATCGGATTGAACAAGGCACTGAAGTGAGTTCAGATGATTATCTGGAACAGCGCAAAAAGCTGCGGCTGAAATTAAAAGATGATTTATTTAGCGCTATTCAGGGCTAAAAACCGGCTTTTGCAGATGAAGCATCCTCTGTTCGCTGGTCATTAAAGTAAAAGGCGTTTTTATACGCCTTTTACTTTTTTATGTTATGTCCGATACAGAAGCAATCCATCAGGTGTCTGCAGCCTGACTTTTGTTAGTCACAATTTTTTGCTTTACGAAACCCAGCCGCCAGCGCTTGTTGTTCAGTGCTAAACCAACGTTGGTTTTTGCTACTGACCTGACTAAAACCGGGGCAAGTGGATAAGTGGTAAATTTTACTGTTCTGATTGCCAAGCACCTGAAGCTGATTGTCCTGATTGCGCTGCTCAGCCACGCTATTGTGAGCAGTCTGTTGTGTTAGCTCAGGGCTTTTGACTTTTGCCTGATGCTGAGGTTCCAGCTGCGCAGATAAACCATAACCTGTAGGCTGGTAATCAAGGCTCCAAGTACGGGTGCCAGTGACAAAATAATTCGGATGCCCCATCTGCTGGGCAATACGGCGGTTTAATAACAGCTCTCTGTCGTCTACAGGATCTTGCTGATGCCAGCTGATAAACAACTGCTGCTGCGCTTTTGACAGATTGAGCTTGTATTTATCCGCCATATAAAAATAAATCCGCGCTATATCACCGCGTACTTCAGCACGCGGCTCGGCCAGCTGACGCTGAAAATCGACCTTAAATGGACAAGCGCCATACTGTGGCGCTTGTGACGGCAATTCTGCAAAAGCAAAGTTGGCTCTGTCGCCGTTTATTTCACCAATGGCCGGTTTTAAGTTAAATAAATCCGCTTCCATCAAACGGAACCGCTGATCTGACTGTTGACACTGATCACGTCCGCCTTGCTGCCAGCAGCTCAGGCTTTTACCAAAATGATGGGCCGGTACCACGTGCTCCCATTCAACCCGACTGGCCCTTGGGCCATTTTTTCTGACTTTGTAACCACAAGATATTAAATCGGGTATGCCTTTACTGCCTTGCCAGCGCAGCGGACAAGCACAATAAAAAGTTTCGCTTTCATCGGCATAAATGCGCTGCGCCAGCCTTTTTGCTTCATTAAAATCATCAGGAGCGGCCAGCAAAGGTACTGAAAGCATCAGGCCAGATAACACGCAGAATAACCGCAACAACATAAAACCCACTCTTGTTGAATAACAGACGACAGTGTCTTGCTAAAAAGCGCGGCATTATGCCACAGCTGCCCCGGGGCAACAAAATCAAGGCATTGCATTTGCGCCTGCTTTACTTTGCCTTATACTGCCGCCAGTTTTGCCTGTCACCGGGGTGTATTTTGCCAGCTACTTTTTACTTTCACGATTATGAAACCTGGGGCGCGGATCCAAAAAAAGACCGTCCGGCGCAGTTTGCCGGTATTCGTACTGATCTGGAACTAAACCCCTGTGCAGAACCACAAATGTGGTATTGCCAGCTGACACCCGACTATTTACCCCATCCGGTAGCAGCGCTGATCACAGGTATTAGCCCGCAGCTGTGCCAGAAAAAAGGTCTGCCGGAAGTTCGTTTTATGCAGCAAATACTGGCGCAGTTCAGTACTGCTGAAACCTGTGTAGTGGGTTACAACAACCTGCGTTTTGACGATGAAGTCACGCGTTACAGTTTATGGCGTAACTTTTATGACCCTTACGGCCGTGAATGGCAACAGGGTAACAGTCGTTGGGATCTGATTGATGTAGTGCGCGCCTGTTATGCGTTACGACCGGACGACATCAACTGGCCTATGCATGACAACGGCAGTCCAAGTTTCCGGCTGGAAGATTTAACCAAAGCCAATGGCCTGACCCACGAGCAAGCTCACGACGCCTTAAGTGACGTGTACGCCACTATAGCCATAGCTAAGCTGATTAAAGAAAAACAGCCAAAACTGTTCCAGTATTTGTATGAACTTCGCAGAAAAACGCAGGTTCAGGCGTTGATTGATGTGGCGGCCATGATGCCACTGGTGCACGTTTCGTCCAAGTTCCCAGCCTCGCAGGGCTGCTGCAGCTGGATAGTGCCGCTGGCTTATCATCCAACCAATAAAAACGCTGTGATTTGTTTTAATCTGCAGGCAGACCCAAGACCGCTGCTGGAATTGCCGGCGGCCGAATTACATCAGCTGCTGTACCGCAAAACGGCTGATCTGGCCCCAGACGAGCAGCGCCTTGGGTTAAAACTGGTGCATCTGAATAAATGCCCTGTGCTTGCCAACGCCAAAACCTTATCTGAACAAAGAGCAGCTGAACTTGGTATCGACCGGGCCGCTTGTCTTGCCCATCTGGACTGGTTACGCCAACACCGGCAACTGCAACAAAAAGTGGTGGAAGTTTATCAGCTCGAAAGCGACTTTAAAGCAGAAACCAACCCCGATTATGCGTTGTATCAGGGTTTTTGCAGTGACCAGGACAAACAATTGATGCAATACCTGCATCAGCTGAGCCCGGAGCAGCTTGCGGTCACGCCACTGCTGTTTCAGGACGATAGGCTTAATCAGTTGTTGTTCAGATTCCGCGCCCGCAATTATCCAGACAGCCTGAACTACGACGAGCTGCAAAAATGGCAGCGTTATTGTCATGATAAATTAACTTTGGGTTTGGATAATCCGTCTCTGACGCTGGAAGAGTTTACCATCGCGCTGGAAAACGCCGTTGAACAGCATCAGGGAAATGAGAAAAAGCTACAACTGCTGCAGGCGCTGTATCGTTTTGTCGCTGGTGGTTAGCATAAACCTGCAGCGTCCAACTGGACTCAAACCCAGAACAGGCGTAGGATAACTGTCAATCCAGTTTACAAAGATAGGAATTTTTTTGCTGGATTTGGCAAAAAACCTATAGGCGACAACAGCATAATATAATGGCATGAATTATGCTTAATTCAGTGCTGTTGTATCAGGAGGAAGTTATGCAAGAGCAACCCGAAAACAAGTCAGTCGAATCATCCGTTTCTTCGGTCTCTGCGCATGCCACAGGATCTGGCAAGTCGCGTCGCCAGTTTTTGACAAGAGCAACTGCAGGTTTAGTGATTGCCAGTCTGCCTGCTCGTTCAGTGTGGGCCAGTGGTGGTGGTGTTGCTCAGTCTATTGTCGCCTCAGGCCACGGTTCTGATTTTTCTGGTGGCGACCCTATTGAGTTGCTGTCACCAGGCTATTGGTCAAACCATCATTTACAATTCCATAAACTGAATTTTTATACCATTTTTGGTGGCAGAGCTTTCACAAAAATGGGGTCGCCTTCATTGAAAAAAACCTTAACTTTTGGAGAAATTCTGGTTGGCGATCCTGCCAACAAAGGCGCTGGCAACTGCAACTTCCATATGGTTGGTATGTATCTGAACGCCATTAACCACGGTTATTTTGGTATCAACTACCCTATTATTGGTTTTGGCCAGCCTTTTGCGACTGCCAGCGACTTTGCCAAGTATCTTTACAACAAAGCACTGTTAAATCCAAGCAAATTGGGCAGCGAACTGAGCACTATTATTGACAATTACCACGCTTAGTCCTTAGTTGTCTGCAATGACGGAATGGTTTGGGCCAGCAGTTGTAATTCATCATTTTGCCGATCACTCAGGCACTGTTTTTTTTCATATGTATAGCGGTGAAACTTTAGCCTTAAGTTTGCCGCTTTCTGACATTTTGCAGCAACTGTCTGATGTCAATTCTGAACTCAGACAAACCCCATTGGTGATACAGCGCCTGAAGCTGTTTTTGTCCGAAGCGGCATTAAATACCCTGAGTACTGCCGATGACATTTGACGTCAGATACCTTCATCTTTCGCCTTTTTGCTTTGAGATCCGCACAGATATCAGCAAAGTTACTGCGAATTTACAGCAGATTTATGCTGATTTGCTTTCCACAACACCAGGTATCCCTGATTATTATCTGACCTTAAGCTCCGGCAGCGGTCTGCGCAAATACGTGCGGCCGCAAGCGCGTTTTCTTGCAGATCAACAGGAACCCTTTAAGCCGATTGACATCGATAATGGTTTTGCCTTGCTGGAATGGGGCATGAACTGGTGTATTGCCACTTCTGAGATGCGGTTTGTCATAGTACATGCCGCAGTACTGGCCAAAGATGGCAAAGCAGTGTTGTTTCCGGCGCCGCCAGGTTCTGGTAAAAGTACCCTCACCGCCTGGCTTGCCTTTAACGGCTGGCGTTTATTGTCCGATGAAATGGCGTTACTTATTCCGGGCACCAATCAGGTGGTTCCTTTTGTGCGCCCTATATGCCTTAAAAATCAGTCGATTGATCTTGCCCGGCAATGGTTCCCTCAAGGAAGGTTTTCGACAATAGCAAAAAACACCCACAAAGGTGATGTGGTGCATTTGTCACCGCCAGTGCAAAGCTGGCAACAACATACCGAACCTGCCGAAGTGGTTGCTATTGTTTTTCCCAAATACCAAAAAGCGCAGCCGCTGCAAGTCACAGCATTAAACCAG
Organism: Rheinheimera sp.; assembly: GCF_036782235.1. Lineage (GTDB taxonomy): Bacteria > Pseudomonadota > Gammaproteobacteria > Enterobacterales > Alteromonadaceae > Pararheinheimera. The sequence continues at coordinate 55,199 of NZ_DAIPZL010000015.1, read as the reverse complement.
GCTCAGGCTTTTATGGCGCTGGCGGAAAATGCCTTTAATTTTAGCCTTGCCGGTAGCCAGGGATTCCACACTATTGTGCAGCTGGTGGAGCATTGTCAGAACTACGAAGTGACCTACACTGAGGTGGCTGAACTGGCTGAATTTCTGCAACAGGATGTACTGCCTTATGCGCAGCCATAACCTGATTATTCAGCTGTTTTTAGGCAAAGATCCCGGTCCTTTAGCGTTAGAAGACTGGGCCACTATAGTGCGGATCCTACGTGACCAGCAATGTCTGGCCAGGCTTGGCTGGCGGTTAGATCAACATGGTCTTACAGATGCGCTGCCACAGTATGTACAGAATCATCTGAAAAATGCCGAACTGATAGCACAAAAACAATACCATCAGGTGCAATACGAAGCCAAACTACTGCAGTCTTTGCTGCAACCTCTTACGCCACATCTGTTGTTTTTAAAAGGGGCAGCCTATTCACTGTTAGATGATGCCGCTGTGGGGCGTGGCCGCACATATAGTGACATTGATCTGTTAGTCGACAAACAAAGTTTGCCGCAAATCGAACGTGAACTTTGTTTATACGGCTTTTTCGCCGAAGATCTCGATGAATACGACCAGAAATACTATCGCGTCTGGTCACATGAAATACCGCCACTGCGTCATGGCAGTCGCGGAACCTTACTCGACGTGCATCATAATTTATTGCCGCTGATGACAGGCCGGGCGCCGGATATTCAGCTGTTTTTCCACCATACCCAACAAACCAGTGCTGGTTATAGCGTATTTAGCCCGGCGGCTATGTTATTACATAGCACTATTCACTTGATGCTCAGCGAAGAAATTAAACACGGTTTTCGCGATCTGACCGACTTGTATCTGATTATTGAGCAATATCAAACCCCTGAGTTCTGGCAAGAATTAGTTGAGCTCGCAATACAGACTGGTTTTGCCACTGAGCTGTTGCTGGCACTGCGTTATAACCAGAACATTCTGTTTTTAGCAGTGCCTGAGCATGTGATAAAAACGCTCGAGCCCTACCAGCCAAGCCGGTTTCAGCTGCGCCTGCTTGATTATATTTTTATGCACAAACTCGTGCCGCAGCACCAAGCTTTTGCCAATAGCAGCGATACGCTGGCTGATTTTATGTTATTACTGCGCGGCCATTACCTGAAAATGCCGCTCTGGCTGTTATTAAAACATCTTGGCCGCAAGTTTTACCGGCAAATACTCAGTGCCCTCTTTGGCAGTAATATCCTGGATAAGAACACCGACCAGCACAGCAAAAAGTAAATCACGCTTGAATTTAACGTAACCAAATCATTATACTCAGTCCCACTTGTCGGAGTGCCCATTTGGGCTGAGACCGCATTATGCGGGATCCGTTGAACCTGATCAGGCTAGAACCTGCGAAGGGAACAAGGGTAATGTGCATCCACCTCACCGTTGCCTTGGCTTTTTGCACAAAGTTATTGGCAACCTATTATGCAGCGGCAAAGTTGTAGCTTAAGCCGTCATTACTCCAACTCACTCCAGATAAGCAATTTAATTTAACCCTTTGGTTTATTAAGGATTGCTATGTCTAAACCACAAAACCGCCGCGCCGCCCGTGAGCAGGCACAACATAATATTCACGCTTTAACCCCGCAGTTATTTTCTGGTTCCAGCCGGATTTATCTCGATGCTGGTGACAATATTCAGGTCCCCTGCCGTGCTGTCAGGCTCAGTGATAAAAGCCAAAGTCAGGTGTTGCTGTACGATTGTAGTGGTGCATTTGGTGACCCGGCACAAAGCCTGGATGTGCGCCGTGGTTTGCCACAACTGCGTCAAAGCTGGCTGGATGAGCGCGCTGATACCGAACTGGTGGAGCGCAGTTATCAGGATGACAATATTGAACTGGATGCCTGGCCCACCGAATTTGATGTGCCATGCCGGGTGGCCAAAGCTGGCCGCAGAGTCACTCAGCTGCATTATGCCCGCGCTGGCATTATCACCGCTGAAATGAAATTTATTGCCTGTCGGGAGAATATGGCGCTGGCCGATTTAGCCAGGCAGCAGGATGAACGTTTGGCCCCTCAGCACCAGGGCGAAAGTTTTGGTGCTGCTATTCCCAAACAAATTACCGCTGAATTTGTCCGCGCTGAAGTGGCGGCTGGCCGCGCCATTATACCGCTGAATATCAATCACCCTGAAGCTGAGCCCATGATCATTGGACGTAACTTTCTGGTGAAGGTAAACGCCAATATCGGCAACTCGGCGGTGAGTTCCAGTATTGAAGAAGAGGTAGAAAAGCTGATTTGGTCAGTGCGCTGGGGCGCTGACACTATTATGGATCTATCCACAGGCCGGCGTATTCATCAAACCCGCGAGTGGATCATCCGTAACAGCCCGGTGCCAGTGGGTACTGTACCCATTTACCAGTGTCTGGAAAAAGTGGGTGGCCGGGTCAATGAGCTGAGCTGGGAGTTATTTAAAGAAACCCTGATAGAACAAGCCGAACAAGGGGTGGATTATTTTACTATTCACGCCGGTGTGTTACGGGCGTTTTTACCCCTTACCGCCAAAAGATTAACCGGCATAGTCTCACGCGGCGGCGCTATTATGGCGCAGTGGTGTGAACTGCATCAGCAGGAAAACTTCGCTTACAGCCACTTTGAAGAAATTTGTCAGCTTTGTGCCCAATACGATATTTCCTTGTCTTTGGGCGATGGCCTGCGCCCTGGCTCCATTGCAGACGCCAACGACGAAGCACAATTTGCAGAACTTCGCACCTTAGGAGAGCTGACTAAAATTGCCTGGGCTTATGATGTGCAGGTGATGATTGAAGGCCCTGGCCATGTGCCTTTGCATCTTATTCAGGCCAATATGACAGAGCAGTTAAAACATTGTCATGAAGCGCCTTTTTATACCTTAGGCCCGCTAACCACCGACATAGCGCCGGGTTATGATCATATTACTTCCGGAATTGGTGCTGCGCTGATTGGCTGGTTTGGCTGCGCCATGTTGTGTTACGTGACCCCGAAAGAGCACCTGGGATTGCCAGATAAAGAAGATGTCAAACAAGGCCTGATTACTTACAAAATTGCCGCCCATGCTGCAGATTTAGCCAAAGGCCATCCGGCGGCACAACTTCGCGACAACGCTTTATCGGCGGCCCGTTATGATTTTCGCTGGCAGGATCAGTTTAATCTGGCGCTCGACCCCGACACAGCACGCAGTTATTACCAGCAAAGCAGCCCGCAGGCCGATGAACACGCCGAATTTTGTTCGATGTGCGGGCCAAAGTTCTGTTCAATGAAACTTAATCAACAACTGCGTGAGCTGTCGGTGCCGGTGGATGCGGTACGTCCGGACAATTTAACTTCGGCTCTTAGGGCAACTGCGAAAGCGGAGCCTTTATGAGCAATAAAGTTATTGTCTGGTGTATTGGCGGCAGTGACAGCGGTGGCGGCGCCGGCATTCAGGCCGATTTATTAACTGTTACTGATTTAACAGGCCATGGCTGCACAGTGATCACAGCGGTGACCGCACAAAACAGTGTAGCGGTGACAGATGTATTCGCACTCTCTGCCGAGGTTTTATGCAGCCAGCTTCATGCCTTGTGGCAGGACTTACCGCCGGCCGCAATTAAAATTGGTATGCTGGCTGATGATGCACAGCTTGAAGCTTTGGCATTGTGGCTGGCCACCCATCAACCACAGTGCCCGGTGATCTGGGACCCGGTGTTGATAGCGAGCACAGGCCGCTGTTTATCAGATATCAGCCGGCAGGCTTGTCTGGCACTTTTGCAACAAGTGCAGCTGCTGACGCCAAACCTACCGGAGCTGGCTTATTTTGCCAAAGTGCAGCAACAGGCAAATTCAGCCGACTGCGAAGAAGCATCTGCGCAGCTGCTTGTACTGCGGACTTTTTATCAGGGAGCCATTTTATTAAAAGCTGGCCATGCCGCACCGAATGAAAACAACAACATTGTTGATCTGTTTGTGCCCTCAACAGCGCAAAGCCCTGTAGCGCAAAGCCCAGCCGAGCAAAGCACAATAAAACTCTACAGCAACAGACTGAATAGCCCGCATCAACATGGTACTGGCTGCACCTTGGCATCAGCCATCGCCGCTTTATGGGCACAAAACTACGACCTGATTGATGCAATCGTATTAGGCCGGGCTTATTTACAACAAAGTCTGCGCGCCGGTTATGCCACTGGTCAGGGTGCAGGTACTTTGGCCCGATTGGGCTGGCCGCTGCAACAACAGGATTTTCCGGCCTTATATCCAGCGCCAGTTAAAGCCACAAAGGGTGCCACAGCCCCTGTCAGTTTGGCATTGTTGCAGTCTAGCGCCCCTATATTCCCGCGCTTAAGCCAGTGTATTGGCCTTTATCCGGTGCTGGACGATATCAGCTGGTTAAAGCGCTTGTTGCCACTGGGTTTACACATTGTGCAGCTAAGGCTGAAAAATAAAACCGAACAAGAACTCAGGGCGCAAATTTCGGCCGCAGTGGAGTTTTGCCGTGATTATCAAATTCAGCTTTTTATTAACGATCATTGGCAACTGGCGATTGAATATCAGGCTTATGGGGTACATCTGGGCCAGGAGGATCTACAAGAAGCTGATTTAGCGGCGATTGCCGGCGCAGGCCTTCGTTTGGGTGTGTCTACCCACGGTTATGCAGAGCTTGCTGCTGTTCTGCCGCTAAAACCATCTTATATTGCTCTTGGCCATATTTTCCCAACCCAAACCAAACAAATGCCATCTCAACCTCAGGGTTTAAAACGTCTGGCAGATTACGTCTGGCTTTGTGACGAGATACCTACAGTGGCGATTGGCGGCATTGCAGAGCACAACATCAGTGCTGTGCTGCAAACCGGTGTGCGGGGTGTGGCTGTGGTGTCTGCAATTACAAAAGCGGCTCAACCTGAGCAAGCGTTAAAGCAGTTGCAGTCTTACTGCCAGACCTTGTATCCGCCTTTTTCTGAAGTACGTCATGGTTTTGCTGGTCATTCAGGGAGCACCTTATGTCGCTGAACAAACACAAAGCTGCCACTTCGTCGTCGCAAGGAGCTGAAACACTGCAGGATCAGGAGTTTTTATATTACAGCCGCCAGCTGCTGCTACCGGACTGGAGTGAAGCAACGCAGCTGTTATTAAAACAAAAAAAGCTGCTGCTAATTGGTTTGGGCGGCTTAGGCTGCCCTGCCGCTACCTATCTGGCTGGCGCTGGTGTAGGTCAGTTATGGCTTTGTGACGGTGATACCGTTGAGCTTAGCAATCTGCCGCGCCAGCCCTTGTATCGTCCGGCTGATGTTGGCCTGAATAAAGCAGAGGCCGCCAAAGCGGCTCTTCAATCCTATAACCCATATATACGGCTGACGGCACTTGCTCAGTATGCTGATGAGGCTTTATTACATCTGCTGCTCCCCAAAGTGGACTTTGTACTGGATTGCTCCGACAACCAGACGACAAAATTACTGCTGAACCGGCTGTGCCATCAGTACCAGAAAGCCTGGGCTGGCGCCTCAGTGGTGGCTTATCAGGGCTACAGTTGGTTGATGCCACCTGCTTTTGTGCAAAAACCACAGCCTGGTAAGCACGACATTAAACACAACACCCAAAACCAGCCTAAACCCGGGCGCATGGGCTGCTTGCAGTGTTTGGGGCAGGATGTGCCTTTGACACCGGGAGGCTGCGCCAGTCAGGGCGTATTTGCGCCGCTGGTCGCAACGCTTGCCATGCAGCTCAGTAGCGGTGCCTTAAATTATTTACGCGGTGTACAACAACAAGGCTGGTTTTTGCTGTATCAGCATCAACAACAAAACTTTGTGCCTTTAACCATCACAGTCGATAAAGACTGCGCTGTTTGTCAGGGCGCGCAGCTGCTTTGTCGCTCTGATCCCAACCTTGGCGCAGCCACAGAATCATCTCAACCAGTGTTCATGGCTGAACGCCATAGCACAGCGCAAGTCACAAGGAGTTTCTGATGCACGGACATCAAATGATGCAACTCACTGTTAATCAACAAGCTTTTGTGATTGAAGCTAAGGCAACTGTCGCAGCGCTGTTAACAGCCTGGAGCGGTCAGTCTGACGAGCAGCTAAAAGTTGCAGTGGCGCTGAATCAGCGGGTATTAACCCGCAAAGAATGGTCAACACAACAACTAGAGCCCAAAGACGAGCTGCTGATATTTAATCTGGTGGCCGGAGGTTAAGATGTTTGAACTTGCGCAACAACAATTTTCCAGCCGTTTATTGCTTGGCAGTGGCAAGTTTGCCAGTGCACAACAAATGCTGGATGCGGTTAAGGCCAGTGGCACAGAAATGGTGACTCTGGCGTTAAAAAGGGTTAAACCAGGCCAGGCTTCTGCTGATTTAGTGACGCCACTACAGCAGGCCGGAGTACGGTTATTGCCAAATACGTCAGGTGCCGTAAACGCAAAAGAAGCCATTTTTGCCGCCGAACTTGCCCGCGAATTGCTGCAAACCAACTGGCTGAAACTAGAAATTCACCCCGATCCCCGTTATTTATTGCCGGATCCACACCAAACCCTGGTGGCGGCGCAAGAGCTGTGCAAAAGAGGTTTTATTGTATTGCCATACTGCAGCGCTGATCCTGTGCATTGCCTGGCACTGCAGGATGCAGGTTGTGCCGCTGTGATGCCGCTGGCATCCCCCATCGGTTCCAATCAGGGCCTGCAAAACCGGCTGATGCTGGACATTATTATCAGCCAGACCAGGGTACCGGTGATTATCGATGCTGGCATCGGCAAAGCATCTGATGCCTGTGCTGCCATTGAAATGGGTGCCAGCGCTGTTCTGGTGAACACAGCTATTGCCACAGCACAAAATCCGGTTTTGGCTGCCAGCGCCTTTAAACTGGCGGTTGAAGCTGGTGCTGCTGGCTTAAAAGCCCGTTTTGCTCCGGCGCAGCACGGGGCAAGTGCCACCAGTCCAGTGGACGCTTTAATGGATTATTTACAATGACTCACCATCAGGTAGAAACGGCAGCTAGCAACAGCAAACAAACGACTTTTAGTCAGCCGCTATTTAGCGATGTCTTGGCACAAACAGATTTTACTGAGCTGCAACTTATCACTGCCGATCAAAGCAGGGTACTGCAGGCACTTTATGCCAAAACACCGGATCTTTCAGATTTGGCTGTATTATTAAGCCCTGGCGCCAAAACCTCGTTGCCACTCCTTATCGAGCGCGCGGCAGCGCTGACAAGGCAGCACTTTGGCGCGGCGCGGCAGTTATTTGCACCACTTTATATGTCGAACCTTTGTGCCAACGAATGTACTTATTGTGGTTTTTCCATGAGTCAGGCGGTTAAACGCCGGGTACTGCAAAGCGAAGAATTGTTACAGGAAGCAGAAGCTGTTAAAGCTCTGGGACATGATCAGCTGCTATTGGTGGCAGGTGAACATGACCGAAAAGTGGGGATGGATTATTTTCGCCGGCAAATTCCGTTACTGCGGCCTTTATTCAGCCGTCTGATGTTAGAAGTGCAGCCGCTTTCGAGCTGCGATTATCAGGAATTAAAACAACTTGGCATCGACACTGTACTGGTGTACCAGGAAACTTATCAACCTCTGGCTTATCAGCAATATCATTTAAAAGGCAATAAAACTGATATGCGCTGGCGGCTGAATTGCCCAGACAGACTGGGTGTAGCCGGTATGGACAAAATTGGCCTCGGCATTTTATTGGGCCTTACCGACTGGCGGCTCGACGCGTTGGCGCTTGGCTTACATCTGCGCCATTTACAACAACACTATTGGCGCAGCCAGTACAGTGTGGCTTTTCCCAGGTTAAGGCCCTGCAGTGGCGGTGTTGAACCGGCGGTGCTGGTCGGTGATGCCGAATTGGTTCAGCTGTATTGTGCTTTTCGTATTTTTGCACCTGAACTTGAACTGATCTTATCCACCCGGGAAAACGCCAGACTGCGTGATCTGTTGTTGCCACTGATGATCACCAGCCTGAGCGCCGGCTCCAAAACCCAGCCCGGCGGTTATCGGGTGGCGCCTCAGGCGCTGCAACAATTTAGCATTGATGATGAACGCAGCCCGGCTCTGATGGCAGAGGTGATGGTCAGCCTGGGTTTGCAACCCGTCTGGACCAACTGGCACCCGGCTTTTGGCCGTGGTGAAGCTCAGTAGTTCATGCTCAGAACACCGGGGCTCAGAACACCGGTTCAGTACTGATTTGACATCAAGCGGTTTAATCTGCCGGCGGTGTTACTCTGGCCGTTTATTTATCGCTGTGGTAGCCTGTCGGCCATATTTTATCCAATCAGATCAGGAATATTCGCGTGTCTGCATCAGTTCGCCGTTCATGGCAGCGCTCTTGGGTTTTTGCCCTTATGTTATTGTTGGCCGGTTGTGTTGCACCTGCCCTGTTGTTATCCCCGCAGGGACAACTGATGTGGGCTTTACTGAAGCCGCTGGTTGGGCTTGATCCCAATGAAATGAACCTGCTAGAGCAACCGCTGATCAAAAACCGGATGCAACCGCTGTTGGGCGAACATTACGACACAGCCGTCACTTTGTTAAAAACTGCCGATAAGTTACAGCAGGAAGGTCCGCTGTTCTATCTGGTGTCCAACCACACCCCTATCCCACAAATGGCGGAAAAAGCAGGGTTTGTCTGGAACTCCGAGACCAACCAAATGGCCGTGATGCTGGTTTCCGGCGGCGCCCCGATGATTTTTGCTGAGCAGCTGAATAATCAGGCGGCCAAAGTGGTTCCGAGCTGGCCGGCAGATTTGGCCGACTATGCGGACCCGGTTAAGCTCAAACAAAAAGCACTGCAAAAAGCCAGCAGCGAAGCCTCAGCCCAGCTTGGCCTGAGCGAGCAGCAACAGCAGCTGGCCGGCGCTGTGCTTGGCGGGGCCAAAGCTGAAGATCTTGCCAAAGCAAAGCTTGAACAGGAAAAACAGCAGTTGATCGATACCACAACAGCACCTGTTGCATCACAATTAAATGCCGTAAAACAGCAAGTAAAAGCAGCAACTGATGTGCAGACCGCGGTAAAAACCCAGCTCAAGGATGCAATCCAACCTGCTGAGGCGGTCAAATCCCAGGTAACACAACAAACTAAAACAGAGCTCGAAACATTCACTCAGCCTGTTGCTGCCATCAAAACACAGGTGCAAACAGCAGTTAAAGACCCGCTAACCAGTGCAGCGCAACAAAGCGAGGCACTGAAGGTTCAGGCACAAACAAAGCTCAAACAAGAGGCCGATACACAAATTAAAGCGCACACACAAGCGCTGACCGAACCTGTAACTCAGCTGAATACGCAGCTGCAAACTGCTATTGAACATAAGGCAAATACCGCCAGCCAAGGTTTAAATGCGGTTAAAGCAGCACCAACAGCTGTAATGGCTGAAGACAATGATTTAGCAGCAGAAATGGCCGCTGAACAAGCCAGCCTGATGCAAAATAAGGCGCAACAAACTGCAGTTGCCGATAAAGCTGCGCAGTTAAAAGCTGCCAATGCGGCAGTGAGCAAAGCACAGGCTGAAGTGGAAGCGGCTGCGGCTTTGTTGTCAAAAGCCACCAGCCCGGCCGACGTTGCCACCGCCAAAGCAAAACTGGATGCTGCCAGTAAGACACTGGCTCAGGCAAAAGCCTTGCAACAACAGCTGACTCAGCCTTAAATCAGGTTTGTCATAAACAACAAGCCCGCTATAGCGGGCTTGTTGTTTATCCGATAATAAGTTTATCCGCCCTGCTTTTAACCACAGCACCCTTGCACTTAGGTTTGCATCAAGGCTTCAACTTAAGCTGCAACCAAATTTAATGTGGTGTTATTTGCCTGTTCCTGCTCTGCTGTGTCCGTTTTTACATCGGTTTGGATCTCGTTAGGCTCAGTGGTTTTGTCTTTTTTAACCGTTTTCGCTTTAGCACCAAGCGCCTGTAACACATCGTCTTTATGCTGCGCTAAGTACATTGCCAGCGTTTCCTGCATCTGTTCATCTTGCAGCAGCTGACTGGCGCCGAGCACGACAAACAAGTCATCGGCCATATCCAGCATTTTGTCATAAGCATCGGCTTCGTTTTTTGCAGCAAAAGTCATTTTTTCTACTCCGTTGCGTTCAACCACATATTTTACGATCACGGCCATGTTGTGTTGCCTCTTGTTGTGAATATCAGCGATATTTATCAGAAATAAAGAATACTGGTTATTTATACAGTATTTATAAAATCTTTGTCCAGCTTTTTTTCAAAAGCATGCAAGCAACTGCACTTTGCCCTAGTCGCAAGCGACTCAAAAATGACGTAGCATAAGGCACCTTTGCAGTACAGGAACTGATATGTCGGCATGGAATGAAAGACGCGAGCCCAGTGCAACCCAAAGACCACTGGATCATCGCAGTGCCTGGCAACGTGACAAAGCCAGAATTTTACACAGTGCAGCTTTTCGCAGACTGCAGGCCAAAACCCAGATTATGGGCGTTGGCTTAAACGACTTTTACCGCACCCGGTTAACCCATTCCCTGGAAGCCGCCCAAATTGGCACTGCTTTGGTGGCGCAGCTGAGATTAAACGCGCCAACTTCACAGTTGCTTGCCTTATTGCCGGAAGACAGCCTGATGGAAGCTTTGTGTCTGGCGCACGACATTGGCCATCCGCCTTTTGGTCATGGTGGTGAAACAGCATTAAACGCAGTCATGGCTGATTTTGGCGGTTTTGAAGGCAATGGCCAGACACTGCGGATTGTTGGCAAACTCGAACCTTACACCGCATCGGGTGGCATGGATTTAGCGCGCCGCACTTTGTTGGGGTTATTAAAATATCCGCTGTTACAGCCGAAGGTGATTGATAAACAAAAACCCTGCAAAGCCATTTATCGGGAAGACGAAGATTTACTCGACTGGATCCTTGCGCCGCTGACGGCTTCGGACAGAGATTTATTTTGTCAGACTGAAAAACTCACTCAGGCACCTTTTATCCGTTCACGTTTTAAGTCATTAGACGCAGCAATTATGGAGCTGGCGGACGATATTGCGTACGGTGTACATGACTTGGAAGACGCTGTTGTGACAGGCACAGTGCAACAGCAAATCTGGCAACAGGAGCTACCTGAGCTCTGTCGTGACTGGCCGGCAGAAGCCACGCAGTTTTTACGGGACGTTGGCGACAAACTGTTTCATCAGGCGCATCACATTCGAAAAGATGCCATAGGTGCGCTGGTGAACCGCCTTATTACCCATGTGCAATGGGCAGAGGTATTGCCAGAAGCTGCTGAACCCTTAATTCGTTATAACGCTGTGCTACCTAAAGTGGAACAACAGATGCTGGCCTTGTTAAAGTCTTTTGTATACCGCCATGTGATCCTGCATCCAAGCTTGCAGCAGCTGGAATTTCGTGGCCAGCGTATCGTACAACAACTCTTTAGTGCTTTTAACAGCGACCCGCTGCGGTTATTGCCCTTTAATACCCAGCAGCGCTGGCAACTGCAACAACACAAAGGCGCCGGCGAGCGGGTGATTGCCGATTATATTGCCGGCATGACCGACGAATATGCCGAGCGTATGCATCAGCGTTTATATGGCCGTATTTTATAATCCGGCAGTTTCATTTTTTCCTGGCAATTTTGACAACAGCAAGGAGCAGCTTTGGCTTCACCACTTATTGTAAAAGCAGGCCCGACCGCCCTTTTACATTTACAGCAACATGGTTTAACCAGCGACGCCGTTGAAGTATTGGTTGGTGCCAGCGGCGGCCCCAAATGGTTTAGTTTATTCGGGCTTGATCAGTATCTTTGTAGTGAGTTTTTTAAAGGCCGGCAAAAACCGTTACAGCTTTTAGGCAGCTCGGCCGGCGCCTGGCGTTTTGCCTGTTATGGTCAACAAGACCCGGCCGCTGCCTCCAGACGTTTTTGCGACGCTTATCGCAACTTATGTTACCCGCCCAACGCCGATATTCACCAAGTGACGGCGATTTCCGCGACCGTGATGGACGCGGTATTTCCAACTGCAGAGCATGTACGTCAGGTGGTGGAAAATCCGGTATTTCAGTTGAATTTTGTGGTGGCGCGCGCCAAAGGCATCAGCAAGTTACAACCCAAAGTGGCCCAGCTTGGCGCTTTATCGCTGGTGGCTGCTGCCAATCTGGTGCACCGGCGCAGCCTGGGGCTGTTTTATCAAAGATATTTGTTTCAGCACCCGCTTTCAGCCAATGCATTTCGCAGGCTCGACAATTTGCCCACTGAGCGTGTGGCGCTTGGTGAGGGCAATTTAAAAACCGCGCTCTTGGCAACTGGTGCCATTCCGCTGGTGATATCCCCTGTCGCTCACATCGCCAAAGCAGGAAGCGGTATTTTTGTTGACGGCGGTATTCTGGATTACCACTTTGACTGGCCTTTTAGCGAGCAAGGCCTGGTGTTGTATCCACATTTTTACCCGCATTTAAGCCCGGGCTGGTTTGATAAAAGCTTAAAATGGCGCCGTGGTAACAAGCGGAACTTCCATAATTTAGTGTTGTTGTGCCCAAGCGACAGCTGGGTGAAAAGTTTGCCTTATGGCAAAATTCCGGACCGCACCGACTTTAACAAATTATCAGACGCCGACCGCATCGCCTATTGGCAACAAGTCACAGAACGTTCTTTTGAATTGGCGCAGGCGCTGAAAACAGGTAACTACCAGCTGGAAGCTTTGTAACACTGCTCTGCATTGTAAAAGTCATGCTGTTGTGAACTGTACTCGGTTGCGAACAGCGCCAGTGCCTATGGCTTGGTAAGCGCCTGTCAACAGCGGGAGTTTCAGGCCAGTCTGAACAAAAAAGGACAAGCCGCAGCTTGTCCTTACTCTTTTGCAGTATGTTTAACTTTGCTTAAAAACCTAAACTCAGCGTCAGGCTGGCGGAGCGTTCAGCGCCTAACAAATAGGCACCTTCCTGACCACCGGCAATATATCTTTTATCTGTCAGGTTATTGATGACAAAAGATAAATCCAGGGTTTGTACAAAGCCTGCCTGCGCCATTTCGGCATGATAACCGGCATACAGATTAAGCAAAGTGTGGGCTGGAATATTGTCGCGGTTCCAGATGGAAACTTTATTCATTTCAGTGCGTTTTGCAGCACCAAAATATTCAGCTGTGTACTTGGCACCTAAACCGGCACGGTAGTTATCATGCTGGTATTTGAAGGTTGCACTGAGCATTTGCTCCGGAATAGCAGCGACTTTGTCGCCAGCACGATAACCGTTTACATTTTGCGTGTACTCTGAGTTATTCAGCGTTAACGACGAATTCAGGCTCAGGCTGTCGGCAAAACGCCAATCGATGTTGGCTTCCAGACCTTTGGATTTCACACCACCAACGTTTACAAAGGTACCGTCCAGCTCAGTCAGATAATCCGGCGCTCCATCCACTTCCTGATAAGCCAATAAGGTAATACGGTTATCAAAGTTAATTTGATATAAAGTGGCCGACGCATTGACGCTTTCACCCTGATAACGAAGGCCAAAATCCATATTGTCGGCCGTTTCTGGCTCCAGCTTATTAAAGTCCTGACCGACGGTATTTAATAAAGTATCCGGAATGGCTTTAAAGTTTTTGGAAAAACCGGCAAAAACTTCAACTTCTGCACTCAGCGGATACACCAGACCAGCACTTGGCAATAAGTCAGAATCTGAATTCAGCTTGCCGCTATTGGCGCTGTTAAAATTGTCGGTGCGCTCCACATCCACCAGATATTGCTGAACACCCAGCGTCAGCTCTAAATCACCAAGGCTGATTTTGTCCTGCAGGTATAACTTCATCACATCGTTTTGATAGTCGTCGTTAAACTGCACCCAGTATGGTCTTTCATCAAAATAATGATACACCTTGGCATCCAGCACCTGATGCCAGTCGCGGCTTTGATTGCGCTGCTGTTGTTCCAGCCAGATCCCGGCGCGGATCAGCTGGCTGTCCAGCTGCCAGTTCAGATTTGTGGTGATACCAAAACGATCTTTGTCATAGTGGGTATGACGGTAAGAGGATACTCTTTTGGCGTTTGTTAAGTCTGCCTTAGGGTCCAGGATAGGCCTGCCCTGTGCGTCGACATAAGTAAAGGTGGTGCGTTTTGCACCATTACCCTGGCTGATTTTCTGGCCTTTGGCGTCAGTGGCATAGACCTGATAAGGCGGCAACCAGTCACCACGCCCTTCCTGCAAGTGCAAATAGGGGCTGACATCCAGCTGCATGCTGTCAGTTAAGGTAAATTCAGCTTTTACATAAGCCAGCGTGTTTTCGCGTAACGTGGACCAGGCTTCAGCAAAGTTCTGATCAATATCCGGGTTACCTGTCCAGACGTTGGTTAAACCGTCGAATTTCGGATTTTGTTTAAATTGTTCGAGGCTACGATAGTCGTAGTTATCTTCGTGGGCGTCATCATACGAAAAACGGGCGGTAATTTTGCTGTTATCAAGCTCAGTCACCGACTTGGCTTCAGCATGTAAACGATTGGAAAAACCATTGCTGCCAGTGCCAATCCAGCGATTGTTGTAGCTGTCCGACAAACTGACATAAGACGTGGTATTGCCAAATACTTCACCTGAGTCAAAACGGGCAAAATAACGGCGGGCATTAAAGCTGCCTGTGCTGTAATCAAGCCTGGCTTGTTGTTCTGCCATTGGGTTGGCCGACACAAAGTTAATGGTTCCACCCAGCGCATCCAAAGAAGCAGAGCTGATATCACCTGAGCCCTGACCGACTTCAACAAAAGCTGTGTTTTCACTGTCCAGATAACGGTTTGCTTTACTGCCGCCGGCATAGGCCGAACCACCATTTGGCAAACCGTCAATGGTAATACCCAGCTGCTGATCGGCCCTGTCGATAACAAAACCACGCATACTGACAGTCGTGGTGTAGTCATCACTACCAAAAGCATCCCCCTGTGCCACATTAACACCGGGCAATTTGTTGATTAAATCCAGTACGTTACTAATGGCTGCCTGTTGCAGTTTGGCACTTTCGTCAGTCGCATTATTGGCATAAGCCACTTTTTTGCCTGTCACCGAAATTTTTTCAATGGCAGCCTCAGCGGCAACATTGCTGGCCATTTCTTCAACCGGCACTGCAGCTGTTGCCGGTAACGCCATTAATAATGCCAGTGACAAAGGGTGTAAACGGGTTGATAACACAGTCAAATCTCCCAAAATTGCGCCTGCACAAAAACGCGCCTAAATAGTTGTTTGTTTTCATCGTTGTAGTTGGTCTGATCAGTGACCGACGGCGGCTAATACTGAGGCACAGAAATGACGGGTTTGTGAAAATAAAGTGACAGATTTAAGATTTGTGACCTAACTGACAGTGAGAGGGCTGGTGCTGACTGAACTCCAACTCCTGTAAGTAATACATTTCCCAACCCATTCTTTTTTATGAAAATTTGGTAACACTTCCGCACTACTAAAGTGGTAAATCAGATCACATTTCCCACAAGGTCAAAATCGCAATTGTAGCTTTTCTGTGTCGCGCCATCGACTTCGGTTCCCGCCTAGCCACGACAAATGATACCGGTGATTTTCTGCTATACCGAGCCAATCATACCGCTGGTCTTATCAGAAATCTTAAACGACACGCTATTGCAGTATTCGGAGATCAGTTATGGTGGGTGTCCAGATACATATTCGCTAACAGCCAAAATTCGTTGAGCAGAAATGCACTTGCGTTATCTGTTAAAAATTTGGATGTTGTTTTTTTGTAAAAACTACTCACTTACATCCGTCATAACTTTACACCCTTGTACACGTGACAACACCAAAACTGAACCATCAAAAATGTTTGGTCTCAATAGAATCTCTTCCCAGTGACAGCCTGCTGGTGTTTCTTTTCTACTGAATACGCCACTCCACAACTCCGAGCCATGAAAGAAAAAACCATTTAAAGTACCAGATATCTCCATATTTTTTTTTACGACACCTGTGTAAACAGCATTCAAATTAGGCATGTCATTTTCATTAAATTCAATATGAATGGTGCTAGCTTTCAATGTTACGCTGGCTGATCCTTTGCGTATTAGTACTTCAGTGTTCGGTTTTCTTGTTGCTATACCGGAAAAATACCAATTCCAAAGCGCATCGGCGTTGTTAGCAAGAGTTGATGTACTTACTAGCATAAGAAAAATTATAGAGATTTGTTTTTTCATTACTTTCACCTTAATTATTTGAAACTCCGATTAAATCATATCCATTATGCCACCTTGCCTTTCCTGTCACTGGGTGTATTGAACGAAATCTTATGTAGTCAGTTTGTCTGTAATTTGGAAGCACAATCGAACGATATGCCGCGGGGTCTAAGCGCACGCCGTCTTTGCTCCACTGCTCAAAATGCAAATGGGGAGCAGTAGAATCTCCGTTAGACGGATCTGCATATTTGCCAAGAAGTTGACCTTTTTTAACCATTTCTCCCTTCGTAACAGCCAAAGAACTTGGATCTAAATGGCCATAAACAAATAGTGAAGAATCCACCTCTGTTCTTAATTTCAGTCTGTACCCGTATCCTTTTTTATGGTCATTAGCCTTCTCCCAGCCTAAAGCCTCAACTTCGCCATCTTCCGCTGCATAAACACTTCTATCAACTGACTTTCGAAAAGCATCATCATTCAATAACCTCGAAAACGCACCAGTAATTGCCCCATTCCCAAATTTACCGCCAGACAACACGGATGCGCTGCCACCAATTATTGCTGCTTTTATTGCATTTGCAGCACGGTCTGGGAATGATTCTGCCCCTTCCACAAATAGTTTTTCACCACCAATCTCACTGGCTGCTTGTGTAAACCCAGCAGCTGCAAAACCATGACCAAACTTGCCACCGCTCAATACACTGGAGATACCCCCAACCATACCATGTGCAGCTATGCGGCCATAGTCTATTCCCTTAGCGATGAGATTGGATTTCCAGTTATGCAGGCTCCCAAACGTTGCCCCCGATATAGCACCTGTAAGAGCGCCGCGCAGACTGCCAGTGGCGACGCCACCAGACACAAATCCCGTGACTGCGCCTATCTGTACTGCATTCAAACCTTGTAAAAAGTTCAGTCCCGGCATGTATATCGCAATTGCTATGGAAACCAGGGGCGCGAACTTTCCAAATAGTTTGTTTAGTGCTTTAAAAAAATACCCAGTGGGGTCTGTATAACTCATCGGGTTATTCAGCACATAAGCGTAACGGTTAAAGCTTTGCAGATTTGATGCTTGCTGAATAAATGGGTCAGCCTGCATAAAACGGCCAAGCACCGGGTTGTAACTTCGGCCACCCATATGGATCACTTCAAAGTCGTTCACCATATCGTGGCCGGTGTAGCCGTAAGTGGTTGCCTGACTGCTGTAAGTCAGAACTGCAGCACTCACTTGATATTGTCTGCCCCACGGGTCGTACAATAATTGTTGTACCGGATTGCCATCGAGGTTGGTAATGGCTGTTGTACTGCCTTGCTGGTCTTTATGTAAATAATAAACCTGCGGACCACCAACAGTTCTGCGTGTAACAATTGCGTTGCCGATAACAAACTTATGCTCTGTGACGCCGCTTGCAAGTTGCACCTGCTCATACAGGTTGTCGATTAACAAGGTGGTCGTCGTGCCCGAACTTCTGGCATCAACACGCTTAATCAGTTCGCGGTTTGGACCATAACTAAATCTGGTAGTCTCTGCTCCCTGGGTAACGAGCAGCGGCTTATCATCGGCTGTGTAGGTAAAACTGCGTTTACCGTCATTGATCACATTACCATTGTTGTCGTAACTGAAATTGTAATACTGAGTGCCGCTAAAATTGCTGTTTTGCCAGACCCCGGCGAGCCGGTTGGGTTTGCCGCTGACATTGTATTGATAGTGACCGACACCGGTTTTGCTGCTGATATTGCCATTGGCATCATAACCATAACTTTCGGTCATACCGAGATTGCCGGTTAAAGCAAAAGCCTGGGTAACGGTGCGGCTGGTCACACGGTGCAGGTTATCGTAACCAAAAGTCTCCGCCATATTGGCGCTGCTTAATAAACCAAAACTAATTTGACGCCGCGTAACATTTCCCACCAGGTCAAAATCGTAGTTGTAGCTTTGTTGGGTGACACCACTTTTACTGACGGCCGCATTATCAAGCCAGCCCATCGCAGCATCGTAAACCTGGTTTTGCACCACACCGTTGCCATACACTTCTGTTTCAACCTGGCCACGTGCATTAAAGCCGGTAATTTGTTGATATACAGTGCCAACCACACCACCTGTCACATCGGTGTTTTTATAGGCCACACCATTGCTATATTCAGTGCGTACTATGAGGCCGCCGTACCCATTGACCAGCGGATATGTCAGCTCATAAGGCCGACCCAGGCTGTCATAAGCTGACGTGAAACTAAATGTTGTACCTTCGGTGGTTACTGTTTTATTGCTGACCAAGCCTTTGCTGTTGTAGGTGTAGCCTTCCTGATAAATTGCAGTTGTTGCGCTATTACAAGCCTGATTGCTGCTCCATTGTTTTACGCTCACCAGCTTGTCCAGGTTGTAGGCTGCAGCTGAGCTACCGTAACTCCAGCACACTGTGCCCGATGGGTCGTATCGGCGCAGCAACTGACCAAGCGCATTCAATTCAAAAGTGGTGGTTTGACTCTTTGCATCTGTCTGGCTGACGGTTTCACCAAAACCATTGGTTTTGTAGCTCCAGTTACCCTTGTCAACATCAGTCATCGACGTTTTACGACCATAGTTGTCGTAGACATTGCTTAAGCGGGTGACACCAGCACTGGATGCAGTCAGCAAATCACCATAGGCGTTATAGCTAAAACTCAGCAAAGTTCCGTTATGATCAGTGATGCTGACTTCCTGCCCCAGATAGTTTTGGGTGCTGGTTTTATTTTTCGACAGTGCATCTGTGGTTGTTGTGCTGTATCCGTTATAGCTGATGGCGGTCACGCCATTATTTGGCATCGTGGTTGTGCTAATGCGGCCGAGTGCGTCATAACCTGCTGTTGTTTTGTAACTGGACACAGCATCTTTGGCGGGTTCGAAGCTCTGATAAGGACGCCCCTGATTGTCATAGGTTTTACGGGTCACTGCATAACCTAAGAGCGGTAACTTTGTTCTGCTCCCCACTTCGCGGCCATATTTATCGAGGTATTGCTCCTGTTCAGCACCTGCGTCATTGGTGCTGATAATTTTGATATAAGCATCCGGGAAAAGACTATTGCAGCTATTACAGAAACTTCGGCTTTGTGCCGAATTCACCTGAATGTCAGAAGTCGCTGCACCTTTGAGTGCGCTACTGGTGCTTTGACCAAAGCCATCAAAGCTCGTGGTGCTGGTTTGGTTATTGGCATCTGTCACTGCGATAGCGCTGATCAGTGCCGGACTGCCGGCAAAGGTGCTGGCTGCTAAGCCATTGTATTTATAAATTGCGGTGCGACCTGCCGCATTGGTGGTGCTGGCCACAAAACGATAATTTGCTGTATAGGCAGTGGAATTTGTCCGGGTCACAGGTAATGTGCCATCACTGCCTGAAGGTGCATAAACTGACACCGAAATTTTGTTGCCTGCAGCGTCATAACCATGGGTTGTTACCGACGTTGCTGCCGCAAGATTTGGCGCATAAGTCTCAGTTTTTAAGAGATAATCCGCGTCATAGCTAAAACTACTGGAACGGCTGATATTACTGGTTATGGTGCCACCAACTTTCAGTGTTTTAGTGACAGTACTGGCCGTCAGGCGACCATAACGTTGGTATGACGCTGACTGATTAAAGGTATTTGTGGTCGATGTCAGCAGATTGTTACTGCTATTTTGTG
Organism: Rheinheimera sp.; assembly: GCF_036782235.1. GTDB lineage: Bacteria > Pseudomonadota > Gammaproteobacteria > Enterobacterales > Alteromonadaceae > Pararheinheimera. The sequence goes on along the minus strand of NZ_DAIPZL010000015.1, from coordinate 35,441 downwards.
GGTCGGACTGCGTCACAGTGCTGGAAGACAAATTACCATAGTTGTCATACACAAAAGTGCTGGCAATGGTACTGAGGGCAGTTGAGCTGAGCAGATTAGAACCCAGTGAGTATTTATTCTCAGTACTGCTACTGATGTAAGGGTAATTGCCGCCAAATGCACTGGTGAGATTTTGCACCGTATTGCTGGCCGTTGCCATCACATAACCACCACGGGATTGTGAGCTGCTTCTGGGCATCCCGGTGTAGGGCCATAGTTGATAATAACGGCTTTCTGTCACCACATTAGTTTGCAGATCTGTGGTTCTTAAGTGCTCAAACCCCAGCAAGCCGCGGCCTTTTTTGTGCAGTAATAAGCCGCCATATTCATAATCAACCGACACCCATTGACTGGGTTTTACTTCTGTCCTGACGCGGGATACCACATAAAAACCGCTGCGTGGTGAGAAATAATCTGAATTGATGTTGTTGCTGGAGTTGGCACGAAAATAAACGACGTTGTTACTGATGTTGGCATATTGCACCTCGGTTGGTACACCCCAGCTATTGGTAAAAGTGCTCACTGTATGGTCATTGATACCTGAGCGGCTATTGATGAAAATGTTCCAGCCACTGTCATCTGATGCTGTCAGTAAATCCAGTTTGTTGTCGGCGTTCACATCGGCAAACTGAATGGTTGAATTGGCGGCAAAATTGTAACTGCCACGGCTTTCAAAAATAATTTTCCCAGCATCGCTGTGTGGGCGGGACAGCACAAAACTCCAGCTGGAGTAACTGGTAGCTTGCAGTACATCGGTGCGGCCATCGCCGTTCAGATCCAGAAAATAGGTCAGCGCAATTCTATCCTGAGGCGTCGATAACATCGCATCCTGCACAGGACCTAAGGTGCTGCCGTTGGATAAACGGTAATACCAGTTAGTCCCCAGCTGATACATAAAATCTGAATAACCATCACCATTTAGATCAACCGGCCTGATATGTTTTGCGGAAGTGCCAAGACTGACACTCTGCTGGTAACTGCTGCCATTTGATATAAACAATTTCCATTCGGATAAGGATGTCCATACCCGCCCTTCATAAAGACATTCGGCCCGGGTCCACCCGGTCGCGCCATCACAGAGGCCACCCAGTACGTACACCATCACATCGGTTTTGCCATCCCCATTCACATCAGAGGCAGATGATTGTTTTAGCCCCGTAGTAACAGGCAGCGAATCATCGTAAAAATCACCATCTTCAAACACTGTAGTGCCGGCATCCGTCGCTGCGCTAAAACCGTTGTGTGTTGAACCTGTCATGCCGAGATTGCGATACACCTTAAATTGGCCGTTAACCATAAACAGTATGTCTTCCATGCCATCGCCGTCGATATCAGCCACCATAGCGGAGCTTTCCAACCCTGTTGCTGTGCGCCCGGTGTTGATGCTGTTGTAGCTAAAGCTCATGGTCACGTCCGGGCACAAATAACCGGAACTCAGTTGTGGCTCACAGCTTTGTACTGTCGAAGCTGCCGGTTGATAGGTCAGGATAAACCAGTTAGAAATGGCACTGTCGGCTACCAACAAATCACGTTGACCGTCACCGTTGTAATCAATGGTTTTGGCAAACTCCTTTTTATTCACCCCAACAGTCGACAAGGTCACTTCCGAGCTATAGCTCATGCTATTGTTACCAAAACGCACACGCCAGGATCCTGCGCTTGGGTAAACCATATCGGCATAACCATCGCCATTCATATCCATCAAATGCTGGTAGACTCGCTCGACAGAGCTGCCTTTTTTCACTGATGTGGTACTGATGGGACTATAAGCATCGGTGGTTGCTTCCGGCCAGCATTCACCGTTGACACAAACGGTTTGGATGCCACTGTTACTGGATGCTGGCTTGTTCCACTGCACACTAACCGCCGGATAACATAAAGCAGCCGTATCGGAGGTACATTCCTGCAGCGCTGTCAGATAGTTTTTTTCTTCCAGCACATCGGATTCTGAGTACTGGAACTGATAATAACGATACTGCTGGTTGTCCTGATGGACAGTCACGCTGTCGAGGATTTTTGTCAGGCTCACCGGATGTCCGGCCTGATAACCGGTGCGTTTTTTCTTATTGTCCCGGTAAGTAAAAACCACTCTGGCAAAAGGTGCCTGCGATGGCCGGCCAGTGTATTGCACCTCTGTCAGATAATGCTCGCCTTTGAGTTGGTCTTCGGCATATCTGAACAGGATATAATTGCCTTTTACATCCCGGATTGCTTTGAGCGCCCACATTCTGGGCGTGGTCAGGCCGTTAAGCTCAAAGAGTGCATCAGCAGAGCTTTCACTGGCGCCACTGGTATTTAACAGACTCAACGCCATTGAGACACTGCGCTCATCACTGCCGGATACCTGTGAGACATCGCCGTAGTAGTGAATTTCGCCCGACTTAGTTTCTACGGTATAAGCTTTTGGCCCTTGAGTGGTGGCACCATGCGGTTTTACTTTGACAAAACTTTCCAGTTCAGTGTGATAACTCGCTGCTGACCAGTAAGTCGAATCTGATACACCTATGTCAGAACTGCCTGTTCCGCTAATCAGGCGCTGACCATTCAGGCAAAGCCGGTCACTTTGTGAAAATGAAATATTGCCCTGCAGATTGTCAGATGCGATGTTTTTTGGGCAACGACTAATGGCCGAAGCACCAGAGATACTCCAGCCACTGCCCATATAACCATCACCTGCGGCACTGCTGTAACTAAACCCAAGCTCTGGCTGCACTCCCGCTATACCTGCAGGGATGTTCAGTGCTATCTGGTAAGTCGCGGCCCCGGATTCATCAGTTCGATACTCACCAGTTGTCATGCCAACGACCAATAGGCCCGGAGTTTTAAAAGCAGAGCGCCCTATAGTACCGCTACCACCATCAAATCGTTCGATGTCTGAAACTATTTCCGCAATGCCGTCGCCATTTTCATCGACCAGTCGGTAAGTCGCCATCGCTTCGGCCATGCTGTACCCTTGAGCAGCAGACAAAGTGACATCACCAGTCAGGTTTTCCAGTGTGATGTAAGGGGTGAACTGATTTCTTAACACCAAAAATGCGTCAGCTATGCCATCTCCGTCCAAATCAGCAAATTGTAAATCCCGGAGCTGACTATTCCCTTCTGTGAGCTCTAACAGCGCCCACTCTGCTTCAGTTAAAACTTGTACTTTCCAAACGCCGTCCTCTTCAAAGACTTTCAACAACCCATTTTTAGGCCGAACGCTCAAGGGGATAGACGGCGCTTTACGCAGTTGCATAAAATGCTTGGGAGCCATCAAGTAGAGAGCGCCCTGCGGGTCGCTAAAAACCTGGTAACCACGATAATCTTTGGTATGACCTGGGCAGCAAAACAGCATTAGCAGCAATAAGACCGCAAACAGGAGGCGCTTTATCATTCCATGTTCCTTCATCATATCCATATGAGGTTTGCCCAAAGGGATATTCCCTCAGGCAGTCTGGAAATAACAATCGTTAATTCAGCACTCTAAAGCTATCGAATGTAGCTATCCCTTCCTGGTCACCACATTGCCCGCTGATCTCAAATCTGACTTTTTTACCGGCAAAAAATGCCGCGCTTAACAGCGACAAAACCGCATCCGCATTTTTATCTGTTGCCGCATTAAACATCAGCATATTCGACAAACAGCCGCGACCTCCCACTGCATCGCCATTGAGTTGTAGGGTGCAAATTCCTTTGTCTTTCTGACAGCCGATACTGAGGATATTGCGATCTGTGGTCTCTTCAGCATAAAGCTGCGCGCTGTGAGCAGAAACAACCAGCATAGAAGCGTAAAAAACGATCCTGGGCATGTTCATAACTAATCCTTTAGATAAATTTCCGACTATGAGCAGCGTTAGGTTTGGTCGAAAATCGCACAACTTGCAAATTTTGTGAAAACTGAATGATATTTTTATGTAAACGCAAAGCTACAGAGCAAACCGGTTGCAGTAGATAATGCAAAAAAAACACAGTTTAAAGGCAGCAAAAACAACAACGCCTGCAGTTGCAGGCGTTGTATCTAGTGGCAGCGGTTCACTATTTTAAGGTGTAGTTAACAGCGGTTTTTCAGCTTGGGTCTGAGCTGTTTTATTGCCAAAACGGCGGCGCCAGCGGGCTTTGATCTTACGTTTAAAGGTTTCCAGACTGTCGTAGAAAGTCGGAACCACCAACAAGGTCAAAATGGTTGATGTGATGGTACCGCCAATAACAGCGATACCAAGTGGCCGGTAAAAGCCCGAACCTTCACCTATGCCAATTGCCACCGGCAACATACCTGCCACCAGTGCAAAAGTGGTCATCAGAATAGGACGTAAACGCTCACGACCTGCCGCAATTAACGACTCATCCAGAGATAAACCTTCTTCCAGTTCTTTCTTACGGGCGCAGTCAATCAGCAGAATAGCGTTTTTCACGACTATGCCCATCAGCATCACCACCCCAATCAGACTCATCAGGTTTAATGTTGAGTCAAATGCCAAGAGCGCAAGCACCACACCAATCAGCGACAATGGCAGTGACATCATAATGGACACTGGCGCCATAAAACTATGGAACTGCAGCACCAGAATCAGATACATCAGTACCACGGCCAGACCCAGGGCACCAAAAATACTGCCGAATACTTCGTTCTGATCGCGGCCTTCACCACCCACCACTAAGTCGTAGCCAGGCGGGAAGTTAATTTGTTTGGCCAAATCCATGGCGTCTTTAAAGACTTCACCAAAACTGCGGCCTTCAATATTGGCGCTGACCGCCATCATAGTTTCACGATCCAGGTGCTCAATCAGCGCCGGACCTTTGCCCAGCGTCACAGTGGCCACCTGCTCCAATGGGATCATGGCACCGGTTTTACTGGACAACAGCGGCAACTGCTCTAAATCCTGCACTGTAGCGCGCTCTTCCGGCCGGATCCTTACAAACACATTCCGGGTTTCACCGGTCGGGTCGACCCAGTCACCAATTTCTGCGCCGGCAAAGGCCAGACGCAGCGCACTGGCAGCATCACTCATGGATAAGCCCAGACTGGATGCCAGACCCCGGTCAAATTCAACCTGCAATTCAGGTTTTGGATCCTGTGCCGACAGGCCCACATCCACAGCACCAGGCACCTGTTTTAACTTGGCCAGATAATCCATCACTATGCCTTCGAGCACCCGGGTTTCTGGGCCACGGAACTGAATTTGCAGTTTTTTGCCGTCACCACCACCACCGCCACTTAAATCTGCAGTCACAGTAAATTCAGCGCCAATCAAAGATTTGATCTGAGCGCGAACTTCAGTGGCCACTTCTTCAGCTGAGCGGCTACGGTCTTTTTCCGGAACCAGGCGTACAAATACCTGGGCTCTGGTGATATTACCCTGGGTACCAACTGTGGTTTGTGTATAACGGTGCTCTGGTAATTTCTGTGTTATTTCAGCAACCTGCGCCGCTTTTATCCGGGTGTATTCCAGACTGGATTCAGACGGCGTGCGGATACTGACAATAAAACCACCATTGTCTGTTTCCGGCATAAAACCTGAACCACCAAAGGCGCCCTGCAGGTAAATGGCACCAAAAAAGCTGCCAAAAGCCAGCGCCCACATTGATTTACGGTGTTTTAGTGCCCAGCCAATCAGTTTTGAATACCGTTCAGCCTGATGATCAAACCAGTTGTTAAACTTCTGGAATACCAAGCCTAAACCACGGCGTTTGGCGGTTTTGTCATGATCCGGGTCATGCCAGTAAGCTGACATCATAGGGTCAATGGTAAATGAGATAAAAAGCGACACTAAAACAGAGCAAGCGACTGTTAAACCAAAAGGCTTAAACCACTGACCTGTCATACCGTCCAGAAAAGCAATAGGAATAAACACCGCCATAATCGACATGGTAGTGGCTGTCACCGCCATCCCAATTTCTTTAGTGCCGTCACGGGCGGCTGTCATATTGTCTTTGCCCATTTCCATATGGCGCACAATGTTTTCCCGCACCACAATGGCATCGTCAATCAGTACACCAATGGCTAAAGACAAGCCAAGCAACGACATAAAGTTCAGCGTAAAACCACAGGCCCAAACCGCAATAAATGACGCAAGAACTGAGGTTGGCAGCGCCAGAGAGGTAATTAAGGTAGAACGCCAGGAGTTCAGGAACACAAAGACCACAATAATGGTTAATAAAGCGCCAAGACCCAGCGCTTCGGTCACGTTACGCATACTGGCAGCAACGTCTTCGCCCTGATCCTGCACTATCACCAGCTCCACTTCTTTGGGCAGCTGTTTTCGGATCTCTTCAATTTCGGCCTTAATGGCGTCCGTCACACTGATGGTTGACGCTTCACGCGCTTTAACAATATCAATACCCAGTGCTTTTTTGCCGTTAAAAAACGATAACCTGCGCTGCTCGGCACCACCGTCAACGATATCAGCTATCTGACCTAACCGAATGGCCTGATCGCCATTCTGTTTGACCACCATTTGTTCAAATTCACTGATGTCTTTAAGCCTGCCTTGCAGACGAATACTTTGCTCCTGCAAACCATCCATCACCCGGCCAACAGGCGCCGCCAGGTTTTGACTGCGCAGTGCATTGGTCACATCAACCGCAGACACCTTGGCTTCGCGCATGGCGTTGCTGTTCAGGAAAATGGTCATTTCCCGCTCCAGCTCACCTTCCAGCGTCACCAAGGCAACACCCGGAATTGACCTTAATTTACGGCCAATATCCACATCAGCCAGACGTGAAATTTCCAGCGGGGTTAAAGTATCTGAGGATAAAGCGAGCGACATCACAGGTTGAGCATTGGGATCTGCGCGGTTAATAAAAGGCTCTTTCATTTCGCTCGGCAGCTTATCGCGCACCGTCGAAATACTGTCACGCAGTTCCTGGGCTGCGGCCGTTAAATCCTTATCAAAATCAAAGATCACTACGATAGTGGCGCTGGAGTCGCGGGCATAAGAGCGGATATCCCGAATACCCTGGATAGTCGACATCGAGTCTTCTACCCGGTTTAAAATTTCCCGTTCAACGGTTTCGGGCGAAGCGCCCGGATAAGGCACGTTCACCACCAGCACTGGTGGCTGTACATCCGGAAACTGGTTGGTTTTCAGTTTGGTTAGTGCAAAATAGCCAAACAGCATCAGGGCGATGGTAACCACCACCACCACCATGGGTCTTTTAATGCTGAAATCTGACAAAAACATGGTTAGTTCCCCACTACAGCTGTCTGAGCAGCCGCAGTTGCATCAGGTTTTTTGTTGATATCAGCGGTTCTGTTTAAAGTGACAGTGGCACCTTCTTTAATGGCACCCAAAGGCTGTAATAACACCTCGTCACCAATATTCACGCCCGACAGCAGCTGTACTGTGCCCCAACGAGGATCTTTGGCACCCACCTGCACTTTTACTTTATGCAGTGTATTGTCGCTCAGTTGCCAGACAAAATGGTTGTCACCTTCCTGCACCAGCACCGAAGGTGGCACCATCAGGCTCTGCTGATTGGCAACAGCAATATGACCTTCAGCATACAAACCGGCCACCAGGGGTTCTTCACTGTTAATAGCTACAAACACCTGAACCTGACGGGTGGTCTCTGCGGCTTGTGGGTTAATACGTTCAATCACCCCATCAAAACGCTGGTTGTTGTACCCATTCACTTTGAAGTTTACCGCCTGGCCCACTTTGACCTGCCCAACCTGATCTGCGGCAATAAAACCTTCAAATCTCATGCTGGACGGATCAATCACCACCATCAGCGCTTTACCGATTTGGGCTGTATCACCGGCGGAGGTTTTGCGAAGCGCCACTACACCATCAAAAGGTGCCCGAACTTCAGTACGCTCCAGCTGCTGCCTTGCTTCAACCAAACGCGCTTTGGCAGAGGCCAGTTCTGAATGTGCCTGATTGGCTTTAATTTCGGCAGACTCCAAAACTTCGGCTGTCACCAGATTCTGCTTATGCAGGGACTGCATGCGGCGTAATTGTTTTTGCGCCTGATCGGCAGTCACCAAGGCTGAACGCTCAGCTTCCTGCGCTGACATTAACTTATCGCGAAAAGTGGTTTGATCAAGCTGCACCAAAAGCTCACCGGCTTTTACTAAATCACCGTTGTCTTTTAATACTTTAGTGACAATGCCGGACACTTCAGCGTTCAGTTCAGCTTTGACCACGGGTTGCAATGATCCCGACACCATAGGACCACGCGCCAATTCACTGGCTTTTAAAGTCAGAATGTCAGCACTGACCAGCGATAAAGGTTTTGTTTCGGATTTGGTGTTTTCGGTAGATTCAGGTTTACTGCAGGCCGTTAAAAAAGTCGCGAAAAGAGCAACATAAAACAAGTTCTTCTGGAATTTCATAAACAGATCCGTCAACTTTATACAATAAGGTTTTTTATATTGCTCTTAGTGTACTGTATTTGTTAACTGGGCTTCTGTGCAAAACAGTAACAAGTTATGACAGGCTCAATAACTTGCCACTTTTCAGATAATTAATTGCCTTTATTACATACCTCAGACCTGATTTTTACGGCGATATCGGGAAAATCCGTAAAAACACCCTGAATACCTTGACGGTAGATCCAGCCAAGTTCATTTTGCATCGACATCAGCTTGCCTGAACCATCAGCCAGCAGATGATCTGGTTCCAGGCGATAGGTATAAGGATGCACCACCAGTCCGGCTTTGGCGGCCTCTGCTAACAAAGGTACATCCCCACCGATTTGAGGATATAAGTCTTGCCGCCAGGGGCCTATACCGTCGGCATAACTTGTGACTGCGCTCAGCCCCTGCGTTGTCATCAGTAAACCATAGTGTAACCTGCTGCCGACAAAGGCTTTTAACCCAAGCGGTAATTCAGGTAACTGCAGCAATCCCTGACTGGCTGCATAAAAATCATAGGGTTCGGAAAAGCTGTCTTTTGGCTGCAAATACTGCTGCCGGCTGTCGCCTATTAGCTGCACCAGCTTAACCTTTGTTAAGCCGGCGTCAGGCAGCAACTGCTGTTTTAGCCGCACCAGGTTACTGACTTCAAAAGACTGAATATAGATCTGAGTTGGTAACACTGAGGTGTTGCTTAATTGCTGCACCAACAAAGCCGTGATATCTGTGGCTATCGGCTGACCATCTTGCCTTTTACCAATATGGGCAAAATAACTGGGATGTTTGGTTTCAATATAAATGCCCAGATCACGACCGGTTTGTTGCTGATACCTGCTCAGAAGTTCCAGAACCTCAGCCAGGGTGACAATGCCATAAACACCATCGTGTTTTGCACTTTGTGGTCTGAGCTTGGGCATACTTTCTTTGAGTTTTAAACGCCGAAGTTCAGCCAGGGTAAAATCTTCACTAAACCAGCCTTGCTGCCAAATGCCGTCAACCTGCTTTTTAGTATAAAGGTGAGCAAATTCGGCTCTTTTAGCTACATCTGTGCTGTGACTTAACTCATTTTCATGGCGTATTATCAAGACACCGTCACGGCTTGGCACCAAATCTACTTCAATAAAATCAGCACCTTGCTCTAAAGCCAGTTGATAAGCGGCCAGGCTGTGCTCAGGCAAATAGCCGCTGGCACCACGATGGGCAATAACCAAAGGCCAATAGGGACAAGCTTCTGCGGCCTGCGCTTGCACGGTTAAACCCTGCACAATCGCAAAAATAGCCAATAACACACGCATCACAAACTCCGGCTTCTTAAAAAGCCAGAGTGTAAAAAACATCGGTGATATTTTGATGACAATAGAACGACTTACAGTGTTTTGGTCAGATACAAAGCTTGTTGACCACTGTAACTTGCCAGGTTCTGCTGCTGTGTTGCAGTTAAAGAAGACAAAATTTCAAAACCACGCTGTTGCCAATATGAGGCGGAATTTTGCACCGCCACCAGCGCAAGTGTATTTAAACCTTGTGCCACGGCATATTGCTCTGCCGTTGTTAACAACTGTTGCGCTACCCCCTGCCCACGTGCATCCAGGCTGACAGCCATATCGTGCAAGTACAAACAATCAGGTGTTGTAACCTGTACAAAATCAGCGGCCAGCGCATTAATTTTGCCGAGCTGCCCTGGATAGCTAAACAGATAACCCCAGAGTTTATCCTGATAACACGCCACCCAGCAGCTTTGCGGAAAAGCGGAAAAACGACGTTTTAACAGTTCAGCAGGTTCAAATAACTCAGCGGAATAACAACGGTCTTGCAGTTTTACGACTGCAGGCAAATCAAAAGCCTGCATCTGGCGGATCATCAACATAAATAACAGCCCACCTGATGGTGGGCTTTCCTTTTTGCGGTCGGAATTTATTCCAGATTTTTTAACAGGGTTTTATCTAAACCATCGCCTGCCAGTAACTTGATCACGGCCTGACAATGCTCCAGCGTAAAATCACCTTCATTAATTTGTGCGTTGAGCGCATTACGGCGTTTTTTCACCACGTCACTGATCACACTGGCATCAATGCTGTTTTTGGTGCGGGCATCTAATTTTTCCAGCCAGGGATATAATGACTGCTCAGCATCAAAAGCGGCTTTACGCACCTCTGGGTGGAAATCTTCACAGGCATTAAGGTTCAACAGATAAAAATTCAGGTAACCGGCGACTGTAACTAACTTGTAATCCTGATCTGCAGCCTGCACTGAGCAACTCAGGCTGGCGGCAATCAGGCTGGTAAGCAACCATTTTTTCATTGTGTGATCCCGCTGTTTTGACCTTCGACTGTACCAATCTAAACAGAAATATTTTAATTTGCAATCAATGCAAAGAAAAAGGAAGCGCTGTACAAGCAATAAGTTATGCCCATCGCTCTGCCATCTTGACGGCAGTGGCGCCAGTAAAAAGCTGCAGGCACAACATTGTTGTAAAAGCGCTGCCTTGCTTACTTTTTACTGTCGCAACCATAACTGACGCAACAAAACGCACAGCTGTTAACTAGGCACCCTTACCCAACCTTCCATCAGCACTCTGGCACTGCGGCTCATAATGGCTTTGGTCACTTGCCATTGGCCGTCGACCAGCGCCGCTTCTGCGCCCACTCTTAAAGTACCGGACGGATGGCCAAAGCGCACTGCTGTGCGCTCCCCGCCACCAGCGGCCAGATTGACTAAAGTACCTGGAATTGCCGCAGCTGTGCCAATAGCCACAGCAGCTGTACCCATCATAGCGTGGTGTAATTTGCCCATCGACAGTGCCCGCACTGATAAATCGATGTCGTTTTGGCTAATAGCTTTGCCACTGGATGATACATAAGCTGCAGGCGGTGCCACAAAAGCAATTTTGGGTGTGTGCTGGCGGCTTTTAGCTTCGCTGAGCTCGCTAATCAGCCCCATTTTTAATGCGCCATAAGCGCGGATAGTTTCAAATTTTTCCAGCGCTTTGGCGTCGCCATTGATGGCATCTTGCAACTCAGTGCCGCTATAACCAATATCAGCAGCATTGACAAAAATGGTTGGAATACCGGCGTTGATCATAGTGGCGGCAAAAGTACCAATGCCAGGCACTTGTAAACTGTCCACCAGATTGCCGGTTGGGAACATAGCACCACCACCGCCTTCTTCGTCGGCGGCTGGGTCTAAAAACTCAATCACCACCTCAGCGGCAGGGAAAGTTACACCATCCAGTTCAAAGTCACCGGTTTCCTGAACAAAGCCGTTGGTGACAGGCACATGGGCAATAATGGTTTTACCAATATTGGCCTGCCAAATCCGAACTGTACAAATGCCGTTTTGTGGGATTCGGGCTGAGTCCACCAAACCATTGCTGATAGCAAAAGAGCCCACAGCTGCTGTTAAGTTGCCACAGTTGCCGCTCCAATCGATAAAGGCTTTATCAATGGCCACCTGACCAAACAGATAATCCACATCGTGGTCAGCTTTTTGACTTTTACTTAAGATCACTGTTTTACTGGTGCTGGAAGTCGCGCCCCCCATACCGTCTGTGTGTTTGCCGTATGGATCAGGGCTGCCAATCACCCGCAGCAACAGTTTGTCGCGCGCTTCACCTGGCTGCTGCGCCGCCAAAGGTAAATCGGTTAAATTAAAAAACACCCCTTTACTGGTGCCGCCACGCATATAAGTGGCGGCAATTTTGATTTGTGGTGCAAAAGTCATGATTTCACCTTGTTAAAAAAGCCGGTCCTGCAAAACAGACACCGGCTTGTAGTCAATTACGCTGGCTGTTAAACAGCACCACCCAAAAAGTCTTTGGCAAAACGCTGTAGTACCCCGCCGGCATCGTAAATCGACACTTCTTCGGCGGTATCTAAACGGCAGGTGACCGGCACTTGCAGAGTCTCACCGTTACGGCGATGAATGACCAAAGTTAAATCAGCCCTTGGCAAACGCTCACCAATGACGTCATAACTTTCGGTTCCGTCCAGGGCTAAGGTCTGGCGGTTGGTGCCGGCTTTAAACTCCAGCGGCAATACCCCCATACCCACTAAGTTGGTGCGGTGAATACGCTCAAAACCTTCAGCAACTATGGCTTCAACACCAGCTAAACGCACGCCTTTGGCCGCCCAGTCACGCGACGAACCCTGACCATAGTCAGCACCGGCAATAATAATCAGCGGCTGTTTACGTTCCATATAGGCTTCGATGGCTTCCCACATCCGGGTGACCTTGCCTTCAGGCTCAATCCGCGCAAGAGAACCTTGTTTCACCTTGCCATCGACCACCGCCATTTCGTTGATGAGTTTAGGGTTGGCAAAAGTAGCGCGCTGCGCCGTTAAGTGGTCACCACGGTGCGTGGCGTAAGAGTTAAAGTCTTCTTCCGGCAAGCCCATTTTATGTAAATATTCACCGGCTGCGCTGTCCATCATAATGGCGTTGGATGGTGATAAATGGTCTGTGGTGATGTTGTCGCCCAGCACCGCCAGCGGCAGCATACCTTTGAGCGTGCGTTCACCGGCCAACGCACCTTCCCAGTAAGGGGGACGACGGATATAGGTACTTTGTGGCCGCCAGTCATACAGCGGGCTGATTTTTTCACCAAAATCAACCGACACTGCAAACATCGGCTCGTACACTTTGCGGTATTGCTCCGGTTTTACGCTGCTGGCAACAACGGCGTCTATTTCTGCATCTGTTGGCCAAATGTCTTTTAAGCGGATTTCACGGCCATCTACGACACCCAGCACATCTTTTTCAATATCAAAACGGATGGTACCGGCAATGGCGTAAGCCACTACTAAAGCCGGTGAAGCTAAAAACGCTTGTTTAGCATAAGGGTGAATACGGCCATCAAAATTGCGGTTACCGGACAGCACCGCTGTGGCGTATAAATCACGTGCTATCACTTCCTGCTGAATGACTGGGTCTAAAGCGCCACTCATACCATTACAGGTGGTGCAGGCAAAACCGACAATACCAAAACCTAAAGCTTCTAAATCGGTCAGTAAATTAGCTTCTTTTAAATACAGTTCTACCGCTTTGGAGCCAGGCGCCAATGAGCTTTTTACCCAGGGCTTGCGGCTTAACCCAAGTTTGTGGGCGTTACGCGCCAATAAACCAGCGGCAATGACGTTACGCGGGTTGCTGGTATTGGTACAGCTGGTAATAGCTGCAATAATCACAGCACCATCCGGCATTAAGCCCGGGGTATTTTCTACCACACCACTGATGCCTTTTGCCGCTAAGTCGGTGGTCGCTACCCGCGCATGCGGGTTAGAAGGACCAGCAATGTTACGAACCACAGTGGATAAATCAAACTTCAACACCCGTGGATACACGGCTGTGGTTAAACTATCAGCCCAAAGACCTGCCGTTTTGGCGTAAGTTTCGACCAGTTTAACCTGCGCGGCATCGCGGCCGGTTAAGGTTAAATAGTCCAAAGTCTGCTGGTCGATATAAAACATCGCCGCAGTAGCGCCGTACTCTGGCGTCATATTGGAGATAGTGGCTCTGTCGCCAAGGCTTAAGCTGCTGGCGCCTTCACCAAAAAACTCTAAATAACTGGACACCACTTTTTGTTTACGCAAAAACTCGGTCAGCGCCAGGACGATGTCTGTTGCTTGTATGCCAGGCTGGGCTTTACCTGTCAGCTCCACACCAATAATGTCTGGCAGGCGCATCCAGGAGGCGCGGCCGAGCATGACACTTTCGGCTTCCAGACCACCAACACCAATGGCAATAACACCCAAAGCATCCACATGCGGGGTGTGGCTGTCGGTGCCGACCAAAGTGTCGGGGAAAGCCACACCATCAATGGCATGGATCACCGGCGACATCCGCTCTAAATTGATCTGGTGCATAATGCCGTTGCCAGGCGGAATCACATCAACGTTTTTAAAGGCTTTTTTTGTCCAGTTAATAAAATGGAATCTGTCGTCATTGCGTCTGTCTTCAATAGCGCGGTTTTTGTCAAAAGCGTCTTTTTCAAAACCGCCATGCTCAACGGCCAGTGAATGGTCAACAATCAGCTGGGTTGGCACCACAGGATTTACTTTGGCAGGGTCGCCGCCCATCTGGGCGATGGCGTCACGCAAGCCAGCTAAATCCACCAGCGCAGTTTGGCCAAGAATGTCATGACACACCACTCGAGCCGGAAACCAGGGAAAATCCAGCTCTTGTTTACGTTCAATCAGCTGACTTAAATACGCATTTAACTGGGCAGGCTCTGCGCGGCGCACCAGGTTTTCCGCATGGACACGGCTGGTATAAGGCAGGGTTTCCCAGGCGCCCGGGCTGATATTATTCACCGCCTCGCGGGCATCAAAATAGTCTAACTGCGTGCCGGCAAGCGGCTTGCGATATTGAGTATTCATTTTTAGCTTCCAGAGCAGCAACTATTGCTGCCCAAAAAAATTGAGCGATAAGCAGCATCAAGCCAAAAGGGACGCTTTGCGTCCCTTTATGGTTGATTAGCCGCGCTGTGCAATAGGCGTGACTTCACGCGGCTCCACACCGGTATATTCAGCACTTGGCCGGATAATACGGTTGTCAGCACGCTGCTCCATCACATGAGCGGCCCAGCCGGTTAAACGTGAGCAAACAAAAATAGGCGTAAACAACTTGGTTGGAATGCCCATATAGTTGTATGCCGAGGCATGGAAAAAGTCGGCATTACAAAACAGTTTTTTCTCACGCCACATCACCGCTTCACAGCGCACTGACACGTCATAAAGTTTGCTGTCACCATTAGCTGCGGCCAGTTTTTCCGACCAGGCTTTGATCACGGCGTTACGTGGGTCTGATTCTGCGTAAATGGCGTGGCCAAAACCCATAATTTTGTCTTTGCGCGCCAGCATACCCATTAAGGTTTCTTCGGCATGATCCGGGTTTTGCATCTTCTCAATGAGTTCCATTGCCGCTTCATTGGCACCACCGTGCAGTGGACCGCGCAGTGAACCAATAGCGCCTGTGATGCAGGAATGCATATCTGACAAGGTTGAAGCGCACACACGGGCGGTAAAAGTCGAAGCGTTAAATTCATGCTCGGCGTATAAAATTAATGAAGCCTGCATGACCTGGGTATGCAGCGCCTGTGGTTTTTCACCGTGTAAAGTCCAGAGGAACTGCTCGGCAATAGAATCAGCTGCTGTTTCCACTTCAATTCGTTTGCCATGGTGGCTGTAGTTGTACCAGTAGTTAATCAAGCCTGGGAAAACCGCCAGCATGCGGTCTGTCGCATCCTGCTGCTGTGCAAAGGTTTGTTCTGTTTCCAGATTGCCCAGCATAGAGCAGCCGGTACGCATCACATCCATCGGATGGGCAGAGGCCGGAATACGCTCCAGCACTTCTTTTAAGGCCTGCGGCAAGCTGCGCATGGCTTTAAGTTTGCTTTTATAAGCAGCAAGCTCAGCCACTGTTGGCAACTCACCTTTTAAAATAAGATGGGCCACTTCTTCAAATTCACAATGTGCGGCTAAATCTTTGACATCATAACCGCGGTAGGTCAGGCCTGAACCTGTTTTGCCAACTGTCGACAAGGCGGTTTTGCCGGCGATCTGGCCACGCAGGCCTGCGCCTGTTAACTCTTTTGCATTTGCCATGGGTGACTCCCCTTTGAATGTTGATGCTTAAAATTGATTCAAGATTGCATCGGCAGGTACAGAGATATCATGAACACCTGCCGCTATTCCCGTTTGCTGCTGCAAATACATGCAAGTTGCAGCCATTTGCTGTTATTTGTTTTTATTTTCAGCAAAAAGTGCATCGAGCTTTTGCTCGTAGCTGTGATAATTCAGAAAATCGTACAGTTCCATCCGGGTTTGCATGCTGTCGATCACGGCTTTTTGGTCGCCGTCAGAGAGAATGTGCTGATACACATTCAGCGCCGCTTTGTTCATAGCGCGAAAGGCACTGAGCGGATACAACACCATCTTTACGCCCACACCGGCCAGCTCCTGTTTATTAAACAGCGGGGTCTGACCAAACTCGGTGATATTGGCAAGCACCGGCACTTTAATCACATCGGTAAAAGCTTTGTATTGTTCCAGCGTATACACAGCTTCGGCAAAAATGGCATCAGCACCGGCTTCCACACAAGCCTGAGCCCGTTCGATAGCGGCCTGTAAACCTTGCTGCTGCAGCGCATCGGTGCGCGCCATAATAAAGAAGTTTTCGTCGGTTCTGGCATCGACCGAGGCTTTGACCCGGTCAACCATCTCTTCCAGTGACACAATTTCTTTGTTGGGTCTGTGGCCACAACGTTTTTGCATCACCTGATCTTCAATATGAAAACCGGCCGCACCGGCACGGGTCATTTCTTTGACAGTACGGGCAATATTAAAAGCCCCACCCCAACCTGTGTCGGCATCTACCAGAAGTGGCAAGGATGTGGCGCCTGTAATGCGGCGGATATCTTCACAGACGTCATTGAGTGATGTCATACCTAAATCCGGCAAACCAAAAGAGGCATTGGCCACACCTGCACCTGACAGGTACAAAGCCTGGTGACCAACCCGCTCGGCCATCATGGCGGTGTAAGCGTTAATAGTACCCACCAGTTGCAGTGGGTTATGTGCGGTAATGGCCTGACGAAGTTTCAGACCTGCGCTTGCTGTTGCCATGTTAATTCCCCTGTTGCTTAAAATGATTTTCAATATTGCGTCTGGATGCCCCTATATGGCGGCGCATCAGTAAATCGGCCAGTTCACCGTCACGGTTGGCAATGGCATTGATAATAGCTTTATGTTCATCAAATGCCCGCGACACCCTCGGACCATTCATGCCAAGTTGCACCCGGTACATCCGCACCAGAAAATACAACTCGTCACATAACAAATTAATTAAATATGGGTTTTTACTGCCCAGAATAATGCGGTAGTGAAAGTCGACATCCCCTGCTTCCTGATAATAACTTTCACCTTCGCGCACTCTTTGTGTCGACAAATGCTGATCCAGCAGCTGCTGCACCTGAGCAATTTCATCATCCGACATATGCTCTGCCGCCAGACGACAGGCCAAACCTTCCAGCGTTTCCCTAAGCTGATACAACGAAATCAGGCCAGCAACCGATAACTTCACCACTCTGGCGCCAGCATTTGGAGTACGTTCAATTAAGTGACAACGCTCCAGTCTGGCTAAGGCTTCCCTGAGCGGCGCCCGGCTCAGATCATACTTTTTGGCAAGCTCAGGTTCAGAAATTTTGCTGCCTGGCGCTATCTGGCCTTCGACAATGGCTTTTTGGATTTCCAGCAGCACACGATCAGCGGCGGTAACAGGATCACGCCAAATGGGGCTTTGCATAATATTGTCGACAATTCAGAATGAATGTTGCCTTTTTACCTTTAACAACCACCGCAGTCAACACAATTGTCGACAAAATACTCAAGGTTGCTGTTGTTTTTAGACTGAGAAGCGCTGAGGGTATGTAAAAAATTTTTGCCGGTTGGCTTGAAGCACAGCTTTAATTAAATTTTTTTAGATTATTTTCGATTATAAAAAAGACAACCAATAGCCTGGTAGAATAAAAAATAATACGTAGATTTGGATCTCAAACAGGGACTATCGCGCCGTTATTGGCTTGCACTGAACAAGCTGGGGATAACCCCTGCATAAGTTGAGAGCAACTTTGGGGAAACTTACAAATTCTTCACCTTTTCAACGCTCTGTTGCACCTTTCACTGCTGAGCATTTTTTGTGCGCTTGGCTACACTGAAGCTTATGTCACACTGCACTTTGGGCAGTGTTCACCGGTAGCGCACGGCTCAGTTAATGAGCCATTCCCCTAGGCCCAGAACAATGCGGATTGGTTCTGGGCTTCTTTTCTTTTAGAGCTAACTGATTTATTTAACTGGGCTTTTTAACCAAAGAAAACAAACGATAGAAGTTTTCCGTGGTTTGATGCGCAAGCTGTTCCACAGTTACGCCTTTCAGTTCTGCAACAGCAGCGCCAACAGCAGTGACGTAAGCGGGCTGATTGGTTTTGCCACGATAAGGCACTGGAGACAGATAAGGAGAGTCTGTTTCTATCAACAGCCGATCCAGCGGCACCTGTTTAACCACTTCACGCAGCGGATCGGCATTTTTAAAGGTCATAATGCCGGAAAACGAAATATAAAAACCAAGATCCAGCGCCGCCTTTGCTGTATCCCAATCTTCAGTAAAACAATGCAGCACCCCACCACAATTTTGTGCCTGATATTGCCGCAATATGGCTAAAGTGTCGGCTTTCGCGTCCCTGGTGTGTACGATCAGTGGTTTATTGACCAGGTTCGCCACCTCGATATGCCGGATAAACGCATCTTGCTGTAGTTGTTTAGTGTCCGGGCTGTAAAAATAATCAAGCCCTGTCTCGCCCACTGCGACAACCCGCGCATCAGCGGCCAGTTGTGCCAAAAGCTCCGCGTCCAGCACATCCGTTTGATGCAACGGGTGTTCACCACAAGACACCGACACCTGGGGGTAATGCTGTACCAGTGCCGCCATGGCCGGAAATTCCGCAAGGCTCACGGACACACAGAGCATATGTTCAACTTGCTGTGCCCTGGCTGCGGCGAGCACTGCAGGCAAATCCATGCCCAATTTTTCCAGTTCCAGGCGATCAAGATGACAATGGGAATCAACAAACAAAACAATATCTCCAAGCCCTCTGGGCAAAGCAAAACAGACTGCAGATGTTATTCAAAATAAACCAATATTCCGGCGAATGTGATGATTTTGGGGTGGCGGGACGGGCGCGATCTTAGCTTAAGATGCGCCTTGCTGTCACTGTTACAGTGTGTAGGTTGGATCTGTAGATTCCTGCAAACCGCTGACTAGCTTTTCAATTTTGTCGCGAAGGCCAAGTTTATCGTCAATAAAAGCCACACCTATACCGGCCGGGCTGTTATTTTGTGCACCGTGTGGTGTTAACCAGGCCACCTTACCAGACACCGGAATAGCCTCCAGCGCATCGGGTAAAGTCACTAACAGTGCCAGCGACTGACCCATTTTATATTGGCGTGCAGTACGGACAAACAACCCACCTTGTTTCAGAAAAGGCATATAAGCGCGATTCAGTTCTTTGATGTCTAAAAAGTCCAGTGGGATTTCTTCCATTTATTCCTCTCTCAGCGCAGTAATCTGGGCAAGTCCAACAACAAGGCAGTGAGTGCTAAGTTCTTATTCTGCCCCAAAATTTGCTGTTCGTCACGGCACCATTGTGCCAGCCGCTCAAACAGTGCCTGCGGTTTTACCAGTTGTGGAGCCGATAACAGCTGCTGGCGCACAAAGTAGCTGAATAAGGTTGCGGTATCCTCAAATTGTTCCAGCCTTTTGACCAACTCGGGCAATGCTTGTTCACCAAGCAGATAAGCCTCGAGCTGCGCTAATAAGGCCGCAATATCTGCTGCGGCACCAGACTCTAACAACTCAAGTGCTTTAAGGGGGGCACCTTCACAAAAACTTAGTAAAAATTCCGGAATGGCCATGTGATTTTGTTCAGCCAGCCAGTTTCTGGCAACAAAGGAAGGCACTGGCGCTATCAGCCATTTTTGGCAGCGACTTAAAATAGTGGGCAATAACTGCTGCTCATAAGCTGTTTGCAACAATAAAAAGCTATTGGCGCCCGGTTCTTCCAATGTTTTTAATAACGCATTGGCGGCGGCTTCTGTCATTTTGTGTGCCTGTGGCAACAGCACAACCCGGGCGCCGCCTTGCTGCGGCGAGCCCTGCATAAAATGGCTGAGTTCGCGCACCGCATCTACACCCAGGCTGGTTTCACTTTGTAAGTGCAGTAAATCCGGATGATGTCCGGCTTTCACCAGCAAACAGCTTTTGCATCGGCCACAGCCGCCCGAAGCCGTTGGCTGACTGCACAACAGCAGCTGCGCCAGCTCTGCCGCAAGCAGGTGTTTGCCCACTCCAGCAACCCCGGTCAGCAACAACGCATGATGCAACTGCCCTGCTAATGCCAGTGTGCCAAGCTGTAACTGTGTTGCTTCAAGCCAGGGCGGAAGGCGCATAGTCACCCGAAATGCTCCGTAAGAGCCTTACGGATATGTTGCTGCACCTGCTCAAGTGGCTGACTGGCATCAATCACGCAAATATTGGCTTCACTCCGTGCAATTTGCAGGTATTTGGCTCTGGTGCGCTGGAAAAACGCCAGTTGCTCAAGCTCAATCCGGTCAAGCGCACCCCGTGCTTTGGCTCTTGCAAGTCCAAGTGCCGGGTCAATGTCCAGATAAAGAGTGAAATCTGGCCTGGTATTACCCAGCACCGCAGTACGGATTTGGTTGATCAGCTGTTCATCCAGCTGACGACCGCCGCCCTGATAAGCACGGGACGATAAATCGTGCCGGTCCCCCAGCACCCAGTCACCACGCTCAAGTGCTGGCCTGATAACCTGACTGAGTAACTGCACTCTGGCGGCATACATCAGCAGTAACTCTGTTTCCGGCGCCATGGGCTCATGCTGCACGGACTTTACCAAAGTCCGGATCTGCTCGGCCAGCGGTGTACCGCCGGGTTCACGGGTTTGCACCACTGTATGACCTTGTGCTGTCAGCCACTGATACACAGTATGAACCGCCGTGGTTTTACCGGCCCCTTCCAGGCCTTCAATCACAACAAACTGGCCTCTGCTCATGATTTTTTCCCAAAAATATACTGCTGAACTGCTTTGTTATGGGCATCTAAATTTTCGGAAAACTGATGCGAACCATCGCCTTTTGCCACAAAATACAACATCTTACTGACTTCTGGTTGAGCGGCGGCCTGCAACGAAGTTGCGCTGACCAGCGCTATAGGGCCAGGTGGCAAGCCAAAATGAACATAAGTGTTATAAGGGTGCGGATCTTTTAAGTGTGCTCTGGTGATGTCACCCTGATAACGCTCTTTTAAACCATAAATAACGGTCGGATCAGTCTGTAACTTCATTTTTAATCTGAGCCTGTTCACAAATACCGAGGCGATCAGCGGCTTTTCTGTCAGCACGCCGGTTTCTTTTTCAATAATAGAAGCCAGTGTTAACAGCTGATAAGGCGACTGCAGCGGTAAAGACGGGTCGCGCGCTGCCCAGGCTTTTTCCAGTTGGGTTAATAACGCCTGATGTGCCCGCCGATAAATGTCGGAGGCTTTGCTGTGGGCATGGTAATAATATGTTTCCGGGAAAAACAACGCTTCAGGATCGGACGGCACAGGTCCCCAGTCCGCCGGCCAGCGCACCAGCGCCTGCAGCTCAGCCACAGACTGAATATCGTTTTGCACAAATTCAGCCTGACTTAGCGCCTGCAAACTTTGTTGTAAGGTTTCACCCTCACGCAGCATAAAACTAAACTGCGCTACTTTGCCACTTCGAAACAACGCCAGCTGAGACAACAGCAAATCCGGGGCAACCCGGTAAACACCGGCTTTAATATCACGCAGCTGTGGATGAAATACACTGAGCAATTTCAGCTGAGTACACTGAAAACGGCTTAATAAACCCTGCTGCTGCCAGCTTTGGCACAAGGCAGATAACGAACTGCCCGCTTTCACTTCAAAATAAGGGCCCGCGAGCGCAAGCCTAGTCTGACTAAACTGCTGCACCTGATTACGCAGACCAAAAGCAACAACAGAACACAATAGCAGTATGACAACGAGTTTTTTAAACATCCTGCGTTAACAACCTTCTTCAGAATTAGTAGCCAGCAGCTGCTGCACCGGCCACACCGGCGCAAGCGCAAGTGGCCGCTGTAAATAATGGTGCACCGGTACCACCCCCATCAGGGCGTTACAGGCAAACATAGCCTCACAATCAGCAATATCCTGAGCCATAAAACGGCCCTCTGTCACTGCCAACTTTTTAAGTAAAAATGCCCGCATCACTCCGGCAACACCAGCTTGACTAAGCTCAGGTGTAAACCATTGGCCATTTTGATAAAAAAACATATTGGCGGCGCTAAATTCAACAGCAAAACCTTCAGTGTCAAATGCCAGCAGCTCGTCAAAGCCGCTTTGTTCTACTTCGGTTTTATGCAGCACAGTTTCAAGCCTGCTGGTATGTTTAATACCGGCCAGCAGCGGCTGAATACCCAATCTTAAACTGGCGTTGGCCACATTGATGCCCTGTTGTTGCTGCACACTGTAATCAGGCAAAGGGCTGGCCGTACAATAAATATCAGGTGCGCCCAGTGCTTTGGTGCTGTAACCTCGGCCGCAATGACCACGGCTGACCAACACTTTCACCACCTGCTCCGGCATGCTGATTTGCGCCTGTGCCTGTGCTTTTACCTCTGCTTCGGGTATCAAACCAAAGCCGAGGCGTTGCATCGACTGCTGCAACCTGTGCCAGTGCAAAGGCCAGAACTGCAAAACGCCATTTTTCACTCTGATAGTGCTGAAAATACCATCGCCGTACTGAAAACTGCGGTCAGAAACAGAGGGTTGCTGCACATGCATGGCCAGAAGATGCCTAAAAGCGGTTAAAAAGGCAGTATGCCTGAAATTTTCCGGCCTGAAAATGACAAGACCGCCAAAGCGGCGGTCCTGAATAAAACACAAAGGGTTACTTTGCCGGTTTTCTGTACTTTAAAGCCATCAGACCTTACGGAACAGAATAGAACCATTGGTGCCGCCAAATCCAAAAGAGTTACACAGCGCGTACTCCATTGCCACCTGACGTGCTTCGTGCGGTACGTAATCCAGGTCACAACCTTCACCCGGGTTATCCAGGTTGATGGTTGGTGTCACCAGCTGATCCTGTAACGACAAAATGGTAATAATGGATTCAACCGAACCTGCTGCACCCAATAAATGGCCAATCATCGACTTACTGGAGCTAACCATCAGCTTGTCGAGCGAACCGGCAAATACTTTTTTAATCGCCATAGTTTCAGCGATGTCACCGGCTGGTGTTGAAGTACCATGCGCATTGATATAAGCCACCTGCTCCGGTGCAACACCGGCATCACGCAGCGCGTTGGCCATCGCATTGGCGCCACCGCGGCCATCTTCCGGTGGTGATGTCATATGATAAGCATCACCACTCATACCAAAACCAACCAGTTCGGCATAAATTTTTGCACCACGGGCTTTGGCGTGTTCATATTCTTCCAGCATCACCACACCGGCACCGTCACCCAGCACAAAACCGTCACGGTCTTTGTCCCAGGGCCGGCTGGCTTGCTGTGGTGCGTCGTTGCGGGTAGAGAGTGCACGGGCAGCACCAAAACCACCCATCCCTAAATGGGTTGAGGCTTTCTCAGCACCACCGGCTAACATGGCATCGGCATCACCGTAGGCAATCATCCGCGCTGCGTGACCAATATTGTGCACACCAGTGGTACAGGCGGTCACGATACTGATGTTTGGTCCTTGCAAACCCAACATAATCGACAGATGACCTGCAATCATATTGATGATGGTTGAAGGCACAAAAAACGGAGACAGTTTGCGGGGGCCACTGGCCAGCAGCTTTTCGTGGTTTTCTTCAATCAAACCCAAACCGCCGATGCCTGAACCTATAGCAGCGCCAATACGGCCGGCATTTTGTTCTGTTACTTCAATACCGGAATCACGGAAGGCCTGAATGCCTGCTGCCACGCCATATTGAATAAATAAGTCCATTTTCCGCGCCTCTTTGGCCGGGAAAAACGACTCGACATCAAAATCTTTAATTAAACCAGCAAACTTGGTGCTGTAGGCTTCGGTATCAAAATGCGTGATATAACCAATGCCACTTTTGCCTTGTTGCAGGCCCTGCCAGGTAGAAGCGACATCATTGCCAAGCGGCGTCAGCATCCCCAATCCAGTTACAACGACTCGACGTTTAGTCACTATGTCCTCCGCAAGGAAATTATCTTTCTCTGCTTTACTGCTACAAACCGGTTTCAGATCATCGGTTTGCCTGTGCCAGAAATGAAAACGGGTAGCTTAGCTACCCGTCTGCATCGCGCTTTGCTTATTCAGCGTGCGCTTTGATGTAGTCGATAGCAGATTGTACTGTCGTGATTTTTTCTGCTTCTTCATCAGGAATTTCTGTATCGAATTCTTCTTCCAGCGCCATGACCAGTTCAACTGTGTCTAAAGAATCGGCACCCAGGTCATCAACAAAAGAAGCTTCGTGTTTTACGTCTTCTTCTTTAACGCCTAACTGCTCAATGATAATTTTCTTAACGCGTTCTTCGATGTTGCTCATCTTTTCTTCCTTTTTCTCATATAAATCGCAACAATTCGTGCAATTTTGGATGGCGGCTAGTTTAGTGGCAAGCGCGGTTTGATGCAAGCAATGAGCGTTTCATTTCCTGCTGGTCAAACCTGATTAGCTTACACCATATACATGCCACCGTTTACGTGAATCGTTTCACCGGTGATATAAGCCGCCTGGCGGGATGCCAAAAACGCGACCGTTGCCGCAATTTCTTCAGGCTGACCGAGACGATTCGCCGGTACCTGACTAAAGATTGCTTGCTTTTGCTCATCTGACAGATCTTTGGTCATATCGGTGTCGATAAAACCTGGCGCAATAGCGTTGACAGTTATACCACGAGACGCCACTTCTTTCGCAAGAGATTTTGTAAAACCAAGTACCCCGGCTTTGGCCGCTGAGTAGTTGGTTTGACCGGCGTTACCCATTGATCCTACTACAGATCCAATAGTGATAATACGGCCATGGCGTTTTTTCATCATGCTTCGCAGCACAGCTTTGCTCATGCGAAATACTGAGGTTAAGTTGGTCTGCATAATGTCAAACCACTCTTCATCTTTCATCCGCATTAATAAGTTGTCACGGGTAATACCGGCGTTATTGACCAGAATATCAATGTCACCAAAGTTGGTTTTAATAGTTTCCAGGCATTGTTCAATAGACTCAGCGTTGGCTACATCTAACACCAGGCCCTGACCTGCACCTAAGTAGTCGGCAATGGCCTGAGCGCCTTTTTCGGTGGTGGCGGTACCAATCACTTTGGCGCCCAGTGCAGCAAGTTGCTCAGCAATAGCACGACCTATACCACGGCTGGCACCTGTTACCAGCGCAACCTGGCCTTCTAAAGAAATAAAAGCTGTCATTTATGCAAAATTCCTTATTCTGCAGCCGGGTTTAAGGCCGCTTTTAAACTGGCAACATCGTTTACCGAAGTTGTCAGCAGATTTTTATCAATACGTTTAATCAAACCGGCCAGTACTTTGCCTGCGCCAAGTTCTACCACTTCAGTCACACCCTGAGCGGCCAGCCATTCGATACTTTCAGTCCAGCGCACCGGGCTGAATAACTGTCGCACCAGCGCATCTTTGATAGCTGCAGCGTCATTTGCTATGGCCACATCCACATTATTCAGCACCGGGATGACAGGGGTGTGAAACGACAGCGCTGCTAAATCGGCCGCCAGTTTTTCGGCTGCTGGCTTCATCAATGCACAATGTGACGGCACGCTCACCGGCAGTGGTAAGGCTCTTTTTGCACCGTAAGTTTTGCACAGTTCACCGGCCCGTTCGACCGCTGCCTTATTACCGGCAATCACCACCTGGCCTGGTGAGTTAAAGTTCACCGGTGACACCACTTCACCCTGCGCAGCTTCTTCGCAGGCTTTGGCAATGAGCTCATCATCCAGACCAATAATGGCTTGCATAGCGCCGGTACCGGCCGGCACTGCGGTTTGCATATAGTGGCCGCGGTTTTGGACCAGTTTGACCGCATCAGCAAGGCTCAGTACACCGGCACAAACCAAAGCTGAATATTCACCTAAAGAGTGGCCCGCCAGATAAGCCGGCGTTTGGCCGCCCTGCTGCTGCCATAAGCGCCAAACTGCAACAGAAGCGGTCAGCAGTGCAGGTTGAGTGCGGAAAGTTTCATTTAATGCTTCTTCCGGACCATTGGCGACAAGCGCCCATAAGTCGTAGCCCAAAGCTTCGGAAGCTTCAGCAAAAGTGTCACGAACCAGAGGAAATTCAGCATATAGTTCAGCTAACATGCCAAGGCTCTGTGAGCCCTGGCCCGGGAATACCAATGCAAGTTTGTTGGTCATTTGAATGCTCGCTTTGTATTTGTATTGTTCAGCTGGCACAGCTTACTGCGCAGCAAAGCCCTTTAAATGGGTGCTGTGCCGCAGTAAATCTAGGCTGTGCATCGTTGTTAATATTTCACCAGCGCAGAAGCCCAGGCAAAACCACCACCAAATGCTTCCAGCAGCAGGGTTTGTCCGCGTTTGATCCGGCCATCCCGTACTGCTTCATCCAGCGCTGTTGGCACTGTGGCCGCTGAAGTGTTGCCGTAACGGTCCAGGTTAATCACCACCTGGTCCATCGACATATCCAGTTTGCGGGCAACAGCAGAGATAATGCGCAAATTCGCCTGATGTGGCACCAGCCAGTCAATCTGAGATTTGTCCAGGTTATTGGCAGCCAGCGTTTGCTCTACCACTTCAGACAACTTAGTGACGGCCACTTTAAACACGTCGTTGCCTTTCATTACACCCCAGCTGTTGTGGATAGAGGCTTCATCACCACGGCGCGGGTTGTTGACATATAAAAGCTCAGAATATTTGCCATCAGAGTGAATATGGGTTGATAAAATGCCCGGCTCTTCAGAGGCTTCCAGCACCACGGCACCGGCGGCATCGCCAAACAGAATCACCATAGAGCGATCTTCAGGGCTGACCAGCTGTGATAAACAGTCGGCGCCAATCACCAGCACCCGTTTTACCATGCCACTTTTAATATATTGATCAGCAATACTTAAGGCATAACAAAAACCGGCACAGGCCGCGGAAATATCAAAGGCAGGAATATTCGGAATATCCAGTTCACGCTGTACTTCACAGGCGGAACTTGGCAAAGCCCGTGAACCACTGGTGGTGGCCAGCACTATCATATCAATGGAATTTTTATCGATACCCGCAGCTTCAATAGCTTTTAATGAAGCTTGTGTACTCATGGTGGCCACTGTTTCGTGTTCACCAATAATACGGCGTTCACGAATGCCGGTACGTTCAATAATCCACTCGTCGGTGGTTTCAACCATGCTTTCTAAATCGGCATTGGTACGGATTTGCGCCGGGAAATAACTGCCGGTGCCTATAATGCGTGAATACATGAGGACCTACGCTTTATCGATTAATACGTGTTCCAACCGGTCTTTTATTTTTGCGGGCACCTGGCGTTCAACCTCGCGCACCGCCTGCCGGATGGCACTGAGAAATGCTTCTTTTGTCGCATTTCCATGACTTTTCACTACAATTCCGCGCAATCCTATCAGACTTGCACCGTTATAGTGGTCGGGGTTCACGCCTGTTCCGATACTTTTTAACAGCGGTTTGATCATCCAGCCGAATAAATGCGCAGACATACTGTTTTTCAGTGCCTGTTCAAACCTTTTAATAATGAGTTTGGCCACACCTTCACAGGTTTTCAGTGCCACATTGCCGACAAAACCGTCACAGACAATCACATCTGCCTTGCCGGAGAAGATATCATTGCCTTCGATATAACCTATGTAGTTAATATCAGCACATTCAGACAACAATAAAGAAGTGCGTTTGATTTGATCCGAACCTTTAATTTCTTCTTCGCCCATATTCAACAGCGCTACTTTTGGGCGGTGAATACCTTCAACTTCCTCCGCCATCACAGCGCCCATCACGGCAAATTGAAATAAAGTATCGGAATCACAGTTTACTGTGGCGCCTAAATCGAGCATAAAAACCGGACTGCCCACTGTGGTTGGCAAAGCGCTAATCAGCGCAGGTCGTTCCACCCCACCCAGCATTTTTAATACAAAATGTGCCATGGCAATTAAAGCACCGGTATTACCAGCGCTGACACAGGCATGCACCTGTTGTTTTTCTGCTAAATCCAGGGCAACACGCATTGAAGAGTCGCGTTTATTACGCAGTGCCACCGAAGGTTTATCCGTCATCAGCACTTGTTGTGATGCATGTTTTACAGAAAGTTGTGGATGGTTGGAAATGCCGGCTTCAAGCAGTTGCTGCTCAAGCGTCGTGGCGTCGCCACAGAGGATTAAATCAAGATTGGGAAATTCTTCGACAGCAGCTATAGCTGCAGGAATAGTAGACAGGGGGCCATGATCGCCCCCCATCATATCTAAAGCTATTTTAAGCCGTTCTGGTTGCAACGAGTGCACCGCGACTTATTTAACTTTACGGCCTTTGTAGAAACCGTCAGCAGTGATGTGGTGACGACGGTGCGTTTCACCAGTTGTTGCGTCTACAGACAGCGTTGGGCCTGTCAACGCATCATGAGAACGACGCATATCACGTCTTGCACGAGATTTTTTGTTCTGTTGTACAGCCATTGCTATTCTCCTAAATTCACTTTTTCTTCAATTCTTGCAATATTGCAAATGGGTTCGGTTTTTCTGGTTCCGGCTCTATATGCCCGAAGCTCGTTTGCAACTTTGCTGGATCACATTGGTCAGCATCATGCATCGGGAACAACGGTAAAGCCAGAATTAATTCGTCCTCAACCAATTGCCTCAAGTTAACTTCGCCGTGTTCGTCTTTTTCGATCACGTCGTAGCGTTCCGGAATTTCATCGTGAGCCGAATCATCCCCTTTAACAGGGGTATATGCAAAACTGCTGTCAATCGTCAGCGACATTTCGTCACCACACCTTTCACAGGTCAGACTGACAGTACAGTGGGCTTCACCTTTAATAAAGACCAAGCCTTGTTCGTCGGTTCCGCAATCGATGATTACAGCAACATCACCTTCCGTGCTCAGCAATGACTCGGTAAAACGCGTCAGCGTGTTCAGCGGAATGATCCCTTCGTAACTCAGCCTTTTTTGTGCAGTACGGGACGGATCTATAGTGATTGGAATTTTTACCTTTTGCATAAGGCGCGCATCATATAGATCAAGGCCTGCACTGTCAAAGGGTTGATCACACTTTTGTCAATTTTTCACGCGCAAATCGGTGAAAAAATAAGTATAGTGCCGCCATTCATTTGCTTCTGAGAGAAAACGGAGCTGTTTTATGCCACAAAACCTTTGGCTGGCCTCAACTTCAGTCTATCGTAAAGCCTTATTGGAAAAACTCACCCCCAACTTTCAAACCGCAAAACCAGAAGTGGATGAAACTGCACTGCCTGGCGAAACTGCCCAGGCGCTGGTTGAGCGGCTCGCCATTGCCAAAGCCTGCGCTATTGCTGACAAGCTTAACAACGGCCTGGTGATAGGTTCAGATCAGGTTGCTTTATTTAATGGCGCCATTCTTGGCAAACCTCACACCGCTGAAAATGCCTATCGTCAGTTAAAAGCTTTTAGCGGTCACAAAGTCACTTTCTTAACCGGTCTTGCCGTGGTCAATGCCGCTACGGCTGAAGTCAGTCACTGTGTTGAGCCTTTTTATGTGCATTTTCGCGAGTTGAGTGATGATGACATCCACACTTATATCAAGCGCGAACAACCCCTGAACTGCGCCGGCAGTTTTAAAAGTGAAGGTTTGGGCATTACGTTGTTTTCCAGACTGGAAGGTGATGATCCAAACAGCCTGATTGGTTTACCGCTGATTAAGCTGCATCAGTTGTTAAAACAACAAGGCCGCGACTTGTTATTGCAGCCCTGAAGGATCGGCGCAGCGTCAGGCACAATGCGCCAGCAGCTCCGGCAGTGAGTCGATCACTGCTTTTGGCGCAAAAGGCGCAAAATCCAAAGCACTGTGTACTCCATGGGTGATGCCGACTCTTGGCATTTGTATCGCGTGTGCCATTGCCAAATCATGAGTCGTATCGCCGACCATCAGCGCCTGGTCTGCTGAGCAAGCAAGCTCAGCAAGAATGAGTTGCAGCATTTGTGGATCTGGTTTTGACTTTGCTTCATCAGCACAGCGGCTGGTTGCAAAAAAATGTGCAGTATTAGTTTCTTCCAGCATCCGGTTGAGACCAACCCTGGTTTTACCTGTTGCCACCGCCAATAAATAATCCTGTTGCCTGAGCCTTTCAAAAAGCTCAACAGCGCCTGCAAACAGCGGTGTTGCCGTTTTATCCTGATGCAGATAAATGTCTTTATAAGCTTCACACAACAATAAAAGTGTTGGCTTATCAGCAGACGGAAATAAAGTGGCAAAAGCGGTTTCCAGGCTCAGACCAATAATTTGTTTGGCTTGATGATGACCGGGCACCTCGATGTTCAGCGCTTTGGCCGCACCCTGCACACAATTGACAATTTTGCCAATGGAGTCCATCACAGTGCCATCCCAATCAAAAATCACAACTTTTTGTGCCGACATTTATTGCTACTACCTTTTTATGCAACTAAAAAACCGGCCTCGGCCGGCTTTTTCCATTTGAGCAACTAACCTGGTGTTATGCTGTACCTTGTTATTTTTTGCTGAGTTTCTGCAGAATTTTTTCCAGCTCGGCATCGAGCGGTGCTTCACACTTCATCACAACCCCGGTATTGGGGTGGGTAAAAGCCAGAGTTTTGGCATGCAGATACAGCCGCTTTAAACCAAGGGCATTCATTTGCGCAGTAAATTCGTTGTCACCGTATTTATCATCACAGGCAATAGGATGACCAACACAGGCAGTGTGCACGCGGATTTGGTGGGTGCGGCCTGTTACCGGAAAAGCTTCCACCAAAGTACCTTCAACATAACGCTGCAGAATTTTAAAGCGGGTTTCCGACGGTTTACCGTCTTTTTCATCCACCCTAACTACCCGCTCGCCGGATTGCAGGGTATTTTTCTTTAAAGGCTCCGTGACTTTTTTATTGCGGGCATCCCACTGGCCGGCCACTAAAGCCCAGTATTTTTTCTCAACAGTTTTTAAACGCAGCTGCTCATGTAAGTGAGTAAGCACCGAGCGTTTTTTGGCGATTAATAAACAGCCTGAGGTATCACGGTCCAGCCGGTGTACCAGCTCTAAAAACTTCGCAGTTGGTCGCAACGCGCGTAAAGCTTCAATGACGCCAAACTGTAAGCCACTGCCGCCGTGCACTGCCATGCCGGTGGGTTTATTAATGACAATTAAATCGTTGTCTTCAAACAAAATATGGCTTTCGAGATTTTTCACCAGCGACAACTTGGTCGACACCTGGTCTTTTTCAGCCGACACCACCAAAGGTGGCACCCGCACCTGGTCACCGGCCTGCAATTTGTATTCAGGTTTGATCCGGCCTTTATTCACCCGAACCTCACCTTTACGCACTACCCGATAGATCACACTTTTAGGCACACCTTTGAGCCTGGCCAGCAAAAAATTATCCAGGCGCTGGCCTGCATATTCTTCATCCACATCAATAAATTGGATCGGGGTTTTGATTTCATCAGTCATGCGTATTTGCTGCTCTGCTACTTCGGGTTTTAACAATATTTTCGGTTGCTATTATTTACTGATTGATGGGATAATCAGCCCGCTAATTGTGCCAGTGGTTTGAATCACTTAAGGCCATTAGGGCGCTCATCAAGACGTAAGAGAAGATGTGAGGCACCGGTCGGGAGACAGATCATACCTAATTCGTGGTGAAAACCAACGACTTTATCTATCCCGAACGACAATAACGCCAGATGCTTGAGGTAATGCTGCGTAATTTGTTACCAACACCAGCACAACACCGCTTCCGGTCGATGAGCAAAAAAATAAAAGTAAAACGCTATAACGCAGCGCTCAGAAGCGATGTGGATCAGAGCAAATTTGTAATACGGCGGGGGTTTCAATCCGGCCGGATAAACAAGATTGACAATAACAATTGATAAATAATTGATTATTCAAGCATTCCAGTCGTGAGACTGCACCAGAATATGTTTGACAACATCTGACACGCAAACGCATGTTCGCTGTCGTTGTGGCTGAATGGACGAGTCAGACACAATGAAAAGAATGCTCATTAACGCCACGCAGGAAGAAGAAATCCGCGTAGCACTGGTCGATGGCCAGAAATTGTACGACCTGGATATCGAAAGCCCAGGCCATGAACAGAAAAAGGCCAATATTTACAAAGGCCGTATCACCCGCGTAGAACCAAGCCTCGAAGCTGCTTTTGTTGATTATGGTGCAGAGCGCCATGGTTTCCTGCCACTCAAAGAAATCTCCCGTGAATATTTCCCACAAGGTTATTCTTTTGACGGTCGCCCGAATATCAAAGAAGTGGTACGTGAAGGTCAGGAAGTTATTATCCAGATTGATAAAGAAGAACGTGGCCAAAAAGGCGCTGCGCTCACCACTTTTATCAGTCTGGCCGGTTCTTACCTGGTACTGATGCCAAACAACCCACGTGCCGGTGGTATTTCCCGCCGTATCGAAGGGGATGAACGTCAGGAATTAAAAGATTCTTTAGGTCAGCTGGAAATGCCAGATGGCATGGGTTTGATTGTGCGCACCGCCGGTGTTGGCAAATCTTACGAAGAGCTGGATTACGACTTAAAAGCGCTGATGAAACATTGGTCAGCCATTACCACTGAAGCACAAAACCGCCCTGCACCTTTCCTTATTCACCAGGAAAGCAACGTGGTATTCCGCGCTATCCGCGATTATCTGCGCCGTGACGTTGGTGAAATCCTGATCGACAACACCCGAATTTTTGAAGAAGCCAAACTGTATATCCAGCAGTTCCGCCCGGATTTTGCCCACCGTGTCAAAATGTATCAGGGTGAAGTGCCGCTGTTTATGCATTTCCAGATTGAAACCCAGATTGAAACCGCCTTCCGCCGTGAAGTACGTTTACCCTCTGGTGGTTCTATTGTCATCGACTCCACCGAAGCCTTAACCGCTATTGATATCAACTCATCAAAAGCCACCAAAGGCGGTGATATCGAAGAGACGGCCTTTAACACCAACTTAGAAGCAGCAGATGAAATTGCCCGTCAGTTACGCCTGCGCGACTTAGGTGGTTTGATTGTGATCGACTTTATCGATATGACGCCGGTACGGCATCAGCGTGAAGTAGAAAACCGCTTAAAAGAAGCTGTAAAACAAGACCGCGCCCGGGTACAGATTGGCCGTATTTCCCGTTTTGGTTTATTGGAAATGTCGCGTCAGCGTCTGCGTCCATCACTTGGCGAGTCGGCCACTCATGTGTGTCCACGTTGTCATGGCCGCGGCACTATCCGCAGCACCGAGTCTTCTGCCCTGTCGATTTTACGTTTGATCGAAGAAGAAGCCATCAAAGACAACACCAGCCAAATTCATGCTCAGGTGCCGGTATCAGTGGCCACTTACCTGATGAATGAAAAACGCGAATCTATCCGCCGTATCGAAAGCAGGTTAGGTGTGCGTGTTTACATCATTCCAAACGAGCATATGGAAACCCCTCACTATGAAGTAACCCGCATTCGTTTTGATGAAGAAATCGAAGAATCCAGTTACAACATGGTCAAAGCACCAGCAGTACAAAATACGCTGTACCACCCGGTGTCAGATGCAGTGAAAGAAAAACCGGCCATTGCCGCTATTTCTTTGCAGGAAACAGCTCCGGTGCCAGCGCCTGTGGCTAAAGCACAACCACAGGTTCAGGTGGCAGCAGTGGCTGAAACCGGTTTGGTTGCCAAAGTCACAGGTTTCTTTAAATCTTTGTTTGGCGCTGCCCCGGCCAAGGTCGAAGAAAAAGCTGAGCAGCCACAACGCCGTGTGAACAACCGCGACAATAAAAACCGTCGTAACGGCCGTAACCAAAACCGTCGTAACGAAGGTCAGGAAGAACGCGCACCACAGCAGCAGCGTGAAGATGGCAAGCAGGCTCGTCCGCAGCAGGACCGCCAAGCCCGTAATGAACGCAACGAACGGGGTGAACGCCCTGCCCGCGGCGAACGTGCAGAACGCAGTGAGCGCCCGGAACGTGCTGAACGCACAGAAAGGTTAGATCGCAACGAAAGCAAAAAACCTGCAGCCGAAAAACCAGTCAAGGTTGTCGCCGTTGACAGCGACGATGAAGTACCGAGCTCAAGCAAAGTGGCTGAGCGCCGTCAGCGTCGTAATATGCGTAAATCTGTACGCCTGGAAAAAGCAGTTGCAGCAGATCAGGTGATCACCGCTTTAGAAACTGCTCCACAAGACACAGCTGTGGCAAATACTGCAGTTACTGAAAGTGTTGAAGTGGCAAATGTGGCTGCAGACACTGTAACTGTGCCAGTAAGCCCTGAGTCAGTCCCTCAAGTTGCAGCTGAAACAGTGGTCATTGCAGAATCAACTGCAGAGCTCGCTGTTGAAACGCAAGCAGAAGTAGCTGAAACTCAGCAAGGCGAAACTGCAGATAAAGAAAACAGCGAAAATCGTAGCCGTTCACGCCGTTCACCACGTCATTTACGTGCTGCTGGCCAAAAACGCAAAAAAGAGCAACAAAACGGTGAAACGGACGAATCAGTTGAAGCCCGTTATCCGGTTGATGATGTAGAGCTCGCGGCAGAACAGCAGCTGGACCTGCCAATTCTGGCGGAAACTGCGGTTGAAGCTGTGGCTGACGCCGTTGCTGCAACAACAGTTCAGGCTGAAGCTGAACAAGCACCGGAAGCTGCTGCTAAACCACGTAGCCGTAGCCGCGCCAAAGCAGCTGCACAAGCTGAAGTCGCAGCAGAGACTCAGGCGACATCAGAACCAACTATGCTGAGTACTGAGCCTGTTGCCACTGCAACAGTTGCACCGGCTGATGTGGTCGCTGCTCCTGCTGCAGTTGAAATGGTACCAACAGCTGTTGCTACATCAGTTGCACCAGCTGCAGTTGCACAAGCTGAATCACCGGCGGCCAAACCAGCTCCGGTTGAGTCTGCAGAGCCAGTTGTGGCTCAAGCAACACCAGTAACTGAACAGGTTGTGGCTCAGACAACCCCTGTCACTGCCGCGCCTGCCGCTGCCAAAGGCAACCGCTACGGCAATATGGTGACCTCGACCATGACTAAACCTGTGGTGGTGGATGCTGAACCTGCGGCCGAAGTGCCAACCGGCATGCCGGCTGCTGAACGTCCTGTGGTGGTATCAACACCACGCACAGTGGCACGTCAGGTCACAGCTGCGCCTATGACCAAACCAAAAGCTGTGGATGAATAAACCATAGCCAAAAGCAGGGGTAACCCCTGCTTCTTTGAGATAACAAAAAGCCAGACCTGAGTCTGTAATGCCAGTCAGTTAAGCTGACTGGCATTATTTTTTGTGCGGATATTTACC
>NZ_DAIPZL010000014.1:0-81455 GCF_036782235.1 Rheinheimera sp. | reverse complement strand
AGTACTCGGCTACGAACCGAGCGGTCGGAGGTTCGAATCCTCCTGCGTCCGCCATTAAACCTGCCTAGAGCAGGTTTTTTGTTTTCTACAATCCGGCAATCGCCAGAGGCTCATGCGTTCATCCGGCAAGACGCAAAATTGTTTGCGTCTTGAGATCCCGAATTCACCCCTGTAGAAAATCCCTTCGGGACCAGCTAAAGCTGTCCACAAAACGGCAGGATAGCCGTTTTGCACAACTTAGTTGCCGAAGGCGAGCTACATGGATGTGGCGAGTGTAAAACGCTCCGGGCGTTTTTGTGTTTTTGCGTCCACCGGCCTTTTGCAGAGCAAAAGGCGTTCAGACGGCATGATGCCGGATTGCCGGCATCATGAAATCCCGTCTTCACCCATTAAACCTGCCTAGAGCAGGTTTTTTGTTTTCTACATCCCTTTAGAAAGTCCCTTCGGGACCAGCTTCGCTGTCCACAAAACGGCAGGATTGCCGTTTTGCACAGCATAGCTGCCGGAGGCAAGCTACATGGATGTAGCGAGTGTACAAGATTCCAGACCTTGTTGTGTTTTTTACAATCCGGCAATCGACAGAGGCTCATGCGTTCATCCGGCAAGACGCAAAACTGTTTGCGTCTTGAGATCCCGGATTCATCCAGCCTTTTGCAGAGCAAAAGGCGTTCAGACGGCATGATGCCGGATTGCCGGCATCATGAGATCCCGTCTTCACCCATTAAACCTATTGATTGAGTTACCAGCGCCTTGAGCTATTCATTCATAACACTTTGTATTTTGTAGATAAAGCATCTGCATCAACACTTGTGACGCTGCTGCTGTGCCGGTTACACTGCCTTATCAATAGAAAATGGAGTTGATCAATGAGATTGCAGTTCGCCTGCTTGATGCTGGCAACCTTAGTGTCTGCTTGTGGTGGTTCAGCCAGTTCGGAAGTGGAGTCCTCGGCTTTACCTGATTTGAGTTATCAGCTTGCCATTGAGCTGGTGCTGACAGATGAAGGCTATACCGGCAACACCGGACTGCTGTATGGCGGTAGTTTGCAGCTGTGGCGGAAAAACCAGGCACTGGCTTTATCCGGCACCGATCATCTGGAAATCCGTAACCCTTTAACCAGAGTCAGCGAAGCCTCAATTGCAAATAACCCTGACACCATGCGTTGTTGTGTATTGAGCGACGTCATGCCGGAAAAAATTACCGAACAAAGGTTACAACGGCCGCAGTTGTTGTTCTGGCGTTTGAGTAATGTGGAAGACAGTTTTATGTTAACCCTGCCGCCGACCATTTTGTTGCCGGAATTTCGCTTATTACAGGCAACAGATTTTGGCTACAAAACAGTAGGCAACGGCACTATGCATTTTTATTGGGCAGCCGATGATTATCCAACCCAGCTGGTGATTGAGCAGCCGGATGCTCAGTGCCCAGTTGGGCAAAACCCGGTACGGCTGGTGCGCAGCACCACAAAAAATCAGCTGCTGATCCCCCAGTTTGAACTGGGAGCCTGTAAAAGTAAGCTGTTAAAGGTCAGTTTTAACCGTGTGATGGCGCAAAACTACCGCACTACTATTCAGAATGCCGAAGTGACAGGCACTGTCACCGTCAGTCGTGTCCTGAATTTAACCCTGCCAGACTAAATCCTGCTTGCAAGCACGGGGGCACAGCCTGCTGTGACCTTGGGCTGCTGGCTGTGGCCTCACAGCCTTGTTTGATTGCAGTTACAACTGCGCGCCAACCACAGTTATTAGTCTGACCTTTTTGTGGTTTTATCGCCATTTTTTGTGACGCTTGCCACAGTTTTTGCCCGCAGCTAAAGGCCGGAACGCGACAGGGCGCGCCCTGGCACAAAACAGCGGCGTTTTTGTCAGCCAGCTACAACCTCTGGCTATCTGGATTTCTTCAGAGCCTTGTGTTCTGATGAGGCGCTACTTTTTGGGGGTTGTATGTTGTACACAAAAATAAAATCAATAAAACAAAAGATCTTACTGACAGTTGGCGGCTCAACCGCCGTGCTTTTTGTCCTGGCCGCCATTTTTGTGGTCAGTCACCTGGCCAGTCAGACCCGGCTGCAGGTGGAGTCGGATGTGGACGCGCTGATGCAAAAAGAGGCGGTGTCCGTTGGCAAATTTTTTGCAGGTTACGCTCAGGTCGCCCGCACTTTTTTACATGCGCCGCAGTTCCAGCAATGGTTTGTGAATTACCCCGGGCGTGGTACTGAACTGAATGGTTTGGCCGGCTACGAGCAGATCAACCAGACCTTTAAAACAGTCAGTGGCAGTGATGAAGCCATTTTGTCGGCTTTTTTTGCATTAACCCGCTCTGATGAATATTTCCGTGAAGATTCGCGTACCGGGGTGGATAAAGAAGGCCCGAACGCCGGTGATGTCACCAAAGGTTATTTTGCCAGCCAGCGTCCCTGGTATCAGGAGACGATGAAACACAACGCCTTCTTTTTAGGTTCACCTTCAGCCGATTTTACCACCGGCATTGTGTCGGCCGTGGTGGAAGGGCCGGTGTATTTGCCCGATGGTACCCTGCTTGGGGTTGGTGGTGTGGATCTGCATATTAATAAAGTGGGTGAGCAGGTAGATACCATTCGTTACCATGGTCAGGGGTTGCCCTTTTTACTGGACGATAAAGGCCAGATAGTGCATTTCCCAACCCAGCAAGGTTTTGAAATTAAAACCAATGATGCTATTGCTGCTTTTGATCAGAAGATCAGTGAAACTTCGGGTTTTACCGCAATAGCCGATGCGGCCAAAGCAGGGAAAGCCGGCTTTTTCCCGGTGCGTTTTCAGGGCGCACGCTATTACGTAGCGCTCGAGCCGGTCAAACTTGATTTCCCGAAAATGGCCTGGTTAGTGGGCATGTTAGTGCCGGCGGAGCTGATTGACGGCCCGATTCAGACGTCGATCAGTTGGGCGTTATTCGCTACGTTGCTGATGCTTGGCATTATTACCGCGATGATTTTATTAAGTACCGGCCTGATTACCAAACCTCTGACCGACTTAACCGCTGCGATGCAGGACATTGCCAGTGGCGATGGAGACCTCACCCGAACCATCAATATTGACCAGCAGGATGAAGTGGGGGCTTTAGCAACACACTTTAATACCTTTGTTGGCAAGTTACGCCAGTCGCTGCAAATGACCCGCCAGCAGGCCCATCAGGTGCAAAGCTCCAGTCAGCATTTAAATCAGGTGGCCGGTTTAACCAATCAGGAAATTCAGCAAAGCAAACTGCAGATAGATTCGGTGTCTGCTGCCGTCACCGAAATGGCGGCTACGGTGCAGGAAATCAGCCAGAATGCTCAGTCGACCAGTGAAGCTGCAGCCCATGCCCAGCAGCAGGGGCAGGACGGCTTTAAGTTGTCTGAACTGGCGGTGCAGGATATGACCGAGCTTGACAGCAGTATGCTGGAGGCCGTGCAGGTGGTCATGGGGCTTGCCAAAGAATCGGAGAATATCGGTACTGTGGTGGATGTCATTAAAGGTATTGCTGAACAAACCAACTTGCTCGCGCTTAATGCGGCTATTGAAGCGGCGCGTGCCGGCGAGCAGGGCCGCGGTTTTGCCGTGGTGGCTGATGAAGTACGCTCCTTGGCCGGACGCACCCGCGACAGCACCGACGATATCCGCCGTATGGTGGAAAAACTGCAGCAAATTGCCAAACAAGCGGAAACTGTGATGCAGCGTGGCCGTAGTCAGACTGAAGTCAGCACTGAGCGGGCGCAGGCTATGCAGCAGGCGTTGTCGGCTATCAGTCAGGCTATTGTTGTGGTGCAGCAGCAAAGTACCCAAATAGCCGTTGCCACTGAACAACAAACCATAGTGGCCGATGATATTAACCGCAGTTTGCATGCGATCACGGCTTTGGTGGATAACACTGCTGGCCACGCGACTGAACTGACGGCAGAAGCCGCAGCGCTGAACGGTTCGTCCAGCGAACTGCGTCAGGTGGTGGCACAATTTAAAATCTGAGTAAGCTCAAAACTCAGGGTGGCTTAGTCTATGGCTGTACGCCCTGAGGTTTAGTCTGAAATGTGTAGCAAGTTTTTATCCGATGCCGGCCCTGTGGGTCGGCCATTCATTGTGCTCAAGGTGCCTAACGCTGCTGAATATAAAATTCCAGCTTTTTACTGATATTGTTTTGCTGATGCTGGCGCGTCAGATATTGATTAAAACCACGCAGGTAAGGTTGCCAG
The DNA here is from genome assembly GCF_036782235.1 of Rheinheimera sp. GTDB lineage: Bacteria > Pseudomonadota > Gammaproteobacteria > Enterobacterales > Alteromonadaceae > Pararheinheimera. The sequence goes on along the minus strand of NZ_DAIPZL010000014.1, from coordinate 77,251 downwards.
TTGGGGTGAAATGCCACCCGCAGTGCCACTTCACCAAAATATTCAGGGGATTGATACAGCGACAAATCAGCAAACTGGTGCTGTTGCAGCCAGCGCGCCACATGCTCGTTGATATAAGCGTAATCACAACGACCACTTTGTAACATTTTCATTTGCGCCAGTTCGCTCGAAGCATCAACCCTGGTGGCGTTGTGTTGCCGGAAAAAGGGTTCAAGTACTTCATAAACATAATATTGCCGGGTACAGACGGATTTTCCCGCCAGCCAGTCTTTGATGCTGCTGCCGCTGGCAAAAGGTGTTAAGGCAAATAAATAATCGCGGTGTTGTAACACGAGATCGGAAAAAATCAGCTGCTGTGGTTTTTGAGTCCATTCAGGCGCAAGCAGCATGGCGTCCACATCACCACTGTATAACCTGTGCTCGGCGCCGCGCCTGTTATCAAGAACAAATTCCAGTTTTACTTTTTGTCCGGAAAAATGCTCTTCCAGTAACTCAGGTACCAGGCCAACCACTTTGTTTGTCTGCTGATCCACATACATATAAGGTGGCACCTGCGGGTAATACAGCACAAACCGCAGTTTCTCGGCGGCCAAAGTGCAGAAGCTGATGTGAAGACTCAGGCAACAGAGCAGGGCTGTACCTTGCCGGCGAAATCTGACCATAGCGCTACTCCCTGCCACTGTGAACTGCGGTTCGCTTATTCTGTTTGATTATTCGCTGTTGTTGGCATAACAACAAGTCTGTTTTTGCTGATATTTTCAGCGATTTTTTGTCTGGCCGCTGCAGATAAAAAGTTAAAAAAATGAAAAATGTTAAAGTCTTTAACTTTTCACAGTTCTCCGTTACTATCGGTGCAATGGAAAAATAAAAACAAAATAAGGATGTTTTACTTTTTCAAGAGTCATTCCGATGTTTAGGCAGTATCTTTTTGTATTTTCAACGCTTTTTTTAAGTATTCACAGCAAGGCGGCCACCAGTGACTGGGAGCAGGCCAAACATGAACTGCACACTGCGCTGCAATTTGTTCACAATTCCAATCTTTATTTTCAGCCCTCTGTTGTGGTGGCCGATGAAAAACTGGTTGCCTCAGTGCAATACCATTGGCTTGAGCTGTTTGAAGGTTATGCTGTTGCTGTCCCGTTAAGCATCAGTTCCAGCCATTATGCCGACCAGTCTGGCCTGAGCAGCACAGATCACCGGCTGGCGCCTGCCGTGAAGTTGTTTTTATCGGATGCTGTTGATATTACCGTGCAAAGCCAGTGGCAACGTGAATTAGCGCGTGCCGGTTTTGGCAAAGGCGAGTTTCTTGACCCTGCGGCCCAAAGCCTGACTGACGAACACAAGTCGCTCGAGTTGTCATTACAACTGGGGCGCTCACCAGACAAACAACAACTGACCCTGAGTGCCGGCCGCGACTTGCGCCAGCAAACTATTCAGCAGCAGCCAGAGTCGCAGCTGTTATTCACTGAGGCTCATGCTGCATTATTTACTTCACAACAAGGCAATTTTGTCAGCGCAAATTACGGCCATCGCCTGAATGAAAATAGCAGTCTGTTAGCACAGGCAGCAATCCGGCGTGAACAGCAGGGTGTTGTACCGTCCGAGCTGTATCAGCTGGGCGCTGGCTGGTCGACCCATTATGCCGGTAGCCAGCAGTTTCAGTTTGTGGCAGGCCAGTTCAGGCGTGACACTGCGGGACAACAAAGCAACGGTTATTATTGGCAGGCCAACAATCTATGGCAGATCTCCAGACAATGGCAGCTTGACCTGGTCACCAGCCGCAACTCGGTGTTGTCTTACGCCACAGCCAGTGTCAGTCAGCTTGAAACCCGCACTGGCGTGACTTTGGGTTATCAGTGGAATGACGCCCATCAGATTGCACTGTCATCGTCACACAACAAAGCGCGGCTGGACGAGCAGCAGTTACAAAAAACCAGGCTGGAGCTGGCGCTGCGCTGGCAGTGGCAGCTTGGTAGCAACTGGCAACAACAACTGCAGTTGCAGGGAGCGCGGCTTGCTCAACCTGCTATGCCGGATAAAACCGCCACTGAATTGTTCTGGCAGGTGAGCCGGTTATGGTAAAGCTGCTGTGTTTGGTTGTTGCAATGTTCAGCCCGGTACTGCTGGCACAGGCTGCTTTATCTTTGCAGGGTTATCAGTTTGGTCCTGGTGATACCATTAAAATCAGTGTCTATCAGGAAGCGGACTTGTCGGTCACAGCTCAAATCAGCCAACAGGGGTTTATTGATATGCCGCTGCTCGGCAGCGTCAAAATGACAGGTTTAACCCAACAACAGGCCAAAGAAAAGCTCGAAGCGCTGCTGCGGGACGGTTATCTGGTGTCGCCCAGTGTGTCTATTACTGTCGACAGTTACCGGCCGTTTTTTATCTATGGTGAAGTACGAAGCCCGGGTTCTTATCCTTATCAGCCTGATATTACCCTGGAGCAGGCTATCGCCTTGTCCGGTGGTTTGCAGGACAGAGCCTCGCGCAAACAGTGGCATATTCAGCGTGGCGTCGACAAAACTACCTTTGTTGCAACTGCAGACACCATCATTCTGCCCGGTGATGTGATCAAAATAGACAAGAGTTTCTTTTAATGGGCCAGCAGCACCAACCACAACGACAAGGGCAAGGCAGTGACGTGATTGAACTCAGCGTCATTCTGGCTATTTTGTCGGCAAGACGCTGGTTGATTGTGCTGATCACACTGTTGGTGTTTAGTCTGGTTACAGCGCTGGTGGCGCAGTTGCCTTCGATGTTCCGCGCTTCCACCACACTGATGGTCAAAGGTGTACTGGCGTCCAATCCACTGCAATCTTTATTACCAGGCGGTGGTGGCGACAATGACGGTCTGGACACCCAGATCAAACTCTTGACCTCTGCCCAGTTTGCCCGAGACGTGGTCAGTCAGTTGCCGGATGATTTGCAGTTGGGCTTGCCCGATGATTTACGCCGTGATGACGCCCAGGCGCTGCTGGCTGGTTTGACGGTTCTTTCGGTGCCTAAAACCACCTTGCTGGAAATTTCTTTTGTGCATTACAACCCTTATATTGCCAGCGAAGTGGTGAATCTGGTGGCCAGTCGTTTTATGGCGTATCAGACGGGCTTGATGCAACAACACAGCCATCAGGCCAGCGATTTACTGCGCCAGCAACTGGAGCAGGCCAAATTGCAGCTGGCTCAGGCCGAAGAACGCCTGGCTAAGTTCCGGCAGCAACATCATATTATTGATATTCATAGTGACGTGGAGCTGGCCAGACAGGAAATAGTGCAGCTGGCACTGGAAAAACGTGAGCTGAACCGTCAGCTGCGTGAACTTGAGGTGCTGTTACAAAAAGTTCGTCAGGAGCAGGATTTTCTGCAGCTGAGCAGTGTGCCGGAGCTGCGCTCTGCGCCTTCAATTGCCGCATTACAGCAGCAGTTATCGATGTTACAGGCCGAGTTTGCCCAGCTTAAACTCAGTTATCTGGCCAAACACCCAAGGTATATTGCCGCCGAGAAAAAAATTGAAGTGGCCACCGGCCAGTTAAAAGCAGAAGTGGACAAACTGATCGGTAACTTCAGTACCCGCCATGCCGAATTGCTGCAGTTATTACAACAAACCGAGCAGCGAGCCCTTGGTGCCAACCAAAAACTCGAAACCCTGGTGGATGTGGCGCAACATCATAAAAAACATGAAGCCGATATTCAGGCCAGTCTGGCGCTGTTAACCACCCTGAGCGATAAACTCAAAGAAAGTCAGTTACTCAAAGACATTAATAAAAGCTCCAGCATTATTGTGGTGGATCCGGCCAATGTGCCCAGTCAGCCGATAGGTCCAAAGCGGCTGTTATTGTCGGTGGCGGCATTTTTAATCGGATTTATCGGCGCGGTTTTTCTGGTGTTATGCCTGCATTTTTTTGCCGATGTCACCGCCAAGTACCGCCAGATTGCCGCCCGTTTTGGCTTTAAGCTGATTGGTGTGGTGCCGCAAATCCGGGTGAAGGGCATCAATAAAAATTTGCCGGTGGTACAGCAATCGGGCAAACAATATACGTTGTATCAGGAGTATATCCGCTCAATCCGCACCAATATTTTGCTGGATAAAAAGTTGTGTCAGCAAAAGTTACTGGCCTTTACTTCAATAGCGCCGAATGAGGGAAAATCCAGTATTTGTCTGCAACTGGCCAAATCTTTTTCTGAGCTGGAGCGGGTGATAGTGATTGATGCCGATTTACGTTTTCCGGCGCTGGCCGAAGCGCTGGGCGAAAATCCGCACAGGCCAGGGCTAACCAACTTATTGGCAAAAACTCATAGTTTTGAGCAATGTGTGTTTTACAGCAAAGAGCTCAATGCTGATGTCTTGCCCTCCGGGATCCGGCCGATGAATCCGCTGTTGTTTTTATCCATGCCCAGATTTGACGCCATTCTCAAAGTGCTGGCGAAAAAATACGACAGGGTCATTATTGAATGTCCGCCAATTTTATCGGTCAGCGACGCTATGGTGGTGGCTAAATCAGTCGGACAGCTGGAGCTGGTGGTGGATGTGAAAAAAACACCGCTGGTGGATTTTGCCCGCAAGCTTGAGCTGCTGGAACAATCCGGTGTGGCGCTTGGGGGTATTATTTTAAATCGGGTGAAAAACGACACGTCCAATTATTACGCCACCGCAGCCACCCGTGCCAAACAACCCTCGGCGCTGCAACTGATGCTGCAAAATAATCTAAAAAGAGCTTAACCGGCAAAGCTGCACAGCTTTTTACCACAGCAGTACCGTCAGTAAATAAACAACCTCCTATGAAGGTAGGCAATAAAAAAGCCCATCTGTTGATGGGCTTTGGTCTGAGTACTGAATATTCGACACTGGCGAATTTTACGCCGGTATTAATGACCTTGTTTTAATAAATCAGCAGACAAGGTTAATTCTTCGTTTTTATTAACACCCACACCACGGTCAATGACGTTTTTGGCAATTTGTTTGGCTTCTTCCAGCGAATGCATCTGGTAAGTACCACACTGGTACACATTTAATTCCGGAATTTCAGACTGTTGTTGCACTTTTAAAACATCAGCCATCGCAGCTTTCCAACTGTCGGCGACCCTTTGTTCGTCCGGAGTGCCAATCAGGCTCATATAAAAACCGGTGCGACAACCCATAGGGGAAATATCGATAATTTCCACACCATTGCCGTTTAAGTGATCACGCATAAAACCGGCAAATAAATGCTCCAGGGTATGAATACCTTTTTCTGACAGAATTTCCTGATTTGGCACACAAAAACGCAAATCAAATACAGTAATGGCATCACCTTTTGGTGTGGTCATGGTTTTGGCAACCCGCACGGCAGGCGCTTTCATAATGGTATGGTCAACGGTAAAACTATCGAGTAATGGCATCTTGGTCGTCCGGAAAAATAAAAAAACAGATAACAGGATTATACCCAGCTACGTCATGGCAAGCGAACTGGATTTGCTGATTTTCCATCAAAGCGCGCCTGGTTGAGTCCTCACAGCGGCTAAAATCCGCTTTTATGTCAATTTCTGAAAAAATTTAGCTGAATAACCTTGAATCGATCAGGGATTAACCCCATTAACCGGTCAACACAATTTTAATTGTTCGAATTTAAGAGCGGAGTACATCATGGGTAGAATTATTGGTATTGACTTAGGTACAACAAACAGCTGTGTTGCCATTTTAGACGGTGACCAACCTCGCGTGATCGAAAACGCTGAGGGTACCAGAACTACACCTTCTATCATTGCTTATGCGGAAGACGGTGAAGTGTTAGTGGGCCAGCCTGCTAAACGTCAGGCGGTTACCAACCCAAAAAATACTTTATTTGCGATTAAACGTTTAATCGGTCGTCGTTTTGAAGACGCTGAAGTACAACGTGACATCAAAATCATGCCATACCAGATTGTCAAAGCAGACAATGGGGACGCCTGGGTTGAAGTCAAAGGCAAAAAATTAGCAGCACCACAAATTTCTGCTGAAGTGCTGAAAAAAATGAAAAAAACCGCTGAAGATTATCTGGGCGAGCCAGTTACTGAAGCTGTTATCACAGTACCAGCCTACTTTAACGACGCACAGCGTCAGGCCACTAAAGACGCCGGTCGTATTGCTGGTTTAGAAGTAAAACGTATTATCAACGAACCAACAGCAGCAGCGCTGGCTTATGGTATGGATAAGAAAAAAGGCGACACCAAAGTTGCAGTGTATGACTTGGGTGGTGGTACTTTTGATATCTCGATCATCGAAATTGATGACGTTGACGGCGAACAAACGTTTGAAGTGTTATCGACCAACGGTGACACCCACTTAGGTGGTGAAGACTTCGACTCACGCGTGATTAACTACTTAGTAGACGAGTTCAAAAAAGAGCAGGGCATTGACCTGCGTAACGACCCACTGGCGATGCAACGTTTAAAAGAAGCCGGTGAAAAAGCCAAAATTGAACTGTCTTCAGCGTCACAAACTGAAGTGAACCTGCCGTACATCACTGCTGATGCGACAGGTCCAAAACACTTAAACATCAAAGTAACCCGCGCCAAGCTGGAATCTCTGGTGGAAGACTTAATTCAGCGCACTATCGAGCCGCTGAAACAAGCATTAAAAGACGCTGGTTTATCGGTCAGCGACATCAATGACATCATTCTGGTGGGCGGTCAGACGCGGATGCCAAAAGTACAGGAAGCAGTAACAGCTTTCTTTGGCAAAGAACCACGTAAAGACGTGAACCCGGACGAAGCTGTTGCCGTTGGTGCTGCAATTCAGGGTGCTGTACTGTCAGGTGACGTAAAAGATGTACTGCTGCTGGACGTAACCCCTCTGTCTTTAGGTATCGAGACTATGGGTAGCGTGATGACAGCGCTGATTGAGAAAAACACCACTATTCCGACCAAAAAGTCGCAAACTTTCTCAACAGCAGATGATAACCAGTCAGCCGTAACTATTCACGTGCTGCAGGGTGAGCGTAAACAGGCTTCTGCCAACAAGTCGCTGGGTCAGTTTAACTTAGAAGGTATTCGCCCGGCCCGCCGTGGTGAACCACAAATTGAAGTAACTTTTGACTTAGACGCCGACGGTATTTTGCATGTGTCTGCCAAAGACAAAGACACTGGCAAAGAGCAGAAGATCACCATCAAAGCTTCTTCAGGCTTAACGGATGAAGAAGTGGAACGTATGGTGCGTGACGCTGAACTGAACGCTGAAGAAGACAAAAAGTTCGAAGAATTGGTGCAAACCCGCAACCAGGCTGACGCTTTAGTGCATGCTACCCGCAAGCAGATTGAAGAAGCCGGTGCCAACTTAGCCACCAATGACAAACAGGAAATTGAAGCTGCTATCAGCGCGCTGGAAGGCGTGATCAAAGGCAGTGACAAAGCTGAAATTGAAGCCAAAACTCAGGCGTTACTGCAGGCAGCGCAAAAACTGCAAGCCGCAGCACAACAAGGCCAGGCCAATCCGGGTTCGGCAGACAATGCCAAAAACGCCGGTGACGACGTGGTTGACGCTGAGTTTGAAGAAGTTAAAGACAAATAATATTTGTCTGGTGAGGACCGCTGCTTTAAGCTGCGGTTTTTCCCGAGTTAGTCAGAGTGCACACACTCTGGCATAGCGACCGCTCTGGCGGTCGCTTCTCTATCCGCTCACACAACCTTGAAGCAGCATTATGTCAAAGCGTGATTATTATGAAGTCCTGGGCGTTGCCAAAGGCGCCGATGACAAAGAAATCAAAAAGGCTTATAAGCGCCTCGCGATGAAATATCACCCTGATCGCACTCAGGGTGATAAAGCGATGGAAGAGAAGTTTAAAGAAGTACAGGAAGCCTACGAAGTTCTGTCAGATGAGCAGAAAAAGGCAGCCTATGACCAATACGGTCATGCCGGAGTGGATCCAAACCGCGGTGGTTTTGGCGGTGGCGGCGCTGATTTTGGCGACATTTTTGGTGACGTCTTTGGTGACATTTTTGGGGGGGGGCGTCGTGGTGGTCAGTCGCGCGCTCAGCGTGGCTCCGACTTACGCTACAACCTGGAAATGAGCCTGGAAGACGCTGTGCGCGGCAAGTCGGTTGATATTAAAGTACCAACCTGGGTGAGCTGTGACAGTTGTGATGGTTCTGGTGCCAAAAAAGGCACTCAGGCGAAATCTTGCCCAACCTGTCATGGCGCCGGTCAGGTGACCATGCGTCAGGGCTTTTTTGCCGTACAGCAAACCTGTCCAACCTGTAGTGGCCGCGGCAAAATTATTCCTGATCCATGTACTAAGTGTCATGGGGAAGGCCGGGTGGAAAAAACCAAAACACTGGCGGTTAAAATTCCGGCCGGAGTCGACACTGGCGACCGTATCCGCTTAAGCGGTGAAGGGGAAGCGGGCATGCACGGCGCGCCTTCAGGCGACTTGTATGTGCAGGTGCATGTGAAAGATCACCCGATTTTTGTGCGTGACGGCAATAACCTGTCCTGTGAAGTGCCGATCAGTTTTAGCATTGCCGCTTTAGGTGGTGAAATTGATGTGCCGACCCTGGATGGTCGCGTCAAGCTGAAAATCCCGGCGGAAACCCAAACCGACAAAATGTTCCGTTTGCGCGGCAAAGGGGTGCAGTCGGTGCGCGGTGGTGGTGTTGGCGATTTGGTCTGTAAAGTGGTGGTGGAAACGCCGGTCAACTTATCAGACAAACAAAAAGACTTACTGCGTCAGCTTGATGAAAGCTGGGCAGGTGAGAGTGAAGCGCGGCACAGACCCAAATCCAAAGGCTTTTTTGATGGTGTAAAAAAGTTTTTTGATGATTTAACAGGTTAAGTTCTGCATCACCGCCAGCTTCTGCTGGCGGTGTTGTTTTGAGTCTTTGTTTTAAAAAGTTGCTTTCAGGGTTTATGACCAACAGTTTTCAGTTGCGGTTCAGCGCGCCAGGGTTAAAAACTGCTCTGAGTGCGGCGCAGTTGGCATGACACTGAATTCAGAAACATCGCTGCTGTTTTTTCCTACTTTATATTCAATAATTTGATCATCACCGGATTTAGATATTTAACCCGAATTATCAGAACACAGAAGGGAGCCCCATGTTCACATTGTCCAAATTAAGGTTAAAACAATTGTCTGTCAGCGTTTTAGCGATGATGCTGCTCGGATCTTGCGCCGAGTCGCCAACAGGGCGGCCGCAGCTGATGTTGTTTGACAACAATCAGGTCAGCCAACTTGGCATTCAGACCTTTGAAGAGTTAAAAACTAAAACACCGATCGCTAAAGATAAAAAAACCAACCAGTATGTACAGTGTGTGGCGCAGGCGGTGCTCAAAGTCACACCACAAAAATACCAGGCCAATCCATGGGAAATAGTGGTGTTTGAAAGTGATCAGGTGAACGCCTTTGCTTTACCTGGCGGCAAAATTGGTGTTTACACAGGTTTATTACTGGTGGCAGAAAACCAGCACCAGCTGGCTGCTGTCATCGGCCATGAGATAGCCCATGTGATGGCCGGTCATTCTAACGAGCGTTTATCCAGCAATCAGGCGGTGCAAGCCACTTTAGGCGTGGCCGATGTGGCGCTCAGTGCAATGAACACCCGTTATAAAGCAGAGTTGTCCAGTGCTTTTGGTTTAGGGGCTCAGGTGGGCATTGTATTGCCATTTAGCCGGGTGCATGAAACCGAAGCCGATGTCATCGGCCTGGATTTAATGGCAAAAGCCGGTTTTGACCCACAGCAGTCTGTGAATTTATGGCAGAACATGGCTAAACAAGGCAGCGGTGGTACACCACAAATTTTATCCAGCCACCCGGTGCCGGAAAACCGCATTAAAAAATTGCAGAAGGATATGCCTGCAGCCTTAGCTGCCTATCAAAGCAGGCAAGCACAAGGCAACTTGCCACGTTGTAATAAATAACAACGGCACAAGGTTGCAGCTGCACCAATAAAAAAACCGGCCGTGCCGGTTTTTTTATTGGCTTGGCGGGCTTTTTTAACTTGCGGCTGTAACTGCTTTGGCCTGATGTTTACTGAGCGATATCGCAATTAAAGCTGCAGCTGCCAAAATCAAACAATAATAACTTTGCGTCACCACGTCCCATGGCGACAACGAAAAGCTGGCACCCAACAACAAGGCCTGAGCGCCGTAGGGCACCAGGCCCTGACTGATACAGGAAAAGATATCCAGCAAGCTGGCGCTGCGTTTCGGGCTGATATTATTGTGTTCGGCCAGGTCTTTACTGACATCAGCTGCAATTACAATGGCCACAGTGTTATTGGCAATACAGAGGTTGCTAATAAAGACCAGAGCTGCAATCGCCAGCTGCTGGGCTTTATTGCCTGCCAGCGCCAGTTTGCCCGCCAGTGCGGCAATATGACCGGCTATCCAGGCCAGGCCACCCTGTTGTTTGACAAACTCACCCAGTGCACCCACAAACATCGACAACAGGAAAATTTCCTGCATATTGGCAAAACCTTTAAAAATATCCTTGCCAAGGTTAGCCAGCTGATAATCGGCAAAAAACGCGCCCTGCAAGGCCGCCAACACGATGCCAAGCAGCAGCACCAGAAATACATTCATGCCGGCAATGGCCAGGACCAGAATGGCGGCATAAGGCAAAACGCCAGTCCAGTTAAATTCTTTGACCGTTACAGCGCTGTCAGAACTTGTCAGACCGGCAAACAGCAGCAGTGTAACCAAGGCTGCCGGCATGGCAATTTTAAAGTTTTCGCGGAATTTATCTTTCATTTCAGCACCCTGAGTGCGGGTGGCCGCAATAGTGGTGTCGGAAATAATCGACAGGTTGTCACCAAACATAGCGCCGCTTAATAAAGCGCCGGCCACCAGAGCAGGTTCTAATCCAGCTTGTTGGGATAAACCCACAGCAATAGGGGCTAATGCGCCAATGGTGCCCATTGAAGTGCCCATAGCGGTGGCAACAAGAGCCGAGATCACAAATAAACCAGGCAATAACAAAGTGCCAGGTACCAGGCTTAAACCGGCATTGACCACAGCATCCACACCGCCACTGGCCTGAGCGACAGCAGCAAAAGCACCGGCCAGCAGGTAGATAATACACATGGTAATAATATTGTTATTGCCGGCGCCTTTAACCAGTACATCAATGCCCTGTGCTATCGGCGCGCGCTTTAGCCATACCGCCAGCACTAAAGCCGGAATAATGGCTACAGGCCCGGGTAACTGATAAAACGCATAAGCAACACCCTGGCTCTGCAGATACAGGCCTGTGCCTAAAAATAAAAATACAAACAACAGCAAAGGCAATAACGACAATTTTGCCTGCTGTCGGCTGGTTGCATTCATGAAGGTCTCCATCAAAATCTGGTATGCGCCTTATAATCGCTAAAACAGCTATTATCCGAAGTGCATATAACGCTGCGGAATATAAAGACGTCCAGAAGTCCTGTCAAATAACTTTATGTTATGCCTTAAAGCATCTTTTATTTAGTAAACTCTGAATAACTACATTTTTATGGTTGAATTTACCCAATAAAACGCCATATCCATGGTCTGTCAGCTGTGTGAGCTGCAGCTATGTCCGAGCCTAACCGCTTTAACCGGTCAAATCAGAGTGCGGAGTTTTTATGTTTAATTTTTCTTATCAGAACCCAACCCGTATTGTGTTCGGCGAAGGTCAAATCAGCCAGTTAGCCAATTTAGTGCCCAAAGGCAGCAAAGTATTGCTGACCTATGGTGGGGGTTCTATTAAACACAATGGCGTGTATCAGCAAGTGATGCAAGCATTAGATGGTTTTGAAGTTGTTGAATTTTCAGGCATTGAACCTAATCCGTCTTTTGAAACTTTATTAAAGGCGGTAGAGATTGTTAAAACTCAGGGCATCAGTTATTTATTGCCTGTGGGTGGGGGCAGTGTGATTGACGGCACTAAGTTTATTGCCGCCGCAGCGCTTTATCAGGGCGATCCATGGGATATCCTGGCAAAACGGGCGCCAATCAGCGCAGCCTTGCCACTTGGCTGTGTACTCACTTTGCCGGCAACAGGTACCGAGAGTAACGGCAATTCAGTGGTCACCCGCTACAGCACTCAGCAGAAATTGTCTTTTGCCAGTCCCTTGGTGTATCCGCAGTTTGCGGTGCTGGACCCAACCGTGACGTACAGCTTGCCGCCTAAACAAGTCGCCAACGGTGTGGTGGATGCTTTTGTGCATGTGATGGAACAGTATATGACCTATCCGGTTAATGCCGCTGTGCAGGACCGATTTGCCGAAGGTTTATTGCTGACGCTACTGGAGCAGGGGCCTTTGGCGCTAAAAGATCCGCACAATTACGACGTGCGCGCCAATGTAATGTGGGCTGCAACCATGGCACTCAATGGCCTGATAGGTCAGGGCGTGCCCCAAGACTGGGCCACCCATATGATTGGCCATGAGCTAACCGCTTTATATGGCCTGGATCACGCTCAAACCCTGGCCATTGTGTTGCCAGCTTTGTTACAGCAGCAGCGCAGTCAAAAACGCGAAAAGCTGATCCAGTATGGTAAAAGGGTATTTAACCTGCAACATACAGACGAAGAGCGCTTAATTGACGAGACCATTGCCCACACCAGAGCTTTTTTTGAGCAAATGGGCGTGCCTACCCGTCTGGCCGACTATGGTGTCACCAGTGAAGCGGTAGATGCAGTGCTGGTTAAACTTGAGCATCACAAAATGCTGAAGCTGGGTGAACATGGTGACATTACCCTTGAGGTGTCCCGCAAAATTTTAACTGCAGCATTGTAATTCAACTGCTGAACGTGGTGTTTGGACGCCAAGGCAGTCAGCGCCATTCGAGTACCAAGGGCAGCACCGCTGCCCTTTTTGTTTTTGCGGTTTTTCAAAACCTTTTCTTTCGCTGATCCGACCGGCTGCACCTTAGTGCATTTTGCTTTTTGGCTGGTCAGGCAGGGAGTTCAGACGTTATGATAACGCTTTTGTTTCAGAGCATCGGACTCCCTGTTGATGACTTTACCTGCAGTCCCCTGTTTAGTTGTGCTTGCCGCCGGTATGGGCAGCCGTTTTGGCGGTGATAAACAACTGGCGCAGCTTGGCAGCACAGGCCGCACTTTGTTGCATTTTAGTGTGATGGACGCGTACAACGCCGGCGTACGGCAGTTAATACTGGTGATCCGCGCTGAACTCATATCAGCCCTGGAGCAACAAGTGTTGCCGCATTTTCCGGCCGATTTAACAGTACAGCTGGTGCTGCAGCAAGGGCATGATCTGCCGGCTGGTGTTGTGATACAACCACGGGACAAACCCTGGGGTACAGCCCATGCGCTGTGGTGTGCCCGTGATGCGGTGCAAAATTCTCCGATGATAGTGATCAACGCTGATGATTATTATGGCAGTGACGCCATGCAGCTGTTGGTGCAACATTTTATGGCTGAAAAACCGGTATCTGCCTGCTCATCTGAGGTTGAACTTAATGGCGAATGGGCTATGGTGGCCTTTGAATTGTCACAGACTTTGTCAGCGCATGGTGGCGTGAACAGAGGACTTTGTGTGGTCCAGCAGCATTATCTGCAGTCTGTCACTGAATGTTGTGATATCAGGCAACAAGGGGCGCAGCTTTATGGCCAAAGTGGCAGCGGCCAATTGCTGCCACTGGATCCTGCTCAGGCGGTCTCGATGAATATCTGGGGTTTTAGCGCCGCCATCATGCCAAAACTGGCGCAGGCCCTGACTGAGTTTTTTCAGCAGATGCCGCAGCCAAAAGCCGAATGTTATTTGCCATCAGTGGTGAACAGTGCTTTGCAACAAGGACAACTTTTAAAAGTCTATTTGTCGCACCAGCGTTGGTTTGGTGTTACTTATCCTGCTGATTTAGCAGAAATTGTGGATCATTTTCAAACAAAAAATACGGCATGATGCCGCTGTGGAACTTATTGCATGACATCCAGTGTTGTAACACAAACAAAAGCCGGGGCTCAGCCTGCTGTAAAGTCACATCCGCTGGTCACGGCTGAGGTGCTGCAAGCTTACCAATTGTCGGCACATACTGACATTCTGCCTTTTGGCAATGGCCATATTAATCAGACTTTTTTATTAAAAGATGGCGATAAGCGACTGATATTACAAAAAATTAATACCGCTATTTTCCCATCAGCCCAGGATCTGGTGCAAAACGCGCTGAAGATTGAACAGCATTTGCTGGCGAAAAAACAGCAGGGTTTATATGGGCTTGAAGTGCTGCGACAGCAGGCCAAGGCTGATGGCAGTTATCTGGCTGGCACAGCACAGGATTTACGGGCTTTGCAGTTTATTGACAATGGCAGCAGCATCGAAGTGGTTGAAAATCCGGCGCAGGCTTATGCCGCAGCCCTTACTTTTGGTCAGTTTGCCGCTGCGCTTGCCGATTTTGATGCGTCGCAGCTGGTCACAGTGCTGCCTGATTTTCATCATCTTGGCATGCGCTTTATGCAGCTGAAACAAGCGATCAGCGCAGATGCTTCAGGACGGTTAAGTCAGTGTCAGCAATTGGTGGATTATTGTCTGGCACAACAAGCTCTGGTGACTGAACTTGAACAAGTTTGTGCTGCTTTGCCGCTGCGGGTCTGCCATAACGACACCAAAATCAACAATATGCTGTATTCGGCGCAGTTGCAGCGTGGCATTGCCGCTATAGATCTGGACACTTGTATGCCGGGTTATTGGTTATTTGATTTTGGCGATATGGTGCGTACCTGCTGCTCACCTGAGCCGGAAGATTCATTAGATACCGAAGCAGTCAGAGTGCGGCCTGAGATTTTTAAGGCTTTGGCTGAAGGTTATTTAACGGGCCTGGCCGGCGTGATCAGCAAAGCAGAAAAACAAAGTTTATTGCTGGGGGCCAAAGTGATGTGTCTGATGATTGGCATCCGCTTTTTAGCCGACCATCTGAATGGCGATCGTTATTTTGCCATCAAAAGGCCAAACCATAATTTACAAAGGGCGCAAAACCAAATTCGTTTATATCAGGATTTATTAAAGCAAGAACCCACACTGGCCGCCTGTTTCAGTGAATAGCGGCCGGTTTTTTTAATGATTCAGCGGTGATGCTGGCTGCAACACAAATGACAGCCGGCGCAATAGATAGGTAAGTTCATGACAAAAATAGGTATTTTTGGCGCCAATGGCCGGATGGGACGTGCTCTGGTGACAGTGGCTGCTGAGCAAAAACTCAATCTGACTCAGGCCACAGTGCGCCAGGGGTCAGCGCTGCTTGGGGTGGACGCCGGTGAGTTGGCAGGTTGCGGCAAACAGGGGTTGTTGCTGAGTGAAACCTGTTTAAATTCAGTGCAACAAGCCGATGTCTGGGTCGACTTTACCATGCCCGAAGCCATGCTGGCGCAGCTTGAATTGGCAGTGCAGGCAAAAAAAGCCATGGTGATTGGCGTCACAGGTTTGTCGGATGAACAATATGCCCGGGTCAAAGCTGCCAGTGAGGTCATTCCGGTGGTGTGGGCGCCTAATATGAGTGTTGGCGTCAACCTGCTGCTGCATCTGGTGCAAACCGCCGCCAAAGTGATGGGGCAAAGTGCTGATATCGAAATTATTGAAGCGCATCATCGCTTTAAAAAAGATGCCCCCAGCGGCACTGCGCTCGCTATTGGCAACAGTATTGCCAAAGCCATAGGCCGCGATTTAAGCCAATGTGCTGTGTATGGCCGTGAGGGCATTACTGGCGAGCGCGATCAGCAAACCATTGGTTTTGCCACAGTTCGGGGTGGGGACATTATTGGCGATCACACAGCGCTTTTTGCCGACCTGGGCGAAAGACTGGAAATTACCCATAAAGCATCCAGTCGCAGCACTTTTGCTCAAGGCGCGTTAAGGGCAGCGCTTTGGTTGCAAAATAAACAGCCTGGACTTTATTCTATGCAGCAAGTGCTGGGTTTAGCAGACTTAGCTTAGGTTTTTGAGCAATTCTTCGCAAAATTGCTGCAAAACCGTTATTTTTATAATTTTTCAAAAAAGGATTAGACCAAATCCAGCAAATAGCCTAAAATACTGCGGTTTGCCTGAAGGGTCTGTTAGCCACTGTTGATTGGTGAATACATGCATCAATAAGCAGAATGCAACAGCCAAAGCGCAATAAAGAGTACACAATTTTGGGTCAGAACGGGTTGTAAAACATTGTCAGTTTTCGCCCGTTTTTTGCTGTTTGGAGGTTACCTTGACTAAGTCCGCCCTGCTCGTACTGGAAGACGGCACCGTATTTCGCGGTACAGCCATTGGCGCTGAAGGTGTTTCTGTTGGTGAAGTAGTGTTTAACACTTCGATGACAGGATATCAGGAAATTTTGACCGATCCTTCGTATGCTGAGCAAATGGTCACGCTGACCTATCCCCACATTGGTAATACCGGCACCAATGATGAAGATGAAGAATCCGGTAAAGTTTGGGCCAAGGGCCTGATTATTCGTGACCTTCCTCTTCTTGCCAGCAATTTCCGCAATCAACGTTCTCTTAGTCAATATCTTCAAGACCACAACATTCTCGGCATCGCCGACATCGATACCCGTAAGTTAACCCGCATCCTGCGTGAAAAAGGCGCTCAGAACGGCTGTTTAATGGCAGGCGATATCGACGAAGCCAAAGCTTTAGAGCTGGCGCGCAGTTTTCCAGGTCTGTCGGGCATGGACTTAGCCAAAGAAGTGACAGTGAAAGAAGCTTACCAGTGGACTGAAGGCAGCTGGAAATTAGGCGAAGGTCATCAGGCCGCAAAAGAGTCTAAGTTTCACGTCGTTGCTTACGATTTTGGTGTGAAACGCAATATTTTACGTATGTTGGCAGACCGCAGCTGTAAATTAACTGTAGTTCCGGCCAAAACCACAGCGGCTGAAGTGCTGGCGATGAACCCGGATGGCATCTTTTTATCCAACGGCCCTGGCGACCCGGCACCTTGTGATTACGCCATTAAAGCGATCGAAGAGTTCCTGAAAACCGACATTCCGGTGTTTGGTATTTGTTTAGGCCACCAGTTATTAGCGCTGGCGAGCGGTGCCAAAACCTTAAAGATGAAATTTGGCCACCACGGTGGTAACCACCCGGTGCAGAATCTGGACAGCAAAAAGGTGTTGATCACAGCGCAAAACCACGGTTTTGCTGTTGATGAAGCGACTTTGCCAGCCAATCTGCGCGCCACTCATAAATCGTTGTTTGATGGTTCACTGCAGGGCATTCACCGCACTGACAAACCGGCGTTCAGCTTCCAGGGTCACCCTGAAGCCAGCCCGGGGCCGCATGAAGCCTCTGAACTGTTCGACCACTTTATTGATTTAATGACCCAAGCCAAAGCCAAATAAGCCAGGAAAAGAGACGAGACATGCCAAAACGTACCGACCTTAAAAGTATTCTGATCCTCGGCGCTGGTCCTATTGTTATCGGCCAGGCCTGTGAATTTGACTATTCAGGCGCTCAGGCCTGTAAAGCCCTTCGTGAAGAGGGTTACCGCGTTATTCTGGTGAACTCGAACCCGGCCACCATTATGACCGACCCTGAGATGGCTGACGCCACTTATATCGAGCCAATTCACTGGCAGGTAGTGGAAAAAATTATTGAAAAAGAACGTCCATGCGCAGTGTTGCCAACCATGGGCGGTCAGACCGCATTAAACTGTGCGCTGGATTTAGAGCGCCACGGTGTGCTGGCGAAATACAATGTGGAAATGATTGGCGCTACAGCCGACGCAATCGACAAAGCAGAAGATCGTAGCCGTTTTGACAAAGCCATGCGTTCTATCGGTCTGGCTTGTCCACGTGCAGGCCTGGCACATTCGATGGAAGAAGCCTACGAAGTGCTGGAGAAAATCGGTTTCCCATGCATTATCCGTCCTTCTTTTACCATGGGTGGTTCAGGCGGTGGTATTGCTTATAACCGTGAAGAATTTGAAGAAATCTGTACCCGTGGCCTGGATTTATCACCAACCAAAGAGTTGTTGATTGACGAATCTCTGATTGGCTGGAAAGAGTATGAGATGGAAGTGGTGCGGGATAAAAACGACAACTGCATCATTGTTTGTTCTATCGAAAACTTTGACCCTATGGGCGTACACACTGGTGACTCTATTACCGTAGCGCCGGCGCAAACCCTGACCGATAAAGAATACCAAATCATGCGCAACGCTTCTTTGGCGGTATTGCGTGAAATTGGTGTGGAAACCGGCGGTTCCAATGTGCAGTTTGGTATCAACCCGGTGGATGGCCGCATGGTGATCATCGAGATGAACCCGCGTGTGTCACGTTCATCTGCACTGGCCTCTAAAGCCACGGGTTTCCCTATTGCCAAAGTGGCAGCCAAGCTGGCAGTGGGTTATACGCTGGACGAACTGGCCAATGACATTACCGGTGGCCGCACTCCGGCTTCTTTTGAGCCAAGCATCGACTATGTGGTGACCAAGGTGCCACGTTTTAACTTCGAAAAATTTGTCGGTGCCAACGACCGTTTAACCACACAGATGAAATCTGTCGGTGAAGTGATGGCCATTGGCCGCAACCAGCAGGAATCTTTGCAAAAAGCGCTGCGTGGTCTGGAAATTGGTGTTTGTGGCCTGGATCCAATCATCGACATTCATGCGCCCGAAGCCAAAGAAAAAATCACCCGTGAACTGCGCGAGCCAGGTTCTCACCGGATTTGGTACATTGCCGACGCCTTCCGTTTTGGCATGAGCATGGACGAAATCTTTAAGCTGACCAATATTGACCCCTGGTTCCTGGTGCAGATTGAAGATCTGATCAAAGAAGAAGCAGCAGTGAAAGCCGGTGGTTTTGCCGGTTTGGACCAGGCGCGTTTAACAGTGTTAAAACGCAAAGGTTTTGCGGATAAACGTATTGCCGACATCTTAGGTGTGGCTGAAGCTGAAGTGCGTAAAAAACGTCACGGTTTTGGCTTGCATCCGGTTTATAAACGTGTCGATACCTGTGCCGCTGAATTTGCATCAGACACAGCTTATATGTACAGCACTTATGATGAAGAGTGTGAAGCCACCCCAAGCAACCGCGATAAAATTATGATTATCGGTGGTGGCCCGAACCGTATCGGTCAGGGTATCGAGTTTGACTACTGCTGTGTACACGCCGCTTTAGCGCTGCGTGAAGACGGTTATGAAACCATTATGGTGAACTGTAACCCTGAGACAGTATCAACCGACTACGACACCTCAGATCGTTTGTACTTTGAACCTATTACGCTGGAAGACGTGCTGGAAATAGTGCGTAAAGAACAGCCTAAAGGGGTGATAGTGCAATATGGTGGCCAAACGCCACTGAAATTAGCCCGTGCTTTAGAAGCGAACGGCGTGCCAATTATCGGCACTTCTCCGGATGCGATTGACCGCGCCGAAGACCGTGAGCGTTTCCAGCAAGCCGTTGAGCGTTTAGGCTTAAAACAGCCAAAAAATGCCACTGTCACCAGCCTGGAAGAAGCCATTAACAAAGCACCGGACATCGGTTATCCGATGGTGGTTCGCCCATCTTATGTGCTGGGCGGACGCGCCATGGAAATTGTGTACGACGACAATGATCTGCGTCGTTATATGACTGAAGCTGTCAGCGTTTCGAATGACTCACCGGTATTGTTAGACCGTTTCCTTGATGACGCCATTGAAGTAGACATCGACGCCATTTGTGACGGTACTGATGTGATTATCGGCGGTATTATGGAGCACATCGAACAAGCAGGTGTGCACTCAGGTGACTCCGCCTGTTCATTGCCACCCCACAGCCTGAGCCAGGATATTCAGGATGTGATGCGCGAGCAGGTGAAAAAGCTGGCACTGGAGCTGGGTGTGGTTGGTTTAATGAACACTCAGTTTGCGGTAAAAGACAACGAAGTGTACCTGATTGAAGTAAACCCGCGTGCTGCCCGTACTGTGCCTTTTGTGTCTAAAGCAACTGGTGTTGCTGTTGCCAAAGTAGGTGCGCGTTGTATGGCTGGCCGCTCACTGAAAGAGCAGGGTGTGACTAAAGAAATTATCCCGCCATATTTCTCAGTGAAAGAAGTGGTGATCCCTTTTAACAAGTTCCCTGGTGTTGACCCGCTGTTAGGCCCTGAAATGCGCTCAACAGGTGAAGTGATGGGCGTAGGTGAAACCTTTGCCGAAGCTTTTGCCAAAGGCGAATTAGGGGCAGGTACGCTGATCCCAACAGGGGGCCGTGCTTTACTTTCGGTGCGTGATAGCGATAAAGTGCGCGTGGTTGAGCTGGCAAGAACTATGGTTGGACTCGGTTTTGAACTGGACGCCACAGGTGGTACCCATGCCGCCCTGGTTGCTGCAGGTATTCCTTGCCGCGCCGTAAACAAAGTGTTTGAAGGTCGCCCGCACATTCTGGATCGGATCAAAAACGGTGAGTATAGCTACATTGTCAACACCACCGAAGGCCGTCAGGCCATTGAAGATTCCAAAGTGTTACGCCGTGGCGCACTGCAGCACAAAGCAAATTACACCACGACACTGAACGCAGCTTTTGCAACCTGTAAAGCAAATGCAGCCAATGCTTTTGCCACAGTCAATTCAGTGCAGGAGTTACACAAGAGAGTAAACGGATGAGTCAAATCCCGATGACAGTGGAAGGCGCGCAGGCTCTGCGCGACGAACTGCATGAGTTAAAAAGTGTGAAGCGCCCGGCTATTATCGAAGCGATAGCCGAAGCGCGTGAGCACGGCGATCTGAAAGAAAACGCTGAGTACCACGCTGCGCGTGAAGCCCAGGGTTTTTGTGAAGGTCGTATTCAGGACATTGAGGCCAAGTTGTCTAATGCCCAGATCATCGACGTCACTAAATTGCCCAACACCGGCAAGGTTATTTTTGGCACCACAGTCACTATCCTGAATCTGGAAACTGACGAAGAAGTGACGTACCGCATTGTGGGTGACGACGAAGCGGATATCAAAAACAACCGCATTTCAGTCAATTCACCAATAGCACGTGGCTTGATTGGTAAAGAGCTGGATGATGTGGTGAATATCAACACACCAAGTGGCATGGTTGAGTTTGAAATCACCAACGTTGAATATCGCTGATATGTCAATAAAGTAAAAAAGCGGCTTCGGCCGCTTTTTTGTTAGCTGTCAACATCTCTTGTTTCCCTTCTTGTTCGCTGTTGGCGTTTTTTAAAGATTTTTTTCTCAGTTGCGGTGTAATGCGGTTTTACCGCTCTGACTGCGACCAAGGTTGCATTGACAATCACTTTAATGCCTGGTGTAACATGGTGATGCCAAACAGTTTCCGCGCGAAGATAGCGGAAGCTCAGTGTGGCAGGCTGGTTGGCAAGGCCCCTAATGTGAGTGGGGCGGTTGGAGTTCTGATGAAACAAACAAAAGCTTATCAGTTACAGGTGCAACAACGAACCTTGTGGGTGCGCGCCAACGGAGTCTCCACTTTGTTGGTGGCAGCGGACTATCAAAAAGACTTTAAAGCCGCCGCAAAAGTGTTATTAGGCGGTGATTGGGCTGTAGTGGTTGATATGAGGTTGTGGCAGGTGAGCCCACAGCAAGTATTTGATTTATTTAAAGCTGTAGTGAGCTGGAGTTATGCCAATGGCTTAAAGCAGGTGGAAGTGATTAAACCCGCCGATCCCTTGCTGCTCTGGCAATATTTAAAAGCGACTGATGTACAGCAACCTGCAGATGTAGTGCGTAATTTTGTCGACGATGAAGAAACTGCCCGCCTGCATTTACAGGCGGCCGGTTATCTGACAGAAAAAACTTAACCGCGTGGCAGTACTAATTTTTTCTCTTTGGCAGCGCGGTATAAAACCAGAATGTGACCAATGACCTGCACTTTTTCAGCTTTGGATTCGCGCACTATCGCATCCATCACGGCAACTTTTTCGTCACGGTCGATGCTTGGCACTTTTACTTTGATTAGCTCGTGGTGTTCCAGTGCTAAATCAATTTCGGCCATCACCCCTTCGGTCAGGCCGTTGCCACCCAGTAAAATAATTGGTTTTAATTCGTGGGCTTTGGCTTTTAAAAACTGTTTTTGTTTGTTTGATAAACTCATAAGTAGACTTTTTCCATTGGGAAAGCTTGAAATTACGCTATTGTACCGCCATCTTGCAGGGAAGACCAATTAAGAGTAGTTCCATGACCAAGAAAAAGCGTTCTGCCAGCTCATCCAGATGGCTGCAGGAACATGTATCAGACCCTTTTGTGCATAAAGCGCAAAAATTAGGCTTACGTTCGCGGGCTTCATTTAAGCTCGAAGAAATTCAGCAAAAAGACAAACTAATTAAACCAGGCAACACTGTGGTGGATTTAGGTTCAGCTCCGGGCAGCTGGTCGCAATTAGCGGCTGAGCTGGTGGGGCCTTCAGGTTGCGTGATTGCCTGTGATATTTTGCCGATGGATCCCTTAGCTGGCGTTGCCTTTTTGCAGGGCGATTTTCGTGAAGATGCAGTGCTCAATGCGCTGCTTGACCGTATTGGTGGCCGTAATGTTGATGTGGTGTTGTCGGATATGGCACCCAATATGAGTGGAAACGCCACAGTTGATCAGAGCCGCAGTATGTACCTGGTGGAACTGGCACTGGATATGTGCAGCAAAGTACTGAAACAGAACGGCAGTTTTGTGGTCAAAGTATTTCATGGGGATGGTTTTGAACAATATGTGCAGAACATCCGTAATGTATTTGGCACTGTACGGATCCGAAAGCCCGATTCGTCGCGTTCACGTTCGAGCGAGACTTATATCGTGGCGACAGGCTTCAAACTCTAGTAAAGTAGCAACAGAAGCATTTTCTGGTAACAAGAGGTTATAACCTTGAGCGATATGGCAAAGAATTTAATGGTATGGCTGGTGATCGCCGTCATTTTAATGACGATGTTCAACAGTTTCAGTCCAACCGACCGTAGCGAGCGGCAAACCAGTTACACCCAGTTTATTAACGACGTGAAACAAGGCCAGGTTCGTGAAGTCAAAGTAGACCGCACTGGTGTGGTCACAGGTGTCAAACGTGATGGTCAGCGTTTTGAAACTGTGATCCCGGGTGGTTACGATGACGGTCTGCTCAAAGATCTGATTGAAAACGGTGTCGATGGCACAGGTGTGCAACCGGAAGAAGGTAGTCTGCTGGGGCAGATTTTTATTTCCTGGTTCCCGATGTTGCTGCTGATTGGCGTCTGGATTTTCTTTATGCGCCAGATGCAGGGCGGCGGTGGCAAAGGCGCCATGTCTTTTGGCAAGAGCCGTGCCCGTTTAATGGGCGAAGATCAAATTAAAACCACTTTTGCCGATGTGGCAGGCTGTGACGAAGCCAAAGAAGAAGTGTCTGAGCTGGTCGATTATTTAAAAGACCCATCACGCTTCCAGAAACTGGGTGGCCGTATTCCAAAAGGCGTATTAATGGTTGGCCCACCAGGTACAGGTAAAACTTTGCTGGCCAAGGCCATTGCCGGTGAAGCCAAAGTGCCATTTTTCACTATCTCAGGTTCTGACTTCGTGGAGATGTTTGTAGGTGTGGGTGCTTCCCGTGTGCGCGACATGTTCGAGCAAGCAAAAAAAGCCGCACCTTGTATTATTTTTATCGACGAAATTGATGCGGTAGGCCGTCAGCGTGGTGCTGGATTAGGTGGTGGTCATGATGAACGTGAGCAAACCTTAAACCAAATGCTGGTGGAGATGGACGGTTTTGACGGTAATGAAGGCATTATTGTGATTGCCGCAACCAACAGACCAGACGTGTTAGACCCAGCTTTATTACGTCCGGGCCGTTTTGACCGTCAGGTCACCGTTGGTTTACCGGATGTGCGTGGCCGCGAACAAATCCTGAAAGTGCATATGCGTAAAGTGCCATTAGGTGATGGTGTGGATGCATCATTAATTGCCCGTGGTACCCCAGGTTTTTCAGGCGCTGATTTAGCCAACCTGGTGAACGAAGCCGCACTTTTTGCTGCCCGTAATAACCGTCGCGTGGTGTCGATGGATGAGTTTGAAAAAGCCAAAGACAAAATTCTGATGGGTACAGAACGTCGTTCTATGGTAATGACGGAAAAAGAAAAAGAAATGACGGCTTACCACGAAGCGGGTCACGCTATTGTGGGTCGTCTGGTGCCTGAACACGACCCGGTTTACAAAGTCAGTATCATTCCACGTGGCCGTGCCCTGGGTGTGACTATGTATTTACCAGAGCGTGACAGAGTCAGTCATTCAAAACGTTACCTGGAAAGTATGATCAGCTCCTTGTTTGGTGGCCGTATTGCCGAGCAAATCATTTATGGTGACGAAGCTGTCAGTACCGGTGCTTCCAACGACATCGAACGTGCCACTAACCTGGCGCGTAAAATGGTCACCCAATGGGGTTTCTCAGACAAACTGGGCCCGTTGCTGTATGCCGAAGAAGAGGGTGAAGTGTTTTTAGGCCGTACTGTAACCAAGAACAAGAGTATGTCTGAAGACACTGTGAAGCTGATTGATGCTGAGATCCGCGATTTTATTGACCGTAACTATGCGCGTTCGAAAAAGTTGATTGAAGAAAATATGGATATTCTGCACGCGATGAAAGATTGCTTGATGCAATACGAAACTATCGACGCAAGACAAATTGATGATCTGATGGCGCGCCGTGAAGTGCGACCACCAGAGCATTGGGAGCCAAAGGACAAAAAGCCTGATCAGAGCTCTGATGGCGGTAGTGCCGTGGCGGCAGAAGTTAAAGTTGACGATAAACCAGCAGAAAACCCACTGCACTAAGTCGTGACTGATGGGCCTGATGTTGGTTCCTGTGACACGATAAATCGAATAAAAACCCCGACTTGTTCGGGGTTTGTATTTTTCAGCAGGATAAAATGAAGCGATAACGCCAACAGCGCCTGAGTTTAACCTGGTCGCTTGTTTCACCATAAAGCGTTTGATTGATACAGGCGCTGCAACTGGTTTTTATTGCAAATGCTTTTGGAATTAAGCGCCAGAACAGAATAATCAGTATTTTATCGCGCAAGTATATCAACGAGGTGTTTGATGTTATTGAGATTGCCCCGTAACCGTCAGTTGTCGTTAGATAAATGCAAACTGATGGCCATATTAAATGTCACGCCGGATTCATTTTCTGATGGCGGCAAATTTGTTGGCCATGACGCCGCTTTGCGTCAGGTTGAACAAATGCTTAAAGATGGTGCTGACATCATAGATATTGGCGGTGAGTCCACCCGTCCTGGTGCCGCAGAAGTATCCATCACCGAAGAGCTGAATAGAGTCATTCCTGTGATTGAACTTATCCGTCGTGAGTTTGATACTGTGATTTCTATTGATACATATAAAGCTGCAGTGATGAAAGCTGCCATTGAAGCTGGCGCCGATATCATTAATGATGTCAGAGCATTGCAGGATGAAGGTGCTATTGAGGTTGCAGTAAAAACTCAGGTGCCGGTTTGTCTGATGCATATGCGCGGTATGCCGGGTTCGATGCAACAGCTGGCCTATTACCAGCAAGTGACAGCTGAAGTGCTGAGTTTTTTATTAGAAAGAGCAAATGTTTGTATTAAAGCCGGCATAGCACCAGGTCAGATCATTCTGGATCCTGGTTTTGGATTTGCGAAAACGCTTGCCCACAATTACCGGCTGCTGGCTGAACTTGGTCAATTTCAGCAGTCTGGTTATGCCGTTTTGGCCGGCATGTCCCGTAAATCGATGATTGGCCAATTACTGAACAGGCCGGTATCAGAACGTTTGGCAGGCAGTATTGCCTGTGCCACAATAGCCGTTATGCATGGCGCCCGCATTATCCGCGCGCATGACGTCAGAGAAACAGCCGATGCAATAGCTGTGGCTGAAGCGACAATGTCTGGAGAATTAGAATGAGCAGGAAGTATTTTGGCACCGATGGGGTGCGTGGCCGGGTGGGTGAGTTTCCTATTACCCCTGAATTTGCCATGAAGTTAGGCTGGGCCGCTGGCCGGGTGTTGTCACAACGTGGGACCCGTAAGGTGTTGATTGGTAAAGATACCCGTATTTCCGGTTATTTACTGGAAACCGCGCTGGAGGCAGGTCTTATTGCTGCCGGTATCGATGTACGTTTACTGGGCCCTATGCCAACGCCTGCAGTGTCTTATCTGACCCATACTTTCCGCGCTGAAGCGGGTATTGTCATTAGTGCTTCACACAATCCTTATTACGATAACGGCATTAAATTTTTCTCGGCCGATGGTTCGAAGTTAGACGATGACATTGAACTGGCAATCGAAGCTGAGCTCGAGCAGCCGATGGTATGTGAACCATCAGAAAAACTCGGTAAAGCACAACGTATTGACGATGCCTCAGGTCGTTATATTGAATTTTGTAAAAGCCACTTGCCTAAACATATGTCGTTAAGCGGTTTTACTATAGTGCTGGACTGCGCCAATGGTGCCACGTACCACATAGCGCCAAACGTGTTTAAAGAACTGGGTGCTGAAGTTCATACTATCGCCTGTAGCCCCAATGGTTTAAATATCAATGAAAAATGTGGTGCTACCCATACCGAAGCGCTGCAACAGGCCGTGGTTGAATTAAAAGCTGACCTGGGTATTGCTTATGACGGTGATGGTGACCGTGTGATGATGGTCGATCACACAGGGCGGCAGATCGATGGGGATGAAATTATTTATATGATTGCCCGTTCTGCCAAAGAGCGTGGCCGGTTGCAAGGTGGGGTTGTTGGTACTTTAATGAGCAATATGGGCCTTGAACTGGCGCTGGCAGAATTGGATATTCCGTTTGCACGTAGCAAAGTCGGTGACCGTTATGTGATGGAGTTACTGCAGGAAAAAGGCTGGCGTATCGGTGGCGAGAATTCGGGCCATGTGTTGAATCTGGATCACGCAGGCACAGGCGATGGCATTATTGCCTCTTTGCAAGTGCTGGCTTCTATGATTGACACCAAATTATCACTGGCAGATCTGAGTCATGGTATGACCAAATTGCCGCAGGTGCTGGTGAATGTGAAATTTGAAAAAGGCACTGCGCCTTTAGAGAATTTACATGTCAAAGAAGTGATTGCACAGGTTGAACAGGAGTTAGCAGGGCAGGGGCGTGTACTTATCCGTAAATCGGGCACAGAGCCGCTGATCCGTGTAATGGTTGAAGGAAGAGAACAACAGCAGGTACGGGAATATGCCGAAAAAATTGCTGCTGCTGTGAAAATTGCAAGCTAGATAAAGGCTTTTGCGAAGCTGGTACTGCGGCTGATTGTGCAGTTTCAGCCTGACAAAACAACAGATAAAAAAAGCGCCAACGGCGCTTTTTTTATAACGCATGGCTTGTGCCTCAGAGCCATGTTCGTTAATATCTCGCGCGCTAAAACACCGGAGCTCTCATGACACAACGCAGACCATTAATTGCCGCCAATTGGAAGATGAATGGCAGTGTTGAACTGGTGGAACAAGCCAGTGCAAGCCTCAATAGTTTGGCTGCTTCAGCCGCTGAAATTCTGATCTGTCCGCCTGTAATATTTCTAAGTCAGTTTCCAAAAAGCGACAGATATAAACTGGGTGCTCAAAATGTCAGCAGTGAGCGCAGCGGTGCCTTCACAGGTGAAATAAGTGCTGATATGCTGCGCGCCGTTGGTGCTGAGTATGTGATTGTTGGTCACTCAGAGCGTCGTGCACTTTTTGCTGAAACTGACACTGTCGTTTTAGCAAAAACCAAGCAGGCAATTTCGGCGAAATTAACGCCAATTGTTTGTTTTGGCGAAACTTTAATCGAAAGACAGCAAGAAAAAACTATGCAGGTTCTTGCACAGCATTTGGATGCAGTGTATGCTGCGCACCCTGAATTGCTGAGGCATTCAGTCATCGCTTATGAGCCGGTCTGGGCCATAGGAACAGGTGAAACTGCGACGCCGGAACAGGCGCAGCAAGTGCATGCTTTTATCCGCTCTCATCTGAGTCAATATGATAAAGAAGCTGCACAACAAGTAAGAATTATTTACGGTGGTAGCGTTAACGCTGAAAATTGCGCTGCACTGTTCGCACAAGCCGACATAGACGGTGGTCTGGTTGGCGGTGCAAGTTTAAAACCTGCAGAATTTGCTGCAATTTGCCTAAGTGCACAGGATTAACCATGTACGAAATTGTAATTGTATTATACGTAATAGTTTCGCTGGCAATTATCGGTCTGGTATTGATCCAGCACGGTAAAGGTGCAGATATGGGCGCTTCTTTTGGTGCCGGTGCTTCTGCCACTATTTTTGGTTCTTCAGGCACAGGTAACTTTTTGACAAAATCAACGTCAATCCTGGCTGTAGTGTTTTTTGCGTTAAGCCTGGTGTTAGGTAATTACAATACCAGCCACATCGAGAAAAACTCTGAATTTGAAAATCTAACAGCCCCGGTTGTAGAAAAAGCACCTGCCGCTGAAGAAAAGAAAGACACAACTAAAGATATTCCGGTTGGTAACTAAGTTAACAACCACTGCCACGCAGTAAAATTTTTAGCCGAGATGGTGAAATTGGTATACACGCTACCTTGAGGTGGTAGTGCCCTAGGCATGCGGGTTCGAGTCCCGCTCTCGGCACCATTCTTTCAACTGTTCCTATTGTAATTTGTCCGATTGCAGCGATTTAAAACTCTGCTGCAAAAAGCAAACTAAGTCAGTGACAGTTAAAACAAATCTTGCGATACAGTGCCCGGCACTATATAATGCACGCCAGTTACGGACGCGGGATGGAGCAGCCTGGTAGCTCGTCGGGCTCATAACCCGAAGGTCGTCGGTTCAAATCCGGCTCCCGCAACCAACTTTTGCAAATCTTGTTTTGAAGTGCTTCAGACGCACAATAATGACAAAACAGTTTGCTGCACCGACGAGAAGTTAGTGCAAGATGTTTATCGGATGACTGCAACTTGTGGCGTAACTTCGATAAACAGACCAGATTTATAAACAAGATTGGCGATATCTTGTTTTTTCGGATTTAACTTCGCCCCGTTCTTCGGGGCGTTTTTATATCTGAAGTATTGATGTACTAAAATTCTGGGCTATATGCCCTTTTTTTATTTCTGGAGGTCTCTTTGACTAAACAAGAACAGCGCTTAACCGAGCTGTTAGGTCCAACAGTAGAAGCTGCCGGCTTTGAGTTGTTGGGCTGCGAGTTCGTGCCTGCTGGGCGTCATTCCACTCTGCGGCTTTTTATTGATCATCCGGACGGAGTGACAGTTGATCACTGTGCGCTGGTCAGTCGTGAAGTGGGCGCCATCCTTGATGTTGAAGACCCAATCCCTAACGAATACAACCTCGAAGTTTCTTCTCCTGGTCTGGACCGTCCGTTATTTACACCTGCTCATTTTGCCAAAGTTGTTGGTCAGAAAGTGGAAGTAAAACTGGCGATCCCGCAGGACGGCCGCCGTCGTTTTAAAGGACAGCTGCTGGAAATTGTCGATGACATGCTGGTAATTGAAGTGGATGGCAAACCTTATCGTTTGCTTATGGATAACGTAGATAAAGCAAACGTAGTTCCGGTTTTTTAAGTTAACCGGCTCTTAGTGAGGCAGAAAACATGGCAAAAGAAATTTTATTAGTAGTTGATGCGGTCTCGAACGAAAAGTCAGTACCGCGTGAAAAGATTTTCCAGGCATTAGAATATGCACTGGCCGCCGCTACCAAAAAGAAAAATGAAAGCGACATCGAAGTTCGTGTTTCTATTGACCGTAAAACCGGCGCTTATGAGACTTTCCGGCGCTGGCTGGTGGTTGCTGATGACCATGTAATGGAGCATCCAACCCGTGAAATGACATTATCGGCTGCACAATATGACGAGCCAGGCCTGCAAATCGGCGATTATGTTGAAGAGCAAATTGAATCTGTGGTGTTTGACCGTATCACAACCCAGATGGCCAAGCAGGTTATTGTGCAGAAAGTACGGGAAGCTGAACGTTCACAAGTGGTTGAAGCTTACATCGACCAGGTCGGTGAGCTGGTAACCGGTGTGGTGAAAAAAGTAAACCGCGACAGCGTTATTGTGGACTTAGGCAACAATGCTGAAGCCATGCTGGCGCGTGAAGAGATGATCCCACGCGAAACTTTCCGCCCGGGTGACCGTATCCGCGCTTTATTGTATGCAGTGAATCCGGAAGCACGTGGTGCACAGCTGTTTTTAAGCCGCACCCGCCCTGAGATGCTGATTGAACTGTTCCGTATTGAAGTACCGGAAATCGGCGAAGAAATGATTGAGATCCGTGGTGCCGCCCGCGACCCAGGCTCACGTGCCAAGATTGCCGTGAAGACCAACGACCGTCGTATTGACCCTGTGGGTGCCTGTGTGGGTATGCGCGGTTCACGGGTACAGGCTGTTTCCGGTGAATTAGGTGGTGAGCGTGTAGACATTGTGCTGTACGACGACAACCCGGCCCAGTTTGTGATTAATGCGATGGCCCCGGCAGAAGTGGCTTCTATCATCGTGGATGAAGAACGTCATGCAATGGATATCGCCGTTGAAGATGCCAACCTGCCAATGGCGATTGGCCGCGCCGGTCAGAACGTGCGTTTAGCCAGCCAGTTAACGGCGTGGGAGCTGAACGTGATGTCAGTGTCTGATATGAAGAAAAAGCACCAGGAAGAAAATTCCAAAGTGCTTGACCTCTTTATGTCCGCACTGGAAATCGATGAAGACTTTGCAGGTATTCTGGTCGACGAAGGTTTCTCGTCGCTGGAAGAAATTGCTTATGTACCTGTCAGTGAATTACTGGCGATTGACGGTCTGGACGAAGACACAGTGGAAGAGCTGCGTAAACGTGCCAAGGCTGTATTGACCACTCGTGCACTGGCCAGTGAAGAATCACTGGAAGGTGCAACACCGAGTGAAGCGCTGTTGAACCTGCCTGGTTTAGAAACGCACACCGCCTACGTGCTGGCAAGCAAAGGTGTGGTGACGCTCGACGATCTGGCTGAATTAGGTGTCGATGATTTGCTCGAAATTGAAAAAATGAACGAAGAAAAAGCTGCCGCGCTGATTATGGCTGCACGCAATATTGTTTGGTTTAGTGAAGAAAACTGATAGGTCAACGGAGGTAACATTGACATGGCAGAAGTAACGATTGAAAAACTAGCCAGTGATGTGGGAACGACTGTTGATCGGTTAGTCCAACAATTTGCTGATGCAGGCATCTCGAAAAAAGCCGGTCAGGTGGTTTCAGAAGACGAGAAAAAGTCTTTACTGGAGCATCTGAGCAAACAACATGGTGGTGCCAGCACTGAACCATCGCGTTTAACCTTAAAACGCAAAGAAACCACAACCCTGAGTGTCAGCGGTGGCGCAGGCCGTAACCGCGAAATTCAGGTGCAGGTATTAAAGCAAAAAACTTACGTTAAACGCCCGTTGGTCGACGAAGCTGCGGCGCAGGCTGCTGAAGAAGCCCGTTTAGCTGAAGAAGCGTTAAAGGCTGAAGAAGCACGTCAGGCGGCGGAAAAAGCGGCTGCTGAGCGCAAAGCTAAAGAAGAAGCTGAGAAAAAAGCTGAAGCTGAACGTAAAGCGTTAGAAGCGAAAAAGCAGGCAGAAGCCCGCGCTCAATTGCTCAAAGATGATCCGGAAGAAGCGGCCCGTCGTCAGGCAAAAGAAGACGCCAAACGTGAAGCAGACCGCATTATTGCCCAGCAAGATGCTGAGCGCCTGCGTAAGCTGGAATTAGAAGCACAACGTCAGGCAGAAGAAGCCCGTAAACTGGCGGAAGAAAACGCTGAACGTTGGGCCAAAGAAGAAAAATCACCGGTTGAAATTGGTGATTACCATCTGACCTCTAACGTGTATGCCAAACAGGCAGAAGACGAAGTTGACGCACGCGATGAGCGTGGCGGCCGTCGTCATGGCAAAAAAGCCCCTGTTGGCAAAGCCAAGAAAAAAGATGATGACGATAAAGATGCATTTAACCGCGCCAATCGCCATAAGAAAAAGAAAACACCAACCAGCATGCAGCACGGTTTTAATAAACCAGCCCAGCCTGTTGAGCGTGAAGTAAAAATTGGTGAAACCATCACTGTGGCTGAACTTGCCGCCAAAATGGCAGTAAAAGCTTCTGAAGTGATTAAAGTGATGATGAAGATGGGCGCTATGGCGACTATCAACCAGGTGATTGATCAGGAAACTGCGGCCATTGTCTGTGAAGAAATGGGCCACAAATTTACCCTGACCAAAGAAAACGAGCTGGAAGAAGCGGTGATGTCTGACCGTGAAGGCCAGGGCGAACTGGAGCCGCGTGCACCTGTTGTAACCGTGATGGGCCACGTTGACCATGGTAAAACGTCAACGCTGGACTACATTCGTAAAGCCAAAGTTGCGGCCGGCGAAGCTGGTGGTATTACTCAGCATATCGGTGCTTACCACGTTGAAACTGAACGCGGTATGGTGACTTTCCTCGACACCCCAGGTCACGCCGCCTTTACCTCAATGCGTGCTCGTGGTGCCAAAGCCACAGATATCGTGGTGCTGGTGGTTGCTGCCGACGATGGCGTGATGCCACAAACCAAAGAAGCGATTCAGCACGCTAAAGCGGCTGGTGTGCCTTTAGTGGTTGCAGTGAACAAAATGGATAAACCGGATGCAGATCCGGATCGTGTTCGTAACGAATTATCCCAGTACGATGTTATTTCGGAAGAATGGGGTGGTGACACTCAATTTGTGCCAATCTCTGCCAAAACCGGTATGGGCATCGACGATTTACTCGAAGCCATTCTGAACCAGGCTGAACTTCTGGAATTAAAAGCCGTGACCCAGGGCCTGGCCCGTGGTGTGGTGATTGAATCCCGCCTGGATAAAGGCCGTGGTCCTGTTGCTTCTATCCTGGTTCAGGAAGGTACGCTGCATCAGGGTGACATTGTACTTTGTGGTTTTGAATATGGCCGTGTTCGTGCAATGCGCGATGAAAACGGTAAAGAAGTAAAAACCGCAGGTCCTTCTATTCCGGTTGAGATTTTAGGTTTATCCGGTGTGCCACAAGCTGGTGATGAAGTCACAGTGGTGAAAGACGAGCGTAAAGCCCGTGAAGTTGCCCTGTATCGTCAAGGCAAGTTCCGTGATGTGAAACTGGCCCGTCAGCAAAAAGCCAACCTGGAAAACATGTTTGCCAACATGACAGACGGTGATGTGTCTGAGCTGAACATTGTACTGAAAGCAGACGTACAGGGTTCAGTGGAAGCTATCAGCGAGTCATTGCAGAAACTGTCGACCGACGAAGTGAAAGTGAAGATTGTGGGCAGTGGTGTTGGTGGTATTACCGAAACCGACGTAACACTGGCTGCAGCTTCATCAGCTATCGTGATCGGTTTTAACGTTCGTGCCGACGCTTCTGCCCGTAAACTGGTGGAAGAAGAAGGTCTGGACTTACGTTATTACAGCATCATTTATGAGCTGATTGACGAAGTCAAAGCGGCGATGACAGGTATGCTGGCACCAGAGTTTAAACAGCAGATCATCGGTCTGGCTCAGGTGCGTGATGTGTTCCGCTCACCGAAGTTTGGCGCTGTTGCCGGCTGTATGGTGACCGAAGGTGTGGTGAAACGTAACGCGCCTATCCGCGTTCTGCGTGACAACGTGGTGATCTACGAAGGTGAACTGGAATCACTGCGTCGCTTTAAAGACGACGTCTCTGAAGTCCGTAACGGTTTCGAATGTGGTATCGGCGTGAAGAACTACAACGACGTTCGTGAAGGCGACCAGATTGAGGTGTTTGAAGTGATTCAGGTTGTGCGTACACTGTAACGCAAGTACCTGATTAAACACTGTAAATATTAAAGCAGGGGCCGGGTGCCCCTGTTTGTTTCTATTGAAGCAGGACATTTTATGGCTAAAGAGTTCAGCCGGGTTGACCGGTTATCCCAACAGATGCAGCAGGAAATTGCCGTGATACTGCAGCGCGAAATTAAAGATCCGCGCCTGCACAGCATGATCACAGTGTCAGCGGTGGACGTATCCCGCGATTTATCTCACTGCAAAATTCATGTGACTTTTTTAGGCCTGGCGCCGGAAAAAGTGCAGGAGAACCTGAATATCTTAAATGACGCTTCGGGTTTTATCCGTAGTCTAATTGCCAAGCGCATTCAGGCCCGTATTGTGCCAACCATTCGTTTTTATTTTGATAAGTCGCTGGATGAAGGTATCCGCATGGCAAATCTGGTAGAAACTGTGCGTAAGTCGGACGAGAAAAAACGTCTGGCTGCAGGTCAGGAATTAGACACGCCAGCGGCCAAACACGCAGACGAAGAAGAATAAGCCAATGGCACGTCGTCCCGTGAATGGCATTTTGTTACTGGATAAGCCATTAGAAGTGTCCAGTAACGGTATTTTGCAGCGCATCCGCTGGTTGTATCAGGCGGAAAAAGCCGGCCACACCGGCGCGCTGGATCCGCTGGCTTCAGGTTTATTGCCGATTTGTTTTGGTGAGGCCACCAAGTTTTGTCAGTTTTTATTGGATACCGACAAAACCTATGAAGTGACAGCCAGGTTTGGCATTCGTACCGACACCAGCGATGCGGCCGGCGAAGTCATCAGCCAAAAGCCAATCACATTCAGCCAGAGCGAACTCGAGGCGGCTGTAGTAAAGGCGCGTGGACCACAACTTCAGGTGCCCACCATGTATTCGGCGCTGAAATATCAGGGCCAGCCGCTGTATAAATACGCCCGTCAGGGCATTACAGTGCCGCGTGAAGCCAGACCAATAGAGATTTTTAAGTTTGATTTATTGTCTTTTGATGGTCAGGACGCCCGTTTTGTCGTGCATTGCAGTAAAGGCACTTATATCCGCACTCTGATTGACGATTTAGGCGAAACTTTAGGCTCTGGTGCTTATGTCACGGCATTGCGCCGTATTCATGTTGGCCCTTTTAACGCCAGCCAGATGCGTACTGAAGCGGATTTAGTGCCGCTGAATGAACGTCAGGACTGGGCAGGGCTTGACGCTTTGTTATTGCCGATGGATCAGGCGCTGCTTGGCCTGCCGGAGCTTAGTGTAACACCAGCGCAGCATCAGCGCCTGGTGCATGGTCAGACAGTTGTGCTGAGCGATGCGGAATATGATGACCTGCAAGCTGCCGCTTCACTGGATGCAGTGAAACTTTACACCCAAACCGGTCAGTTTATTGGTATCGGCGCTGTGGCAGAGCAGGTGTTATCTGTACGCCGGCTGCTGAACACCAGCCAGTTTCAGCTTAACTGAAATATAGGTTGTAATCAGTAGCGGGCATGCTAGAATGCGCGCTGTTTTTTGGCTGTATGCTGGATTAGTGCCTGGCTGCAGCAATACTCAATAATCCTGGAGGATTTTATGTCACTAACTACTGCTGAAAAAGCAAAAATTCTGGCCGATTTCGGCGTTGTTGCTAACGACACTGGCTCACCAGAAGTACAGGTAGCTCTGTTAACTGCTTCTATCAACAAACTGCAACCACACTTCGCTGACCACAAGCACGACTTCCACTCACGTCGTGGTCTGCTGCGTATGGTTTCTCAGCGTCGTAAGCTGCTGGACTATTTAAAGCGTAAAGACCAGGCTCGTTACGCTACTCTGATCGAGCGTTTAGGTCTGCGTCGTTAATCGACCGCTAAATCCGGTAAGAACAAAAAAGGAGCTTCGGCTCCTTTTTTGTTGGCCAAAATTGCCGGAAACATCGTTGGCGACTGAGGATTCTTGGCTGAAATTCCGTTGAGCAATCCCATTGTGCGCGCAATGGCAAAAGGCGATAGCAAAGTGCTGATTTTTCTTAAGGGCCATGCTTTGGTGGCTATCTTTTGTCAGTGCTTACAAGCTATACTGTCTCGCGAAAAATCGACCCCAAATATAGCGCGTTTAAGGCTCAGCAGAGCCCCGGTCCACGCGCACATCAGAAAGGAAATTACCACGTGAATCCCATTGTAAAATCATTCCAGTTTGGTCAACACACTGTTACTTTAGAAACCGGCGTTATTGCCCGTCAGGCAGACGGTGCCGTGTTGGCCAGCATGGGCGACACTTCAGTTTTAGTGACAGTTGTTGGTAAAAGAGCGCCAAAACCAGGTCAGGACTTTTTCCCGTTAACAGTGAACTATCAGGAAAAAATGTATGCTGCCGGCCGTATCCCTGGTGGTTTTTTTAAACGTGAAGGCCGTCCGACCGAAGGCGAAACATTAATCTCCCGTCTGATCGACCGTCCAATCCGCCCATTATTCCCGGAAGGTTTCACCAACGAAGTTCAGGTAATTGCCACTGTAGTGTCAGTACAACCTGAAATTCAGCCGGATATCGTTGCAATTCTGGGTACTTCTGCCGCATTAGCCATTTCCGGTATTCCGTTTAGCGGTCCGTTAGGCGCAGCCCGTGTGGGTTATATCGACGGTCAATATGTATTAAACCCGTCAGAAACTGAATTAAAAACCAGTAAGTTAGATTTAGTGGTTGCCGGTACTGCCAATGCGGTACTGATGGTGGAATCAGAAGCTGGTGTATTGTCAGAAGAAGTGATGTTAGGTGCTGTGGTTTATGGCCATGACCAGATGCAAACGGCGATTAAAGCCATTGCTGAATTTGCCGCTGAAGGTGGCAAACCGGCCTGGGAATGGGTTGCTCCTGCCAAAAACGAGCCACTGATCGCTAAAATTGAAACTTTATCTACCGCAGCTTTAGGCGAAGCTTACCGTATCACTGAAAAAGCTAAACGTTATGAGCGTATCGGTGCTATCAAAGCTGAAGTATTTGCCCAAATTAAAGCTGAACTGGCCGAAGGCGAAAGCTTTAACGAAACTGAAGCCGGCGAAATTTTCCATAACCTGGAATCAAAAATCGTTCGTAGCCGTATCATCAAAGGTGAACCGCGTATTGATGGTCGTGACAACGAAATGATCCGCGCTCTGTCAGTGATGACTGGCCTACTGCCACGTACCCACGGTTCTGCTTTATTCACCCGTGGTGAAACTCAGGCGCTGGTGACTTGTACTTTAGGTACAGCCCGTGATGCACAAACTGTGGATGACCTGCTGTCAGACAAAACGGATCATTTCCTTTTCCACTACAACTTCCCACCGTTCTCAGTGGGTGAGACAGGTATGGTAGGTTCACCAAAACGTCGCGAAATTGGTCATGGCCGTTTAGCAAAACGTGGTGTTGCTGCAGTAATGCCTGACTTTGAAACTTTCCCGTACACAGTGCGGATGGTATCTGAAATCACTGAATCAAACGGTTCAAGCTCAATGGCTTCAGTTTGTGGTTCTTCATTAGCCCTGATGGACGCTGGTGTACCTATCAAAGCTTCTGTTGCTGGTATCGCTATGGGTCTGGTGAAAGAAGGCGACGACTTTGTGGTGCTGTCAGACATCCTGGGTGACGAAGATCACTTAGGTGATATGGACTTTAAAGTGGCGGGTACCACAGCCGGTATCACTGCACTGCAGATGGATATCAAGATTGAAGGTATCACCAAAGAAATCATGCAGATCGCGCTGAAACAAGCCAAAGCTGCCCGTATTCACATTCTGAATGTGATGGATCAGGCCATCAGCACGCATCGTTCAGAGCTGTCTGAGCACGCGCCACGCATTTACACCTTAAAAATCAACCCGGAGAAAATCCGTGACGTGATTGGTAAAGGTGGTGCTGTGATTCGTCAAATCACTGAAGAATCAGGCACAACCATTGAGATCGAAGATGACGGTACTGTAAAAATTGCCGCGACCAACGCTCAGGCTGCCGGCATTGCTATCGCGAAGATTGAAGCCATTACCGCTGAAATCGAAGTGGGTGCAGTGTATTCAGGTGAAGTCGTGCGTATTGTTGATTTTGGTGCCTTTGTAAACGTGTTACCAGGTAAAGATGGCCTGGTGCATATTTCACAAATCTCTGACGAGCGCGTCAGCAATGTTGCTGATCACTTAGCTGTTGGCCAGAAAGTACAGGTAAAAGTACTGGAAGTCGACAAGCAAGGCCGTGTCCGTCTGAGCATCAAAGAAGCGGGTGAAAAATCATCTGCTGAAGCTGCTCATGCTGAAGCAACAAACTAAGGTTAACACCTTCAGGCAAAGCAGGCTGGCGCTCGCCGGTCTGCTGTCACTGCTGCTTGGCAGTGGCATTGCCGGTTGTGCCGCCACTGCGCCAGCACCTGCTGGTGTGTTGGTGGAACAACCCTTAACCCCCGAGCCTTTGGCTGTGCCTTACCGCACTGAAATTGCCATAGCCCGTCTGAATGAAATCCTGCAATCTGCCGAACTGACCGAGCCACAACGTGCCCGTTTACACTATGACCGCGGTGTGATGTATGACAGCGTAGGTTTGGCGGCTTTAGCCCGTTTTGATTTTATGCGTGCGCTCAGGCTCAAACCTGATATGGCAGATGCCTATAATTTTATTGGGATTCACCATACCTTAAACGGCGATTACGACTCTGCTTATGAAGCTTTTGACTCAGCACTGGAGCTGGATCCGGATTATCAGTACGTTTATCTGAACCGGGCCATTGCGCTGCAGTATGACGACAAGCTGGAACTGGCGCTGCGGGACTTTAAACAGTTCCAGAGCATTCAGCCTGAAGATCCATACCGCGCTTTGTGGTTATATCTGGCGCAGGTGCAGCAGTCAGAGCCAACAGCGCAGGCTGAACTCAGGGCCCAATTTGCAAAGTTGGATCAAAAACAGTGGGCCAGTCAGATAGCCGCTTTTTATCTGGGGGATATCAGCGAACAACAATTGCTGAATATTGCCAGCAGTAATGCGCTGGAGCCCAAGCAACTAGCTGAGCAACTCTGTGAGGTATATTTTTATCTGGCAAAGTGGCACACCCTTCAGAAAAACCCAACACAAGCCATTGAATACTACAAAAAAACTTTGGCAACCAATGTGTATGAGTTTGTTGAGCACCGTTACGCCCGACTGGAAATGGCCAGATTACGCCATCAGGTTGTAGCCGAAGGTGCAGCTGTCGAAGATGAAGAGCATGTGCATTAACAGCATCCTCAATATGAAAAGAAGCCGGCTTGCTGGCTTTTTTTTATGCTTGCTGTTAACTGCCTGCAGCCCGGCGGAGTCTGAGTACAGGGCACGACAGCATGCAGCAATAAGGGTGCTGCAGCAGGCCGAAAAGGCCGAACAACAAGGTTTAAGCAGTCTGGCCTTGCCGTTATATCAGCAGGCGGTTGTTCTGGGTTATACGCCAGCGGTAGCGGCGGTATTCAGGTTACAACAAGGCACAACTGCAGAGCTTGGTCAGTGGCTCTCCGAACTGCAAGCGGAGCCTGCAGCGCTTGCACCTTTTTGGGCCGAACTGGGTTATTGGCAACGATTAACACCGCTCCAGCAGCAGGACTTTCAGCAACCTTATGCCGGCTTGCGTTTTACCCCCCGTTCTTGTGGAGTGTCGGTGCAGCCGGTGCTGACCAGTTTAGTCGGTGCCCGGCAATGGCAGTTGTTGCTGACAAACTTAAAGCAGGATATCCAGCTGAGCTCCTTGCCCATATGCTGGTTAACGCCGCT
Organism: Rheinheimera sp.; assembly: GCF_036782235.1. Classification (GTDB taxonomy): domain Bacteria; phylum Pseudomonadota; class Gammaproteobacteria; order Enterobacterales; family Alteromonadaceae; genus Pararheinheimera. The sequence continues at coordinate 37,911 of NZ_DAIPZL010000014.1, read as the reverse complement.
TTTTATCGACAGCAAGTTGCTGGCATGTTCTGAGCAGGCTACACAAAGAATTCAGTGTGATTTAGCGGCGTTGCAACAACAGCTCACTGGTGCAGAATTTCATCAGCTGTTGGTACTGGCAGGGCGGGGCGGCGCCAGTTATAACAATGGGTTGCTGCAGCTGCCGGAACAAAGTGGCTTGGCCTTATTGCGCCATGAACTCAGCCATGCTTTTGGTTTTCTTGATGAATATACTTTGTTGCCAAAAGTTGCTCAAGATGAATGCAGACCCGGACGGCTGACACCGAATCTGCTGTTTGATAAAGCGGATCTGGCGGCTTATCAGCAGCACTGGCAGCTTCATGCCGATGAGCTGGAATTAACGCCGGTGGCCAGTTGCCATCATGCCGGGCTGCAGGCGTACCGGCCGGTGGTGGCCGATACCCATATGCAACACCATGAACTGGCGATGCCGGCACTTTATCTGAAGTTAATGCACAAGCAGTTGGCAAGGCCTGAGCTGTTGATGCCGGCTGCTTATTATTTTGCTTATCTTGCCAGACAACAGCAGGACTGGCCGGCCTGGCAGCGCTGGATGCAACAGGCTGCAAAGTTTGGTTACAGGCCAGCGCAGCAGGCATTAGTGACACAAAATGCCAGTCAACAGCAGGCAGCCGCGCTTTAGGCTCTACTGTTTCGTCTGCTCTAAAGGTTTTAAGCTGACATGAATCAGAGGCAATTTTCTGTGTTTCCGATGTCAGTGATGAATGACCGGCAACCCTTGATGCTGTTGTAGAAATAAAAAACGGCTTTTATAAGCCGTTTTAGGGGAAATAGGAGATGGTATTTAGTTGGAGAGTTCGCTCAGTTCTCGGCTTAATAAGTCGGCGTCACCAATATTCAGTTCCAGCAAACGGCGCAGGTGGCCAGCGCTTTCAATATCAATCCGTTCACAATACAAACCTAAAGTATCTTGATGACTGTGTGCCACTCTGGTTTCCATTTCCAGTACCAGTTCGGAGTCATTGAGCTGAAACTGCAACATCAGTTCAGTGCCGTCTTTCAGATCCCAGTCTTGTGGTTTTTTTACCAAAGCACCGCGTAAGGATAAATCCAGCACCTCTGTGGCAAATTCTCTGCCGGCGCAAATTAACTTTGCGTTGCTGTTAAACAGAATGCGGCTAAAACGTCTGTGATCCATATCGACTCCTGCGTAAGTGATTACAGCATAGCGTTTTTTTACTAAAAAAACAGGCTGCAATTGCAGCCTGATTTGCCGTTTTTAGCTGATGTCTGTGAATTACAAAACTAATTTGTACTATAAATAGCTATTTTGCCGTTGTCCTACATTGCTATTCACGACTGGATACTTCGTTTTTCAGATTTTACATCGTTGTGTTGTATTGAAATTGGCTTCGCCTGGACTGTCTGTTTTAGGCTATAGCAGCAGGTGTAAAACGAGGGTATCTTCGTGGCAGATACCCGAATAAGAAGGTTTATTCTCAGCGGTTACTTTGCAAGTTCTCAAATTTGCGTAAAAGCGCTACCGCTGCTGCGTATTCGTTGTTATCGTACTTTGTATAAGCGAGTCGCTGAATCGATTCTATTATGACTAGGTATGGTTGGCCCCATGCTGCTGCAATATAACGTGCTACATTAGTCCAACTTTTTGTCGCATTGACAAAATTCCTGATTTCTTCTGTCATAACCAACTTTCTCCCACATTGAAGTCAACGTCGTCCTTCACCCTGTTAGCCCAACGCTCGACTGCCCGTTTGGCGTGATCGTTATCGTTGATGTTAAAGCAGATTCTATTCCTTCTGCGCAAATTGGTATTTAAATCTAGAATTAGACTATCGACACACATAATTTGGCCATCCTCTGAATACACGTGACCTAAATAGTTTAGATTGCTCAGAACTCCGAGAGCTGATGGAAAGCCTCGTTCGTCGTAACGACTTACTGTGATTAAGTCATAGTTATTGTTCGTATCTTTAATTTGGTTTCCTACTTTTGACAGGAACAATTGGTATTTCGTTTCCGGCATGTTTCGGATTCCAGATTCCCAGTGCTGCCAAGCCTTTTCAGTGACTCCAACGAGCTGTCCTGTTTCGGCAGCAGACAGACCTAACATCCTTCGAATTTGTCTAATTTGTAAGCGCCTCTGATCGTTCATAGCTCACCTTCAATGGAGTATTAATAATGGCAATGTAGTTTATTCCTACATTTGTAGTTTAGTTTCTTTTTTTTATTCATGTCAAGAGGTAAAAAAATTCTCTTAGTTATTTGGTGTACGCATACCTTTGGTGACCAAGTGTAAGACATCAGTACTGATAACACTTACGATGTGTCTGGAACCAATTGACATCTCAAACTAAGAAACGCTATACCGAAGAACAAATCGGCAAAGTGTAGTGGTCAACTAATTTTGGCCACATCGTTGTAGCTAAGCCAGTATCTGCGCTCGGATTCATTCGGAGCCAAACCACCGTTATAGTGATGTGGCCTGAGCTGGCTGTAATAGCCCAGCATGTAATTCAGTATCTCTCGTTCCGCCTGAGCAAATGAGCTGTAACCGACAGTCGGAACCCATTCTGTCTTTAAACTTCTGAAGAAGCGCTCCATCGGGCTATTGTCCCAACAATTACCGCGACGGCTCATACTTTGCCGAATTTGGCAGCGCCACAGCAATTGCCGGAACTTAGTGCTGGTGTAATGACTACCTTGGTCTGAATGGAACATGACTCCTTCAGGCCGACCTCTGGATTCAAACGCATGGCTGAGTGCCTTGCCGGTCAATTCACTGTCAGGCGAGAATGACATCGCCCAACCAATTGGTTTTCTTGCAAATAAATCCATCACTACCGCTAAGTATGCCCAGCGGTTGCCTGTCCAGATATAAGTCACATCGCCGCACCACACCTGATTTGGCTTGGTTACGGCAAACTGGCGAGCCAGCAAATTTGGGATATCAATCCGTTCATTGCCGGTCTTTTTATATGAATGCGACGGCAGCTGACAGCTGATAAACCCAAGCTTTTCCATGCACTTAGCCGCCAGGTAACGGCTCATTTTAACGCCCTGTGCGCTTGCCATCGTTGCAATGCTGCGAGAGCCTGCCGAGTCATTGCTGGCATCAAACAACTCACGGACTTTGCTTAGCCGGATAACCTGTTCTGGCCGAACCGGTTTGAGCTTTTTCCAATACTTAAAGCTGCTGCGATGGACTTCAAACACCCGGCACAACTGCGCCACGGCATAACTCTGCTTGAGCTGAGCAATTATCGTGAATTGTTCAGCGAGTCCGACATCAAGAGAGCGGTAGCCTTTTTTAGGATTTCTTTTTCCAGCTCTATCTGCTTGATCCGCTTCTCTAATTCGCGGATTTTAAGCTGATCTGGCGTCATCGGTGTGGCTTTGGGCGTGACGCCTGCGCGCTCTTCACGCAACTGCCGAACCCATTTATCCATGGTAGATTTACCCACATTCATCGCTGCCGCTGCGTTAGCAACCGAGTAACCTTGGTCAAGCACCAGTTGGGCGCATTCCAGACGAAATTCAGGGCTGAATGTGGGTCTTGTCTTTTTGTTCATCATGTCACCTAATTGCTTACGAGGTGTAGCATAACACCTCTAATCAGGTGGCCAAATTCAGTGTGCCACTACAGCACTTTCTTCAGCAGGCGAAGAAAGCTGGCCTGCAGATGAATTAAGCCAACCGGGTTGAAGGAACTCGGATCTGAGGCCAGCAAATTCAAGAAAATGCCGGAGTTCGAAGCAATTAAAGTTGTTTTGTCCAAAATTGCTGATGCCAGAAAGAAACTGTCTGTTTGAAGCCTTTCGTCTCAGTAAACTGTGGCTTGCAAGTTTCCGGCGGTATAAGGCAAGATTTTTCCTCGAATTGGAAATTTGCGTAATTGACCGCCTTTCTTGTTGAATGAAAGGGGGTTAACTGGGGAGTGTTTGGAAGTCTATGCAGATTAACGTTGCAAAATGCTACGGGCCCAAGCTATTTAGGTTTTCGGCTGAAGGCCCATATTTTCTGAGTGAAATCAAAAACAAAGAGTTATATTTTTCCCAGCCAAGTGATTTCAACGATCCTTTCGATTGTCAGCTAGAGTACAGGCGGGCGTTACGTAGCGCATTGTCTCACTATCTGGCTGCTGTACCCGTAGATATTGATTCCTTTGCCAATAATGTCGATTCTCATATCGCTAATGCCCGAGTCTGTTGTTTCAGTAGAGCACGGAAAAACCAGCTAATGTGGGCGCATTATGCAGCGAAACATACTGGTATTTGCATCGGCTTTGATACGGTGAGAATTGCACGAGAGACTGAATGCCAAATTGAAAATGTTTGGTATATGTCCAAACATCCTTTGGGTAGTAAGAATTCGATCCGTGGCATAACGAGTGATCTGGAGTTACGTGAAGCGCTTGATTTGCCGAATGACCATCGGGCGATTTTTAAAGCCGTTGCAGATAGATTATTGTGCTCAAAATATTCATTCTGGCGGTATGAGCGCGAAGTTCGATTAATTAGCCTTGGGGAGCAACGTAAGGCAATATCCCCAAAAGCGATAACATCAGTCACACTGGGTTTAAAAGCAACATCGCCGGTCAGGCGTGATTTGTACGATGCTCTAAATAGCAGTGATTGGTGTCACGTTAAGCTTTTTCAGGCAGAAAAAAAGCCTGAAGAGTATGCTTTGCAGTTCCGTGAAATTACCCGTGAATCCCTCTTGAATGCCCATCCGCACCATCCCTAAAAACTATCGCAACGTAACCGGAATAGCCGCCAACGCTAAAGCGGAGGGTAAGGCTATGTATGAATCGACCTTGGAGCGAGACTGGCTGATGGTTCTGGAGTTTTCGGCTGATGTGGCCAGCCTGGAAGTGCAGCCGGTGCGAGTTACCTGGTATGACGATAAAGGCAAGGAACGTTCCTATACGCCGGATTTACTGGTGCATTACCATAAGCCGGAGCTTAAACCTCTGTTGTGTGAGGTTAAATATCAGGACGAGCTGCGTAAGCATTGGGCGGAGTTGAGATCGAAATTTCGGGCCGCATACCGTTATGCCAAGTCCCGTGGCTGGCGTTTTAAAGTGCTAAACGAAAAACATATCCGGACATCACTTTTGCAAAATGCTCGGTTCTTATTACCATTTACCCGCCAAATTTCCGCTGAATCGCCGCAAATTCCTGAATTACTATCAGCGATACAACACTTGGAGCGCTGTTCTGTGCAGCAACTACTGCAGCTGGTTAATGCTGATCCGATGATTCAGGCTGAATATCTTCCCGTGCTATGGTATTTGGTGGGAACAAAGCAAATTAGGGCGGACTTGATGCAGAAGCTGACGATGGCCAGTGAACTATGGGAAGTAGTCGATGGTTAAAATTGCGCTGGTCGAGTTAAAGCCAGGCAAGCTGGTGTCGTATCAAGGACGAGTGCATCGCATCCGACGTGTCGATTCGCTGGATAAAATCGAACTGCTTGATGACAGTAACCAAGCGGTGACTGTAGCAACAGTGGAAGATCTGCAGCCTGCGGTGCAGACGCCGGATAATACCCAGACTGACCTACATGCCATTAGTGATGATGCTTGGGCTGTTGCTAAGCAGCGATTAAGCGTGATCAAACCTCTGTTAGATAAGCCAAATCGTACCCGAGCTGACGTCACAGCTCAGGCAGAACTCAATGAGTTACATACCAATACTGTCTATGGTTGGTTGCGTCTTTATGAGCAAAGCGGTTTATTGTCCGAGTTGCTGCCACGAACACGCAGTGACAAAGGGGCTGTTAGATTGCTGCCGGCAGTTGAGCAAATTATTCGCGACGTCATCGAAACCGAGTATCTGACGAAGCAAAAAAGGACCCAACAGAAAGTCTGCGACGAAGTGAGAAAACGCTGTATTCGGCAGAACTTGCCTGCGCCACACAACAATAGTGTGCGCAACCGAATCAGCCAGCTACAACGAGAGCTGGTTGCTGCCAGCCGATTAGGTCGTAAAACCGCGGATCTGAGTTTCAAACCGCATGAGGGCAGTTTTCCAGGTGCAGATTATCCATTGGCCGTTGTGCAAATCGACCACACCAAACTCGATATTATTTTGGTTGATGATCACTACCGGCAGCCGATTGGCAGGCCTTGGATCACGCTGGCGTTTGATGTGCATAGCCGTATGGTGGTTGGCTTCTATGTGTCGTTTGACCCACCGAGTGCATTATCGACTGGTTTATGCCTGACACATTCCATACTGACCAAAGATCAATGGCTGAATAAATACCGTACTCAACAAAAGTGGCCGGTGTGGGGATTGCCCGCCAAAGTGCATCTGGATAACGCTAAGGAGTTCAGAGGTAACATGCTGCAACGCAGTTGCGAGCAATATGGTATCGATTTGGAGTGGCGGCCAGTGGCACGACCAAACTTTGGTGGCCATATCGAGCGGGCACTGGGCTCCTTTGCCAAAGAAATTCACACTTTACCTGGTAGCACTTTTTCGAACCCGCGTGAGAAAGGTGAATACGATTCAGAGGGCAAGGCGGCGCTGACGCTTTCTGAATTTGAAGAATGGCTGACTATTTATACGGTGGACGTCTACCACCAAAAATTTCATACCGGCATCGGGATGGCCCCAGTGCAAGCCTGGAACCTTGGTATCTTGGGTTCTAAAGATAAACCAGGTATTGGCTTACCCGCGAAAATTGCCGACGAGTTCAAACTACGCTTGGATCTTATGCCGTTTGAGCTTCGCGCAGTGCTCGACTACGGCGTACAGATTGACAAAATCCACTATTACTCCGACGTATTGCGCACTTGGATTAATGCCCCTGATTTGGATGAACCGAAGAAAAAACGCAAGTTCAGGTTTCGGCGTGATCCGCGAGATTTAAGCCGGATTTGGTTTTTCGATCCAGAATTGGAAACCTATTTTGCTATCCCTTATCGTAACTTATCGCATCCGCCAATTAGTATCTGGGAGCTGCGTGAAGCCCGCAAAAGGGCAGAAGACCTTGGTGTAAAAGACATCGATGAAAATGCAATTTTTGATGCCTGCGACCAGATGCGCAGTATCGAAACGGCTGCAGTACAAGCGAGTAAAGCTGCGCGGCGTATGCAGCAACGGCGCAAAACCCACCAGCTTTCGCATCAGATCATCGAACAGAGCCGCTCCGAGCCGGAGTTAGTACCAGCACCAACTGTTACAGCAAATGCTGAAGAGGTTTATCTGCCGTTTGACGAGCTGGAGGGATGATGAGTAACTCCAGTCATTTGAGTGTAAGTGCGCAAGAGGCATTGCAGCTGACCGATGCAGAGCGGATTTACCGAATAAAGTCAGACCGTTGGATTGGTTACCCCTTTGCTAAAGATGTAATGAAGCTGCTGGATGACTTGCTGCAGCACCCCAGAGTCAACCGGATGCCTAACATTGTGCTGGTGGGAGACACCAACAATGGCAAAAGCACTTTGGTGAAACGGTTTTGCCAACAGAATCCGGCGTCAGACAATCCGAACGGCGATGCGGTAGTTGCTCCTGTTATGTACATTCAGGCCCCGCCGGTACCAGATGAAGGGCGCTTTTATAACGCTATTCTGGATAGCTTATTTGCCCCTTACAAACCAAGCGAGCGGGTTGATAAAAAGCAGTTCCAAGTGTTAAAGCTTTTACGTTACGCCCAGTTAAAAATCCTGGTCGTTGATGAAATCCATCAAATACTGGCTGGCAGCACCCACCGGCAACGTGCTTTTCTAAACGTATTAAAATATCTCAGTAACGAGCTACAGATATCTATTGTGGCTGTAGGTACCAAAGATGCTTTACGTGCACTGCAAACAGAACCCCAGCTGGCTAACAGGTTTCGTCCCATTCAGATCCCTCGTTGGCGCTTGGATGCCGATTTCAAACGGTTACTGGCCAGTTTTGAGGCTGTATTGCCGCTTAGGGAGCCTTCCGGATTAACGCAGGAAACTATAGCATCACGCCTATATGCCATGAGCGAAGGTTATATCGGTGAGCTGTCAGGGGTACTCACCTTGGCTGCTGAGCGCGCCATTTTAACCGGTACTGAGCAGATCACGCTCAGTAGCCTCGATCAGATTAACTGGACACCGCCATCGGACCGCAGGCGGCAGTTTATGACTGGTTAAGTCATGCTATCGGGGAATTTGTGGCCAGCTCATCCCCGACCTTTGCCTGGTGAGGCATTATCTTCCTGGTTTATTCGTTGTGCGCATGCCAACGGTATGAAAGCCCAAACGTTTGCCGTGCGAAACTTTGGCCATCAAAGGCAGTTGTGGAATCGTGATATTGATCGGTTTGCTCCAGACTGGTTACTGCAAACAATGAGTGAACGCACTGGTACGCCGCTCGCACAGGTTAAAAAGATGACGGCGCTGCTGTTTGAGGGGCGTCTGTTTCAATCCAAGAACCCCAGCGGTCAGCTACGCTGGTGGTTACCATTAAACATGTATCACAGAACTTACCGTAACTTTGGTATTCAGTATTGCCCGCAGTGCCTGGCAGAGGATGCTATCCCATACTTTCGCTTAGGGTGGCGATTAGCGTTTTATACGTTTTGCCCGAAACATCAAATTATGCTACATGATCGTTGCCACAAGTGCCAAAAGCCGGTCGCGTTCCACCGAGTTGAGCTGGGTAAAGCTGACCTGCTCGATGCTGGCGATATGAACCATTGCTGGAGCTGCAATTCACTGCTTAGCGATGCACCAAAAGTGCCGGTCGATAAATGGCACAAACGGCCATTCACCCAATGGGAAGCTCTGCTGAAAATCGTAGACCGTCAGTTTAGAGATAGCGGCCCGTTTAACAAAGCAAGGCTCATTCTATGGCATCAGATGTGCCGGTTAATAGTCAGTGTAAACCTTGCGCCTGATTTGCAGAGCCATATCTGCAGTGTAGTGAAACAACCGGTGCTAGAACTTACTAAGAGTCGGAAAGCTTTTGAACAACGGGATATTTCTGAGCGTCATTATGTGCTTGGACTCTCAGCTTGGATCAGTGATGTTAATGCAGAGCGCAAGCTTCGCACCGTAATAATGAAACGAAAGTTACCTTTCAATCAGATTTATAGAGATTTGACGATTTATGAAATTAAAGCTCTAGCTAATATACTTTCAATCCCTGTAAATATAAAACGACAAAATGTTTCTCATTATTGAGGGCATGAGTACCAGTTAATAGAATATAGGGTGTTTTCCGAGTTCATGGTTTTTCTCAGATTCTGTTTACATAAAGAAAAATCCGCAATGACCATGTATTTCTCAATTAAATCGAGCATTTTGTGAAAGGTATCACATTCTTTTTTTGAAGACTTGTCTACAAAATGGTCTGCTACTATCATAACTAATGCTGACAAAATATCCATTTGTGAAGTGGGAACTCGAAACAACCTATTCTCTCCGAGTTGTGGAGTCAAAGATGTTACTCTTTCTATCACCTTCTCATTTAGTACAGTGTTGTCATGTTGCATGTGAAATATAGGATGTGCAGGTTGTACATCAACATCAAAATCAAAATGAAATCCACTAGAAACTTTTAAGTTCTTATAATCAACAGAACTTACTGGATAGCAATACAGCACTTCAGTGCAGTAACGATCTATTTTAATTTTTCTTTCATCTTTACCTGATATTCTAATATATCCATCAAGGTAAGCACAAATTCTTTTGCTGCCGGCATTTCCCTTTTGAGATATTGAAGTCAAAGAAAATGGTTCCGATGGGCGAATTAATTTGTTTGAATCATCACTAAGCTGTTCATCAATAATCCATTTTGTAGGCATTCTAACGACAGCTTTACTATCTAATTTTGCAATTGTAGAACTAAGCGAATTCTTAAAGTGATTAAAATTTGCTTCGAAAACTCTGACCGACGACATTTAAGTATCCTACTTAATTAGAAGCCTAGGAATGGAGCGACTTCATCGTACAAATCAATACTCACTCTGCTCAGATCCGCTCCATTCGGCATCCAACTCAAACCACCGACGGAATGCTCTAAAGAAATTGGAGACTTCCTAAACAGACAGTAGAATCCTGCTGGAGACTCTCTAGACACGCAGCAAATACTCGGCTTAATACCTTCCTTGCCCTGTTGTCGGGCGTATTCAATACCATCCTCACAGTCATTATCTATCAGAATGTCATCTAGTTTATATCTCCACCAATATGAATGATTATTAGTATTTGAGAAAGGACCTGAATACTTAGCCGCTATGAATAAATCTTCAACTTCTTTGAAACAATCATTTTCAATATTCACATATGAAGCTGCAGCTGTTTCATTGAGCATGATTCCAGGATATTTTAGTATTACATTGTATAACCAAAAGCCAATTATATAAGACAATCTGCTTCTAATGATTCTTTCAAACTCAATAGGGTCTTCCTTGTCAGTCAATTCTCTTATCTTGAGGACTTCCGCCATAACTGAATAAGAAGTTGCATATTGGTGAAACATTGGCTCTAATCCAGGATAACCAAGAATAGTAGCTAAAATAGCTGCAGGGCCTTTGTCCAACAAATCTTTATGCATTTCTTGTATGAGTTCTTTCAGCTGATTAAAGCCTTCAAAGATATTTCTAATAGTAGAGAGACATACTGGTGATTCGCCAAACTCACTATGTTCTATATCATTAATATCTATTTTTATAGAGTAGACATGACTCTTTTCGACTAACTCCAACAGTTTTTGTCTAGCTGTCTGATAACCTGTAGTTCTAGAGTATCTGCAATGCGGTATTCCAGCATTTTGACACGCTGATGCTACTACTGATTCGGATAACTGCGAATCTAATAGAGATAAATCATGATCTACGATAACTAGTTTTATATGAGGGTTTGATTGGAAATAAAAACATAACCTGTCTTCAGGAGCACCAGAACGTATAGCTTTGTTTTCTTCTCTGTCTCTTTGCGGAAGAAACTCAGATACATTCTCTTTCGTTACTGTAATGATTTGTACTTCATCTCCAGAGAATTCTTTTTGCAGAACAGAGAGTAACATGTCTCTCTTGTCAGGCGTATCATCAATAATTAATATTGTATCTTTCATGTTAAACTCTCTTCTTTACGCATTGGCAACTCTACTTGAAAGCAAGTAGAAAAGCCTAGAGGTGGTTCAATTAGTTCAACTTCGCCTTTTTTGAGCATCACAAGCTTTTTTACTAATGACAAACCGAGCCCCATACCTGACCCTAAAGGATTATTTTGATTCGAAGTTGTAGTAAATAAAGGATCCCAGATGAGAGTTCTCATTCCTGCTGGAACGCCAGGACCATTATCTGATACTGTGATAACGTGTTTGTTTCCTGAATTATATGCGGAAATTTTAATGATTTTCCTATCAGTTTTATGATCAGCTAGGGCTTTTATCGCATTAGAATAGAGGTTATGAATTATTCCCTTATACATAGCTACAGGCATGTTAGGCCCTATAAGTTCTGAATCAATCTCTGATATGTCTACTTCAATATTTCTTTCTTCTCTAAATTTGGAGAATGTGTTTTTTATTGAACGAACTTGAGCTTGAACCTTATAAGCCACATTGTTGTTTGAGTGAGTGCTACTTATAAATGCTTGTGTATAATCAATATAACCATTGAAACTCTCGATTGAACTTGCAATTTTGTCGGCATGCTCTTTTAATTCTGGATGCTGTTTGCTTAGAAACAGTAATCTTTTTTGTGCTAATTCTAGTTCATGGAGAGTGCTTTGATATTCGTGAGTCATAAAACCTGCGACTACACCTAGAAGCCCCATTGTGACTAAATTCTCTCTAGATTCGCGGTCATGATCGTTCAGTCTAACATAATCACTTCGCAGTCTTTGGTATTCGTTTGTCAGTCGAGCTTTATCAAAAGATGAGAGTGATGGCACACTTTCAATAACCTCAATGGTTCGGTCAATGTCGTCCCAAGCTTGTTGATATTGCTTCTTTCTTTTTTCTTTTTCTGCTTCTAATCTAAGCTGTCTATCAAATTTGGCTATTAACTCTACTGAAAATCTTACTGTCTCGTAAAGTTGTTGAAATCCTGCATTCTCTAGGAAACCCTGTCTATCCATGGTTGGAGATAACGCATTATTGTTCATTGATGCTCTAGTATTCGACGCTTCTACGAAGACTCCACCAACGAGCTGATGAGATTCAGGAATTGCTAACATAGGGTTTAGACTTGGGATCAACAGTTCGTCATTTGTTATTGGAAAAAGCTCTTGCATTAGCTTAGTCCGCCATCTTCTGTTACTTTTTGAACTATCTTGATCTATGTTTAACCAATCGTCTCCTCTTTGGCCATAAGGAACAACTCTAAATCCCTTATCAAAAACAGAAACTCCGCTGTTTTCTTTGACCCAAGCCCTAGCTACATTCCCATCTACTGATTTTGCAAAAAAAACTCCCTCCCTGTGAGGAAAGTAATTTATATTTCCATATACATCGCAGCCCATAACATTTTCAAATGGGAACTCTCCAATGAAACAGTTACCTTTTAATTCATGTATGACGCTAACATATAATGTTGCATTTTCCTTTGTGGTAATGTTTCTATTCGTTTTAGTGTAAAATTCTACTTTAGCAACGGCTAGGTCTAAGATTATCGATGCGAGCTCATTGTCATCAACGATGGCGTCATCGTCTTCAAACAGTGTTGATTGAAATCTGAGATTAAATCCCGGCTCGTCATCTTTAGTTTCTTTGCTTGCAGTATTTCTTATATGATCTGGAGCACCTGCTAAAATCGCTTTTACCGGAGAAACCATTCTAAGTGAGCTTGACCGGACCTGTTTTAGGACGGAATTAGATGGTTCATACCGCAAATCGGATATGCATAATGTTGTACCAGTAGGCTCAGATACCTTTGGGTAATATTTGTAACGTATCTCCAAATTTTCAATGTCTGTAGCTTGGTCCAATTTTTTCCAATTAAAAAAAGCTATTAGTTTGGAGTTTGCATTGTTTTCGGAGTTTTTAGCGATTGTAATGAGAGTTAATCTATGACCTAAGAACCTAACTGCAAAACGACCTATACCTTTTGAACCGGTAAGAGTACGGCCATAGATAGCGGAATTCTTTCTATCCCCTTTATTTCCTGTTGCTATCCTCATCCAGCGTGACTTGAATTCTTCTAATGTCATTCCGTGGCCGAGATCTTTAATTAAAATTCTCTTTTTATCCCACTTAACTAAACATTCAGGTGAGTCCGCGTCATAAGCGTTTTTTATCAGTTCTGTAAGCGCTACGTCTGGTCTGCTAACTAGTTGCTCACCCAGCTCACGTAAAATAGCGCTTTCAACGGAGAACCTGAATATTTTTTTCTCAGACATGCTCTAGAATAGTCCCTAAAACAGAGTTCATTTGATTAACTTCGATTTTTTTCAGTGCCCCGGAATGACTCACAATTTTGCTCTCAAAATCGAAATTCCTTATAGCCGCTCGTAGTTTATCTTTTGTAATACGTTTAACTTTATGGATTCCATGAACAGCCCCAACTGCTACAGCTCCGACACTATTAATGAATACTTTAGGGCCAAATTTTGTGAAACCTGAACCATATAATAGATCTGGAACTGCATGCGGTCTGTAGCACCACCACGGTGATTGATTTCGACAGGTATAATTGTTGCGTTCACTTTCTGGAATACTATCTAAATATGCAGATAATTTAGGGCTTGGGCTGGTTGTAGTAGCTATTAACCAACACTTTTCACCCGCGTCAACAAGATATTTGTTGAAATTTTGCTTAGTCAGCTTTGTGATGCTATCTGGGATCGGCCGAATATTGGTAATGCAAGGAACAACATCGGTGCCGATCTCTAAATTAAATTCTTTTCGAGACTGCTCAGTTAGACAAAAAATCTTCTGCCCTCCTGGGCTTAAACCTCTTTGGGCATAGTTATTCTCGGCTCTTCTTTTATATTGAAGAACATTTTGGTTGGAACCTGTAGCTGATTCAACCTTTACCGAATTGAAGTTTGCATCAATACTGTAGAAATCCCATTTACCCGACTTATCAGATTTGTCTATTACCGTAATACTTGCGGTAGTTAAAACTTTTGAATGTGCAAAAACGTCCTGCTTGAATCTGTAAACTTTCACTCGCCAGCTTTGTTGAGATATATACTCCCTAAGAAATGCGCATGATGGTCTTGATACCCATTCGTAGGGAATGACCTGAACAATAAGAGCATCATTCTTCGTTTTAAGAATCGCTTGGCAGAGAAAATAAATAAATGCGTTAGATCGCCTATCAAGACGAATTCCTAAACCGTCACTAAGTTGACTGGCAATTTTAAGTTGCCACTCGTCATTAAGCTCATGGTGCCTAACATAAGGTGGGTTACCAATGCAAAGGTCAAAGCCTCCTCTAATTTCAGAGAAGGCGCATTTGTGAACTATGCTTGCGTTTGGGGGAAGATCTCTTTCGTGAGTTCGACGTTTATCTATTTCATATCCTATGTAATTATTATACTTTCCTCCGAAAGCGAACTTACCGTCACCTGCGCCAAAATCTACTACTTTATGGAAGTCAGTTCTGTGCTGAAGTGCAATTCTCCATGCCTGCTCTACAATGTTCGACGGCGTGTCTACTTGGCATTTTGCGAGGTAATGAGCATTAAAATATTGAGAATCAGAGATAACGTCAAGCATCTGATTTAAGCCGTATGGATATTGAAAAAACTAAATAGAAATCTACCTGCTTTCCTCGCTGTGCACAAGAAAAATTCATAGCTGTGATTCGTCTAAAAAGTGCTTATTGAGGGCTTTCAGAATCTTTCCTGTGATGGATGCCCCAGCAAATAACGATTTTGTATACATAAAACCTTTATTCATATTGCCAATCAATACTTTACCTGTTTTGTTGGAAAGGTCTTCTGACTTAAGGTCCAAGTGAATCCGATTGTCCTTAACGGATTTATCTCTGTCTCTTGCCCATAAAACCTTGAGTAAGTTTTTTTCAGAATCGTCTATAACAAAATACATCCGTTCAGAGGTGAAAATCAGCCAGCATTGTTGGACATCGCTTTTGAAAACCAACAATGCTTCAGCCTGAGTTAAATTTTCATTTTCAGCAGAGAAATGTTCGTAAGTCTTGACTGCTTCAATAACGTCTTCGGTTTGGTAAAAATCTCGCCGACCTAATAACATTCTAACTAAGCTCATATATCCACCTTAAACATCAACTCGCTCTGTAGAGTTAGGATCATCAATTGAGTCTACGAGCCTTGGTAAAACTGTAGTCCAGGATAAAGCTACAAATACGCTAGCTACTCGTGTAATTTCGAAAATGCCCACTGCGCCGCCTATATAGCCTCCCAGCATTGCACCGGAACCCCATATTAGAAACACAAACAGAGTTCTGTAACCTGAATATGATAATTTTAGGATACTGCTTTTGTTGGTAGCTTTCACAAACAGAAAATCTAAGGTTACAACGGCTAAACCAATGCACCCAGAAGCTAAGCTGAAGACCAATAGAGACCATTCACTATTAAGCTCAAAGTCACTAGAAGTATTAAATAAAAAACTAAATAACTCTGTTATCACATGAATTTGCCACGTTCCCTATGTTTTAAATAGTATATACCGGACTTGCCACATTCTCATAGAGGATTGAAACTGAGTGCCAATGTTTATAAATTGGGCCTGCTCAAGGGTGTTTAAGTTTGGAATTCTTCACTGTAATTAGTTAATTTTAAAGCAATTATTGAGGAAAGGTGTTGTGGTGTCGACCAAACATGTTTATAAGACTCAATACGTATGTTCTCAGCTGCAATAGCTGGGATATTGCTCCATATTCCTCGATAGTCAGCAATTTTAGTGAACAGAATTGCTAGTACGACAGAGGTCATATGTTGTCCACTGTCAAGAAATACCATGCCAATGCAACATTTATCGGTTTGCCTATGTTCAAACTCGATCAAACTGAACCAACGCCCTTGGTAAAAAATATCGCCAACTAACACAGTTCTGCGCGTCATACCTTTTGAGTCTAAATAAGACCATTGCCGATACCCCTCTGGCTTAGTAAGCGGAATATATCTGGTTAGCTCATCAGGTTCCCGTATCTTTGCGCTAAAGCCTTCATAGGTATTCAGATGTTCAATAGCTTTGATAAAGGTATCGAAGCTCGCAGGAAGGGCTTTAGCGCGCTCGTAGGTGCTGTTTAAGCGGCCTGTACCAACGGTAGAGTCGGTATTATCACCCTGAGCACTACTAAGCTGATTGGTGTCTTCCGGCGGCCTGACGATGGTGGCGGATTTATACTCACATTGCTCTTTGGTTGGTTTATCCGGCTCTTTACCGGCAATATCACCAAACCTGTCTGTAGGCAGGTTAAATATCTCAGTGGCTGCGTTTCTATTCGGTGCTTGCTGACTTTGAAAGCGTTTGCCTTGCTGCCCAGGAACTACATGGGGACCGCCCCAGGCTGGCTTCTTCTCGTCATCGGGTTTGTCGTCGCCATCTTTGGCTCGGTTGTTGTCGTTGTCACGATATACGGTCAGATACCGGAAGGGGAAAGCAGCAGAGCAGCGCACCAGCGACAATACCAGATAACGCCATTTATTCGGATCTGCGGTAGGGAGCATTTTGCAACGGGCGCTCAGATTCGTGGTACCGGCAAACGGAAAATTACTTTCAATATGCGCCGCTACGCCATTTACACGACTTTTTAGCATGGCATCGTGCACTGCTGTGGCACCTGACCAGGCTTCGGGTGAATTTAGAACTCGGGCCAGTATCCAGCCGTCTTGATCTGAAAAACGCTGGCGTAGCCCAATAACTTCACGCTGTTCTTCCGGTACTGACCAGGTGTGTTCCTTATTCAGCACGGCATGCAAATTGTGTTTTAGGTCACCGGAGAAAATGACATCTGCTAGATCGGTCGACACGGCATAGTAAAACCGCACCAGCTCTGCCATTGAGATCAAAATGCCGTAGGGGTCGCCGTTATACTCGATAGCGACCATTTTGCTTAGGTAACCGGCTTTGCCAAATTTGTAATGAGTGTAAGGAATGATGTACTGGCTATGCTCTTTGGCACTGGCATTTAATACCTGGGTGGTATGCTTGGATATCTCTAACCCTTTGAACTCAGTCAGTTGCCCTGCAAGCTGCAGCTGACACTCACTGTTTCGCCAGATAGATCCAACACACACCGCCGGCAGCTGGCCAGTGCCTACGCTGATGGTTCGCTGATCAGTGTAATCCACCAAACCGCTGGATGCAGAAGCCAGCTTATT
This sequence comes from Rheinheimera sp., assembly GCF_036782235.1. Taxonomy (GTDB): domain Bacteria; phylum Pseudomonadota; class Gammaproteobacteria; order Enterobacterales; family Alteromonadaceae; genus Pararheinheimera. The sequence goes on along the minus strand of NZ_DAIPZL010000014.1, from coordinate 20,663 downwards.
ATGGGGCAGGGCGCTAATATCAGGTGTTTTGAATGGGGTGATAACAACTTGCAGTACTGGTTCGCGGGGGAGCTTGGGGTTGGGCTGAATGGCACCGAACCAATCAACCCGCCAGTAACGACTATCGAAGGGGAATTCCTTAATCCCTAGAATTTCCTTCACTAAGCCACTCCGCTATTACTACGAAGTGTCGGTACAAAATAGCGATGTGCAGTACAAAATAGCATTGTAGAGTACTATTTAACGTTGTAAGTTACAATGTCTTCGCCGGCAGCCTGACGATCGGCATGGTAACTGGAGCGCACAAAGGGGCCTGACGCTACATGTTTAAAACCAAGCTCGTAACCAATACGTTTGATCTCATCAAATTCACTGGGTGACATATAACGTTTCACCGGTAAATGGTGTTTGCTTGGCTGTAAATATTGGCCAACGGTCAGCATATCGACGTTGTGAGCCCGTAAGTCGCGCATCACTTCGATAATTTCTTCGGTGGTTTCACCCAAGCCGACCATCAGACCCGACTTCGTGGAAACTTCAGGATGCGCTTCTTTATAACGACGCAGCAATTCCAGCGACCATTTATAGTCAGCACCAGGGCGGGCCAGTTTGTATAAACGCGGGGCCGTTTCCAGGTTATGGTTAAACACATCTGGCGGCGTTTGCGTCAGAATATTCAGTGCTGTGTCCATGCGGCCACGAAAATCCGGCACCAGTACTTCAATTTTAATAGCCGGGGTTTCACGGCGGATAGCGCTGATACAGTCGGCAAAGTGCTGGGCACCACCGTCGCGTAAATCGTCGCGGTCAACAGAAGTGATCACCACGTACTTCAGCTTCATGTCTTTAATGGTTAACGCCAGTTTTTCCGGCTCTTCAGCACTGGGTGGCAACGGCCGGCCATGAGCCACATCACAGAATGGACAGCGGCGGGTACAAATAGCACCCAAAATCATAAAAGTGGCGGTGCCGTGGTTAAAACATTCAGTCAGGTTCGGACATGACGCTTCTTCACACACAGAATGCAGGCCGTGTTTGCGCAAAGCCCCTTTAATTTCGTCAATGCGTTCAGAGCTTTTTGGCAGTTTGATCTTCAGCCATTCCGGCTTACGCAACATTTCAGCTGGTTCTGTTGGCAGAACTTTTACCGGGATCAGTGCCATTTTTTCGGCATCACGCAACTTGACACCAGGCTCCATCCGGGCTGTTTTTGGCATATTAGTCATAAAACCCTGTCTTTGTTGAAAGCTCTGTCACTGCCAGCTGACTGGCAAACTGACGGCTGATTTGTGCTTTGGCCGCTGCCATTGTCAGAGGGCCACCTAAATCTTTGCTTTGCACCATTTGCATACCAGCATAACCACAAGGGTTAATGCGGCCAAAAGGTGATAAATCCATATCGACATTCAGTGCCAGACCATGAAAAGTACAGCCTTTACGCACTCTTAAACCCAGAGATGCCACTTTTTTTTCATCAACATAAACACCGGGCGCGTCGCTTTTGGCATAAGCCTGTACGCCATTTTCTGCCAGAGTTTGAATAATGACCTGTTCAATCAGGGTCACCAGTGCGCGTACGCCAATATTGCGTCTTTTGATATTCAACAGCACATAAGCCACCAGCTGACCCGGGCCGTGGTAAGTGACCTGGCCACCGCGGTCCACCTGCACCACCGGAATATCGCCCGGCATTAATAAATGCTCGGCTTTGCCAGCCTGACCCTGGGTAAATACCGGCGGATGCTCTAACAGCCAGATTTCATCGGGCGTGTTATCGTCACGGTTATCGGTAAATTGCTGCATCCGCTGCCAGGTGTCGGTGTAATCGACCAGGCCTAAATCCCGGATCACTAAAGCATCTGCGACAGGCACTACGATGGCTCCTGCGTAAAAAATGGCTGCATTATAAAGGGCAGGGCTGAAAAATCGAGCTTTTGCAGCCAGTTACATAACATAACGGACCAGTTCAAGTTTACCCAGTTCAGTATACAAAAGCTCAATATGCGCTTTGCTGGTCACTGTCACCACCACTGTGACTGAATGATAAGTGCCTTTGCTGCTCGGTTTTACGCTCGGTGAATAGTCGCTGGCTTGTGCATGGCGCTGCAAAGTGGCAATCACCTGCGGCACTAAATCATCATGGGCTAAGCCCACAACTTTAAAGTTAAAAGCGCAGGGGAATTCAAGAAACTCATCAAATCTGGTGTCTTTTACTTCAACGGCCATCGGATCCTCACTTACCACATTGGATACTGTTGACTGGGTTGTGCCTGTGCACAAATTGGCGGCTATTCTAACAAAAAGTCCCGGCCTGTGCCGGGACTTCTTCAACATCTTTTAGAGGTAATGCGGCCTGTTATTGTAACTGCATTTTGACGTAGTCAACCAACCGGCTGAAAATGCCACCTTCAGCAATATCTTCCAGCGCCACCAGCGGGAATTCAGCAATATCTTCGTCATTCAATTTCAGGTAAACAGTGCCCACCACCTGACCTTTGGTAATAGGGGCCACCAGCTGCTGGGACAGTTTAAAGTCGGCTTTGAGGTGTTTACGTTGACCACGCTGCAGGGTAATAGGAGTTTCGCTCATCACACCCAGGCTGATATTTTCTTTATCACCTTGCCAGACGCGCTGTTCAGCAAATACTTCACCGGCTTTATAAGGCGAGAAAGTTTCGAAAAAACGAAAACCATAAGTCAGTAATTTTTTGTTTTCCGCTTCACGGATTTTGGCGCTTTCGGTGCCCATCACCACAGAAATTAACCGCATACCGTCTTTGGTAGCCGAAGTGATCAGGCTGTAACCTGCTTCTGAAGTGTGGCCGGTTTTAATGCCGTCCACATTTAAGCTTTTATCCCACAGCAAGCCGTTACGGTTGTATTGTTTGATGCCGTTAAAAACGTATTCTTTTTCAGAATAAATTTTATATTCTTCAGGTACATCACGGATCAGCGCAACGGACAATTTGGCCATGTCGCGGGCTGTGGTGCGTTGTTGCTCAGCCGGTAAGCCATGGCTGTTGACGTAAGTGGTGTTGGTCATACCAAGGCGTTTGGCGTGGGCGTTCATTAGTTCGGCAAAGGCACTTTCGGTGCCGGCAATGTGCTCAGCCAGCGCCACACAAGCGTCGTTACCCGACTGGATAATAATACCGCGGTTCAGCTCTTCCACTGAAATGGTTGCGCCCACTTCAATAAACATCTTGGAAGAGTCACTGTATTGTTTGGCCCAGGCGTTTTCGCTGATGGTCACCTGATCGCTTGGCTTGATATTGCCATTTTTAATTTCGGTACCAACCACATAACTGGTCATCATTTTGGTCAGACTGGCTGGGGCTAATAATTCGTCGGCATTGCCTTCGGCCAACACCTTGCCAGTGTGGTAATCAATCAGAATATAACCTTTGGCGTTTACTTCAGGCGCTTGCGGTGTCAGCTGCATATCGGCAGCGGTTTGGCTTTGCGCAAAAAAACTCAGGCAGCTAAAACTGGTGGCGAACAAAATGCGACGGTATTGGTTTTTAAGGCGGTGATTCATGAGACTCTTTCTTATTAGTGAACTGCTACAGCACGGTTAACAACACAAACAGGTTAACCACATAATTTTTTATTGGTGACATAAGCGTCCGGATAATTGCCGGAACGCAGTTTGTCCAGCCAGTCGGCGGCCACTGCGGCCCCCTGTAACGGGCCTGCCAGCAGCTTGTATATGCCGTTGGCGTTTTCAATGGTTGTGGGTACAGACCATTGTTGTTGTAATTCGTTCCCAAGTCGTTGCACTTTTGCCGGGTCACTGCTGGCAATCAGCTGAATATAACAGCCATTTTGCCCAGCGGGCTGACTTGCACTGACAACAGGGCTGGTTGTTGTATCGCTGCTTCTGTTGTTATTGCTGGCCAAACGGTTCGTTTCATTAAATTGCACCGGCTGGCTGACGCTGTTTTGCGAAGACGAACGTTGTACCGGTGTGACCGGCTCATAAGGGATCATCGGTTCTTGCGCTATCGGGGTGGCAAAACTGCTTTGATTTTCCATGGCAGGGGAGGCAATCAGCTCCACCTTTACCCGACCTGTGCCGGTTTGGAATATCCCCAGTTTATAGGCGGCGGAATAAGATAAATCGATCACCCGGCCATCGTGAAAAGGGCCGCGATCGTTTACCCGCACTATGGCGCTGCGGTAATTGTCGAGGTTGGTTACCCGTACATATGAGGGCAACGGCAGGGTTTTATGCGCTGCAGTCATCGAAAATACATCGTAGGTTTCGCCATTTGACGTTAAATGGCCATGAAACTTGCTGCCGTACCAGGACGCAGTACCGGTTTCACTATGTTCGGTGATGGTGGTTTTTGGAAAATAATCCACACCATAAATATTATAAGGTTTATTGCCGCCGCGACTTAAGGGTTCAATCACAGGTTCAGGGTCAATCATTTCTTCGGGCGTTGGGAAACGCAGCGGAATACTGTCTTTGGATTGGGAATAACGGCCGGCGTTTGGGTCGGGATAACCGGCTGCAGTGGTGTTGCCACCTGACGAAGTTGATGGTGCACTGGAACAGGCGGCCAGTACAACAATTGAAAAAGAACACAACAATAAATTCTGGCGCAGAGGCCGCAAAGCATGGGAAGACATGTTCATTATTGTTTCGCTAACATCCGTTTGTGAGTGCTGACCGACATCAGAATGCCAAAACCGGCCAGTAAAGTCACGAAAGAAGTTCCGCCAAAACTGACCAGCGGCAGCGGAACACCAACCACCGGCAGGATACCAGATACCATGCCGATGTTAACAAAAACATAGACAAAAAATGTCAAAGTAATGCTGCCGGCGAGAAAACGACTGTAGTTATCCTGAGCTCTGCTGGCAATCACCAGGCCACGACCAATAATAAACAGATACAGAAGGAATAAACCACAGACGCCCATCAGCCCCATCTCTTCGGCAAAGACGGCAAAAATAAAGTCGGTATGACGTTCCGGCAAAAACTCCAGCTGCGACTGAGTGCCCTGCATCCAGCCTTTGCCTTCAATACCGCCTGAGCCAATCGCAATCATCGACTGGATGGTTTGATAACCAGCGCCTAAAGGATCCCGCTCCGGATCAAACAAGGTCAGCACCCGGCGTTTTTGATAGTCGTACATTAAAAAGTGCCACAGAATTGGCACAAAAGCCGCCAGTAGCGCCGCGACAAAAGTGATGATCCGCCAGCTCATACCACTGAAAAACAATACAAAAACACCGGACATAGCAATCAGAATTGAGGTGCCGAGATCGGGTTGTTTAGCAATCAATAAGGTTGGTACAGCACAAATTAAAAAGCCAGCCAGCACGTCACGGGTACGAGGTGGCATCGGATGTTTGGCCATATACCAGGCTACAGCCATAGGCACGGCCAGTTTCATCATTTCGGATGGCTGAAATTTGGTAAAACCTAAATCAATCCAACGGGTTGAGCCTTTGGCGGTATAACCAAAAAACTCCACTATCAGCAAAAAAAACAGCCCACTGACATACATAGGCAAAGACCAGCGCCGGTAACTTTGTGGATTAATATGCGCCAGCATCGTCATGATGCCCATCGCAAAGGCCACCTTGAGGGCCTGGCCTTCCACTTTAGCCAAATCGTGGCCGTCTGCGCTGTATAAGGTAAATAAACCTATCACAATCAGCAGCAATAAGGCTCCCAGCAGCGGGCCATCAATATGCCAGCGCATCAGGCGGGATTGGTGTTCCTGCTCAGTCATCGATGGAGTTATCCTCGGTTTGATCCTGTGTGAGTGCACTGTTGGTGCCGGGCTGTTGTGCTGTTGTGCTGCCATTAACGCCAGGTTGCGGCTGGCCCTGGGTTGCTACCGGTTGTTCTGTCGCGGTGACTGGCGTTGTAGCTGTAGCAGTTGTGCTCTCTGTGTTGCCAACAGGCCCAGCTTGAGGCTCAGTTTGCTGCTGACGTTTTAGCTTACGCGCTTCTTCGGCCGCTTTTTCTTCGGCATAACGTTGTTCGCGTGCCAGCATCTGGGCAGCCCTTTGTTCCTGCATCAGCGCTATATCGGCCAGGGTGGGCAACGCCGGTTTTTCTGCAGCCGGGGTAAAATAATGATCCATCATGATGCGGGCAACAGGGGCTGCATTACTGCCACCACCACCGGCGTTTTCCACCACCACAGCGACAACAACTTCCGGATTGTGATGCGGGGCATAACCGACAAACATGGCGTTATCACGATGGCGCTCGTTAATGGCTTTGGCGTTATATTTTTGCCCGGCCGCAATGTTAATCACCTGCTGGGTGCCGGTTTTGCCGGCTGGGTCATAGGTAGCGCCTAAAAAGGCGCCCCGTGCAGTACCGCCTTCCTGCTGGGCAGTGCGGCGCATGGCTTCGCGTGAAATAGCCCAGTTATTTGGGTTCACCACGCTAATGGCCTGCTCAGGCGCTAACAGCAAGCTTTGATCCTGCTGCTGATTATGAAAATGACGTGCCAGCCTTGGTGTAATGCGGGCGCCGGTATTAATTAAGGTGGCTGTGGTCAGTGCCATTTGCAGTGGGGTTGCTTGCCAGTAACCCTGGCCTATGCCGATATTAATGGTATCCCCCGGCCCCCAGTTTTGTTTATGTTTGATTTTTTTCCATTCACGGGTGGGCATATTGCCTTCATTTTCTTCGTGAATATCAATACCGCTGGGCCGGCCAAAACCCGCTTTGGTCATAAAGTCGGCAATTTTGTCGATGCCCAGTTTATAAGCCAGATCGTAAAAGTAGGTATCACAACTTTTGATAATGCCGGTATAAATATCAACATAGCCATGGCCGTATTTAAAGTGATCACGCCAGGGTCGGCTGACATTAGGTAAACGGTACAAACCTGGGTCCGGAATACGGGTTTGTTCAGTGACAGTGCCATGTTCCAGGCCTGCTACACCGAGCAAAGGTTTAATAGTGGAGGCAGGCGGGAATAACCCCTGAGTGATGCGGTTGACCAGAGGTCTGTCCGGTGAATTTAATAACATACGGTAGTTTTTACCGCTGATACCATGCACAAAAAGGTTAGGGTTGTAACTTGGGTTGCTGTAAAACGCCAGCACGGCACCATCTCTTGGGTCCAGCATCACCACTGAGCCACGGTTTTCGCCAAGTGCCTGTTGTGCTTTAAGCTGTAACCCTAAGTCCAGTGACAGGTATAAATCATCCCCTGAAATTGCAGGTTGTTCGCGCAGAGTGCGAATGACCCTGCCGCGACTGTTCACTTCCACTTCCTGATAACCCACAGTGCCGTGCAGCCGGCTTTCGTAAAACTTTTCCAGGCCCACTTTACCAATATCGCGGGTTGCGGCGTAATTGGCGCTTTGCTGGCTTTCTTCCAGTTGTTTGTATTCTTTTTCGTTAATTTTACCGATGTAACCCAGCGCATGGGTAAATAAATCACCATAAGGATAATTGCGGGTCAGGCGGGCTTCGAGCGTGACACCACTGAACTGGTGCAGGTGTACGGCTAAAATGGCAACTTCCTGTTCAGTCAGGTGTTCTTTCAGTGCGATACTTTTAAAGCGGCGTTGTTGCTTAACTTCTTTAAAAAAGGCCTGTTGTAGTTCTTCGTCAATAACGATGAGTTTGGCAAGATCCTGAACTGTTTGTGTTAAATCTTTGACCTGCTCCGGCACCAATTCCAGCGAATGCACAGGGCGATTTTCTGCCAGCAATACACCATTACGGTCATAAATCATGCCGCGGTTTGGCGACAAGGGGACTAACTTAATACGGTTGCCGTCGGCTCTGGTGGAGTATTCTTCGTATTTCACCACCTGTAACTGGTATAAATTCAGTAACAAAACGCCAAATAACAACAACACCATGACAAAAGCCACCAGCAGCCTTCTGTTAAACAGCAAGGCTTCGGCAACATGATCGGCAATGGCGATACGGCGTTTGCGCATAACTACTCGCGATGATACGGATGGTTAGTACTGATACTCCAGGCGCGGTACAGGCTTTCAGCCAGCACCACCCGCACCAGCGGGTGCGGCATGGTTAATGCGGATAACGACCATTTGGCTTCGCTGGCGGCGATACAGGCAGGTGCTAAACCTTCGGGCCCCCCCACCAGCAAACAAACATCCCGGCCATCCATTTGCCATTGTTCCAGCTTCTGTGCCAATTGTGGACTGCTCCAGTTGGCACCTTCCACTTCCAGCGTCACAATACGACTGCCTTTGGGCACAGCAGCCAGCATTTTTTCGCCTTCCTGCTCCAGAATACGTTTAATATCGGCGTTTTTACCCCTTTTACCAGCAGGAATTTCAATCAGTTCCAGTGGTAAATCCCGGGGAAAACGCCGGGCGTATTCTTCGTAGGCAGTTGTCACCCAGGCTGGCATTTTTTGCCCAACGGCAATCAGCATTAACTTCATGAACTCAGGCGGCCCAGAGTTTTTCCAGTTGATAAAAACCACGGCTTTCATCAAGCATCACGTGAACCACCACTTCGCCTAAATCAACCAACACCCAGTCACCTGATTTTTCGCCTTCAACACCCAGAATATGTAAACCGGCTTTTTTGGCTTCCTGAATCAGGTAAGCTGCCACTGAGCGGGTGTGCCGGTTTGAGGTGCCTGAACACACCACCATACATTCGGTTTCGGTTGATTTGCCTTTCACGTCGAGCTGAACAATATCTTTGGCTTTCATGTCGTCGATTTTATCAACAACAAAAGCAATTAATTCTTGAGTCTGCACTTGGTATACCCCATAGCTGTGCGCTGTAAACGCGGCATTTTAACAGCTTTTTATGCGCAGTTATACCTGATACAGCCCATGCTGTTGGATATAAGCCATCACTGCCGGGATTTGCAGGGCAGGTGAGGGAGTTTGTTGTGGTTCGTTTTGTTGCAGGCCAGCACGGATTTGACTGGCCGAGATATCAAACAAAGGGTTTTGCAGCAGCAAAATTTTACCGGTCTGTTGGCTTTGAAGCTCTTGAATGTTCTGTGCGCCATAGGACTGCAGCAGCATGGTTGCTTCAGTATTTTCTGCATAACCCGGACGCTGGCACACCAATAAATGACAAAGGCGTAAAATGTCCTGGTATCGATGCCAGCGGGTGAAAGCACAGAGTGAATCCATGCCGATGACAAAACACAAAGTGTCGTTGGGATATTGGCGGCGCAGGATTTCCAGCGTTTCAACGGTATAAGAAGGGCTTTGTTTGCCAAGCTCCAGTTTGTTCAGTGTAAGCGCCGGGTATGGCGCAATGGCCAGCTCCACCATGGCCGCTCTGTGTTCGCTGCTCACCCCCGGATGTGCTCTGTGCGGCGGCAAGTGGCAAGGTAGTAGCTGCAGCTGTTCAAGCTGGCAATGTTGCTGCACATACAGTGCCAGCTGCAAATGCCCCTGGTGAATAGGGTCAAAGGTGCCCCCATAAAAACCCAGCATCGCCATGTTAATCAGCCAGCTGCTGTTGCAGCGAAAATAATTTGGGTACAGGGTTGATAAATAAAGTCACCAGGTGCGCCAACGCCACTTCAGGGTGGCTCAGCTGACCGGATTTAAGCGCCCGGTCAAAACAGGCCAGTTCCTGCAGCAGATGTTGCAGCCAGTTACCGGACAAACGCAACAATGCCTGTTGATACAACGGCTGACGTTTTGGCCAGATACTAAATTTTTTAAAATAGTCCTGCGCCATCACACCTTGTTGTTCCATTGTTTTTAACTGTAACAATAACAGCGCTTCTTTTTGTAATTGCCAGGCAATCATCACTGCTTCCTGATCTTGCGCCAGTAACCGGTCGAGCCGGTGCAGCGCTTCTTCTCCCTGACCTGAGAGTACAGAATCAACCAGCTGAAACACACTAAAATGGGATTGATCTGCCAGATACTGCTGCAAAAATGCGGCATCCAGCCATTGGCCATGCTGGGTGAGCGCCAGTTTTTCCAGCTCTTGTTTGGCAGCCAGTAAGTTACCGGCGGCATGGTGCTGCAGCAGCTGCAAAGCATCTGTCTGTAGTTTGACACCAAGACTGGCGGCACGCTCTTTTAACCAGCGCATAAACTGATAATCGTCCAGCGGATAAAACTGTACCTGCACGCCAGTTTCGGCCAGTGCTTTAAACCAGCTTTGTTTTGCAAATTCGGTGGCGGTTTTGGCGGCATGCAGCACCAAAATCAGGTCGGGGTGCAGCAAGGCAGGGATTTTTTTCAGAGCATCCTGCGCTGCCGGGCTTAGTTTGGCTGTGCCTAAATCAAGTTCCAGCAGCTGGCGTGGGGTAAACAGCGACATGCTGTTCATTTCATTAAAAAAATCGGCCCAGTCAAACTGGGCTTCATTGATAAAACTTTGTCTGTCGTCAAAACCTGCGGTTTTGGCAGCGCTGCGAATATCATCCAGCGCTTCCATTTTTTGCAAAGGTTCTTCGCCAAACACCAGATACACAGGCGCCAGACCTTTTTTCAGCTGAGCCGGTAATTGGTTGCTGAACAGTTTCAGCATGATTTAGAGCCGGCCGAGCTGGCGGATGATGCGCGATACCGCCTGGGTGCGCAGCTCATCCAATAACAAATCCAGCTCCCGCGCCTTGGCCAGTGCCCTGGATGGGTCGTCCTGATAGTCGCGGGTTAACTCAATTTTGTGGTTGGTGGCTTCAGCGCCTGGCATCAACAGCTGATATTCCACAGTGTAAATCAGCTCATATTCTGCCACCTGACCGTTTGGAAACAACGACAGGGTGCGCCTTTGCAGGCCATCGTTTTGCAACTGAATATGCGGCAGCTTAGCATCAGCGCCCGGCAGCAGTTTTACGTTATTGCGCTGCAGCTGATCTGACAGTTTGGCCAACAGTTCAGAGTGGCGCTCCCCTTCGAGGTAAATCGCCGGATATTTGGCAAGCGGCAGCTCACCACGCAACTGAAAACCACAGCCGCTCAGTAGCAACACGCCAAGCAGCAGACAGAGCCAGTAGCGTGACAATCTTTGCATCAGCCCACCACCAGACTTAAAAGCTTACCAGGCACGTAAATCACTTTACGCACTTCCACACCTTCAAGGTACTTCTTGACGTTTTCTTCGGCAGTGGCCAGCGCAATCACTTGCTCCTGAGTGGCATCAATAGCCACTGTCACTTTGCTGCGCACTTTACCGTTAATTTGTACCACCACCAGTTTTTCATCTTCGACCAGCGCACTCTGATCGACTGAAGGCCATGGTGTTTGTTCCAGCTCTGTTGTATGACCAAGCTCAGCCCACAGATGTTGTGACAAATGGGGGGTGATTGGGTTTAACAGCATCACCACGGCCTGAATACCTTCGTTCAGCACAGCCAAATCCTGCGCTGTGTCAGTGGCGGCTTTTTGCAGCCGGTTCATCAGCTCCATAATGGCGGCAACGGCGGTGTTAAAGGTGTAACGACGACCCACGTCATCAGTCACCTTGGCAATGGTTTTATGAATTTCACGGCGCAGCGTTTTTTGCTCGCTGTTCAGGGCATTCAGATCCAGTGCCGGCACAGCACCTTTTTGTTTAAAGTCGTTGACTAAAGTCCAGACGCGGCGCAGGAAGCGGTTCGCGCCTTCTACGGCAGAGTCCTGCCATTCCAGCGTTTGCTCTGGTGGCGCTGTGAACATCATAAATAAACGCACAGTGTCGGCACCGTATAAATCAATCACCGTTTGTGGGTCTATGCCATTATTTTTTGATTTTGACATTTTGCTCATACCGGCAGAGAGCACAGGCTGGCCATCGCTGGTTAAAATAGCGCGGCTGATGCGGCCTTTGTCATCACGTTCTACCGTCACGTCTTGTGGTGAATACCAGGTTTTGCTGCCACCTTCGTGTTCACGGTAGAAAGTTTCCGCCAATACCATCCCCTGGCATAACAAACGTTTAAACGGCTCGTCTGATTGCACTAAACCCACGTCACGCAGCAGTTTGTGGAAAAAGCGTGAATACAATAAGTGCAAAATAGCGTGTTCAATACCACCTATATACTGATCCACCGGCAGCCAGTAGTTGGCTTTGGCAGGGTCAAGCATGGCCGAGTCGTGCTGTGGGCTGCAATAACGGGCGTAATACCAGCTGGACTCCATAAAGGTGTCAAAGGTGTCGGTTTCGTGGAAAGCAGTCTGGCCTTGGTAACTGGTTTTTGCCCAGTTTGGATCGGCTTTAATAGGGGAGGTCACACCGTCCATCACCACATCTTCCGGCAGACGCACCGGCAGCATCTCTTCCGGCACTGGTACCTGAGTGCCATCTTCCAGCGTGAGCATCGGAATGGGTGAACCCCAATAACGCTGACGGGACACACCCCAGTCGCGCAGGCGGTAATTCACTTTCACCTGGCCTAAACCCATGGCAGACAGTTTGTCGGCAATACCTTTAAAGGCTGCGGCAAAATCCAGACCATCAAATTCCGCTGAGTTCACCAGCACACCTTTGTCGGTAAAAGCGGCTTTGCTTAAATCGATGCTATCTTCTGCACCGGCAACAGGGGCGATCACCTGTTTAATCGGCAGGCCGTACTTAGTGGCAAATTCATAATCGCGCTGGTCGTGCGCCGGTACCGCCATCACAGCGCCTGAGCCGTAATCCATCAGTACAAAGTTGGCAACCCAGATTGGCACTTGCTGGCCTGTTAACGGATGCACAGCAAAAAAGCCGGTTGGTGCGCCTTTTTTCTCCATCGTCGCCATATCGGCTTCAGCGATTTTGCCACCTTTACATTCGTCGATAAATTGCGCCAGCTTGTCATCCATCTTGGCGGCTTTTTGCGCCAGCGGGTGCTGCGGTGCAATAGCAACATAAGTCACACCGTAGAAAGTATCTGGTCTGGTGGTGTAGACGCTGAAATCATAACTGGAGCCTGCCACGCTGAACTTAATTTCCACCCCTTCAGAGCGGCCAATCCAGTTACGCTGCATGGTTTTTACCTGCTCAGGCCATTCGTCCAGCTGATCTAAATCCTGCAGCAGCTCTTCGGCGTAATCGGTAATTTTAATAAACCACTGCGCCAGTTCACGTTGTTCAACCAAGGCGCCTGAACGCCAGCCGCGACCGTCAATGACCTGCTCGTTGGCGAGCACACACTGATCAACAGGGTCCCAGTTGACTGTCGCCATTTTTTTATAAACCAGGCCTTTTTCAAACAGCTTGGTGAAAAACCACTGTTCCCACTTGTAATATTCAGGTTTACAGGTGGCCAGTTCACGGTCCCAGTCATAACCAAAACCTAAACGTTTCAGCTGGTTTTTCATGTAGTCGATATTGGCGTAGGTCCATTTGGCCGGTGCTGTTTTGTTGGCAATAGCGGCGTTTTCAGCAGGTAAACCAAAAGCGTCCCAACCCATTGGCTGCATCACGTTTTTGCCCTGCATGCGCTGGAAGCGGCTGATCACATCCCCAATGGTGTAGTTGCGCACATGGCCCATATGCAGACGGCCGCTTGGGTATGGAAACATCGACAGACAGTAGAATTTTTCTTTGCTGTTATCTTCCACCACTTTAAAGGCTTTGCTTTGTTCCCAGTGCTGCTGCATCCGGGTTTCAATGGCTTTTGGATCATAAGTCTGGTTGAGGTTTTGAGTGTCTGACATCGAAAATTCCAACTGTTCAATCAAAGGCGGCCGGCCATCCGGCAAAAGTGCCCGTAGCATACCGCAAGCGGGGGGGCGACAACAACTGCAAAGCGGTGCCGCAGGCTGTCAGCAATGTCAGACGTCGTTGAAACGTCCACCTTGTGCCGGACTGGCTATACTCAAAATAACAAAGGTTCTCTGGGAGTCTGAATATGCAGGACTTTACCAATAAATATCAGCAATGGTTAAAACAGCTGTCGGATGCTGTCGTCAGTGCCAAAGAGCAACAGGTTACTCAGTTATTTGAGCTAGGCGAAACCATCAAAGCCTATCTGAAAGCGGGTTCAGATTTAACGGCTTATGAAACCACACTTTTTCTGGAAACCTTAAAACGTCAGTCGGCAGAGGAAGAGTTGCCGTCATTATGGCCAGAAGCTTTGTGGTATGAGCTGTCGCAGGTTACCGACAAAACCCAGCTGGAATGGCAGGAGCTTAGCAGCGATTTTGCCCATCAGGGCCATTACCGGGCCGGCGAAGAAGTGGGCATGGGCTTGTATTGTTGTGACGCCTGCAAGGCTACTTTGCCTTATTATCATCCGGCAGAGCTGGTGGTTTGCCCTGATTGTGGCGGCCATTTATTTCACCGCCGTGGTTTGCCGGTTTGAAATTCGGCTGATGGTTCTGATATTTAGCGTGCTTTGGTGCACTTTAGCCACTTTCGTCCACAGCAGTTTTTGTTACTATAGGCATTCGTTTTTTATCCGGGAATTTTCTGCATGACGCATCCGGCAGTACATAAAGCCGCTCTATCTCATTTGCAAAGCATGGCTTTGCCCGTTTCTCAACTTGGCCCGCAGCTTGACGACAAGCTGATTGCAGAGGCACTGGATGTGGCCGGTTTTAGCAGCACTTTTATTGGTCAGGAGCGCGCCAAAGCGGCGCTTTCATTTGCCATTGGCATGGATATGCCGGGCTACAACCTTTATGTGATGGGTGAACCTGCACTTGGTCGTTACACTCTGGTGCAGGATATTCTGCAAAGTGCCGCCAGTGAAAAAGAAACACCGGACGACTGGTGTTATATCAATAATTTTGAAGACGAGCGGGTACCACAAACTTTAAGGCTGCTGCCTGGCGAAGGCCGGGTGCTGGTGAAAAAGATTGAAGCTTTAATTGACGAGCTGCTCGACACCTTCCCGGCCGCTTTTGATAACCCGGGTTATCAGCGCAAGAAAAAAGCCATTCACGCCACTTTTGACAATAAATATGAAGCGGCTATTGCGCTGGTGGAACGTAAAGCGCTGGAAAAGCAAGTGGTGTTGTATGAAGACAATGGCGCTGTCAGTTTTTCCCCTGTCATCGACGGTAAACCGCTGGATGATGCCGAATTTGCCAATTTACCCGACGATAAACGGCAGTTTTTTTATGGTTTAGTGACTGAACTTGAAACCATTTTAAACGAGCAGTTGCTGGAATTACCGCAGTGGAAACGTGAACTGTCGGAAAATTTGCGTACTTTGCGCCGCGAAACCATCGAAGTTGCACTTAAACCTCTGCACAAAGCGCTGGAGCATGACTATTCCAATGAGCTTGGTGTATTGCGTTATTTGCGCGAAATGCGTCCTGAGCTGGTCAAAGCTGTACTGGAGCTGCTGCCGGAAGAGCTGGAAAGCGACAAACTGGAAGAGCTGGATATCCGCAGTTTGTTTGTCGGTGATTTTGTGCCAAACGTATTGGTCCATCACGAACTGATGTCCGGCGCTCCTATTGTATTTGAAGCCAACCCAAGCTACGGCAACTTATTCGGCCGGGTGGAATACAGTTCAGACCAAGGTGCTTTATACACCAATTACCGGATGATCCGCGCCGGTGCTTTGCATAAAGCCAACGGCGGTTATCTGATCCTGGATGCAGACCGGTTGTTGTCACAACCTGCGGTGTGGGATGCGCTGAAGCTGGCACTAAAAAGTGGCGAAATTAATATCGACACTTTGTCAGACCATGCGGTAACCAACTCCACCATTATTACGCCCAAAGCGATACCGCTGAATGTGAAAATTGTGCTGCTCGGTTCACGCGACCTGTATTACCTGGTGCAGGACGTGGATGATGAATTTAACGAATTGTTCCGGGTACTGGCCGACTTTGAACATTACCTGCCGTTTAACCCACTGACAGTGAAATATATGTCATTGCAGCTGCAGGACCAAATTCAGGCGCTGGACGCCGGGCCTTTAACATCCTGTGGTTTAAAACAGTTATTAACTTTCAGTTTCCGCCAGGCCGAACATCAGCGTAAGTTATCGGCCCGTTTTGCCGACGTGCTGGAGCTGGTGCGCGAAGCCTGTTATTACGCCAATCAGGCCGGTGATACTGAACTCAGTGCTTTGCATATTCAGCAGGCGTTGCAGGGCAAACAATACCGCACCGGCCGTATCAGCGAATCTTTCCTGGAAGATATTCAGGAAGGACAAATTCTGATTGATACCGACGGTGTGGCCGTTGGCAAAGTGAACGGCCTGACAGTGCTGGAAATTGGCGATACCGCCTTTGGTACGCCGGCGCGTATCAGTGCGACCGTGTATCCGGGCTCCAACGGCGTTATTGATATTGAACGTGAAGTTGAGCTTGGCAAAGCCATTCACTCTAAAGGGGTGATGCTGCTAACCGGTTACCTCGGCGCCAAATATGCGCAGAACTTCCCGCTCACCTTGTCGGCCAATATCGCTATGGAGCAGTCTTATGGTTTGGTGGACGGCGACAGTGCGTCACTGGCTGAAGTCTGTGCGCTGATATCCGCTATTACCAATGTGCCTATCCGCCAGGATTTAGCTGTGACAGGTTCTATTAACCAGCATGGTCAGGTGCAGGCTATTGGTGGTGTCAACGAAAAGATTGAAGGTTATTTCCGCTTATGTCAGTCCCGTGGTTTAACCGGTGCCCAGGGCGTGGTGATCCCGGCCAGCAATCAGCTCAATCTGGTGCTCAATGATGAAGTGGTAAATGCGGTTGCCAGTGGTCAGTTCCATATTTATGTGGTGAAAACCGTCGATGAAGCGCTGGAACTTTTGACCGGTTGTGAAGCCGGTGTCAAAACCGCTAAAGGCCAGTACCCGAAAAAGTCACTCAATGCGCTGACTATGGCGCGCCTCGCCGCTATTGCGGAGCTGGTAAACGGCTCATCAGACGACGAATAAGGATAAAAGATGTTATTTAAAATCAAGCACGTATTACAGTTTGTTGCGCTGTCTGGCGCCTTGCTGGTGGGCGGTTGCAGCACAGCTTATTATGCTGCTATGGAAAAAGTCGGGGTGCATAAACGCGATATTCTGATAGACCGCGTGGAGGAAGCCCGTGACGCTCAGGCTGTCAGTCAGCAGGAATTTAAAGACGCACTGGACCAACTCAGCCAGCTGATTAATTTCCATGGTGGCAATGTGCAGGACAAATATGAAGCTTTACAGGCGCAGTATGAAGACAGTAAAAAAGCCGCCGACGAAGTAACAGCCCGTATTAACAAAGTAGAGCTGGTCGCCTTTGATTTGTTTGATGAGTGGGAAGCTGAGCTGTCGCAATATCAGAATAAAAAACTCAAAACCGACAGCAAAAAGAAACTGTTGGACACCAAACGCCAGTTTGACGCTTTAGTCAAAGTGATGCGCCGTGCCGAAAGTAAAATGCCACCAGTGCTTAGGGTATTAAACGACAACGTGCTGTATTTAAAACACAATTTAAATGCCAAAGCGGTAGGCGCTATTCAGGGCGAGTTTGGCGTGTTACAGCAGGATGTCAACAATCTGCTGGCGGAAATGAACAGAGCCATTGCCGACTCTAACCAGTTTATTGCCACTATGAATCAAAACTAAAAGTAATCATAAGCCGCGCCCGGTCATGCGAGGGCGCGGCTTGTCCTTTCCTTAAATGCCCTTTGAACCTTTAAACTCCACGCTGATAAATCTGTTTTCTGTTCATCAAAGCTTCTGCTAAGGTAACTTACTGAAGCTAAAGCCGAAAACCGGACTATGTATGAACAGCAACAAGCCTGTGTTAGAAGTGATTTACCGGGTAGAGCCCGGTTGTCTCGGACCGCAAGGTAAAGATTATATTGAAGATTTTTGCACCTTTTCCCAGCCACTGGTGACAGCCCATACTGCAGGTTTTATGCGCTGGATTTTAGTGCCACGTTTTGACAAAAGCCTGCCGGAAATGCAATGCACACTCTCTGGTCGCACTTTAACGGCTGAGCAGGCCAAAAGGTATTTTGCCTTGTTCCAGGCCGATGCGGACGAGCTAGAGGCTGAATTGAATGAACAGCTGACGTTACTGATTGACCAATATTTTGGCCGCTGGTAAGAGCCTGTTGAGTCAGCGCAAATGCTGTTGTTTATGTCTGTCAGACCTCTGTGATTTTGCAGCAACCACTCAATTTACAGCAGTTTTATTGCGCTGGATCCGGTTTAGTCATTTCAGTTTGTCTTAAGCTCGGACTATTAGTCTTGGCCCAGAGCTATTGGAAGGAGAAGATAATGTCAACAGAGCAGGATAAGGTTCGTTTCAGTCAACTGACGGTGTTGCTGCACTGGGTGATTGTGCTGCTGTTTATCGGTGTGTATTGCAGTATGGAGTTTCGCGATATTTTTGAGCGCGGCACCCCGGGTCGTGATCTGATGAAAACGGCCCATTATTGGTTTGGCCTGAGTATTCTGTTGTTGTTACTGCCGAGACTACTGGCACGTTTTAGCCAGCACACTCCGCCAATTACACCACCACAACCGCATTGGCAGCACAAGCTGGCGATAGCAGTGCATCTGGCGTTTTATGCGCTGATGTTGATGATGCCGCTGATGGGCTGGTTGTTAATGTCAGCCGAAGGCAAAGAGCTGAGTTATTTTGGTCTGCAGTTACCCGCTTTGATGGCGCGGGATGACGTCTGGGCCGAGCGGCTGGAAGAGCTGCACGAAATTGGCGCTAAAGCAGGGTATGGCCTGATCTTCATCCATGTCGCTGCGGCGCTGTTTCACCATTACCTGTTAAAAGATGACACGATAAAACGCATGATGTTGAAATAACAAAGGAAAAAGCCGGGAATTCCCGGCTTTTTATTCAGTGGCCCTGCTTATTTAAAAGCAAACTCAGGCACAGGGCTTGATTTTAAGTAAGTAGGGCC
Organism: Rheinheimera sp.; assembly: GCF_036782235.1. Lineage (GTDB taxonomy): Bacteria > Pseudomonadota > Gammaproteobacteria > Enterobacterales > Alteromonadaceae > Pararheinheimera. The sequence goes on along the minus strand of NZ_DAIPZL010000014.1, from coordinate 1,939 downwards.
ACTGTGCCACACTGGGAGGCTATCACCAGTGCCTCGGAGCTACTGCGTCAGACGTTAGTTGCCTGCGGTCTGAGGGGCAACACCAGCCACTACCTGACCATCCTGGATCAGGATTTTATCGCCCGGAGCCTGGTCCATCCGCACCGTTTTTAATTCACCTTTGTGTAAATAACGTACGTCATAACCCACAACTTTTTCCTGTGATTTTTCAACAGTTTTACAAACACGTTGGGTATAACTTTCCACATCTTTGTTTTGCATATCCTGCTGCACCTGTTTACCGGCATAACCACCGGCAGCTGCAGCGGCAACAGTGGCCACTTTTTTGCCTGAACCACCGCCAATCTGGTTACCCAGCACACCACCAACCACAGCACCAATCACAGTGCCTGCAATCTGGTTGTCGTCTTTCACCGCTTTTTTCTGTTGCACTACCACGTCTTTGCACTGTTCAACAGGTTCGCTAAAACGCTCAATCACGGCTTTACTGCTCACCACTTCAACATACTGCGGGCCTTTGTCCAGATAGCTATAACCGGCAACAGAACCTAAGGCGGTCACTGCGATAGCGCCAACAATAGAGCCAATCAGCATTGAGTTATTCATTTGGATGTCCTTGTATACGTCAACTTTTTATAACGCTGACTATAAAAAGCCTTTGCTGTATTTAAGCTGAATGGAATATACAAAAACGCTGATGTTTGTTGTGCTTGATGTTAACCTTGCTGTTGGTGGGGGGCAGTGTGTTGGATCTTATTGCTAAGGCTCAGAATTTTCGCAAAATGACAGCGCACTGCGGCAGTTTTACGCCTATCTTTCTAAGATTATTTTGTGTTTGCCATAAAGTGGTATTGCGTGTTTTTCCGGGGGCATTATGAGCAGCTTACTTTCCAATATCGACCAAAAAACCAATATCGTCGGACAAAACCGGCTGGAGTTGTTGTTATTCCGGCTGAACAGCATGCAGCCTTTTGGCATCAATGTGTTTAAAGTACGTGAAGTGTTGCAGTGCCCTGAGCTTAGTGCCTTGCCGGGGGCCCATCCCAATGTGCGGGGTATTGCCCATCTACGTGGTGAGCCTGTGACTGTTATTGATTTAAGCATGGCAACAGGTGGCCAGCCTATTACCGAACTGAGCACAGCTTATGTGCTGGTTACCGAATATAACCGCCACACCCAGGGTTTTTTGGTGGCAGGGGTGGATCGTATTATCAGCAGTAACTGGGAACAAATTATGCCGGCGCCACAAGGTGCAGGCAAAGCACACTATGTAACAGCTGTGACCAAAGTCGACAACAAACTGGTGCAAATTCTGGATGTCGAAAAAGTATTTTCTGAAATTTCTCCGGTGGATGAAACTGTCAGTGAATCAGTCAAAGAAAAAAGCCGGACTCTGGATTTTAAAAATCTGGTGGTGCTGGTGGCCGACGACTCTGCCGTAGCCCGCAATCAGGTGAAAAGGGCATTAGCTGCGATAGGGGTGGAAATTCAGACGGTCAATGATGGCCGCTTGGCGCTGGACTGGTTATTGGCCAAAGCAGCCGAAATAGGCGGGGATGTGTCGGCGCAGGTGCCTTTGTTGATTTCTGACATTGAAATGCCGGAAATGGATGGTTATACCCTGACGGCAGAAATTAAAGCCCATGAGCATTTAAAAAACATTCATGTGATTTTACATTCATCGTTAAGCGGTGTATTTAACAATGCCATGGTGAGCAAAGTAGGGGCTGACCAGTTTATTGCGAAGTTTCATCCTGACGAGCTGGTATCGGCGGTACAACAATGGATGCACAGTGCGGCAGTGCAAAATACCGTAGCCGCACCAGCTGATCAGCATTAACAGCCTTTGACACAAGAGTTCAGACAATAAAAAAAGCAGCCAAAGCTGTAATGCCGATCAGATAAGAAAATTTCAGATCGGTTGACCGATCCAGTGGCT
>NZ_DAIPZL010000013.1:0-86597 GCF_036782235.1 Rheinheimera sp. | reverse complement strand
TGAAAACCGTTACCAAGAACGGCTGGGAAGTGTCTAGTTTATTGGTGGCGATTCAAGATTTTTGGGGTGGTGACCAATGTTCTGCGGCAGATGAATCGTTCATCTAAAGGCTAAATGTTATGGATAAAGTCTTTGCATTAGTAGACTGCAATAACTTTTATGCTTCGTGTGAGAAGTTGTTCTGTCCAGATCTGACTGATAAGCCCGTTGTAGTTCTTTCCAATAACGATGGCTGTGTTGTTGCACGATCCAAAGAAGCAAAAGCTTTGGGAATAAAAATGGGGGTTCCATACTTTCAGATCCGTGAACTGAGGGAAAGCATGGGATAGTGGTGTTATCGTTGAATTACGTGCTCTATTCAGATATGTCATCGTGAGTGATGACTAAGGTTGAACCATTAGTATCGTCAGCTGAGCGCTACCCTATAGATTAAGCGTTTTTGGATCTAACCGGTGTTGCTTTATGTTTAGACTTAAGTGAGTTTGGTTATAAGCTCAGAATCGAGGATATTTTTCGTTACATGCAAAAATAGCGTTAAAAAAAATTGACAAATTTGAATTTGGTAAATATCTTGTTTCACTCTTGATTTCAAAGGTGTTGATAGTGTTTTTTTAAGGTTAATTCAAATTTTTTCACTAAATTATTTCATCATATTGTGTCAGAAAGAATAGATGTTAGTGCTGTAAGTAGTTAGTGAAAATTTTTCAAAATTCAGTATGGATGACAACGCAAGCATGGATGCTATAAAGTTAAGAAATAGCTTTGATTTGCTACTATTTTGCAGCAGATTTATATCTGGTGGCAACTCACTAAAAGAACAACGACTAGTTTCAAGAAAAAGATTCTTGCTCGCTATGTGTGGTATATCGAAATTTGACTCTGAAGCATTGAATCTTTGGTTACAATCTAGCAGCTTTTGTAACGCGGTAAAATTTCTTTCTACAAGAGATTTAATAGATTTAGAATCTTTATGTACTGTGAACAAAATGACTTTGCGAGGACATCACTTGGCCGGCAAGGTTAGAACTTTTCAAAATTGGGTTGGCCCCTCTTTAGATAAAGCAATTTATGTCCCCCCCTCTCATATAGATCTTGAATATTTATTGGACAATTTTATAGTTTCCTTAAACTCCAATAAGAATAATGGTCTAGATGCAATAATAAAAATTTACTCTGACCTTATCAAGATTCACCCCTTTGTTGATGGAAATGGAAGATGCTCCCGAGTTGTCTGGCTATCTCTTTTAAAAAGACCAACGCAATGTGTACCGCCTTTTATATATAGGTTAATTTGCTCGGATCCGGTAAGTCATGATGTTGCAGTAAGAACATACCCAGAACATATAAATGATTATTGGAATAGTATGAATCAATGGGGAGGCAAAAAAACCAATGAGATTATTACTTATATTGATCTAAAAATGAATGAATTGATTAGTTTGTTTTCTTTTTTTTTATTGAGCGAAAAATTATGCAATTTAATATCGCACCTTAGTAATTTTCCATATGTAGAAATAAACGGCGATGTTGAAATTTTTGGGTATTCCTTAAATGATTTGAAATATGAATTTTCCTTATTGGAAAGTATTGGCTTTGTTAGCAAGAGAGGTTTGAGAGCTGAAAATAAAACATTTTACGAATGTAGTTTTTTTTACAAAATGCATATAGAAATGGAAGATATAATAATGTGTAGGAGGCAGAGTTGAAATTACTAAATTCTAAAGTTGCATTTGCAATTTCATTGATTTTAGCAGGGAATGTTGTAGTGCAGAGCTTTATCGACGATGATAATGATTACGCCAACAATACAACACTAAAGTCAGGTTGGGGTTGGCTTGGGATAAATTCAGCTAACGCTGCAATGTCTTGTGATACGGATGATAATGGAGGTACTCGCTGCAGTATTGTTGTAGATCCTTGTGATGTGTATAATTGCAATCCTCCTCCGCCACCGCCACCTTATGACCCAGCCCCGCCACCAGAAGATCCTCCAGAAGATGGAGGCGGAGGAGAAGGCGGTGCTGATGCTCCGCCTGTTGATCCTAACCTAAAGGATTCCGACAATGATCGTAAAAATGACTGCTGGAAAGGTCTTGTAGGTGATAATGCAACAGGAATTAATTTAAGCAGCGACTGGGGGTGGAGAGGCTATGACTTCCACCCTGCTTGGGATATAGCAACTGCAGGGCAAACAGGAGTTAAGGCACGTTTTTGGGGCGATGCAAAGGTTTTAAATTACGGTTATGATAATAACAATGGATGGTATGTTGAATATGAAACTACTTTATCGAAGCATTTTGTTAAAGTGATTCATTTGCAAAGTATCGATAAAGGTGTCGAAAGAGGCAAAAATTATTTGATGGGTGATTTCTTTGGTGTGGTAGGAGGAACTCCGTTGAAGGAAGATGGAACTAATAAATACCCAATTCATTTGCATATGGCTATTTATAGTAGCGAAGCCAGTTATAATGAGTCCCGTATTAAACGCAGAGCTGCTGATACAGAATTCAAAAAAGATTTAGTAGATGCACAGTATTCTATTGATCCTGCAAATTTATTTAAAAATAATATATGCATTTTTCCTTCGTCAGTGAAGAGCTCAAATAATATGGCTCCACCAGACCCAGACGCACCGAAGCCTCCATGCTCCAACTGTAGTATTCCATAATTAAGGAGTTTATAATGAAAAATTTAATGTTATCGTTAATCCCATTTTTATCTTTTTTTTCTGTTGCTGATGTTCAAACAACAGCATACGGAAAAAATAATTACTGCGAAGTAACTTATGAAAATAACTCTTCTGCTTTAAATTCCATGCAAAATGGAAAAAAGTTGAAATCTATATTGCTAGAAAAAAATGTTAAGCTGAGTAAGTTTCGTTCTAAACATTATTGCGTATTGATTGATGATGCCACTAAGTCAGTGTCATTTTTTAACAAACAAACCGGTGAATTGTTTTCTTTCAAAAATTTTTCTTCTGTTGAAGAATCACCAGATGGTGATTTTGTTGCTATTGCAGAAAAGTCACTTAAAGAAAATAACGAATACATTAGCAAAATAACTTTATTATCAAAGAAAGGGAAATTTTCAATAAACAAGAATTTTGATGAGGTCATACAGCCAAGTGATTTCTATATGATATTTTCTTATGATAGCAATTTTCTGAATTTTTATGGTGTTAAGGACGGAGAAATATCATACAATACTATCGATCTGAAAAAATCTAAAGTGTATTCTAATCTTGCCAGCAATGAACTAACATACGACCGATGGCTTGCTGGGCAAGTTGAACAGAATTTTTCATTTACTGGACACTACCCGATAAATAATAATGAATACGTTGCGAAAACAAATCTTGGCGATATTTTGTACGTTGTAAATAATGATATAGTTTGGAAAGTCACCCCAAAAAGTAATGTGTCAACGACTGCTATCTTAGCTGTAGGAAGTATTTATGTCGTGGCAAAATCACCAGATGAAGGGTTGGTTTTGTATCGTAAAATAGATGGAAAGAAATTTAATGTAATAAGTGAGAACAATTTAAATATTTCTAGTGATGAAATTATTTTTAAAACGGACTTTAAATCTTCTAACATTGTAATAATTTATGCCAAAGATATGGAAGCAAACCATGTTAAAGTCTATAAGTTGAATCTAAACAATAAAAAAATGAAAATAATGGATGAAAAAGAAAATTGTGGATTTGATTTAGACTGCTAACTTCTGCGGCTAAGTAGAAATTATCTACCAATTTCATTCGTCAAATTTGCAAATAGAGATCTGATATTCTCAGATCTCTATTTTTCACTGGAATAACTTCTCGGTTACCCTTCCGGAAAGGGCAAGCAGGCTCTGTTCGAGCCCGCTTACATTTTAATCTTCCTCTTCTATATCGATTTCAACACCGAAGTAATCGTAGCCTGCGCAACTAATCCGCTCAGAATTTACACCACAAGCAACCAGACTTTGAATAAAACCAGCAGATTCATTTTCTGAATAATAGATAACATGCCATGACATATCAGGCAGCACATCGGCGATTCGTCTGAAGTAAGGATGGTCAATCTCGTTCAATGAGTTACCAATTACAACTACGGTTTCGATATCCTTAAGATTTTCAAAAAATTGACTGTGACGGGCCAAAACTTCATCTACTGGCTTTTTGAGTGCATGCAGTGGGTAGCGAGCGTTCCCTAATGCATCAGAAAACATGTCACGCGTTGAATCACCATTTTCATCAACATCTGGAACATCGTGAATTTCTCTTCCATGTCCAAAAATTAGCTCATCATGGTTGTCAACATTTCCATGAATATGCAATACACGATTACTATTGATCCCATATACAGATTGCAGCGTTGACGTATAGTTAAATGATATAAATAAGGCATCTTCCGGAAACTCAATCTTTGCAGCAGCTTCACTGACATCAATCTGTTGAATCCATTCAGCAAATTTTTCTCGAATTGATTCTACATGAGCATCGGTTTGTTCGGTCATTTCATCTTCCAGACCATAAACAAAGCTTGGCCTGAAATCATCTGCAGTCACATCTATTTCATTATATTCAGCTAATAGAATCTCGGGATCAAAAGCACCAAGTGCATTCTCAAAATCATACCAAGGGTTGTTGTTATTGAAATCAAGCGAATAGTAGTTTTCTATGTCAGAGAGTAATTTCTGTGCGAAGTCTGCAAAGTGCCCATAACTCGTTGGCAATTTATGCCACATATCAAAACCATTTCCGATGATATAAAGTGTACTCATCAATTCCGACCTAACCTGGGATGTTCAAGGGTTGTTTTTTTAAATGATGCCGCTACCTTACCCCAATATCATTAATTCGAAAACACCTTATCTATCTGAATTGACTAGATTTATTCGTCATTTGTGCTTGCAGACTACAATCCAGAAAAGTCCCAACGGTTCCTAAATCAATTGAAAAATAGCCATTTAAATCAGACATCTAACTCCATCACCCCTTGAGGCGCATAACACAATGTAATTGCATGGTGTTTCGTCATATCCAAAAGTGGCCGTGCTCCGGTTCATCCCCTTGCCAAACCCGGTACTTCCGGACAGACACAATCCGACTTAGATCATAGAAAATCGTCATCTTTCACCAAAAAAAGATAGCCAGGTTGGTTTTGGCTATCTTTGGGTGGATTTAGTCTTCTACCGTGGTTACCACGTCGAACACTTCCATCCGTACGTACTCAATGAAGTTCTGTTCGAACAAACGGTACATTTCTTCACCAACGGCAAGAACTTGTGGCCGGTAGCCGCGCATCTCAAAGCAGTTCTGGCCGAAGTCAAAATCCAGCTCTTTGGCAAGCTCTGCACACCAACCCAGCCCCACAAACGAGAAGCTGGTGATGTAGTCAAACTGCCAGGCGTTGTTTTTCCAAACCAGTCTGACTTCAACTGGATGATAACCACCAGCATTTGCTGAATAGTCCGGGTCCCGAAAGTTAATCGTCACTGCAGTTAGGGCATCAAGACCTTCTGTTGCTGTGATTAACCGTTGTAGCAATGTTTGCGCGAATTCATTGCTGACAGGCAAAGCAAGGCCATTCAGCACAATCGTCTGTTCCATAATGTATTCTCTTCGTTGATTTTCAGGGCTACGGGGTTGCAGCCTTTGCGGTATGAACAGGGTTAATTGCTCAGCCAGCGAGGGCCAGCAGGGTTTTGCATTTCAGCTCAAAATCAGCGGGAAGCTCGTGCAAGAAGGTTCCTTCCGGGCTTGGTTGGATAAGGCCGATATCAGCGCTTCGTAAAATGCCCGATAAGAAGGACACGTTGTTACTGCTTTTACCGACCATCACTTTTCTGAACACATTACTTTTGAAGTGCTGGTCTTTCAGTGGCTTCAACAGTTCAATGATGGCAGTGACACTGACCCATTCTTTTGAGTGCAGGCCACCACCTTCATTACCGCTAATTCGCAGATGTAAGCTGTTGTCTTCATCTTTTAAGGCCAGTTGAAAGAACACGGCCCCGGTTGATTTTGGACTGAGCTTACTGGCCACACCCTTATCAATTAAAAAGGTGTATCCCGCATCTGGATTGATAGCGTCAGTTGTTTCAGTCGCCTGGTCAGCTGCAACTGGTTCTTTTACTGCTTTAGTTGTCTTTGGTTTCATATCAATTTCCTTCAGATTTCAGTGTGCATCTGACTGGCGGATGCGTGATGGTGGGGTTTAATCACATTGCTTAGCGCGGCAATCGCGCTCATCAACACGGCTAAATCATCGATGTAACCGGCCCATATCAAAGGATCAGGCATGGCATCAAATGGATTTAGAAGGTAGAGGAGGGCAGCGACCACAACAGTCTTTGCCCAGGCAGGGCAGTCAGCATCGAGCAGCAGCGCATATAACAACAAAGCGGCCAGCATTAACTGCTTCAACCCTTTAATGTCTTTGAGCTTCTTGAGCATCGACTCATGAGGGACGCCGCTCATGGCTGGGCCCTTGTGCGTGCATCGGGCGTTAAAACAAGATAGGTCCCTGTGCCACTATCTGTGGTAATTGCCATCAACAGCTCATAACTGTCTGGCAAATACTCCACAACATCCGGCACAGATAACGCCTGCATCAACCGGTGATAGGTTGCTTCTCTGGGTAATACAGACAGCTCCAGCAGGTCATCACAGATAGCTAATAAGCAACCTGTTTCAGTCCAAAAGCCAATAGCACTGTCTTCGTCGCCAAAAGGCTCAATCAGGATTTGTTTCACCACAGCAAACACATGGTGCGGTAATGAGACGTTGTCTGGTGAAGGCCAGGCTTCAATCAATTGCATAGGTTTTGCTCCATAAATGAAAAAGCCCCAATCCGCGAACAGCAAAACTGTTCGACGGATTAGGGCTTCTGGGTTAAAAGTAACTGTTAGATTTGAAACAAGTCAGAGACTTTCTGACTGGTGTTCTGGATAGAGCGTAGGCTCAGTTTGGCGTAACGCTCTGAGCTTTGAATGGACTGGTGCGCAAGCTGGGCTTTCACTTCATTAAGGGAAAATCCAGCTGACACCATGTTACTGGCTGTTGTATGTCTTAACGTGTGAACACAGATGTTTTCCACATCGGTAATACCAGCCTCCAGTAACATCGTCCTAAACGAAAAGCGGATATCGCAAATCGGGCGTCCTTTCTTTATTCCGGGGAAGATGTAGGGGTTACCACGAACCTTAGGCACCATAGCCAGAGTTTCCAAAGCTAAGTCGGTCAGGTAAACAACCCGGCCACGCTTATTTTTAGTTTGCTCTGGTGGGATGATAAGGGTCCGCTTGTCCAGGTCCAGATTGTCATAAGTTGCATAACGCATTTCCGACGAGCGGCAACCCGTTAACAGCAACATGATAACCAAAGCCCCGACAGCTGGTTTCTTATAGTTTCGCGCCACTTTGATGAGTGCCTGCGACTCTTCCAAGTCCAGAAACCGGGTTCGGACATTGTTTTCCCGAAATAGCTGGATTTTGGCAGCCTGGTTCACCTCCACCAAACCAAGCCTTACTGCATGTGCACAAATTGTTTTTAACAACGCTAAGATGCGATTACAGGTAGCAGGGGTGTAGGGTTTACCATGTCGCTTGCGTAACTTTAAGCCCAGCTGAAATTGCTGCACCTGGGCCGCAGTCACTTCTTCAAAGCGCATATCGCCAAACGCCGGACCGATGAAATATTCAAAGCGCTGCTGATCTAATTTCCAGGATTTGTTCTTCCCCTTGATTAGCGGAAGATAGATATCCCAGAAAAATTGACTCACAGTCGGTATCTTCTTTATTTCATCCCGTTCAGCCTTTGGGTCATGACCTTCAGCGATCTGTTGTAGATGCTTCCGGGCAATCTTGCGAGCAAGCGTTACATCAATATCCGGGAAGCGTCCGATAGCTATTGAAGTCTTGCGCCCAGAATTGGTACTGTAACGAAGTAACCATCGTTTATTGCCTGATTTGCCAGAGAGGCACTTAAGTCCAATAACTTCAGTATCTGACACTTCTAAGTCAGTACCTTTTGCATCAGGCGGATTAGCGGGAAGCGCTTTAATACGCTCGTTGGTGAACTTGAATTTTTTCTCCATCTGAATACCTCACAGTGACAGTATCAGGTGGATTAATATATATTTAAAAAATCAGATAATTCTTCACTTTACCTTAGGCAAAGGAATGACACTAATAATCGCAGGTTATAAGCAAAAACAATTTTTATGGGGAAAGCCGCAGGATTATATTCCAGATCGAAAATCAGGAATTTTTATGGTGGCTGATAGCCTTATTAGCACTCAAACCCCCGGAGGTAGAAGAGCTCTTCTCTCTGAATTTAGGAAAATTGTAGAAATTCCAATTCAAATATGGGAACCACATTTTGTAGGAGAACATTTTAGCGATTACATTAAAGTGTTCACCACTTACAAATGCCTGGTGGCATTTGCTGGAAGCACACTTACTGCTCAACACATAATTAATAACATTTCAGGACATCTGGCTAAGTTAAGAATCGATTTTGAGAATATAGAAGAATTTAAATGTATAGTAAGAATGATCTGCGAAAAAAACAATCTTGTTAAAAATGGAATCTCGTCAGTATATGACGATGATATTTTCATTCCTGAGCGTGACTATCAAAATCTTGTGTCAGCCGAGTTTGTATCCGATGTCGTCGAACACTCAATTAACAAAGCTCTTGAATCCAAAATGAAGCATGTCATTGATATAGAGGCTCTTACTGCTATGCGAACAGAGATACTTCTCGGTCTCACTTGCCCTGTCAGCCGAATTGACCACCTATACAAATATCATTTTCTGTATCGAGAAATCCCTGGCGAAGGAGTAGAAACTTACTGTCAAAAAGAGTTGATTCAGGCAGATGAAGTTGGCGTTCTGGGGATGGTGAATACGTATAGTACAGAAGCATTAGAAATAGCTAGAAACTCGTTTAGAACAGGCACTACATTTCAAGAAGACATTACAAAATTTGTTGTTGAATCTGTAAGGAATGACAATACCAATGAAATTGGCCTTCCAGTCGCGGTTAAAACTATTGAAGGGAACAGCGTGAAGCAGGAATTTATTAAATAGAATAAATAATATCATTTTGGTAAAAGTACTTTAAAGGCAATATGTTTCATTTAAATTACCGGCTTCTTTCAAATTAACCACTTACAGGGGACATATTGTGTCGATAGCAAAGCATATTGAAAACGTCAAAGAACGTTTACGTAGAGGTGAGTACACTTCTGAAGCTGCTGTATCACAGGGTATCGTACTCAAAACGCTAAATGAACTGAACTGGCCGGTTTTCGATACTAGCATTGTCATTCCTGAATACTCACTTGAAAACCGCAGAGTAGACTATGCGTTATGCCACCCAGCAAATCGTCCATCTGTATTCATTGAAGTAAAGAAGGTTGGTTTTTCAGATGGTGCTGACCGTCAGCTTTTTGAATATGCATTCCACCTGGGCGTACCCATGGCTATCCTCACTGATGGTCAAGAATGGAGTTTCTATTTACCCGGTGAACAAGGGAGATACGATGAGCGACGAGTTTATAAACTTGATCTACTTGAACGCGACGTTGAAGAGGCTGTAAGCCGACTGCAAAGATATCTGCAGTATCAAAGAGTTTGCTCAGGTGAATCTTTACGATCTGCCAGAGAAGATTACCAAAATGTCGCACGGGGTCGAGAAGTCGAAAATGTTTTACCAAAAGCATGGTTGGCATTACTTGAAGAACCCGATTCTCTTCTTCTTGAGTTGTTAGCTGAAAAGGCTGAAGATCTTTGCGGTTATAAACCAGATTTGGACGCGTGTAGCAGGTTTCTAGCCAGGAGCCAACCACAAGCCTCAACTGTACAGATAGCTCAAACTGTGGTGCTTAAGAAACCACAAAATCCGGTAGTTAAAACCGAAAAGTCATCAGTAGTTAAAGCAATACCGCCAGTCACATTAAAACCCAATGATAGTTTCTCATATGTAATAGGCGATACCACGTATCAGGCGAATTCGGCGCGCGAAGTGATGATTAAAATATTTCAGTACATTGCTAAACAAGATACTGGTTTCCTAGACAGATATGCGTCCCGTAAGCATGGAAAAAAACGGCGTTACCTCGCGAAGAATAAGTTTGAGTTATATCCGGGACGAACAGACTTATGTGAAGAACATTCAATTGAGGTCATGCCGGGTTGGTGGATCGGAGTCAATTACAGCAGAGTGAATATTCAACAAATTATCGACCTGGCATTGGAGGTGGCTCGACCAAATGTTAGAGGCGCTATAAAAGTTAATGTCCTGTGATTATAAAGATCTCACGCATAGAAGTAATCGTATATTTGTTTGGGAGGTAGGGATTGACTGAACTCGATTTATATCTATTGGCTACGCTGTTTTGCTGCGTTTCAGCCTTTTATATGGGATTAAACGGTAGACTCCTGGAACTAAATAGAAAATCCCACATAGACGAGAACGGTAACCCTACGATGCCAAAGAACTCGGTATGTTTAGCAACTTATTTAGCGTTTTTTGTTGCGCTTGGTTACTATATTGCTTGGCTTGACCTTACTAATCAACCTATTTGGAAACTAGCCCCCATTTTCATACTCAGCTTCGTTAGCGCTTCTGCCGGAAGCACAACGATGACACCCAGTTTAAATATTGCAGTGCCTACTGCGGGTATTTTTGCTATCCCAGGGTTTTATCATGCAGTCCGTTACCTAGGAGTTATCTAAACTCGAGCATTATCGGAAACGTGCCATTATTTTAAGTCCGCGAACTATTACTTAATATTACATTTAACTTCATCGTATCAACATCTTAAATGATTCATGAAGAACACATGCGAACTATAGAATCAAATTTGCAGCACTCAAAAAAACGACTTATCTCTGTAGGTAGAGTTGCCGAAAGATAGTCAATTATTAGCGAGTTAATGGATTTTAAGAAGTTATCCAGCGACTGAATAAAAGGTTTGGAGTAAGAAATGGCAGATTTCACATTCATATCTGGTCAAAGTTATAAAAAATCCGATATTTACAAAATCTGTCATGTGCCGACGGATAAACAAAAGGGTAATTGGAATACAGGCTATACACAATGGAACGGGGATTGGTTCATTTTTTGTAATATCGGCACTGCGGGCCGAACAGGTCACGACTATGCAAATCGATTTGAAAATGAACTTCTACATTGGTATGGCAAAACAGCGTCACATGTTGACCAAGATTCTATTAAGAGTTTGTTAAGTAGGCAAAACAAAGTTCATGTTTTTTATCGCACAGATGACCGGAGCCCATTTAAATACGCAGGTGAAGCAAGCCCTCATAGCCATAAGCGAACATCGCCCGTTCAGATCACATGGTCTTTCCAAAAGAATTTAACGCAGACAAAGCATGCAAATTCAGCTTTAAATGAAACGCCAGATTTGCCGATGAGCATATACAACAAACAAGATCAAAGCTTTCCAGAAGAACTATCTGGAGGTACTACTTACCCCGAAGGAGCAATTAAGCAAATTTATGTGAACGCATTCGAGCGAAATGCAAAGGCAGTGTCGGATTGCAAAGCACATTATGGAACGTCCTGCGTAGTGTGCGGGTTTGATTTTGGTAAGATCTACGGGGAATTAGGTCAGGGCTATATCCACGTTCACCATCTAGTACAGTTGGCAGATATATCAAAAGAATACAAAGTAGACCCAATAAAGGATCTTCGCCCAGTTTGCCCAAATTGCCATTCGATGTTGCATCAACGTCGCCCCCCATTATCAATTGAAGAGCTAAAAAAGATTATTGGTCTTAATTAAGCAAGTAGAAAAATAAATGCAAGTCTGAGTTCAATCTGAACGAGGCATATAAGCAGGCACAGATCGTAAACGTTCTCCATAAAACAAGACTTGTACCGGAAGTACTGGAATTTTAGTGGGATGTTCAAAATACATTAAGCAAGCATCCCGTTCCTAAAATGTCATTCGTTTGCAAGTGATTGCAATTAATGCGAGCTAAAAACTAGACAAAACAAAACAGGGTATGGACCGGAGCGTCCATAGCTCTAGTTAAAAACTGCCAAAAATAAACTAATTTTAAGCTTTAATTCAGTCAAATTTTTTCAATGAAATCAAAAGCGTAAGGAACATTTGCAAGAGCAAATCCTAACAATGAAAGAGGTAATTGAAATAAGGGAATTTGGTGCCTGGGGTCGGACTCGAACCGACACGATATTTCTACCGGCGGATTTTGAATCCGCTGCGTCTACCGATTTCGCCACCCAGGCTTTGAGGGGTCTTGCGGGGTAAACAGCGCTGATTATACAAAGCTGGGCTGGCTTCGCAAGCAAAAAATCAATGACAACAGTTAATTGCGTAATTTTTAAGCGTGGCCTGTTTGGGCTTTGGCTGTTGTTGCCGCGCCTTGCCATGTTAAACTGCGGGTTTTCCGGCTTGAGCCGGCGAAGTGCGGGCCAGAATAAGTTGGGCTCAGACAAACAATTCGCCCGGCAAAAAAACGAGAGTTCAGATGATGTTTGCAGATACGCCAAGGGCGGGGCTGGTGCGCAGATTAGGCGTGCTGCTCTATGATTTTATGACGCTGATCGCTTTATTAATGCTGGCTATGTTGCTGGCGTTGGCGCTGGTGGCCGGTTTGGAAAAAGCCGGTGTACTGTCGTTGGTTGGTTATCAGGATGCCGCTGAATATATTCAGCGCCATGCCCTTTGGTTTCAGTTGTATTTGCTGGTGTGGGTGTTGTGGTTTTACCTGTATTTTTGGTGTAAAGCCGGCCAAACCCTTGGCATGCGCGCCTGGCGCTTATTGCTGGTGCAGCAAAATGGTGCGCCTGTCACCTTTAAACAAGCGCTGATCCGTTTATTTACTTCACTCGGTGGCCTTGGCAATTTATGGTTGCTGGTGCGCTGGAAACAAAAACTGGCGCTGCAGGATCAGCTGTCTGGCACCATGGTGCTGGTCTTAAGCAAAGAGCAAAGCCAGCAATTAAATGTACACCGTCAGGCGCGTTGATCTTTCTGGCTGCATTTGCTGTTTTAGCCGCCGTCACAGAGGCGATGGCGGGCTAAAACTGATATTTAACCCTGTTGCCGCTGTTTTTGGTTAAAAGCCGGTAAAACTGACAACCAACTGCTGCTTTGCACGCTGTTTTAGTCTGTGTTTTTAATCCACTGCTGAAAATTACAACAATTCTGTTTGAACCTAAGCTGCTGCAAGCTGCACAGGCGGCAACTTTGTGCCAGCGTTTTTTTCTGCTGCAGCTCTAAGCAACAAAGCCCTGCAAACCGCGGCTGGTAAGGGAAGCGTCAAGTTGTGCGTTGCTGCTGCCGTTTTGCTGGTTTGGCCTTTTTATTGTTTTAGTTAAAACACAGCTCAAGTTTTGCCGTGGGCGCCCGATATAAAAGTATCAGGGATCAGCAACGGGACCATATCATGCAAGAACATCAACGCCTGCAAAAAATTCGCGACATAGGCATTCGTTTGCATGAACTTGGCCTGGTCAGCAAAAAAGCTGAAGCCTCTTACGCATCTCTTGCAATTAACTACTTGTTTAGCTTGTATAAAATGCCAAAACCAAGCGGAATGTCCTTGCAGGAAACTTTGCAGCTGCTGGCTGAAGCTGTAGTGCAGGAGCACAAACTGGCGTACCGCCGGTTAAGTGCAGATTCTGTGCTGGAGTTTTTTAGTCACAGATATCAGGTGTCTGCTGCCTCACCTTTGGTGCATCCTTCTTATCGTCGTCGGAATACGGCATCAGCTAGCCTGCAATTTGCCTGATCTTGAAGTTTTGGGCGGGGAACGAGTGGCACTGAGCAGTTCACTGCAACAAAAAGGCTAAAAGTTAAAAAAGGAAAATATCAGCCGCTGCAGCCATATTTTTTGCGACGCATGTTGGCAGGGGTGGGACAGGAACCCCGGGCAGGAACGCCAGACTGATATTTTCCAAAACAGAAATAAACACCCGGGCCTGAACCCGGGCAGTAAAAAGTTACGTTAAATCAATACCTCCGGCAAAGCTGCGATATAAAGCCACCAATAACTGAAAATTCTGCTGACTTAACCTGGCTTGTTCATCCCGCGCCGCCAGTAGCTCCCGTTCTGCATCCAATAACTCCAGAAAATCGGCATTACCTGCGTCAAAACGGGCTTTGGAAAGCGCAACAGCTGTGCTGGTGGCGGCCACTTGTTGCTGCTGAATGAGCTGCTGGCGCCGGCTTAGGTTGTAACTTTCCAGGCTAAATTGCATATCACGCAGTGCATTAAGTACCTGCTGGCGAAAATCGGCCAGCGCCATTTGTTCACTGGCTTTGGCAGCTTTAATTCTCGCCTGCACTGAAGTCCAGTCGGCACCTTGCCAGCTTAAACTTGGCGCAACACTCCAGGCGCGTTGATCGCTGCCCAAAGTTAAACCCGGCGCTGAGATAAACCCCAGAAAGCCGCTGACCGAGACATTTGGATATAAATCAGCGGTGGCCACGCCAATATCGGCAGTGCTGGCGGCTAATTGCCGCTCAGTCTGTGCTATATCAGGTCTGTGGCGCAGCAGATCTTTGGCAACAGCTATCGCCTGGGGTTGTTTTAGCTCTGGCAAGGCTGGTGTGCCTGCTGCAGTTTGTTGTAACTGCAGCTGCTGCGGGCTCAAACCAAGCAAAGCCGCCAGCGTGGTGAAAGCGCGGCTTTTAGCGGTTTCAAACTGCGGCAAGCTGGCTTCCAGCTGATACAGCTGGGCTTTAATACGCGCCAGCTCTAAATCTGACGCCATACCAGCGTCGCGTCTGGCCAGAATTAATTTTTCAGTTTGCTGCATATTGGCCAGGTTTTGTTTGGCCACCGCCAGGCGCAGCTCGGCGCCCCGGTAATCGCCATAACTTTGTGCCACCTGGGCAATAATGCCAATTTGCGCATCTTGCCAGGCAAAGACCGCACTTTCTGCTCTGGCATTGGCCGCTTCGCTGGCGCGTTTTAACTTGCCGGTTAAATCTAAATCCCAGCTTAAAGTGCCGCGCAGTTGTGATTGGCGGTTGTAGAGTGCATTACCATCCTGGCTATTGGCAGCGCCTGCCACTTCGGCCGGTGTGCGAGTTGCCTGATAGCTGCTATCCAGCGCAGCTTTAGGCCAGAGGTTGTCGTTGCTGTCGGCAAATACCGCATAAGCCCTGGCCACATTGGCCTCTGCTTTAGCCAGCTGCTGGTTTTGCTCAAGCGCAATTTGAATAAGCCGGTTCAGCTCGGCGTCCTGAAACTTTTGCCACCATAAAGTGGCGTTGTCAGGAAGCGCCATGGCGCTTCCGACTTCAGGCATCGCCATGCTGGTGTTCAGTTCAGCAGGGCGCTGATAATCAGGGCCAACAGTGGCACAACCCAGCACAGTGCTGACCACCAAAGCCAGCAGCGCCAAGCGGGGTTTGGGCAGCAGGCTATTGCTGGCCATATTGAGTGTTGCACCGAATTTTGTGTTTAAGTTTGTATTAAAAAGCTTAGCCATGAGTCAGCTCCTGCGCGGTGGCCGCAGTGGTGCGGGCAGCTCTTTTAGCCAGCACATAATAAAACAGCGGGGTTAAAATCAGACCAAAAATGGTGACACCAATCATGCCGGCAAATACCGCCACCCCCATGGCCTGACGCATTTCAGCACCAGCGCCGGTAGAGAACACCATAGGCACTACCCCCATAATAAAGGCAATGGACGTCATCAGAATGGGGCGCAGCCGTAACCGTGCTGCTTCTAAAATGGCCGCCAGTGGCGCCATGCCGTGGTCTTGTTTTTCCTTGGCAAATTCCACCATCAAAATGGCGTTTTTGGTGGCAAGGCCAACCAGCACTATGAGGCCAATTTGGGTGAAAATATTGTTGTCACCGCCGTATAACAGCACACCGCTGATGGCTGACAGCAAGGTCATAGGCACTATTAAAATAATGGCCAAAGGCAGACTTAAACTTTCGTATTGCGCTGCAAGCACCATAAACACCAGCAGCACCACCAGCGGGAACACCAGATATTCGGCACTACCGGCCAGAATTTGCTGATAAGACAGTTCTGTCCACTCGTAGGTCATGCCGGCTGGCAGGGTTTCGGCCAGAATTTTTTCAATAGCGGCCTGGGCTTCGCCAGAGCTAAAACCAGGCGCCGGACCCCCGTTAATTTCGGCAGTGGTGTAACCGTTGTAGTGCATCACCCGGTCCGGGCCTGCGCTGTGCGCCACCTGCACAAATGAACCCAGCGGTATCATATCGCCTTGATTATTCACAACTTTAAGCGCTGCAATTTGAGCAGGGTCCTGCCGGAAGCTTTCATCAGCCTGCACATTCACCTGATAGGTGCGGCCAAACTGGTTAAAGTCGTTGGCATAGGTCGTGCCCAAATAACCCTGTAACGTCTGGAACAGCGTGTCTAAAGACACACCCTGAGCTATGGCTTTGCTGCGGTCCACGTCTAAATCCAGCTGTGGCACATTCACCTGGTAACTGGAAAATACCCCAGCCAGTTCAGGCGTTTGCCAGGCTTTCATCATCACTTGTTGCGTCACTTTGGCAAGTTCGACATAACCTAAGTTGGCTCTGTCCTGAATTTGCAGGCGGAAACCCCCAATGGTGCCTAAACCCTGTACCGGTGGTGGCGGGAATATGGCAATAAAAGCGTCCTGAATACCGGCAAATTTGGCATTTAAATCCGCAGCTATGGCCTGTGCCGACAGCTCCGGGCTTTGCCGCTCGTCAAAGTCTTTCAGCGGTGTAAACACAATGCCGCTATTGGGGCTATTGGTAAAACCATTGATGCTAAGACCAGGGAAGGCCACTGAGTTGGCAACACCAGGGTGCTCCAGTGCAATACGCGACATTTCTTTGATCACAGCTTCTGTGCGTTCTAACGAAGCCGCGTCCGGCAACTGGGCAAAGGCCACCAGATATTGTTTATCCTGGCCCGGCACATAACCTGTGGGTGTGCTGTGGAATAAGCCTGCGGTTAAAACCAACATACCCACATAGATAATACCAACCAGAGCACCAAAACGAATCACTTTGCGCACCAGCAGGCCATAACCTAAAGATGCTCTATTAAACAAGCGGTTAAATGGCTGGAATAACCAACTGCCTAAAGTTCTGTCTATCAGGCGGGTCAGTTTATCTTTAGGTGCATCATGGGCTTTTAACAACAAAGCCGACAACGCCGGGCTTAAAGTTAAAGAGTTAATAGCCGAGATAAAGGTAGAAATCGTAATGGTCAGTGCAAACTGCTTATAAAACTGGCCTGTTAAGCCTGTCATAAAAGCAGTTGGAATAAAGACCGCCGCTAACACCAAAGTGGTGGCAACAATTGGGCCTGTCACTTCTTTCATCGCTTTTTGTGTGGCCTCAAGCGGGCTTAAACCATCGGCAATATTACGCTCAACGTTTTCAACGACCACTATGGCGTCGTCCACCACAATCCCAATGGCCAGTACCAGACCAAATAAACTTAAGGCGTTCAGCGAAAAACCCATTAAGTGCATAAAAGCAAAGGTACCGACCAGCGACACCGGCACTGCCACCAGCGGAATAATAGAAGCACGCCAGGTTTGCAGGAATAACACCACCACCAGCACCACCAACAGCACAGCTTCGAGCAGGGTTTTGACTACAGCTTCAATAGAACCACGCACAAACACCGTTGGGTCGTAGACGATGTCGTAACTTAAACCTTGCGGGAAACTTTTCGACAGTTCCGCCATTTTGGCGCGCACATCATCAGAGATTTGAATGGCATTAGAGCCCGAAGCCTGAAACACCGGAATGGCCACAGCGTCTTTGTTATCCAGCAGAGATTTCAGCGCATAACTGCTGGCTCCCAGCTCTAATCTGGCCACATCTTTTAACCGGCTGATTTCACCTTGTGGCCCCACTTTAATAATAATGTCGCCAAATTCTTCCACTGAAGTCAGCCGGCCTTTGACATTGATAAGGAGCTGAAAATCGCTTTGGCCTGAAGGCTGGGCACCTAAACTACCGGCAGCTGCCTGTTGGTTTTGTTCACGAATGGCGGCCACTATATGCTGAGGGGTGAGATTCAGCGCTGACACTTTATGTGGGTCCAGCCACACGCGCAGGCTGTATTCACCGGCACCAAATAACCGCACAGCACCCACACCTTCAATGCGTGCCAGTTCGTCTTTGACGTTTTGCGCCGCATAGTTGGATAAATACAGCATGTCGTAGCGGTTATCCGGCGACGTTAAATGCACCACCATGGTTAAATCCGGTGAGGATTTTTCGGTGACAATCCCCAGGCGTTGTACTTCCTGTGGCAAGCGTGGTTTAGCGCGGTCAACCCGGCTTTGTACCTGCGTCTGGGCGCGGTCGACATCGGTGCCAATGGCAAAAGTAATGGTCAAGGTCATCCGGCCATCAGAAGTGGCCTGGGATGACATATACAACATATTTTCCACACCGTTAATTTCCTGCTCTAACGGCGAGGCCACGGTGTCGGCAATCACTTTTGGATTGGCGCCAGGGTAGTTGGCGGTCACCACCACTGTGGGTGGCACTACTTCCGGATATTCGGTAATAGGCAGTTGCCACACAGCTATGGCACCACTGATAAAAAACAGCAGCGACAGCACAGCGGCAAAAATCGGTCTTTTAATAAAAAATTGCGAAAGCATAAGGGCTCCTTAACCGCGGCTATTGCCAGTGGTATTGCTGTGTTGGCCGTTGTTTTGGCTGAGTGAGACCGGCGCTGTGTGCAACGGCTCTTTGCTCAGTAACTCTGTTGCCTCATCCAGTTGTTGCTGACTGCTTTTGAGTGCCTTTAAGGTTTCAGCAGAGGTCATGGCTACAGGGTTGGGTGTGATCTGCATGGTGGGGCGTACACGTTGTAAGCCATTGACCACTATGCTTTCATTGCCCTTGAGTCCTTGTTTGATAATGCGCAGGCCCCCGACTTTTTCACCCAGAGTGACAGCGCGGTATTGCAGTTGTTGTTTGTCATCCACCACCAGCACAAACTTGTTGCCAAGGTCGGTGCCCACCGCTTTGTCGTCAATCAGAATGCCGTTGTAGCTGGCGCTGCCCATCAGTTTGATTTTGGCAAAAAGACCTGGGATCAACAGGTTATCTTTGTTGTCAAACACTGCTCTGGCGCGGATGGTGCCGGTTTGCGGGTTCATACTGTTATCGAGAAAATCCAGCGCGCCGCTAAAGCGGTAGTTGTTGTCAGACGCCAATGCCATTTGCACCGGAATAGCGGCGCGGCTGTCAGCACGTTCACCTGTGGCAGCCTGGGCCACATATTTCAGATAACTTTGTTCGTCGGCATCAAAATACGCATAAATTTTGTCGGTAGAGACAATACTGGTCAGCTGGCTTTGGCCGGCATGCACAAAGTTGCCGCTGGTGATCAGCGCATTAGACACCCGGCCGCTGATCGGCGCTGTTACTTTACTGTGGGTTAAATCCAGTTGTGCTTTATCAAGGGCCGCACTGACAGCCGCCACCTGGGCTGCACTTTGTTCCAGCCTGGCGCGGCGGGCGTCCAGCAGTTCTTCGGCAATAGCGTTTTGCTTGCGTAATTGTTCAGCGCGCTGCAGATCATTTTTGGCCAGCTGCAGCTGACTTTTGGCTGCTGTTAACTCGGCGCTCAGTCGTTTGACTTCAGCGACAAAAGCACGATCATCAATCTGAAACAACAAATCACCCTGTTGCACCAGCTGACCTTCCTGAAACAACACCTGGGTCAGGTAACCCGATACTCTGGGCACCAAAGCCACAGTTTGTGGTGCCTGTAAGCGACCGGTAAATTCGTCCCATTCGGTAATGCGCTGTTGCACCACAGTGGCGACATCAACAGTGGGGCCAGCCTGGGTGGCTGTCGGCGGCGCAGCTTCAGGTTGACTACAGGCGGCGATAACCACAGCGCTGATGCTGGCGAGCAAAAAGTTTCTGACAGGATGTAAGTTACGCATAACAAGGTCCTTATAAGCTTGAGCTAACGGCAATCACTTCAGATTGCTGGATTCTGTACTGAATGGTATATTGTACTGGTCGGTAAATATATAGGATGTGATGTCGGAGTCAACCTTTATTTGTACCAAGTGGTAAAAAATGACAGACGATTTTCTGCTAAGCACAATGCAGTTTGGTTCTATCAAAAATGATCTCTGGCGCAGGGCATCGTTTAACTGGTTGAATTGCCTGAGTGTTGCGGCTGCTTTTTTACTGAGCCTTTATAAGTGGCAATATTTTTGTACCGCTTGGTAGATATCGCTGACTTTACAAGGCTTTTAAAGCTGTTTACTCTGTCGGCATTAAATTACCTTGTTGTCGTTATGGTTATTGAGGAGTTTTGTGATGTCAGACAGCCAGACTCAGGTAGGGCGCCCACGCGCTTTTGACCTGGATAAAGCTTTGCAAAAAGCCCTCGAGGTGTTTTGGGAAAAGGGTTATGAAGGGGCGTCGCTGCCGGATCTCACCGAAGCCATGGGCATTAACAAACCCAGTTTATATGCTGCTTTTGGTAATAAAGAGCAGTTGTTTTTAAAAGCGATTGAACTGTACGAAAACCGCCCTTGTGCTTTTTTTAAGCCCGCTTTATTACAACCAACAGCGTATCAGGTGGCCGAACATATGCTGTTTGGCGCAGCGGCGGCCAATGCCGATCCAAGTCATCCAAAAGGTTGTGTGGTGGTGCAGGGCGCTTTGTCGTGCAGCGACAGCGCCAATAATGTGAAACAGGCATTGATTGAAAAACGCCGGAACGGTGAGCTGCAATTACAACAACGGCTGGAACAGGCCAAAGCTGCCGGAGAGTTGCCCGCTGACGCCGACTGTGGTGCGCTGGCCAGTTATCTGGTGGTGCAAATTCAGGGCATGTCGATTCAGGCGGCCAATGGCGCCAGTGCCGAACGGCTGCAGCAAGTGGCTGCTATTGCACTGCAAGGTTTTAAGGCGATGTTGCAACAGGTCTAAGTTTATTTCATCAGTTGTTTTACCTTAAGGTTTGGTTTTTTGGCGGATCGCCTGTTTACAATGCCCTGCAGTGGAAAAACTGCCCGCCAGTTGTGACCAGCCATCCCCAGGGCTGTGCTGGGCACAAATAACACCGCCGGTGACGTTGCTTTGCCACAAAAACCAGGGCGCCGGCGCAGCTACGCCCAGAGTGCTGCTGGCTATCCCCAGGAATATCAGCCATTTGATGCGGTTTTTCATCTGAACTCCTCTATACAAGCTGAAACTGCAGTAAGCTTCTGCGCGATAAAACTGCGCTGAGATATAAAGCCACGCTGATACACAACACTGCGCCAATATTGGCTAGCAAAGCCGATGCCAGTTCGCAGCGTCAATTTTTCCTGCAAGTCAAGCCCGCCGCCATTCTGACTGTTTTGCCAGCAAATTGAACCCGCACTGCAACTTTGCAGTCAGAGTAAAACATGCGTCAGTTGAGTTGTGGTTTTCACCTGTGGTAGCGAAGACCTGATTGCACGCGTGACACCTGAGAGCAACACAAGGAGTCACACGCTATGTATCATGCCACTATCCCCGACAATGAGCCGATGCGGCTTGCCACTTTACACACTTCACAGTTATTAAATTGCCGTGGTAGCGAGCAGTTTAACCGCTTGATCCGGCTTGGCAGGCGCTTATTACAAATGCCGATGTGCGCCATTCATCTGGTGGATGCTGAGCAAATCCGTGTATTGGCGGCACAGGGTTGCAATTTATCCGGTAGTGCGCGGCAAAGTTCCTTTTGTGGTCACACTATATTGGGCGACGATGCTTTAGTGATCCAGGACACCCGCCATCATCCGTATTTCTTTGACCATCCGCTGGTGCAGGGGGCCGATGGCATACGCTGTTATGTTGGCGTACCGCTGCGGGCTTTTAATGGCTGCAAAATTGGCACCTTATGTTTGATGGACAAAATCCCCCGGGAAATTTCGGCGGATGATTTAGCTGCGCTTAGAGATCTGGCGCTGTTAACAGAGCAGGAAATGGCGTCCTGTCAGCTGGCCATTATTGACGACTTAACCAGTCTGGTGAACAGGCGGGGCTTTGAAACCATGGCCAGATTGCTGCTCAACAGCAGTGAAAGGCAGGGGTTGCCGGCAGTGTTGTTGTATTTTGATTTAGATGGTTTTTCTACACTCAATCATGCTTATGGTGAAGCTGAAGGCGACAGGGCTTTGATGCGTTTTGCCCGGTTGCTGAAACAAACCTTCAGAGGCAGTGATGTGATAGGTCGGCTTGGTGATGATGAGTTTGCCGTGCTGGTGGCGAACAGTAATGCGCTGCAGGCCGAGCAGATAGTCGACAGGTTACGTCAGAGCACCCAATTGCAGCAAAGTCAGGAAAGCTGGAGCAGCCCGCTGCAATTTAGTGTGGCTGCGGTGCATTATTTGCCGGATCAGGGGCCCAGCCTGGAGCATTTATTAAGCCGGGCTGATCAACTGATGTATCAGCGTCAGCAAGGCCAGCGTTTGTGCTGACCGCCATGCGGTTTGTGCAAATCTGTTTTAAAAAGCCATAAAAAAACCACCGCAAGGTGGTTTTTTTATGGTTCTGTCGGCGCAGTGTGAATACAACCTAATCACTGCACTTAAGCGTAACAGCTTAAGCTGCTGTTACCGGCAACTTTTGAATTAAAGCGCCAATGCGGTCCAGTGAGCTGAAGTGTGCGTAAATAGCTGGTAATACACCAAATTTACGCAGTGACAGGAATTGTTCATCGCTCAGGGCGTCAAACTTTTCACGGTTAATCACAAAAAAGCCATCTAAACGGTGCTGATTGCCGGCGGCATCTGTGTATTGCAGGCCATCCGCTTTAAATAAGTCCATTTCTTCCATCTGTTTAACAATATTACGGCTGACAGTGTTGGAATCGATATAATCGCGGAAGAACTTATTTACACCTTCAAAAAACTCAGTATTGCTGCCATCTTCGTTAAACATCGGCTGACCTTCGGTGCGGCTGACGTTTTCGGCTTGCTCGTTCACGCAAAGTACCAGCTGCTCATCACTGGCTTGAGCCAGAGTGAAAGGGTAAGTGCGGATAGAAGCCGGCAGGTAACCGCCAGTGTAAGTGTCGTTTTCAACAAACAGGTTTTGCTGTTCTTTTAAGCCATACACTGCTACCGCGTTGTAACCGCTGTTGTCCTGGTTTTTTAAGAAGAAAATCGGGAAAAAAGGCGCAGCAGCGACAAATTCCTGCAGCATCAGCGGCGCCACATTACGGCCGTTGACGGCTTCTAATGAAAATTTTGGTAATATTTTTAAGTCTTTGTGAGTTTCATTGCTTAATGGGACTGGCTTAGCGAGCATAATGATTCCTTTAGAATGTCAGGGGGCCGGGCAGACAGCGGTCGAATTCGCAGCGCGCCAGCGCAGCAGGCGTAAGCTGTGGCGCCATTGCCGGCCTTTTTTAAGATACCGCAGCACCATACTATAAAAATATGACAAAATACCAGTGCAGTTTTGCAGAAATATGCTACCTAAAACGGCATCATCAGCGCCTACCAAAGCAGGTGCAGAATTAACGATCTGAATTTACAAATGAAAGCCAGGCTCGACCTAGAGCAAAGTGCACAATAAAAGTAGCAAATCAGCGCAACAGTCCGGCCTGAACCGCTATGAAGTGCTTATAACAGTCATTAGATCCCAGCCTGAATCTTTGCAGGAACTGGCAAGTTAAATCAGAAGATTTTATGAATTTATTGCTAAAACATCGTATGACCTTGCCAACGACATTGTTGTTGTTAGTGCTGTTGATTTTGTCCCCGCAGCTGTATTTGTTGATGCAAAAAGGCAATGTGCTGACGCTGGTGCAACATGGCATTTTGCCAGCGTTGCTATTGCTGTTATTGCTGCTGTCCGTCAGTCGCAATCTCGCTACCGGTCTTTGGCTCTGGTTACCATTTGCGTTATTGGCGCCGCAGGAGTTGTTTTATCTGTCGACTTATCAAAAAGTGACAGACGCCCATGCCATGGCCATTATTGCTGAAACCGATTTGGCCGAAGCCGCCGGTTATTTGTCGGGCCTTGGCTGGCTGATTTTACCGGCCATTATGCTGGTACTAATGCTGGTCGCGGTCGCCAGCGCAGTCTGTAAAGTGCAGGGGTTACAGTGGCCCCGTTATGGCCGGCCTCTGGTGTGGCTGCTGACGTTGTGCTGGGGCGGTTGGTTGTATCAGCAAGAGCTGGTGTATCGGGACTTGTATCCGGTAAAACAGGGCCGTAATGCCACTGAAACTGAGCTTTCTAAACGCCCTTTGCCCAATAGCCATAATTTGTATCATCAGAGTTATCCACTGAACTTACTGCTGGCGGCCAATGAATTCAGAGTGCAAAAAGCGGCTCTGGCCGAGGTGGCCGCCACTGTGGCCGATTTTCGCTTTGGTACCAGTCAGAGCCTGCCTGTCAGTGCACAGCCGCCCGCAGCAGAGCGACAGATTTATGTGCTGGTGATTGGCGAAACCTTAAGGCCGGACCGGTTGCAACTGAATGGTTACCAGCGCGCCACCACACCTAGGTTGGCTGGCCTTGGCGATGTGGTGAGTTTTACCAATATGGTCAGCCCCTGGGCCTGGACCCGGATGTCGGTGCCGGTGATTTTGTCGCGTAAGTCGGCGCAGGATCACAGCTATTTTTCGCGGGAAACCTCGTTAGTGGCCGCATTTAAAGAAGCAGGTTTTGCCACCGCCTGGTTATCCACCCAAAGTCCGCTCGGTGTACATGACAGCTCTGTGGCTTTGCACGCCAGCGAAGCGGACGAAGTGCAATATTTAAATCCGGTGGGCTATAAAAAAGAAGGTTTTTACGATGATGTGCTGGTGGGTGCTTTTACCAGGGTACTGGAAAAAGCAGCACCTAAGCAGCTGATTGTATTACATACATTGGGCAGTCATTTTAGTTATGCCGACCGTTACCCCGACAGTTTTGATTTATTTCAGCCTTCAGGGAAAGGCGAGGCGCTTGGTATGCACCAAAGAGCCAATAAAGAAAAACTCAATAATGCCTATGACAATACAGTGGCTTATACCGATTTTCTGCTGTTTAACCTGATCCGTCAGCTGGAAAAACAACAAGCCATCAGCAGCCTGTTACTGGTATCGGACCATGGTGAAAACCTGTTTGACGGTGATTGTGATAAAAGCGGCCATGGCCATAACACTGAGTTTGACTACAGGGTAGCGGCTTTGTGGTGGGGCTCGGCTCAGTTTAAAGCACAGTACCCTGAGCAAACACAATTGCTGCAACAGCGGCGTGACGCACCTTTAATGACCAGTCAGACTTTTCATACCATGCTGGATTTAGCCCAGCTCCGATATGCCGACGAACGGCTGGCACAAAGTTTTGCCTCCACGCAGTTTGCACTGCCGCGCCGTATTCTGGCCTCCGGCATCGACTTTGACGCTGCCACCCGGCTCGGCGCCTGTAAAACTTTACCCAGCCCGGTCCAGCCCTGAGTATGGCCCGTTGTCAGCAAGGGCCACATCACAGCGCAAGCCGCCCTAAGGCTGGCAATTCGTTGTCATTCACAGCAACAGCCAATACAGCGCCGACACTGGTCGGTGCTGCATTGTCATATTGTTGTCATATAACAGCCATAAAATAGCCATCCGAACGACATGAAAATGACGCTAAAGTGTCACTTTACAGACACTTAACTGTGATAATGCGGAAAATTTCCGTGCTGTTGCCGGTTTCTCCCTTGAATTTTAACCAGAGCGGTTATACTCAACGGGTTTGAGCTGTCGAACCTTTTTCCTCAATGCTGAGAAGGATTTACCTATGTTCGCCCACTATGCCTTTGCTAAAAACACCTTTGTTAAAAACACTTTGTTGCTTGCGCTGTTGTCCGGCTTGTCGTTACCACTGCAAGCTGATCCGCTGACGGTTTACGGTAAAATTAACGTCACAGCCCAAAACTCCGATGAAGGCGAAGGTTCGTTCAGCGAGTTAAAAAGCAATGCCTCACGTTTTGGTTTAAAAGGTGATTACGCCCTGGATGGCGAACTGACGCTGGTGTATCAGCTGGAGTGGGAAGTAGATCCATCTGATGAAGCCAACGAAAAAAATATCAAAGCCCGTGACCAGTTTATAGGCATTAAAGGCAGCTTCGGTACCATTAAAGCCGGCCGCAACGACACTGCACTGAAGCTGTCACAAGGCAAACTGGATTTATTTAACGATTACGAAGCCGACATTAAAACCCTGTGGCGTGGTGAAAACCGTATGAGCAATTCGCTGGCTTATGTCAGCCCGTCTTTTAACGGTTTTTCAGTGCAGGTGAGCCATGTGATGGAAGATTCGGCCAAAGGTCAGGATGGTCAGTCAGTGGCGCTGATGTATGGTGACGATGGTTTAAAAGACAGCGCCATTTTTGCATCAATTGCAATGGACAACGATATCAGCGGTTATGACACCAGCCGTGCTTTTGTACAAACCAAACTGGCCGGTTTTAAACTGGGTGCCGGTGTGCAGCAGCAGGAACCTATGGCCGGTGGTGCCAAAGATGACGGTTGGCTGGCAAACGTAGCTTACCCAATTGAAAACTATGAATTAAAAGCGCAGTTCCAGACGCTGGAAGAGCATGAAGGTTACAGCCTGGGTGCCGACTATAAACTGGGTAAAGACACCAAGTTATTCGCCTGGTACTCCAGCTTTGATTTTGATAACAAAGCCGACAGCGATTATCTGGCCATTGGTTTAGAACATAAGTTTTAATTCAGCGCAGCTGTATTATTAAACAAAAACAAAACCCCACTTTTACAGTGGGGTTTTTGTTTGCAGCCTATTGTGCTGTTGAACTGATCAGATTTACAACCCGGCTTATAACCAGCCTTTGCGTTTAAAAAACAAATAAGGTGCCAGACCCGCCATTAACATCAGCCCAATCGCCAGCGGGTAACCAAATTGCCAGTTAAGCTCCGGCATAAACTGAAAGTTCATACCATAACTGCTGGCTACCAGGGTGGGCGGCAGGAAAATCACCGACACCACAGAGAAAATTTTAATAATGCGGTTTTGTTCAATATTGATAAAACCCATGGCCGATTGCAGTAAAAAGTTCACCCTTTGTGAAAACGACTCGTTGTGTGGCAATAACGACTCAACGTCACGCAGTACATCCCGCGCCTGCTCCAGCTGATCTACCGGCAAACGAGCTTTACGCAGCAAAAAACTCACCGCACGCTGGGTATCCATCAAACAAAGCCGTACTTTCCAGCTCATATCTTCAAGTTCTGTTAAACGTGACAAACTGTGTTTAAAAGCTTCGTCCTGTTTGCCTTTTAAAATCACCTGACTGATGACTTCAAGCGCCAAAGATATTTCTTCAATAGTATCTGCCAGCTGCTCAATTTTGATTTCAAATAAATCCAGCAGCAGCTCGTAGGCATTGCCCACCGACAATAAATGGTTGCGCGCGCGCATACGGTAGAGGCGGAACACCGGCAACTCACGTTCGCGCAGCGTAAACAGCCGGCCGTCGCGGATGGTAAAAGCAACTGTGGTGGTGCCGGCTAAAGCTTCCTGATAAAAAAACAACGAGTGAATATGCAGACCGTCTTCGTCTTCAAAAAAACGGGCTGACGCTTCAATGTCATCCAGTTCCAGTTTTTCCGCCAGTTGCTGACCAAACTGGTCGTTGACAAACTGTCGCTCCTGCAAATCCGGCTCTTGTAAATCCAGCCAAATAGCCTGTGACACATCGGCATGTTGTTGTAATTCCAGCCGCTGTAACCGTTGTTGTTGCAGGTTAAAAATTCTGAGCATGGCCTTCTCCTGCCAAAGCAGATCCAGCTGAGCAAACCCGGTAGTGATTTTGATGTGAGAAGAAAAAACTCACGCGCCCCGGTCAGGCCGCATGATGGCTCGGACAGGAGTCAGTTAAAACCAAAAAATTCGACTGGGTATGTCCAAGGCATGGGTCTCTGAATAAAAAGTTGCGGCGATCATAAGAAGGCGGTTGGTTGCCGTCAAGCTGGAAATACCAGCGGGTGGTTTGGTTTTCTGCTTGCGGCAGGATCTGGTTGTCAGCTGGCAGCTGAGGTTGCTGTAGAAGCGGGGTCTCGCCCCCGCAGGCGAGTCACTTTTTGTATCGACAAAAAGTGACACAAAAAACGCCCCCGCATCAGCGCCATGCTGCAGGCGCTAAATAAACCAATAAAATCAGTGTCTTACATATTTTGCTGCTAGTGCGAGCACCGCATCAGCAGCCATGCTGCAGGTGCTAAATAAATAAATCAAATCAGTAGTTTACATATTTTTACTGCTAGTGCGAGCACCGCATCAGCACCATGTTGCAGGCATTACAGAGCAACGTCAGCGGTTGAGGGACTGCAAGTACAATTTACGCTGTCAGTCATAAAAAAGCCCCGGTTTTTACCAGGGCTTATTCTCTATTCACAGTGTGCAGCCACTGTCGCTAAACTCGGCAACGGCTGCGATGGTTGCTCACAACTGCTGAACGCAGCAAAAGCATTAAAACCTCTGGCTATAACTTAAACCCACACTGCGGCCTTGCTCGCGGCGCTGTAAAATTTCGCCTTGTTGCAGAATTTCCACGTCTTTATTCAGCAGGTTTTTTGCCGACACTTTAATGGTGCCTTCTGGCAACACATTGTAAGAGTACACAAAGTCCAGCGAGTGGAATGGCTGCTCATAAGCGTCATCTTTGCCGTCGATACCGGCAAAGGCAATACGTTTACCAAAGACGTTGTAGGTTAAAGTAGCGGTGTGCGCTTCGTTGTCAGAGTCAAAACCCAGCTGCATATTCACCACATATTTGCTGTGGCCGGTCAGCGGGCGCTTTAAGTTGGTCAGGTTGGTTTCACCCAGCGATTCAATTTCAATTTCGGATTCGCTGTACGTGAAGTTACTGACCACAAAGAAGTTGTCCATCAGCTCGCCAACACTGCCTTCAAACATATCCAGTTTTTGCAAAGCTTCAGCTTCCACACCGTATACTTCACCGCCGAGCGCATTTCTGAATGACATCAGAAGGTTACCGTCAGAGCCTTTGAGTTCAACCGCTTCAATAGGGTTGGTTAAGTCTTTATAAAACACACCCAGGCTGTAGTTGCTGCCGCTGTCCAGGTATTGCTCCCAGCGTAAGTCATAAGCGCTGATGCTGGTGCTTTTTAAACCGGAAAAGCCAATGACTTTAAAGTCAGTAATAGGGTCGATAAAGAGCACTGGGGTCACTTCACGTAAATCCGGCCGCACTACGGTTTCAGAAAAACCAAAACGGTATTGGTTTTCTTCCGACTGCATCCAGGTCACGGCCAGAGAAGGGTAGAGGTCGTCTTCCTGGCGTGGGAAGTCGCTCAAATTGCCTTCAATTGCGCCTGTGGCCGGGTTCAGCGGAATAGACACCTGACGGAAGTCTTCATAACGCACACCGGCATTGACCCGCCATGTCATGTCGTAAGTGGCTTCTACACCGGCATAAGCGGCATCAGTTTGCTGGGCTGCCACATAATCGTCGGCCTGGGCTGTCACGTCAGATAATAAAAACTTCTTCGCCGGGTTGCTGATATTGGCATCGGAGAAAATCGCCGAATAAGCCTGGCTTAACTCTTCGTTGCTAAAACCGCGGGTGTCCATTTTAAATCTGTTGGTGCTGGCGTTACGCTGGCGTTCAAAATAGGCATAACCAGTGCTCAGGGTCAGCTCAGTGTCCCCTAATGTCATGGGGTATTTGGCATTCCAGCTGGCATTTTCGGTGTTGTCTTCCAAAGTACCAAATTGATAGATAGCGGCGTTGTCGCTGCGGCGCATAGTGCGGTTTTCCAGGCTGCCATCGTTGGCCAGCTGGCGCACATAACGGTATTCCACTTCGTTTGGCGCATAACGTTCGGCTTTGGCGTCTGTGTATTGCCAGTCCAAAGCTAAATCGTTCAGGAACGTCAGGGTATGACGGCCACGGATCTGATTGGTCAGCATGGTGCGTTCTTCATACAACACTGAATAATCTTCGTTTTCGCGGTTTTGTTCGTTGATGGTTTCAATCGAATCACCGGTTTTGATTTTCAGCTCATCTTTGGTGTCGGCCAGATAAATGCTGGAGGTTTCAAATCTGTGGTTTTCGTCCCATTCCAGACCAAAGTTCAGCATGCCCGACAGTTTCACCTGATGTTCGGTACCACGGATATCGTCGTAACGGTTCAGTGGTGTTAAGTTGTTGCCCGAGCTGATGGAATAATAGCGTTCCTGCTCTTTAAAGTTTTCTGAGGATTTGTCGTAACTTACACCCGCCATCAGACCAAAAACCGTCTGGCCTATGTCAAATCTGTTGCCATAAGACAGGCTGCCATCGTACTCAGGGCCAATGCTTTTTTTGCGAAAATCCATATTGCGGTTGAGCTCAAGGCCCAGGCTGCGGTTAATGGCTTCGGCTTTGGCCAGGTTGTCAGCACTAACACCGCCAAGGCCCTGGGCAATTTTCACCACATCCAGCGAACCGTACTGATCCAGCGCTTGGGTAAGGCCAGCTGATAAACCGCGCGAACCATCGTCTTTACCGCGCCAGTCATCACCACCGCCCTGATAATCCAGACCATCGTCTGAGCTTAAGCTGTTATAACCGGTGCCAATAGAGAAGTTAAAAATTTCCTCGCGTGGGATACTGACGGTGCGGATATTCACATTACCCCCACCAAAGGCAGCCGGTAATTCAGGTGAATAAGCTTTTTGTACCACCATACTTTCAATAATACCGGCCGGGAACATATCCAGCGGCACCACGTTGCGGGTTGGATCGGGGCTGGGTACCTGGGCGCCGTTGAGTAAGGTAGACGAATAACGTTCACCTAAACCACGCACGTAAATAAATTTGTCTTTGACCAGCGTCAGGCCAGTCACGCGGCGCAGTGCACTGGCGGCATTGCTGTCACCGGCACGGGAAATTTGTTCCATGCCTAAAAGTTCAGCCACATAAGGCTGTTGGCGGCGCTCTTCGGCTGTGGCTGCTGCCGAACTTAATAAACGGCCTGATACATTAATACGTTCAACCTGCTCGGCCAGCGGTTGCAGTGCAACCGGCGCGGCATCCGGGGTCTGGCTTTCGGTAGCAGAGGCGGGCATCAAAACTACGGCAGCGCTGGTGGCTAAAGCCAAAAGCACACCCAGGTTCACGCGACTGTATTGAAAACTATGCTTGCTGCTCATCTTTATTTATTCCTGTGGGCTCACTTGGTGGCTGGGCATCAGATGCGGTGCAGCCGGCGTCAAATGTAGCGAACTGTTGTCTTATCAGTGTCTTGTGTTTGTCTTGCTGTTGTCATAAGGCCGCAGCAAAAACAAAGCCGCCGGTCATCAAACCGGCGGCTTTTGACTTATTGGCCTAAACCAACAGTCCAGCCTTTGGTCCAGTCGCTGCTGGCATCTACAGCACCCACAGTGGCGGATTTGCTGAAGAAGCTGTTTACAGCAGACATATCTTTTGGTGTTGTGGTGTCGATGGTGTAAATGCCATTCAGCACAGCTGCCTGATCGGCCGCCGTTTTGTTGCCTTGCTGGCCTTCAAACCATTGTTTCACTGTTTGGTTGGCAGATACTGTGCCTTTGAATGGCTCAGGGCAGCCAATCACAGAGTGCGTCATCACCAGGGCACCTGATGCGGCCAGCGCCTGAGACTGGGCAGTTTCAATTTCCAGACACTCACCCATGCCGGTTGGGCCTGCAATGACAAAGTTATGCAGCTGGGCATTGGTGCCGGCGCGTAATAACACACCTTCAGAGTCTTTTTCGGCCGACTTGTAGCTGTTGCCGATAATGGTCATATTGGCGATAGTCGGGTTAGAAACCGGCGTGGCCGAGAAGTTAGATGACTGGTTGTCAGCTTCAATACCCCGGTTGGCTTCGCCGTTGTTGGCGTCGTGTTTCACCAGCACATACTGGCCTTTACCTGTCCAGCCATCTGCCCAGTCCAGTGAGTCGTCACCATTGCTGGTCAAAACCAGGTACTTCACGTTGACAGTACCGCCGAAGAACTCAACACCGTCGTCCAGGTTCTGGTGTACCTGAATGTGGCTCACTGTAGTGCCGGCACCCACACCGGCGAAGGTAATGCCGTTTAATTCGTTGTCCTGCAGTACTTCATAGCCTGCGTGTTTCACCCGCACATATTTCAGTACGCCTGAGTTGTCGTTCACATCAGCACCACCATAAGGGCCGGCGTTGCCTTCAGCTTCAATTTTACAAGCGGCCAGATTGGCCTGGTCACACTTGTTGCTTGGTGCTTTGCCCAATAACACCATACCGCCCCACTGACCGGCCGCTGTTGGTGCGCCAATCACATCTTGCAAAGAGGTAAAGGTGATAGGGTTTTGCTGGGTGCCTTCGGCGTTAATTTTTGAACCTCGGGTTACCACCAGGAAGTCTGCACCTGAGCGGCCATAGACGGTCACCCCAGGTTGTACTGTTAAAGTGGCGGCTGTGGTGTTGTCCACACCAATACGCACCCGGCCATTTAACACATAATCAGCACCGGCCACTAAAGTGACGTTGCTGGTGATATCACCTTTGAGCTCACAGTTTAATTTACCGGTTAAAGAAGCAACTTCAGTGGTGCCGGCAGGGCAAGCGGCAATGGCTGTGGCTGGATGCAAGCCAAAAGTCCAGCCTTTGGTCCAGTCTGATACACCATCAAAAGCACCGATGTAGTCGACATCGTCAAACCAGGCGTCAACAAAGTTGGAGACGTTGTAACCGTTTTTCAGTGCAGGCGAAGTTGAAGCTGGCATATAACCACCCAGCAGCGCGTCAGTGGCCATATTGCCAGGCTGCGCCATAAACCAGGCTTTTACATCCAGTAAAGTATTGCCGGCTGCATCTTTTGGATTTTTAAACGGCTCTTTACAGTCGATAATAGAGTTGCGCATTAACAAAGCGCCGCTTTGTGCGTGCTGTACTGACTGTGGCGTTTCAATTTCCAGACATTCGCCCATACCGGCCGGGCCTTTGATAATGGCGTTGTAAATTTCACCTGCGGTACCAGCGCGCAGCAAAATACCTTCAGAGTCGGCGTCGGCAGATTTGTAGTTGTTGCCAAGAATTGTGATGTTGGCGATTTGCGGTTTGCTCAGCGGTGTTGCTGAAAAATTACCGGACTGGTTGTCGGCTTCAATACCGCGGTTGGCTTTGGCGTCGGTTTTGCTGTGCTGGATCAGCACATGCTGCATTTTACCTGTCCAGCCATCTGCCCAGTCTAAGGAGTCGTCACGGTTACCGGTTAACACCACATGTTTGGCATTGACGGTACCGCCAAAAAACTCCACACCGTCATCCAGGTTGTTATGCACCTGAATGTAATCCACAGTGGTGCCTGAACCCACACCGGCGAAGGTAATGCCGTTTAATTCGTTGTCGGTTAATACTTCAAAACCGGCATATTTCACCTGCACAAACTTTAAAATACCGCTGTTATCTTCCGGCTTGTCTCCGCCGTATGGGCCGGCGTTGCCTTCAGCTTCAATTTTGCAGCTGGCAAGAGCGGCAGCGTCACATTTGTTGCTTGGCGCGCGGCCTAATAACACTAAACCACCCCATTGGGCAGTGGAGTCTTCGTTCACAGAACCGATCATGTCGTTGACTGAGGTAAAAACGATTGGACTTGAGCTGGTACCTACAGCACGGATTTGTGAGCCACGGGCAATCACCAGATAATCTGCCCCTGATTTACCAAATACTGTGGTGCCTGGTTCAATGGTTAATACTGCGCTATTGGCATTGTCATTACCCACCGCAACTTTGCCGCTTAAAGCCCAGGCAATATTGGCTGTTAAAGTGGCATCCGCGGTTAAAGTGCCGCTGATTTCACAGATAGGTTTAGTCACCCCCCCTAAAGCAGCACCTTGTTTGGCAAAGGCCGGGCAGACAGAAGCTGGTGGTGTGGTTGGATTGGTTGGGTTCGTTGGATTGGTTGGGTTGCTGCTGCTGCCGGTATTGATCACAATATCACCACCGCCACAGCCGGCCAGCGCCAGCGCTGAAGCCATAGCGCTTAATTTCAGAATTTTTGCAAAAGCCATCTTCTTCTCCATAGAGCCAGAAATCAAAGTCAGGGATTAAAAAACTGAGCTGAAGGTAAAAGAAGGCTGTGACTCTTTTGTGACAGAAAATCGACACTGAGATGACAATGTGACACAGGGCAGCAATGACAAGGGCTGGCGCTCTGTTGGCAGAAAAAACTTCATAAAACTGTCACAGTTTGTGCTGTTGTTGGTGGTGAGGTTTTCGGGAAGATGTAATAAATATCAGTGCTGGCATAGGACAAAAACAGTTTCACAGGCAAGCCCGACAATGCTGGCTTTGGCGGCTGGCAATGACATTTCATTCGCAAAAAACGTGCTTTTGGAAAAAGCCGCGCTTTCTTTCATAAAATTGTCATAATGGCAGCAGATACTAAGTCCAATACAACAGGACAGGTGGGTGACAGGTTATGTCGAGAAGAATTTTGATAGTGGAAGATGAAGCACCAATCCGCGATATGCTGTGTTTTGTGCTGGAGCAAAATGGTTATCAGGCCAGCACGGCCGGTGACTTTGACGCTGCAATCAACCAGCTGGTCGAACCTTATCCGGATTTAGTATTGCTGGACTGGATGTTACCTGGCGGCAGCGGTATTCAGATCGCCAAAAAGATGAAACAACACGAGTTAACCCGCGCTATTCCTATTATTATGATCACCGCCCGTGGTGAAGAAGAAGACAAGGTGCGGGGGCTGGAAGTGGGCGCTGACGATTATGTCACCAAGCCATTTTCACCCAAAGAGCTGATGGCGCGCATTAAAGCGGTGATCCGCCGTGTGGCGCCAACCAGCCTGGATGAAGTGATTGAAGTGCAGGGCCTGAAGCTGGATCCGGTGTCACACCGCGTGATGGCCGCGGAAAATCCGCTGGAAATGGGCCCAACTGAATTTAGATTATTGCACTTTTTTATGACCCATCCGGAGCGGGTGTACAGCCGCGAGCAGCTGCTGGACCATGTCTGGGGCACCAATGTATATGTAGAAGACAGAACAGTGGACGTGCATATCAGAAGGTTACGCAAAGCCATTTCAGTGGCAGGGCATGACAGATTAGTGCAGACAGTGCGTGGCTCTGGCTACCGTTTTTCGGTAAAGTAACACGAAGTTTTCAGGCTGTCTGACAGCTGAGCCGGTCCCTGATGTTGGCTGGCAGCTGCACAAAAGCCGGTAAGCCAGCAGTCGCTGGCTTTTATCCCAAAGCAGGTGTTATGCGGTTATTACTCTCCAAACGCACAATAGCGCTGCGGCTGATTGGCCTGGCAGCGCTGGCTTTATTCTTCGGCTGGTTGTTTAACCTGGCCACCGAATTTTTATTATTGTTGTGTGTCGGCATTATTGGCTGGCATTACAAGCATTTGTTTTTACTTGATAAATGGTTGTGGCGTGACAGAAAACTGTCGCCGCCGGCCGGTGATGGCAGCTGGCAACAAGTGTTTGATGGTATTTATTACCGTCAGCGCAAATCCCGCAAGAAAAACAAAGAATTACGCGCTTTAGTGCGCAGGTTTCGCGACGGCGCTGAAGCTTTGCCCGACGCTATAGTGGTGCTTAGCAACGACTGGACCATCGTCTGGTGTAACAAACTGGCGCAGCAACTGGCCGGTTTACGCTGGCCGATGGACGAACGCCAGCGTATTGATAACCTGATCCGCAATCCTGAGTTTCAACAGTTTTTGCAGCTGCAGCAGTTTGATACTGCGCTGGAGCTGGTGTCGCCTTTAACTGAGGATGTGACACTGGAATATCGCATGCTGCAATACGGTGAAAAACAACATTTGTTGATCATCCGCGACATTACCCAGCTGAAACAACTGGAGCAAATCCGCAAAGATTTTGTCGCCAATGTGTCGCACGAGCTGCGCACCCCACTGACAGTGCTGCAGGGTTATCTGGAAATGATGGACGCGAGCAGCATGCCGCCTGGCCCAGTCTGGCAAAAAGCCCATGGTGTGATGCTCGATCAGACCAAAAGAATGGATGCGCTGGTGCAACAGCTGCTGACGCTGTCGCGTATTGAAGCAGCCGCCAAAGTGCATTTTGATGAAGTGGTGGACGTGCCGGCCATGCTGGCGCTGCTGGAGCAGGAAGCCCACAGCTTAAACCGTGATAAACAGCATCAGCTGTTGTTCCGGATAGACCCTGATTTAAAAGTGACAGGTATCACCGAAGAGCTGCGCAGTGCTTTTTCTAACTTAATTACCAATGCCATTAAATACACACCAGATGGCGGCATTATTGAAGT
Source organism: Rheinheimera sp. (assembly GCF_036782235.1). Lineage (GTDB taxonomy): Bacteria > Pseudomonadota > Gammaproteobacteria > Enterobacterales > Alteromonadaceae > Pararheinheimera. Next base: position 50,349 of record NZ_DAIPZL010000013.1, on the reverse strand, counting down.
AGTGTGGCAGCGTGAACACCAAAAAGCGCTGTTCAGAGTCACTGACAATGGTGAGGGCATTGCCGCCCATCATGTCAAACGTTTAACAGAAAGGTTTTATCGGGTGGATGAAGCCCGCACCCGCACCACAGGCGGGACTGGTCTGGGCCTTGCAATTGTGAAGCATGTGTTGTCGCGCCATCACTCCAGGCTGATGATTTTTAGTGAACCCAAACATGGCAGCAGTTTTTCTTTTGCCTTGCCGCCAGAGCTGGTATTGCCGGTGACAACAGCCGCAAAAAACAGCCGTAAATCTTCGGCCTGATTGTTAAGGTTTGAGTTTAAGGTTTGAGTTTTGGCAGCTGTGACTGATTAAACTTTTTGTTTTAGCGATGCCGGCGCAGCAGTTTTTCCACTTGCTCTGGCGCTTTGATGGCTTGTTGCTCCATAACACTAATAGCGCCTTGCTGCAGATACTTCAGCAGCAAGGGTTCAGTTTTTTGCTGCAATGGCTGTTGTGAAAACGCCAGTCGGTATTGCACCTGAGGTAACACGTCAAAACTACGCACCAATGAGCTTGGTTGTTGCAGCTCAGCCAAACGCCGGTAAAAGGTGTTTTTGTTCAGTACCAAGAGTTCAGTGCGGCCTTTGAGCAACAGCTGCACCGCCTGAATATGGTCAAATACTTCCCGGTACGACGGCGCCTCGCGGCTGACTTTGGCAAATTCCTGCCCCAAAACATGGCTGGCATTTTGAAAACCAACCAGCGGATAGGCTTTTAAATCTTGAATCGTTTTGATATTGCCGGAGAAGTCCTGCCGGGCGAACACCAGATTATGCACCTGTAAATAGACCGGACTGTAATACAAAGTATCAAGCAACTGGCCCGACTGGCGGGTAGCGACATCAATCTGGCGCTGTGCTAACAACTGCGTCAACTTGGCATAAGGCGCCACAATAAATTTCACCTGATATCCCAGTTCGGTAAACAGGCGGTAACACAGCAGTACATCCAGATGATAATTGCTGCCTTTGCGGCTCATATTCACCTGATCGCTGTACCCTATGCCTACCAGCAGTACAGGTTTGGCTGCCAGGGCTGCACTGCTGCAACAGAAAAACCAGCATAAAAGGCTACAGAGCAACAAACGCGGCAACATCATGAAAATCCTTATCACAGAGTGCAACTGAAGTTACCAATCTGCATTCCTGGATGCTTTTGTTTTTGTTTACGAAACAGCTAAAGCATAGCAGAAGGCTTTAAAACTCAAGGCTGGAATGGCAAATTGTGTCGCACGGCCGGGCTGGCGGCCCAGGCTGAGCAGGTAAAAAAAAACGCGGCTTTTGCCGCGTTTTTAGCCTCAGATGTCGTTTGATTAGGTTTTTTGCAGAAAATCCACTGCCAAAGCGGTCAGGGCGCGCACGCCATTTTCCATGGCAGGTTCATGAATTTTAAAAAACGGCGAGTGGTTCGGGGCAGTTTTTTCCACACTGACACCCGGTTCGTTAATGCCTAAAAAGAAAAACACGCCAGGCACCTGCTGTTGATAAAAGGAAAAATCTTCTGAAGCAGTAATAGGTTTAATTGGTGCTACACCTGCATCGCGGCCAGCCCATTGCAGGCTGGGCATGGCCCATTGGGTGAGTTTGACATCATTCCAGGTCACAGCGGCAAAACCACGCTGGCTAAACTCGGCGCTGGCGCCGCTGGCGGCAGCAATATGTTCAGCGGTATGTTTCATTTTGCTCAAAAGCTGTTCGCGCATGTCCGGGTCAAAGGTGCGGACTGTGCCACCCAGAGTCACTTCATCCGGAATAATATTCCAGCGCACCCCGCCATTCACCTGGCCTATCGACAGCACTGCGGGTGCTTTGGTGACATCCAGCTGGCGCGCCGGTATTTGATGCAGCGCTGTGATCAGCTGACCCGTCACAGCCACAGGGTCAACCCCACGCCATGGGCTGGAGCCATGCACCTGCACCCCTTTGACTTTAATTTCAAAGCTGTCGGCGGCGGCCATTATGCCTTCATCTTTGACTTGCAGCTGGCCGCTAGGCCCCGGCCACACATGTACGCCAAAAATGGCATCGGGTTTGAGTTTGCTGAATAAACCCTGTTTTAGCATTAACGCAGCACCACCTTCTTCACCGGCCGGCGGGCCTTCTTCGGCCGGCTGAAAAATAAAGACCACAGTGCCTGTGAGATTTTTTTGCTGTGATTTCAGCACCGTAGCAGCGCCTAATAACATAGCCACATGGGCGTCGTGACCACAGGCATGCATCACACCGACTTCCTGGCCGTTAAATTCAGCTTTGGCTTTGGATGCAAACGGAATGTCCACCTGCTCTGTTACCGGCAGTGCATCCATATCAGCCCGCAGCGCCACCACAGGACCAGGTTTGCCACCTTTTAGAATACCGACCACGCCGGTATGGGCAATGCCGGTTTGTACTTCAAGTCCGAGATTTTTCAGCTCTTTGGCCACCAGCTCGCTGGTGCGGAATTCACGGTTGGACAACTCAGGATGCTGGTGTAAATCACGGCGCCAGCTAATGACTTGTGGCATCAGCTTGCTGATCTGTGGCTCCAGTGCAGGTTTTAAATCGGCGGTGGCAGCTTGTGCATAAAAAGCGCTGAAACAAAACAGGGCAGGCAGGCAAATACGCATGGTCGATCTCCGTGGCGCTGGCCACCGGCAGGTGGTCATCACTCAATAAAAGAACTTCATAAAAGAACTAAATGACAATACTCAGTTACAGCACAAGGTATCGGCTTTTGGCCAGCATCGCAAATCTTGGCTTGCAGCTACTGGGCGCTGGCAATCACAGCCAGCTGTTATTCTTCCAGCAAGGTTTGCCTGAGGCCAGGGCACTGCAGTTCAATACCAACAGTGGCCAGATGCTCTTTTTCTGCCAGCAAATCGGCTGCCAATACACTTTGTTGTTGATACCACTCAGCGGGTATTTGTAATTCCAGCTGGCTGCCTTTGGCGTGCAGCTCAAGTGCCGGTACCACATCGTCACGGCGCTTTTGATTCAGCAAAATGGCCAGACGGAACAAGGCCAGCGCCTGATGTACCTGCTGGTGCTGGAATAAATAAAAAGGCGGAAATTTATCAGGTTTAATTTTGCGACGGTGAAAACGTACCAGGCAAGACAACAGCTGTTGTTGCTCCTGGTTAAAACCCGGCAGGCTGGTGTTTGACAGAATATAAGCGCTGTGGCGTTGCACACTGGACGAATTAATTTGCAGGCCGGTTTCATACAAAGTGGCGGCCCAGCCAAGCAGCTGCGGCCATTCATCGCCAAGTGGCCAGTTGGGTTGTACCTTGGCATGTAACATCAGTACGGTTTTTTTCACCCGCTCGGCCTGCTCTGTGTCTATGGCATAACGTTTTACCAGGCTTGCCACCGTATGGCTGCGGATATCCTGATGTTGCAGCCGGTCGCTCATTTCGTACAACACGCCTTCACGCAGCGCTGCATCCACATACAACATCTGGTCGATATCCAGCATATTAAAAGCGGCGATCAGAATAGCCAGGCCAGGGCAAAGCAGTTGTTTTCTGTCTTCAGTCAGGCCGGGTAAATCCAGTTCGTCGCAGTTTTCGTGCGCCAGGGCCAGCTGTTTTATTTTTTCCAGATGCGCAAGCTCAATACAATGTGGATGCCAGCCCAGGCCACTAATAATGTCTTTAATGGTTTTAATTGTGCCTGAGGTGCCCACCACCTGTTGCCAGCCGGTGGTTTTGTAGTTGTTGACTATATTCTCAAGCTCTTGCTCTGCTTGAATAATAGCGCGCTCAAAACGTTTTTCGCTGATTTTGCCTTTGGCAAAAAACTGTCTGGCGTAACTGACACAGCCCATGTTGCGGCTGGCCAGGCGCAGCGGCTGAAAATCTAAACCAATGGCAAATTCGGTACTGCCACCGCCAATGTCCATGACCAGGCGCTGGCCGGCATAATGTTCAAAATGCGCCACACCCTGATAAATAAAACGGGCTTCTTCCTGGCCGGAAATGACTTCAATAGGGTATGGAAATACCGCTTTGGCTTTATGCAAAAAGCTGTTGGCGTTTTTGGCGCGGCGCAGGGTGTAAGTGGCAATCACCCGTACCGAGCCGGACGGCACGCCCTGCAGCGTGTCGGCAAATTGTTTTAACACCACCAGGCCACGGTGCATGGCCTCGTCGCTTAGCATCAGCTGTTCATCCAGACCATCGGCCAGCTGAACCTTTTGTTTTTCCCGGTGCAATAACTGCAAAGCGCCATCCATGATGCGTGCTATCACCAGATGGAAACTGTTGGAGCCTAAGTCAACTGCAGCAATAAGTTCGGCTGCAGCAATTGCACTGGGAGTTAACTGGGTCATGGTTCTGCCTGAATCGTCGGACCAAACTGCTGACTGGCCAGATAATCATAAATGGCCTGTTGCGAGCGGATATTCTTTTTATTGCCCCGTTTGACGTAGGCATTCTGTTGTAACTGGTCAATGATACGGGCTTTCACGTTGTCGTGCCATTGCAAATCCAGTATCGTCATAATTTGCTGTTTGATCCGCGCATCATAAATAGGCACACCCACTTCCACCCGCTGGTCGATATTGCGGGTCATCCAGTCGGCGGACGACAGGTATAAGTCGATGTCTCCGCCATTGTGGAACTGATAAACCCGCGCATGCTCAAGGTAGCGGTCGAGCACACTAATGACTTTAATATTGTGGCTTTTACCGGGAATACCCGGCACCAGCGAGCACATACCGCGGATGATCATACGGATTTTCACCCCGGCCTGACTGGCTTTGTAGAGTAAATCCACAATGTCGTTGTCGACCAGGTTATTAATTTTCAGCAGAATTTCTGCTTTGCGCCCGCTGACAGCAAAGTCAATTTCACGCTGGATCAGGCCAGTCAGTTTGGCGCGGCTCCAGGTAGGGGACACTATTAAGTGATTAAATTTAAATGGTTTATAGCTGTATTCTATAAACTCAAACACCTGATCCACTTCATCACAAATTTCGCCATGACAGCTGAACAAACTCATATCGGTATAAACCCGGGCGGTTTTTTCATTAAAGTTGCCGGTGCCGATATGGGCGTATTTCACCACTTTGCCTTTTTCCTGCCGGCTGATTAAACAAAGTTTGGAGTGAATTTTTAACGTGGTGAGGCCAAACACCACCTGGATGCCGGCCTGAGTCATTCTTCTGGCCCAGTGAATATTGTTTTCTTCATCAAAACGGGCTTTGAGTTCCACCACCACTGTGACTTTTTTACCGTTACGCACAGCGTCCAGCAGTGAATGGATGACCCGCGAGTTTTTGGCCACCCGGTACATCGTCATTTTGATCGAAGTGACTTTCGGGTCAAAAGACGCCTGGCGGACCCACTCGGTAAAATAGGTAAAGTTGTGATAGGGGTAATGCAGCAGCACGTCATTGCTGCGAATGGCATCAAAAGTGGTGGTGTGCTGCTCAAAATCCGGGCTTGGCAAAGGCGGCAGCGGCGGATATTCCAAACTGGCGTGGCCAATATTAGGGAAGCTGATAAAGTCTTTAAAGTTGCGGTAGCGTGAGCCCGGAATAAGGGAGTCAAAAGAGCTGGCGCCAAGCTGTTTTTTCAGAATTTTCAGCATATGTTCCGGCATAGTGGCGTCGTACACCAGCCGCACCGGCTCAGATTCAAGCCGCTGACGAATACCTCTGGACATTTTATCTAAAAGGCTTTGGTCCAGGGTGTCACTTAAGTTGTATTCGGCGTCTTTGGTCAGTTTGAGTGAAAAGGCCTGAATGTCACAAAATTCAAAAAAACCACGGAATAAGTCGTGCAGACAATGAATGATTAAATCATCCAGCATCATAAACTGGTGACGGTAACGGCCGCGTTTTTTGGTTTTATTTAAATAAATCGGCAGTTCAATAAAACGTGACACTTCTTCGGTGGGCACCTGCACTATGGCGTATTCGGCTTTATTGGCACCGGTCATTTCCACCATCAGATAAGTGGCGTTGTCTTCTAACCTTTTTGACAGCTTTAAATCTTCATTCGACAGCAGAATAGGCGAAATATGCCGAAGCACCCGCTCGCGGAAATAAGTACGCACCCAGGCCGACTGGGATTCATTCAGTTTATGCTGGTCGATAAACTCAATGTTATGTTTACGCAGTTCCAGCAACAACTCCAGATAAATGCCGTTAAATTTGTCACCCAACCGCAGCACCTGACGCTGAATGTCCAGCATCAGCTGTTCAGCATCTTCTTCATCACTCTGGTATTTTTTCAGCAGTATCCGTCTTTTAACATCTGCTACCCGCACCCGGTAAAACTCATCCATGTTATTGGAATAAATACCTAAAAAGCGCAGGCGTTCAATCAGCGGGTTGCGTTCATCTGCTGCTTCCTGCAGCACACGTTCATTAAAGGCTAACCAGCTCAGTTCTTTGGGGAAATAATGCAATTCAGTTACTGTCTGTTGTTGTGCATTCATAAGGTGACCATCATCCGCAGGGGTAGCGGCACTCTATGGCAATTTGATGAAAGATTTATGAACAAGATAGCCGTAGCGGGCTATCTTGTCTGTTTGCTGGTGCTATTAATGCAGATCTTCAACATCAACCACCACATCAGAAGCAATAGCTTCCAGCGCGCGCACCACTTCTTCCTTATTTAAACCTTGTGGTAATTCCACTGTGGCAATAGCGTTAAAGAGCGGCACGCCCCAGTTGGGTGCACTTTGTTTTGAGCTTTCAAAGTGAATAATGTTGGTGCCTTTATGTTTGATCACCGAAGACAGTTCACGCACTATGCCTGGCCTGTCGTTGCCTGTGATGACAAACTTCAGTTGTTGTTGTGGGTTTACTTTGGATTCGATGCCCTGGTGAATTTTTACATCCAGCTCCTGCATGGTTTCCAGCGCCGCTGTTAAAGCAGCTGCATGTTCTTCTGCCACTTCAACCTGTAATATACCGGCAAAATAACCGCCCAGATGGCTGAGATTACTGGCAGTCCAGTTCCCATGATGAGCATTGATCACAGTTGCCAGCTGTTCAACCAAACCTGCTTTATCTTTACCAATCAGTGTCAGAACCAACTGCTTCATAGCGCAATTCCTTGTTTTAAGTTGTACATCATTCACAAACTTGTTGTTGTAGTTTTAACTGCTTAGTGCTGGTATGTCCAGCTCAGGCGGCGGCGTTAGTCGCAAACAGCCGCTGAAATTTAGCAAGCCGAAACTATAGACCTTCAGCTTAAAAACTCCAGAGTGCACAGCGGTAAAATTTATTGGTAGTCATAATATTGTCATATTTACTTCTTATGATTGTCATATTCGGCTCATAAGATGACATGAATTCGAACCACAGGCCGAAGCCTGATTTTGCCAACAGAGGACAGCATAGTGAAAGCTTTGAACATGTTAACTACCGCAACTTTGGTTGCCGCTACTTTATCGTTTAGTGTTGCCGCCAGTACCAAAGTTGATCCGGCGCTGCCAGATTATCAAAAGGCCAGCGGTGTGTCTGGCAATATTTCCAGCATTGGTTCTGACACTTTAAACAACCTGATGACCTTATGGGCGGAAGACTACCGCAAGGTTTACCCGAACGTGAATATTCAGATCCAGGGCGCCGGTTCTTCTACTGCACCAACAGCCTTAACTGAAGGCACTGCAAACTTTGGCCCTATGAGCCGGGCGATGAAACCATCAGAAGTGCAGGCATTTGAAGCCAAGTATGGTTACAAACCAACTGCTGTGCCTGTTGCTATCGACTTACTGGCTGTTTATGTTAACAAAGACAACCCAATCAAAGGTTTAACCATTGCAGAGGTTGACGCCATTTTCTCGGCAACCCGTCGTTGTGCGTACAAAGAAGATGTCACTCGCTGGGGTCAGCTGGGTTTAACAGGCGCCTGGGCCAACCGTGACTTCACCACTTACAGCCGTAACGCTGTGTCTGGTACCTACGGTTATTTTAAAGAACACGCTTTATGTAACGGTGACTTTAAAGCCAGCATCAACGAACAACCTGGTTCTGCTTCTGTAGTGCAGGGTGTTAGTGAATCCATTAACGGTATCGGTTATTCAGGGATTGGTTATATCACCTCTGGTGTCCGTGCTTTACCTCTGGCGAAAAAAGCCGGTGAGCCTTTTGTGGAGCCAACAGCTGAACACGCTTTAGATGGTAAATACCCACTGTCGCGTTTCCTGTACGTGTACGTCAACAAACACCCAAACAAAGAGTTAGCGCCAATGGAGCGTGAATTCGTGAAGATGGTGTTGTCTAAACGTGGTCAGGAAATTGTGGTACGTGACGGTTATGTCCCAGTGCCAAATAAAGTTGCAGCCAAAGTGCTGGCTGAGTTAGGCATTAAATAACAAGACTGCATTAGAACAACTTGCATGCAGAATCATAGCGGCGCCATTGGGCGCCGTTGTTTTTTGGGCAAGCAGTGCATCGATATACAGATAGCCGCCGGCTCAGGTTATTGATTTTTCAGTCATTCTGACATTTTTGTGTCAACTGTGTGACAAAAATGCCCGATGTAATATTTCTGACATATTTCTGCTCTATAGTTTGCAGCATCCTAAAGTCAGAAGTGGATGTGCAACAATGCAACCTAACCAAGCCAGTTCAGCCAGCGCGCAGACCGATATTCAATCGTTGCTGCCCAGCGGTGAACGCCGCGCCCGGTTACGCCGTTGGCGTAGTCTGAAAGATCAAATGTCCCGTTATGGCATCGCCTTTGCCGGTATCAGTGTGGTACTGGCATTTACCACTATTTTTGTGTACCTGTTCTCAGAGGTAGGGCCGATTTTCTCTTCGGCATCAACAGAGCAGCAGCAGAGTTATCAAAGCCCGGAACAAGACGCTATTTTTGCCAACCTGGAGCGTTATGGCGAAGTGGGTTTGTTGGCCAATAAAGCCGGTGAACTGCAGTTTTTTAACGCTCATACCGGTGAGCACAGGCAAAAACTGCAACTGGCCTTGCCAGAAGGCGCCAGCATCACCAGTTTTTCCCGGGGTGAACCCCGCTCCGGCATTATTGCTTTTGGTTTATCCAATGGCCAGGTGCTGGTGGCCAAGCACGAATACAACTTAAGTTACCCTAATGACAAAAGGCAGATAGTGCCGGTGGTGACTTACCCGCTGGGTGAAACACCTTTGCAACTGGATGCCAAACAACAGGCCATTTTATCGCTGGCGGTGCAGGAAGGTCCTTCAGGCACAGCTATTACTGCTTTTACAGCCGATGGTCGTTTGTCTTACAACCTGTTTGAAGCCAAAACCGAGTTTTTAACCGGCGAAACGACCTTAGAACGCAGTGAATATCAGCTGCCGGATGCACCAAAAACAGTGTTAAAAATGCTGGTGGATACCACCTTACAAAACCTGTTTGTCGCTGATACTGAAGGCAATATTCATTATTACGACATCCGTGACCCGGCATCAGCCCGTTATGTAGAAGCCATCAGTGCGGTAAAAGCTGGTCAGCAGCTAACTGCACTGGAATTTTTGGTGGGCTCAGTGTCGCTGATCGCAGGTGGCAGTGACGGTTCTCTCAGTCAGTGGTTTTTAGTGCGTGATGAACACAACAACTTCCACTTAAAACATATCCGCGACTTTGAGCAACATCCGGCAGCTATTGTGCAGATTGAACCTGAATATTCGCGCAAAGGTTTTATGGCCATTGATGCCAAAGGTTATTTGGGCATTCATTACGGCACCTCAGCCCGCACCCTGATGCTGGAACCTTTGGGCGATGGTCTGCAACCTGCACGTATTGCCATTTCACCAATCAACCAGAGTTTCCTGGCTTTTGATAAAAACGGCACAGTGCAGCATTTTGCGCTGGACAATGCCCATCCTGAAGTCAGCTGGAAAGCGATGTGGAACGAAGTCTGGTATGAAGGTCGCGCTGAAAAAGACTATATCTGGCAGGCATCTTCAGGCTCTGATGAATTTGAAGCCAAAATGAGCCTGGTGCCGTTGGCGTCAGGCACCTTAAAAGCGGCATTTTTTGCCATGTTATTTGCCACGCCGCTGGCTCTGATGGGCGCTTTATACACAGCGTATTTTATGGCGCCGGCATTAAGAGGCAAGGTCAAGCCTACCATTGAAGTGATGGAAGCTTTGCCCACAGTGATCCTGGGCTTTTTAGCCGGCCTGTGGTTAGCGCCTTTTATTGAATCTTATTTAAGTGCAGTGTTCTCCATTTTACTGCTGCTGCCGCTGATGATGATTGCAACTGCTTATCTGTGGCGTTATGCCCCGGAAAAACTGCGTTTTGCACTGGGCCATGGCTGGGAAGTGGTGGTGCTTATTCCGGTCATCATGTTGCTGATTTACCTTTGTGTACAGGCAAGCCCGGTGATTGACCACATGTTTTTTGCCGGCAATTTACGTCAGTGGCTGACTGACAACGGTATTACTTATGATCAGCGTAACGCGCTGGTGGTGGGCATTGCCATGGGCTTTGCGGTTATCCCCAATATCTTTTCGATTGCCGAAGATGCCATTTACAACGTGCCAAAACACCTGACGCAGGGCTCATTGGCACTGGGTGCAACACCATGGCAAACCATGATGAATGTTGTGTTGCCAACAGCAAGCCCGGGCGTATTTGCGGCCGTGATGGTGGGTTTTGGCCGTGCCGTGGGCGAAACCATGATAGTGCTGATGGCGACAGGTAATAGCCCTATTGTGAACTTTAACCTGTTTGAAGGCATGCGTACTTTGTCGGCCAATATAGCAGTAGAACTGCCGGAAACTGCAGTGGGTAGCACTCACTTTAGGGTGTTGTTCCTGGCTGCACTGGTGCTGTTGGTCTTTACCTTTATTTTTAACACTGTCGCCGAGCTGATTCGGCAGCGTTTACGTCAACGCTTCAGTAGCCTGTAAGTTGGAGTCATAGTGATGAAAGCGTGGTTTAGAACAGGAACGCCGTGGATTTGGTTAAATGCCGGTGCTATTGCCCTGAGTCTGGTGATGGTACTTGGTGTGCTGGGCCTGATCACTGTGCAGGGTGCCAGTCATTTCTGGCCGGCCGATTTGCAGCAGGTCAAACTGACCAAAGCAGACGGCAGCACACAGATGATTCTGGCTGAGCTGGTCAGAACTGAAGAAGTCAGTGCTTCTGTGCTGAAAGATTCGGGCATAAAGCTTGAAACCCAGGCCGAGTTTTATCAGCGCCATTTGTTAAAAATGGGCAACCGGGATTTATATGGCCGTGACTTCAGCTGGTTTCTGCAGCCGCAGTTATCAGACTGGTCACAACCAGCAAATGCCATTGTGATTGAGCGGCGCGAGTGGGGGAACTTTTATGGTTTCCCATTGCGGTTGTTGCAGGATGGTCAGGTTGTGGCAGAAGGCGACAAATTGTGGCTAGAGCTGCAGCAACGTATTGCGCGTGCCAATGAAATTTACCAGCAAATTGCCCTGATTGAAAAAGGTGATATCGGCCGTATCAACAAAAAGCTGGAAGCCTTGCGGCTTAAGGAAAGAAAACTGCAGCTCGCACAGGCCGATGCCGTGACTTTGCAGGCACACAAGGCCGAAGCTTTAACAGAAAAAGCGGCGCTTGATGCTGAATATGCTGTGCTGCAACAACAATTAGAACAGCTGTACGCCGCAACCAAAAGAGACGTTTTGTTGGTGCAAAGTGCCGAAGGCAAAGAGCTGGAAATTAGCCTTGGCAACATAGTCCATGCCCATTTCCCAAATGCCATGAGCACCACAGACAAACTGCAGCACTACGTTGCTGCAATCTGGAATTTCCTCAGTGACGAACCAAGGGAAGCCAACACTGAAGGTGGGATTTTCCCAGCGATTTTTGGCACCGTCACTATGGTGATCCTGATGTCGATTATCGTCACACCTTTTGGTGTGCTGGCTGCTATTTATCTGCGTGAATATGCCAAAGATGGTCCGCTGCTGCGGGTGATCCGGATTTCGGTCTACAACCTGGCCGGCGTTCCTTCAATCGTATACGGCGTGTTTGGTCTGGGCTTTTTTGTCTACATTATGGGCGGCAGTATTGATGCGCTGTTTTATCCGGAATCCTTACCTGCACCAACTTTTGGTACCCCGGGTTTATTCTGGGCATCTTTGACGCTGGCGTTATTAACTTTGCCAGTGGTGATAGTTTCAACTGAAGAAGGTTTGTCACGTATTCCAAGCACAATCCGGATGGGCAGTCTGGCGTTGGGCGCGACCAAGTCTGAAACTTTATGGAAAGTTGTGGTTCCGCTGGCTACGCCTGCCATGATGACAGGGTTGATCCTGGCTATTGCCCGTGCGGCCGGTGAAGTGGCACCGCTGATGCTGGTTGGGGTGGTGAAACTGGCTCCGACTTTACCTGTGGACGGTAATTTCCCCTTTGTGCATTTAGACCAAAAAATCATGCACTTAGGCTTCCATGTTTATGATGTGGGTTTCCAGAGTCCGAACGTTGAAGCGTCGCGGCCGCTGCTTTATGCCACAGCATTGGTGTTGGTGATCCTGATTATGGTGCTGAACCTGGCTGCCATTCAGTTGCGCAACAGGCTGCGGGAAAAATACCGCAGTGAATCAGACTAAACAGAACACAGATCAAGGGCAAAACTTTGGTTTTGCCGGCAAAAGGCAGGCTTGCTGCCTGCCAGAACAAATTTTGCAGTAATGAGAGAAGAATCATGACCCAACAACAAATGATATTAAATGACGCCGAACTGAACCTGGCAAATGAGAAAATTAAATTAGAAGTCAACGATTTACGCTTATATTACGGCGAGTCGATGGCGCTGAAAAACATTAACCTGCGCATTCCGGAAAAACGCGTGACGGCTTTTATCGGCCCTTCAGGTTGTGGTAAGTCCACCTTGTTGCGTTGCTTTAACCGCATGAATGACCTGGTGGATATTTGCCGTATTGAAGGCAAAATTCTGATGGATGGCCAGAATATTTATGACAAAAAAGTGGACGTGGCTGAGCTGCGCCGCCAGGTGGGGATGGTGTTTCAAAAACCTAATCCATTCCCGAAAACCATTTATGAAAACGTGGCTTATGGTCTGCGCCTGCAAGGGGTCAAAGATCGCCGTGTGCTGGACGAAGTGGTGGAAAACTCACTAAAAGGTGCCGCACTTTGGAACGAAGTGAAAGACCGTCTGCATGACAACGCTTTTGGGTTGTCCGGTGGTCAGCAACAACGTCTGGTGATTGCCCGCGCTATTGCCATTGAACCTGAAGTGTTATTGCTGGATGAACCGGCTTCGGCACTTGACCCTATTTCCACGTTAAAAATTGAAGAGCTGATTTATGAGCTCAAGGACAAATACACCATAGTCATTGTGACCCACAACATGCAGCAGGCGGCTCGTGTGTCTGACTATACTGCCTTTATGTATATGGGCGATTTAATTGAGTTTGACGCCACCAACAAGATGTTTACCAATCCATCGCAACAGCAGACTGAAGATTACATCACTGGTCGTTTTGGTTAAGCGCTTAGGGCTTTGATAAAGAGGAATTGATGATGGATAAGCTGAATCTGACAAAACACATTTCCAGCCAGTTTAATGAAGAAATTGAACAAATCCGCAACCACGTTATGGCGATGGGTGGTTTGATTGAACAGCAACTGTCGGATGCGTTAACCGCTATTGCCCAAAACAACGCAGAGCTGGCGCAGCAAGTGATTGCGACTGATTTAAAGGTCAATGAATGGGAAATCCGTATTGATGGTGAATGTACCCGTATTATCGCCAAACGCCAGCCGGCGGCCAGCGATTTACGACTGATTATGGCCATTATCAAAGCCATTTCCGACTTAGAACGCATTGGTGATGAAGCCGAGCGTATTGCCAAAGTGGCGCTGGAATCATTTTCCAGTGCACAACAGGATTTACTGGTCAATCTGGAAAACATGGGCCGCCATGTTGCCCAGATGTTACATGACGTGCTGGATGCTTTTGCCCGGATGGACGTGGAAGCTGCGCTGGCTGTTTATAAAGAAGATAAAAAAGTCGATCGTGAATATGAAGCTATCACCCGTCAGCTGATGACTTATATGATGGAAGACCCACGTTCTATTCCAAAAATTATGAATGTGCTTTGGTCGGCCCGGGCGCTGGAACGTATTGGCGATCGTTGTAAAAACGTGGCTGAATACGTGATTTCTTTTGTCAAAGGCAAAGATGTGCGTCACAGCGACGAAGACAGTCTTGAGCAAAATGCCCGCAGCTGATCACCATCTCTGCAGCTTAGCAAGGCGTTAAAAAAACAAATAGATAGTGCCTTGTGGCGCTATCAGAAAAATAACCGGCAATGCAGCCAGTTCTGACTAAAATTCAGGCTGGCTTTTGTATTTTCAGCGCAGAATTCGTTTTTATTCAGCACCTGATGCAGTACAATGCGCGCCGACTTTCGTCCATTTAAAAAACCAAGAGGCACACTTATGCCAAGTGCATTTTTAGCTGTTTTTGCTAAATCACCGATCAAGCCGATCGAAGAGCATATTCGCAAAGTATTAACAGCCAGCGAGCAGTTATTACCATTTTTCGCTGCTGTGTATAACAAAGACTGGGAAAAAGCAGCGGAAGTCAGGAAGACAATTGTGGCGCTGGAGAAAGACGCCGACAAGTTAAAACGGGATATCCGTATTCACTTACCCCGAGGTTTGTTTTTACCTGTGGACCGTACCGACATTCTGGAGCTGGTGTCACAACAAGACAAAATTGCGAACAAAGCCAAAGACATCACAGGCCGGGTATTAGGCCGTGAGCTGGAAATTCCGGCGCCAATTCAGGCCGAATTTCACGCTTATCTGCAACGTTGTGTGGATGCGGTGGCGTTGGCTTGTGATGCCATCAATGAGTTAGACGAGCTGCTGGAAACGGGTTTCCGTGGTCGTGAAGTCGATCTGGTGATCAAAATGGTCGAAAAAATCGACGAGATTGAACACGACACCGATCAAATGCAGGTGAGCCTGCGCAAGTTCGTCCGCAAAGCAGAAACTGAGTTAAATCCGGTTGATGTGATGTTCCTGTACCGCACGCTGGAGTGGGTAGGCGACTTAGCCGACACTGCACTGCGCGTGGGTTCGCGTCTTGAAATCATGTTAGCTCGTTAATTCTCAGGGTAGTTAAATCATGGAATTATTGTCTCAATACGGCTTTTATTTGCTGGTTGCCGCCGCTTTGTTCGGCTTTTTTATGGCTTATGGTGTAGGTGCAAATGATGTCGCCAACGCCATGGGCACTTCAGTAGGTTCAAAAGCCTTAACTTTAAAACAAGCCTTAATTGTGGCTGCAGTATTTGAAGCTGCCGGTGCCTGGTTAGCCGGTGGTGAAGTCACATCCACTATCCGCAGTGGCATAGTGGATGCGGCCGCTTTTGCGCCTGTGCCTGAACTTTTGGTGTACGGCATGATAGCGTCTTTATTGGCTGCCGGCACCTGGTTATTGGTTGCTTCTTATTTTGGCTGGCCTGTATCAACCACTCACTCTATTGTTGGCGCCATTATTGGTTTTGCCTCAGTAGGCGTGGGCATGGAATATGTGCATTGGGATGAAGTGGGCGGTATTGTTGGCAGCTGGGTGGTAACCCCTGTGCTGTCAGGTATCCTAGCTTATTTGATTTTTATGAGTGCACAAAAGCTGATTTTTGATACCGAAAACCCATTGGCCAATGCCAAAAAATATGTGCCTTTTTACATGTTTTTTGCCGCTTTTATTATGGCTTATGTGACAGTTTCAAAAGGTCTGAAACACGTTGGTCTTAAATTCAGCACTGCTGAGGGGATCTGGTTATGTTTGGCGATCGCGGCCACTGTTGCTGTGATTGGTAAAATTGCCATTAGCCGGCTCAAGATTGACCCGGATGCCGATAAAGAAATGCACTTTACTAATGTGGAAAAAATCTTTGGTATTCTGATGATTTTTACCGCCTGTTGTATGGCCTTTGCCCACGGTTCAAATGACGTTGCCAATGCGATTGGCCCTCTGGCTGCTGTGGTTGGTATTATCCAGTCGGGTGGTCAAATACTGGATAAAGTCGCGCTGGATTGGTGGATTTTACCTTTAGGTGCCGTGGGTATTGTGATCGGTTTGGCGACTTTGGGTGCCAAAGTGATTCAGACCATAGGTGAAAATATTACCCATTTAACGCCAAGCCGTGGTTTTGCAGCTGAAATAGCAGCGGCAAGTACGGTGGTCATTGCTTCAGGTTTAGGTTTGCCTATTTCCACCACTCAGACCCTGGTTGGTGCTGTATTAGGTGTTGGTATGGCCCGTGGTATTGCTGCATTAAATTTAGGGGTGATCCGTAACATCTTTATATCGTGGATTGTGACTTTGCCGGTTGGTGCTTTCCTGTCCATCGTATTTTTCTATACCATCAAAGGTATTATGGGCTCGCTTTAAGCTTTTAAAAAAATAAAAAACCCGCTGCGGCGGGTTTTTTATTGCTGAAAGGTGCCGCTCTTGTGTTGTTGCTAGTTTCAGTTGTGACTGCTTTAGCAAAATCTGAATTTTCACTTGCTGCGCCAGCGCTTATCCACTAGCATCAATTAATCGTAATTACAGGTAAAAATCTTTCTTTTTAACGGATTTAATGATGAAACGATTGCCCAGTATTAAACAACTGCAATACCTGCTGGCTTTACATGAACATCAGCATTTTGGTCGTGCTGCCGACGCCTGTTATATAGGGCAATCTACCTTAAGTGCCGCCATTGCTAATCTGGAAGAGACAATGAATGCGCAGTTGCTGGAACGCGACCATAAAACCTTTATTTTTACCCCACTGGGCGAGGATGTAGTGCGCCAGGCACGTTATATCATTGAGCAATGTGAAGAGCTGACCGATTTTGCCCGCCATCAGGGCAAGCCGATGACTGGCCCTTTCCGCTTGGGTTGTATCCCAACTATTGCACCTTTTGTGCTGAGCGAAGTGATGGCGCTGTGCCGCGAGCGTTATCCGGAATTACAACTGCTGCTGCGGGAAGACACCTCAGACAATTCACTGCACGCATTGGCCGAAGGCCGACTGGATATGGTGCTGTTGGCATTGCCTTATGAAACCGGTGCTTTGCATACTGAAGTGCTGGCACAGGATGCATTTAAGCTGGTGCTGCATAAAGACTGGCTGGATAGGGGGTTTCAGAACGATATCAGCCAGTGGCCGGATGAAAGTATATTTTTACTGGAGCGGGAACACTGTCTGACCAATCATGCGGTAAAAGCCTGTGAGCTGGAAGACTCACGCAAAGTGAATCCGTTTTTTGCCACCAGTCTGCATACCTTGACCCAGATGGTAAACAACAAACTGGGGGTGACTTTTATGCCCCAAATGGCCATTAACAGCGGTTTGCTGGACGGCACTGAACTGGTTAGTCAAAGCCCGGCGACGGCCGGTGCGTACCGCGATATAGGCGTAGCCTGGCGGCCTACCTCCACCAAAGCCCGCAGTTACCGTATGATGGCTACACTGATTGCCGAAGTGCTGCAAAAAAAATGTACTGTGTGATAAATCTGACGGCTGAAAATAAAAAAACCAGCATCTTTATGCTGGTTTTGCTTTACAGCGTAGAGCTTCAGGGGCGTTGCCGGTATTTACTAAAATACACCTGATGCAGATGGGTATTTTTGTCCGGTAGCAGATACAACAATAACAATGAAAAGAAGTTCAACAGCGGAACCAGGCCAAGTAAGGCAAAAAGCCAGGGCGGGTAACCTTTTTCCAGTGCCAGCTGATGACAATACCAGCTTAAAATTAACAAACTGCAGCCAAATAACCACAGCGTAAACCAAAGTTCCATTTATGCTCCTTCTTGCGGCGTCCTGCCGTATTTTTCACTGCGGCAATTATAGTCAGGCTTTATCAGTGCGAAAAATAAAAATAACAAAAAATAAGCATTTAACGATGAATCTTGATGTTGCACCTGATTTTGCAACAGCATTTTATGTTGCTACCGGTTTGAGTTCAGTGACAAAGCTCAGTACAATGGCGCCCCTTTTTTAGTTTGTCAGTAAAGCGGACTAGCCCCATGTTAAGAACAGACTTTAGTTTTGAGCTGCCCGAGCAGTTGATCGCCCGTTTCCCACAACCAGAACGTTCAGCCAGCCGGCTGCTGCGGTTAAAGCGGCACAGTGGTGAATTATCCCATCATCAATTCAGCGATATCCTTGATGCCATTGCACCCGGTGACTTGCTGGTGTTTAACAACACCAGGGTCATTCCGGCCAGGCTGTTTGGCCAAAAAGCGTCAGGAGGTAAAGTTGAAGTGCTGGTGGAACGACTGCTCGATGAGCGACGTTTTTTAGCCCATGTCCGCGCCAGTAAAGCGCCAAAACCCGGCACTACATTGCTGCTGGAAAATGACGCCGAAGTGGAAATGCTGCAGCGTCAGGGCGAGTTGTTTGAGCTCAGAGTCACAGGCAGCGAGCCTGTGCTTGCCATGCTGGAACGGCTGGGGCATATGCCGCTGCCGCCTTATATCGACAGACCGGACAGCGCCGCAGACCGCGAAAGGTATCAAACGGTTTATAACAAAAAACCAGGCGCAGTGGCTGCACCAACAGCTGGCCTGCATTTTGATGAACCTTTGCTGGCAGCACTGCAAGCCAAAGGTGTGGAGTTTGCTTTTGTGACTCTGCATGTTGGCGCTGGTACCTTTCAGCCGGTGCGGGTGGACAATGTGCTTGAACATCAGATGCATGCTGAATATATCGAAGTGCCGGATGAAGTGGTTGCCGCGGTAAAAGCCTGTAAAGCCCGGGGCAATAAAGTGATTGCTGTGGGCACCACTTCAGTGCGGTCGCTGGAGTCGGCGGCACAAATTGCCAAAAACAACGGCAAGGAACTGGAAGCCTACAGTGGGGACACCCGGATCTTTATCTACCCTGGTTATCAGTTTGCCGTAGTGGATGGCCTGATCACCAATTTCCACCTGCCAGAATCGACGCTGATTATGCTGGTATCTGCGTTCAGCTCCCGTGAATTTGTAATGAATGCCTATCAAACAGCCATTAAGGAGCAATATCGTTTTTACTCTTATGGCGATGCCATGCTTATTCTCTGAATCCTGCCGCTGACTCTGCTGTTGTCGCGGCTAAAAGGCCGTGACAAGGGTAGGGTTCGGCATTTCTTTCTGCTACAATCGGGCGGTTTTTTGACAAGCGCTGGACTGTTTTTCCGGTGATACGAGGTTATTGTGAAATTTGAATTATTAACCACAGACGGCAAAGCCCGTCGTGGCCGTATGGTATTTGACCGCGGTGTTGTTGAAACTCCGGCATTTATGCCGGTGGGAACTTACGGCACAGTCAAAGGCATGACGCCAGAAGAGCTGGAAGCGACAGGCGCTCAGATTTGCCTTGGCAATACATTTCATCTGATGCTGCGCCCTGGCACCGACATTATTAAAAAACATGGTGACCTGCATGATTTTATGCAGTGGCAAAAACCTATTCTGACCGACTCTGGTGGTTTTCAGGTATTTAGCCTGGGTGAACTGCGCAAAATCAAAGAAGAGGGGGTGACTTTCCGCTCTCCGCTCAATGGTGAAAAAATCTTTTTAACACCGGAAAAATCCATGGAAGTGCAGGCTGCGCTTGGCTCTGATATTGTGATGATTTTTGACGAATGTACGCCGTATCCAGCCACTGAAAAACAAGCGAAAAAGTCGATGGAAATGAGCCTGCGCTGGGCTAAACGCAGTAAAGAAGCGCATGGGGACAACCCTTCGGCACTCTTTGGTATTATTCAGGGGGGCATGTATCCAAACCTGCGGGATGTGTCGTTGCAGGGGCTGGAAGAAATTGGTTTTGACGGTTATGCCATCGGCGGTTTGTCGGTGGGTGAACCTAAACATGAAATGATCAAAATTCTCAATCACACCACAGATCAAATGCCGGCGCATAAACCGCGTTATCTGATGGGGGTGGGCAAACCTGAAGACTTAGTTGAAGGTGTGCGCCGTGGTATTGATATGTTCGACTGTGTGATGCCAACCCGTAATGCCCGCAACGGTCATTTGTTTGTGCAAACTGGCGTGGTGAAGATCCGTAACGCCAAATACAAAGACGATGTGGCGCCACTGGACGCAGAATGTGACTGTTACACTTGTAAAAATTACACTCGGTCATATTTACATCATCTGGACCGTTGCAACGAAATTCTGGGTGCAAGGCTCAATACCATTCACAACCTGAGGCATTATCAAATTTTGATGCAAGGTTTACGGGATGCAATAGCCGCAGGTAAGCTGGATGCTTTTGTGGCCGACTTTTACCAAAAACGTGGTCAGGATGTGCCGGCACTGGATGTGCTGCCACCTTTGCCGGTAACAGTACAAGCATAAAAATCTGAGTTTTTTAATTTAAGGGGACAACCATGAGTTTATTTATTTCTAACGCTTACGCCCAAACCGCACCAACTGGCCAGCCAGGTGGTGGTTTAGACATGATCATCATGCTGGTGGCATTTGGTTTAATTTTTTATTTCCTGATTTACCGTCCGCAAGCCAAACGTTTAAAAGAGCATAAAAACCTGATGGCAGCGCTGGCCAAAGGGGACGAAGTGCTGACCGGCGGTGGTTTAGTGGGTCGTATCAGCAAAATTGCGGACGACAAAGATTTTGTCATTATCGCGCTGAACGACACGACTGAAGTGACAGTGCAAAAAGGCGCTATTTCTGCTGTGTTGCCAAAAGGCACGCTGAAGTCGCTGTAACAGCCGCTTTTTTCACAAGGAATTATCCGTGTTAAACCAGAACTCTATCTGGCGGTATCTGACGGTTGTGGTAGTGCTTGCGGTCGCTTTGATCTACGCACTACCAAATATTTACCCGAATGATCCGTCGTTACAAATCAGCGGTACCCGTGGTGCCGAAGTGAGTGCTGACAAAGTGACTGTGCTTGAGCAGGCACTGACAGCAGAAAATATTAATTTTAAAAGTGTGGTGTTAAATAAAGGCCAGATTTTAGCCCGTTTTAACAACACCGAAGACCAGCTGAAAGCCCGTGAAGTAGTTGCGACTGCTTTAGGTGATGAAGTGGTAAGCGCACTGAATATGGCACCGGCTACACCAGCCTGGCTGGATGCGATAGGCGCAGCCCCGATGAAGCTGGGTCTGGACTTACGTGGTGGTGTGCACTTCCTGATGGAAGTGGACATGAAAACGGCGATGGATAAAAACATCAACGATTTAGTGCAGATTTACCGCACTGACTTACGTGAAGCCAAAGTGCGTTACCGTTCGGTCACGCCGGATCTGGTCAATCAGCGTGTGATGCTGGCGTTCAGAACTGCTGAAGATGTGGCAGCGGCCAAAGCCGTGTTGTCGAAAAAAGATGCTGACATGGTATACACCGAAGCCGACGACAACAGCCTGGTGGTGTCATTCAGCGAAGCACGCCTCAAAGCCTTGCGTGAAGATGCGGTAGCACAAAACATTACCATTATCCGTAACAGGGTCAATGCCATTGGTGTGGCTGAACCTTTGGTACAGCGCCAGGGAGCTGAACGTATTGTTGTGCAGTTGCCTGGTATTCAGGATACAGCCCGCGCTAAAGAAATTTTAGGGGCAACAGCCACACTGGAATTCCGTCTGGTCGATGAAACTGCTGATGTACAAAGTGCACTGGCGGGTCGGGTACCTCCAAGCTCACAACTATTTAATGACCGTGCCGGTAACCCTGTGGTGCTGCAAAAACGCATCATGCTGACTGGTAACCATATTGTGGGTGCCAACACCAGTTTTGACGAAAACGGCCGGCCTCAGGTGAATATCGACCTGGACGCCAAAGGTGGTTCAACTTTCTCTAATCTGACCAAAGATGCAATTGGCAAAGCCATGGCCACTGTTTTTATCGAGTACAAACCAACAGATAAAAAAGATGCCAACGGCAAAACCATTATGGAGAAAAAAGAAGAAGTGGTGAGTGTCGCGACTATTCAGGCACGCCTTGGCCGCAGTTTCCGTATTACCGGTTTAGATGCACCGGGTGAAGCCCAAAACCTGGCCGTATTATTACGCGCTGGTGCTTTGATTGCGCCCATTCTGATTGTGGAAGAACGCACTGTTGGCCCAAGCTTAGGTCAGGAAAACATCGACTTAGGTATGAACGCTATTCTGTGGGGCATGCTGTCAGTGCTGGCGTTTATGGTTATTTATTACAAGTGGTTTGGTTTGGTTGCCAATATTGCGTTAACCGCCAACTTAGTGCTGCTGATTGGTGTGATGTCGATGATACCTGGCGCCACTTTAACCTTACCTGGGATGGCCGGTATTGTACTTACTGTAGGTATGGCCGTTGATGCTAACGTACTGATCTTTGAGCGGATCCGCGAAGAGCTGGCCGAAGGGCGTTCCGCAGCACATGCCATTCACGAAGGTTACAACCGTGCTTTTGCCACTATTGCCGATTCGAACATTACGACGCTGTTGGTCGCTCTTATCCTGTTTGGCATTGGTACAGGCCCGGTGAAAGGTTTTGCCGTGACACTGGCACTGGGTATTGTGACCTCTATTTTCACTGCTGTGGTGGTGAGCCGGTTAATTGTCAATATGATCTGGGGCCAGCGTCGCGGCACCAGCCTGCCGGTTTAAGGAGTCAGCAATGAGACTATTTAATTTTAAAACCGCACTGAACTTTATGAAGTTAAAGTGGCCGGCCTTGGTATTTTCTACCTTTCTGGTTCTTGGGTCTTTAGTCAGTCTGTTTACCCAAGGCTTAAACCTGGGGTTGGACTTTACCGGTGGTACTGTGATCGAAGTCAAATTTGAACAGGCTGCCGACTTAAATAAAGTCCGTACCGCACTTGGCAGCAGTGGTTTTGCAGATGCTCAGGTGCAGTATTTTGGCAACAGTCAGGAAGTGATGATCCGTATTGCCCCCCGTGAAGGCGTGGAGCAAAAAACTATTGGTGAACAAATTCTGACCGCCATTCATACCGTAGCAGAAACACCGGTGACAGTACGCAAAGTCGATATCGTGGGTTCTTCGGTCGGTGACGAGCTAAAAGATGACGGTTTTCTTGCCGTTCTGGCCGCGTTGGTTGGTATCATGATTTATGTTGCCGCCCGGTTTGAATGGCGTTATTCAGTAGGTGCTGTTGCGTCTTTACTGCACGACGTTGTCATTACGCTTGGCCTGTTTTCAGTATTCCAACTGGAATTTGATCTGACAGTACTGGCGGCTATTCTGGCACTGATTGGTTATTCTATTAACGATACCATCGTTGTGTTTGACCGTATCCGCGAAATGTTCCGTAAATTACGAGATGCCACAGTGGAAGAAACAGTGAACGAAGCAATCACTTCAACACTGAGTCGTACTACCATGACGTCTTTTACCACGGCGTTAACGCTGATAGTGTTGTTTTATATGGGCGGCGCTATGATCCATGGTTTTGCCACGGCGTTACTGTTTGGTATTGCCATTGGTACTTATTCTTCGGTGTATATCGCCAGTTCTGTTGCTGTTATTTTAGGTGCAAGCCGTGAAGACTTATTGCCAACAGTGATTGAAAAAGAAGGTGAAGGCACTTCTGCTTTATAACAAAATAAGCCAGTCTGATGACTGGCTTTTTTTTGCCCCGAAAGGAAGGTGACATGAGTAAACAACATAGCCCAGGTTTTCTGGCACTGGTTAATGCAGCCAAAAGCCGGGTCAAAGAAATCAGTATTGAAGAATTTTTACAGCATCAACAACCCTGTGTCCTTATTGATGTGCGGGAAGACCGCGAGTGGCAGGCCGGACATTTGCCACAGGCCATGCATCTTGGCAAAGGTATTATCGAACGTGATATTGAACAGGTGGTGCAGGACAAACAGCAAACCATGGTGCTGTATTGTGGGGGGGGGTATCGCTCTGCACTGGCAGCCGATGCGCTGCAGCAAATGGGTTATCAGCATGTGCTGAGCCTGGCCGGAGGTTACAGTGCCTGGGTGGCCAAAGGTTTAACACTGGAAAAACCCGCCAGTTAAATCAGCAGGGCCAGCAGTTAATGTTGGCCTGCTTTTCCTGCTGTTCTTGATAAAGCTCTCTGGCGAAGTTGCTTTGAACTCAAGTTAGGCTGTTCTACTGCTGAGCTGCCAGCTATGGCGGCTCTAGCGCTACCTTCTGGTAATTCGGCCGATAGCGGCTAGACTTGGCTTTATCAAAGGAATGAACAACTCCCGAAGGATGCTTTAATCCAGGTGCAGAGGTTCATATGCAGAAAAAAGTCTTGTGTTTTATCTTGTTGTGCCCTTTCGTTTCAGCCTTTTCGCAGGCAGACATAGCCCTGATAGTTCACCCAAATAATGCGGCCTCAGTGTCAGACTCAGACATCAAAGCCTTGTTTCTCGGTAAACAACGTAGTTTTAGTGACGGCAAGCAGGCGATCCCGCTGGTGGTGGTGGAATCTGAAGCCAGCCGCTCTGAATTTAATACCAAGGTGTTGAGTAAAACCGATGCTCAGCTGAAAGCTTATTGGTCAAAACTGACCTTTACCGGCAAAGGCACGCCACCCCGTGAAGTCAGTAGCGATGAAATGATCCAGCTGGTGTCTGACAATCCCGCCACCATAGGTTTTGTTGACGCCAGTAAAGTCACTGCTGCAGTCAAAGTTGTTGCTACCTATTAGTCGCTAATTACTGAGCGAGGAACTGTTATGAAAACATGGCTTGGTGCTGTGCTGGTGCTGCTTTGCACCATGGGAGCTGCTGTTGCTGATATTCAGTGGAGCGGTTACGGCTCGCTGGTGGTGGGCAAAACCCTGGGTGGTGACCCGGATCCAACAGGTGAGGTCGAGTTCCCGGTGGATTTTTATGATTATGCTTTTTACCAGAATGAATGGTCGATGGAACCTGAGTCGATGATAGCGCTGCAAGCGCGGATGGATGTGATGGAAAATCTGACTTTTACCGCCCAGCTGGTGGCTAAAGGTGCTGATGATTTTTCACCGGATATCGATTGGCTTTATGCCACCTACCGTTTTTCCGATGATTTATACCTGATGCTCGGCCGGCGTAATTTGCCGATGTATTATTTTTCTGAGTATATGGAAGTGGGCTTTGCTTACCCCTGGGTGCGTCCACCAGCCAATTTATACTGGTGGGAAATTACCCAGTTTAATGGTGCCACCCTGGTGAAAGACTTTATGGTAGAAGACTGGAATTTCAGCCTGAGTGGTTTTGTTGGCCATGAAACCCAGAAAAACATTAAATCCCATGATTTCTGGCGCAACAGGGGCGGTTATTATTTTCCGCCTGAAGGCACCTATATTGCCGGTACTGCGGATGTGACCTGGAGCAAAATTATGGGCGCCAATCTGGCAGCCAGCAACGACTGGATAGATTTGCGTTTATCTTATTTCCGCACCTTTTATGAAACCTTCGCCGACGTGATGTTTTTTGATGAACTTGATCTTGATGGTGACGGCGTGACGGATCAGGTGGTGGAAAGGCGCACAAATCCGGATGGTACGCCTATTCGCTCCGGTGCATCGCCTTTGACTGAGTTTGACCTCGACTTTTTTGGTGCCAGTGGCTCCTTTAATTTCACCCATGTCACGCTGTTGTTTGACTACAACTACGTGATGTACGACGACGGTTATGGCTCGCGTTTTCCAACCTACCTGCTGACCGCCATCTACAACCATGATGTGTGGCAGCCCTATATTGGCATGTCGCAGGCGTTGTTAAAAATCACTGAGGATTACCAGGGATTTGGCACCGGGGAGGCGGAAGAGCACCGCATGGTTACAGTCGGGCTTAAATATAACTTCCATCCGAATGCCAGTTTAAAAGTGCAGTATGACGACTTCCAAGATAGTGGCGATCGTCTGCCCTGGTACGACTTTAGTTATCACAATGACGCCAGGCTGTTTAGTGTAGCCCTGGATTTTGTGTTCTGATAAAAGCGGTTGCCGGCACTTTGCTGCCGGCAACTTTGCTACCCGCCACGATGCACTGCTCTGCATGCTGATTGAATCTCTGACTAAAAAACATCCAAAAATTTGATCTGTATTAAAGCTGCTGTTGTTGGCTTGGCTACACTTTTTTTGCTGTAAGTCACCATGCTGAAATTTAGTTGAAAAAGGAGCAACGTATGAGCCTGATCCCGCGTAATTTTCCTGATCTTGATTCGCTGTTTGATAACTTTTTTGCGCCAACGGCCTGGAAATCTGAGCAGAATCAGTTCTTTGCGCCGAAGGTAGATATTAAGGACAACAAAGACCATTACCTGATCAGCGCTGAGCTGCCGGGTGTAAAAAAAGAAGATATTCATATCAGCCTGCAGCAGGGCGTGTTGACGCTGGAAGCAGAAGTAAAGCAGGAAGATAAAGAAGAAAAAGATGGCAAAATTATCCGGCAGGAGCGCCGTTATGGCCGTATTCAGCGCAGTTTTACTGTGGGCAATACGGTGCATGAATCCGATATCAGCGCCAGTTTTACCGACGGCATTTTGTCGATTAAAGCACCGAAAAAAGCTGAGCCCGAGCAGCAAAGCCGCAAGATCCAGATCAGTTAAAACTTAGGCTCGCAAATACGGCAACAAAAAGCCCCGCAATTGCGGGGCTTTTTACATAAAAAACAGAGGATTATTTCATTAAAGAGTCGGTCAGATGCGGACGCATGCCTTTAAGCATCGCAGCCAGCACTTTAGGGTTACCTGCCACAATATTGCCGCTTTTCATTTGGTTATTGCCACCGACAAAATCGCTGACCAGACCACCGGCTTCACGCACCAGTAATTCGCCTGCAGCTGTGTCCCATGGCTTTAAGCCAATTTCCCAGAAACCGTCTAAACGACCGGCTGCAACATAAGCCAGATCCAGAGCGGCTGAGCCGGTACGGCGTACATCTGCTGCTGTGGTAAAAAAGGTTTTAAAGGTTTCGGTATAAGCGTCTAAATGATGTTTGTGCTTAAACGGAAAACCTGTCGCCAGAATAGTACCGCCTAAATCAGTGGCATTGCTGACACGGATACGACGACCATTGAGCTGAGCACCGGCACCACGGCTGGCGGTAAATACTTCACCACGCAGCGGGTCAAAAATAACGGCCTGTTCCAGCTTGCCGCGGTAACGCAAAGCAATGGAAACTGCAAAATGAGGAATGCCTTTGATAAAGTTGGCGGTGCCATCGAGCGGGTCGATGATCCACTGGTAATCACTATTGTTGTTGCTGTATTCGCCACCTTCTTCCGCGATGATATCGTGGTCAGGGTAGGACTTACGCAAAATCTGCACTATGGCCTGTTCGGCTTCTTTATCTACGTTGGTGACAAAGTCATTGGTACCTTTTTGAGTGGTCTGAACCATGTCCAGTTGACCACAGGCCCGGGCGATAATATTGCCTGCGCTACGCGCAGCACGAACAGCGATGTTTAACATCGGGTGCATAGGATTACCTTATTGTATAAAGAACAGTCAAAAGAGCGGCGCGTATTATATCGGCTCAAACGCAAATGTACAGCTGAATTTTGTGTGTTCAGATCCTGTTCCCGAATTCCGAAGGCTGCTGGCAGCATGCCCCCAATAAGCGGCAAACGCCGATGGTTCTTGCGGTAGAGCATCCGGCACAGACGAAGATTAGATGAAGTATTTCTGCCATGAAAACAGTTTACTGGGAAATTTTGCAAACTTGTGTCAATAAGCACATTAAAACTAAATTCACTTTAGATTAAGTTGGTTTTTGTACAATGTTATTAATTAATTAGCTCTGTATTTTATTTTTTTAAGCTATTGTTTTTAAAGTGAAATATTTCAAGTATTTGTGGTTTGATAGTTTTTAATTGAATTTGTCGTTATTCGTCACTATTTTAGTGTTAAAGCTAGATTCACCCTGTTGGCAGCCGGAGGTTTATATTGGATGCAGTTACCATCAATCAGATGTTGCTGATTGGCGCATTTCTGGTCGCGGCCAGCATTATGGTGAGTTCGGTGGCCAGCAAAATTGGTGTGCCTATTCTGGTTATTTTTTTATCGGTGGGCATGATTGCCGGTGTTGACGGTCCAGGTGGCATTAAGTTTGATGATTACAGCCTGGCCTATCTGGTCAGTAACCTGGCGCTGGCGGTGATTTTGCTCGACGGTGGTATGCGCACCAACGCCCGCAGTTTCCGGGTTGCGCTTTGGCCTTCGTTGTCGCTGGCAACTGTGGGGGTGGTACTGACCGCAGGTTTAACCGGTATTGCCGCGGCCTGGTTGTTTAATTTGGAGCTGTTGGAAGGTTTATTAATAGGCGCTATTGTCGGTTCTACCGACGCTGCTGTGGTATTTAACCTGTTAAACGGCAAAGGTTTAAACGAGCGGGTGGGGGCAACCCTTGAAATAGAGTCTGGTAGTAACGACCCGATGGCGATGTTTTTAACTGTTACCTTAATTGCCATGTTGGTCAGCGGTCAAACCGCTTTTGAGTGGACTGTGTTGGTGAGTTTGGTACAGCAGTTTGGTATCGGTATTTTACTGGGCCTGGCTGGTGGCTGGTTTTTGCTAAAGCTGATTAACCGTATTCATATCGCTGATGGTTTATACCCGCTGCTGGCGGTCAGTGGCGGTATTATTCTGTATGCTTTGTCTGGTGCTATTGGCGGCAGTGGTATTCTTACTGTTTATGTCTGTGGTTTGGTGCTCGGCAACCAGCCTATCCGTAACAGGCACGGCATTTTACATATGTTTGATGGCCTCGCCTGGCTCAGTCAGATAGGCATGTTTCTGGTGCTGGGCTTATTGCTGACACCCAGTGAATTATTGCCAATCGCGGTACCGGCTTTGTTGTTGTCGCTTTGGATGATTTTATTCGCGAGGCCGCTCTCGGTATTTATCGGTTTATTGCCGTTTCGCGGTTTTAGCTTTAAAGAGCGCAGTTTTATTTCCTGGGTTGGCCTGCGTGGTGCCGTGCCGGTAATTTTGGCGGTATTTCCACTGATGGCAGGTTTACCCAATGCCCAGCTGTTTTTTAATGTGGCGTTTTTTATTGTATTGGTGTCGTTATTACTGCAGGGCACCACGCTGGGTTTTGCCGCACGTAAAGCCAAAGTGGTGGTGCCTGCCATGCCTACACCCATTTCCCGTGCCGGTATTGAAATTGCGCTGGCCAGTCAGTGGGAGCTGTTTGTATATAAACTGAACGAGGAAAAATGGTGTATCGGTCATGAACTTCGTAGTTTAAATATGCCTGATAACACCCGTATTGTGGCGTTATTCCGTGACAATGTGCTGCTGCACCCTTCGGGCAGTTCTAAACTGATGGCCGGTGATGTACTTTGTATTATCGGACATGATGCCGATTTGCCTGTACTTGGCCGTATGTTCAGTGAAACACCACAACGCAACTTTGACTTTGAGTTTTTTGGTGACTTTATGCTTGATGGCTCAGCCAGACTGGATGATTTAGCCATGTTCTACAGTCTGGATCTGAGTGAGTGTGGTGATTGTGTGCTGCTGAACGAATTTATCGCCCGCAAACATGGTGGCAAGCTGGTGGTTGGCGATACCGTCAGCTGGTCTGGTATGCTGTGGACAGTGGCTGAATTACAGGGGGCTGACATCAGCCGTATTGGTGTGAAGGCGTTACCAGAGCCTGCCAATACAACTCTTGTCTAAAGCAGGGATTTAGTTGCTGCCATAAAGCTGCTGGCGTTTAACCATCACCCAGCAGCAAAAAGGCGGTAATAACAAAAATTTAGCGGTATCCAGTAAACCGGACCACAATAAACCGGACTGTAAATAATGCTCCTGCCCAAAGGGTGGGGTCATAAAAATCAATGGCAACAAAGTTGAGCAACAACTTAAACTCAGCCAGTTGGGTCGGAAAAAGCGCTGAATCAACCAAGCAATCACCAAAGCTGCCAATAACACACCAAAACCATGGGCCAGATGCATCCAGGCGAATAAACCATCCGTTGAAGCAACAAGACCAACAGGCCACCAATCCGGTTTTTGGGCGGCAAGGGTATAACCCACAGTGAACATCAGCAGCAATTGATAAAAAGCACTAAGGCCAAGTGCACTGAGCAAATATCCTAACTTTTGTTTCATAACTTTCCTTTGTTGTTTGTTCAATCCGATCCAGCCAGCAATAACAAGGCTGAACGAATATCCGTTGTTTGTATTTTTACAACACAACTTTGTGCCAAAGCAAAAAAATGTTGTTGGATCAAACTGATAACCTCTGATAAATCAAGCTGCTCATCGCTTAGATAAAGCTGATGTTTTGCATTCAGCCGGTATACCCGACCCACACTATCAATCAAACGGTCTGTATCTGGCAGCAGATGCAATGGTTGTTGCAGCAGCTGTTCCAGCATTTGCTTATCCTTGATCAGTTCCGCTTCCTGCTGTCCCTGATAACTAAGGAGCAGCGGAAACTCGGGCTGTATTTCGGGTAGTCGCATTTTTGTTGTCCTGAGTTTATTGCAGCAAGATTGTGTATCACAGCACATCACCAGCCAATGACCTGGCATTAGAAACACAGATCAGCAGCAAAAAAAACGGCAGCCACAGCTGCCGTTGTATTGTCAGGAACCGATTAATGACGGAAATGACGTACGCCGGTAAACACCATGGCAATATCATGTTCATCTGCTGCTGCAATCACTTCTGCGTCGCGCATAGAACCACCTGGCTGGATCACGGCTTTAATGCCGGCAGCAGCAGCAGCGTCAATGCCATCGCGGAACGGGAAAAACGCATCAGAAGCCATCACTGAACCTTTGACTTCCAGGTTTTCGTCGGCAGCTTTAATACCGGCAATTTTTGCGCTGTACACACGGCTCATCTGGCCTGCGCCAACACCAATGGTCATTGAGTCTTTGGCATACACAATAGCGTTGGATTTGACGTACTTGGCCACTTTCCAGCAGAACAACAAATCACGCAGTTCATCTGCTGTTGGCTGACGCTTTGATACGACTTTTAAATCGTCTAATCCAACCATCTTCTGGTCACGGTCTTGCACCAATACACCACCGTTGACACGTTTAATATCAAAACCTGTTGTTTTATCAGACCACTGACCACAGACCAATAAACGTACATTTGGTTTTTTCGAAATAATTTCAGCAGCTTCACTGGTTGCTGTTGGCGCAATAATCACTTCCACAAACTGACGGCTGACAATAGCTTCAGCTGTCACTGCATCTAACTCGCGGTTAAAAGCAATAATGCCGCCAAAGGCTGAGGTTGGATCTGTCTGATAAGCGCGGTTGTAAGCGCTAAGGATGTCGTTGCCAATAGCCACACCACAAGGGTTGGCGTGTTTGACGATCACACAGGCAGGTTCAGCAAATTCTTTGACACACTCAAGGGCTGCGTCTGTGTCGGCGATATTGTTGTAAGACAGCTCTTTGCCTTGCAGCTGAGTGGCGCTTGCAACTGAGGCTTCCTGAATATTGTGTTCTACATAAAAAGCAGCTTGCTGATGGCTGTTTTCGCCATAACGTAAATCCTGTTTTTTCACAAACTGGCTGTTAAAAGTACGCGGGAATTTACTTGGTTGAGCATCTACTGTGTCATAGGCCGGCAGCATGGCGCCAAAATAGTTGGCAATCATGCCATCGTATTGCGCAGTATGTTCAAAAGCGCTGATGGCTAAGCTAAAACGGGTGGCGTGTGTGGTGGCGCCCTGGTTGGCCGCCATTTCAGCCAGTACTTTGTCGTAATCAGCAGCATTCACCACAATAGTCACATCAGCGTGGTTTTTTGCTGCAGCACGCACCATAGTCGGGCCGCCGATATCAATATTTTCTACCGCATCTTCCAGGGTGCAACCGGCTTTGGCAACAGTGCTGGCGAAGGGGTACAGATTCACCACCACCAAATCAATGGCGTTGATGTTGTTGGCCGCCATCACAGCTTCGTCCTGGCCACGGCGCGCTAAGATACCGCCATGCACTTTAGGGTGCAGGGTTTTGACACGGCCATCCATAATTTCCGGATGACCTGTGTAGTCAGAGACTTCAATTACAGGAATGTTTTGCTCTGCCAGCAGCTTGGCAGTACCACCGGTAGATAACAGTTCCACACCTTGCGCCGCTAAAGCGCGGGCAAATTCAACAATGCCAGTTTTGTCAGAAACACTGAGTAGTGCGCGACGGATTGGACGAGCTGAGGTCATATCGGTTCTCTCTTTAGTATCTTCGCTAAACAAGGGATAAATAAATTCTGCTCTGTGAGCTGTTCTGACTGTGCGGACTTCCGGCGTATTTGTCGGCTTTAAGCAAAACCGGAAAATCGGGCTTCAGCTGCAGAACCTTGTTTGTGGTGCCGGTGCAGCAATTTGCCGGGCGCCAGAAACAAAAAAGCACCCGAAGGTGCTTTCTGGCGGGACTCCTCCCGCGGGGGCATTAGCTCATGCCGTATTGTTTCAGCTTCTTGCGCAGCGTGCCGCGGTTGATGCCCATCAGATTGGCGGCGCGGGTCTGATTACCGCGGGTATATTTCATTACTTCTTCCAGTAACGGTTTTTCCAGCTCTGACAACACCAGTTCGTACAGGTCGTTGACGTCCTGACCGTTTAACTGTTGCAGGTAGTTCGCCACCGCTTTTTGTACCGCGTTACTTAAAGGCTGCGGTTTTTCCTGAGTCTGTACATGGGCGTTGGTGATAAATGGCGAAGTCACGTTTTGATTAAACATTACCAGGTCTCTTTACGTTAGTTGCTGCTAGTTGTTCGAAATAGGTCCACAGAGCATCAAGCTGCGGTTGTTGCTGCTCGATGCCGTTAAATTCACTGCGAAACGCGCCTTCGGCATCATGTTCGGCCAGATACCACCCCACATGTTTGCGGGCGATACGCGGGCCAAGCACTTCACCATACAGCTGGTGTAAGCCTTTGACGTGTTCCAGCATAATATCCCTGACTTGCTGCAAGTCGGGTGCTGCCAACAATTCCCCTGTGGTCAGGTAATGAACCACTTCCCGAAAAATCCAGGGCCGGCCCTGTGCTGCCCGCCCAATCATGATGGCGTCAGCACCGGTGTAATCCAGCACAAACCTGGCTTTTTGCGGTGACGTGATGTCACCGTTGGCGATCACCGGGATCGACACTGCCTGTTTGATAGCGCGGATGGTGTCGTACTCCGCTTCTCCTTTATACATACAGGCTTTGGTTCGGCCATGAACCGCCAGACATTGAATGCCGTTATCTTCCGCTATCCGTGCTATTTGCACGCCATTGCGGTTATCGGTGTCCCAGCCGGTGCGGATTTTCAGCGTGACCGGAACTGATACAGCCTTGACCACGGCCTGAACAATTTTCTCAACAAGATCCGGATACTGTAACAGCGCCGAACCCGCCAGTTTTTTGTTCACTTTTTTCGCCGGACATCCCATATTGATGTCGATGATTTGGGCGCCGTGTTCAACATTAAACACCGCAGCTTGGGCCATCTGATCTGGATCGGCACCGGCAATTTGTACTGAACGAATGCCAGACTCATCACCATGTGTCATCCGATTTAGCGATTTTTCGCTTTGCCACACCAAAGGATTACTCGACATCATTTCTGACACAGCTAAACCTGCGCCAAACCGACGGCAAAGCTCACGAAAAGTGTAATCCGTGACTCCAGCCATCGGAGCACAAATCACATTGTTCGATAATTGGTATGGACCGATGCGCACCGCTATATCCCTAGGCTCTACCCCGAAGGGGCGCTAAGTTTACGGATTTTTGCACACAAAGCAAAGGCTATTATTTAAACAAAAATGCAAATTTATTGGCCTTTGGCGGGTTGACAATCGCTAAACGGCTGAAAATTAGACTCAACAAAATAGGGAACACAGCAAAACAGGCTTTAATAAAATCAGATAATTGTATTGCTGTTGTTTTTTGCAGCAGCACTTTGACCTGTTGCATCTGAACCAGGCGGCTGTTATCGGCCACAGCTTGATAAAAAAGAGCACCTGCAAGCAGGTGCCCAAGTCATCTCCCAGGAACATGAGTGATGAAAATGGTGTGCCCTGATGATGTGGTGATCAGGGCAACTGAGTGTTAAGGGGCTGGTTGGCGGATGCCAAGCCAGGTCATTTTGGCCGGGGTTACCTCAAGCGGCAGTTTGCTCACCGCCAGACTGGTTAAATCAAGCTGCAACAGCTGTTTATTGGCCGGATCAGTAATAAAGATGTCGTCATTCTGACCATTCACCGCAATTACCGGCGGGTTGCTGCTGTCGATATTGTTCAACAATGCCAGTTTGGCTTTGATGCTATAACCTGTGGCGACTTGCTGGATAGTGACAGCACCACTGTTGTCGAGTTGCACAAAATAGTCGCCGTCGGACGACATGGCGTAGCTAACCCTGGTTTGAGTGCCACCCTGGCGCCAGTCCAGTTTTTGCATGGTGAGGCTCACCGGATCGATCAGATACATGTCCTGTCCGGCAAAACCAATTACCTGTGTCAGGTTTTTATGGCCAGTCAGGGTACCGATCCGGCCTGTCATGCCCGCAGGATTGGCCAGTTTTACTGCACTGAGTTCATCGGCTTTTTGTTGTACAACCAGCACACCGTCAATACAGCCAAACAGGCTGTAGTCTTTGACCGAATAACTGCCATGCAGTCCGGGGCATTGTTCGCTAAACCGCTCTTTGAGCTTAAAACTGTTGCCTTCCTGCTGATACCATTCCACCTGGGTCGGCAAGGTATTGGCGGCGTCGGCCGGCCGGTAGGTGGTTAACAAATGCGAACCCCTCGGTTCTGCCGTGCCGTGCATATTCAGTGGCAGGGTCAGACTGGCGCTGGTTTTAGCAGCTGCAATGTTAGCGTCGGTCAGAATGGTGACGCTGGCAGCTTGCATGGGGGCTGCGGCACCATCAAAAAAGATAGCGGCCTGATTGCCATGCACTTCATAGTGGGTGGGGGCAATGCCTTTGAGCACAAAGCTGCTAAGCGCAGGTGCTTGCTGATAATCGTGCAGATGATCTGCATGATCTTCCTGATATAAACCACCATCGATAAAGCTGATCTGATGGTCATTGCGCTGCAGCAATACAGCATAACGTTGGTTGGGGCTGGCATAAATGCTATGCACCGGCTTTTTGCTGTCAAATGAGGTCAGCATTTTTTTATGTTTAATATCATAAACATAAACCAGGTTGTTGCCACTGCTACTAAGCACCAACAGCCCCTGGCTGTCTATTTTATGTTGAGGATGTTCGGGTTGTGCTTTGCCTTCATTGCTGTGTGTTGAAGAGTCACAACCGAAGAGGCCAAGCAGCATTACAGTGGCAAGGCTTGCAGGCTGGAAAAAAACTTTGGACACAATTCATCTCCCTGATTAAAGAGATGTTATATTATAACGATATTGCGCCACTGAATATTGTTTTAAAGACAAA
The DNA here is from genome assembly GCF_036782235.1 of Rheinheimera sp. Lineage (GTDB taxonomy): Bacteria > Pseudomonadota > Gammaproteobacteria > Enterobacterales > Alteromonadaceae > Pararheinheimera. The sequence continues at coordinate 15,063 of NZ_DAIPZL010000013.1, read as the reverse complement.
AATACGCACTTGGGCGCAAATCAACCTTAGCCGCCTTTGTTTTGCTGCTTGGTAATAGCGGGATTGGCACAGCCTGATATAACGGCTATCTCAGCGAAAGATTGGTTGTGCAGCCTGTGCCGGCTTTCTCTGGTGCAGTACGAGTGACGCAGATGTATTAAAGCGGTGTTGTTGTGGCTATAAAACGGAGTCTGATAAATCAGCTGGGGCCCACACAGCAGTGGCGCGGACTCTGATGACTGCCATCAATAAGGTCTGGCAGTCTGAACAGTTACGCTGTGATTTCGGTACGCAGTTGTGTAGTTGAGAAGGAGGCGTAACACCTCCTTTTGGCGGTTCATGGGTGAAAGTGTTTTGTTAAGCCTGCTTTTTGCGGGCGCTTAACCGCACCCATTCTTCTTTGACTGCAACAGGGTCAAAATCAAATTCAGCGGCATAAGCATCCATCACACTTTGGGCCTGGCTTTCCAGAATACCGGACAACGCCAGCAAACCACCAGGTTTGACATAAGCGCTGATAACGCCAGACAACTCAGCCAGCGGGCCGGCCAGAATATTGGCGACTACCACATCCACTTCCAGTGTTGGCTGATCTTTGGGTAAATAGAGTTCAATCTGGCCGGCCACGCCATTGCGCTCAGCGTTGGCGGCGCTGGCTTCAATAGCTTGGGGGTCTATATCCACACCTACCACTCTTTTCGCGCCGAGTTTGAGTGCTGCTATACCCAAGATGCCTGAACCACAGCCAAAATCGACCACTGTGGCTTCAGTGAGATCCTGTGCATCCAGCCACTCCATACAAAGGGCGGTAGTAGGGTGGGTGCCGGTACCAAAAGCAAGACCGGGGTCCAGCATCACGTTCACTGCAGTCGGGTCAGGAATATCACGCCAGCTTGGGCAGACCCATAACCTTTTGCCAAACTGAATAGGATGGAAGTTGTCCATCCATTCGCGTTCCCAGTCTTTATCTTCGAGCTGTTCCAGCTTGTACTGCACGCCGTTTTTAAACAGGCTGACCTGCTCTAACTGTTTGATCACTTTATCCATCTTGTGTTCGGCATCAAACAAACCCACCACCACAGTGTTGGCCCAATAAATCACTTCACCAGGCAATGGTTCATAAATAGGGGTGTCTTTGGCATCCACAAAACTAACGGCCTGAGCGCCCCAGCTCATCAGCATATCGCTGACAGTTTCGGCGTGTTTTTCAGTGGTATTTACCCGCAGTTGGATCCAAGGCATGGTGATTTCCGTTTGATGCTGAACATAAAAGAGCGGCAGTTTAGCAGTTTTCTCTGCACAAGGCAGCGCTTGCGCGGCCTTTGCATCATTTTTGCGAAGGGTTGAATGAGGAGCTGCCCGGGCCAAGGTACCACTGGGTTTTGTCAGCATAGGTAAAAACCGCTGATTTTCAGCCATTTTTTTGGGCTCAAAGGCAGATTTTGATAGACTGAGGCCAACAGAGGTTTGGTGATTGTAGGTTGTGATGAAAATTGTTCACATTATTCTGACGCACAGTTTTGCCGGCAGTGAACGTTATGCCGTTGAGCTGGCCAATACGCAGGCAGAGCAACAGCATCAGGTGACGGTGATTTTGCACAAAAGGGGTTGTGAACAAAGAGCCAATGCCATCAGGCACCGGCTTAGCGACAAAGTGCAGGTTCAGGTGGTGGATGGCTGGAAATTTTTTGCTATCTGGCAAGCGCGTAAAATGATCCGCACGTTAAAACCCGATGTAGCCCACGCCCATTTAAGTGCCGGTTGCCGCGTGTTACAAGGGCTCAAAGGTTTATGTCTGAGAGTAGCCACTTTACATATTTGCTATAAAAAACAGCAGCATGCCAAGCTTGATGCTTTAATCGCTATAGCGCCGTGGCAGCTGGATGCGATACCGGCTTCACTTCAACAGCACTGCATTCAGCTGGATAACTGGACCAATACCCAACTGACAGCGCCAGCGGCTAAAACCGAACTGCGGCAAAAGCTTGGGTTGGCGGAAAACGAGCTGATTTTTGGCACTTTAGGCCGGGTGGAAGCGACCAAAGGCCACGACGTGCTGGTGCGGGCTTTTGTCAAAGCCAATATTCCCAACGCCCGTCTGGTGATAGTCGGGGATGGCAAGGCCATGCCTGAGCTGAAAAAACTGGTCAATGACAAGCTCGCCGGTGACAAAGTGTTGCTGGCCGGTTTTTCCACCACACCACAAGACTGGCTTTATAGTTTTGATGTGTTTGTCAGTAGCGCGAGGTACGAGCCTTTTGGTCTGGTATTTTTAGAAGCGATGCAGGCTGGTTTACCTGTGCTGGCCACAGTTTCACAAGGTGCCCAATATTTACAGCCATTATTTGGCCGCGATTTAGTGCCGGTTGATGATGTGGAAGCGCTGGCAAATGCCATGTTGACACTTGCAGCAGCGAAGCCTGAGAAAATAACATACCCCATGCAGCGTTTTGATATTCAGGCGCGGGTACAGGATGTGGTGGATTTTTACCAGCAAGAGCTCGCGAAGTTAAACTAGCTGTGGTGTCGGCACTGATGCTTGTAAGCAAAGTCGTCGCCAACTTATTAAGCCTCTGGTTTTCGTCTTTAGCGTTACAGGCAGCAACTCAAAACCAAAAGGCTCCCGCGGGAGCCTTTTTTACATAACTATGCTTTACAAGCATCGGTGAGTTATTTCATTCCCAGTTTATGTTCCAGGTAATGAATATTGGTGCCACCTTTATTAAAGTTGGCGTCCGACATAATTTCTTTATGCAGGTCGATATTGGTTTTAATACCACCCACTAACAGCTCAGACAGTGCGTTACGCATCCGGGCAATGGCAATTTCACGGCTTTCACCGTAAGTGATCAGTTTGCCCACCATGGAATCGTAGTTTGGCGGTACTGTGTAATCGGCATAAATATGCGAATCCCAACGCACACCATTGCCACCTGGCGGGTGGAAACGGGTGATGGTGCCAGGAGACGGAATAAAGGTTTTTGGATCTTCAGCGTTAATACGGCATTCCACGGCATGGCCACGAATCACAATATCAGACTGCTTAATCGACAGCGGCATGCCAGAGGCAATACGCAGCTGCTCTTTAATTAAATCCACACCTGTGATCATCTCAGTTACCGGGTGTTCTACCTGAATACGGGTGTTCATTTCGATAAAAAAGAATTCGCCGTTTTCAAACAGGAATTCAAAAGTACCGGCACCACGGTAGTTCAAATCGATACAAGCCTGCACACAACGGCCACCGATAAAGTCGCGTTGTTCCTGAGTAATGCCAGGGGCCGGCGCTTCTTCCACGACTTTCTGGTGGCGACGCTGCATAGAACAGTCGCGCTCACCTAAGTGAATGGCTTTGCCCTGACCATCGGCCAATACCTGAATTTCGATATGACGTGGGTTTTCCAGGAATTTTTCCATGTACACCATGTCATTACCAAAAGCAGCTTTGGCTTCAGCTTTGGTCATTTCAATAGAAGACACCAGCTCTTCTTCGCTTCGCACCACACGCATACCACGACCACCACCACCTCCGGCTGCTTTTACGATAATTGGGTAACCAATACGTTTGGCAATAGCTTTGTTGGTGTCCGCGTCATCGCCCACAGCGCCGTCAGAGCCTGGTACACAAGGTACTCCGGCTTTTTTCATCGCTTCAATGGCGGAAACTTTATCACCCATCAGGCTGATAGATTCAGGGCGTGGGCCGATAAATACCAGGCCACTTTCTTCCACTTGCTGCGCAAAATCGGCCCGCTCTGCTAAAAAGCCGTAACCCGGGTGAATGGCCTGGGCATTGGTGACTTCAGCGGCGGCAATTAAAGCCGGGATGTTTAAATAACTTTGTGGAGAAGGCGCCGGACCAATACAAATGGTCTCGTCGGCCAACAACACATGTTTGAGGTTCCGGTCGACGGTGGAATGCACCGCGACTGTTTTAATACCGAGTTCTTTGCAGGCGCGTAAAATACGCAGCGCAATTTCTCCCCGGTTGGCAATCAGCACTTTTTCTAACATGGGTCGGCCTTTTGAATTATTCGATCACAAATAAAGGCTGGTCGAATTCAACCGGCTCGCCGTTTTCTACCAGAATAGCGGTGATGGTGCCTGCTTTGTCAGACTGGATCTGGTTCATCATTTTCATCGCTTCAACGATACACAGGGTATCGCCAACTTTGACGGTTTGGCCCACTTCAGCAAAAGCTTTTGAAGTTGGAGAAGCGGCGCGGTAGAAAGTACCAACCATAGGTGAACGCATCTGATGACCTGTGATGGCAGGTGCGGCTGCAGCAGCGGCCGGCGCTGCTGCAGCTGCAGGTGCTGCGGCTGGCGCTTGCATTGGCGCTGCCTGATATTGCATTGGTGCATAATGCTGAACCGGACCACCGCGGCTGATGCGCACTGACTCTTCGCCTTCGGTAATTTCCAGTTCGTTAATACCTGACTCTTCCAGAAGCTCGATCAGTTTTTTAATTTTTCTAATATCCATGACGATGTTGCCTGACTCTTAGTTGAAATTATGGGTTGATGTTCGTGGTGGTTAAGCTCGACACTGCAGCCTCTAAGGCATAACGGTAACCGTTGGCACCAAGGCCACAAATCACCCCTTTTGCAATGTCGGATAAATAGGAGTGCCGGCGAAATGCCTCGCGGGCATGTACGTTCGACAGATGAATTTCAATAAAAGGAATAGCCACGGCCAATAAAGCGTCGCGAATCGCCACGCTGGTGTGGGTAAAAGCGCCTGGATTGATCAGAATAAAATCCTGTTTGCCAAGGCTTTGCTGAATGGCAGTTACCAGTTCATGTTCTGCGTTGGATTGCAGATGGCTCAGTTGCACATTCAGGCTGCTGGCGTGGCTAGTCAGATCCGCAACAATTTGTTCTAAAGTGGCGGCACCATAAATATGGGGTTCGCGTTGTCCCAGCATATTCAGATTGGGGCCATTCAGAAGCAAAATACGTAAAACTGATGCCATTTGTCGCCTATTCCGTTGAAGATTCATCATCTGCTTTCATCTTGCCAAAGGTTGTCTGAAAAAGCATCTTTTTCAGTAAAAACCGGCAGGGCTGTGCAGAGTTGCCGCTTATTATAGAGAAATCGCAGCAAATGGCAGCAAAATACTGGTCTTATCAGCGGAGGGGAACTTTTTGTGGTGATGTTAGAGCTGCAGGGCAGGTTGTCGGGCTACAAAGGCCAAATCTAATGTTCTGGCGCTCTGTAGCCCTGTTTTAGTGAAGAATTAACCCTGATTCAGTTGTTTTAAATGGGCGGCAAATTCGGCTGGCGGCATAAAACCTGTGACCCTGGATTTGGTCAGTTCGCTGCCATTTGGCGCAAAAAACAATAAAGTGGGCAGGCCAAGCACACTAAATTTATCCATCAGTTCGACATCCTGCTCTGTGGCTTTGGTCACATCAATCCGCAATAACCGGATCTTGGCCATCTCGGTTTTGACGGCGGCGTCGGCAAAAGTAATATGTTCAAACTCTTTACAGGCCACACACCACTCGGCAAATAAATCCAGCATCACATATTGGTTTTGGGCTTCGGCTTTTTTTAGTTCAATGTCTAAATCGGCCAGGGTTTTAATATCAATAAACTGACCTGCACTGACTTGGGAGGTATTGCTGGCAACTGCAGCAGCCGGCGCCGACGAGGGGAGCCAGAAACGCAGGTTCCACTGTGCTGTTGCTATCACTAACAAGGTCGCCAGCAACCAGCACAAGGCTTTGGCCAGCGGTTTTTGTAATTGTTGCTGCACTGTGTGTAAAAACAAGGCGGCGCCAAGCGCAAGGACAGAAGTCAGCACAATCAGCACAGAATCCGGCAAAATACGTTCCAGTAATACCAGCGGCACTGACAATAACAAGAAACCAAAACCGGCTTTGACCACGTCCATCCAGGCGCCGGGTTTAGGCAGCCACTTGCCACCACTGCTGCCAATTAACAACAGCGGCAGACCCATGCCCAGGCTCAGCACATAAAGCACCAAAGCGCCGTAGGCCATATCACCACTTTGCGCTATATAAAGCAGCACACCGGTAAGCGGTGCCGTAGTGCAGGGGGAGGCCACCAAACCCGACAAGGCTCCCATGATGAGTGCCCCTTTTAAACTGCCACCTTGTTGTTTGTTACTTAAAGCACCCACTTTTTCCTGCCAGCTACCCGGCAGTTGCAACGTCAGCACACCAAACATGGCAAGGGCCAGCAGCACAAATAAAATGCTGATGCCAATAAGTACCGCAGGGTGCTGGAAATAAGCCTGAAACTTCACACCGGCACTGGCCACCACTAAACCCAATAGTGAATAGGTAATGGCCATGCCCTGTACATAAGCCATCGACAACCGGAAGGCACGACCCGTGCTGAGTTGCTGGCCTTGTCCGGCAATAATGCTGGTGAGGATCGGGTACATAGGGAATACACAAGGCGTAAAAGCCAGGCCCAAACCGAGTAAGAAAAACAGCCCTAAAGTCCAGAGACTGCGATCATCGGTCAGTCTTTCAGCCAGTTCCACCTGTGATGATTTAGGCGCCGTTATAGCATCTGTTGTTGTAGTTTCTGCTTTGTCTTCTGTTGCAGTCGTGGTTGCACCTATGTCATTCAATACTGCGGCGCTGCTATTGGCAGCCTGTGGCTGAAACAGTGGAATTTCGCGGGTTTGTACCGGATAGCATAAACCGGCCTTGGCGCAGCCCTGATAACGTACTTTTAATACCGCATCTTTATCGATATTCGACAAAGGCACCGACAACACCACCTGATGCAGATAAATTTCCGTTTTGCCAAAATATTCATCTTCATAAGGCATACCAGGCGGATAAGTAGGGTGAGAAAAATTCACCGCCACACCGGCCAGCTTAAATTTATCTTTATACAGGTAATAACCATCGGCAATTTGCCAGCTGATTTTCAGCGTGTTGTCTTGCTGTACAAAGTCCAGCACAAAAGCCTGGTCAACAGGCAAAAACTGGTTACCTTGTAATTTACTTAATAAATCATTGGCTTGGAGCGGCAAACTTGCCAACAGCAGGTAAAGAAAAACAGCAAATTGTTTAAACATCAGGACCACATTCCTTTTTTATTCGGGGGCGCGCTGGTGAGCAGCTGATTATACGCAGCTTGTTACCTTCTGGCTTTTTTTGTCTGGTCAATCAGGCAAAAATCTTCTGCAGTTATCCACCAGACCGGACAAGAGCGCACTTTGTTGCAATAAGCTGAAGAAAAACTTAAGTAACTGATTGATAGCACGAATAACTTCTATCTGAAAAGCCAGGCAGACTGTCATTTACAAAGAATTTTTTAGCAAAGCCCTTGGTTTTTTTAAGGCCTTACCCCATATCCCAGTCACTTTAAAAATTCAGCAATTTGACGGCAACGTTAAAACCCAAAAACGCTTTAGGAGAAATTAAGCATGAATATTCGTCCATTACATGACCGCGTGATCATCAAACGCCTGGAAGCAGAAAGCAAATCGGCTGGTGGTATTGTTCTGACCGGCGCTTCTGCTGAAAAATCGACCCGGGGCGAAGTGGTAGCGGTAGGCAACGGCCGGATCCTGGAAAACGGTACTGTACGTCCATTAGAAGTCAAAGTGGGCGACAAAGTGATCTTCGGTGCTTATGTAGAGCGCTCAGAGAAAATTGACGGCCAGGAATATGTCATCACCAAAGAAGACAACATTCTTGGCATTATCACTGAATAATCCCGGTTTTTATCAAATCATTCTGATTTCAACGAATTTTCGAGGAATTTAAACATGGCTGCAAAAGACGTACGTTTTGGCGATGAAGCCCGTAATAAGATGCTCAAAGGCGTCAACATTTTAGCAAACGCAGTGCGCGTGACCTTAGGCCCGAAAGGCCGTAACGTGATTCTGGACAAATCTTTTGGCGCCCCATTAATCACCAAAGACGGTGTATCAGTTGCCAAAGAAATTGAACTGGAAGACAAGTTCGAAAACATGGGCGCGCAGATGGTGAAAGAAGTTGCTTCTAAAGCCAACGACGAAGCCGGTGACGGTACTACTACTGCAACAGTGCTGGCACAAAACATTATCAACGAAGGCGTAAAAGCTGTTGCTGCCGGTATGAATCCAATGGATTTAAAACGTGGTATCGACAAAGCTGTTGCTGCTGCTGTTGAAGAATTAAAAGCTTTATCTCAGCCTTGTGCCGACAGCAAAGCTATTGCTCAGGTTGGTACTATCTCTGCAAACTCTGACGATGAAATTGGCCAGATCATCGCCAATGCCATGGACAAAGTGGGCAAAGAAGGTGTGATCACTGTTGAAGAAGGTCAGGGTTTAGCCAACGAGCTGGCTGTGGTTGAAGGTATGCAGTTTGACCGCGGTTACCTGTCGCCGTACTTTATCAACAACGCTGAAGCTGGCCAGGTTGAACTGGACAACCCGTTTATCCTGACTGTGGATAAAAAAATCAGCAATATCCGTGAATTACTGCCGGTATTAGAAGGTGTTGCTAAGTCTGGCAAACCACTTTTAATCATCGCTGAAGATTTAGAAGGCGAAGCTTTAGCAACGCTGGTGGTAAACAACATGCGCGGTATCGTCAAAGTTTCTGCGGTAAAAGCCCCGGGTTTTGGTGACCGTCGTAAAGCTATGCTGCAAGACATTGCTGTATTAACCGGTGGTGTGGTGATTTCTGAAGAAATTGGCCTGGAGCTGGAAAAAGCCACACTGGAAGACTTAGGTACTGCGAAACGTGTGGTGATCACCAAAGACAACACCACTATTATCGATGGTGCCGGTGAGCAGGACGCTATCGACGGTCGCGTGAAGCAAATCCGTCAGCAAGTGGAAGATGCCACTTCAGATTACGATAAAGAAAAGCTGCAAGAGCGCCTGGCCAAATTAGCAGGTGGTGTTGCTGTGATTAAAGTCGGCGCTGCCACTGAAATCGAAATGAAAGAGAAAAAACACCGCGTAGAAGACGCGCTGCACGCAACCCGCGCTGCCGTTGAAGAAGGTGTGGTACCTGGCGGTGGTGTGGCTCTGGTACGTGTGGCCGCTAAACTGGCTGAGCTGCGTGGTATCAATGAAGATCAGAACCACGGTATCAAGATTGCGCTGCGCGCGATGGAAGCTCCACTGCGTCAAATCGTGGATAACGCCGGTGAAGAGCCATCAGTGGTGGTCAATCAGGTCAAATCAGGTGCCGGTAACTACGGTTATAACGCTGCAACTGGTGTATACGGCGATATGCTGGAAATGGGTATTCTGGATCCAACCAAAGTGACCCGCTCAGCACTGCAATTTGCGGCATCTGTGGGTTCTCTGATGATCACCACCGAAGCTATGGTGACAGAGCTGCCGAAGAAAGACGCTCCTGCAATGCCAGATATGGGCGGCATGGGTGGCATGGGCGGCATGATGTGATGCTCGCTGCAGCACCTACAAGGGCGCTGCAACCCATCTTTGTGCTGACTTTTTATGTCAGCTGCATAACAAACCCGGCATCTGCCGGGTTTGTCTTTTTGCCCGCAGGAAAAACAGCGGAGCCCTCGGCTGTGTGCTGATAGCTATTTTTGCCGGTGAAAAGTGGCAGGCAATCACCTGTCTTTTGCCGTATTGTTGCAGCTGAATTAAAAAGCCGATTAGCCGGTGCTCGTGCTGGCAGGCAAGCATTCCGTTATGAATTGCATCTCTTTGCATTTATTCACTTCTTGCAACGTTATTTTTTGCAAAAAACGATTATATTAGGTCTGATTATATAAGGCGTGTGAGTTCCGGGAAGCTCGCCCGCGCAAACAGATAAACAAGGGGGCATCTATGCGTAAGACACTCATAATGTTCAGCACCGCAATGCTGTTCAGTGTTGCAGCAACTGCGGCGACAGGGCCGGCTGAAGTGAAACTGACGTGGCAAAATCCGGAAAAGTATACCGATATTCGCCCAGGAACCGGCACCAAAAAAGCCTATCAGCAAAAGGTGATCAAGGCATTTGACAAGATGTGGGCTGAATTTGCTGAGAAACTACCAGCTGGTTACAAATTTGAGGTCGTGATCACGGACCTGGATTTAGCGGGGGATGTTGAACCTATGTACAGTGGTGCAGGCAGAACCATGAATGATATCAGGGTGGTGAAGGATATTTATTTTCCGAAGATGAATCTTGATTATGTGCTGTATGATGCGAATAACGTTGAAGTCGCCAAAGGCACAGCTGTGAAAATAAAAGATATGGGGTTTATGCAATCCGGTTCGCTCGGTCATAACAGCCGTGAATTTGGTTATGAACAACATATGCTGGAAAAATGGTTTGAAAAAGAGGTGCTGCCTAAAGTGCAGACAACTGCGGCAAAATCATAAAATCGCTACAACAGCGTGGCGATTTTTTGATAAATCGCCACTGCTTCTTCTCTGCTCAGTTGACCGCTGCTGGCAGCCCGTCCGATAGTACTACTTACTTTCACCGAATCATTTTTTTCAACTTCCTGTTCATCGGCAGCTTTTGTTGTGCTGGTCTGTGATAACAGAGCAACCGAATTGTCTGTATTGACGTTTGAAACGGTTTCTTTGGTTATGTCAGTGACTCTTGCAGTTTTGTCTTTCGCTGGGAAACGCAGTTCTTGCTCAGGAGCATTGGTGTATCGCAGTTGTGTTGATGAAACTGCAGTTGTAGAAAGATCCATAAGATTCCTCCACTTGCATTGTACCCATAAGACTGCACAGCAAAAACCACAGCAATGCTCATTAATATTAGCTTAACGGCTCAAAGCTGTACGAAATTCCAGCAAGGTCTTGTGCAGCAGCTGTAATTGTTTCACCACCAGCTCCAGTGTGGCGGTATTAAATTGTTGGGTCAGGCGGATAGACGCAACCTGTTCAGCTGTTTCTGACAAGTACGGCAAAAAACGCGGGCTGCTGATTCTGAATAATGAATCTGCTGGAAAAATAGCCTGATGTTTAGCTTGCCCCTGTTGTGCCAGTTCATCCAGCAGGGCATCGGCATCAACTGCTTTGCGATAAAGTTCTTTTAAATTCTGATCAAGTTGATTCAGTAGCTGTTCCATAACAGACCCTCATAAAAATATGTCGGTTATTATGCCACAACCACTGTATTGAGCGGGAGAGTAAGCAAGGTTGCGTTTAGAACTCAGGAAAATGTTGTGGCAGCAGTTTTCATCAGGTCAGATTTGTTATATCATCTCATTTCTTTTTTTGGCAGCAGCAGGCACCCGAATGTTTGATCAAATTCGTCATACTCTGGATAAAGTAGGGATAGCAGTTACATCCTTATGTGCCATCCATTGTATTATGCTGCCGGTGTTATTGCCCGTATTGCCTCTGCTTGGGTTAACTTCGGTACATAACCATGCGCTGGAACGTATCGTGTTACTGATCACTATGGTGCTTGGTTTTATTACTATTTTTGCCGGTTTTCACCGTTACCACCGCAAGTTATATCCGTTTTATTCGTTGTTTTTGGGTGGTTTTATTTATTGGCAAAAAGACTTGTTAGGCCATGAATATGAGCATTATGTGCTGATTGTGGGGGCTGCTTTTGTGGTGCTGGCGCATGTGTTAAATATCCGGCTCTGTAATCATTGCCATAGTTGCGAAAGTCATTAATTTCACTTTGATCAGGTGTAAAAAGCGGACTTAGTCAAACCAGCTTTTGGCTTCATGTGGAAAGTTGCAAAAAATCCCATCAACCCCCAGCTGCTGTAACCTTATGGCTTCACGTTCATTATTGACCGTATAAACAAAAACTTTGAGTCCGCGTTCTTTTGCATCCTTCACCATCCTTTCATCAATAAAAGCCCGGTCACAGTTGACTGAAACAGCGCCAAGTTCAGCCGCAAAAGCACAATAATCAAGTGGAATAGATGCAGTTAGCGCACCAATGGCAAGTTCAGGCGCCAGAGTTCTGATCTGTTGCAAAAGCGGATGATGAAATGACGAAATCAAAAGTGTTGACCAGTCGGTACCCAATTCGCCGCGTGCTTTATGTAGCAACTTGACCAGAAGTTCGGCCGTGTTGTGACCTTTGAGTTCAATATTCAGTACACAGCGGTTTTGCACCAGCTTGAGCACTTGCCACAAAGTAGGTATTTTTTCCCCCTGACCGGCGTCCAGCTGTTGCAGTTGTGGCAGCGAATAATCTTCCAGCTCCCCAGTACCGTTGGTGGTGCGGTTCAGCTCGCGGTCGTGGATCACCACCAGTTCACCGTCAACGGCATACACATCAATCTCAATACCATCAGCGTCACAATCTAAAGCAGCTTGAACGGCTTTGAGAGTATTTTCCGGGAAGTGACCGCTGACGCCACGGTGGGCAAAAATAAACATCGGTCACCTCCGGTAAAATTTAGTGTTTTTTAGCGGCAAAAGCTTCGCCCATACGCGTGACAGCGCCCGGGTACTGTTGTGGCAGGAATTCTATTTTGTCCGGTGCAAAGGCGAGGATCACAGTGGAACCCAGCTTAAAGCGGCCCATTTCAGCACCTTTTTCCAGATGTACGGCATTGGCACCTGTTGCCGGGTAGCTCCAGCGGAAAATCTCTTTGCCTGTGGGTGGGGTAATAGTACCAGCCCAGACAGTTTCAATACTGGCGACAATAGTCGCGCCCACCAACACCAGCGCCATAGGCCCAAGTTCAGTATCAAAAATAGTGACGACACGCTCGTTACGGGCAAATAAACCAGGCACATTGGCGGCTGTTAAGGGGTTGACTGAAAACAGTTCACCAGGCACATAAATCATTTCACGCAAGGTACCGGCAACAGGCATATGAATACGGTGATAATCTTTTGGCGCCAGATAAATACAGGCAAATTCGCCGTTTTGGTAAGGGGCAGCTGTTTCTGCGAGACCACCCAGCAAAGCTTGCAGTGAATAATCGTGGCCTTTGGCCTGAATCAGTTTATCACCCTCAATTTTACCAAGCTGACTGATAGCACCATCGACCGGATGAGCGATGATGTTGTCATCCTGTACTACAGGGCGTAAACCATCTTTAAGCGGTCGGGTAAAAAACTCGTTAAAGCTTTTATAATCAGAGGCATTTTCATACTTTGCTTCGGCCATATTAATGCCATAGGCTCTGATAAAAAGTTTAATCAAAGCATGGCTTATAAAACCCAGGCGGGCTGCAGCCAACAAACCCACCAGACGGGAAATCAGATGTTTGGGCATGATGTACTGCAGGGTGATTTTAAATTTATCCATCAGCGCGGATCCTTAATCAACTTTAAAAAAATTTGGTTTATCCTGTTCCATACTCAGCAGGATTTTATGATAGTTATCAAAACGTTCTTGCGACACTTCCCCAATTTCTATGGCGTGGTGTAAAGCACAACCCGGGTCGTTGCCATGTTTGCAGTCGCGGAATTTGCAACGGCCAAGCCAGGGGCGGAACTCTTTAAAACCCCAGATCACTTCATCAGGCTCTAAGTGCCAGAGCGCAAATTCGCGGATGCCGGGTGAGTCAATCAGATTACCGCCATCGGGCAGATGATACAAACGGGCCACAGTCGTCGTATGCTGGCCAAGGCCAGAGTTATCAGACACTTCCTGTGTTAATACCTGCACCTGAGGCAATAAATTGTTCACCAGCGACGATTTACCCACCCCAGACTGGCCAACAAAAATACTGGTGCCGGACTTTAAATAAGCATCGAGCTGCGTCATGCCTTCGCCGGTTTTGGCGCTCAACAGCAGCGTTTCGTAGCCAATTTTACGGTAAATATCGAGTTGCTGTTCCACTTCCTGCCGTTGCTCAGCAGTTAACAAATCAATTTTGTTTAGTAATAACAAGGGCTTGATTTGCATAGCTTCGGCAGCTACCAGGTAACGGTCAATAATATTCAGCGACAAAGAAGGCAGTACCGCCGACACTATAATCAGCAAATCAATATTGGCTGCGACTGGTTTTAAGCCATCGTAAAAATCAGGCCGCGATAATACTGAGCTGCGTTCCTGTACTGCTTCAATGACACCGCTGATGCCGGCTTGGGGCTGTAGCGCGCGGCGCCACACTACTTTGTCACCACAGACTAACGAGCTGATAGTACGGCGGATATTGCAACGTTCAATCACGCCGTTCTGATCTTCCACATCGGCATGTTGGCCAAAACGGCTGATCACAACACCTGCTTCTGCTTCACCTAATTGGGTGTGCTGCAGTTGTTGTTCGGCTTTGGCGGCTTTTTTTTCCAGTCGTTCCAGCCGTTTTTGCTGGTTACCGGCAATACGATCGGTTTGGCGTTGACTGAGGTGTTTCTTTTTCGTCACTGTATCTCAAGAGCCCTGCGGGCGTTTTCCAGTTGGCGTCAGGCGTAGTATGATACTAGCATTCACTCAAGTAACAAAGTAGCAATGCCACAAGGTGCCTTTTATGTCTGTTAGCGAGAATAATTTAGTCTGGATTGATTTGGAAATGACCGGCCTGGAGCCTGAAGTTGATGTAATTCTGGAAATGGCCGTGATAGTCACCGACAGTCAGCTGAATATTCTGGCCGAAGGCCCGGTGTTTGCCATTAAAACGCCCGACTCTGTGTTGGATAACATGAGCGCCTGGTGTGTGGAGCAACATGGCAAAAGTGGTTTAACCCAGCGTTGCCGCGAAAGTAACACGGATCTAGACAGTGCCGTAGATCAAACTATCGCCTTTTTATCGCAGTACGTGCCGGCAGGTAAATCGCCGATGTGTGGCAACAGCATAGGGCAGGACAGACGTTTTCTGGTGAAATACGCCCCTAAACTGGAGAGCTTTTTTCACTACCGCAATCTGGATGTGAGCACCGTCAAAGAACTGGCCAAACGCTGGAATCCGGAAGTAACCAAGCTGGTGAAAAAATCATCAAGTCATCTGGCAATGGACGACATCCGCGACTCAATTGCTGAATTAGTCACCTATCAGCAGCACTTTTTCCGTTTGCCGTCATAAAATGCTTGCAAACTCAATTTGATTTTGTAAAATGCGCCCCGCTTGGTTGCGAAGTTAATCTCTGGTTGACGCTGCAATCAAGCGGGAAGAAATTGATGCGGGCATAGCTCAGTTGGTAGAGCGCTACCTTGCCAAGGTCGAGGTCACGA
>NZ_DAIPZL010000012.1:0-122484 GCF_036782235.1 Rheinheimera sp. | reverse complement strand
CTCTTTGAGTTAGTTTATCTAACTGAAAGGTGTCTAGGAAATTAGTGGCGATTCAGGTTTCGTCAACTTTGGCGAAGTCGACTATGTAAGTCACACCGGATCACAACCGATGAATATCGTCTGGCAACTCCACAATCCAATGCCCGATTTTATGTGGCACGAGACAGCTAAATTGGCGGTCGGGTAAGGTTTTTCACTACCACTCCGCCACCTGCAATCGTTGCCGAATCCGTGCCGATTGAAACTGCAGCGCTTCAAATACAACATCAAAATCAGTGCAGTTATTGGCAATATTAGGCAGGGATAGTGCGGCTTCAACAAAAAATCTGTTTTGTTCTGCTTTGCTGCGCCAGGCTTGTTGCCACCAGTCGGTGATTTGGCTGCGCGAGGCGTGTAGCCGGGATTGGCTGGGTAAACGGTCACTTTTTTGCCGGTTTTCGGCGCTGCTGGCGGGTAGCAGGTTCCATAAGTCGTTGTTGGGCCAATAACTAAACGGCATACAATGGTCGATGTCGTAGCTGTATAGCGGTTTACCGCTCCACACGCTGTAAACGTCCTCACCGGCACTGCGCAGCGATTCGACTTTTTTCCTGACAAAGCCGGTATCGTGTTGCCTGTCCAGCCAGCGCAAGTGATGATGATAAGTATCCAGTGTCAGACCCTGTTGCCGGTTCAGTTCATACTTCTGCATTTCACTAACCCACTGCTGCACCAACAAAGGTTCAATCCAGCAGCCGTATAACCGGAAACAGTCCCACATCGATTCGCTAAGTTCAAACCGGCCATAACTTTCCAGAAAAGCTCTGTCCAGCAGCACCATATCGCGCTTTGTGGTTTTATCACGCTGCATTTGGAAGAGGCGGTTGTCTTTTTGCCCTTGCCAGATGTAGGTCACAGGGCCTTCTTTTATGGTTTTTAGCGTATCGCTGAATAGGTTTTGCAACGCTTCAGCGTCAGGACCGGTGAACAACATTCCCACCGCAAAATCATCAGCGGTCAGATGTTTTAGTGCCAACCACCCCCGCTCGGTCACAAAACCAAGCCCTTTGGCCGGGTCTGAATTTTGTTGAATGTTGTTATCAACCAGACGTTTAAAAAGACGGATCCAATAAAGCGCGACCAAACCAAGTGAAATGACTACTTTACCGTCTTGCCGGTCGAGCACTGCGCCCGGATGTGCATCTGCAATTCGCACCAGTGTGCGCAGCAACGCCAGTTTATAAGTTGATGATTTACTGTCGTTCAGCACTATATGGCGAATTCTGCTCAGGCTAGCACTGCCATCATCCGGCAGTTCCAGTACCAATGTCTGCCATTGCACATCTGCTCGGCCTGCGCTGTCGGCTGTCAGCTCACTGACAAAACACAGTACCAGACCAAACTGCCTGGCCAGTGCTGCAACTTCATCCACGCTGACCGGAAACGACACTCTGCCATCGGCAAATTCGCCATAGCGCAGACTTAATACAAAACGCCCACCAGGTGCCAGCAAATTGGCAATCTTCCGGAAGGCTCTTGCGCGCTCAGAGGGGACTATATGCATCCAAACAGCGCTGAGCAGGATCGTATTAAATTGCAGATTAAGCTGATAACAGGCTTTGAGATCTGGGATGCTGTCGCTGAGCCATTGGACTTTCTCAGCTGTGTTTATCTGACCAATACGCAGCAAATCGGGCGCAGGTTCTACGGCAATAACCTGGCAGCCTTGCTCTGCCAGCCACAAGGCATCACGTCCACTGCCGGCGCCAATATCTAACACTAATCCCTTGTCAGGCCAATATGGCTGCCAGCTTTGATGCACCTGCGTAAAGTTCAGCGCATCATATTGCTTGGCATATAAGGCAGCCCCCTGATGGTAAATATCCAGCGTTTTGTTCAACAACGCCTCAAATATATGAAGAAATAACCAGTCTGTGTTGTACCAATTATCAACTAGTTACGCAATGGAGAAACTACAAAGCGAACCAGACTGTTCCAGCAGATTTGGAAATAATATGGCAGCAATCAGAATGGCAATTATAGAGAGGGGATTAAATCTGCGTTTTTAACAGCGTTGACCTACTGCGCCAAAGCAAACTCAACCAAACCGCGGGTGACGTTGCCTTGCGCCATAATGGCGGACATGGATGAGGCGGCGCCCATTTGCATCTGTTGTTTTAATTCCTGGCTGACGACATAAACGTCGTCTTCGGTTTGGCGGGCGCCGGCCAGACGCAGGCTGTTCAGTTTGGCCACCAGCATTTGGCGTTCTGCCTGTACCTGACGCAGCACCTGCTGGATTTTTTGCTGGGCAATTTTAATTTCGCTTTGATAAACCTGCTGGTTTTCAACCTGTTGTGACAGCTGCGCCAGGGTGCTTAAAGTGCCCGGTGCTTCCTGCAGCTTCACAGTCACCGGATTACCGGCGGCAATACGAATGCCCTCACCCTGCAGCTGCCATGGCTGGTTGAGTTTACTGCTCTGACTAGCAGGGGCACTGAATATGAGCTGGTTATGCTGCTGGCGCACGTCAATTTGCAGCGGCGCAAACGCAGTTTTTATGCTGTCCAGATTGCTGTCCTGGCTTTGGTTCGCCGGAAAATTCAGCTGCACTTTACTGCCATCGGCCAGGTTGATTTGCAAACGTTCGGCTTGTTTGCGCGGGCTTAATAAATCAATTTTGTTATTAAGCTGGCGGCTTACTTGTTGTCCGGGCTGATTGGCCAACTCAAAATTTTTATTAATGGCGCTGTCTTTATGTTTGAGCTGCGCTTCCATTTGCTCCATTTGCGCCATGATTTGTAATCTTTGTTCGGCCGATTGTGCCTGGTGTAGTTGTTTTTTTAACTGCTCAAGTTGCTGGTAAAGCTGCCTGAGCTGCTGTTCAGCCTGCTGATTTTTTGCCAGCTGGCGCGACACATCGGCATTTACACTCCACTGGCTCAGGGTATTCAGTTGTTGCTGTAACTTGGGATTTTGCGGCAGAACAGTCTGTTTGTTATCTGTCGCAGCGGCAGCAGCCTTTGCAGCAGCACCGGTGATGCTACTGGCAAGTGAGCTACTTTGTTTCAGACTATCAACTAACATAAAGCCCCTGCTTTAAAGCTGGCGGAACAAACTCAGTTGTGACACTGAGCTGTAAACCTTCAGTGTCGACTCATAAGCCGCCAGTGCATTATTCATTTCAATATAAGCGGACGGATAATGCACCACCGACAAATCATTACGCAAATTTTCGGTAAAAAGTGAAATATCACTGTTGGTAAATTCCAGTGCTTCCAGTGAACTGACAATACCACCAATTTTAGTGATGGCGCTGGTGGTATTGGCCAGCACTTCGGTCAGTTTTACCATCATATCGCGCGATTCTGTGCCAACACCTGCGGCCGGAGGCGCCTGTAATAAAGCCACGTAATCTTTTAAATCATTTAAAAAGGTGGCGCCCGGCACTAAGTCGCTGCCCACAATATTAGCGTCTACCAGGGTATTTTCTGCCACCGACACTTTACGCACCAGTGCGTCGCCCTGATAGGAATAGGTACCGGCTAAGTCCGTGATAAAAGGTTGTTTGTCAATTTCACTGCCGGCAAACAAATAGTTGCCGTTGCCGTCTTTGGCGTTGAGTAAGTCAACAATACCCGGCATTAATACCGCCATTTCGTTGCCCATCGCCTTTAACTCAGCTTCACCATAAGAAGCATCCGCCGCTGCTGTTGTCAGCTCCTGCAATGAAAACAACAGGTTATTAATACTGCTGAGCTGGGTTTCCTGTTGCCTTAATGTGTAGGTGACCAGCTCCATGTTCTGGCCATATTGTGCCAGCGACGTCAGTTCAGAATTTAGCCGCAGTACCAGCACACTGCCCAGCGGATCGTCTGATGGCCGGGTGATCCTTTTGTTGGTGGCCATCTGCACCGACAGCTGACTGTATTTGGCACTGCTGTCCTGAATATTCCGGATGGTGCTGTCATGAAACTGGCTGCTGCTGATCCGCATTGTATTATCCTCAGAACATCGCCATTAAAGTCATAAACATTTGATCTGCCGTACTAATTACCTTGGCATTTGCTTCGTAAAGCTGCCGGTAGTAGGTCAGGTTTGCCGCTTCTTCGTCCAGGTTCACCCCGCTGACACTGGCTCTGGCCGCAATGGCTTTGTCGTGCAGCACCACCGAGGTTTTAATACTCGACTGTACTTGTTTGCTCTGAATGGCCAGCTTGCCGATCAGGGTGTCATAACCGCCGGCCACGCCTTTCATGGAATCAATAATATTAATCAGGTTGCTGTTATCGCCTTTGCCACCCGCCGGCAACCAGCCGCCAAAACCATCAGGTACCCGGCCACGGAACGCCAGTTGATCAACGGTCAGCGCCGTATTGACTGCGATAGAGCCTAAAGGGTCGGCCGCGTTGTACACAAAAAGCGGCGCGCCGGCATTGCCATTTAAATCAAAACCTTCAGAAAGCGATGTATTTACTGCATCGGCAATCCCAGACACCAGTGTACTCAGTTCAAGCCGGCTTGGTTCCAGCACCTCGGCATTTACTTTTAACAAACCACCTAAACTGCCACCCACCCCGGTCGGAATGGAGAAGGTTTGATTATTAAATTTAAGGGTCACATCAGTGCCTGCCACACTTAGGGTTGCCGCTTTACCCGCCATAATCAGCGGCGAGCCGTTTAGCGTGGTGATATGTACACTGCCATCGGCCTGGTTGGTGACATCCACCTGGATATAACCGGATAACTCAATAATGGCCTGCTCACGGTTGTCCATCAGTACCGAAGTGTCATGGCCAAGCGCAGTGGCTTTGGCTATTTTTTCATTTAATTCAGCGATATCCGCCAGAACTGTATTGGTATTGCCCGCCAGCGCTGTCAGTTCAAAACCAAGTTTTTCCACTTGGCCTGTTAAAGCGCCGTTGAGCTGCTGTAAGTTTTGCACCATGGCGCTGGCCGACGAAATCACCTGCTGACGATAGGCCGGTGATTCGGGCGATGATAAAGCGGCATTAAAAGCAGAATTCAGTTTGGCAACAGCGTCATTCAGGTTCAGGGAGTCAGTGCCCAGCACTTCTTCGAGGTAACCCAGATAGTCCTGATAACTTTCGTAATAACTTAAATCTGATTTGGTGCGCCAGATATCGTCGTTGAGAAAACCATCCACTATCCGTTCAATTTTGGTTATTTTTACGCCATTCAGAGCGCCATCATTGGTTTGCAGAATAACGGTTTGCCGGCTATAACCCGCCACTTTGGCATTGGCCACGTTCTGGCTGACAATCTGTAAACCAGCACTGGAGGCGTTTAAACCGGATACCCCGTTATATAACATGCTCATTCATTATTCTCTTTAAAGACCACCGGCCTTTGTAACGGCTGACTCAGCGCCATTGAACCCGACATAACGCTATAGTCCTGATACTGTTGTTCAGCGACCGTTTCCGGCGGTAACTTTAATACCGGAGGTGAAAAATTTTCGGTGTTGTCGACGAGGGTATTATTTTGCTGCGCCGAGAACTGCCGCACTATCTGCTCGGCAAGGCCGGTCTGGCTGTTCGCAGCCATCTGTTGTGCCATCTGACTGTCGTGCATATCACGGAACATTTGTTGTTCGTGGCTGCTGAACATACCGTCCTCACCCGCGATTGCATCGCTGGCTGAGCGCATATTTTTCAGCACCATCTGCAAAAACAAAGTTTCAAATTGCTCGGCAACCTGCACGAGCGACTGCTCTTCCGTCAGGTTTTTCTGTACCTGAGTGACTTGTTGCGGGTCAAAAGCCAACTGTTGGGAATTGTCGATTCGTTGCATCAGATCACCACCACATCAGCATCAAGGGCGCCGGCTTTATCCAGCGCCAGTAAGATGGACATCAGTTCGGCCGGGGTTGCCCCCATGCTGTTTACTGCCTGAACTATAGTGTCGAGCGAGGTGCCTTCAGGCCACACCATCATATTGGCGGTTTGTTGGCTGACATCTACACCACTGCTCTGGGTTGGTACTGTTCGTCCCTGACTGAAGGGCAAGGGCTGAATGGCCCCTTCCTGTTCACTGATAGTGATGGTGAGATTGCCATGACTGACGGCCGCTCTTTTTACCCTCACTTCATCACTGATCACCACAGTACCGCTACGGCTGTTAAAGACCACTCTGGGCCGCTGCGCCCCTTCTTCCACCACTAAATCCTGTAACATCGCCATAAAAGTATTACGACTGTCGGCATCACGGGGCGCACTAATAACCAGCTTAGACCAGTTTTCCGCTCTGGCGACCTGAGGGCCAAAAGTGCTGTTAATAGCGGTTACCACATTACGCGCTGTTTTATAGTTGGGCTTTTTCAGATTCAGCACCAAATCACCGTTCTGCTCCAGGCTTTCCACACTGCGCTCAATAATAGCGCCGCCCGGAATAATGCCTGCTGTTGGCACATTGACTGTCACAGAAGAGCCATTTTTACCTTCGGCATTAATACCGCCCACCACCAGATTCCCCTGCGCCAGCGCGTACACTTTGCCGTCCACACCCCGCAGCGGCGTCAGCATTAAACTGCCACCATGCAAACTTTTGGCATCACCAAGCGACATAATAGTGACATCAATGGCCTGACCCGGACTTGCCATAGGTGGCAAAGTGGCCTGTACCGCTACTGCCGCCACGTTTTTGGATTTGGGCAAGGTGCTTTCATCGAGCTGAACGCCAAACTGTTTCAGCATATTGTTCAGCGACTGAGCGGCAAACTTCACCTGTGCTTTGTCACCTGAGCCCGGCAAACCAACCACCAGACCATATCCCACCAGCTGGTTGTCGCGTACACCCTGAATATCCACAATATCCAGTAAAGGCCGGCTGCCGGCATAAGCGGCAGCACTCAGGCAGCAATAACCAAGGATCAACAGCGATAAAATACGCATCTGCACTCTCGCTAAAACAGGTTAAGGTAAGTGGAAAACAACTTGCTGAGCCAGCCTTCTTCCGCTGCATCGGCCAGCGTGCCTTTGCCGGCGTAACTGATGCGGGCATCGGCAATACGTTGTGACGAAATACGGTTTGTCACATCAATATCTTCTGGGCGCACCACACCTTGCAGCCGGATATATTCATCACCGTGATTCAGTTTGATCCATTTTTCACCACGGATGGTTAAAGCACCGTTGGCCGCTACATCCATCACCCGCACCGTAATGGCACCACGTAAAAAATTCTGCTGGCTGGCACTGCTTTCGCCTTCAAAATTCTGACTATTATTGATGCGCAGTGACAAATCCGACACATTGGCATTACCAGCCAGCGGCACCCCAAGGTTCAAGTTGGTGTTTCTGTCCAGCGCAGTATCGGCACTTTTGCTTGACTGAGTGCGCTCATCCAGCTGCACTGTCAGAATATCGCCCACCCGGTACGCCCTTTTGTCGGCAAACAGGGTGAACATATAAGATTCTGTGTACAGACTGCCGGCACTGGCAGGCTGCGCTTCCTGCGTCACCAGTGGTGTTGCAGTGCGCTCCCAGTCCTCTTCATCCGCCAGCGGACTGTCGGGTTTACTGCTGCAGGCACTCAGCAGCAATAACAACAGCAAAGATGCAGCCTGTTTCATCATAAAATCCTCAGTTACATACTTTGAGTGACAAAGTTCAGCATCTGGTCGGCGGCAGACACCACTTTGGCATTCATTTCATAAGCGCGCTGCACCGCAATCATATTGACCATTTCGTCCACCACGCTGACGTTTGAGCCTTCCACTGTGTACTGTTGCAGCTGACCAAAAGCATCTTCACCTGGCACCCCTTCCAGTGCTTCACCAGAACCGGCAGTTGCACGGTATAAATTGCCCCCCAGCGCTTCCAGACCCGCCGGATTAACAAAACTTACCGTCAGGATCTGACCAAGTTCCAGCAACTGATCCTGACCCGCCACCTGCGCCGACACTGTGCCGTCACTACCAATAGTCACTTTGGTGGCTTCAGGTGGAATAGTGATGTTTTGTGCCAGCGGTAACCCATTGGCATTGGTGATTAAACCATCGGCATTCACATGAAACTGGCCATTGCGTGAATACAACAGCTCACCGTCCGGACTTTCCACCTGGAAAAAACCCTGACCTGCAATAGCCACGTCAAGCTGATTATTGGTGGTTTCAAAACTGCCTTCGGTAAAGACTTTTTGCGTGCCATTCACCCGCACACCTGTCCCCAGCTGAATACCGGCCGGCACCTGATTCACTTCATCGGCCTGGGTACCTGGCTGACGCTGTACCTGATAAAACAAATCTTCAAACACCACCCGGTCTTTTTTAAAACCAACTGTGTTGACGTTGGCCAGGTTGTTGGAGATGGTGGTCATCCGCATGTCCTGCGCTGCCAAACCTGTTTTGCTTACCCATAATGCTGAATTCATACAATTAATTCCTGTTGCTTAAGCGCTGATCAGTTTGTTGCCGGACACCGCCAGTTCGTCGGCTGCTTTCATCATCTGGATGTTCAGCTCGAACTGCCTGCTGATATTCATGGTATTGACCATCTGCTCTACGGCATTGACGTTTGAGCCTTCCAGCGCACCACTGCGCACTGTCACAGCCGGGTCGGCATCCAACGGATTACCATCCTGAGCACGGAACAAACCATCGTCACCTTTGACCAGCACCACGTTATTGGCACTCACCAGTTTGATGCGCTCATCTTGCTCAATGACACCACCACCTACCGGCAGCAAATTAATGGTGCCGTCGGCGCTGATATCGATGTCGCCAAATTCAGGCAACACTATGGCGCCACCACCGCCCTGTACTCTGTAACCATGCACCATCAGGCTGCCATCAGAGGCCACCTGCAGCTCGCCGGCTCTGGTATAAGCTTCATTACCGTCGGCGTCCTGCACCGCAATAAAACCCTTGTCACTGACGGTGATATCCAGATCCCGGCCTGTTTCCATCACGGCACCGGCTGCAAGATCGGTTGCCACCGGCATCAGCTGAGCCTGAAATCTGGTGCGAAAACCTTCACCGGTAATTTGCATGGCCCTGGCTTGTTCCATATCCGCTTTAAAACCAACGGTATTGATGTTGGCCAGGTTGTTGGCGGTAATGCGCAGTGCGGTCTGGGCCAGTTCGGCGCCGGACACTGCGGTGTGGATCAGACGTTCCATGCTTTAGTCCTCACACTGCGTTAAACAAAATTTGCATCATTTCATCAGCGGTGCTGATGGTTTTAGCGTTGGCCTGATAACTTTGCTGGAACGACATTAAATCAACCAGCTGGGCGCTGATATCGACATTTGAGCCCATAAAGGAGCCGGCCAGAATACCGCCAAAACTACCTTCGGACGGCGCACCAATAATGGCAGCACCTGAAGCTTCACTGGCATACCACACTGTGTTATTGCCCGATTCCAGCCCCTGCGGATTGGCAAAATTTGCCAAAGCAATTTGCCCCTGCAACTTGGATTCACCATTGGAGAAAGTGGCCAGTACCTTGCCATCTTCGGCCACTGCCACACCGGTAAACTCACCTGAGGTGTAACCGTCTGAATTGTTTTCATACAAACCAAAAGCGCTGCCAAACTGGGACGATTTCACCATATCCAGTTTAATTGCCATCACAGAAGCACCGGCCGGTGCAAAATCCAGCGTCAGCTCACGCACGTTGTAAGGGTCGTTAACGTTGTTATCTGCAGGAACCAAAGGTGGTGCCGGTAAGGTTCCCATAGGTTCTAACTGACCGTCGGTATTAAAGGTGATGGTTAAGGCTGTTGCTGTGGTAATCACACCAGCATCGTCTGTGGCCTCAACGCTGCTGACCACTGCACCGGCTGGTGGATTAATATCAGCTGCCGGTAATGGCTTGCCGTCAATGTAATAAAGCACCTGCCAGGTATTGACACCTGTGTGGTTAAAATACTGCGTCAGAGTGTGGCTATTGCCCAACGAATCAAACACTTCTGTTGATTGGGAATAGTTAAAAGAGGTGCCGTCTGCAGGGTCAAAAGCTGCAGGGGCAACAGGGTAAGGAATCACATTGCTGGCTGAATTCAGGTTCAGAGAAAAAGCAATATTTCCGGTGGCTTTGGCTGGTATATTAGCTGCTTCCACTTTTAAATCAGTCAGAATGCCCGGCACCAGGTTGCCGTTTCCATCAATACCGAAACCTTGTAGTTTATTGCCATTGTTGGTCACTATATGGCGATTAGCATCCAAGCCAAATTGTCCTGCCTGGGTAAATGCCAGCCGGCCATTCTCTTTTACAACAAAAAAACCTTTGCCGGTAATGGCCAAATCCAGGCTCTGTCCTGTACTGACCAGACCGCCGGCTTTTTCAAAGTTTTCGTTGGTGGCGGCCACTTTAACACCGCTGCGCTGACCGCCGTTGTAAAGCGCCGAAAACTCGGTGCTGGCTGTTTTGTAACCTGCTGTGCTGGCGTTGGCGATGTTGTTACTGGTGACTTCCAGCGCCTTCTGGGTCGAAGACAGACCACTGAGGCCAATGTTAAACATAGACATATCTGATCCTTTTAACTTTTTGTTGCCTTCGACAACTGATTAATATCAAAGAGGTAATGATTACCTAAACCGTTCACCTGCAGAATGATGTCATCCGGGCCAGCGCCTACCGACACCCGCTCCACTTCATTGGTCAGATAAGTGGCGATCTGCTGTTTGTTGTTATTCACCGCCACTTCGGCCTGTACCTGATAAGCACCGGCCTGCTGCTCAGGGAAGCTAAAACGTAAAGTGCCTATGGTTGGGTTCTGCAGTTTAATTTCATCAACCAGCTTGCCGCCGGCGTCATACAGCCGCACCGTGACACTGTCTACCTGTGCTCCCAGATTCACGGCACCGCTAATAGCTCCAGGCTGTTCCAGCGACATAGTGTCGGCTTTAACATCCACTTTCTGCCCGACCAGGGCTGTAGCTTCCAGCGCCTGCAAACTTTTCATATAACCCAGTTGTTGCTGCGACTGCAGATTCAGTTTTTCCAGACTCTCAACACTGCTGAACTCAGCCAGTTGACTGACATACTGAGTGCCGTCCATTGGATTGAGCGGGTTTTGATGGCTGATTTGTGCCACCAGCAATTCCAGAAACATGCTGGATAAAGCCGCCGCATCCGGCTTGCCATTGCTGGCAATGGTGTTGCTGGTATTCAGTGGCGGGGCAGAAAAATTATTGTCAATCGCAGACATCAGACACTCCTTATTGGCCCAGTTTCAGCAGGCTTTGCTGCATGCTAGACACCCGCCCCATCACTTCGACAGAGGTTTGAAAAGCACGGGATGCAGACATCATGTCTGCCATCTCGGCCACCGGATTTACGTTGGAATAAAACACATAACCTTCGGCATCAGCCAAAGGACTGTTGGGTTCGTAACGGCTTTCAACTGTGCGGTCAGACTGCACCACCCCCATGGTTTGCACCTGAGCTGACATGCTGCGGTTATCAAAGTCTTGACTGTACAAAGCCGAAAATACCGGCTTAATGGCTTTATAAGCTTCAGCGGCGCTTGAGGCCGCAGTGTCAGCATTGGCAAGATTCGAGGCCACAGTATCAAGCCGCATCACCTGTGCCCGCATTGCGCTGCCACCAATGTCATAAATAGTGGTGAATGACATCGTTATTCTCCTTTAATGGCTTTATGTAAGCCGCTGATTTTCATATTTAAGAAGGTCAGACTGGTCTGGAAATCCATACTGTTGGCAGCAAAATTTGCCTGCTCTACACTGAGCTCAGATGTATTGCCATCCGCAGAGGGTTGAAATGGAATGCGGTACTTGTGCTCAGCTTTTACATCAGCGCGGGTCAGCACAGGGCCTTCACCAAATTTCAGGTTGCTTTCCACCTGCTGCAAAATACTGGTGTAATCCAGATCCCGCGCCAGAAAACCAGGTGTGTCGACATTGGCCAGATTGCCTGAGATAATCTCCGCTCTGTCCAGGCGTAATTGCAGCGAAAATGGATGTACGCCTAAAGCTTTGTGAAATATGTCCATCTGTGTACCCTGTAATAAACCGCAGCAGCTGAGGCTGATTTACAAGCTTTGTGCCACTATCAAAAGGCTCTATGATTGAATGAGTTACCACATCGGGTTGCCGCAGCAAATCAGTAAAACGGAAGCATTGCTTCCGCTGTGGAAGTGGTTATTTTTCCTCCTTCTGGCGCTGCCGTGGCAGCTACACGCCAGTACCGAACAACAAATCAGAAGTCATATCAGCGCTGAAGTGCAGCGTTTTGCCAGGCAGCTGGGTGCTACAGGGCAAGTTCAACAGCAAATCGAATTGTCGTTACCGCCTGCACTGCAGAAAAAGCCAGCCTGCAACAAACTCATGATCAGCCGCAGCAATGCACAACAGGCGCCCTGGGGCCGCACCAGCTATAGTGTGGAATGCCGTGATCAAAAAAGCTGGCAAAGCCGGGCCACCGCCAAAGTGCGGGTCTGGTTGCCAGTGGTGGTGGCCAGCCGGCAAATTCAGCGGGACGAAGTGCTGAGCGCCGATATGCTGAGCACCCGCCTGACTGAGCTGGAACAAAGTAAACTGGGTGTTGAACTTAACCCCGAGGCGCTGCTTGGACTGCAGGTCAAACGCCGTATTGCGGCGGGGCAAGTGCTGAGCAGGCAACATCTCACAGCACAACTGCTGGTCGAAAAAGGCAACCATGTACTGATCACTGTGCAAAGCGGCGGTTTTGCCGCCAGTACTAAAGGGGTGGCGTTGGAAGATGGCCAGCTCGGACAACGGATTAAGGTGCAGAACCTGTCGTCCGGTGTGGTGATTGAAGCTGAGGTAGTGGCAGAAGCCAGGGTACAAACTATTTTTAAATCACATTAAAGTTTCAGCGGCTGTTGGTCGCTGATTATGCTTAACAGCAGATTTAGCTTTTAGCGCGTGGTAGGCAACATGATCAAGATAGACCAGTCGAAACAAATTCAGCCGGTACCAAAAACCGAGCAGCAAATACAGCAGGTGACACAAAAAACGTCGCAACCTGCAAGTTACGTGCAACAAAGTGAAATCAGCAGTACCACTCAGGCAATACAACAGGCGTTTAATACTCTGGCACAACATGGTGAAGTTGACTTCGATAAAGTAGCGCAAATTAAAGTCGCACTGGCCAATGGGCAGTTATCGATGGACGAAGACAATCTGGCTCAGGCCATTCTGGACTTTCACAGAAAATGAACCAGCAAGCGCTGAAAGTGGTGATCGCCGGTTTACAGCAGGACACTGAACTGCTGGCTGAACTGGGTAAAGTATTGCAACAACAGTATATTTTAATGAGTTTGCGCCAAAGCGAGCAGCTGGAACAGCTGAATCAACAGGCGCAGCAGTTGCTGACCAAATTACAACTGAATGCCACAGAGCGGCAAAACGCCATGCAACAAATGCAATTACCTTTATCCGAGCAAGGTATCGAAACTTTACTGGCGATGCTGCCGGAAAAAGTACGGAATCCCAGCCGGCAATTGTTTGATAAAGTGCAGCAGCACACCCAAATTTGTCAGCAGCTGAATCAGAAAAACGGCGAGCTGCTGGCCTATCAGCGTGGTCTGATGCAAAAACTGCTGGGGCTGGATGATAAAACTCAGTACCCACAGCTGCAGATGGATCAGCGTTAACCACTTTAGTTTGGTTTTGTCCCTACATTCTCTCCAAAAACACTGGCTCCCGCTCTGATAAGCAGCTATAACTGATTGTGTTACAACATGATTATTGTCACATCCGGCAGAATCAGCAGTAAAACCTTGCTCAGTGCAGGCGCAAAAATAATAGACCGGTACCGTAGCCACACTATGGTAACACCCGTTCTTTACGCCATGTGATGCCAGCGCCGTTGGTATTGCTTTTGCCACAATTTCTGAAACTTTTGACACTAAAAAGGCCAGATGTTGATTATAAAAAATCTGCGAAAGTTCACTGTATTGTCGCTTGTGGTTTCAGCCCTGGTCACCCTGCTGATACAGCCTGCGACTGCTGCCTCCGAAACCGCCTTCAGTGCGGACGAGCTGAAGCAACAACCGGCCTTTCCGGCTGAATATCAAAAGCTGTCATACCCACAACGGCTGGACTGGCTGGAGCAACAGCTGAAAACCGCTGATTCCGCCGCCCGCATTTACCAGCTCAGCAGCGAAATGGGCTTTGAGCATTTTTCCAATTACGCCAATGACAAATTACAGCTGGTGTGCCAGCAAACAAAACCGGCAAAATTCGACCTGCAATACCGTTATATCTGTGCCGCCAGTGACAATAACAGCTACGACGACAGTATTCGCCAGCTTATGCAACTGTATGATGATGCCATTGCTGCAAAAAATATGGATTTGGCAACACAAATTTTATCGGGCGTTGCCTGGAAACAGTCCAGTCAAGGTGATATTGCCAGCGCTTTTCGCAGTTACGAACTAGCGCTGTCATTGGCCAAGCAGGCCAGCCCAGAAGCACTGAATGATGTGATGCTGAACACTGCAGCTTTGTATGTGATGCATGGTGATGAGGCGTATGTGCGAAAAGGTGTGCAGTTACAGCAGGAAACCATCGGCCGTCTAGAAAACTTAAAACAACAGCAGCCGGCTGCGACCGCTTATGCCGACGAAATTCTGGCCTTAACCCACCACAACATTGGCGTGGCTTATGCACTGCACCTGCATGACTATCAACAGGCTCTAGATTGGTTTGACCGGGTTCCTCCGGATAATAAGGAGTTACGCCGTTCATCCCTGGTATTTTCTGCGCTGGCTGCCGCCGAACTGCAACAATCTGAGCGGGCACAACAGTTGCTCAGCGCTTCGGTACAAGCCGCCAGAAGTACTGAAGTGAACACAGATTATCTCGACTGTTATCAGCAACTGGTGCAACTGAAACTAAGCCGTCAGGCGGCACTTCAGCCCTGCCAGCAACTGGGTGAACAAACTCCGCTGGAAGTCAGTCTGGATCTGTATAAACGTATGGCAAAACTGGACACAGCAGACTGGCGTTTAGTGGGGCTGGAAAAACTGCATCAGTTATTCAGCAGCAAACTGGAAGCCCAGCTGAAACAAAGTGCCACCCAATCGGCCTCCCATGCCGAACTGAGCCGGTTGCAGCTGGAGTCAGAATTAAAAACCCAACTGCTGGAAAAAGAACAATCCTTAAAAAAAGCCGAGCAGGAACAACACCAAAGCCAGATGATGCTGACTGCAGCAGCCATCGCTATTTTATTGCTGGTGCTGCTGGTGATCACCATTCAGCTTCGGCAAAACCGCAAACTGGCCAAACAATATGAATCACTCAGTGTGCTCGATGGCCTGACCGGTCTACATAACAGACGTTATTTTGAACAAAATATTCAGCGGGAACTGAACTATGTCCGGCGCTCGCAACAGGATGACACGGGTCACACCATTGCCTTTTACCTGTTGGATATCGACCACTTTAAAAAAATTAATGATAACTACGGCCATGATGCCGGTGATGAAGTGCTGGTTGAATTTGCCCGCCGTATCAAACAAGCCATTCGTGAAACCGATATGCTGATCCGCTGGGGCGGCGAAGAGTTTTTGCTGGTAGCGAGGCTGGAACAAAAAACCGATCATCACCATATTGCCGAGCGCATCCGCACTGTGGTCAATAGCCAGCCCTTTGCGCTGACCAATCAAAACCCGCTGACGGTGTCCTGTACTATAGGTGCCGTGGTGTATCCGCAAGCAAAAAATGATGTGGTGCAGATGGACTGGCATCATCTGGTGCAACTTGCTGATGCCGCTTTATATCTGGGCAAACACAAAGAACGTAATTGCTGGGTTTGCGTGGACAATATTCTGGATTTAGCCGCACTTGAACAAATTTTGCAGCAGGATTTGGCATTATCGGTGTCAAAGCAACAGCTTGTGCTAAGCAGCAGTCTTCAGTCTGTCGCCCCAACACAACCACCAGGCACAATGCACAACTGAACTGACGTTTTGGTGCAGCTACTGCTGCAAGACCAGCACCACGACAACGGGCTCAGCTTGTGTTAATCCTCGCGGCTTTTGGCCGGTTTACGTTTTTCCAGCAAAGTGTTCAGCGCCAGATAATAGGCGCGCTGTTTCGCGGCGGCATCCTGCTGCTGGTGCAGATCATGAGCTGTGTTCACAACCCTCTGGGTTTGCACTTCAATCACCTGCTCTACCGACGCTTTCATCGCCACCGCATTTTGATAAAACAACACTGAACTGGCGTTTTGCGGCGGGTGAATAGAGTCACTGTGCTGCTGCAATAACGTCAGGCGATCAAGCTCCTGCTGCTGCAACCTGGACAAATCCCTAACCCTTTCATTCATGGTTCTGAGTTTATCTTTTTGCATCTGGGCATAGGTTTTAAGCATGTTTTGGCCTTAGCAGCTGCGCCAGCTCAGTTTGCGATTGCTGAAAATTATGGGCTTCAGACAGCCCCTGACATAAAAACTTTTCCAGCGCCGGGTACATATCCACAGCAACATCCAGCTCCGGATCTTTACCTCGCTGATAAGCACCAAGCGGAATAAGCTCGCGCACCTGCTGGTAACGGGCATATAAACGCTTTAATAAATACGCATGTTTCAGCTGGGTTTCCGGCACTATTTGCGGCATCACCCTGCTGATAGAAGCGCCAATATCAATGGCCGGGTAATGACCCTGCTCGGCCAGCTCACGGGTTAACACTATATGACCATCCAGAATGGCACGACAGGCGTCTGCTATCGGATCCTGCTGATCGTCCCCTTCCGCCAGCACTGTATAAATGGCAGTCATACTGCCGGCACTGTCGGCACTGTTTCCCGCTTTTTCAACAAGTTGTGTTAGCTTGCTGAACACAGAAGGCGGATAACCCTTAGTGGCCGGAGGTTCGCCCACCGACAAACCAATTTCACGTTGCGCCTGAGCGTAACGGGTCAGTGAATCCACCAGCAGCAACACATGAAAACCCAAATCGCGAAAATAAGCGGCCAGACGGTGACTCAGCTCGGCCGCACGCAACCTTAATAACGGCGATTGGTCGGCCGGTGCCGCCACTACTATGGCTTTTTTTAAGCCCTGTGGCCCTAAACTGTGTTCAATAAAATCTTTGACTTCCCAGCCACGCTCGCCAATTAAACCGACGATCACAATATCGGCCTGGGTGTACCTCGTCATCATGCCCAGCAGCTTACTTTTACCGACCCCGGAGCCTGCAAAAAGACCAAGTCTTTGCCCCTGCCCCACGCTAAATAATGCATTAATGGCACGAATGCCAACATCAAGTGGCTGCAGCACGCCTTTTTTTTGCAGTGGATTCACCGCCGCCAGACTGGCGCTGATGGTGTCTCCGTGGCGCAGCGGTGGCAGGCCATCCAGCGGTTGCATCAGACCATCGACCACCCGGCCAAGTAAAGCCGTTGAGACCAACAGCTGATTGGCCTGAGGCGCTGCCCTGACCCTGGCCCCGGCCTGCAAACCTTCGACTGTGCTCAGTGGCATTAAAAAGGCATGATCGGGTTCAAAACCAACAACTTCAACGTCGTACCAATGGCCGTTCTGGCTCTCAACCTGATACCTTTGTCCCATCACAAAATCGCCACCTGAGGCGCTCAGCATCATGCCATTGAGTCTGAGCAGCCGGCCAAAACTCTGCACTGCATCAGGCGGGCTGAGCTGGGTTCTGGCCTGTGCCAGGCGTTGGCTAAAATGCTCAGAATGTTTCATGCATCAAGCTGTCCCGAACCGGTTGCAGCGCCTGTTGTAACCTGTGCTGATAATCCAGCTGATGTAACTGCGCCCGGCCGTTAAAAAACACTTCGCCCGGCGCCAACTGCGGTTCCTGCAACAAAGGAATATTCTGAATTTGATTAATACCGTCAAATAACGGCGCATCCTGGGGGGAAATCTGAATAGAATCAATCTGATCGGTTTTACCAAGCTCAGGCAACAAAGTGTCGATGGCCTGATGTAATAAGGCCGGTTGTAATTTGAGTTCAGCCTCTATCACCAGAGATGCCAGACTTTGCACCAGCAACAGAATTTCCTGCGCCAGCTGGGCATCATTGAGCCGCAATTGTTGCTGAAATTGCTGGCTTAACAGGTCCAATGCCGCTTGTTGCCTGGCGGCAGCTTCAGCGCTGGCCTGCTTTAACTCAGCACTGAGTTTGGCTTCGGCATTCTGCTGCCCCTGCTGCATGCCCCGCTCGTAGGCTTGTTGCTGCGCTGCCGCTATGCCTGCGATATAACCTTGCTGATAATAATGTTCGTTCGGGTGTTTAAACTCGACCACACCGTCATGACGTTGTAACGATGGAAAACGAAATTCAAGATCCTGCGCTGTGCTTTGCATAATTAACCCACCGTTTCTTCAGGATACAACCGATATTCAGTCCAGCCGCCGGCAATACGTTGTTTGACGATGGCCATAATTTCTGCTCTGGCCGCTTCCACTTTACGCACCGGCTGCGGTTTCATCGTTTCAATCTGCTGCCGGTACACAGCTGCCAGCCGTTTGGGTAATACCGACAAAATACTGTCTGTTAGTGCCTGGTCAGCACCTTTAAGCGCTGTCACCCATAATTCATCCGGAATATCGGTCAGCAGGGTATTGATCACATCTTCACTCTGGCGGCTGATACTGAAGAAGTCATACATCTTATCTTCGATAGCCTCGGCCATGGCCTGATCATGTTGTTTCAACAGCGCCATCACTTCGGTTTTGTTCCCGCTGTAACGGTTCATTATGTCGGCAACTTTTTGTACACCATTGACTCTGGCACCTACCTGTTCGCCGACATATTCGATACAACGTTCCAGGGTGTAGCGTAAGTCTTCAATGACGTGTTCGCTGACTTCCCGCATATTGGCGATACGGTACAAAATGTCGTCGTGTTTTTCCGCCGGGTACAGGCTTAACACAGCGCTGGCTTGCTCAGCCGGCAAAAACGCCAGGATCAGCGCCTGCATCTGGATATGTTCCTGCTCCATAAAACGCACCAGCAAGTCGGCAGGCACCCACTCAAGCCGGCGGATATCATCGGCTAAAGCGCCGCCATAAATATCATCCAGCATGCCGCGCGCCAGTTTACGGCCAACAGCTTTATCGAGCGCGCGTTCCAGATACACTCTGGAGGCACCACTGACGCCGCTTTCATTGCGGTAACAGTCAAAAAAGTCAGTCAGGATCTGCGCCACATGATCCTGGGTAAAGTGCGAAATTTTTGCCATGCGCTCAGACAAAGCACGCACTTCGTTACGACTGAGTTTCTTAATAATGCCGGCAGCATTTTCTTCTCCCATGCTCAGCAGCAGGATGGCAGCCCTGTCGAGGTCAGAAATCTGCTTGGCTGGTTCAGCTCTTGACGGATTCAATGGCCACTCCTCGTTCTATCCAATACTTAATAACTGCCGTGACCCGGTCAGACTCACGATTCGCAAGTAAATGTAAGTGACTGATTTGTTCTGCAAATTCAGAACCCACCTGCGGCAGATCGATAGGGTGAACATGCGCTGCCTGATGTTGAGAGGCTGTATGACCCGGGGCTGCAGCAGCCTGGTTTTCCAGCACTGCAGGCTCTGCCGCTGCTGCATTGTCATGCATTGGGGTGCCAGCCATGGCCGGGCCAAAAGCCTGTGCCGGCACCAGCTCACGGTTTTTCCGGCTGACCAGGTGATTCACCAGTGGCCGTACACCAAAAATAATCAGTGCCAGACCCAACAATGCCCCTACCGCATAGCGGGCATATTCTTTTACTTCAGGAAGTTGCCACCAAGGCACAGCTTCAAGCTCTGCTGCAGGGTCGTATTTCACAAACCCAAAACTGCTGATATGGAACTGATCACCCCGCTCTGCATTAAAACCTGTGGCTGTTTTGACCATTTCACCCAGCTGCGCCAGTTGTTCCGGCGTCCAGCTTTTTGCTTCAGCACCGGCTACAGCAGTGTCATTGACCAGCACAGACACACTCTGACTGCGGATGCGGCCAATTTCATAACGGGTATGAGTCACGGCTTTGCCGGTGTCATACTTTTTATTCATTTCGTTACGCTGTGAGGTGCGCTCGTTGGCGTCGGCCTGTTGTGCATTCGGATCCTGCGGGTTTGGTACCGGTGGCTGATTAGCCAAAGAACCAGGTATCCCCATCGCCAGCTGATCCTGCATCGAATCGGTTTTTTGCATTTCAGACGTCAGGACAGTGTCTTTATCCAGCGACTCGCGGGTTTCTTCCACCACGTTAAAATCAACATCGGCTGACACCTGAATACGGTAATTGCCCTCACCGACAATGGGCAGCAGCATAATGGACGCTCTTTCTTCAATATTGCGCTCCACTTTTTCAATAAAAGCGAGTTTTTTATCGGTTTCTTTGCCAACAGGAGTAGTGTCAAACAAATCACCACTGACCAGCTTGCCGCGTTGATCCACCACCGAGATCTGCCGGCTGTCCAGACCCGGAATACTGCCGGCCACCAGACTGACAATAGCCTCCACCTGTTCAGGCTTCAGCGTATAACCGGGAGCCAGGTCGACCATCACTGAAGCAGCTGATTTTTCTTCGGCGCGACCCACAAACAGATTGCGTTTGGGAATGGCCAGATGCACCCTGGCGTTCCGCACACCATCCATCGTAATAATGGTGCGGGCCAGTTCGCCTTCCAGCGCGTGCTGGTACTGCATAGACTCCATAAACTGACTGGTGCCCATGGTGACCTTGCCGTTCATTGCCGACAAACCTTCCGGCATTGCGGCTTTAATGCCACGCGCAGCCAGGGTAATACGTGCATCAGCCAACCGGTCTTGCGGCACCATAATATTGCCGCTGTCGGTGTCTATCCGAAACGGAAATTGCTCTTTATCGAGGATTTCAACAATACCGGCCTTGTCATAATGTTCCTGACTACCATACAAAGGCACATAGTTTTTGGCGGAAGTCCACAAAATTACTACTATGGTGGCGGCCACCAGAGTGGCTAACAACGCAATGGACGCAAGGCTTTTATCACCCTGAGGCAACCAGTTGATTTTGTTAGACATATTAATCACACGCTCACGCAACCTATTATCTGTTGGCGGCGGCGCTGCTTTTGCAAGTTCTGTTTTCATCGTTTACTGCCTTATAACGACATACGCATAATGTCATCGATACCGTTCATGACCTTGTTGCGCATCTGCAACAGCATTTCAAAACTGAGCGACGCTTTCTGGCTAGCCACCATAGCGCCGACCAAGTCATCACTTCGACCTGAGTCTACCGCCGCCATTAACTCAGAAGCAGCATTTTGTTCGGCATTAATGCCCCGGATCACATGGGTAAAGTCAGTGGCAAAACTGCTGTCCTGCACTGAAGAAGGCGCAATCACTTCATTGCTGGCGATCTGTTTCAGATCGGCAAACTGAGCAAGTAAACTTTGTTGGGTATCAATTGGAGTCATCATCGGATTTCCTTTTCTGTTTCAGGCCACTGCATCAATATCAACACCATGCTCACGCATGGCAGCCAGTTTATATCTCAGTGCTCTGGTACTGACGCCCAGCGCTTGCGCTGCCTTGGCGCGATGGCCTTTGCATTGGCTCAGCACCCCAAGAATGTAATCAAACTCAGCATTCTTTTTGCTGCGTTTTAAGTTGTTTCCAGCGACCACCTCAACCGCTTTTGACTGCAGTGGCAGGTTTAAATCAATGGCCTGAACTTCAATCCCCCTTGCCATCACCAGTGCCCGCTGCACCACGTTTTCCAGTTCACGCACATTGCCGGGCCAGTTGTATTGCAGCAGTAACTGTTTGGCTTCCTTGCTAAGCAGATATTTACCATCGGCATACTTTTGAATAAAAAACTCAGCCAGCGGAATAATGTCGTCTTTGCGTTCACGCAAAGCCGGCCAGCTGAGGGGCAGAACATCGAGGCGGTAAAACAGGTCTTCGCGAAATAACCCCTGCTCTACCAATAAGCGTAAGTCTTTGTTGCTGGCCGTAATAATACGAAGGTCCAGTTTAATTTTCTGATTGCTGCCAAGGCGTTCCAGCTCACGC
This sequence comes from Rheinheimera sp., assembly GCF_036782235.1. Taxonomy (GTDB): domain Bacteria; phylum Pseudomonadota; class Gammaproteobacteria; order Enterobacterales; family Alteromonadaceae; genus Pararheinheimera. Next base: position 100,535 of record NZ_DAIPZL010000012.1, on the reverse strand, counting down.
TCCTGCAGTACCCTTAATAATTTGGCTTGCAGAGCCAGTGGCAGTTCGGAGATTTCATCCAGCACCAGCGTGCCGCCATTGGCGCTTTCAAACTTACCGATCTGCTGGCTGACCGCACCGGTAAAAGCACCTTTGTTATAACCAAATAACATGGCTTCCAGCATGTTTTCCGGAATAGCAGCACAGTTCACTGCAACATAAGGTTTGTCGCGGCGCGGTGACACATTGTGAATGTAACGTGCCAGTTTTTCTTTGCCGGTACCGGACTCCCCATGCAGCAGCACAGTAGCGTCGGTTTGTGCTGCGCGGTTTGCCAGTTGCAACACCTGACGACTGCCGGCCGACACAGCCACCAACTCTTTTAAGCCCAGGCTCATCGAAGCGACGTTGCGTAAAATATTCTGTAACTGTTTGGTATTAAACGGTTTTAATAAATAATCGATGGCACCGTTATTCAGACTTTGTGCGGCCTGCTGATGTTGGGTTTTATCAACTAGCACAATAATCTGACAGGACGGATAACGTTTTTTCAGCAGAAACACCAAATCCGGCATTTGCATTTGTGGCAGTTCAGTTGCCAGGGCCACAATTTCGGGGGATTGCTGGCTGCAGCAATTAAGTAAACCGGTTAAATCCGCGGCATGCTGCAACTGATAACCTTCGGTTTTGATACACTGCTGCACTTCCGTGACCGGCCTGCATGGCTCAATCCACAATAAATGTTTCATGTTCATGTGCTGTCTGTCCTTAAGCTGGGGTACGGATCAGACGGATCATCACCCGTCTGTTGTGTTTAGGCCCACCATGGCCAACGGCCTGGGGATATCTGTTACCGTGAGCGCGGATTTCTATTTTTTGTTTATTCACACCAAATTCGATTAGCCGGGACGCCACTTCATCGGCGCGTTCTTCCGACAATACCCTGTTAGCCAAGCTGGTTGGCGCATCGTCGCTGTGGCCATCTATCAGAATTTTCCGGACTTTTTTATCTTGTTGGATGTAACTAGCGAGCAAACGCAGGTAAGCCAGACTGTCGGCATCCGCCAGACGTTCACCTGAGGGATAAATCACCTGATATTCCCGCGCCTGTTCCCAACGCAGCGGCAACAAACCAGCGATACAAGCCTGAAATTGCTGTAAAGCAGGTTCAAACTTCAGATTGGGCACTGTGAGATCAATGGCTTGACCTGGCAGATCCAGACTCAGTTTCAGCCAGTAACCCTGCTGTAGCTGCTGCATGATCAGCGGAACCTGTTCGGTAAAACGGGCCAATCTGGCCGAGGTAAAAGAAGGGGAAAAACGCACTGCAGGCGCAGTCTGAACCGGCTGCCAGCCAGCTGTTACCACCTGACCCTGCACATCCTGTAATTCCAGATGCACGGCGTCCAGCTGCAGTTGCATCTCAATCTGACGTCCGGGTTCTTTGGTAAAAGCCAGAGTGGCCATAGCTCCCAGAGATTGAGACATACGGCACAAAAACTGGTCGCCACTGATTTGCCAATGGGATTGATCCATAGCAGGCACATACTGCTGGTCAGCATGGATTACAGCTGGCGCGAGCCAGAGGCTCATCAGAAGATCAATCACAATATTGCCGTCCTTTAAATCTTTATCAATTGCAACGGGCAACAACTGCCGGCAACAAACCAATAACAAATTAAAAGCAACGCGCAGGAGCAAGTAGCAATATCCGGAACTACATCCGGAATACCAACTTACTTTGACAGGTAAGCCATTGATTTCAGAATGAAAACCAACAGATCACCTCAAAGATGCTGCTTACTAATGCAACCCCGCTATCAATAGGATCCTAGCAGATCCCTTAGACCGGAGGCTTTGCGTCCTGACCTTTCGGCACAGTTTGCCTTTTAATTTTTAAGCCTGATTAAAACGCCTTCAAATTATATGAATCTGAACTGACGCTTAACCGCAAAAAAAATGACTAAAAAAATCTGGTTATTCTTTAACCTAAATTTCAATCAGTTAGAAACTATTGTTTACTACCTAACATGGTTAAAGCACCAGATTTTGTACCTATATCAGCAAATTACATCATTAGCTTTTAATAAAGTACCTTGGCAATATACCACGATTTTTTTAAAATGCTCCAGCAATTTGTTTTACAGAATGCGACGAATGCACATTTTTTAGCGACTAAATGCAAATCTTAAATTAAAGTTTTTCGTAGTTTGGTCGCTTCATCCCAAAGTGCCCAAAATATTCACCCGTACCGTTTCCGGAATTTCATTATAAGACAACACCACCAGACTGCCCTGGGTAAAGGTTCTGGCATAACGGGCTAATAGCGGCCGCAACTGTGGTAATACCACCAGCACCGGCTGATAGCCAAGCCGCTGCATTTTTTCTTTGACCTGCGGCATAGCCTGCTGGAACTGACTCAGCAGATTGGGAGCCACCGGAAAGCTGTCCAGCGCAACTTTGCCCGATTGCATCGCCTGATTCAGAGCACTCTGTAAGGTTTGTTCCAGCTTTTCATCCAGACTAAAAGCCGCCAGTTCTTCATTCGAACCCAGTACTTGCTGCATCAAGGCTCTTTGCAGCGCACAGCGCACATCAGACACCAGCAATATCGGATCTTTGGTCATTTCGGCACTATCGACCAGCGCCGTGGCTATAGTCACCACATCGGTTAACGCCACTTGCTCTTTCAGCAGCAGTCGGAACACTTTTAACTGCAGATTGGCGCTCAGGACTTTATCCAGATTTTCAGCCAAAGTAGGTGACACCTGCGCCAATCTTTTATTCAGCTGTTTAATGTCTTCAAACATAAAAAGCTCAGCCAGATTTTCTTTTACCACTTTGCCAACATGAGTGGCGATCACAGTGGCAGTGTCCACCACCGAATAACCCAGATTCAGCGCTTTGGCTTTTTCTTCAGGCTCTACCCAGACTGCATCCAGGCCATAAGCCGGATCTTTTGCCACTTCACCGTCCATCTGACCGTAAGTGTCACCCGTGTTCAGCGCCAGCAACTTTTGGGGTTTTAACCTGCCACCGCCTACAGCCACACCCGCCAGTTTGATTTGATACTCCTGCGGATTGAGTTTCAGACTGTCGCGCACCCGCACTTCAGGCAACAAAAAACCAGCCCCTTCCGACAGGGTTTTGCGCACACCACGCAGGGTTTGTAACAGCGCTTCGCCCTGGGTTTTATCAGCCAAATACACCAGCCTGAATCCCAGTTCAACCGACAACCTGTCGGTATAAGGAATATCCTCCCAGCCAAGTGGCACAGGCGCCTGGCTGATTTTTTCAGTCAGGGTTTCCACCTCGGTATAATTTTCCCGTACCAGTTTTTGCTGCATGCGCCAGGCGGCAAACAATAAAGGCGCGGCAAAACCTAAAAAGGCAGCGGTTGGCATACCGGGCACCAGCCCCAGTACCGTCATCACTGAGCCAGCGGTTAACAGCACCCTGGGTTCAGCCAATAGTTGCCGGCCAACCTCATCTGACATTTCGCCTTCGTCATTCATCCGGGTGACGATAATAGCTGCCGCCACCGACATCAGCAGCGAGGGAATTTGTGCTACCAAACCATCACCTATGGTCAAGAGCGCATAACGCTGGAAGGCTTCTCCCAAACTTAAACTGTGCATAAACACGCCGATGGCAACACCACCCAACAGGTTGATGATCAGGATCACCAGACCGGCAATGGCATCCCCCCGGACAAACTTGGAGGCACCGTCCATCGAACCGTAAAAATCCGCCTCTTTGGCAATCACGGCCCGGCGCTCTTTCGCTTGCTCCGGCGCTATCAGCCCGGAGTTTAAATCAGCATCAATGGCCATCTGTTTGCCGGGCATGGCATCCAGGGTGAAGCGGGCGGACACTTCGGAAATACGCTCACCACCTTTGGTGATTACAACAAAATTCACCACCATCAGGATGACAAAAACAACAATACCGACCACATAGTTGCCGCCGATCACTACCTCACCAAAAGCCTGAATAACCCGGCCAGCCACATCTGTACCTTCGTGGCCATTCAGTAACACCACCCGGGTAGACGCAACGTTCAGCGTCAGCCGCATCAGTGTTGCCACCAGTAACACAGTAGGAAACACGGAAAAATCCAGCGGTTTTTTGGCTGACACCGCCACCAGCAGCACCACAATCGACAATACAATGTTAAAAGTGAATAGGATATCCAGTAACCAGCCAGGCAGCGGCAAAACCACCATGGCCAACACAGCCAGCAGCAACACAGGAATAGCGGTGTAAGGTTGCGACAAAGTACGCCAGTTCAAGATAGATTTCCTCGTTCATTAGCCCGCTTTAGCAGGCTGGCCGGTATGGAGAGTTCGGGCAGTGGTGCCGGCTTGTAACCACGGCCTTGTTTATAAGCTTTTAATTGCATCACATAGGTCAGCACATAGGCCACTGCTGTGTACAAGCCCCGTGGCACTTCCTGATCAACCCTGGTGGAAAAATAAATGGCCCGTGCCAGTGGCGGCAGTTCAAGAATTTCCAGTTGATGTTGACGTGCCACTTCGCGGATCCGCAGCGCTATCTGGTCTACCCCTTTGGCCACCACATAAGGTGCCTTGGCTTTTTTTTCTGAATATTTAATCGCCACCGCATAGTGGCTTGGATTGGTAATAATCACGTCTGCAGTAGGCACCTTATCGTCGATACGGCGGCTGGCAATCTGGTACTGTATTTGCCGGATCCGGCCTTTAATCTCGGGATTGCCTTCGGTAGACTTGCGTTCATCTTTAACTTCCTGTTTGGTCATTTTCAGCTTGCTGCTGACTTTATATTGCTGATAGGGTACATCAATCACAGCAACCAGAATTAACGCTATCGCCATCACCATCAGGCTAAAAGACACCAGCTCCAGCCCCTCTCTGGCTGCAATGCTAAAATCCATCCGTTGTAAAAACATTAAACGCTCAGCCAGATGGCTCAACAGCCCCCAAAGACAACCCCCCAACAGCACCACTTTGACAACCGACTTAGCCAGTTCAACCAAACTCTCGGAGCCAAACATGCGGCCAAAACCCGCAATTGGATTTAAATTACTGAACTTGGGCCCCAGCAGTTTTCGCGAAAAATTCATGCCTCCCGGAAAAATGCCACCAATCCAGCTGCCAATAAACAAGGTACTGAAAAACGGCAAACCGGCGCTGAGCATCTTAAGAAAGGCATTCGCGAGCGAACCCGTCATTAAGTCACCTTGTTTCAGTGCGTCTTTGTCCAGCTGCCAGCTGCTTTCAGCGAGCTTCAGAAACAACTCCATAAACAAGTCGGCAAACCACAACATAGCGGCACTGCCCATCAGCACCACCAGCGCTGTATTCAGCTCTTTGGAGCGTGCAACCTGGCCTTCCTTTCTGGATTTTCGTTTACGTTGTTCGGTGGGTTGTTCCGACTTGGTCTGACCGGTATTTTCTGCCATTGTTAACCCATAGCCCGACGCATCAGGGCAAAAACATATTCGGCCAGACTAAAAAAATGGTTCCCCATCTGATACAACGTCAGATAAACACAAACAAAACCAAGCAGCAGTGCCATAGGAAAACCAAGCGCAAATAAATTCATACTGGGCGCAGAGCGGCTGGCCACACCAAAGGTTAAGTTCACCAGCAACATGGCAATAATGGCAGGCAAAGCCACTGTTAAAGTGGCTCCCAACATCCAGCCAAACAGCGATATCAGCGCCGGTAAATCCAGTTGATACAAACTGCTGCCAACAGGCCATAAAGTGAAACTATCGACCATCAGCTGCAACGAAATTAAATGACCATCAAAAGCAAAAAACAGTAGTACTGTCATCACCCAAAACAACTGACTGAGTACGGACACCTGATCACCACTGCCCGGGTCCATCATCATCGCCATCGACAAGCCCATTTGCATCGAAATGGTTAAACCCACCAGCGCCAGCACATCAAACAATATCCGCACTGCCGCAGCCATGATCAGCGCAAACAGAATTTGCTCACCGGTCACAATGGCCCCTTCCACCGAAAAAGGGTCAACAGGCACTACTTCCACATAAGAAGACAATAAAAAACTTAAAAACAGCGCCGTCATCACCTTGGCTCTGGGCGCCACTGCAGGGTTGTCATACACAGGCAAAATCCAGAAAAAAGCCGCCAGTCGGATAAAAGGCCACCAGATAGTGCCAAACCAGACCATCAGTTGATCGCTGGTCAGATTCAGCAGCGCATTCACCCAATAGCTCCAGGGATCATCTGACTGAGCCCGGCAAATAAATCCAGCAGTTTCTGGATCATCCAATGCCCGGCAAATACCACCATCAGCAGGGTTATTAACATCCGCGGCAAAAAGGTCAAAGTTTGTTCCTGAATAGAAGTTGCCGCCTGAAATATCGCAACAACAATGCCGAGCAATAAACCCGGCACTATCAACACCAGCAGGATTTCAATAATCATAAAAATGGCGTTACTGACCAGCTCGACCGCCATGCCGGTGTTCATGGTGCTGCTCCAAAGGTGGCCGATAAGGTGCCTGCCACCATAGACCAGCCATCGGCCAATACAAAAATCATCAGTTTAAAGGGTAGGCTGATAATCAAAGGCGACAACATCATCATCCCCATCGACATCAACACACTGGCCACTACTAAGTCGATGATCAAAAAAGGAATAAACAACATAAAACCAATCTGAAAGGCGGTGGTCAGTTCACTGAGTACAAAAGCAGGTAGTAACACATCAAAAGGCACATCGGCCGCCGCCATCGTAGTGGGTTCTCTGGCAATTTTTAACACCTGATGCAGTTCGTTTTCCCGCACCTGTGCCAACATAAACTGCCGCACCGGAATTTCCGCCCTGGCAATAGCCTGCTCCAGTGTCATGGTATCGGCCTGATAAGGTTTTACCGCATTTTGGTAAATGTCTTGCCATACCGGCCGCATAATTAACAAACTCAGCATCAGCGCTATGCTGATTAAAATACGGTTGGGCGGGCTTTGTGCCAGTCCAAGCGCCTGGCGTAAAATCGCCAGCACAATAATAATGCGGGTGAAGGACGTCATCATCAGCACAATACCGGGCAACAGGCTCAGTACCGTCATCAACAATACAATCTGCAGCTTGACGCTGTAATCCTGCCCCGACTCGCTGTCTTTAACCGACAATAAAGTTAAATCTTCTGCCGAAAGCCCAAAAGGCAATAACAGCAGTAATGCCAACAGCAGCCAGTGTTTAGCCATTCGCAGTCGGCTCTTTTGCACCGCTGACAAACTTCAGGCCGTATTTGCCGTTCACCATTACCACTTCGGCCTTGGCAAACAGCACACCGTTGACCTTCACATCCAGCGGTTCACCCACAGTTTTCTCCAGCGCCAGCACATCTCCGGCCTGTGCCTTGGACAATTCACCCAATGTCACTTCGGCACTGGATACTTCCAGGGTCACTGTCAGCGGCACGTCCATAAAACGGGAGATCCCGCTTCCGGCAGGCGCACTTTTTGTGCCCTGCCCATCACCAAATAAATCATCCATTTCCAGCATATCGAGCTCGGCCAAGGGATTAGTATTGTTGTTTTGCGTTTCACTCATTATTTATTCTCTGCAATAGTGCTGACTTGAAACATTAATTGGTTGCCTTCTTCGGCCACCACACCATAAAACAAGCTTTGTTTGCCAAGCCGAAATGGCATTTGGGTGAATAACTCAAGCGGCAACACCTCGCCTTGCAACCAGTTTTCGAGTTGCTGCACCCTGACTTGTTTGCGCGCCATTTCAATCTGAGCCCTGACCGGAACCTGCTCCCATTCCGTTAACACCGGACCAGGCACTAACGCGGTGTCCTGGACTGGAGAGCTGATGCTGTCGGCCAGGAACAATTCCACCGGCAACCAGATAAACCAGCTGACCACCGTATTGTCGAGGATAAAACGTACTTTAAATGGCATATAAGCATAAGGTTCAAACTGCAGCTGCTGTTTGTAAACAAAAGCCGACAATGGCAAATGCTGGTTAAACAACGACTGCATCAGCACCTGCATTTGTTTTTGCAGCAAACGGCAACTAATGCGCAGCTCTGAACTACTCAGTTCTGCTTTTTCAACCAAAACCTGCTCTTCACTGAGCCTGCCCCCCAAAAACAAATCGGACATGTTGTGCACCGCCTGAAAATCGATCGACATATAACACAATAAGTCTGTTTCCAGCGGCAAGGTTGAATCAAGCAATAACACACCAGGTTCAGCCAGCCATTGCTCCAGACCCACGCTGCTACACAGATTAACATCCAGGCTGAACTCAACATCTCTGAGCATCCGGCCTAATTCGGCCTGCAATGCATTGCCATAATCGGTCAGCCGGCTGCGGGCTACAGAACTGGCGGTTTCAAAATGCCGCTGCTGTGCCGTCAGAGCGTAAGGCTGCAAAACCGACGCTTGCTCGCCTTTGAGCAGCTTTGTTAGTTGCGGTTTATGACTACTCATCAGATTTAACATACCTGTTTTGCATAAAGGCTATCGGGACGCACTGGCAACCAAACGGAAGTGATCATGTTTTTGCATAAAAGCCATACGGCGCAGTCTGCGCAGTAATTTGAGCCTCACCGCATAATCTTTGCCGAGCCACTGCAATCCAAGAAACTCTAGCTTGTCATTGACCTTTTTGCGATACCGTACCAAAGCTTTTACTTTAATATCATTGTCATACATCACCCAGAACTTGTCCGGGACCTGATCGAGGGTGGGCACCAACAAACCACAACCGCCAATACTCATGTCTTTTACCACGGCCAAACCTATGTCACCGCCAAACCAGGATGACCTGAGCAAACGCACGGAAATACCTTTGGTCTGGAATTCCAGTGACTGCGCCGGGTCATAAAAATACCAACGATAAAACTGACGGCCACCTTGCTGGCGTAAATACGGCATAACATTCCTAAGATTTAGTTCTGAGCACAGGCTCGTTTTTGCGGGCGGCCTCAGCTGCTTCATCCAGTGCATTGTTTTTGTTTTCAGTGGAGAACATGTCAAGCAGCTGTTGTTCAGCTTTTTTGGTGAGGATCAACAATTCAATACGACGGTTTTCGCTGGCACCGGGCGCGGCTTTATTCAGCAGCATCGTTTCGGCAAAGGCGCTGACCTGCGCTATCCGCTCCGGCGGCATACCGCCTGCAGCTAACACCTGGCGGGCCTGTAATGCACGATCGCCGGACAACTCCCAGTTACTGTACTGACTACTATTAAAACTGGTAGCGTCAGTGTGGCCTGATAACAACAATTTGTTCTGAATTTTGCCGAATACCGGGCCTAACTTCAGCAGCAAATCTTCAAAATAGGGCGTCATCTGCACCTGACCGCGCATAAACATCTGGCGGTTTTCACTGTCACGGATAATGACCCTAAGGCCGGCCGGTATTTGCTCCACCATCAGGTTGGCGTCGGCTTTGTTAGTCTCAGCAAACTCGCGAAAAGCCTGGGCCAGAGTACTTAAATCGGCGGGAGTTTCATATTGGCCGCTGATTAAAGAGCTGAGTTTATCGCCCATACCGGCTGAAGGTTCCCTTTTGCCTTCCGGCACTTCCAGATGTGCCGACATACCGGCAATATAATTTTGCGGCAGCTCGTTGTCTGAAACCTCTTTTTCCACTGGTGACGGCGAACCGCCAAGGTCGACCGGATAAGGGCTGTTCACCGTATCAAATGGGTCGGTATGGCCGCCCAGAATAGACTGAGTGCGCATGAAAGTGGCCACTTTGACCCGCTCTTTTACTGTAGATACTTCGAGGATCCACAACACCATAAAAAAAGCCATCATTGCCAGCGTAAAGTCAGCAAATGCCACTTTCCAGGCACCACTGCTTTTTTCTTCCTGACCGCGCCGCCCGGAGCGGCGGATTATCACTGGTGTGGTTTCGTTCATCAGGCCGCCTTGTTGTTGATCCAGTTTTCCATCTCGGTAAAGGACGGTTTAATCTCTTCATTAATCAATTTACGGCCACAATCTGTTGCAATTACAGCCACATGACCTTTCATATGCGCCACCAGCATGGCGCGCACACACTCAAGCACCGCAATTTTCTTTTTCACGTAGGATTCCATTGCCGTGCTCAGCGGTTCGAACAGACAATAACAGCCAAAAATACCAATAAAGGTTCCCACCAGCGCCGCTGCTACGTGATAACCAATGCTGGTGAGCGGGCCGTCCAGATGCTGCATGGTAATAATAATGCCGCCAACCGCTGCCAAAATACCAAAGCCCGGCATCGCTTCAGCAATGGTATGTAAAGAGTGGCTGGGCTTTAGATGCTGATCTTCAATATGGATAATTTCCTGCTCCAGCGTGGCGTCTAAATCGTGTGGCGAACTTTTGGTCATGCTGATCAACCTTAGGTTGTCACAAACGAACATCAATAAATCAGGATTGGCCAGAACAGCAGGATAAGAGATAAAAATGGAGCTGGTTTCCGGGTTTTCGACATGATCTTCCAGTTCACGGAAACCTTTGCTGCGAATGGTTTCAAGCAGCTGATACATCAGCAGCAGCAATTCTTTATATAACTGCGCCTGATCGGGTTGCGCCACAAACTGCGCTTTAATTTGCTGTATCATGTCTTTGAGTACATATTTGCTGTTGCCGATAATTAAAGCGCCGATAGCAGCACCAAAAATAACAACAAATTCAGCAGGTTGCCACAACATGGCTGGGTTGCCGCCGGCTATCATAAAACCACCGATGACAGCCGCCAACACCACTATTAATCCAACTATTCTTTGCATTGCCTTAGCCCTACTCTGTTACCACTGTGACAGTTTTTTATTCAGCATTTCAATCGACTGCTTGTGCAACTGGCAGACCCTGGATTCAGTCAGCTCCAGTACCAAAGCAATTTCTTTCATATTCAGCTCATGGCTGTAGTAAAGATGCAGCAGCAACTTGTTACGCTCCGGCAGATCAGCCATCGCCTGCTTCAGCGACATTTTGACTTCAAGCGCACTCAGCGAGGTTTCCCCCAGCACCGCATGCTGCTGTTGCTCCAGCAGAGCATCCAGACTTTCCATCGACTCGGCCTGATCCAGATACATCAGCTCGTGCAGCCTGACATTATCAATTCCCAGATGCTGACTCAGTTCTTCATGGGTGGGGAATCTGCCAAGTTGACGCATCAAGTCACGGCTGGCATCCCGGAACTGATGCGCCTGCTGGCGCTGTTGCCGGGCCCGCCAGTCGGTGCGTCTGAATTCATCCAGCATGGCACCGCGCACTCTTTTAAACGCATAAGCCTCAAAATACTCATCAGGTTCACGCCCATAACGGCGAATGGCAGATAACAAACCCAATAAACCAACCTGTAGCAAATCGTCAGAGTCGACCATAGCACCGGACAAACTGCGCAGGTGCGCTGCAGCACGTTTGACCAGCATGCTGTACTTCTGCAGCAACTCATTTTCATTGCTGACGGCCTGAGTGCCATTGCATTGCAGCTCTGCGTCTGACCATTGATGCTCTGCCAACATGGATTGCCCTACTGAATAAACATATTCGTGATCAAGACTTTATCGAGTTGATGCTCGTACTTGTTGTCAGCCAGGGCTTTATTAAACTTCTCCAGCAATTCGTCCTGCACCTTGGCCACTTGCTGCATCGCCACCTTCACTTCCATATGACTGGTAGTGGCAAAATGCTCCACCAGCACATTACGCAATAAAGGGGTAGCTTCTTTTAACGCTTCAATGGTGCTGGCTTTGTGGCTGACCAGCGTTAATTCCAGCACCAGATATCTGGAATTTGGGTCACTTGCCACACTCATCACAAACTTTTCCATCGGATGAAACAGCGGCTGAACACTTAAAACTTCAGCTTGTTGCTGATTAAAATTGGTCTGAAACCAATAATAAGCACCGGCAGCACCACCCACTAACAGCGTTAACAGCAGCCACACCAATTTTTGCATCTGTTTATCCTCTGTGCTTTCTGGCATTACACCAATTGATTCACCAGCCCGGTCGTGACTGCTGCCACAGCATCAGGGCTTTCTATTTGTTCTACACCGGCAATATTAGCTGCGATTTCATCTGTCAGCTGCGTCTGACGTTCACGCTGTTGTTGCGACTGGTTGTCCGCCCCCATCCGAAGTTCAATCAGCGTGTCCGCACCTAACTTCAGCTGCAGGTTGGCTCGCAGCTGCTCCAGGCCTTGTTGCATTGCTTCCTTTAACGGACCATTGCTGCTATTAAGCAGCACTGTTAGCTTTTCGCCTTCAAACTGAAGCGACAGATCAATACTGCCAAGGGCCGGCGGGTCCAGTCTGATCATGGCTCTGTTCACTCCAAGCCCCAGCTGAATATCCACCTTGTCACTCAACAGTGCCACCAGCTTCTGACCAAAGCGGGCAGGATCCGAAGGCATCGGCTCGGATTGCCATTGATGGGGTGAATTGACCGGGGCATTGCCGCCTGCGGACTGCACCAGAACCGCTGCACCACTGTCCGCTGTCAGCGACAAGGCTGCCGCTGATAACACTGCACCAGACTGTGATGCAGGTAACAGCTGCGAAGACCTGCTGCTAGCACTTGCACCCAGAATTGCCGTTTGGGATTTTTCAGCGGACAACAACCGCTGTACTGCAGCTGTGTTGTCTTCCGCCCCCCTGGTGTTGCCAGTTGCTACCGTTGCCATGCTTGGCTGCTGCCCACCTTCCATCTGCCCTAAAGCTGCGACCGGCAGAGGTGACGTTAAGGGGGTTAAAGCGGCAGCCACTACAGCGGCGCTCACCGCCTGTGCAGGCGCCTGCATTGTCAGACTGGCTGCCACTGCCGCTGGTAGCGACGAGCCGGACTGCAAACCAGGTTGTGAAATTTGTGCTGACGGCAAGGTTCCGTTTTGCGCCAGAGATTGACCCAGAACTTCAGGTATAACAGCACTGCCTTGAATGAGCGCTGCCGGCAACGGCATATTCACAGGCGTGGCCCGGCCAAACTCAGCTGTTGACGTGATCTGTGGGGAGGCAGCTAACATTGCCTGGTGAATAAAAGTATGCGGCAGCAATGGCTGACTCTGGCTATAACCGGCCGCCAATATTGCCGTTTGTTGACTCTGAAATAGTTGTTGCGCCGGTGTTGCTGAGCCCGTTTGTGCACCTCCAGCCTGAGTCAGGTCTGTAAGCGGCATCTCAGTCTCTTGTGATAACAACGAAGCGACAGCTTCTTGCGGCGCATCTTCAGGGTAAGGTTGCTCCAGCAACACGCTTAAATCCAGCAATGCGGCAGTTTGCTGTTCGCCACTCTGTTCTTGTGCCGTTGCAGCAATCTTTCCGGGTAACACTGACGTCGTAGACAGCAGATTGCCCGTCGCCTGACTTTTTGTGGGATTGGTCAATGGCAACATCAACGTCTGCTCTCAGTGGTTTGCTGGTAAGCCAATACCCCAGCTTTATTGTCATTAAATGCTTTCATTTTTTGCTCCAGCTCCTGTTGCTGCTGCCTGGCATATTGAATGAGCTGCTGATAATGCAGTTTTAAAGTGTCAATTGCGGCTTGTGTTCGTGCATCCGGCCCTTGCTCACGCAACTGCTGCACCATAGCACCGATTTGCCGGTCACACGCCTGCACCTGCAGCCACTGCGCTGCCTCCATCGCTTGCTGTAATTGCTTCAGCAGCTGTTGTATCTGCTGCAGTTGGCTGGCTGCCTGACTGGATGCTTTTGACATGATGCGACCTGTTGCCATGGAACCCAAACCCAAAGCAACAAACATTCCACAATTCAAGCCTTTGAATCAAAAGGAATTTACTAGCATTACCCCATAAAAAGAGGAAGAGAAACTTCCGCAATAGCGGAACCTCAGCCGCCATTTCCCCCCATGAAAGACAAGTTGTCCCGGCTTTTGGTTAAATAAAAAATGGCCAATAAAAAACCGGGGGCTCCCCCGGCTTTTTACTTTTGTTTGATTGATCACAGCAGCCTGTCAGCTGCGTGCTAATAACCCTTGCCAGCCTTGTTGCAAATCGGTCATCACGGTTTTCACCGGTGCTAAGGCATCAACGCTGTTTTTTAAACTGGCTTTTAAAATTTCCTGGCCACAGAACTCATATAAATTATGCATATTAACTGCAACTTCACCGCCCTTTTCCAGGTCCAGCGAAGCGTCCAGCCCACCCAGAATTTTCAGCAGTTTTTCAACACTCTGGGCTTTTTTATCATAACGGTTGGCCTGAATATGGCCTTCGACCCGGGCAAGTTCATCTAAAAAACCATCAAATAACATCAGTACCAGACTGTGAATATCAGCACCTGAAGCCTTTGCATTCACATTAGTGTTCTGATACGCCTGATAGCCTTGTGCAAAATCCAACATAAAAACCTCTGTTATCCAAAGTTCGCCATGGAGCTTTCCAACTGCGCTATGGTTACCTGCATCTGGGTAAATTGTGCCAGGTATCTTTTGTAAACCAGCTCCATTGAATAATCGTGCCGTTTTTGTTTTGTGGTCACCAAGTCCAAACTGGCCTGCAAGGTTTGTTGTTTGTCCCTCATGAGACCAAAACGCTTAGTATATGGCTCCAGTCGATCTTGTATACCGCTGAACAATCCCGTATCAGACACCAGCATTTTTTCGATTTTAGCAGGGTCACTCGCCAATGCTTTTTGCATTTTTGTGCTGTCGATAGACAACACACCGCTTCTATCAAATTTAATACCAATCTCCAATAAAGGCGTACCTTCGTATAATTTCTGGAATGACTGACGCAACTGATTGGCGATGCTTCTTGCCATACTGTCGGTGTTTAACGAAGTGTCTGACCCTATCTGCTTTAACAATGCATTGTAACTTTCAACAAACTTTTTCAGTTTTTCTTCGACCGCTTTTGGATCCTGCGAAATACTGATTTTGACAGGTTGATCGGCCAACGCCTGTGCTTGCTTTAAATCAAGCGTTACCCCCTCAATCACATCCGTCAGGGTGTTGCTGCTTGAGGTTACAGTAATGGGATTCTGCGCACCAACCTTGATAATGGCATCCTGCGCTGTTTTGAGTTCAGTAGCTGCCGCCACTGCACCACTGATATCGGCACCAGAGTTATCAACACCAGGCACAAAATTTAAACTGATAGTATTAGCAGCACCTGATTCTTTACTGGTCAACACTAAATAAGACAAGGCACCGCTGCGCATCACTGTGGCCTGCACACCAGAATTATCAGCGGCATTATTAATCGCATTGGCAAGTGCAGATATGCCTGAACCCGCTGGCAATGCTGCCAGATTTACGGCAAAAGAATTGCCCGCTATTGTCAGCTCCAGCTGACCATCTGTGGGTAAGGTATCGGTACTGTTAAAATTCAGAGAAAGCTGATGATTCTGCGCCAGTTGCTGCACAAAAATTTCATAATTTCCGGCTATTGCCTTGCTGCCGGCCGTAACACCCAGTACTGTGTCAGCACTGCTGGTGGCGGCATTGCTCAATAATTCATTGTTGGTGGTAAAACTTGTCAGCAGATCGCGCATGGAACCAAGTGAAGTTTCCAGTTTTTTATAAGATGCCAGCAAGCTCGAAAACCTGTTTTGTTGCGCCTTGAGCACGCCATCTTTACCGGCCCGTTCAATCTGTGTGTACTGCTGAGCAAGATAGGCTGGATCTATACTGGAGAATGCCATGTTGAATTCCTGCAAAAAATGAGAGCCAGCGATAAAGCCGGCTCCCAGTCAACCTCTTAACGTAACAGCTGAGCAACCATTTGTGTGGTGGTATTGGCTGTAGTCAATACAGAAATACCTGAATTCATCAGCAGTTGTTGTTTGGTCATATTAGATGTTTCACGGGCAAAGTCGGCATCCATCAGCAAGCTTTTTGCTGTACTGGTGTTTTCAGACATATTGCTCAGGTTATTGATGGTGTGATCCAAACGGTTCATGGACGCACCCAAAGCGGCTCGGGCAGCACCAATTGCGGTAATCAGGTCATCAATTTCACCCATGGTGGTCGATGAATCGGCTTGATCCGCTAAACCGGTGAAGCCAGCAATAGCAGTGTCTACATCACCAATTTCAGTAGAAATATCCACATCCAGAGTTTCTGCGGCAGAAGCACCGATCTGGAAGGTCACTGCTGCAGCCAGTTTACCACCGCTAAGCAATATAGTACCGGCACCAAAAGAGGTGTTGGTCATAATGTTGGTTAATTCGTCATTTAATGCAGTGAACTCATTGCCCAGAGCTGTATATTCACCTGTGGCATTGGTACCGTTGGCACCCTGAGTTGCCAGCTCTTTCATACGGTAAGCAATATTGGTCATTTCATCAAAAGCACCTTCTGCGGTTTTTAACATCGCATTGGCGTTGGCAGCATTGCTCATGGCAGTTTCCTGACCGACAACCTGGGCAGCCAGACGGGTTGCAATTTGCAAGCCGGCAGCGTCATCTTTTGCTGAATTGATACGGAAACCAGTACCTAAACGTTCTAAAGCAACTGCCAGACCGTCGTTGGTACGATTTAACTGATTACGGATAACTGTTGCTGCTGCATTTGATTGAATTGATAAAGCCATTTTGAGTTCTCCTGAAATGATGCTCATAAACTTAGAGCGACAACTGCCAGCAGAAACTGAAATTTATTTTTTGAATTTTTTTGCGGTGCTTTTAACTCCACTCAAAATACGAATGAAAAGTTTTTTAATATCAATATCTTAGTCATTAAACAAAAAACAACTTTCACTTATCAAGTTCAGATCGGTTATCTTTTCCGCGACAGCTGCACTGTGAAAGCACGTTGTTGCACACTTTAGCCAACACAAAAATAACTGCTGCCGGCCCTAATTTAACTCTGAGTCTTCCGGCGTTAAAACAGAGAAAACCTGATGAACGACTGCTATCAGCAGAATATCACTGTGATCCGTCAACGTTGGCCGGTGCTGGCGTCGCAACTGGACACTATGGCAGAAAAAGCCACTGAACTGACCTTAGCGCTGGCCGAAGGTGCAGAGTCAACTTTGTCAGTCAATGGTATTCAGCTGACCAGCCGGCATAACCGTGCTCTTGAAGCGCAGCAACAGGCAGCACAGGTTCAACAGCAGCCGGTGGTGACTCTTTATGGTACAGGGCTGGGTGACTTGCAGCATGAGTTACTAAGCAGACGCGAGCTGAATACACTCAAGGTGAAAATTCTGAACGAATCGCTGTTTAGTCTGGTTTTGCAGTTGCTGGACCAACGCAGCTGGCTGAGCGACCCAAGGGTGCAATTAAGCCTGGCAGGTGAGGACAAAGAACTACAGCCTCCTTATGTGGTATTGCCATCCGAACTGGAGCTGGCCAGTGATTTTAGTCAGAAAATCCGCCAGCGCCTTTGCAGTGAACTGGAAGTGGGTAATGTCAGCCTGCGGCTGGCAGAAAACACTGCGCCTTTACTGCCCCGTCTGCAACAGAACCAATGTTATTGGCAACAGGATAAACAGGTGCAACAGTTGTTCCGGACTATGAGTACAGGACAACAGGCTTTTGTGATTGCCGCCGGGCCATCGCTGGAGCAACATTATGGGTTGCTGCAACAATGTCGTACTCAGCCAGTTCCTCCTTTATTGATTTGTGTCGACACTGCAGTTAAAGCTTTATTAGCGCATCAGATAGTGCCTGATATTGTGGTTACAGTGGATTATCTGATCAGCGCCCGCCACTTACCGGTGGCCGAATTGCCGGCCAGCTGTAGACTGGTGTATTTCCCCATCACCAGTGCTGAAATTCTGGCGGATTTTCCCGGTGAGCGTTATGTAGCGATGAATGAGACGCAGATGTTTGCCTCCCTTCGCGATCAACTCAGCGCAGCGCGGCTTTTTATGCACGGCAGTGTGATCCATCCGGCCGTCGATCTTGCAGTCCAAATGGGGGCCCGTGAAGTGCTGTTGTTTGGTGCTGATTTTGCATTTAGCCACCAAAAAACCCATGCCAGCTGGCAGGATGGCGAAATTGGTATTCCTTATCAGCAAGCCAGCGAATGGGTCATGAACGCTTATGGTGAAAAAGTGCCCACTTTGCCTAACTTTATGACCTATCTGATTGGTCTGGAGCGTTATATCCAGCGCCATCCGACCATCACTTTTTACAACATGTCCAAAGCCGGTGCTGTCATTGAAGGCACCCATTATCATCCGGAGTACTGCAGATGACGCCAACACTTCACGGCTGCCAACAGCAGGCAAAACAGCTGGCGCTGCAATTTCGTCTTGGGAAAAACACCCAGGCCGCTTTGGAAATGGCCACTATGGTCAATCACCTGCTCAGCCTTTTTCCGACATCAGACGTACAGCAGGTGCAAAACTTACAATATATTCTGAGCCAATGTTTGGCATGCCAACAACGCAAGGATTGGCTGGCTTTGGCTGATTACCTTGAATATGAACTGCAGCACTTATTACAACCACTCAGTGATCATCATCCTGGCACCACAATGTCAGCTTCGGAATAAATAGCGGTCTGTTCGGCTGATGGCATCATTTCAGCTATGCTCGCACCGGCCTGTTCATCAAAAATAACGGCTTTTTTTGATTTGGATCTGCGGTGTAAAAGGTCTGAAGCAGCAGAAAACAACACGACTATTTGATATTTTTCTGACAAATAAAATTTTCCTAAAACAAGCTATAAAATTTTTCTTTTCGCTTCATGTTGTTATTCACAGCAGGCATTTTAACCTGATAAAAGAGAAACAAAACTGTATAGACAAACAGTTATTTCAGCTATTTTTATTACTCGTTTTTCACCAAAATGTCACAAGGAGCCGTGATGAATACATCAACCGCAGTACTTATTACAGGACAGGCTGGTTTATTGGTGTTAATACTGTGTTTTGTCGCCAATATTCCGGCTGTAGAGCAGTTTAATCAACAACAATGCCTTCAGATGCAGCAGGAGTTAGACGACAACAGAGACACACAAAGGCGGGGTTATAGTTTAAAAAACGCCGATGCACTCAAAGCTGCGGAACAAAGCCTGGCACAACAGATTTATCACCATTGTGTCAAACCTATCGCCAGCCCTGCCCCTGGTACTAAAAATAGAATTTTCCCTGTAAAAAGAAAACCTTATGAATACGCCAGCGACATAGCTGCAGACGCCACTATATCTGCACGCAAGTTTTTTGCTTCAGCTGTTGAAGTCAGGGCTCCTTATCAGGGCCGGCAACTGACGGAATGGCTCAGATATTATCAGGAGCCCAGATCCTGCTTTGGTGTGCAGCAAACAGCTCAGATTGTTGAATGTGTGAATAACCGACAAAAAGCCCAACAACGTTTTGAAGCCCTGTGGCAGCAACAACGTCTGCAGATCTTGTCTGACCAGCGAACGCAATGATAAGCTCCGACCAGTTGCAATAAGGCAACCTGGTGAGCGGAGAACACAGCGTGATGACCATCAACTTAAAACAGGCAAACCGTGAACTCTGGTGGTTCGGCTGGCGTTATATTCCGCTGATTGGTTTTTGCGCCCCAAAAATCCGTCAGATCAGCGAACAGAGCCTGACTGTTAGTATCCCGCACGGCTGGCGCACCAAAAACCATTTAGGCAGTATTTATTTTGGTGCTCTGGCCATTGGAGCAGATTTAGCCGGTGCTTTTCTGGTATTCAGTAAAGCCAAGGCGCGCGGCGTCAACGCTAATTTTGCCTTTAAAGATGTACATGGAGAGTTTTTAAAACGACCGGAAGCTGAAGTCTGGTTTACCAGTGATGACGGCGCTTTAATAGATGCCATGATTGATGAGTCACTGCAAAGTGGTCAACGTATTAACAAAACAGTCAGCGTCAACATTACCTGTCCTTCATTGCATGGTGATGAGCCAATGGCCAGGTTCAAATTAACTTTGTCGATCAAAGCAACACCAAAAAAACGCTAGGTGGCCCAAAGGCCCAGACAGCCAATGCTGTGGTTACTGTGACGGATCTTGTAGCGGCTTTGGCCGCAACATCAGCACTCTGGTTAAAAGTTTGCAGCCTTGGCAACACAGACGTAAAATTCAACCTTTCCCGTTAGCTCAGGCATTGTTATGCAGCATTTACCAGGCAACCTTTTTATTCTGTCGGCGCCAAGTGGCGCCGGCAAGTCCAGTTTAATCCATGCGTTATTAGGCCAGCACGCCGATATGCAATTAAGTGTTTCTCATACCACCCGTGCGCCAAGGCCTGGCGAAACCGACGGTGTGCATTATCACTTCACTCGTGTTGATGAATTTAAAGCGCTGATTGAGCAAGGTGAATTTCTGGAATGGGCTGAAGTATTCGGCAATTATTATGGCACTTCCCGCCGTGCTATTGAGCAGGTGCTGGCGCAAGGCCGCGATGTTTTTCTTGATATCGACTGGCAAGGTGCACGACAAATCAAAGCGCAGGTGCCTTCGGTGCGCAGCATTTTTATTCTGCCGCCCAGCGTGGCTGAATTAGAAAGACGGTTAAATCAACGGGGGCAGGATTCACAGGAAGTGATTCAAAAACGCATGCAGCAGGCCAAAAGTGAAATCAGCCATGTGGTGGAATACGACTATGTGCTGGTGAACGACGATTTTCAGCAATGCCTTGCCGACCTGCAACATGTGGTGCTGAGTCACCGTTTAACTTTGCCAAAACAACAGCAACGGCAGCAGACATTGCTGACGGACCTGTTGGCGAATTAACCGAAATAGCGTAGACTATGCGGTCTTGTCAGAATTTGAATACCGGAGTGGTAAATGGCTCGCGTAACAGTTGAAGATGCAGTAAATAAAATTGGTAACCGTTTTGATCTGATCCTGGTTGCAGCGCGTCGCGCCCGCCAATTATCAGTTGAAGGCAAAGAAGCCATGGTTGAGATCGAAAACGATAAATCAACAGTTGTTGCCTTACGTGAAATCGAAAAAGGTTTTATCACCGCCGACATCCTTGATCAGCAAGAACGTCGTGACCAGCTGCAACAGGAAGCGTCAGAAATGGCTGCCGTTGCCGCTATCATCGGTAACGAGTAATCACACTTAAGCCTTCTGCAACCAGCAGAAGCAAAGGCCCCGGCAGCCTTAATGCCGGGGCGTTATTTTTCTGAATCCCCTTGTTATTCTTTCACACAAGCCGCTGTTTCTCCCGTTGGCAAGCCGGAAAAATCCACGTATATTTTAAGCAGATAGCGGGGATCGGCGTGATGCCCCGATATGGAGCTTAGTGCAGTGTATTTATTTGAAGGTCTGAAACAACAGATCAGTGCGTATTTGCCGCCAGAACAGGTTGCCCTGGTGCAACAGGCTTATGTGCTGGCTAGGGACGCGCACGCCCCGCAAACCCGCTCCAGTGGTGAACCTTATATTACCCATCCGGTGGCAGTCACCAGCATTCTGGCCGATATGCGGATGGACCATGAAACCCTGATGGCTGCGCTGTTACACGATGTGATTGAAGACACCGAATACAGCAGAGAAGACTTAGCAGAGCGTTTTGGCGAGACAGTGGCCGAACTGGTGCAGGGTGTATCCAAACTCGATAAAGTAAAATTTAAAGATATCAAAGAGTTTGAAGTCACTAACCTGCAAAAAATGTTTATGGCGATGACGCAGGACATCCGCGTTATCCTGATCAAACTGGCTGACCGCACACACAATATGCGCACCATAGGCGCGTTAAAACCGGAAAAACGCCGCCGTATTGCCAAAGAAACTTTGGAACTGTACGCCCCTATCGCCAACCGGCTCGGTATTCACAATATTAAAAACGAACTGGAAAACTGGGGTTTTCGTGCTTTATACCCAATGCGTTACCGCGCTTTGGAAACTGCGGTAAAACAAGCGCGTGGCAACAGGCGCGAAGTGATTGAAAAAATTCAGAATGAAATAGAATCACGCATCCGCAATGCCGGCATTCAGGCCGAAGTGTCGGGCCGGGAAAAACATCTGTACAGCATCTACCGTAAGATGAAAAGTAAAGAGCTGATGTTCAACGATGTGATGGACATTTATGGCTTTAGAGTGCTGGTTGACAGTGTCGACTCCTGCTACCGCGTGCTGGGTGTAGTGCATAATCTGTATAAGCCTATCGAAATCCGTTTTAAAGACTACATCGCCATTCCCAAACAAAACGGTTATCAGTCGCTGCACACTTCTCTGGTTGGCCCACATGGTATTCCGGTGGAAATTCAGATGCGTACCCGCGAAATGGATGAGATGGCCGACAACGGCATTGCCGCACACTGGATGTATAAAAAATCCGGTGAACAAGGCGACACCACAGCACAAATCCGCGCCAGACGCTGGATGCAAAGTTTGCTGGAAATTCAGCAAAGTGCCGGCAACACCTATGAATTTGTGGAAAACGTCAAGTCTGAGCTTTACCCGGATGAGCTTTATGTGTTTACCCCTAAAGGCAAAATTGTTGAACTGCCAATTGGCGCCAACGCCGTTGATTTTGCGTATGCCGTGCATACCGACATTGGCAATAAATGTGTTGGTGTACGGGTAGACCGCAAACCTTACCCCCTGACCAAAGCGCTGGAAACCGGCCAGACCGTTGAAATAATTACCAGCCCCGGAGGCAAACCCAATGCCAACTGGCTGAACTATGTGGTCACCAGCCGCGCCATTATGGGCATCCGCAATTTCCTGAAAAAACAAGAACAAAGCGAAGCTATTGCGCTGGGTAAAAGGCTGCTGACTTCGGCGCTTGGTGAAGTACCGCTGGAATCTATTGCCAGCGAACGTATTGAACAGGTGCTGCAAAACAGCAAACAAAAAACCCTGGACGAACTTTTTATCGACATTGGCCTGGGCAACCAGTTGCCGATAGCAGTTGCCCGCCGTTTACTCGGCGAATTTGACGAAAGTAATACAGTGGATGAAGTGCTGCCGGCCAAACCCAAAGCTTTTATTGTCGGTTCTGAAGGTATGCTCACCACCTTTGCCAAATGTTGCCGCCCTATTCCGGGAGATCCGATTGCCGCCAGTGCTTCACCGGGCAAAGGATTAAACGTACACCGCTCTGAATGCCGCAATATCCGCGGCTGGGAAAAAGAACCGGGTAAATATTTCCCGGTGCGCTGGGATAAAACCGGAGATAAACAATTTCTCTGTGATATCCGGGTTTTTATTGTGAACAAACAAGGCATGCTGGCAAAACTGACGACCGTCATTGCCAGCCTCGACTCTAATATTCAGGACTTATCCACTGACGATCGTGACACCGGCGACTATGTGATCAAAATCACCTTGTCGGTTCGCGACCGGGTGCATCTGGCCAATGTGATGCGCAAAATCCGGGTGACACCGGATGTGCTGAAAGTTTATCGAAGGAAATAACAGTTATGTCAAAAGTGATTATCAGCACTGATAAAGCCCCTGCCGCTATCGGTACTTACAGCCAGGCGGTCAAAATCGGCACCACAGTGTATTTATCCGGCCAAATTCCTTTGGTGCCCGCCAGCATGCAAATGGTGTCGGAAGATTTTGCCGAACAGGCAGAACAGGTGTTTCAGAACCTGAGCGCCGTGTGCCAGGCTGCTGGTGGCAGTATAAACGACATGGTGAAAGTGAATATTTTCCTGACCGACTTAAGCAAATTTGCCACTGTGAATGAAATTATGGCACGGCATTTTACCGCCCCTTACCCGGCAAGGGCTGCAGTACAAGTCAGCGCTTTACCGCGCGGTGCACAAATTGAAATCGACGGCGTGATGGAAGTGCCGTCAACCAACTAAATTCCGTCTGCCTTGCTGCTGGTTCGCCGCAACAACGACAATACAGGCACAGCCCAAGCGCTGTGCCGGCAGGACAGAGTTTGATGCAAAAAACCACGCTGGCCTTGTTTTTGCTGATATCACAGATGAGCACCTTGCTGCAACCTGCGGCGGCAGAGTCTGTGGTAAAAAAACCGGTATTACACTGGTGCCTTGACCATTTCCCGCGTTTTCACGAGTTTCAGGGCCGCGGCCTGCCAACAGGCCCCTCAGTGGCCGTGATGCAGGAATTGGCCAACAGAGTGGGTTTTGAGCTCAGTTACAGCCCCAAAACGCCGATAGCCCGCTGTTTTCGTCAGATGAGTACAGGTGAGGCAGATTTAATGATCAATCTGAACTTCACCGAAGAACGCAACCAGCTGATGCATTTGTTTCCCTATAACGAAACCATCCCCGAGTCTTTGTATTTGCGCAAAAACGATTTGCGTTTGATTGATCAAATCAGCCAGCTCAGCCCGCTGATCCTGGTGACAGTGCGCAACTATATTTACAACCCAACCCTGATGGCGTTGATTAAAAACCAGAAAGAGCAACATATTGAGGTCGACAGTATCGAAGCGGGTTTTGAACTGCTGCGTAAGGGCCGGGTTGATGGTCTGATAGTGCCCACCCAGAGTTCGCTGGAAGTGATCCGTAATAACCCTGCTTTACATTATCAGTTCAGAAAAGCTGCCTTAACGTTTAGGTTTGGTACGCCCAGATATATCAATATTGGTTTTTCCAGAAAAAGTAAGTACTTATACTTAAAAGACCAGATAGAACAGGCCGTGGCTTTAATGAAAGATGACGGTACAGTCAACCGGCTGTATCAGCTGCCGGATGGTGGCAAACAATATCTGGTCAGCGATAACGAACCACTGCAAAACCGTTAAACCCCGCAGGTTGTGTTGTAACTTGAGTTGTCAGCGACCAACAGGAGCACAGCATGCCCTTTTTCCGTTGCCTGATAAATCTGAGCCTGTTTTCTCTGCTGCTGTGGCCGGCCGCACAAGCCAAGCAACCCGAACTTGAGTGGTGTCTGGATCATTTGCCACCACGCCAGATTTATACTGGCTCACAACAACCCACAGGGCCTGTGGTCGATTTGATGCAACAATTGGCCAGACAAAGTGGTTTTACCCTGAAATTCAGCCCGCCAACCCCAAGTGCCCGCTGCCTGAAACTGATGCAACAAGGCAAAACCGATCTGATGACTGGTTTGTTGTGGTCGGCACAGCGGGAGCAGTTTATGTTGTTGCTGCCTTTTGATAACGCCAGGCCGGATGCCCTGTTTAGCCGGCATCAGCAAAACCCAGTGCGCAACCTGGCCGCACTGAATGGCAAAAAAATTGCCCTGGCCGCTGATCGTCATTATCACCCTGATTTTATTCAGTTATTACAACAACATCAGGTAAAAGTGAAACAGGTACCCAATCTGGAGCAGGCACTGGCGTTATTACATTACGGCAATGTAGATTTAGTGGCGGGGCCACAACATATCACAATGAATTTATTAGAAAATAACCCGCGTTTGGCGGCCAAAATCGGTTTAAACCCATGGCAGCCGCCGCAATCGCAACAGCAGAAAAACCATCTGGCTTTATCCCGCCTGAGCCGGCATTTTGAGTTGCATCATCAAATCAGTCAGCAGCTGCAACTTATTACCGCTCAACAGCAAACTGATTTTTATCAGTCAAACAAGCTTGTGCCTGCGGCTCAACCAACAAAGCCTCACTGACATCCGTTGTCATCCCATGCGTTTTTGCCGGCAATTGGGTATGATGCATTTTTGTATTGCCCTTCAGGATATTGATTTTGCAACGAACTTTACTGGCAAATCTGGCCATCGCCGAGATGAAAGGTGTCGGCGCCAAAACAGCAGAACTGCTGGCCAAACTGGGTATAGTTTCGGTGCAGGACATTTTATTTCACCTGCCTTTACGTTATGAAGACCGCACCCGCCTTTGTGCTATCAGAGATATCTGGCCGGCGCAGCAAGTGTCGGTCCAGGGAATAGTGCAAAGCAGCGACATTATTTTTGGCAAAAGACGCAGCTGGGTCGTGGTGCTTAGCGACGGCACTGGCAGCATCACGCTGCGGTTTTTCCACTTTAGTGCGGCACAGAAAAATGCGGTGACGCCTGGGGTCAGGCTGCGCTGTTTTGGTGAAGTGAAACGTGGCATGCGTGGTGTGGAAATGCTGCACCCCGAATACAAAGTAGTCAAAACTGACGAACCGCTGGAAGTTGCAGAAACCCTGACTCCGGTTTACCCCACCACTGAAGGTTTAAAACAGGCCAGCTGGCGTAACCTGACCGATCAGGCGCTGATTGAATTAAAACGTTGTTATCCTGCCGAATTTCTAGCCCCGGTATTGCCCCCTCAGGCCTGGTCGCTGACCGACGCTTTATGTTATCTGCACCGGCCGCCACCGGACGCTTCATTGCAGCTGTTAGAAGCAGGCCAGCACCCTGCACAACAAAGGCTGATTTTTGAAGAGCTGGTGGCGCAGCAGCTCAGTATGCTGCAACTGCGTGGCCAGTGCCGCAGCCAGCAAGCCATTGTATTTAAACCGGACTCCGCCCTCACTCCGGCCTTTTTAGCCAGCCTGCCGTTTTCGCCAACGTCGGCGCAGCAACGGGTGGTGCAGGATATTTTGCAGGATTTAGCCCAGTCTGACCCTATGCTCAGATTGGTGCAGGGGGATGTCGGCTCAGGCAAAACCCTGGTGGCGGCACTTTCCGCTTTGCCGGTGATTGCCGCTGGCGCTCAGGTGGCGCTGATGGCGCCCACTGAATTATTGGCTGAACAACATGCCGCAACTTTTCGCCGTTGGTTTGAACCTTTGGGCATACAGGTGGCCTGGCTTGGCGGCAAAAGCAAAGGCAAAGCACGTGACAACGAACTTGCCGCCATCCAGTCAGGTCAGGCCCAGCTGGTCATCGGCACCCATGCGCTCTTTCAGCAGCAGGTGCAGTTTGCCCGGCTGGCGCTGGTGATCATTGATGAACAGCACAGGTTTGGGGTGCATCAAAGGCTGGAACTCAGAGAAAAAGGCAGCCAAAGTGGTTATTACCCACATCAGCTGGTGATGACGGCCACCCCTATCCCGCGCACTCTGGCCATGACCGCTTATGCCGATCTCGACACTTCGGTGATTGACGAGCTGCCGCCAGGCCGCACACCGGTGACCACTGTAGTGCTGCCCGACAGTCGCCGTGCCGAAGTGGTGAACCGGGTGGAACAGGTGGTAAAACAACAGGGCCGGCAGGCGTATTGGGTATGCACCCTGATTGATGAGTCTGATGTGTTGCAGTGCCAGGCCGCCGAAAATACGGCCGCTGAACTTGCCGCTGCGTTGCCGGATTTACGTATTGGCTTAGTGCATGGCCGGTTAAAAAGCAGCGAAAAACAAGCTGTGATGCAGGCTTTTGCTGCAGGTGATGTTCATTTGCTGGTGGCCACTACTGTGATTGAAGTGGGGGTGGATGTACCCAACGCCAGCCTGATGATCATTGAAAACCCGGAGCGGCTGGGCTTAGCGCAGTTGCATCAGTTGCGTGGCCGGGTCGGTCGCGGCAGCGTCGCCTCTCATTGTGTGCTGATGTATCACGCGCCTTTGTCGGGCACAGCCCAGGCAAGATTGGCCGTGCTGCGCGAAAGCAATGACGGTTTTGTCATAGCACAACGGGATTTAGAGATCAGGGGGCCTGGTGAGTTGCTGGGTACCCGCCAGACCGGCCTTGCCAGTTACCGTATTGCCGATTTAACCAGGGATGGCGCTTTGATCCCGGCAGCACAACAGGCTGCCCAGCGGCTATGGCAACTGGATAAAACCGCGGCTGAAGGCTTGATCAGACGCTGGTTGGGATACAGAGATATATACGCTCAGGCTTAAGTTGCCGGTAACCTACAGCAGCTGAAAAATCTGACTTGGATAATGCTGCACTATACGGCGGCGCTTCACTATACGGCAGCGCTTCACTTTACAGCAGTGCTTTGTAGCAGCAGCGCCCACAACAAGGTTGTGCAAACGCACAGCCTTATGCTGAGAACCAGTTAAAGTTCGAGCGCCAGTTTACGCACCGCCGACACCGAAGGATGCGACAACACCACTTCAAGTTCTGCCAATAAGATGTCGGCAGCTGGCGCGCCCTGGCCCAGCTGCAGTTCCAGCATCAGGCATTCAATGTCATGATAAACAGCCACCACAGGCGCTGTTAAATCCAGCACAGCACTGTGGCGCACATCAAAACCACATTGTTGTGCAACTTCAGTAAGGTCTACATCGTCGTCTGAAATATCAAGCGCCAGATATAACTTCATGATGCTGCCTTTTTAGTTGTCGCCTTGCGGCCTTTATTCATTTGCCAGGCTGCGTCCAGCGAGTACACCAACAGCGCTGTCCAGATAAAAGCAAAGGTCACCAGTTTGCTGGGGTCCAGCGGCTCGTTATATAAAAACACCCCAAATACAAACATAAAACTTGGGCCTATATACTGGAAAAAGCCCATAGTGGACAGCTGCAAACGTCTTGCTGCGGCAATAAAACACAACAAGGGCACTGTGGTCACCACACCGGCCGCTATCAGCCATAAATTCAGCCCAACAGTGTTTTGCAGCAGATTGGCCGACGCAGAGTCGGCAAACTGCCACCAGTACAGCAGCGCCAGCGGCATTAATAATAACGACTCGACAAATAAACCACTCAGGGCATCCACCGCCAGTTTTTTGCGAAATAAACCATAAAGCGCAAAACTACTGGCCAGCACCAAAGCCACCCAGGGCAAAGAGCCAAAATAAGCCAGCTGGATCAGCACTCCTGTCAGGGCCAGGGTTACAGCGGCCCATTGCAACTTGCGAAGCCGCTCGCCTAAAAACAACATGCCAAGCAGAATATTTAACAGCGGATTGATGTAATAACCCAGGCTGGCTTCGAGCATATGGTCGTTATTCACCGCCCAGATAAAGAGCCCCCAGTTGCCTGCCAGCAATAAAGCCGTGCCCAGCATAGCGGCCAGCAACTTTGGTTTTTTAAACACGGCCTGCACCGCAGGCCATTGTTTCATCACAGTTAAAATCACCGCGAGCAATACAAAAGACCAGACTATGCGGTGCAGCAGAATTTCCAGGGCAGGAACAAAATCAATCTGTTTAAAATAAAGTGGCGCTATGCCCCACAGGGTGTAAGCACTGGCAGCAAAAATGCCACCAATTTTCTGTTCGCGGTTTAACTGCATAAAAAAGCGCCCCCGGCGCTGGCGCCAGCATCAAAGTGGCACTCTGGAAAAGGGCGACAGTGTAGCGAATTTTAACCCACAAGATAAGTGCCGGTGCCAAGGGCAATATGCACACCTTGTTCATTGTGCAGCTCCATGCGACAAACACACACCTTATTGCCGGAGCGGATCACCTGGGCAGTGGCAATAAATTCAGTACCCCGACCCGGCCTTAAATAATCACTGCGCATATCAATGGTGCTCATTTTGCCCATTTTGGCCACCAGCACTTCGTGTTCCACCTGCCCCAGCCGTTTCAGTGCACTGGAAATGGCCATAATGCCACCCACAGTATCAAGCACAGAAGCTATCACACCACCATGCAGAATTTGTTGGACCGGGTTGCCCACCAGCTCGGGTTTAAAGGCAAAACGCACTTCAGCCTGGTCGGCAGAAAAGCCTGTGACTTTTAACCCCAGCAAACGGTTAAAAGGCATTTGATCAAAGACCTCAGCGATAAAAGGCAACAAAACGTCAGCCGACATGGCACAACTCCAAATAGGGGCAACAAGACTGGTAAGAGCAGTGAAGATAAAACGCCGCTGCCCCGATGTAAAGGCTCTGAACTAAGCCACTGCAACAGCAGACAGTGCCAACGCTTTTGATTACAATGCCGGCTTTGTTTGCCGCGCTGGATATTTTTTTGACCGACTTACTGCACAACACCTTAAAACAATACTTCGGTTACAGCGAATTTCGCCCTGGCCAGACTGAAGTGATTGGCGCTGCCCTGTCGGGGCGCGACAGTTTTGTGCTGATGCCAACAGGCGGTGGTAAGTCGCTCTGTTATCAGCTGCCGGCGCTGTTATTACCCTGTGTCACAGTGGTGGTGTCGCCTTTGATGTCGTTGATGAAAGATCAGGTGGATAGCCTGCAGGCGATGGGCATAGCGGCCGATTTTATCAACAGCAGTTTAAGCCGCGATCAGGTGGACGATGTGCTGCAAAAACTGCATTTTCAGCAGCTGAAACTGCTGTATGTGGCACCGGAACGTTTATTACAACCGCAGTTTTTACAACGATTATCACAAGTCGGCGTCAGTTTGTTTGCCATTGATGAAGCCCATTGTGTGTCGCAGTGGGGCCACGATTTTAGACCCGACTACATCGCATTAGCGCAGCTGAAACAGCAGTTCCCGCAGGTGCCATTAATGGCACTGACCGCCACTGCCGACCCGGCCACGCAGCAGGATATCCGCACTCAGCTGCAACTGGTCAACCCCTACACCAGCATCAGCAGTTTTGACAGACCCAATATCCGTTATACGGTGCAGGAAAAATTCCGCCCTTTTGAACAACTGGTATCGCTACTTAAAAGCCAGGAAAATCAAAGTGGTATTATTTATTGTTCGTCCCGCAAAAAAGTAGATGAGCTGTATGAACAGCTGCAAAATAAAGGTTTTGCCGTAGGTGCTTATCATGCCGGATTAAGCAACGAACAACGGATGAGAGTGCAGGACGAGTTTAAACGCGACCACCTGCAGATCATTGTTGCCACTGTGGCCTTTGGCATGGGCGTGAATAAACCCAATATCCGTTTTGTGGTGCATTACGACTTACCCCGCACTATTGAAGCTTATTATCAGGAAACAGGCCGCGCCGGCCGTGACGGTGTAGCCGCCGAAGCTGTGATGCTGGTCGACCCTGCCGATATCAGCCGGATGCGCAGCTGGATCATGGCGGAAGAGAATCAGGCCAGAGCCGAAGTCACCATGCAGCGTTTTAATGCTATGGCTGCTTTTGCGCAGGCTCAAACCTGCCGCCGGCTGGTGTTATTAAATTATTTTGGCGAAGCCAATCAAACCCCTTGTGGTAACTGTGATATTTGTCTGGATCCACCGAAAAAATTCGACGGCACTGTGCTGGCGCAAAAAGCGTTGTCCTGCGTGTATCGGGTGGGCCAGAGTTTTGGCATGCACCATGTCATTGATGTGCTCAGGGGCAGCCAAAACCAGCGTATTCTGGAACTGGGGCAGGACAAACTCTCTACCTTTGGCATTGGCAAAGAACAAAGCCACGATTATTGGCTGTCGGTGTTTCGTCAGTTGATCCATCATGGATTGTTGCAACAGGATATTACCCAGCACTCGGTATTAAAGCTGTTGCCTGCGGCCCGACCTGTGCTCAGAGGCGAAAGCAGTCTGGCATTGGCAGTGCCGCGCCTTGCACCAGCCAAAACCAGCAGCAAAGCAGGCAAAGTACAGCAAAAACAAGAATATGACCGCGTTTTATTTAGTAAACTCAGAGCCTTGCGTAAACAAATTGCCGAGCGTGATGATGTGGCCCCTTTTGTGGTGTTCAGCGACGCCAGCCTGATTGAAATGTCACAACAAATGCCACAAACACCGGCTGAGTTTTTAGCCATCAGCGGTGTTGGCCAAACTAAACTCAGCCGCTATGGTGATGATTTCCTTGATTTAATTGCAGAATATCTGGATAACTGATGCAGATGTTAGTTCGTGTTGCCAAGGGGCAACTGTTGTTACAGCCGTCACAACCCCTGCCCGACCCCGAGTTGTTATTGCCATTTTTTAAAAACTACCTGCAAAACATGCCACAGCTCAGTCAGCTGCAAGCAGAACAAGGATTGGACTGGCTGCAGATCCGCTTTTATTTTTGCAATGCCGTTTTTGCGCTGCATTATGAACACTACAGTGACAGTTGCTGGGTGGAGGCTGACAACGCAGCCGGCGCTGTGTTACTGTCAGATTTAGCAAGCCTGCTGCAGAGCAATAGTGCATTATCATAGGCTTAGGGATTTAACAGAGCGGAGGTTGGTGTGGTAACAAGGTGGTGGCTGCTGCTGATGTTGTGGTTCCCGGCCATGCTGCAGGCTTTTCCGGCTGACGTGCTGAAACTGGACGAACAACTCAAACGCCTGTCTTTGCATCCGCACCTGCATTATCAGGTCACTGACGCCAGTGTCAGCATTGAAGACATAGTGTACGAACCTGAACACCACCACGCTTTTAGCCCTGTACCTTCCGCCGATTTTAGTTTTAAAGCCCAGGATAAAGTGGTGTGGTTTTTTACCCGGCTACATTATTTAGGGCAACGCCAGCAACAACTGATCCTCGATTACAACTTTCCGTCGGCCAATCTGGTGGAGTTTTATAGTTTTGACCGGCAAAACCACGAACTGAAAAAACTGAACCGCGCCGGTACCAGCCTGCCTTTTGGCGAACGGCAGATCAAAAGCCGCACTTTTGCCGTGCCCCTGCAGTTTAAAGCCGAGCAAGAGCTGGATATTCTGATCAAAGTGCAGGACGGCACCCTGATCCGCTCCGATTTTCAGCTATGGCAACCCGACCGTTATTATCAGCTGCAACTGACCTCCAATTTATTTGATGGCCTGATGCTGGGGCTGTTGCTGTTAATGGCAGCGTATAACCTGTTGTTATATCTGAATATTAAAACCGTACTTTATGGTTATTTTGCCGGTTTTTTTGTGTTTTTCAGTCTGGTGATTGCGGTGTTAAATGGCGCCGGCTTTGCGTTAATGTGGCCGGAATATCCGGAAGTCAATCAGGCCGTCTTTTATCTGGCCGTGGGCGCCTGTCTGGCGTTTTTAAGCCTGGCCACCCACACCATGCTGAGCAATGCCCGGCTAGGCCTGTTATGGCTGAACCTGCTGGCCTCTGCACTGTTATTGTTTAGTCCGCTTTATATTGAATTTGAACACCGGCTGTTGTTATTACTGGCGGTGCTGGCACTGGTGATGGGCACTAACCTGCTGCAGGTGCTGGCCCATACCTTTAGTGGCAAACCCAGAGCCCGCACTTTTAGCTTAAGCTGGTTATTGTTTTTTGCCGCCAGCCTGGTGCTGCTGCTGGCGCAGCTGGGTTATGTTTCAGACACCAAAACCTGGCAATATCTGCTGATAGGCTCTGTGGTGTGCAGCATGGCGCTGATGAGTTATGGCCTGGCGCAGCGCATGCAGCAGGTCAGTGAAGAAAGTACCCAGGCGCACCAGCAAGCCATTCAGACGCTCAAACAGTATTACGATATTTACCACAATGCGGTGGAAGGTATGTTTACCACCACCCTGGATGGTGGCCTTATTGCCGCCAACCGTTCATTGCTGAATATTTTGGGTTACCAGCAGCTGAGCGACATGGAACAGGATGTCAAAAAATACGGTATGGCCAAGTTTTACGCCAATCCGGATGACAGATTACAAATGGTGCGTCAGCTGCAGCACAGCAATAACCAGAGTTTTGAATTCAGAGGTTTACGCGCCGACGGCACACCATTCTGGGCACTGATGTCGGCAAGACTGACCCAAAACGGCACTGCCGAAGCTTTTATCCATGGTTCTGTCATCGACATTACCGAACAAAAAGTTAACCACGAACAACTGGCTTATCTGGCTTCACACGACCCGTTAACCGGCCTGTATAACCGTCATCATTTTGCCCAGCTGGCACAGCAGGCCTGGCACCGGATGCAGACAGAGCATCTGACCAGCACCATTTTATATATAGATATCGACCAGTTTAAGCTGGTGAACAGCACCTGCAACCACAGCGCCGGTGATGCATTGCTGCTGCAAATCAGCGATCAGCTGAAACGGGCGCTCGGCAATCATGGTGTGCTGGCGCGCCTGGGTGGTGACGAATTTGCCGTATTGTTACCGGGTAAAACAGCGCAGGAAGCCTTTGCCGTGGCTTATAACCTGTTGGAAGTGGTGAAGGAATTCCGCTTTTTCTGGCAGGACAGCCTGTTTAGTATCAGCGTCAGCATTGGCATGACCGATATCAGCCGCGACGATCTGTCGGCCGAACAGACACTGAAAAAAGCCGATTCCGCCTGTTTTGTTGCCAAAGAAAAAGGCCGTAACCGCATTCATTTATTCCATCCGGATGATGATGAGTTACAAAAACAACAAGCCGAAATTCAGTGGGTGCAGATCCTGCAGCGGGCATTGGAGCATGACAGTTTTGTGCTTTATATGCAGCCAATTCAGGCCATTCAGCTGCCACAGAGTGTCAGTAATTATGAGTTATTGCTGCGCCTCAAAGGCGAAGATAACAGCATTATTGCGCCTGGTAATTTTTTAAGTTCGGCCGAACGTTATGGGCTGATGCCACATATCGACCGCTGGGTGATCCGCAATTATTTCCGCTGGCTGGCGCAACACCCGGCCCATCTGCAGAATTTGGGGCATTGCAGCATTAACCTGTCGGGCGCTTCCCTGGTAGACCCGTTATTTAAAGCTTATGTGTCGGCGCTGTTTCAGGAATATAAAATTCCGCCACGCCATATCTGTTTTGAAATTACCGAAAGCATGGCCATTCTGAATCTGCAAAACACTCTGGATTTTATTCATCATTTCAGAAATTTAGGCTGTCATTTTGCGCTGGATGATTTTGGCAGTGGTTTTTCATCTTATGGTTATCTGAAAAACTTCCCGGTGGATTACATTAAAATTGACGGCAACTTTGTGCGGGACTTATTAAGCGACAAATTTGACCGTGCTATTGTGAACTCGATTCACGATGTGGCCGCCGCCATGGGCATTATGACAGTGGCGGAGTATGTTGAAAGTATCGATATTCTGCACGAGCTGCGCGCTATGGGGGTGGATTACGCCCAGGGTTATGGCATTGCCAAACCTAAACCGCTCAGCGAGCTCTGAGCCTCTTGCTGATCGCTGTGTGACCTCAGTACAATACGCGCCCCAACTGAGGTAGCCCTATGCAACGTTTAAAACAATTGTCTCTTGAAGTCGAACAGGTGTTCGCCGACATTGGCCAGACTTATGCTCAATATCAAAGAGACCGCGGTTTATTCTGCCGCTCTGGTTGTGGTGAATGTTGTTTACACCCGGGCATTGAAGCCACAGTGCTGGAAATGTTGCCACTGGCTTACAGTTTACTGGAAGAAGGCAAAGCCGAAAGCACGCTGGATGCTTTGGCGAACCACCAACAAGACGGCTGCTTTTTTTATCAGCGCCACTCCGCTGATGGCAAAATGGGCCAGTGCAGTGTGTATTTAAAACGCCCCGGTATTTGCCGGTTATTTGGCGCCGCCGGTTATAACGGCCGCGAAGGTGAAGTGTTGTTGTCGGTGTGTAAAAACATTAAAGCCGACCATCCGGTGGCTTATGCCGACACTTTAATAGCGCTGGAATCCGACCCACCGCCAATGATCCGCAACGGCAAAGAACAAATCCGTCAGATTGACTATGAGCTGGGTGGTGTCAATTTCCCGATTAACGAAGCCATGCGTCAGGCCTTGGAAAAAGTATTATTTGAGCAGTATTACGCTGGGTTAGCGGAATAACACTGCATTTTCACGACTGCTGGCTACATTTTGTAGCCAACAGTCACAATGAGCCACTAATACACTGAAATTAATGGTTAAATTGCGTTAAAACCTTCAATACCCTTTATATTCACTATCTGCAGGATTTTGTGGGTCGTACCGGACGGTAATTTTTTTACCCAGCGGATAAATGCGTTGTTGTTGCTCTACCTGCCGCTCATCATCCAAATCATCTTTATCAAAACGACCGCTATACTGCACACCATCTATTTGAAATTGATAAGAAACCCACAATCTGTATTCATTGTCGCTACTGTGTTTCACTGTGCCGTCACTATTCTTTTTGCTTTCGGTTTCCGTATATTCTTCAACGGCATGGCTGCTGATAACGGCTGAAGTTTCAGGCCAGGAGCGCACCTCCATGGTACGTTGGCAGCCTTTGATTAAAATAAAGACGACAACAACAAAACCAAGCATCTGGGTTATTTTCTTCATTTTCTAATATATTCCTTTCAATTTCAGTCGATGAAATGTGCAAGACTCAGCGCCGGACACTTTCAGGTGCAATAACCGGGGTTTTATTTATTCGGGGATTTTGGCTAAGCACAGCTCAGTTCATAAATAACAAACTGATACCAAACAGCAGAAAACGTGGTTGTGATAAAAAAATACCATCAAAACAACGTCCGGCGTCCCTGCCAAAGCGGGTCAGCAGATTATCTGACCACTGCAGAACAAACAACAACAAAACCACACATAGCGAACAAATCACCACAACTTATCAGGTGAAAACTTTCAGTCCTCAACCCCCATTTGTTGCAGGCCATAACGCTCAATTTTTTTCAGCAGCCCCTGGCGCGATAACCCCAAAACGCGGGCGGCCTGGCTGCGGTTGCCCTGCGACTCCAGCAGGGCCTGGGTTAATAAGCTGACTTCCAGCTGTCGCACCTGCTCATCAAGCGACAGACCAGGGCTTGCCAACAGCGGCGTCGCTGCTGCTGTTTGCTGCGGGGTTAAGTGTAACAACTGAATATCCGAAAGGGTCACCACCCCACCCTGGGCTATTGCCAGCACACTTTCTAAGGTGTTTTTCAGCTCCCGCACATTGCCTGGGAAAGTTTGTTGTAAAAACCAGGCCATGGCTTCGGGTGATAACTGAATGTCCGCCGGATGCTGCTGTAAAAACCGTTGAATTAACAGGGGAATATCTTCGCGCCTTTCATCAAGAGCCGGGGTTTCCAGCGTAATACCTTTAATGCGGTAATATAAATCCTCACGGAATTTGCCCTGGCGCACCAGCTCAGGCAATACCGCATTGGTGGCGCTAATCAGCCGTACATCAATCTGTTTTTGCTCGCGCCCACCCACAGGATAAAAAGTACCTTCCTGTAATACTCGCAGCATTTTGACCTGCATTGGCAGCGGCATTTCGCCAATTTCATCCAAAAACAAAGTGCCGCCGTTGGCCAGGCTTAACAGCCCTTGCCGGTCTTTGTCGGCGCCGGTAAAAGCGCCTTTCACATACCCAAAGAGCTCACTTTCTAACAGTTCAGCCGGAATAGCGCCACAATGCACAGAGACAAAAGGCCCTTTGCTACGCAAACTCAGCTGATGTAACACCCGCGATACCACTTCTTTGCCGGTACCGGACGGGCCTGTCACCAGCACCCGCACTTCGGTGGGCGCAATCCGCTGCACCAGAGTGCGGATATTGTCCATTTGCCTGGAAACACCCACCAGCTGCGACAACACATCAGTCGGCTGATGATGCCTTTTGAGTAAGGTCAGTTCGCGGGACAGCTGATGTTTGCTGATAGCGCGTTTTACCACCACCGCCAGCATATCGGGGTCCACAGGTTTGGCGAGAAAATCCCAGGCGCCCAGGCTGATGGCTTTGAGTGCCAGCTCACGCTCGGCGTGGCCTGTCATAATAATCACCGGCTGCGCGGTAAATTCCGCTAAAGCCAACAGTGTTGCCTGAGGATCAAAAGCCGGTGGCAACGACAAATCCAGCAAAATTAAATCAAAACTCTGCGCGGCCAGCTGGGTTCTGGCAGTGGCTAAATCGGCCACCGACACCACCTGATGGCCTTGTTGCGTTAAAAAACGCTCGGCTAATAAGCGAAAAGCCGGCTCATCATCCACCAGCAAAATACGCGCTATGTCAAAACGTTCCAACGTCATTCATCAGGCTCCGGGAAAACAAATTTCAAAACTGACAGGCCAGCCCAGGTCAGTACGATGGCAAATAGTGCCGCCATGGGCAGCAACAATGCGTTGCACTATGGCAAGGCCCAGGCCACTGCCGCCCGCTCTTTTGCTGACAAAAGGCCGGAACAACCGGCTCTCAATGGCAGGGTCCAGCGCCGGGCCATTGTTATGCAGGCGCAACACTACAGAGCGGCTGCCATTGTTTTGTGTGGCTGCATCGGCTTCAATACAGAGCTCTGCTGCTGGCGCGTTGCGTAAAAACGCCAGTGCGTTGTCAATCAGGTTAATCAGCACTTGCTGTAACCGCATAGCGTCCGCCTGCAGCCAGAGATCTGGCGAAATGCGTAAATCTAACTGCACTTCACCAAGCTCACACTGCGCCAGCACACCCTGCACCAGAGCTAACAACTGCAACTGTTGCCTCTGCAACTGCAGGTTACCGGCATACACCAGCATATCGGCAATCAGTCGGTCGGCTCTTTTCAGCTGGGTTTGAATATGACCTTTGAGTTCGGCGTCTACAGCAGCAGACGCCATCGAAATAATATTCAGTGGGTTACGCAGCTCATGCGCCATAGAGGCGGCCAGCGCGCCAAGCTCCACCAGATGTTGCTGGCTCAGGCGGCTTTTTTCTGCCTCGGCCAGCGCCAGAGAGCGTTCCAGATTGGTACAGCTACTTTGTAATAAAGAGCCAAAGACTTCAGTGGTCAGCTGCATGCCAGGGGTGAGTTCAGTGTGCGGGCTATACACAAAATGCCAGCCGTCCTGCTGCGCTTTACAACAAAGCTGCAGCGCTGCTGTGCCAGGGCCGCTCTGCGCCAGTAGCCTGTCGCCCTGCTGCAACCTGATTTGAAGCGGTTGTTTCAGCGGCTGACTCACCAGCGCCGCCGCCACATCCGCCAGTGCCTGCCATTGTTGTGGTTTGGACAATTCACTGAGCCAGGAGCTGACCATCTGCTGACTGAGCGCAACCCCAGGGTAAATTAATCTTTCGGCTAACCGGCTTAAAGGCCGGTAACAGGCGGCCGCCAGCAACAATAATAACGATGAATATAACCACAGCTGCCAGCCGGGCACTGCGGCAAGCGCCGGCATCCCAAGCTGACCAAACAGGGCGCTAATCAGCCCCATCAGCAGCAGCAGCAACAGCCCCATCACCAGCACAAATAAAGCTCTGCTGGCAAAAGCGTTCACCGCCAGCATCTGATAACGCACCACACTGTACACCAGCAGCAGCAGATAACCCGGCAGCAGCAACATAGGATAGGGATACCAGTCGAGCCCAAGTGACGGCAACACAAAACTGCTGGCCAGCAGCAAACCTAAACCGGCGCTGACACTGATGGCGGCAATGGTGCGGCGTTTATTGCCACTACTGTTGCGCCAGCCCTGCCAAAGCACCCCATGGGCCAGTACACCAAGCGCGACTGTGTACAGCAGATTCACCCAGCCAAAACCGCTAAACAGGAAAAACTGCGGCAACTGCGCTGCAGGTTGTACAGTGGCAGAGGGTTGGGACCAGCTTAATAAAGTGACCAGGATCGAGGTTAAAAACAGCAGGGGTAACAGCGTTTTGAGCCTGGAAATACCGGAATCAGCCGTGGCATTTTTGCCATCGGCAACAAAATACAAGGCAAATTGCAGATAAAAGGCCGGCATCAACGGATTGGCCAGGATCAGCGCCTTCCCCACCAGCCAGAATTGGTGTTGCAGCGCCAGATGCCCCAGACACCACAACATCAACATCAGACAAAAAGCACTGAGCGGTGATAACAACGGCTGAAACCGGGCATGCCACCATAACCACAAGGCGGTCCAGCCGGCACAGAGGCTGGTTAATAACAGCATCAGTTCAAACAGCAAACTTAAATCCAGCATAAGACTCCGGTTGCAGCTCTTTTATATCAGCTGTCCACACTGTTGACACCTCAAGGCGACAAGAGCGTAAATCAAGTTCACAGTGTGTGCAAGCGATTCCAGAAAACTTGATATAGATCAATGTTTTCACTCAATGATAACAACTGGCCTGATTCTGGCACCTGCACCGTCAACACAAATAAATAACCGGAGTGATTGATGGATATACATATTTTTGTGGTGGAACTGGGTATGGCGCTGTTGCTGTTGTTGTCCAGTGCTTTGGTATGGCAGCTGCCCCACTATCTGGCGCTTGGCCGCAAGGATGAGGAGCGCTGAGCATGGAGATGGACAGCGTACAACTCTCCGCCATTTTATCGCGGATCCAATTTGCCTTTACCGTCAGTTTTCACATCATTTTTCCGTCTATTACCATTGGTCTCGCCACGCTGATTGCGGTGTGGGAAGGTTTATGGTTAAAAACCCGCAACCCTGTGTATCTGCAGCTGGCCAAATTCTGGATCAAACCTTTTGCCATTACCTTTGGCATGGGCGTGGTGTCTGGCATCGTATTGTCTTATGAATTTGGTACCAACTTCTCGAAATTTTCCGAACTGACCGGCGCTGTGCTCGGGCCTTTAATGGCGTACGAAGTGCTGACGGCGTTTTTTCTTGAAGCCGGCTTTTTAGGGGTGATGTTATTTGGCTGGCAAAGGGTCAGCGAACGGATGCACTTTTTTGCCAGCTGCACTGTGGCAGTCGGCACCTGGATCTCAGCTTTTTGGATCATCGCCGCCAACAGCTGGATGCAAACCCCGGCCGGCCATAAAATCGTCAACGGCCGCTTTGAAGTCGAAAGCTGGTTTGCCGTTATTTTTAACCCTTCGATGCCCTATCGGTTATCTCATATGTTGCTGGCAACTATGCTGACCGCCACTTTTGTGGTGATGGCCACCAGTGCCTGGTATCTGCTGAAACAACAACATCAGGCGTTTGCCCGTAAAGGCTTGTCGATGACCTTATGGCTGGCACTGGTACTGGCGCCACTGCAGGCGCTGGTGGGGGATTTTCATGGCCTGAATGTCAAAGAACATCAGCCGGTAAAACTGGCGGCGATGG
Source organism: Rheinheimera sp. (assembly GCF_036782235.1). GTDB lineage: Bacteria > Pseudomonadota > Gammaproteobacteria > Enterobacterales > Alteromonadaceae > Pararheinheimera. The sequence continues at coordinate 60,142 of NZ_DAIPZL010000012.1, read as the reverse complement.
AAGGGATCTGGCCAGCCCGCGAAGCCAATGTGCCTTATTTGTTATTTGCGATTCCCGACCCGGAGCAGGAAAAAAACCACTTTGAAGTGAAAATTCCGGGTTTGGCCAGCCTGCTGCTGACCCATGACTGGCAGGGTGAATTACAGGGGCTGCAGTCTGTGCCAAAAGCCGACAGACCCAATGTACCCCTGGTGTTTTTTTCGTTTCGGCTGATGGTTGGGCTTGGTCTTTTGATGATCTTTATCGCAGTAGCAGGCTTATGGCTGAGAAAACGTGGCACTTTATATCAAAGTCGCTGGTTTTTGCGGCTGTGCACTGTGATGGCGCCCAGCGGGGTTATTGCAGTGCTGGCGGGCTGGTATGTAGTGGAAGTGGGTCGTCAGCCCTGGCTGGTGCAAGGTTTAGTGCGCACTATGGATGTGGTCTCTCCTTTGCCTGCGGAGCGGGTGGCCTTGTCCCTGACTTTATTTGTACTGACGTACAGCCTGCTGTTTGGCGTGTATCTGTATTTTTTCCGCAAACTGGTCAAAAAAGGTCCGCCTGAACTGGCCGATTTGCAGCAGTTAAAAGTAGGGGTAAAAGCGTCAGGTTATGCCGTAGCATTTACCAAAAACCTCGCCGACGAAACAAAACACCAGGGAGCACATTAATGGATATCAGCTTGTTTTATTTCCTGTTATTGGGTTTTGCCATTCTGATGTATGTGCTGTTGGATGGTTTTGATTTGGGTATTGGCATTTTATATCCCTGGTTTAATTCAGATGCCGAGCACGACCATCTGATGCGCTCTGTTTCACACGTCTGGGATGGCAACGAAACCTGGCTGGTGTTTGGTGGTGTCATATTGTTTGGTGCTTTTCCGACGGCTTATGCCCAGTTATTGTCGACTTTATATCTGCCCATTATGTTGATGCTGATTGGCTTGATTTTCCGTGGTGTTGCTTTTGAATACCGCTTTAAGTCACACAGCTCCAAAGTGTGGTGGAGCCGCGCTTTTGCACTGGGTTCTACCCTGGCGGCATTTTGTCAGGGACTGATGCTGGGTGCAGTGGTACAAGGTGTACCTGCAGATGCCCTTGGCGCTAACAGCCTGCAGCTGGTCACGCCCTTTTCACTTTTTACCGCAGTGTCTGTGGTGGCTGGTTACGCCCTGCTGGGCTGCGCTTATCTGGTGATGAAAAGCCGCGGGGCTATTCAGCACAAAGCGGCGCAGCGCGGGCGTGTGCTGGTCTGGGTGGTGATGCTGGCGATGGCGCTGGTCAGCCTCTTTACCGTGCTCAGCGACGACTTGATCTGGCAACGCTGGTTTGGCGGCTGGCAAACCTTGTGGTTGTTACCTTTGCCACTGCTGGCACTGGCAGCAGCCAGATTGTTGTATCGCGACCTTGGCCGGGTGCGCAAAAGCCATCACAACAAAGAGCAGGTGACAGAAAAACACGAGGATAGGCCTTTTTGGCTTGCAGTCAGTTTATTTGTGCTTGCTTTTGCTGGCTTACTGGTCAGTTTATTCCCTTACCTGCTGCCACGTCAGCTGAGTTATCAACAAGCGGTAGCGCCTGAACACAGTCTGTGGTTTATGCTGCCTGGTGTGCTGATTTTTGTGCCGCTTATTCTGGCGTACACCCTGTGGGGTTATCGCATTTTTGCCGGCAAAGTCGAAGATTTTGAGGAGGGTTATTAATGTTTGCCAACCACAACAGTGTTTGCGGGCAGAAATTTTTGGTCACTGGTCGCAATTTTTACCGCAGGCTCAATAAAAAATTAACGGCGCCCCAATGGTTTTTGCTGTTATACCTTGTGGGTACAGTCTCTTTACTCATTGTTGTATTTTTACTGAAATTAGCGATGAAATTTATCTAAATCAGCGAAAATCACTGAGGCGGAATTTTGATTCCGCCTCAGCTTTTGTCAACTTTATTGACCTGGATCAGGCTTTTCCCGTTCTTCAGCCTTGACTTTATTTTCGACAACAGCAGGTTTTGGCGATTGCTATTTTAAATTAGCCGCTGCTATAGTCAGGTCATGGCAGTGTAGTACCGCCAATTTCCGGGATGTCAGGTTATGCGCTGGTTTCACCTTTTTATCACTATCATTTATCTGAGTGTGCTGTTTTCACCACCAGTGAAAGCGGTCACTGCCAGTCGTGTTGATGTGATAAGCGGCGGTATCGCCAGTCAGCAAGCCATTATGCCGCTTTCCCAACATCTTGCATCAGGCCAGCTTGAATTTAACGACAGTCCTGATGATTTGGCTTTGTGCAGCAAAGCTACCCTTCATATCGCCAGCACCTCTAACGCTGTGCCTGTTTTTGTTGTCACCGAACCTCCGATCAACAGAGCCATTGCCGCTCAACCACGCGCTCCACCAGCCCATCACTGATTGTTCATTTTGTTGTTGTTTTAAATTTTGCCGCTGATACAAAGCGCAAAATCACCTATCAAATGAATTCGCAATGACTGCCTCTGAGTCATTGTCTGTGAGGTATACCATGAGAACATTAACTGCTTATACGCTGGACCAGATCGATCACTTAGTACAACCTGCTGAATTTCAGGATGCCACCTTAAAATCTCCGGCTCTGAGTGTCTTTACCGACTTCAGAACCAATAACCCTATGCTGCTGGATGAAAGTACACCGGCTCTTGAAGCTGAAGAAATGATGCGGAACGAACACAGCCAGCTGAAACTGGTGGTGGATGCCAGCCGCGAAATGGTTGGGGTGTTAAGTAACGACAGATTCAGCAGCCAGCATCTGATGCGGTTGGTGAATAAAGACGTGAAAGCCAAAGACTTAAAAGTGAAAGACGTGATGCACCCAAGAGCCGAAGTGATGGGTTTGTCTTATCAGCAGCTGCAACACTGCACTGTCGGTGACGTGCTGAACACCTTGCAAAAAGCCGGTGAACCTTATGCCGTGGTTGTTGACCATGAACAACATCAAATCCGCGGTATTATTTCCGCCCGCGATATCACGGCCAGGTTGCATATAGCCCCAGTGCAAATTGAAAAAACACCGACTTTGCTCAATGTACTGGAACTGGCCAGCGCCTGATACCACATTGACCACCCGCATAAAAAAACCGGCTATTGCCGGTTTTTTTATTCACCCAAAGCTATGAATTCATGCCCGGGAGATTCTGCCCCTCTGCTGTATCAGACTGTTTTTAGCAGCCTGCTTTTCTCATTCTGCCTTTTTCAGCCTGTTCGCCGGCTTTGATCCAGCCATTAACCGCCATAATCATCCTGCATCCGGTACATTAAATCGGTCAGATACTGCACGCCATTTTCTGCAGAAAGTGCCGACAGTGGTGTTTGCCCCATGGTATAGGCATTGGTACTGGTCAGCCACTGGGCAAACAGCTGATCCGATCCAAAATATGCCAGTCCTTGTTGGTAAAACTGCTCCGCTTGTTGCGGGTCAATTGCATGTGAACGAATAAGCCGAAGTGCGTTTTCAGAAACCGTAGCCATAGCATCACCTCCGTCGGAATTGGGTTTTAACTATAGTCAAGGATAAAGCGCCGGGCTTGATTTAGATCAGTAAAGTGCCCTGCTGTTGCAAAGCAGGCTTTACATGCCGCCGGCCCAAAAAGAAAAAGGTGGAAAAACCACCTTTATTTCTGAAACTTAGGGCACTGCGGTCATCGCAGTGCCCCTGATAACTGCCACAGAATTATTTTGCGGCTGGTAAAGCAGTGACACCCATATTAAACAGGGTAAAACCAAAAGCATCAGCGGCCTGTTCAATGGTTTTTGACACTGGTGTGCCGGCACCATGGCCTGCATTGGTTTCAATACGGATCAGCTGTGGGTTGTTGCCCCCGGCTTTGGCCTGCAGCTCAGCCGCAAACTTAAAGCTGTGCGCCGGTACTACACGGTCATCATGGTCGCCTGTGGTGACCATAGTGGCCGGATAAGCCACACCTGCTTTGACGTTATGCACAGGTGAATAACCTTTCAGATATTCAAACATCTCTTTGGATTGCTCAGCGGTACCATAGTCATAAGCCCAGCCGGCGCCCGCCGTGAAAGTGTGGTAACGCAGCATATCCAGTACACCGACTGCCGGTAATGCCACTTGCATTAAGTCAGGACGTTGTGTCATGACTGCACCCACTAACAAACCACCGTTTGAACCACCACTAATGGCTAACTTATTGTTTGACGTGTATTTATTAGCAATCAGGTATTCACCGGCCGCAATAAAATCATCAAACACATTTTGTTTTTTCAGCTGAATACCGGCGTTGTGCCATTCTTTGCCGTATTCACCACCACCACGCAGGTTAGGCACGGCATAAATACCGCCCATTTCCATCCACACCAGATTCGACACGCTGAATCTTGGCGTCAGGCTAACGTTAAAACCGCCGTAACCATACAACATGGTTGGGTTGGTACCGTCCAGTTGTAAACCTTTTTTATGGGTGATAATCATCGGCACCTTAGTACCGTCTTTGCTGGTGTAAAACACCTGCCTGGACTCATAATCGTCACTGTTAAACTTCACTGCAGGTTTAAAATACACCGCAGATTCGCCGGTTTTTGGGTTATAGCTGTAGCTGGTGCCCGGTGTGCTGTAGTTGGTGAAGCTGTAATACAACACTTCATCTTTGGTTTTGCCGTTAAAACCAGCGACTGAGCCCACGCCCGGCAGCTGAATATCCCGCACCAGTTTGCCGTCTAAGTTGTATTGCTGCACTTTAGAAACAGCATCCACCATATAGTTGGCAAAAAGTGCACCGGCACCTTTGCTGACACCCAGCACATTTTTGCTTTCAGGAATAATATCAACCCACTGATCCTGCGAAGGTTTAGTGGCATCAATCATAATAAGGCGATTGTTTGGTGCTTTAAAGTTGGTCTCAAAATACAGCTTGTCACCGACACTGGTCACCAGCTGATAGTCTGAACTGCCTTCAGCATCTAAGGTAATAAAAGCGCTGTCTGCTTTGGTTAAGTCTTTAATAAACAGTTTGTTACCTGAAGTTGCATTGGCTGCAGTGACCACCAGATATTTACCGTCATCGGTCACCTGAGCACCCACATAACGGTGTTTTTCCGCTTCGGTGGCACCAAACAGCACCTGATCATCTTTTTGCGCTGTACCTAACTTGTGGTAATACAGCTTGTGCTGATCGGTTTTGGCCGACAGTTCGCTACCTTCTGGTTTGTCATAACTGGAATAGAAGAAACCTTCGTTGCCTTTCCAGGCAATACCGGAGAATTTGACATCCACCAGCTCTGCTTCCAGCTGCTCTTTGCTTTCGGCATTGATAATACGGATTTTGCGCCAGTCGCTGCCGCCTTCAGAAATCGCATACGCCGCCAGGCTGCCGTCTTCGGTAAACTGTAAGTCAGCCAATGAAGTGGTGCCATCTGCGGAAAAAGTATTAGGGTCGAGGAACACTTCAGGCTCAGCGCCTTCTTTCTGACGGTAAATTACCGACTGATTTTGCAGGCCGTCATTTTTGGAAAAATAGTTATAGGCACCTTCTTTACTTGGTGTGCCGATTTTTTCGTAGTTCCAAAGCTCAGTCAGACGTTGTTTAATTTGTTCGCGGTAGCTGATTTGCGCCAGGTAATCAAAAGTGACTTTGTTTTGTGCTTTCACCCATTCGCCGGTTTCGGCGCTGCGATCATCTTCCAGCCAGCGGTAAGGATCGGCCACCTGAGTTTCAAAATAACTGTCAACCACATCACCTTGTTTGGTCGGTGCATACTGCGGTTTGGCAGCAGGGGCTTTTGCCGGGGTTTCAACGGCGGTAGCCGGGCTGGTTTGAGCAGTTTCAGGTTTTGGGCCACAGGCAGTTAATAACGCCAGTGACAGCGCACTTACGGCAAAATACTTCATCAGGTTCTCCGGTTTTTGTTCGAGTAGGAACCGGAGCATAACAAAATTGCAACCACAGACCAAACATTGCGATTGGCACCACAAAAATCAGGTTTAATGCCAACCGCAACTGAGGTTTGTTTAGGATGGGAATATTTTTAAGTCGGTATTAAAACCAAATAATTTGCCGGACCAGATAAACACCTGCCATACCAGCACCCCAAAAGGGATATAACCAAAATAACCCAGCAGCGGCATTTCAGAAAACAAGTGGATCACATCCACATAAGGGATGTTGTAGACCCAGAAATTCGGATTGGTCACCGGCTCCTTGACAAAATAATTGCTACCGTGGTTCCAGAATTCCCAGAACAGGCCATTGATTAACGACGCCATGCCAATTAATAAACCCGCACTCCAGTCGCCCTGTTTGATGTCGGTAAAAGGATTCCAGATCCCCAGTTTTAGCAAGATGCCTGTCATCACGGCAAAAGGCCCAATCCACACCACCCAAAACAGCGGGTAAGGCAACAGTACCATCAGGCCAATCAGTAAAGCACCAATAGCAATCAGCCAGTTGCCGTTTAAATTAAGCGCCGGGCCATTTTTATAACGCGCCACCAGTTTAGGGAAAGTATTTAACAGGCAATACCACTCAAGGATCACCGGGGTTACAGTGCTGTACGTCAGCAAAAACTCCAGCACCAGCACGGTATGAGACCAGGGCGCGGCGTTGGAATCCGGGTAATACCAGTTGGCCAGCACAAAATAATCGTAATATTCAAAATAGGCCCAGCCGACGATGGACACGAGTGCCGCCAGCAACACCAAGCCGGGCTGACGTGAACACATGGAGGCACCGTTATTGCGATGATAAACCAGACCATCGAGCAGCAGAATAAAACCCCACCACAGCGGAGTAAAAGCCCAAAACACCAGATCGCCAAAGGCGGTGGAATGACTCCACATCAACGCCCAGAAAAACAGCGTGACCACAGTGCCCAGATAAAACCACCAGGGCAAAGGTTTTTTTGCCGCAGCAGGTTTGGGGGCGGCGCCTTTAAATCCCATCAGCTTTGGCAAAAACATCATGCAGCTGATCCAGACAGCACCCACAGCCACAGCGATAAAATACCAAAGGTTAAAGCCCGGCGCCTCTGCCACAAACTGCGGCGGAAACTCGCCAAAACCAGGCGGTAAATGGGTGGGATACACAAACCAGGACACCAGCAGTGGCAACACTAAGGTTGCCAGCACCGGCCAAAGCAGTTGAAAGCGCATAAATAGTTCCTTGTTGTTATCATCAGACCTTCCGTGAACTGCGCTTCAGTTAAAACTGATAAGTAACCCCCAGTCCCAGTTGCCGGGCTTCACCACGCAATTCAGTGACTGCTGCCAAAGCAGCAATAGAATCAAATCTAAGCTCGGTATACTCTTTGTTCAACAGATTTTTGCCAAAGACGGACACTTCAAGCGCTGGCATCGGCTGATAAGACAATCTGCTGTGCCACAGCGTATAACCCTGTTGTTGGGTATAAGGATTTTCGTACTGATCAAAATAAAAATCCGATAAATAAACAAATCCAAGCTGGAACTGCAGATCGTGCAGCACACCGGAGAAGTCATAACTGAATTGTCCACTGGCCATCCATTCAGAGGTAAAAGGCAAACGGTTTTCCGGCACCAGCACAGCTTCGGTCTGATATTTCCCCAGTTTAGCTTTAGGCAAATGGCCTAAAGTCAGCTCCAGCTGCATCGCCGGGTCAATACGCCAGTTCAGCTCAGCTTCGAGGCCGTAAATCTGCGAATCACCGGCATTTTTCAGCACATGATAAGGTGCTGGCCCTGAGGTTTGATTGACAAAAACCTGCTGGTCCTGATAGTCGTAATAAAAGGCTGCCCAGTCAAAACGCACAGTTGTTTTTTCAGACTGCCAGTGACCGCCAATTTCCCAGGCATTGAGCCTTTCCGGCGCATAAGCAGAATCTGCCGCCTGTGCCGGACTGGTGGCATAACCGGCGTTATAACCACCGGCTTTAAAGCCGCGTGACAGGCTGTAATACAGGCTGTGGCTGTCACTGAGTTTTTGCAGCAGCGCCACCTTACCCGACCATTCGTTGTCTTTGACTTCACCCGTCAAATCCCACAAGGCCGGAATAAATACCGGCACCAAAGCTAAATCAGCTTTTGCCTGGTACTGGTTTTTTTCGCGGGTATAACGCCCGCCCAGCAGCACACTGAAGCTGTTATTCAGGCTTTGTTCCCACTGGCTGTACGCCGACCAGGAACTGTTCTCGAGTTTGTTGTGGTAAAAAAACTGCGCCGGTATCCCGGCCAGCGCCTCAATGGCACGGAAATCGCGGAACAAATCCAAGTCGTTGTGCTGTGTTAAGGCTTCATCCAGATAAAACAGCCCTGAAGTCCAGAAACTGCCGTCCCCTTCGACCGCCAGACTCAGCTCCTGCGAGAAAAACTCATTGTCGGAGTCAAAACTGCCTTCGATAAAATTGCCCGGGCCGTCTGAATCAAAAGAATGGAAACGGTCCAGACTTTTATGCGCAGTCACAGATTTCAGCTGATAACCTGGCGCAAGTTCGGCGGTTAACTTCAGACTGGCACCATAACTTTCGGTGTCGTGTTTTTTATCAAAGGTGTCGGCCACAGTCTGCCAATAATCATCACTGGGTACAGCATAACCAAAAGCGTCAACACAACGTCTGCTGCCAACATCGGCCAAAGCACAAAGGCTGCCACTGCCGTCATTTTTTAAAATACCGGCACTGTAAATAGGCTTAGGGGCCCCTTGAATATTTTCACTGTGCAGCTTCAGATTCAGGCTAAAGTGCTCAAAATCACTGTGGATAATCAGCCGGGCATTGTTATGGCGCATGCCTCCGTCCTGCCCCAGCGGGAACAGGTTCTGCATACTGTATTGGTAATCCTGATGATTGACGGCCAAACGTGCCGAAGTTTGTTCACCCAAAGGTGCATTGACCGCGGCCGTCAGCTGGCGGCTATGATGTTCGGCGACATCCACACTGACATAACCGCCAAACTCAGCTTCCGGTTGGCGCGACATCAACAAAATGGCACCACCTGTGGTGTTGCGGCCAAATAAAGTACCTTGCGGCCCACGGAGCACGTCAACCTGCTGCAAATCAAACAGGCTGCTGCTTAAAAAGTTGGCACCACCACTGACCACATCATCGCTATAGATTGAAATAGGCGACACAGTGGAAGTGTTGTAGTCAAACATGCCCACACCACGGATATTAAAAGAAGGAGTGGTGCCCTCACCAGCCACATTAGACGCCATTAAATTGGGTGCCAGGCCAGATAAGGCTGTACTGCTCTGGATACGGCGCTGCGCCAGGGCCTCACCATCCAGACTGGTGACGGCCACACTCACTTCAGTTTTGTCCTGAGCACGGCGCTGGGCATAGACAGTAATCACTTCCAGCTCATCCGCTGTGGTGGTGGCATCTGGAGGCGCCACTGTGGTTTCAGCTGCAGTGGCCGAAAATAAAAAGAACATGGCAGGCGCCATGGTGAACAGGCTCGGATTGGTCATTGCAAGTCCAAATTTATCAAACAAATTGGCGATCACTTGCCACTGAACACATCCTGCTGTGCACGGGAATGATGGTGAAATCAGCTGACATTGTAGTTGCCGCTACCGCTTAGCGCAAAAATAGCATAGAACTACCCCTAACAAGATGAAAATGCTGCAGACTTTCCCTTTATTCTTTCCAATTAAATGCATAAGCTGGAACTAATATCCGCCATTTCCCGCTTAAAAACGGAATTTTATTTATGTTGTCATCGAAACAGCTGCAACAAGTTGCCGAATTAGCGCCTTTATCAGCTTATGCCAGACTATACAGCGCCAGATTAAATCAACAAGAGGTGCTGATCAAACAACTGGATAAAAACAGGCCGCCTTTGTCGCTGCAGCTGCAACAATTTCCGTCAGCTTTGCCTGCGCCATTACAACAAAGCTCAGATAATCAGACCGATTATTTCTGTTATGCCAAAGCGGATTTACCCTTTCATTTTGAACAACTTTGCCAGCAGCTGCCGCAGGGCGATGTAGCGGCGCAGCTGCAACTGATGTTACAACTGGCGCGGCTACTGGCCAGATTCCACCAACACCAACTGGTGATAGGGGCCTTAAGACCCAATGCCATTTATCAAAAAGCCGACAACAAAGAGCTGGTGCTGCTCGATACCAGTCAGGTGGCAGCTATTAAATCAGTGCAAAGCCTGCGCCTGCATAACCAGAGTGATCTCAATATGCTGCGCACTCTGGCGCCTGAAGCTACAGGCCGGGTCAACGCTGCTTTGGATCAGCGCACCGATTTATACAGCCTGGGGGTGTTGTTTTACCGTATCGTCGCCGGTGTTTATCCTTTTGCCCAGCAACAGCCGCTGGAGCTGGTGTACGCCCATATCGCTCTGCCTCCAGCACCTTTAACCATGGTACCGGCCAGTCTGGCTGCACTGGTGCTGACCTTATTACAAAAAAATCCAAATCAGCGTTACAGCCATATCAACGGTGTATTACATGATCTGGCTTTGATGCAGCAACAGTGGCAACAGCTGCATCAAATTGAATTGCCAGCACTTTCACTGCGGCTGGGCCATCAGCAACTGCAGTTTTCCGGCCAGTTGTATGGCCGTGAACAACAGCAGGCCCAATTGGCCGACTGGTACAAAATGGTCAGACAGCAAGGACAAAACCAGCTGGTGCTGATTGAAGGTTCATCCGGTGTTGGCAAAAGCACACTGATAGAGCAACTGTACCGGCAGACGCTGGCCGAGCGGCCGCATTTTTGCCGTGGTAAGTTTGACCAGTACCAGCGCAACCAGTTGTACAGCGCCTTACAACAAATTCTGACTGAACTTGCCGAACAACTGCTGCAGGAGCCCGAACAACAACTGCGCCACTGGCAACAAGAATTACAACAAGCAGTTGGCAACGACGCCCCGCTGTTATTAAGCCTGGTGCCGGCGCTGCAACCTTTATTGCCTGAAAGTACTCCGCCTTTGCTGGCAGCTAAAACCGGCAACGACCACAACTTTGACCAGTTGTTGCTGCGGTTTTTCCGCGTGGTTGCAAGCACCAGTGCCCAGGAACAAAGGCCACTGGTGCTATTGCTGGATGATTTGCAGTGGGCCGATGTATCCAGTTTACGCTTGTTACAGAGCCTGATGACCGACGATCAGATCAAAGGAGTGATGCTGATTTTGTCGTATCGCGACAATGAAATGGATGCAGTACATCCGGTACGGCATTTATTAAATCAGCTGCAACAAGCCGGCGTGCAGCCACAGCAACTGCAGCTGGATTCGCTAGATTTAGCCGCAGTGACGGCTTTATTGGCCGACACCCTGCAGCAGCCGGCAGCACAGGTCAGCGACTTTGCCACCTTATTGATCAGTAAAACCAGCGGTAACCCGTTTTTTGTCCGGCAGTTTTTATTAACGCTGCAACAGCAACAGTTACTCAGTTGTGATGTCAACGGCAACTGGCACTGGGATCTGACGCAAATTGCCCAGCAAAATATCACCGACAATCTGGTCGAACTGACAGCCCAACGTTTTGCACAATTATCACCCCAGGCGCGGCAGCTGCTGAAAGTGGCCGCCTTGTTGGGTGAAAAAGCAGATACCGCTTTATTGGCCGCTGTGCTGAAACACAATGATGACCAGCTGGAGCCCTTAATTGCCGAAGTAGTTGAAAGCGGCATTATGACAGCCTATCGCAATAACGACGGCCGCATCGGCATGTTGCGTTTTGTCCATGACCGGCTGCAACAAGCCGCTTTTGCCACGGCAGATGCCAATGCTGCCGCATTGCACTTTGCCATCGCCACTTATTATCTGGCGCAAAACGAACCCAACCGGCAGCTTTTTGCATTTATTGACCATTTGAACGCAGCCAAAGATAAAGCGGTGACACATTTTGGTACCGAACAGGTGGCCAGACTGAATTTACAGGCCGGCCAGCAGGCACAGGCCAGCAACGCCTGGCATGACGCCAGCGGTTATTATCAGCGTGCTGCGGATGTGTGCCCGCCAGCACTGGACAGCTTAAAATTTGAAGCTGAACTCGGTCTTGCCAGCTGCCAGTACCTGACCCAACATTATGAAGAGGCCGGGCTGCGCTGCCAGCTGCTGGCTGAACAGGCCAACAACACCTTAAGCCGGATGCAGGTGGCAAAATTACAGATTTTATTGTTGTTTGCCCGCAATGACTTTGTCGCCGCTTTTAGTCTGGCCGAATCTGTGTTGCTGCCGCTTGGGATTGACTTAAGCCAGCGCGACGATATTGCCGGCCGTTATCTGCAGCTGGAACAACTGTACGACAAAAACCACATTGCCGATTTGTACCAGCGCCCCGCCCTGACGGCGCCAGAGCAATTGCTGGCGCTGGAAATTCTCAATTCGTTATTAAGCGTGGCTTATATTGTCAGCCCCTTGCACTATCTGGCTGTCAGTTATGCCATGGTCAGTCTGGCAATTTCCAAGGGGCACTGTGCCACCGCCAGTAAAGCCTATTCCACTTATGCACAGAACCTGAGCGGTGCTTTTGACCAATACAAAGAAGCCCTGGATTTTGCCGATCTGGCCCTTGCCATTAATCAGCAATATCAGGGCAAATTTGCCCCTGAGCTGAACTTCCAGCGTGCCGCCACTGTATTACCCTGGAACGCGCCACTGGCCGACAGTTTAACCTCGCTCGAGCAGAATATTTTTGTTGCCCTGCAACACAGCAACGTGGAATACGCTGTGCATTCGGCGCTGTTCTTCAGTTTTTACCAGGTATTAAGCGGTGCACCTTTATCAGAGGTCGCGGCCAATCTGGATAAATACCGTTACTTCATTGCAGATAAACGTTTTGCCTACAACCTGCAATTTATCCGTTTATGGCAGCAATATGTGCAAATATTGCAGCAAAATAATGGTAATTTGTTGCAACTTTCCGGTGAGGCTTTTGATGAGGATTTGGAAGTTCCGCTGCTAGAGCAAAGCCAGAACGTCACCATTTTATTTTGTTATCACAGCATCAAGCTGATGCTGGCTTATCTGGCCGGCGATGATCAAAACGCCATCCGCCATTATCAGGCGGCTTTGCCGCTGGTGGGTGTTGCCATGTCGTTGTACCACCAGACCGAGTTTTATTTTTTTGCTGCGCTGCTCGCCACCCGGCTTTGCAAACAGCACAATGAACTTGCCACAGAGTGGCGACCACTGGCCGAACAATATCTGGCCTTACTACAAAAATGGTCGGTACGCGCCGGCGCCAATCACCGGCATAAAGTAGCGTTAGTGATGGCTGAACTGAGTGCCATCAACAAAGAAGCCAATGCCTGGCAAGCTTATGACAGAGCAGTAGAACTGGCCCAGCAAAGTGGTTTTAACCAGCATCTGGCGATCAGTCTGGAGCTGACGGCCAATTACTGGCAGTCGCAGGATAAAGCTGATTTTGCCGTGCTTTATCAGCAAAAAGCGCAACAAAGTTATCAGCAGTGGCAGGCGCACAATAAAGTGATGCTGATACAGCAACAACAACCGCAGTTGCAGCAACAAAAACCACAAAGCCAGCTGCTGGACATGGCCTCGGTGCTCAAAGCGGCCGAAACCCTGAGCGGCCAGATTGACCTTGCAGCATTCTTACAGCAAATGATTGATTTAATTGTTGAAAATGCCGGGGCTCAAGCTGGTCATCTGTTATTGCTGGATGATGATCAGCAGCTGCGTCTCAAAGCCTGCTCACCCCAGAGTGCCGCTGGCCGTGTGTTGTCCGGTCAGTTGCAGGCACTGGTTTGCCGCAGTTTGCAGCCCAGGTTGATTAACGACACCAGCAGCGCCAGCCATTTATTGCAGGATTTAGTCAGCAGTTCAGCCCAACAAGCCCTGCCGGCCGCCATCTTATGTATTCCGGTGATTGTCGGTGGCCAGTTATATGGTTTGTTGTATCTGGAGCATTTTGAATTAACCGGTGCTTTCACCGAACAACGTATTAATTTATTGCAGTTGCTGGCCAACCAGACCGCCATTCTGTTTGAAAACACCAGACTGTACCATCAGGTGGTGGCAGCCAATAAAAATCTGGAACAAAAAGTCTGGGAGCGCACCCAGGAGCTGGCATCGGCTAAGATCCGCGCTGAAGACGCCACTGCAGCCAAATCTTCGTTCCTGGCCAGAATGAGCCATGAAATCCGCACCCCGATAAATGCCGTGATCGGCTTAAGCCGGCTGGCCAGCAAAACCGACTTAGATGCCGAGCAGCAGGACTATATAGGCAAAATACAGGAATCCGGTGAGGTGCTGCTGAGCCTGGTGAATGACATTCTTGATTTCTCCAAAATTGAAGCAGGTAAACTGGAGCTGGAACAAACCCGCTTTGCACTGGAAAAAGTGGTACGTCGTGCCGTGAATTTAAATGCACTCAAAGCCCACGCCAAAGGGCTGGAGCTGGTGTGCAACATAGATCCACAAATTCCACCGGCTTTATTGGGCGACCCACTCCGTATTCAACAGGTACTGGTGAACTTAATCAGTAACGCGGTGAAATTCAGCGACAAAGGCGCTATTGGCATTCAGCTACAGCTACTGTCAGCAGAAGGCGATCAGCTAAAAATTCAGGGCTCTGTCAGTGACAACGGCATTGGTATTTCGCCGGAACAACAACAGAGTCTGTTCCAGTCTTTTAGTCAGGCCGACGGTTCCATTACCCGAAAATATGGAGGCTCTGGCCTGGGGCTGGCTATCTGTAAACAGCTCTGTGAACTGATGCAGGGGGATATCTGGCTGGAAAGTGAAGCTGATGTTGGCAGTACTTTTTATTTTAATATGGTGCTTGGCAAAGCACCGGCGTTGCCTGCCAGCAACCAGCACAACCTGCCGCTGGATTTTGGCAAACTCAGAGCACTGGTGGTAGACGACATCAGCCTGGCGCGCACTGTGCTGCTGAGTTTATTGTCTGAGCTGGGCATTAAAGCAGATGAAACCGACAATGGCTATCAGGCCATTGAGCTGGTGCAACAGGCACGTAAGCAAAACCGGCCTTATGATTTTGTACTGATGGACTGGCGGATGCCGGGACTGGATGGCATTGAAACCTCACGTCGTATTCAGCAGCTGGACAACGCACCGCATATTCTGATGGTGTCGGCTTATGATAAAGAGCAGGCCAAAGCCAATTTGCAGGGCGTGAAAATTCATCAGTTTATTGAAAAGCCGGTAAATCATTCGATTTTGCTTGATGCCATTTACAATATGCAGCAACAGCAACAACCTGTGATGCGCCGCCCTGTGGTGCAGGACAGCCAGATCCCGAATTTATCGCCTTACCGTATTTTGTTGGTGGAAGATCATCCAATCAACCGTCAGGTGGCTTTGGGTTTACTCAAAGACAGCAAGGTGCAGGTGGATATTGCCGAAAATGGCGTGTTGGCGCTGCGCCGTTTACAACAGCAAAAATACGATCTGGTGCTGATGGATATTCAGATGCCAGAAATGGATGGTCTGACCGCCACCCGGCAAATCCGTCAGCAACTGTTACTGACCGACCTCCCTATTATTGCGATGACAGCCCATGCCATGCAAAGTGACATAGCCCAGAGCAAAGTGGCGGGCATGAATGAACATTTAACCAAACCTATTGACCCCGAGCAGCTGTACCGCACCCTGCTTTGTTATCTGACACCGGTCAGCAACACAACACAACAGGATAATGACCTGGCGCTCAGTGCTGAAGATCAACAATTATTGTATGCCCTGAGCGGCGTGGCTGAGCTCAACACAACGCAGGCGCAGAAAAATCTGGGTGGCAAAACCCAGTTGTATCTGAACCTGCTGCGGGATTTTGAACTGGAGCACAGGGATCAGGTTCAGCGACTGCAACAGCAGTATCAGCAGCAACAGTGGCAACAACTGCATCTGGATGTTCATTCACTGAAATCAACCAGCGCTTATATTGGGGCTTTTGCGCTGTCACAAAGCTGTCAGCAGGTAGAGACTATGCTGGTTACCGGCACTGTTGATGAACATGCCTTTGGGCAAATGCTGCAACAACTGGCACAACTGCAGCATCAGCTGAGCCAACTGATGCCGTCGCAAACAGAAAAAGCCGTGTTCAACGACCTGGATGCAGTGTTGCAGGCCTTATTGCCGCTGCTGCGTGAGTCTGATTTTGCCGCTGAAGAGCTAGTGCCGGCACTGCTGGAATTGGGCAGGCCTGAGCCATGCTGGCCACAACTTTGTCAGATTGCCGATGAAATCAGTGATGTCGAATATGAAAGAGCTGCAGTACACTGTCAGCAATTGTTGCAACAACGGCAAAAAGCCAGGGAGCTGATTTGACAAGCCTGGCTTTATTGCAAAAACTGAACTTTGTTCAATCGCCAACACCTTGCCGCAACTGTTGGCGTAACGATTTGAAAATGCCGGAGTATTATGCGCACTAAGCCGCAAAAACAACGGGTTTTGATAGTGGATGACAAAAAATCCAATCTCAAAATCCTTAGCGATATTCTGCGGGATGAAGTTGATGTCATTCTGGCTCAGGATGGTGAACAGGGGATCCGCAAGGCCGCTGAATACCAGCCTGACTTAATATTGCTGGATGTGGTGATGCCGGGTATAGACGGTTTTGAAGTGATCAGCCGGCTGAAACACGACGCCAATACCTGCGCTATTCCGGTCATTTTTATTACGTCACTGAACGATGTCAGCCATGAAGAACAGGGGCTGTTGCTGGGCGCCTGTGACTACATTAATAAACCCTTTCACGCCGCTATTGTGCTGGCTCGCATTAAACTGCATCTGCAGCTGGCCAGACAAAGACTGCTGCTGGAGCAACTGGCCAATATTGACCCTTTGACCACTGTCGCCAACAGGCGTAAATACGAAGAAATTCTGTCACAGGAATGGCGTGCTGCCAGCCGTAAACAAAGTCTGGTGTCGCTGGTGATGCTGGATGTGGATAACTTTAAACTCTATAACGACTTTTATGGCCATGCCGCCGGTGACCGCGTACTGCAGACCGTGGCCAAAACCCTGTCGGCTGAATTAAAACGTCCTTTTGATTTTATTGCCCGTTATGGTGGTGAAGAATTTGTCATTATCTTGCCAGAAACCCCGCCACAAGCCAGCTGGCAAATGATTGAAAACTGCCGTCAGGCCATTTTTAACCTGCAAATTCCGCATCAGCCCACTCAGGGTGTGCTCACCATCAGTGCCGGCGGTTGTACTGTGCGGGCCGCTGCAGCCGATTCTGCCGAGCAAGCCCTGAAACAGGCAGACGACATGCTGTATGAAGCCAAAAGGCAAGGAAAAAACCGGGTGTTGTGGAGTCAAGACCCGACGTTGGAGGACTAAAGACAGTGAGGTCGGAACGGGCCAGCCTGTTGCTGGTGGATGATGAAAAAACCAATCTGAAGGTGCTGGCCGATTTATTGCGGCCAGACTACAGCATCAGACTGGCGCAAAGTGGCCAACAGGCGCTGGACAAATGTCTGGAGCAGGCACCAGATCTGATACTGATGGATGTGCTGATGCCGGGGCTGGATGGTTTTGATACCTTAAAAGCGCTGCGTGCCAACACCCTGACCAGTCAAATTCCGGTGATTTTTATTACAGGCCTACAATCCGCCGACCATGAACAACTGGGGTTGCAGCTCGGCGCACAGGATTATATCCACAAACCTTTTCATGCCGAAGTGGTCAAAGCCCGGGTTTCCACCCAACTCAGACTGGTGCGTCAGCGCCATGAACTGCAGCAGCTGACTGCTCAATTGCTGCAGGCCAATGAAGCCAAAAGCCGTTTTTTGGCCACCATCAGCCATGAAATCCGCACGCCACTGGCCTCGGTCATAGGTTATGCCGAAGCTATTCTGGCTGGTGAGTTTGATGAATCCGATCAACAACAAGCCATTCAGACCATTTGCCGTAATGGCAAACATCTGCAGGCGTTATTAAACGATTTACTCGATTTATCAAAAATTTCCGCCAATAAGCTGGATTTGGAAGTGCTGCCGGTCAATCTGTGCCAGCTGCTGTTAGATCTGGAGTTACTGGTGAAAGAACGGGCGCAGCAAAAAGGGCTGGAATTTTCCCTGCATTATCAACTGCCATTGCCATC
Organism: Rheinheimera sp.; assembly: GCF_036782235.1. Taxonomy (GTDB): domain Bacteria; phylum Pseudomonadota; class Gammaproteobacteria; order Enterobacterales; family Alteromonadaceae; genus Pararheinheimera. The sequence continues at coordinate 42,158 of NZ_DAIPZL010000012.1, read as the reverse complement.
ACAGTTGCAAACAGACCCAACCCGCCTGAAACAAATTTTGCTGAATTTATGCAATAACGCCATTAAGTTTACCGCACAGGGTTTTGTCCGGATTGAGATCAGCCAGCAGCACAACCAGCTGCAGTTTGCGGTACAAGACAGTGGTATTGGCATCAGCGAAGCACAACAACAGCATTTGTTTCAGGCCTTTAGTCAGGCCGATGTGTCAGTGCAACGTCAGTTTGGCGGTACCGGTCTTGGCCTGGTAATAGCAAGGCAGCTGTGCGAAAAAATGGGCGGTTCTTTGTATCTGCAAAGTGCCACCGAAGGTGAAGGTTGTTGTTTTGTCGCCAGCATTCAGCTGGAGCCGGGGCCAAACAGTGTGTTGCTGCAAAACGAAGCTGAAATTGCACTGCAGCAACAACGCCAGGCGCCGGCAGCTTTGCCAAGGCAACAGATCAAAGGTCGGGTACTGCTGGCCGAAGATCAGGCTGACACCCGGCAGTTATTACAACGGATGTTGCAACATGCTGGCATTGAAGTTCTGGCGGTGGAAAACGGTGAACAGCTGGTGGAAGCGGCACTGATGGACGATTTTGATTTAGTCTTGTCCGACATTCAGATGCCAAAAATGGACGGTGTGGCAGCTATTAAACTATTGCGTGCTGCCGGTATCGACACGCCCTGTGTGGCACTGACCGCCAATACCATGACGCATGAGGTCCAAAGTTATCTGGCGGCAGGTTTTGTCAGCCATCTGGCCAAACCGGTCGACAGATACAAATTTGCCGCTGTGCTGAATCACTTTTTAGCCGGACGCCATCATCAGCAACAATTACAACTGCCCGAAGCCGAACTGCGCGCCATGACAGACCGTTTTGTGCAGGCGCTGCCAGCACAGATGGCTGAGCTCAGTCAATACTGCCAGCAAGCTGACTGGCCGGCGGCCCGTTATCAGGCCCACGCCATCAAAGGCACAGCCGCTTTGTTTGGCTTTACTGAACTAAGCCTGCTGGCGGCAGAGCTGGAACAACAACTGAAACAGCCATCTGGCAGCGCTCAGGTGCTGCAGCTATGCAAACAACTGCAGCAGCAAAGTGCTGTGCTGCACCATGAGGTTCAATAAAAGCGGTTGAATCAACCTTGTTTTGCTGTTGCGGCAAAAGGCCAGAATGCCCATTGCCGCTGATTTGCAATTATCGCCAGTATAATCAATACCATACCGCTGACTTGCAGCAACGACAACGCCACCTGGTAAAACCATAAATCAATCAGCACTGCCACCAGCGGGTACACAAAAGATAAAAACGCAATACTGCTGACCGGCAAACGCTGAAAGGCGCTATACATCAGGTTATACATCAGACCGGTATGCACCAGCCCCAGCGTGAGCAAAGCCGCAGCTGAAGGCAATACCAGCTCACTCAGACTGGCTTTTTCCAACGGCAACATCAACAGCACCCCCAGCATCATCTGCAAACCGGCAATTTGTGCTGGCGCTATGCCACTGAGTTTGCGTGTCGTTAAAGTGGCCACCGCATATAAACAGGCCGCCAGAGCTGCCAGCCCGACCCCCAACCACAACTGCTGATGATCACCGCCAAATTGCAGTCCAGTGGTCAGTGCCACACCACAAAACGCCAGCGCCAGCCAGGCCCAACGTGACGCCGAAGGCGGTTGCCGTTGCAATAAAGCCGTGATTAACAACAGAAAAAAGGGTTGGGTGTGGTACACCAGAGTGGCAATTGAAATTGAACTTAAATGATAAGCACCAAATAAACAAAACCAGTTGGCCACCAAAGCCAGACCACCCAACAATAGATATCCCAGCTGTGCACGGTTTAACTGTTGCCAACCGCGCTGCCAGCTCAGATACAACAGCAAAGCGGCACCACCAATCAGGCAGCGGTAAAACACGACTGTGGCTGTATTCTGGCCACTTTCCACCACAAACCAGCCGATGGTGCCGGACAATAACATGGCCACCAGCATACGCCACAGGCCTGGCCATTCCTGGTTTGTTGTTGCTGTTGTCATATCGGGTTCCGTTGTAAAAGCACCTTGCGCTATTGCAGGGCGCAAAGTGTTTTGGGTTTAGCCTTGTAACAGCGAAGGTTTAGGCGCTGACGCTGCTTGAGTTTGTTGTTCAGCCCGCCAGTCCAGCAAAGCTCTGGCCACCACTGTGGCATGGTCGGCCTGCAACAGTTTATGCTGATGGGCAAAAGAAGCCGGCCATTGTTGCCACTGCCCCCCACATCTGGCCACCAGATTGGCAAAATTCAGCCTGGCATCGGCCGCCAGATAATTCTGCCACAAGCCGGCATACTGGCGCACTGCCCAGCCGTCGGGTTTGCGCCAGCTGACCGGATCTATAGTGATAAGTTGCTGTACCGGATGACCGGCAGCCACCACTGCAGCCGCTGTGCTGGCACCATAACTGTGGCCAATCAGCAACACCGGCTCCTGCTGATGCTGATGCTGTCTGAGCCAGCGTGCCAGGGCTGCGTATTCAAACCATTGAAAATAATGCTGATTTGGCCCAACAAATTGTCGTAATAACTGGGTGTATTTATCCAGCGCCCCACCCACCCAAACCACTTGTAGCTGAGGCTGAGTGCTGTGATTGACGCTGTTGTTGCTTGTCATGACGTGTCACCCGCCGCTTTATTCTAAGACCCAGCCAAATTCAGCCAGAATAGCCCTGTGCTCCGCATTGCCATACACCTGCTGCCAGGCCTGATGTAACCTCAGACGCAAATCTGCCGGCACACCGGCCTTGCTGGCCACAATATAAACAGGCGCTTTATGCAGAGTCAGGCTCAGGCGATATTGCGCCCGCAACTCCGGATACAGCTGACTCCATTCCAGATACTGGGTTTTATCTTCAATCATGCCAAGCACCCGGCCTTTTTTCAGCATATTCAGTTTTTGCGTCAGGCTGTTGGCATACAGCAAATAAGGCTGATAACTTTTTTCATGGCGCAGCTGCTCAAAAGCCTCGCCATAATAAGCGTCGCGCAGCACGCCGATACTGCCGGGTAACAGATTGATATCACTGAGCTGATGCACCAGATGCAGGTAGTTTTTATGCAGCACCAGCACCGACTCTTCCATATAGTGCACACCGATAAAATCGGCATAGGCTGCTCTTTCTTTGGTGTACGACATGGTCAGCATCAGATCAATTTTGCCTTGCTGCAACAAGGTTAAAGAGCGTGGCCAGGGGCTGCCAACAACGGTCAGCTGACAACCCGCTTTGTCGGTTAATAAATGCAATAATCTGGCGTGTAAGTCGTACCAGCGCGGCAGCTGCAAACCTTCGGCCTCAGTATCTGCTCTGGATTCATTCAGGTGTGCCACCAAAGTACAGGGCGCCCCGGATGAGGTAACAGCAGGCAAATTCTGCACCGGCGGCGAAACTTCAGCCGGTGGACTGCTTTGCCGTTGTGCTGTGTGCTGGGTTTGCTGCACCTGTCCGGCTGTACCTGCACTTTGCTGCGGCAAAGCCTGTAGCTGCGGGCTGACAAGCGCCAGCAGCATCAGCTTGAGCACACCAAAAGCGCGACAGCGCAACGAGTCTTTTTTCATTCGTCAGAGGCCAAAGGTAATTCCAGATGGGCTTTTTCCAGCAAGTCCGCCGCCATTTCCGTTTTCACCGCCACCCCTAAATCTTTAAATTCAGCGGCTTGTTTAATTAAATTGCCTTTACCACTGTACAGCTGACTAAAGGCTTTGTCGTAACTTTCGCGGGCGCGGTCCAGCTGTTTGCCCACCCCTTGCATACTTTCCAGAAAACCGGTCAGTTTGGCGTAAAACTTTTCGGCGCGGCTCGCCAGTTCAGCACTGTGTTTGTTCTGATCTTCAAAACGCCACAGCTGGCGCACTATATTCAGACTGGTCAGCAAGGTGGTGGGAGTTGCCACCAGCACATTGCGCTCCAGCGCTTGCTGATACAACAGCGGCTGCTGTTTCAGCGCTTCGACGTAAGCCGACTCGATTGGAATAAACATAAACACCACCTCAGGTGAATTCAGGCCACTGAGCTGATAATAATTGCAATCGGCCAGCTCCAGAATCCGGTCCTGCACCGCCTGGCAATGCTGGCGCAGCGCCAGCTGCCGCTCGTCGTCCTGCTCCGCATTGACATAACGGGTATAAGCCGCCAACGAGGTTTTGGCATCTATCACCAGATGTTTTTGTTGTGGCAGATATACAATCACATCGGGCCGGCGCCGGCCTTCTTCAGTGTGAAAACTCACTTCACGCTGGTAATCCACCCCGGCCCTTAAACCTGAGTTTTCCAGCACATTTTCCAGCATCAGCTCACCCCAGTTACCCTGGGTCTTTTTTTGCCCCTGCAAGGCATTGGTTAAGCGGGCGGCCTGATCGGTAATGGCAAAATTCAGTTTTTGCAGGTTAATCAGCTCAGTTTTCAGTTCAGCCCGTTGTTTCAGCTCTTCAGTGTGAATGGACTCTACCTTGTCGCGAAACCCTTTCATATCAGCCTGCAGCGGCTGTAATAACTGCAGCAGGCTCTGGCTGCTTTGTTGTTTAAAGTCTTCACCCTTACGCTGCAGAATTTCGTTGGCCAGAAGTTCAAACTCTTGTTTTAACTGTGCTTTATTTTCCTGCAATAACGCCAGCTGGCTGTGAAAATGTTGCTGACGTTCCTGCAAGGTAACCGTCAGCCGGTCGTATTTTTCTTTGAGCTGCAGGTAATGTTGTTGTTGTTGCGCCTGTTGTTGTTGCAGCTCGCGCTGTTGTTGTTGCTGCTGTAGCAGTTGACTCTGACTGGCTGTCAGCTCAGTGTGCAACCGCATCAACTCCAGTGCCTGCTGCTGACGTTGCTGTAGCCAATACCAGCCGGTGAAAGCCCATAACAGCAGCAGACCCAGCGTCAGCAGCGGCCACACTTTGTCGGCGGCAAAAAACAAATCCATGCTAAGCTCCTGAGTTGTCACGTTTTTTAGAATAGTTTCAGCGGCAGATAACTGTATTACTATACAGCGCTTTTACTAAATCCACTACCCAAAACCCGGCCTTGCAATTGTCTGGCTGACCCCATATAACAAGGTCAGATTATCAAGCAGCGCCCAGCGCGGCGTCTTATCCGGGATCATAAAATGACTGAACACTTTGACTACATCGCCATTGGTGGTGGCAGTGGCGGTATTGCCAGTGCCAACAGAGCGGCCAGCCATGGTAAAAAATGCGCCATTATTGAAGCCAAAGCCCTTGGCGGCACCTGCGTGAATGTCGGTTGTGTGCCGAAAAAAGCCATGTGGTTTGCAGGCCAGGTGGCCGAAGCTTTTAAACTGGCGCCCGACTATGGTTTTGCCACCGACACTCCACCTTTGGACTGGTCCAGATTAATTCAAAGCCGCGAAGCTTATATCAGCCGTATTCATGCCTCATACGACAGAGTGCTTGCCAAAAATAATGTCACTGTGATCCAGGGATTTGGCCGTTTTGTCAGCGCCAATACCATAGAAGTAAACGGCAAACTGTACAGTGCAGATCACATCAGTATTGCCACAGGCGGTAAACCGAGCTGGCCCGATATTCCGGGCGCTGAATTAGGTATCGACAGTGATGGTTTTTTTGCCTTGCAACGACAACCCAAAAGAGTGGCCGTGGTGGGCGCCGGTTATATCGCAGTAGAAATTGCCGGTGTATTAAACGCCCTTGGCAGCCAGACCCATTTATTGGTGCGCCACGACAAAGCACTGCGGCATTTTGACGAGATGTTGTCGACCACCCTGAGCGAGCAAATGGCGCGCGATGGTGTCACTTTACATCCGCACACCCAGGTGCAGGCTGTGGTTAAAAATCCGGAGGGCAGTTTAAGGCTCAGCCTGAATCATGGCGGTACGCTTGAAGTGGACACTTTGATTTGGGCGATAGGCCGAAGCCCGGCCACAGAAAATTTAAATTTAGCCGCTGCCGGTGTGGCTCTGGATGCTCAGGGTTTTATTCAAACCGACAAATACCAGAACACCAATGTGCCCGGCATTTATGCCATAGGCGACAACACAGGCCGGCTGGCATTAACACCAGTTGCTGTAGCGGCGGGCAGACGTTTAGCAGAGCGGCTGTTTAATGGCAAAACCGATTTGCATCTGGACTACAACCTGGTGCCGACTGTGGTGTTTTCACATCCGGCTATTGGCACCATTGGTCTGACTGAAAACGAAGCCAGAGCACAATTTGGCGACAACATTAAAGTGTATCAAAGTGAATTTACGGCGATGTACAGCGCCCTCACCTCACACCGCCAGCCGACCCGGATGAAACTGATTTGTCAGGGCGCCAATGAAAAAATAGTGGGTTTACATGTGATAGGTTTTGGCGCCGACGAAATGCTGCAGGGTTTTGCCGTGGCCATTAAAATGGGAGCCACCAAAGCCGATTTTGATAACTGTGTGGCGATCCACCCAACGTCGGCGGAAGAGTTTGTAACGCTCAGATAAGCGCTAAAACTCCACTGCAGCGGCCCTGAATATTGTTTTATGTGTTCAGGGCCGCTTTGTTTTTTGCAGTGCTGTGAGGTCAGTTTGTTGTTGGGCTGGTTTTTGTCAGCTGCTGCAACCAGCTTGAGATATGGTCCAGCGCCAGCGGCGCTATGGTTTGTTCAAGCAATAAATACTCGTGAACACCCCCTGTTTTGGCCTGTTGTAACAGATGATTCAGTTCTGGCAACAACAGCACTTTCACTTTATGGCTGCCGTCCTGCACTGAAATACCGTTCTGCACAGCGACATTCCCCAGCGCTTCGCTGATCCGCTGCAGATTGGCGGTTGCAGGAACCTGGACATCTTTGCCCCCTTGCAGTACCAACACAGGGCACTGCACCCGGGTTAAATATTCAGCCGGATCCAGCTGCAAAAAACGCCGGAACCAGGGCGTTAATAATGTTTGATAAGCCCAGTCCGGGATCCCTTGTGGCGGAATATCCAATAAAGTTTTGGTTGTTTGTGGCAAAGCTGCCGTTGCTGCCTGCATTGCCGCCAGAGCCTGATGCTCGCTGAGCGAAGACGCAGCAATATCATAGAGTTGCCGTTCTTGTTGTTGATTGGCCAACACCAGATGTTCCGGCATCGCATCGGCCCGTCTGGCAGCTGCATCCTGCGCACTTTTTAATTCCACTCCCTTCAGGCCAGGCGCGGCCAGCATCACAATAAAACTGACTTCTGTCGGGGCCTGTGCCGCAAGCATAGCGGCAATCAACCCACCTTCGCTGTGCCCCAGCACCCCAACTTGTTGACTGTTAACTTGTGGCTGCATTTTTAAAAAACGTACTGCAGCCAGTGCATCTGCCGCGTAATCTTCGGTGGTGGATGCCGGATGGGCAGCACCTCCGGTCAGCCCTACGCCCCTTTTGTCATAACGTAATACCGCAAAACCCTGGCGGGTCAGGTGATCAGCCAGCACCAACAGGGTTTTATGCAAGGACACATTGCCGTCCCTGTTATGGGCGCCTGTACCAGCCACCAGCACCACAGCCGGAAATGGCCCGCCTTGTGCCGGGTAACTGAAAGTACCCACTGGCGACACTTCAGGGCTGGCCGTATCAAACACCACTTCCTGTGTGATGTAAGGCAAAGGCGCTTTGGGGTGCTGCGGCCGGCGCCGCTCGGCATAAACGTGAAATTGCCCGGCTTTTTGCTCAATCACAAAATGACTGCCGATTCCGCTGGAACCAACACCATCAATCTGCAGTGTTTTTCCCTCAGCCGGCAGTGTCAGTGCGCCAGTCAACTGTACCTGACGCTTGGCAAAAGCGGATTTCAGCTCTGATGCAGCGTCCACACTAAACCAATACCTTTTAATCGCTGTATCCTGATGGCTTGCGGCCACAGTTGCAGCCGATTTGTCGCTGGCTCCGGCCGCCATTGCGGCGCCTGTCCAAAACACCAACAGCATCCACATTATTGTTTTTCTGATATCCATGCTGAACTCCTGTTTGCCACTTTGAAACCGTTGTAGCCTGAACGCCTACAACAGGCCTGCCGCCCTGATCCGCCGGCCCGATGAAAAAAGGGCGGCAGACAAAGGTTCTATTGGTTGTGGTTGGGGCTGAAAAAGTTGGATCAGAAAATTTTTTATCTAAAAACACCGCAGCTCAAAGCACGGGAACTGGCTGTGCAGGGTTGTTGCTGGCCTGACAGCCAGCAGCTGGAGAAAAGAATTATGCCGACTGTTTGAAGGCCTGGCGAAACATCATCGCTGCGCCCAGATACAACAACACAAAAAAACCATTAAGCAGAATCAGCTCGGCCGGGCCGCTATAAGGTAAACCCAAACCGGTATAGACTGCCAGCAGTGCAATCAGCGCCTGCACCAGGGCTGCGCTGATTAAGGCCCACATCATGGCCTTTGACTGAAAACGTCCGCGCACCGCCACCACAACGGTCACGACCAGCACTGCGGCATAAAGCAGATTGGCAATATCACCATCAGCACCAATAATGCCAACACCCAGGCTTAACCACACCAACAGCAGCAGTGTCAGCACAGTCAGGCTTATCGCCGCGCTATACCAGCCAAACTTTTTTAGTTCCATACTGGACTCCTTTGCTCAGAAACCCGGCAGCTGAGGTTACAACCCATACTGCCTTTGCCGCAGCATAAATGATCCAAAGCTTTCTGTACCAGTGTTTCAGCCAACAGCAACTGTGATTCAGGCCGAAGCCGGCACTCTGGCAGTTGCTGCACTGGCCGCTTGTAACAACGGCAGCCAGGGCTCTGGCTGATGCAGCGCATAACCCTGGCCATAAGCCACACCAAGGCCTGTTAACAGCGCACTGACCTCAGCGTCTGCGACAAATTCCGCTATGGTGGTTTTCCCAAGGCTCATGGCAATTTCCGCTATGGCTTTCACCATGGCATAGTCGGTGGCATCCTGCGCCATATTACGGACAAAAGAGCCGTCAATTTTGACAAAATCCACCGCCATATTTTTCAGATAACTAAAAGATGACATACCAGCGCCAAAATCATCCAGTGCAAAACGACAGCCAATCTGTTTCAGTGCCTGAATAAAACGGCTGGCACTGGCCATATTGGTGACAGCTGCGGTTTCGGTAATTTCAAAACAAATTTTGGCCGGAGCCACGCGACTGCTGGCAAAACGCTGCAATATATGGCTGAGGAACTGCTCATCACCTAAAGACAAACCGGATAAATTAATCGCCACTTTGTCTAGCTGCATTAAATAAGCAGGATGGGCTTCCAGGCAATCCAGCACCTGGTTAAACACCCAGCGATCAATATGTTGCATCAGGCCAAACCTTTCGGCCAGCGGAATAAACACCGCAGGGCTCACCGCCTTGCCTTGTGGATCTTTGAGCCTTAATAACATTTCATAATGTTCACCACCACCCTGCGCCTGCAAAGGCACAATACGCTGGTAATAGAGTTCAAACTGATGCTGATCAATGGCTTGCTGAATAAGGCTGACTAAATCCAGCTCATTCTGCCGATGGTTCAGCTCTGCCGCGCCGGCGTTGACGATATGGTATCTATTGCGCCCGGCCGATTTAGCAAAATAACAGGCGCTGTCGGCGGCCTTCAACACTTCCACTGTGTTCAGCTGCTGGCCACACAATTCCAGCACCCCAATACTGGCCGCCACGGTAAAAATTTTCTGCTCCCAGCGAAAACGAAAAGCGCTGATGCGGCCAAACAACTGCTGCAACTTGACCGTCGCCTGCGCCAGCGTGGTTGCAGGGTAAATCAGACAAAATTCGTCGCCGCCAATACGTGCCAGCACATCTTTGTTGCTGAGATCTGTGGCCAGAATACTGGCGACATGACGTAATAATTCATCACCGGCCAGATGACCGCAGGAGTCGTTGACCAGCTTAAACTGGTCCATATCGATATAACATAAAATGGCCTGCTGCCCCGATGCCAGCAGTTGCTGCAGCTGCTGGTCAAAGGCATAGCGGTTTAAAAGCCCGGTCAACTGGTCGTGGTCGGCCTGGTAGCGGATTTTCTGCTGTAACAACAACTCGCTGGTGACATCCCGGCCTATCCCTTCAATCGCCAGTACCTTGCCTTGCTCATCCAGCACAGGCCTTTCGCGAAATTCAATCTGACGTTTGCTGCCATCTTTGGCTTTGTATTCAATCTGATAAGGCTGAGGTGCAATACCTTGCTGGTACTGGGTGCGGATTTGCGCCATCTGTGCCGGCTCACGCAACACATAAGTTAAGTGGTTGGCGGCAAATTCAGCCGGGCTGTAACCGAGAATTTGCTGCACACTGTGGCTGATAAAATCCACAGCACCAGTCTGATTCAGCCGGTAAATAAAATGACCATCAATACCTTCCACCAACCGGCGGTATTTTTCTTCGTTGGCTTTGAGCTGCTGCTCATACATTTTGCTGTCAGACACATCACGCAGCGAAATCACCAGACCAGCCCCGGCTTTCACAATTTGCACCTGCAGCCAGGCTGGTGTTAATGCGGCAGAATCCACCGCCACTATGCCGTCAAAAGATTTATGTTGCTGATAAACCCTCAGACATAAAGGCCAGAATGATGCGGCACAGAGCGCATGACAAAGTTGCTGCAAACTCAGCTGCTGCAACTGCTGATAACCGGGTTTAAACAAAGCCGCCACCTGTAAGTTGGCGTGTTGCAGTTCAAAGTCGCCTGACCTTCTGGGGTGCGGCACATAAAGCGCAATGGCATCAGGGGATGCGTCGGCCGCGGCCAGAAACATTTGTTGTTGCAACTGCAATTGCTGCTCACGGTATAACTTGCGAAACAACATGGCACTGACCAACAGCGCCGACAACAAACCGGCCAGCAGCACCAGCAACGCGCTATTCAGGCCATGCTGCTGTGCCTGAATCACAAAACGCCAATCGCGTCCGGCAAAACTCAGATGCTGACTCACCGCAGGGGCATTGGGGTCAATCTCACCGTGCCGGAACAGCGCATGGCTGCCATCCTGCAGATAAAAACTTAAGTCGTCACTGGCCAGCGCGCCCACCAGCACCGTCAGAATTTGCTCAATATCAAAACTGGCGGCAACAAAACCTTTGGCGGGTTGCTTCGGATCTATGGCTTTGACTACCAGCGTAAAAGGCTGGCCCTGCTGCTGATAAAAGGCGGTATAAAAACCACCGGCAGCAGGCTCTGTTTGGTAAAAACCCAGACTGGATAAGGCCGCGCCCGTTAATTTCCCCCTTTCGCTGGCCACAATACTCCAGCGGATCTGCTGAGCGGCATCGAGCAACAACATATCGTGTAAACCAGGCAACATTTTACTTAAGGTGGTGGCGCGCACGTTAAACCAGTCCACCGGATTGGCATGATGCACAGGCCAGTTTTGCAATAAGTCGTCCACAGCCCTGAGCCGGTCGGCGGAAAACACTTCAAGGTTATTGCTGATTTGTGATGCAATGACGGTTACTTTGCCATGATTGGCGCGTTGTTCAATCAACCGGGTATAAGAAGCAAGTGCCACACTAAAAGCACTTAACAGCAGTAACAACAGCAAAGGCACTGAATAAATACGCCCTGACATAACCAACCACCTGGGATCCGGGAACCGACAAGGTATGCCAGTTAGATGACAAATTTATGTCAATACAACTGCAATGTCAGCCCACTTTACAGATCTTTATTGTGCCCAAACACCCACCTTGTGGTGCATTTTCCTATTGTTCACAGCGCTTGAGCGCCGAAACAACTCAGCTTTCCCTGCATTTGTTATTGCAGCTCTGCCTGCAGTAGCGACACAAAATCCCGCCAACTTGAATCTTTTTCATCTGCGTCATCGAAAAAATTCATTTAAACATAGATGGCCAGCCATCCAAACATCTGTATACTTAGCCGTATTCACTTTAGAGGTCCCTATTATGCCGTTAACGCTGCAACAGAAAATTTCCGATCCGAATCAGGGTGTTTATCTGATTGGCACCACGCCGCCTAAGGCCGGTACTGCTGATGACAAAACCCGCCGTATCGCTAAAAAGCTGTTAGCCCGGCTGAACGAAGTGGAATACGACGGTCTGGTGGTGTACGACATTCAGGATGAAAGCAGCAGAGTGGCCACGGAGCGGCCTTTTGCGTTTCACAGCACGCTGGACCCACGTGAGTACAGCTGCATTTTGCGTGAGCAGGCCAGACGGGATGTGATCACCTATAAAAGTGTGGCACAGCGGGACGCCGCCGAATTTAATCAGTGGCTGAGCGACAGCAAACAGCAGTATCAACTGGATAATCTGGTGTTGGTGGGTAGCCCTTCTTCGAACGGCACTATTAAACTGAGCCTGGTTGATGCTTACCAGCAGCTGGCCGAGCATCAGGCCGACTTTTTCCTCGGCGGTGTGGCCATTGCCGAGCGCCATGCCCAAAAAGGCAATGAACATGAAAGGCTGATCGAAAAAAGCGCCATGGGCTGCCAGTTTTTTATCTCCCAGGCGGTGTACAACGCCCAGGCCACTATTGACCTGATCACCAGTTATGCCCGCAGCTGCCGCCAGCAACAACTGACTCCTCAACGTATTATTCTGACTTTCACACCCTGTGGTGGTGAACAAACTTTGGAATTTATGCAGTGGCTGGGTATCTCTGTACCACAGGCCAGCAAATACCGCATTCTGGACGCGGCCAACCCATTAAATGAATCCATTAAAATTTGCCGCGACAACCTGCAACAAATTTTATTGCATTGTGCCGCACTGGATATTCCACTGGGGTTAAATGTGGAAAGCCTGACCAACCGCAAAGAGGAAATTGACGCTTCTATCCGCTTATTCCGCTTATTAAAAGCCACCATGGAACTGCACTTAGCGGAAAAACAGGTGGCCTAGCCGCCACCTCACCAATTTTGCCCTGGTCAGCCCAAGCAACAACCTGGTGCCTCAGCCCTAAGACAGTGAGCCAGGCTGACACTTTTTAAAATCAACACAAGACAACCAAGCACATCACCACAATGGCAACTTATATTTGCCTGCCGCCAGCCCGCTTTTTGCCAGCCAATTGGTGTTATTGCCACAACCATCAGCAGTTCACTCCCGGTTTTTTTCCTTACCCTACTGGTCAGAGTCAGGCAAAGATGAAATAATGCGAATAATTCTCATATAGCTTTGCATTTGTAGACTAACCTGCTGCCGGAACTCAGATGTTCAGAAAATCTTTATCTCAGCTACTGATCATAACACTGGTATTGGCCGGTCATCTGCTTGGCCTGGGGGTGATGTTCAGTCAGGCAGAGACCAACCCGCCTACAGCCAAAGCTGCAGCTGTGATGGTGGCTGCCTTGTTACCGCCGGCCAGTCAACCCAGGCCGTCGGCTCAGATCACTCCAGAGCCCAAAGCTGTGCCCAAGGCTGCACCGGCGCCTGCGCCAAAAAAGATACCCGCTAAAAAACCAGCAAAAGCTGTGACGAAAACCGCAGTCAAAACTCCAGCCACGTTATCAGCAAAACCACTGAAAACAGCAGCGCCTTCTGAGCGCGCCATCACCACTGCACTGCATCAAACTGCGGCCACAAACACAGCCAAAAAGCCTGCAAGCGAAGCGATAGCGCCGCCAAGTGCCGATGCCAAAGCGGCGCAAAACCGCGCGCCGGCCTACCCAACTTTATCCCGTAAGAAAAAAGAACAAGGCACAGTGCTGCTGAAACTATTGGTTAAAGCTGACGGCACTGTCGGCAGCATCAGTGTGCTGAAAAGCAGTGGTTATCAAAGATTGGATCAGGCGGCTCTGCAGGCCGTCAAAAACTGGCGTTTTACCCCGGCAACCCAGCAGGGCAAAAACATCGATTATTGGTATGAAATGCCGATGAATTTTGCACTGAATAACTGATTTAAAAACAATTTTTACAATTTCAGCAGGCAAGCCCCTGCTTTAACAAGGAGACAAGTTATGGCACCAAATCCTTATGGTATCGCCAGTATCTGGGCACAGGGTGACGCTGTGATCAAAGCAGTAGCACTGATGTTACTGCTGATGTCCATCGCATCCTGGTGTGTCATTTTAATCCGCGCCTGGCATTTGTGGCAGCTGCAAAAAGTGGCGCAGGCCAGCCGCGATTTCTGGCATGCGCAAAGTTTTGCCCAGGGACAACATATTCTGGCTTCGGCCAACAGCCGCAGCGGCTGCAGTGCCAATCCGTTTCGTTATCTGGCTGATGAAGGTCAAGCGGCTTTTGATCATCACAGCAGTCATCAGGACGATTTACACGGCAAACTGCCGTTATCCGACTGGCTCACGTCCAGCTTAAAAGGCGCCATTGATGAAAGTGCCGAACAAATGCAAAAAGGCCTGGCTATTCTGGCGTCTGTGGGTTCGACCGCGCCTTTTATTGGTTTATTTGGCACTGTCTGGGGTATTTATCATGCGCTGGTGGGAATTGGCGCCAGCGGCCAGGCCAGTATCGACAAAGTGGCAGGCCCAGTGGGTGAAGCTTTGATCATGACAGCTTTTGGTCTGGCGGTGGCTATTCCGGCCGTGCTGGCTTACAACGCACTGAGCCGCGGTAATAAAGGTATGATCAGCAAGCTCAACCGTTTTGCCTTTCAGCTGCATGCGTATTTTTTAACAGGCGCAGCGCCCAAATCGTCCCAGCAGCACAGCGGCCAAAGTGGCCAGGTGCGTGCTTTTAAACAAGGCGCTTAATATGGCATTTGGTAGCGATTTTGAACAACAAGACGAGGTGATCAGCGAAATTAACATGACACCGCTGGTGGATGTGATGTTGGTGCTGCTGATTATTTTTATCATCACAGTGCCGGTACTGACCCATTCAGTGCAGGTGGAGCTGCCGCGCGCCAGCAACAGCCCGGCCGACAACAAACCCAGCACCATCATGTTGTCGGTGAATGCCAAAGGGGAAGTATTCTGGAACGATCAGCAGGTGACCGCCACTGAACTTGAGGCCAAACTGACCGCGGCAGCATCAGCCAAACCCCAGCCCGATATTCAGCTGCGCGGCGACAAAACAGTGGCTTATGAACATGTAGTCAAAACCATGGCGGCAGTACAAAACGCTGGTTTATTAAAGCTGGGGTTTGTCACAGAGCCCTCCGCCTGACCCCTTTTGCTGCTCCAGCTGCCTGTGCTACGCCTGATGCAGCTACACAGGCTGTTACAGATTTATGCTGTATGGATCAATAAATTGCGATAATCTCAATTTTTGTGCTGATGCATTTGAGGAGAACAGGCATGGCAGAACAAGGTTCAGGCGGTAATGTAATAGCCGCTTTATGCAGCTTTTTTATTCCGGGCTTAGGCCAGCTGGTGCAAGGCCGTTTATTCGCCGCCATTTTATTTTTTGTGGTTTGTGGTGTGGGTTATTTTTTATGGGTTTTAATAGTGCCGGGCATTATTGCGCTGCTGGTGCATCTGTGGGCCATTATTGACGCCGCCACTTTTACCACCAGACGCCGGTTTTAACAGAAAGGTCTCAGTACAGCGTTGCACAGCTTGGCTTTAGTAAAAATAACAAAGGCGCTGATAAAGCGCCTTTTGTTTACTTAGCCAAAGCTGGGCAAACCCGGCTTAAACCTTTTTTACAAACTCAGATTTGAGTTTCATCGCACCAAAACCATCAATTTTACAGTCAATATCATGGTCACCTTCAACCAGGCGGATGGCTTTGACTTTAGTGCCAATTTTGACCACCAAAGACGAACCTTTTACTTTTAAGTCTTTGATCACAGTTACAGTATCACCGTCCTGCAATACATTGCCGGCCGCATCACGCACCACTTTGGCACTGTCGGCAACGTCAGTGGCTGCACCAGGCTGCCATTCGTGGCCACATTCAGGACATACCAGCTGGTTGCCGTCTTCATAAGCATAAACAGAATTACATTGTGGACATGGTGGCAACTGGCTCATGCGAACTCCTGTGGGTGATACCCTTAGAAAAAGTGCGGCATTATACAGTTTTTTGGCAAATTTACCCGCGGTTTCTGCACAGGCTTTGTTACACTGACCCGCTTTCAGGCAGAGGACAGCTGATGATCAACATAACGGCAGGCATAAGTATTGATGAAGCTGAACTGGACTGGCAGGCCATCCGCGCCAGCGGGCCCGGTGGTCAGCATGTCAATAAAACCTCAACTGCCATTCAGTTAATCTTTGATATCCGCCAGTCGTCTTTGCCGGAAGCATATAAATCCGCACTGCTGCAAAAAGCCGATCACCGTATTACTGCCTCCGGCAAAATTGTGATTAAAAGCCAGCAAAGCCGCAGCCAGGAGATGAACCGCGAAGCGGCACTGAGCCAACTGATAGAACTGATTAAATCGGCTGGCTTTAAACCAAAAAAACGCCACGCCACCAAACCTACTTATGGCAGTCAGCAGCGCCGGCTGGAAGGCAAAAAACAGCGCAGTGTGACCAAGTCGCTGCGCCAGCAAAAAAACAAATTCGACTAAGCCACCATTTTCACCTTGTACCTGCAGGGCCAGCCAGACCATTGCCTGCTTTTTAGTGCATTACCTTTAGCGCTTTATCTGTGTTGATCAGCTTTATCACATCAGCCAGAACTCCCAAAGCGCCGTGGCGGTTCAGCGCCAGCCTACAGAGTCAATCCCCGGCACAAGTCCTCAGCGCCGCCATATATACTTTTGGTTATAACCTTGCTCCTAAAAAATATTTTAAGTTATTAACAGCCTCTGCTTTAATGCGCTCAGGCATATAGATGTCTAAACGGAGATAACCATGACAACTTTCACGCCAGCCTGGTTAGGCTTTTTATTGGACCAATTTGAGCAGCGCATGATGCAGGCCGAATTTGGCAAAGCCAGCAGCGATTTGCCCACAGCCAATCACCCAGGCGAATAAAGTCTCAGGCGCTCAGGCAACACAGCAATTACAGCATGACGGCGCAACAAGCGCCGGCACGAGGTCATAATGAGTATTCAGATAGAACAGGTTCAGAAAAATTTTGCTGATTTTGTTGCCGTCGACAAGGTGAACTTATCCATCAAAAGTGGCGAACTCACCGCCCTGCTTGGCCCTTCAGGCTCTGGCAAAACCACCTTATTGCGCCTGATCGCAGGTCTGGAGCAAGCCGACGCCGGCCGTATTTTGTTTCATGGTGAAGACATCAGCCATCAGCACGTCAGCGAACGTGGTGTGGGTTTTGTGTTTCAGCATTACGCTTTATTTAAAAATATGACGGTGTTTGAAAACGTCGCTTTTGGCCTGACCGTCAAACCCCGTAAACAAAGACCAAACCCGGCTGAAATTAAAAAACGGGTGCATCGTTTATTAGAACTGGTGCAGCTCGACTGGACAGCCGACCGTTATCCATCACAACTTTCCGGTGGTCAGCGTCAGCGTATTGCACTGGCTCGGGCTTTGGCGGTGGAGCCAAAAGTCTTGCTGCTGGATGAACCTTTTGGTGCACTGGACGCTAAAGTGCGGGCCGAACTGCGCCGCTGGTTACGCCGTTTACATGACGAAATTCATGTCACCAGTGTTTTTGTCACCCACGATCAGGAAGAAGCGCTGGAAGTGGCCGACCGTATTGTGGTGATGAACAAAGGCCGGATTGAACAACAAGGCACGCCGGAAGAAGTGTACGACAACCCGGCCAACCCTTTTGTCTACGAATTTTTAGGCACAGTAAATTTGTTTCACGCCAGAGTGCGTCAGGGTGACACCCTGATCAACCCTGCTGCTGCCGACAGCCCGGCCAGTGCTGATGATGTGACTTTGCCTGGTTTTGCTTATGTGCGCCCCCATGAAATTGACGTGTCCCATCAGGCCGCAAATGACAGCATTGCCGCAAAACTGGAGCTGGTCACAGTGGTTGGTCCTACGGTGCGGCTGGAGCTGCAAACCGCGCAGTCGGATCGAGTGGTGCATGTGGAGCTCAATAAAGAACAGTTTAAAAAACTTGGCCTGGCCGTAGGGCAGCAGGCTTATTTAACCCCAAGATATAGCAGGGTATTTTTAGGCGAAGGGATTTAATCCAGGGGCGCAGCTGCTACAACACTGCGCCCTTTTTATTGGGGCTGTTCGATATGACGGAAACTATAACTTAAACAAAAACCCTGCCCGTCCGGTAACTGCACTTGCCCGCCCAATTGCTGGGTAACCAGGTTATATAAAATCGACATGCCAAGGCCAACCCCACCATGATTGCGTGCTGTGGTAAAAAAGGGCTCAAAAATATGCTGTTTGGCAATTTGGGTTAAACCACAGCCATTGTCGCGGTAGTGAATACAATACAGATCATCCGCCAGCTGTTCTGCACTGAGCCAAATCTGATGACCTTCACCAGCACCAAAACCATGCTGCACACTGTTTACCACCAGATTGGTCAGTATATGCACATGACTGCCAGGGTAAGTCTGAATTTGCCAATCCGGCGGGATCTCCATCTGCAGCTGTACCCCGGCTTTTTTCAGCACAGGGGATAAAGTTGAAATGATCTGCTGATAATAATGCGCCAGGTTTATTTGCCCCAGCTCAGCACTGTGTTGGTCGGCTGCGGTGCGCTTAAAGTTCTGGATCAGTTCATCGGCCCGGTTCAGATTGGCCTGCAATAACGGCAACGCCTGCGCCAGCACCTGACAAAAATTACGCAGTTCGGTTTTGGTCAGCCGATCTGCGCTGACTAAAGCGGCAAAATGGCTAAACTCGTCAGCCATCACACTATGAGTGGTAATAGCTACGCCCAGCGGCGTATTGACTTCATGAGCAATACCGGCCACCAGATGACCCAAAGCCGCCATTTTTTCCGACTCCACCAACTGACGTTGCATCAGCTGTAAATCGGCCAGCGTTTGTTGTAACTGCGCAGTGCGGGCAGCCACTTTTTGCTCCAGTTGGGTGTTGAGCGCCTGCAATCTGTCTTCGTATTCCACCCGCTCCAGCTCAGCTTCTATCCGGCCGGAAAACAGCTCAAACAAATTTTTCACCAGCAGCGGATCGCTGATCGGCTGCTGATATAAAGCCACAATAATGCCAATGACCCGGCCGGTTAAATCGTGTAGCGGAGTGCCGAGATAACCTTCCACCCCCATTTGCACCAGCAATTCGTCTTTGGGATAAGCAGCACAGACATCTTTTGGATAACAACAAAAACTGTCGTCGCTGACATTGGCACAAGGGGTGTGTTCCAGTGAATAACTGATGTTGTCAACTAACTTGCCTTTGGCCACCAGCGCTATGGTATTGGCGCTATGACTGCTTGCATCCAGCCTGGCAATAAAGGTGTAATCGGCGCAAATCACCATATTTAACAGCTGCACTATCCGCTGGAAAAAATCATGGCCTCTGGTGTTGGACACCCCTTCTATCAGTTTTTGCAACAAAAGTTCCATGGCAGACTCCGGGGCACAAGGTGAAAAAAGTGTAGTGCAGTACACAAGCTCAGGTAGGTCTGCGGCTAAAAATTACTGGCCAAACAAAATGCTGCAGGCCATGATTTGGTTTTATGCCAAAGGGCCACATCACAGGACACCGCATGCATCCCCCACAAAAAGTCGCACTGATCACAGGCGCTGGCTCCGGCATAGGCCGGGCTTTGGCGCTTGAACTGCAAACACACAACTTTCTGGTGTATGTCACTGTCAGACGCGACAGTCAGCTTTTTGAGCTTGCAGCCCTTGGCTTAAAACCGCTGTTGTTGGATGTGAATGATCCACAGGCGCTGGACCTTGCCATACAACAGCTGGAACAACACACAAAAAGGCTGGATGTATTAATTAATAACGCTGGTTATGGCGCTATGGGGCCGGTGCTGGATTTTAGCAACGCTGAGCTTTGCCAACAATTTCAGACCAATGTGTTTAGTGTGATCGAGCTCACCCGCCGCTCTTTGCCGTTATTGGCCAAAACCGGCGGCACTGTGGTGAATATCGGCAGTGTGTCGGCTGATTTTGTTACCCCTTTTGCCGGTATTTATTGTGCATCCAAAGCCGCTTTGCATGCGGTGAATACCGCGCTTCGGCTCGAACTGGCGCCTTTTGGTATTCACACTGTGCTGGTGCAGCCGGGCGCTATCGCCTCTGCTTTTGGCGACACCGCCAGCAAGCATGCCGGTAAGCTGCTGTCAGCACAGTCGCCCTGGTGGCCACTGCGTGCCGGCATTGCCAAAAGAGCGGCAGCATCCCAACAAAAACCAACACCGGCCGCCCTTTTTGCTAAAAAAGTGGTGGCCAAACTGCTGCAAAGCCGGCCACCACGGCTTATCCGCGCCGGTTACGGCAGTTGGGCGCTGCCGTTTCTGGCCAAATTTTTGCCGGTTCCCCTGTTGGATCTGTTATTGCGCCGACAATTTTTATTACCCAAAGATGGCAGCATGAAGCTTAAATCCGATTAAAAACAGCATTTTTGGTCAGGACAAGGCCGGTATAGTTGCGTTAGGCTGCATCGATACAACTTCCACACCAGAGCAAGCAGTACAGATGCGGCACTTTCTTCAGCTTGGTAAAGTATTGCACTATATCGACACACAGCTGGCGCTTGATACGGCCAATCCAGCCCCGTCATCCGCACAAAACCAGGGAGCTCAGTCCTTTGATGTGTTGTCGGTGGACGCGCTGTCGGTCGATAGGTTAAGTGCAGTGGCCTGCTGGTCAAAATTTCATTTTCAGCGCCAGTTTCAGCAACATTGTGGTTTAACAGTACAAAGTTACATCAGGTTACGCCGATTGCTGCGCGCCTCCAGCCAGCTGGCGTTTCGCGACAACACTCTGAGTGATATCAGTGCCATAAGCGGTTATCAGAACAGCGAGTCATTCAGCCGCGCTTTTGCCGCACTGATGGCACAAAGCCCCACTGAATTCCGGCAAAACCCCGACTGGCAACAATGGCAGGCGCAGCAACAAAAACTGAGTGCCCCCCACCACATCAGCAGGAGCATCACAATGCCAGCCAAACCCGACATTGTTGAGTTTTTATCTACCCCTGTCATTGAATTAAAGCACCTGGGCAGCCCGGCACTGCTGGGGCAGAGTATCCGCCGTTTTATTGAGTTTCGTAAAAACAATCAGCTGCCGCCCAGCCGCTTTGCCACCTTTAATTTTTTATACACAGACCCGGCCAACAGCGCCGACGAAGATTTTTGTTTTGGTCTGGCCCTGGCTGTGCCTGCAGCCGTCGCCGCCAGCCTGAGTCTGCCGGACGGTTTTCACCTTGGGCAAATCCCGACACTGCGCTGCGCCAGACTCAGCTTTGTCGGTGATGATCATCAGCTGGAGGCTTTGGTCAGTTATTTGTATCGGGATTGGCTGCCGCAGTCGGGTGAACAACTGGCTGATTTTCCGATTTTTGTTCAGCGAAAAACATTTTTCCCGGAAGTGGCAGCCCATCTGGCAGAAAATGATATTTATCTGCCGCTGCAACCAGCTGCAGCTAAAAACCAGCATTCAGTAAAGGAACAGCAAGGATGAGCAGCGATACCAGCAATAAACAACAGCACTGGGAACAGGTGTATCAGCAAAAACAGCCGGAGCAGGTCAGCTGGTATCAAAGCCAGCCTGGTTGGTCTTTGCAGCTGATTAAACAACATGCCAGCCCCGACGCCAGCCTGATAGATGTCGGCAGTGGTGCGACCGGCCTGATTGGCGATTTACTGGCCCTTGGTTATCACCAGCTAACAGTGCTGGATATCTCAGCCGCAGCACTCAAAGTGAATCAACAGCGTCTTGGCAACCAAGCTTCATTGGTGCATTGGCTGGTGGCCGATATCATCCAAGCACAGCTACCGGCCCAGGCTTATGATCTGTGGCATGACAGGGCTGTGTTTCATTTCCTGACTGAAAAACCGGACCGCGAAGCTTATGTCAAAAACCTGAAACACAGCCTGAAAACCGGGGGTTATCTGCTGATCTCCTGTTTTAGTGAACAAGGGCCGGAAAAATGCAGTGGTTTGCCGGTGGTGCGTTATAACGCACAAAGTCTGGCGGCAGAATTTGGCGAGGCTTTTGTGCTGAAACAACAGCATAACGAGCTGCATGCCACCCCTTTTGGCACCAGTCAGGCGTTTTTGTATTTGCTGCTGCAAAAAGTCTGAGTTGCCGTTACCGGCTTCACCGCACATAGCAAAAGCCGGCAGCAAATCACTGCAGTTAAACTCTTATTATTCCTTGGTTTTTTCGTCATTGCCGATGGAAAAAGCACAAAGGCCTGACTACGCTTTGCTCCAGACCTATTTAAGAGACAAAGGAGCAGTTGATGTTCAGTTTTCAGGCCAAATCCAAAGCCGACGATATTATCAGCGCCATTGATCAAACCCAGGCCGTGATCCAGTTTGCGCTCGACGGCAGCATAGAACAGGCCAACACCAATTTTTTGCAGTTAATGGGTTATCAACTGGCGGAAGTGCTGGGTAAACATCACCGCATTTTTGTTGAAGAAAAAGAAGCCCGCTCGGCGGCTTATCAGAATTTCTGGGACGAATTACGCCGTGGCAAACCTCAAACCGCTGAATTTAAAAGGATCACCAAAAGCGGCCAGTCGGTGTGGATCCAGGCCTCTTACACACCCATTCTGCATAAAGGCAAAGTGGTACGTATTATCAAATTTGCCAGTGATATCACAGCCCAGGTACTAAGCCGCGCCAATCTAGAATCACAGCTCGCCGCTATTCACCGTGCCCAGGCCGTGATTGAGTTTGATGTAAAGGGCCATATTCTGACTGCCAATGAAAATTTTTTGCGGCTGATGGGTTATCAGCTGCCAGAAATTGTCGGTCAACACCACCGTATTTTTGTGGAAAATCAGGAAGCACAAAGCCAGGCTTATCAGCAATTCTGGGCGCAGTTGCGCCAGGGCCAATACCAGACCGCCGAGTATAAAAGGCTCACCAAACAAGGTCAGCCGGTGTGGATCCACGCCACCTACAACCCCATTCAGGCACCGGATGGCACAGTGTTGAAAATAGTGAAGTTTGCCAACGACATCACCAAAGATGTGCTGCAAAAACAAGAATTTAAGCTGCTGTCGATGGTAGCAAACGAAACCGACAACGCGGTGATCATCTCAAGTGCAGAACGCAAGATTCAGTATGTAAATAAAGGTTTTAGCCGGATGACCGGTTATCAGCTTGCAGAGATGTTAGGCCATAGCGCCTGCGACGTGCTGGTGGGTCCCAACACAGACCCCGACACCAAAAACCGCATTGAAGCTGAGCTTGCTGCTCCCAACCCTTTTTATGATGAAATTGAAATTCACCGCCGAGACGGCAGCGCCTTGTGGATTTCTGTCACCAGCAACCCGGTGCTGGACGAACAAGGCAAACATCAGAGTTATATTGCGATTCTGGCCGACATCACCAAAGTCAAAACCGCAGCGCTGGAATTTAAAACCCGCTTTGACACCATCAGCCAGACCAACCTGCTGCTGGAATGGCACATCAGTGGTGAACTTTGTGAGCTTAATAACTTTCCTGAAAACGTGCTGAAAATTTCCAACGAACTGTTTCGCAGCCAGCTGCAGCCCTGGCAGTTTTATCTGACGCCTGAGCAGCAACAACAGCTGCAACAAGGCCGGAGTGTCAGCAAAGAGCTGGTGCTGACCCCGGGCAACCAGACTGTGGTGGTTGCCGCAACCTTTAGCGCCATCAAAGACCCTTATGGCAAAATTCAGAAAGTATTTTTATACGGCGCCGATATCACCCGCCGCCAGCAAGTGGTGCAGCACAGCGAAAGTATGATGTCGGCACTGATGAACTCGGGCCAGAGTATTAACAATATGGTGTCGAGCATTAACGCCATTGCCGACCAAACCAATTTACTGGCACTAAATGCTGCGATAGAAGCTGCGCGCGCCGGTGACGCCGGCCGCGGTTTTTCGGTGGTGGCCGATGAAGTACGGCATTTGGCGTCCAAAGCCGGTGCTTCCGCCGGCGAAATTAATTCCGTCGTCAGCCAGAATCAAACGCTGTTGCGCAGCCTGGCTGATACTTTAGGCAAACTGAATCAGCAACAGCATTAACAGCACAAGGGCTGCCACGTTGGCAGCCCTTGGTTTTATTGATCCCCGTCAGGGTAACACCATCACAAAACAGTTAGGCTGAAGCTTCTGATGTGATTGGTTGACGTTATTGGCTGATGCTATTTGCTGTGATGAACTGCATCCTTTATCGAGAATTCTTATGAAATATCAAAGCCCGGAACAAGCCCTTGCCCTGATTCAGGATGGTGAAACTTTATGGTGCCATTCCATGGCCGCTACCCCTTATGCCATGCTGAACGCGCTGGCCAGGGTAGCAATGGAAAAACGCGATTTAACCTTACTCAGCCTGCACACTGAACATAGCCAGGCTTTGTGCGCCGCTGAATTACAGGGCCACTTACGCCAGCGGGTGTTTTTTGTCGGTAGCCCCACCCGCCCTGCGGTGCAATGTGGTTTGGCCGATTATGTGCCGGCTTTTTTATCAGAAATTCCGAAAATGTTCCGAAGTGGCGAGCAGCCAGTCGACACCGCTATTGTTCAGGTATCACCACCGGACAAACATGGGTTATGCAGTTTAGGTATTTCGGTAGAAGCGACCCGAGCCGCTATGCAGGCTGCGAAAAAAATCATCGCACAAATTAACCCCAAAATGCCGCGTACCCATGGTGACTCTTTTGTGCATCTGGCGGATTTTGACGCTTATGTTGAGCTGGAAAGCGAGATTCCGCTGCATTTACCGGCAGAGCAAGACCCAATCACAGCGCAGATTGGCCGTAATGTGGCGAGCTTAGTGCGAGATGGCGACTGCTTGCAAATGGGCATAGGCGCTATTCCGGATGCAACTTTAGCTTGCCTTGGCGACCGGCAGAACCTCGGTATTCACACCGAAATGTTTTCTGACGGTGTGTTGCCGCTGCTGGCCAAAGGGGTGTTTAGCAACCGCAATAAACGCAAACACCCGGGCAAAATAGTCACGACTTTTGCCATGGGCAGTCAGGCTTTGTACGACTTTGTCGACGACAACCCGGAAGTAGTGTTTTTAGATGTGGCTTACACCAACGACACCAGTGTGATTCGGCAAAACCCGCAGGTGATGGCCATTAACAGCGCTTTGCAGGTGGATTTATCCGGTCAGGTCTGTGCGGACTCCTTAGGCACCAAAATTTACTCAGGTGTTGGCGGCCAGATGGATTTTGTCCGTGGTGCCGCTTTATCTGAAGGCGGCCGTGCCGTCATCGCCCTGCCCGCCACAGCAGCAGGCGGCACAGTGTCCCGTATCAGCTCATTATTAGCACCAGGCGCCGGAGTCGTCACCACCCGTGCTCATGTGCATTATGTGGTCACCGAATATGGCGTGGCTAACCTGCGCGCCAGAAGTTTGACCGAACGTGCTAAAGCGCTGATCAACATCGCTGCCCCACAGTTCCGGGAACAATTGGCCAGAGATGCTTACAAGGATTGGGGTTTATTGGTGTAACCCCACAGCCCTGTTCTGTGTTGCGGCCCGTATTAAGCGGCAGCAACACAAAACGGAGGAGTTCAGGTTTCAACTGAAGGTTTCAACTGAAGCTTTCAACTGCAGGTTAGCTCTAAAGCTTATTGCCCGGCGCTTGTTTTTGGCAATAAATCCAACACGGCGTGCCAGGGCACATACTTCAGATTCTGGCCTTGCTCCGGCATCCGGTTACGACCGTCCTGCACTATTAACGCGCCTTGTTCAAAACCCGGGCCTAAACTGCGTACTGTTAAATCCAGACCATCGGTTTCCGAGCTGCCATCGATGCCAAGCTCTGGATTGGTGGTGACGCGAAACTTCAAGAGTTGGCGGTATGGTGCAACCCCCTGATACAGCACATAACTGTCATCGCCCTGGCTGGATGCCAATAAATACGGGGTATCACCAGGCGCAAAGGCTAAACCTTCCACATCCGCTACCAATTCTTTGCCATCCACCAGCAGAATTTGCTCACCAGTCACAGGCGCATCGGCGGCAGCGTCAAAACGCCAGATGCCGCTGTCTTCTTCACCGACAAACAGCTGCTGGCCTTTGTCATCGGCAACACAACCTTCTGGCTGACCTTTGACCTGCAAACTCCGTACTTTTTGCCCGCTCCAGTTTTGGCCGTCACTGTGCAACTGATATTGCTCCACCAAACCGGATTTATCATTCACAAACACATAAATTTGCGCTGCAGTTGGCTGAAACATACAAAGGCCATAAATCTGCTGCATTGCCGTTGGAATTTGCCCGGCGGTTTTGACGGTGCCGTCAGCTGCAATGGCAAACAGCTGCAAACTGTTGTTATTGCGCAGGCTGGCCACAGCAACGTCATGCGGTTTGCCCTGCCAGCGCAGACCATAACGCAGGTCCACATTGTTTAACCGCCCGACTGCCAACTGCTGCAATCGTTTGCCTGTGAGGTCATACACATCCAGGCCATTTCTTTTATCTGTGGCAAGAATACGGCTGAGCTCTGGTTTACTGGCATGGTGCCAAATTGCCGGATCGTCAATCACATCACCCCGCGGCAAAGCGGCCTGACTTTGGGCTATAGGCTGCACTTGCAATATTGGCTTAGCCGCCTGCTGCATTGTTGTGGCCACACCGGCCGCAGGCAATATCCATTGCTGTACTGGCGCCACATCTTCGCTGGTGACAAAAACTTGTGTGGTATCAGCAGCATGCAGCAGCGACATTGCTGCCACCGCCTCTGCGCCCAGCTGCCAGCTTTGTACCGCTGTATTTTTGTCCGCGTTGTCATCTGCGCTGGAGCTCACGGCAATCCGCAGCAACCGCGCCGGTTGCTCTTCCAGCGCCAGCAATGTGCTGTCTGGCAATACCGACAGCGCCACTATTTCAGCATGAATAGCGCCAAATGGCTGTGTTACCTGCACTAATTCGCGGCCTTCATCGGCTTCAGGTTCAGCCTGATAACGCCAGATGGCATTAGGTTCACTGACATACAAATTGCCCTTGTTGGCATCCACGGCGCAGGCTTTGCTGTCATAAGGCACCGCCAGCTCGCGGATCACCACAGGTTGTTGTAGCCAGTTGCCGCCTTGTTGTAATAACAGCTGATCAGCCCCACCCCGGCCTCCCAGTAAAAATATCGAGAGTTGCTGGTTGGAGCTGCTTTGGTAAAAACATAAATCCTCGACCACCCTGCTGTTGATCACTTGCTGCAATTGCGGTTGCAACTGGCCGTTTTGCCAGCGCCATAAATGCAGGCTTTGTGTATCCGCCTCCATAGCCGCCAGCAGCAAACTGCCATCGGCCAACGCCTGGCTGGTGAGGCGTACAAAATTGCCGCTTGCAGTTGCCAGAGGCTGAGTATTGGCAAGACCTGCAGCCAGCACTGTTAAACCTTGTTTATCCAATACAAATTGCAGTTGTTGCCCTGCTACTTCAGCCTGCACCAGATGATGCGCTGCAATGCTTAACTTGCTTGCTGAAGCTAAAGGTGCTGCTACAGTCGCAGCTGCATTTTTAGCAGCTTCGGATTTAAACTTTGGGCTGCTATTGACCGGAGATTGCGGCGCACCACAAGCCACTAACAGGCTGGAGATGGCGGCGGTTAACATCATTTTTTTCATGTTTTATTCCAAATTCTTAATAGCCAGGCTGAGCTTCAGCCGTTAGCCAACTCAGCGGTTGGCCTTTGCTGCCAAACCAAAATCATCACCTTGCCAGCATTTTTTCTCAGCTTTGCGGGCCATGTCCGGATTGCCACAACGCCGTGCTGGTAATAGTTTGCTGGTGTCGGTTTCCAGCAGCTGTTTGCTGCCATCCGGCTGACGTTGTAATGCAAAACTGTCATACAACTGGCCACTCACGGTAAATGACTGATAAGTCAGTTCATTTTCCTGAAAATCCAGCAGCTGGAATAACTGGGTGTCTTCGGCCACTTTTTGCATAGTCCGGCGTGCTCCATCTGCCACCAGATACATTTTTGGCCCGGCCACAGACACGAGGTACACAGTGCCGGCCTGTTCGCTGCCTGTTCCGGCTTTGTTCAGGCCTGGTGCCAGCTGACGGCCATACACATGGTCATGGCCTTGCAGTGCTAAATCGACACCATATTTTTCGAATAACGGCTGCCAGTATTGCCTAAGCCTTGGGTTATCGCGGCCCTGGGATACCGAAAACATTGGATGGTGATAACTGACCACAGTCCAGCGTTGTGGGTTTTGTGACAGCACCTGCTCCAGCCACTGGGCCTGCAACTTCGCCATGGCTTCGTTTTCCAAAGCTTCGGTAGAATTGAGCACAATAAAACGCACGCCCTGGTAGTCGGTAAAATACACAGTGTCGCGCAGCGGTTCTGGCCCATTGGAAGCAGCACCAAACTGGGCACCAAATTGCAGATTAAACTGCGGCGCCAACACCCGTTTTTCCTGTGGTGTGTCTTCGTTCAGCTTCAGATATTCATGATTACCTGCTGCTATCAACTGATTGACCATGCCGGCTTGCCAGCCGGCGGCGTCAAACCACTCACCCCATTCGTTATCCAGCACGCCATAACGCGAGTTCACCAAATCTCCGGCATGGATCATCAAAGCTGCATCCGGCGCTTTGAGCAAAGCAGCACGCGCCACTCTGGAAAAATGTGACTTCAGCGAATTTTGCGCATCACCAAAATAAAGGGCGCGAAAAGGTGCAAAGCTGGTTTTGGCGGTGCGAAATTGCAGCCATTCACTCCAGGTGCCAAGCCCCTGCACTCGATAGGCATATAGCGTGTCGGGCTGCAGATCGGTGAAGGTCAACTGATGATGCACGCTTACCCCATTATCGGTCTGCACCTGGCGGCTGGTGGCGTTAAAACGCCTGGCCTGCAGATGTAAACCAGGGCCATCACCGGCAGGGGTTATTTCTGCCAGCAGCGGCGGGCTTTTGTCACCAGCCGCAGCCTGGTGAACCAGCGTTGTGGTGCGCCAGTTCACCCGCTGCGACAGCGCCGGCGTTGCTGTGGGCAGCAAAATAACCCGGTCGGGAAATACGGTGCTTTGATACCGGCTCACTCCGGCAGGCACCAGCGTATTGCCTTGTGCCTGAGCAGTGTCGTTGGCCGGGTTGGTGCTGGCGGCCAACACGCCGCCAGCCAGGCTCAGCACCAACAACGCCATGCTGTGCCTTAGGTTGAATATGCGCATCGAAGCCCCTTACCAGTTGGTGATCTGCACGCCCAGCACAAAGGTGCGGCCGTAAGTTTCATACTGGAAGTTGGCGTTTTTACGGCCGGTATAAGCGTAATAAGGCTCGTCGTTCAGATTCACCACATTAAAATACAGCTGCACACCGCTGTTAATTTTGTATTTGCTGCTGAAATCGAGTTGCAGATGGTCGTCGGCGTAAACGTCATAAGCGCTGTCGCTAATATCACCCACTTCGGCCAGATACTTCGACTTATAGTTAGCCGCCAGGCGCACACTTAATAAATCACTTTCATAACCCAAAGCCAGGTTGGCGGTACGGTCTGACTGGCTCGGCAACGGCGTGCGGCGTTGTTGCCATTGCTCATCATCCAGCCAATCCAGCTCAGCGTCAGAACCGGTGATGGTCAGGTTGGCGGAAATTAATAACTGATCCAGCCAGTTCCCAAAACCCGACACCTGATGTACAGCGTTTAACTCCAGGCCGTACAAGCTGGCGTCAGCGCCATTGATAAAGGTTTCTGCTTTGGCAAATGCTTCATAACCCGGTTGACCGGCCAAATCGGCTTCATAAATAAAGTTGCTGATTTGTTTATAAAACACCATGCCGGACAACACGCCCAGCTCGTCGGCATAATGCTCAAAGCCCAGGTCGTAGTTGGTGGATCGCAAAGCTTTTAACGCCGGGTTACCAAAACTTGCTTCCAAATCGCCGTCATCTTCTTCCAGCAAATAAGCTGGCGCCAGTTGCTGAAAGTTCGGCCGCACCAAACCAGTGCTGACAGCGGCCCGCACAATGCTTTGCTCTGACAGGTTGTAACGGCCAATCAGCGCCGGTAACCAATCTCCTTCACTGGTTTTCAGCTGGTTCTGGCTGAAGATCTCAGTGGTGTCGTCATAACGCACACCACGCGCATCCCGCTGCTCGTGTTCATAACGTACACCGCCAATCAGCTGCCACTGTTCGCGCTCCCACTGCGCCATCAGATAGGCAGCCGATAAATCTTCATCCACCTGAAAGTTATTAATTTGCGATTCAACGTCATCAACAAAATCACTGCGATCCAGGCTATTCACCAGCGCATAAATTTTTGCCGGATCAATGGCCAAACCCATTTGGCCCAAACCATAGTCGACGTTACCCGCGGCATAATCAGCAAGGCTCAGCTTGCTGACGCCCTCGTCCGCTAAATCTTTAAAAGCCCAGACCTGCTCGTCTGCCATTTTTTCACGCTGGCTGACTTTAAAACCGGTTTTTAACTGCAACACGCCGTTTGGCTGAATAATTTCACGGCTTAAATCAAATCTGGCGTTCTGCTCGGTTTCTTTAGTAAAAGTGTCGCCCATTTCCACTTCATCCAGCTCGTAACCTTCTGCCAGATAAGCATCATTGGGTGCTGTTAAGTTAATTTGTTGCCCGCCGCTAAAACCAATGCCAGCGTCAAAATCCTGGGCAAAGTCGGCGGCGGCAATATTAAAGGGGGTATCTTCATCGGCTTTACTGGTGCCGGCTTCTAACAACCATTCCCAGTTGCCCACCAGTTGTTTGGTACCCAGCACCAGCGCGTTAATCGTTTGGGCTTCATCCCGTTGTTTTAACGAACGGATCAGCGTTGCTTCACCGCTGTTGCCAGCCTGCAGCGGGTCTGCCAACTCCACAATCAAACCCTGTCGCTGTTCGGCATCGGTAAAACTGCTGTATAAAGTACGCAGGTAGTATTCGTGATTGTTGCCTGGGCGATAATCCAGGTTCAGCGCCACGCCAATACGCTCACGGCTGATTTGATAATCACGCAGTTCAAATTCTTCTAAACCTTCATCAAAATCCCAGTTACCACCGGTTTCCACGTTGTCAGAGCCAAATTTGCGTTTGGCGTAACTACCAGCCAGCGCAATACCCAACACATCAGTTTCACCGGCCGCGTCCAGAATTGTGCTGTAAACCCCTGAAACTTTTGGGCTATGAGCGCTTACCAGCTGGTTGTAGCCGTTTTCGCCGGTGAAGGAATAAAAGTCACTGCTGCGATCAAAAGCCGACAAACTTTTAATTTCTACTGTGCCGCCTAAAGAACCGGCTGGCATATCCGGGCTCAGGGTTTTGTTTACTTCCACCGATTCAAGTAAATCAGATGGGATCACATCCAGCGCAACTGCCCTGCGCCCGGCTTCAGGTGCCGCCAGCTGAGTGCCGTTGTAAGTGACGGCATTATAATCCGGTGCTAAACCCCGCACCCGCACAAAACGGCCTTCGCCCTGGTCGCGCTCCACCGACAAACCGGCCAGGCGCTGCAAAGCTTCACTGACATTGCTGTCCGGGAACTGGCCAAGCTCATCTGTGCTGGCCACTGTTACAATGCCACCGGCATTACGTTGCCGGTTTAACGCTTTACTGACTGCGCCCGACTGGCCTGTTACTTCAATATGCTCCAGCTGATTGCTAATGGCCGTTAACTTAATGTCGGCTAACTGCAGCGGTTGATCTGTCACAGTAAAAGGCACTGTGGTTGGTGCTGCACCTAAATATTTCACTACTAAGTTATATTGACCTGCGGCTAATTTCGGAAACACAAAACGGCCATCCGCTGTAGTGGCACGTTTCAGTTGCAACTGTGGAATACTGACCTCGGCGCCGGCCAGCAACTGCTGACGGCTGTCGACAATACGGCCACTGACCTGAGCGTCTGCCAATGCCGGCGCTGCCAAACCAAGCGCCACTGCACAACTCAAGGCCAAACGGGCCTGTTTAAATCTGAAATTGTTCATAACATCCTGCCGGAATTAAAAATTGACCGGCGCTATTGTCAAAAAACTGTATGACAAAAAATCAACCAAAAAGCGGTTTGTCTGAGCCTTGCTGACCCGGGTCTGTTTAGCTCAGGTTGATGCCAGCCCGGTCATGAATCGGTCATCAATCAGTCATACAAGCAGCCGAAGATAAACAAAAAATGCACTACGAAATAACGGGATAAATGATGTGGCGGCAACATCTGGATAAACTGGCGGGCGCTGCGCTGCTGTTAATAACGGCCATGTTATTGGCATGGCAGCTGGGTGACATTAAAACCGGTGTGCGTATAGATTGGTGGGATTGTCTGGGTGAAATCACTACGCTGATTGTTGCGACCGGCTGGTTGTGTCTGATTGTCAGCAGCAGGCCGCGGGGCCCTGTCACCAACTGGTTGTTTAGCGGCAGCTTTTTGCTGGTGTTTTCTTATAGCCTGGATCTATTGGATGAAATCATCAGTTACCCTGACAACATCCGGCTGATGAGCTGGCTGGAGTCTTTTCCGGCGCCTGTTGGCATGTTGTTATTAACTTTTGGCCTGATTGGCTGGCACCGCGAACAACTGGCTATTAACCGCCAATTGCAAAGCCGTGAGCTGTTTTTGCGCGACCATCAGCTGATTGACCCGCTGACTCAGCTGTACGGCCCGGCTTATTTGTTGGCGGTATTAAAACGCGAACTGAATGTTCATCAACAAACAGCGCAGCCGCTGTCGTTATTGATGCTGGATTTGGCCGGTTTTTCCCAGTACAACAAAGGGCACGGCATTGCAGCCGGCGACACCTTTTTAATGCAATTCAGTGAATTGTTGACCCACCAACTCAGGCAACAAGATTTAATTTGCCGTTTTGCCGGCGATTGTTTTGTCGCGGTTTTACCACAAAGCACCACAGCTACAGCCACAGTACTGCAGCAACATATAGCGCAGCAACTGCAACAATGGCTGCCAGAAGCACAAATTCAGCTCACCGCTATCACCGTGACGCTTGGCGAACTTGGTGAACGCAGTGAGCAGGCTCAGCAGTGGCCAGACGCTGACACGCTGCTACGCAGTGCCAATCACATGCTACTGGCAGCAAAAAACCAGAACCACAACACAGATCAAGTTTTGTTCCACAGATGAGCAACACGCCTTTTGGCTATCAGGACAAAATTTTATTAACCCGGGTGCAGGTGACGGACTTGCTGCACCTGGCGGCCCGCCGTGGTGTGGCGCCAGACAAGTTATTGTCGGGTACCGCAATTTTTCAGAGTGACTTACACAAACCACAACACCGCATCCACAGCAGCGCCTGGCTGAAATTTATTCAGCAGTGCCAGCAACTGCCAAGCCCGGAACTGCCCTTTTTAACTGCCAGCGCTTTATTGCAAAATACCGAGATTCCACTTTGCAGCCTGCTACAACACGCCGGCAACTTACAACAAGCCCTGAAATACCTGCTGTATTTTCGCCACCAGCTGGCGCCTTATTTATTTGTCCGGCTGCAACAACACCCTGGCCACCTCAGTATTGAGTTGCGGCCAGCCATTGGATTGGGTGCACAGCAACAGTTTGTTTGTGAAATCTGGCTGTCGTTGATATTGCAGCTGATAAAACAACAACTTGGCAGCACAGCAGGCTGTAAGGTTTATCTGCGCTGGCCTGCCCCCAAAACCGCCACTGCTTATCAGGCTTTGTGGCCTGCTGAAGTGTTTTATCAACAAGACTGCACTGCAATTCAGATTGATAAAGGCTGCTGGTTACAAAGGTTTAAAAACGCTGAACCCGTTCAATTTAACCGTGCCTTACAAAACTGCCGCCAGCAAAATTTATTATTGGCAAAACAGCCCGGTGTACTGGAATTTGCCTGGCGCAAACTCAGCAAAAGTTTGCCGGTTTTGTTAAAACAAGAGCAGCTGGCCCAAGAGTTTGGCATCAGTGTTAGTGCGCTTAAGAGGTTATTACAACAACATCAAAGCAGCTATAGCCAGTTACTGGATGAAGTTCGTAATCAGCTGGCACTGAGCTTGTTAAA
Organism: Rheinheimera sp.; assembly: GCF_036782235.1. Taxonomy (GTDB): domain Bacteria; phylum Pseudomonadota; class Gammaproteobacteria; order Enterobacterales; family Alteromonadaceae; genus Pararheinheimera. The sequence goes on along the minus strand of NZ_DAIPZL010000012.1, from coordinate 8,341 downwards.
CCAACAGGATTTGTCGAACCGGCAACTGGCGCTGCGGTTGGGATATTCCGACGAACATAATTTCCGTCGTGCTTTTAAACGCTGGACAGGTGCTATTCCCAGTGCTTTCCGTTTGTTGTCTTAAACAAAAACAGCAAAGTGTTGTAGTAGCGCTGTGCCAGCAGCCGCATCCCTGAGTCATCCGCTTGCTGCTCACTATGAAGACAACAGTCAGGTTTTTATTGAAAACCATCTGAACAACATCAGACCACAACAATGACGACAGCCTATTGCTGCCAGATACAAGGGGCTGTGCTGCCGGTGATAGGTCAGATATTAAAAAGTAAGTTTTTGAAAATGCGGGTTCTGCACCAGCACTTCGATACTGGCAATGTTATCCAGCGGGATCAGCTGGTCTGGTTCTGCCAGCAGCATAGATTCCTGCTGCGCTGCGTTTCGCCTGGTATCCAGCGCTCTGCCCTGCACTATATCGCCGGATTTTAATGTTAACTTCAGCGGATAACGGTACATACAGGCAATTTCAATGTAATCGTGCTGTTCACAGGACATCATCTGCAGTGGCCTTCTCTCTGATGGTGGCTTTAGCTTATTGTAGAACGAAAATGTGCAGGCTTTGCATGGCAGGCTCGCTCTGTACCCAAACGATAAAGGTTGCCCTAGCCTCAGACTTTGAGTCTAAACGAATTGCCCTTTCTATCGCGTGATGAAGCCCGGCACTTTATTGGACAAAATCAGCACAGATCTCGTTTGCCACAACAGTACTGCTTCTTAATTATTGGACTAATGCCGACAGCAACTTCCACAGAGAATGTCTTCATGATGCTGAAATTAAACATCAAAAATGCAGTTTCTCATTGTTGTGTTTTCAAACTTACATATTCGTCAGATGCCTGCCCTTGATCGGGCAACACTGGTATTTAATAAAGTTTAAAATTACATAGACTGAATCAGGCAGATTATTGGTTTTGGTTGCCACAGTCTTTACACCGTACACAGTACCATTTGACTTTAGACGAAATATAGGAGAGATTTGCAACCGTAAATTCACAAATGCGAATACAACTCAAGTGAAAAAATCACACCTTACTTTCATTTTTGCTGCCTTTTTGGTGGCATGCTCAAGTAGTGGTAATAAAAAACTATTAAACTCAGTGTCAATTCAAAGCGCAGCTATCAACATTGTCGAAATCGACTACAGCAAACTCAAAGATATTAATGTTGATTTGGAGAGTTTGGGTTATAACGGCGACAGCATTGCGTTTTCAATGCAACAAGCCCAAGTAAACGCAGCGCAAAGTGCAGGAGCAGCTGGCGCTGGCGCAGGTTTTGTAGGAGCCCTTATTGGTGGTGCCATAGTGCAAAACGCTGCAGTTTCTGCTGCAGTGAAAGAAAAGAACGAGCGGGTACCGCAGCTACTGGCAAAAATGCGTGCGCTGGATTATCAAAAGTTGTGGCAGAGCTCACAGTTTGCTATCCAAAAGGACGCCAAAGGCAGCAACGTAAGCGGTTTAAAAATGATGCTCAGCCCTAAAGTATCATTAACTGCAGATTATCAATCGTTTTTGATCACTGTCGAGGTCGATATACGGGAAGGAGATAAATCTAAATATCGCAACTATTTTTATCTGCAATCCAGTCAAATCATCGACTTAAAACAAGGTTTGCCATCTTTAGAGCAAAAAAACTCAGAGTGGATAGCTGGTGTTTTACAAAAAACAATGCAAGTGCTGCCACAGCTGATTGAACTCGATATTGCAAAAGGTCGTGACGCAACAGCAAACACAGCTATTCGATTTGAAAATCAGATGGGACAATACTACGAGCATGGTGCCCTGTTACAAAAACACCCGACGCATCTGACATTTAAAACATTGCGTGGTGAAGTCAAACATTTGCCTTACGAACGGTTGTTATGAAATCGCGGAGAAACTAGCTTTTCATTCAGTTGTCAGACAAAGCCCCCGAATCGGGGTTTTGTTGTTTTGCAACGTCCAACATAAGACAGTCGGTGTCATAGCACAATCAACCACCGTAACATTCAAATAGATGAATAGCACAGCAAGATTCGTTAGAGCTTCTCACGCGGCAGAGTTTTCAGAAAGTGCCAATAGTCGTCCATCAAACAAAACGGCGGGAGTGAACCCCCGCCTCCGACTCGATCAGCGATTAATTCGGATTGGCTGCGACCTTATTATTGGTAGCTGCAGTATGGGACAATTCGGCTTCGATTAATTTACTTAATTCATTAACACTGTTGTACAGACTGGACGTCAGGTTAGGATAGTTAGCTTCGTCCCAAGGTGCCGGAATTGTTTTCGAAGAAGAAATATATCTGTACCATTTCAGCTCATTGGTTTTTGCATCAATCAGCTGAATTTGAACACCCGAAACAGCTGTAGGTTCCGAGGTTGGAACAGGCCCGTAATAGGAGCGGGTTGTACCAAAATGACCAGGCAAGATCAACAAAACATAATTTGCAGAAGAGTTGCCGGTGAGCGCCGCCAAGTCATTTACATTTTTGCCATTTTTAGGTGCTTTTATTTTGTCTACCGTTTTCCGATCCAAGATATTAGGAGCGTAACTAATACTTATATTATGTTTTTTCAGATTGGATTCAATAGTGCTGTACACACGGTCAAATTCACTGAATGTTAGCGCTTTTAAATGCCTGTCCAGGCCAGAGTTTGCAGCTGAAATGATACCGTAATCCAAAAGCCCAACGCTGCCAGTGTATTGCGTTTCAGCAGGTTTTAATTCGCTTTTCACAATAACAATGGATTTGTTTTCTAAACCCGCGCTTTGAAATTTTACATCTTGTTGAACTGCAGCACAGCCAGTCAATACCAACAGGGTAAAGGCGGATGCCATATAACGAAGTAAATTCACAGATATTCTCCTTAGTGTTTTTTTAGTTCCATTAGCGTATTGCCAACACCATAATGTAACAATAATTGACAATATGTAGCAAATTAGTACCTGATTTTTTTGTGTATCTGATGGATGGGGAACCATGTCCTTCGCCCGGCATATCGGCCAGAGCGGGAAATTCAGCAGGCTGCAGCCGATACTTTGCATCATCAGTGTCATCCCGGATCACAATAGCGCTGGTGCTGAACGACCACACAAAGAATGTAAAAAACAGCAATTGCCGCGTCAGTGTTTCCTTACAACATCCGGTAAAAAAACCGGCAATAGTTTTATTCCTAAACAGACCGCAGTGCAGGCTGCCGCATCTTGTGAGCAGCAGTCTGGGCTGAAGCCCAACTAATCACGTTTTTCTTCCATCAGCCCCAGCAGATTACCGTCGGGGTCGCGCAAAAAACCTAGCCAGAGTTGATGATCCGGCATTTGAGCCGCCAACTGCGGCGCTCGCTCATTCTGTGCGCCCTTTGCTACCAAAGCGGCATGGGTCGCTTCAATGGCAGCAACTTTAAAATACAGCACAGAGTTGGCACCAACAGCGCCGGCGCCCTGCGGTGTGCTTAACATCAGCCTTACCCCATCTGCATTGAGAAAAGCCAGATGTGGACCTGCCCGGAACAAAAAATCCAGCCCCAGTAAATCACGATAAAAAGCCAGCGCCAAGTCAATATCACTGACGGTAATAGCTATCTGGCCAATAGTCGCTAACTTTGTCATGGCTGCCTTCCTGCGTCGTGGTGCCTGTCTGCCGGATGATTCACCCCATCATAGGTTGGTATATCCGGTATTTTTAGCGGGTTAATACCCTCAAGGCAGGCCACATTAAAGCCATACTCTGTTGGGTTTGACCTGCGCTGATGGTGAGTGTAAATACCACAAAGGCTACAAAAATAATGCCTGGCTGTGTTGGTATTAAATTGATACAACCGCAGCACATTTTCGCCTGTTAAAATTTTGATGCCAGAGAGCGGCACCGAAGCAACGATAGCCCCCCGCCTTCTGCAGAGTGAACAGTCACAACGGCGAACATCCTGCAAAGCATCCGGCAAATAAAGTTCAAACTGTACTGCACCACAATGACAGGACGCCTTGTGCCGCAGCTGGATAGGCACACCGTCAACTGCGGTTAAATGTAACGCCATCCCAGCCTCCTGTGAGGGCTCAGACCAGGCTGAGCAACAAAGTTAATCACCAACAGCCGCCACAAACCAATACAGCAGGCCAAGGGCACACAATAGCCAAAGCAGCACAATAACCGCTGCCGCCACAGGGCTGCTGGGCCGCTGCACCAGCTGCTGCGCTTTGGCTCTGCTGCTTTCAATCACCTCGGCTGGGGTCAATTTAATCACCAGAAAAATGCCCAAAGGCAGCAAAACCAGGTCGTCGAGATAACCCAATACCGGAATAAAATCCGGAATAAGGTCAATAGGACTCAGCGCATAAGCCGCCACCGCAAGCGCCAAAAGCCGCACCAAGAGCGGCGTTCTGTTATCCCGCGCCGCAAAATAAACCGTCAGCACATCACGTTTTATATTGTGAGCTGCCTGTTGCAGCCGCTGTTTTATCCGCATCACAAGCTACCGCTTTGTTGGGGTTATGCAGGCACTGGTTCATCTCTGGTCAAAGCTGGAATACCCGGCTTTAACAGCTTTAAAGCACAAGCTGCATCGCCAGATAAGTCAGCGCCAGGGATAACAAAATAAACAATATATTCAGCAAAGCCCGTACCGGCCAGGCCAAAAAACCGTAACTCAGCGCATATTTATTGGAAACAATCACCAGCGCGCCCATGCAACCAAACCAGGGCGTAAAAAACAGTACAGGTTTCCAGTGCACCAGTGCAACGGCCAGATCATGCAGCGCACCACTGACTAAAAAGGTAGTGAATACCGCCAGCCGCATCGGCACCAAGGCACTGAGCGGTCGCATAATATTGCGCGACAAATAATAACCCCAGATCGGGTTCCAGTAATGCCAAAACACCGGAAAAGATGGCGCGCCAAAAGAGCGTAACAACATATTGCGCATCGAGCCTTTAGCACCCAACGGCACACCATTTCTCTTTTTTACATACTGTGACAATGTACTTTGCATACCCAATCCCTGGCCTGATAGCCGCTTGTTTGTCTGGGGGTCAGCTTTTACGCAGCAGCACTAAACCTAACCAGAAAAACCACAAAATCTGGCTCAGACCAAATAGTTCGGTGAAAATATCAGCCGGATAAAGTGTTAAAATTCCAGCACACCCCACTACAAAACCCAGATAATTCAAAGCTTTCGGCAGCTTATTGCTCTGAAGCGCCGCTATGCTTAAGAACAACACCCAAAGGCCACCGACAATTTCATTGCCACCGCCCAGGCCCTCCACCACAGTGTTCACAGCCAGCCACACCGCCTTCGCCTGCTCTGGTTCTGTGCTGGCCAGCCCAACCACCTGATTTAAGCCGATATTGGCGATCATGCCGCTTGCAATCACCAGCCCAACCCAAAGCACACCAAATAAAGTGGCCAATTGCATCAGTGCGGGCGCGTTGTCTTTTAACCGCTGATACAAAGCCAACACCAGCACCGCCAGCAACAAGCCAAACACCACATAACCCAGCAGATTCGCCACAGACAACATCAGCTGATGCTCAGCTAAAAATGCCAGTTTTTGCGCCATGCCGGCGTTGGCGGGTAAATCATAAACAACGGCATAAAACACAAACATCAGCAGATAAATCACTGATTGGCAAAGCGATGATAGCCCGCCGGATTTTTGCAGAGGATTCATTGTTTCTCCGATTTTATGTGAAAAGCAGGCTATTGCCGCCCTGATGCGGCACCGGCGAATCAACACCTTTATTCAGCGCGGAACCACAGGCCGGATTTGAACCTTTACCAACAACTGAATCGCCACCAATAAACTACCCACTTATTTGCCAGTTTGATGGAAAATTCACCCACTGGCATTTTTGTGAATTATTTAACGAATGTGTTGGTTGAAGAACGTCCGATGCCACAAAACAGCCACCAGCAACACCGATTAAATGAGTCATTGTGGATATATACCAAAACAGCGTAGTCCCACACTGAGCACAAAAATGACGATTCTGTTCGTGGCTTAGCTCTTTATGCCAGAGATTATAAACTTTTGTTTCGCCTGTTATTTTTACGACGGACTCAGTTTTGAAATACATCGAAATACCAAATGCACTGCCGGTTCGAAGCTTGCAGTTTGTACAATTACAAACTGAGTTCATTACAGGGGTTTCTGAAACAGTTATCGATACTTGCTTACAACAGCATGTGGCTTCCAGAGTCACAAAATCTTCCTTTGCATATAACGCCCAAATTTAGCGCGGAAAGTCGCGCAGCGGGTTGAAGTTGCAGTAAGCACCTTTTGCTGGCGATAAAATTTGATTCTAATGCTCCCGCTACACAATGATGACAAGGTACTTTTAGTGAATGGCCTGACTAACCTTTGCCTTACCTGCAACAACAGGTAATCCCATCTCAATCCATTTGATAATACCTTCATCAATCACGCCGGTATTTTTGTACCCTAAACTTCGGAGATGATTGATCACTGAATCTGAAGCGGCGTGAGGACAGGCGCAATAGGCAATAATCCAGGTGCCATCATTGGGTAAGTTTTCGGCAATTTTGGATTTGTCTCTGTAATACGGCATAGGAACCGCACCGGGAATATGAATACGTTGCCAGGCAGAGCCCGGCCGGGTATCCAGAATAATCATTTTTTTGTGTTCTTTTAATGCTTGTTCAACTTCGTGAGCTGGCACATACCGGCCTTCTCTTAAACTAAATTGTGGCGCTTCACTGTTGGGGTTCAGCACATACTCAGCGGGGCTCGGCCAGGGTGCGAGTTCTGGCGGTTGTGGGCTCCAGCCCGACGCCTGACTTCTCAGATAAGCAACAACATCATTGATTTCTTCATCCTTGAGAATTCCGGCAAAACTTTTCATCGGAGTGCCGTCTCTGCCATTGACGATAGCGTGTTTTAAATAGCTGTCTGTTGCGCTCGATAAGAATAATTGGTCTGCTAACGCAGTGCCGGTAATACCTTGGCCTTTGTCTCCATGGCAAGTTGCACAGTTTTTAGCATACAGCGCTTTGCCCTTCTCAGCCTGTCCGGCGATTGGCGCCTGATCTAAATCTAACGGAGAAATCTGCTCTTTCTGTGCCAGCCATCTGATCAATAAAATAATGTCTGACTCTGTCAGAGGGCCGCCTGCGTCTTTGATATACCCATCCATGGCAGAATTCACTCGCCCGAAAGCAATGGAGTCAAACATCAGCTGAGGGAATGCGGTGCTCAGCATCGACTTTGAACGTAAAGATGGCGCATGGTCTGCCTTGTAACCCTCCCGCTGCGCGCCATGACATAAAGAACAATATCTTTGGTACATAGCATCCGCTGTTGCCATCTCCACTTGATTTAACGGTGATAACAGATCAGCCCGGCATGGCGCATTGAAGCTCAAGACGACAACAGCAAAAATGGCCAACAAAATTCTATTCATACACATAAATCCTTTTAAAATTTTAGTTTATCGAAAGTTGCAAAAGTCTCTCAGGGCTTACAACCTTGCCAGCAACAACGTCATAAGCATTTTGATATAGCTTTTCCTCATCAGTATTAGCCCGAGGAATAAAACACAAAATGGCGTTGATTAAACGAACACCAATACTATTCAGCGCTTTTCATTCCAGTTGCTTGCCCATTTTGTGAATCCGTAGTTCATTTTGATGCTTAACGCCTGAGTTCACAGGCGTCATCGGGTCAAACGTCCTGTGCAACAATTTGTTAGGCAACACTACTTGATCTCGATGCCAGCCATGCGGGCGAAAGCAGGAAAATCTAAGCTGGTGTTGTGATCGTGAACTATGCGCCATTGACCATCTTGTAACTCAAAAACATAGGTAAGCCATGTTTCAACAGGCTTGTCTTCTGGCTTAGTGCGATATTGATATTTCACTAAAGCCATTGCTACGTCTTCTCCAACGACCTTATGGACAACAGAACCTTCCCATATCCAATTTTGATCTTGGAACCATTGTTTATGTATGGCAATTGTTTCCTCAGGGGTTGTAAATGCATGCCCGTTTTGAACAATGGTGTAGAGCGTTTTTTTGTTAGTGAGATGAGCCTTAAATGCTTCTAAATCCCGGTTATTGATGGCATCAAAATGCGCTTGTATTGCAGCGTCAAAATCGGGTTTCACCGGTTTTTCCTCGTTACATGAAGTAAGAATTCCACACGCAATTATCAGAGTGGCGATTGTTAGTATTTTGCCCATTCGATAATTCCTTGAGTTTATGGCGGTTTCATGTCTTACGTGTTGCCTAACGCCGCCAACACGGGCGAGCAACTTGTTGCGAGTCCAGCGCCGCAGGCGCGGTGTGCTGGCGTTTGTTA
>NZ_DAIPZL010000011.1:0-125081 GCF_036782235.1 Rheinheimera sp. | reverse complement strand
CCGGGTAAATATCCGCACAAAAAATAATGCCAGTCAGCTTAACTGACTGGCATTAACCGCAAGCGGTGGTTTTTTATTATCAATATTGACTGTTATTTAACGGTGACAATTTTACAGGTGTTGGAAGCACCTACGGTTTCCATTACATCGCCATGGGTTAAAATCACCAGATCACCGGTTTTTAAGCCCGCTGCTTTTTTCACGGCGGCAACTGCATCATCGGCCAGGTGATCGTTACTGATGCCGTGGCTGTCAAAAAACACCGGGTAAACACCACGGTAAAGTGCCATTTTATTCAGCGTTTTTACATGGCGGGATAAGGCGTAAATAGCGTGCGCTGACGTGATACGCGACATCAGCTTGGCGGTGTAACCAGACTCAGTTAACGCAATAATGGCCTTGATGCCATCTAAATGATTGGCGGCATACATGGCCGACAGCGCAATAGTTTCGCTGATTTCAGTAAAAGTAACGTCCATCCGGTGTTTGGATGACAACACTTTTGGATGTTTTTCCGCACCATCACAAACCCGGCCCATGGCTTTTACGGTTTCAGTTGGATATTTACCGGCCGCAGTTTCTGCCGATAACATCACAGCGTCAGTACCATCTAACACAGCGTTGGCCACGTCCATTACTTCAGCACGCGTTGGCATCGGGCTTTCAATCATCGATTCCATCATCTGAGTGGCGGTGATCACCACACGGTTCAGCTGACGGGAGCGGGCGATAATACGTTTTTGCTGGCCAACCAGCTCGGCGTCACCAATTTCTACACCCAAATCACCACGGGCCACCATCACAGCATCAGAGGCGCGGATAATGTCGTCCAAAGTAGCGTCATCAGCCACAGCCTCAGCGCGTTCTACTTTAGAGACGATTAAAGCTTCTGAGCCGGCATCACGCGCCAGCTGGCGTGCCAGACGCAAATCATCACCACAACGCGGGAAAGATACTGCCAGGTAATCCACGTCAATTTTTGACGCCAGCGCTATATCTGCTTTGTCTTTATCGGTGAGAGCCGGTGCCGACAAACCACCACCTAACCTGTTAATACCTTTGTTGTTGGATAACTTACCAGCAACAGATACTTTGGTCAGAATACGGCTGCCTTGTACTTTTTCAACAATCAGCTGAATACGGCCGTCGTCTAATAACAACACGTCGGCAGGGCGGACGTCACCCGGCAGTTCTTTATAGTCGATACCAACCTGAGTTTCATCACCCAAACCTTTGCCAAGTTCAGCGTCCAGCACAAAGTCCTGACCTTCGTTCAGCTCAACACTGCCGTTTTTAAAGGTAGAAACACGGATTTTCGGGCCTTGTAAGTCACCTAAGATGGCAACATGGGCGTTGGTGGCGGCTGCAGCGGCACGAACCATCTGTGCACGCTGAATATGATCATCGGCACTGCCGTGCGAAAAGTTAAAACGAAAGACGGTGGCGCCTACCAGGATCAGTTTTTCAATGGCGGCCTGGGTATTGGTGGCCGGGCCTAAAGTGGCAACTATTTTGGTTCTTCTTGGCATTTGCTGCTCCTGCCTGTTGATGTGCATGCCCGCCAGTGGAGCCTGGCGGTGATGCTGACAGTGTAATGTAATTTAATTACAGAATATAGCGTGAATTTGGAGAAAACTTACAGGTAGGCGCAGTTGCCTGCGCCAGCAACCGGTTAAAAATCTTTCTTTTCAAAACGGGAACCGCGCAAACTGTCTTTTACTTTCTTTAAGTTTTCACGGAATTTTGTGCCGCGGCGTAAGGTAAAACCTGTGGCCAGAATATCAATCAGCACCAGCTGCGCTACGCGTGACGCCATAGGCATATACATATCAGTGTCTTCCGGAACATCCAGCGACAACACTAAAGTACATTCTTTGGCAAGCGGGCTGTCATAAGCGGTAATGCCTATCACAGTGGCGTCGTTCTCGCGTGCGATAGCGGCAATATCACAAAGGTTTTTGGTGCGGCCAGTGTGGGAAATACACACCACTACATCACCTTCGCTGCTATTAATAGCGCTCATACGCTGCATCACGATGTCGTCAAAACATACCACTGGCACATTAAAACGGAAAAATTTGTTCTGGGCATCATGGGCAACCGAAGCGGATGCTCCCAGGCCAAAAAAGGAGATCTTTTTCGCCTGGGTTAACACATCCACAGCACGGTTAATCGTATTAATATCAACGTTTTGGCGCGCAGCATCCAAGGCTGCCATCGTTGATTCAAAAATTTTGGCAGTGTAAGCCTCAGGGCCGTCGTCTTCTTCAACATGACGGTTTACATAAGGCGTACCGTTGGCAAGGCTTTGTGCCAGATGCAGTTTAAAATCCGGAAAACCTTTGGTATCCAGCCGGCGGCAAAAGCGGTTGACGGTAGGTTCAGACACATCGGCCATTTTAGCCAAAGCCGCAATACTGCTATGAATAGTGGTTTGCGGATTGGCCAGAATGACATCTGCAACTTTACGCTCTGATTTACTGAAGCTGTTGACACTATTTACGATTTTTTCCAGCACATTCATCCGATATTTCCTGCTCTGACACAGACCCTGGCGGCCCTGGATTGATTTTGTAATTAATTTTGTAGCCCAACCGGGGCAGTAACAACAAAAGTGATAAACTTACAACGAATTTAATGATACATCGTAAAGACTGCCTTAAGATATAGGCTACGTCAAAACTTTAAGGAAGTTGTAATTAAATTACAGCTTATCCGGTTTACAACCGCCAGACACTTCGCTAGTATGCGGTTAAGTGTTGTAAAATTACATCTAATCAAGGGTCAGCGCATGACAACAGCAGCACACTCGAATAAAGCCTGTGATCTTATTCTGTTCGGCACCAAAGGAGATTTAGCCCGTCGTAAACTTTTACCTGCTTTGTATCAGCTGGAAATGGCAGGACTTTTACATGCAGACAGCCGGATCACCGGTGTTGCCCGCGACGCGCTGACGCTGGATGCTTATATTGAAGTTGTTGAAACTAACTTACAGAAATTTGTAAAAGAGCCGCTGGTGCCTGAGGTTTGGGCGCGGTTAAAAGCCAAACTGCAATATGTACAAATTGATTTGTCGCAAGAGCAGGATTACATCAAGTTAAAAGCCGTGACCGACATTAAAAACCGCATTCCGGTCAGTTATTTTGCCACTGCGCCTTCGTTATTTGGCAATATCTGTAAAGGCCTGGATTCAGCCGGTTTATCTAAACAACCATCCCGCGTAGTGCTGGAAAAACCCATTGGTCATTGCCTTGAGTCGTCCAAAGTGATTAATGACGAAGTGGCGAAGTATTTTAAAGAATCGCAGATTTACCGCATTGACCATTACCTTGGTAAAGAAACAGTCCTGAACCTGTTGGCGTTGCGTTTTGCCAATGCCATTTTTGCCTCAAACTGGGACCACAACGCCATTGACCATGTGCAGATTTCCGTGGCCGAAGAAGTAGGTGTGGAAGGGCGCTGGGGTTATTACGATGATGCTGGTCAAATGCGTGACATGGTGCAAAACCACTTATTACAGGTGCTGTCTTTAATTGCGATGGAACCACCTGCCAGTCTGGATGCTGACAGTATCCGCGACGAAAAATTAAAGGTCTTAAAAGCGCTACGGCCAATTAACTTGCAAAACGTGCAGGAAAAAACGGTGCGCGGGCAATACAGCGCTGGTTTTGTTGGCGGCAAAGCCGTGCCTGGTTATCTGGAAGAAGAAGACGCCAGACCGAACAGCAAAACCGAAACTTTTGTCGCTATTAAAGTGGATATCGACAACTGGCGCTGGGCCGGTGTGCCGTTTTACCTGCGTACCGGTAAACGGATGCCAAATAAAGTGTCAGAAGTGGTGATTTGTTTTAAACCTCAGCCACACAATATTTTCCATGAAACTTATAAACAGCTGCCGGCCAATAAACTCATTATCCGTTTGCAGCCGGACGAAGGCGTGGAAATTCAGATCATGAATAAAATTCCTGGCCTTGGCGAAACCATGCAGTTGCAACAAAGCAAGCTGGATTTAAGTTTTGACGAAACCTTTAAAGCCCAGCGGATTGCCGATGCTTACGAGCGTTTGTTGCTCGAAGCTATGCTTGGCAATCAATACCTCTTTGTGCGCCGTGATGAAGTGGAACAAGCCTGGAAATGGGTGGACGGAATTCTGGACGCCTGGCGTGTCAATAACGAACCACCAAAATCTTATCAGGCCGGAACCTGGGGCCCTGTTGCTGCTATCTCATTATTAGCCCGCGATGACAGAAACTGGGACGAATAAGATGCAGCTGAATACTTTTACAAGCTCAGATGAGCTGAATCAAACATTTGCCAAACGCCTTACTGACATTTTGTCCGACGCTATTGCCAAGCGGGGTCGGGCGTATTTAGTGGTGTCCGGTGGTCGTACACCTCAGGCGCTGTTTCAAAAGTTAAGTCAGGCTGATATCGACTGGTCAAAAGTGACTATTACTTTGGCTGATGACAGATTTTTGCCAGACAGCGAAGCCGACAGTAATGAGCGACTGGTGAAGGCCAGTTTGTTGCAACACAAAGCTGCTCAAGCCGCTTTTATCAGTTTGTACGCGCCTTTTGATAAAGCTGAACTGGCAGTGCCGGAGCTTTTAAAAAGAGTTGCGGATTTACCTACTTTTGATGCCGTGATCCTGGGCATGGGCGAAGATGGTCATACCGCTTCGTTATTCCCATGCAGTCAGGAAGTGCAGGCCGGTATGGCCGCTGATGCACCGGCACTGTTGGCGGTGAATCCGGCAACAGCACCTTATCAGCGTATTTCTTTGAGTAAAACAAGATTACTGAACAGCCGTTTTTTGTTTTTGCACCTGGTGGGCGAGTCCAAGCTCAAAGTGCTGGAACAAGCGATGGCCAGCCACGACGAATTGGCGATGCCAATCCGTGCCTTTTTACACCACACTGATCCTCAAATATCAGTGATGTTTGCAGCCAAGTAGAGGTCAACATGCATCCGGTTATCCAGCAAGTTACAGACAGGATCATCGCCCGCAGTGAAAAATCACGGGCAATTTATCTGAGCAGAATTGAACAGGCCCGAGCCAAAGGCCCACATCGGGGCGCCCTGGCTTGTGGCAATCTGGCACATGGTTTTGCCGCTTGTAACAAGCAGGAAAAAGCGGATTTACGCAGTCTGACCAAAGCCAATATCGGTATTATTTCCAGTTACAACGATATGTTATCGGCGCATCAGCCCTATGAAACCTATCCGGCGCTGATTAAAAAAGCGGTGGCCGAAGTTGGTTCAGTTGCGCAATTTGCCGGTGGTGTGCCTGCCATGTGTGATGGTGTCACCCAGGGCCAGCCAGGCATGGAGCTGAGCTTATTAAGCCGCGACATTATTGCCATGTCAGCTGCAGTGGGCCTGTCACACAATATGTTTGATGGCGGTTTAATGCTTGGCATTTGCGACAAAATTGTGCCGGGTTTATTAATGGCGGCATTAAGTTTTGGTCATCTACCTTTTGTGTTTGTACCGGCAGGTCCAATGCCATCCGGTATTCCAAATAAAGAAAAAGCCAGAGTGCGTCAGCTGTTTGCTGAAGGCAAAGTCGGCAAAGAAGAGCTGCTGGAATCTGAATCAGCCTCTTACCACAGTGCCGGCACCTGTACCTTTTATGGTACTGCCAACTCTAATCAGCTGGTGGTAGAAATGATGGGGCTGCATTTGCCAGGCTCGTCTTTTGTCAATCCTGGTACACCACTGCGTGACGAGTTGACCAAAGCGGCGGCCCGTCAGGTCACCCGTTTAACAGATTTAGGCGCCGACTATATGCCGATTGGTCATATTGTGGATGCCAAAGCCGTAGTGAATGGTATTGTCGGTTTGCTGGCAACAGGCGGCTCGACCAACCACACCATGCACTTAGTAGCCGTGGCGCGTTCTGCCGGTTTTATTGTGAACTGGGACGACTTTGCCGATTTGTCCAACGCCACGCCGCTGCTTACCAAAATTTATCCAAATGGTCAGGCCGATATCAACCACTTCCAGCAAGCCGGTGGTATGGCGTATCTGATGAAAGAGTTACTGGACGCCGGTTTGTTGCATGAAGACGTCAACACAGTGGCAGGTTTTGGCCTGCGCCGTTACACCCAGGTGCCGGTATTACAGGATGGTCAGCTGGTATGGGTGGATGGCCCAACAGCGTCTTCTGATGAAACAGTATTAACCTCTGCCGCCAAACCCTTTAAAGATCATGGTGGTTTGCAGGTACTGTCGGGCAATGTTGGCCGTGGTGTGATTAAAACCTCGGCTTTGCGTCCTGGCACAGAAGTGGTGAAAGGCCCGGCTGTGGTGTTCTCCAGTCAGCACGAACTGGACGCTGCTTTTAAAGCTGGCGAGCTTGATAAAGATTGTGTGGTCGTGGTGCGTTTCCAGGGGCCAAAAGCCTGTGGTATGCCAGAGCTGCATAAACTGACGCCACCGCTTGGGGTGTTACAGGACCGTGGGTATCACGTGGCGCTGGTGACAGATGGCCGGATGTCGGGTGCATCAGGCAAGGTGCCGGCTGCTATTCATGTGACGCCTGAAGCCATTGAAGGTGGCATGATCGCCAAAATTCAGACCGGCGATATGATGCTGGTTGATGGTGAAACCGGTGTATTGCAGCTGTTGGTGTCAGACGAAGAGCTGGCCAAACGTGAATTTGCCACCCGTGATATGTCGGACAGTTATTACGGTATGGGCCGGGAGATTTTCGGTGGCCTGCGTACCGTGCTGACAGGCGCAGAGCAGGGCGCTTGCAGCCTCTTTACTACTGAGGAACATCTGCATGGTTAATTTTGCCATAGTCGCTGATATTGGCGGCACCAACGCCCGTTTTAGCCGGGTGAACCTGTCTACTCTGGAACTTGACCATGTGGTGGTGTATCCCTGCGCGGATTTTGCCAGTCTGACGCTGGCGTTAAGTTATTACCGCAGCACACAGCAGCTGAACGATATCGCTCATGTGGCTGTGGCCATTGCGTGTCCGGTCAATGGCGATCTGGTGAAAATGACCAATTTTCACTGGCAGTTCTCGATAAGCCAGATTAAAGCTGAACTGGAACTTGCTGAATTTATTGTATTAAACGACTTTACCGCTGTGGCTATGTCGCTGCCGGCTTTAAAAGACAATGAAAAAATTAAGTTTGGTGCAGGGGACAGTGATGCCACCAAACTCATGGCTGTGCTTGGCGCAGGCACCGGCCTTGGCGTTGGGCATTTAATTCCGACTGCCCATGGTTATATTCCGCTGCCGGGTGAAGGTGGTCATACCGACTGGACAGCACAAAACGAACAAGAGTGGTTTATCCAGCGTTATCTTGCTGCACATTATGGCCATGTGTCGCCAGAGCGGTTGTTATCCGGCCCTGGCATTGAAAGTTTGTATCTGGCCATTGCGGCTTACCGTGGTTTAACCGTCGAGCCGATGTCCGCCGCTGACATCAGCAGCCATGCCCTCAATGGCAGTAATGAGCTGTGCTCTGCGGTGATAGCGCAGTTTTTTGCCAGTTTAGGCGCACTGGCCGGTGATTTAGCGCTGACGCTCAGTACCTTTGGCGGTGTCTATGTGGCCGGTGGCATAGTGCCCAAGTTATTACCTTTGCTGGAGCAAAGCGAGTTCCGTTCACGTTTTGAAGCAAAAGGCCGTTTTACCGACTTTAACCGGCGTATTGCCACTTATGTCGTCACTGCAGAGCAACCAGGTTTGCTGGGCTGCGCTGTCTACTTAAAACAAATTCTGGCGAGTTAAGCTTATGTCTTTTCAAAATTGGCAATTACAACCTGACACCCTGTTTGCACAAGGACCTGTAGTACCGGTTATTGTGATTAAAGATCTCGCCACAGCTGTACCTCTGGCCAAAGCTTTATTAGCCGGTGGTATTAAAGTACTGGAAGTAACTTTACGTACCCCTGTTGCACTGGAAGCTATTGCTTTGCTTGCCAAAGAAGTACCGGATGCTATTGTCGGTGCCGGCACCGTGACCACACCGGAGCAACTGCATAAAGTGATTGAAGCTGGTGCTAAATTTGCGATAAGCCCGGGGTTGACCCGCGAATTGCTGGCGGCAGGTAAAGAAGCACCTATTCCGCTTATTCCGGGTATTGCTTCTATTTCCGAGCTGATGGAAGGCACAGGTTTAGGTTATACCCATTTTAAATTTTTCCCGGCAGAAGCTGCAGGCGGCGTGAAAACTTTAAAGTCGATTCATGGCCCATTTTCGGATATCCGTTTTTGCCCGACCGGCGGCATTAACGAAAAGAACTTCCTGGAATATCTGGCGCTGCCCAATGTACGTTGTGTCGGCGGCTCCTGGATAGTACCGGATGACGCTATTGCCTCAGGTGACTGGCAACGTATTACCGACCTCTGTCTGGATGCAGTTGCTAAAGCGAAAGGCTGATGTAACACGATAAAATATGTTGCAGCAATAACTGCAAAAAAGATACCCCGCATTGCGGGGTATCTTTTTACTAGCATCCGGCTACTGCAGGTGTTGTTATTCAACACTCAGATTTATCATGCTACTGGTGTAATCAACTGTGACAACAAAATGCTGCAACACTTCAAGCCCTAACACTCCATCTGGCAGCACTTCGCGGCTAATCAAAGTACCTGTTTTGGCCTGACGTAATACAGGTGCAATTAAACGTTTGCCACCTTCAGGTTCAACTGCCAACAACACATTTTCCAGTTCAAAAGGGCCTACTTTCAGGCTGCTCAGCGAATATAAATCCGCTGGACTGGTAAAGTTTTGTTGCAGTGCAGTTAAATCACCGGCATAGGTTTGGTCCAGCAACTTTTCTTTGATAGCGGCTTCGCGTGACATCGTAACGCCAGCTGGTGCTGTTGTATCCAGAGTCAGCCATTTTTCCTTGCCGTTCACTGTTACTTTCACTGCTCTGTTACTTTCGTCATTTTTCTTGATGGATTGTTGACCGACCACACTTTGTGCTTTGGAATTTACTTCAGGACGCATTTCCATATTGGCAATTTTTTTCATATCCAGTTTATCGCGACTGATAAGGCGCAGCCTTTTGTTCGGGAAGTCAATCTGAATAATATTCTGACGGAAAAACGGAATACCTAAGGTCAAATCAGCAAAAGGATTGGGTTGGGCGATAATGTCGGAAAAAGGTAAGTCAGCGCCAAAAATATGAACTTTTACATCCTGAAACACTGACACATTACGCTCGCCAAATTGGTCTTTAAACAATATCACGCCGGTTTTTTTGAATTTATCCTGGTGTTTTGCTGCAAAATCGTCAGAAAGATAATTGGTTTTAGCCTTGCTGTCGATGGTTGCCGTGGCATCAACCCCTGCAATTTTTACCGGAACCTGTATGGCGCCGCCATTAAACTTAAAGTCTATCCATTCGGTAACGTTTGCCTTTGCATTAAAGGCCAGCGCAGCCAACACCATACACAGTGTTTTAAAAAACATAGATCCTCCGATGATTATTTTGTCTTTTTAAATCAATATCAAATAACTCTAGATACGGGGATTAGACGATATTTCACAACTCAATAACAGCAAAAAGATGTAACAAAGGTTTACCTGGCGCGGATCATACAGTTATGGGAAATAAACAGAAGGCAAAGGCGAGGGTGGTAATGCACTTAATAATTAGGTCATTAGATTTAAGTTAAAAAAAAGGGAAACCTAAGTTTCCCTTTTTACTTTTTAGTCCAGATTAGAACTTCACGTCAAAACCAACATAGGCAGTACGGCCAATGTTAGAGAAACGGCTTTGGTTGTAGAACGGCCAGTTGTTCCACAGGCTGCGCGGTGGATCGCGGTCTAACAGGTTACGGATACCAACCACAAACTTAGTATCTGATGTGTAGTTATAAGTACCGCTTAATGCAAACTCAGTATAAGAACCTACTTTCAATGGAGCACCGAAGTTGGTGTAGTTACCTTGTGCATTACGCTGTGTACCAGTTAAACCAACCAGGTTACAGGTTTTTGCTGCAGTATCACGGCTCAGGTACAGGTCATAACCTTCCATAAAGCGGTAAGCTAATGCCACACTGTACTCTTCGATATCCAGTTGGAATGCACCGTTGAAGCGCAGTTGGCCTCCAGTATCTGTGCCGTCACACAGAGGCTGAGTTTTTGATGCCTGACCCATTTCTTTCAGGCTGTACTCAGCGCGCAGAGTAGATTTTAAAGAGCCAAAACCAACATTTGAAGTGTCTTCCATATCCAGGATCAGACCTTCGTACTCAGCTTCGTTTAAGTTTTGTAAGTTTGTTTTTACATAACCCTCACGTAAGCTGTCATTTACTGTGCCGTTTGGAGCGCGGTTTACTAACTCAGTTAAACGACCGGCAGCTTCTTCGTTCAGGATTTCCTGAATACCTAAAGAACCGATAATGTTAGTAATATTTACATTCCAGTAGTCCAGAGAGAACGACAGTTTGTCGATTGGCTCGTACACTACACCCACAGTTGTTGATTTAGAACGTTCTGCAGTCAGTTCTGGGTTACCACCGCCGCGAGAGTTTAACTCTTTGATCAAACAATCAGTTGCAGTATCACGGTTCTGACCAGCAGCAACGGCTGCGTTACAGAGTTTGGTGTCGATAGCACGAGTTACACCGCTACTGGTACCTGTGAACAGGTTACCCAGGTTAGGCGCTTTAAAACCAGAACCTGTTGATGCACGGAACATCAGGTTGTCCATTAAACGGTAAGTTGCTTTAAAGGCGTAAGTTGACTGTTCATCATCAGATAAGCCCCAGTCAGCCATATCATGACGACCAGCAGCAGTTAATTCCAGGTTATCCAGTACCGGGATAGAGAATTCAACAAAACCTGCTTTGTTGCTGTAGTTACCGCCACCGTTTGAGCTGGCGCCGCCTAAGACTTCACCGCGGTTTGATGCTGGATCAGATACGTCAACATAACGCTCGTTGCGCGCATCTAAACCTACTGCAACACCTACAGGGCCTGCACCAATGTCAAATGGCAACAAACCAGACAATACAGTCGAACCAAAGCCTACTTCATAATTTGCTGTACGGTGGATTTTTGCATTTAATGGGTCACACACTGCTTTTAAAGCAGCGGAGGTACAGTCGTTTACCACAAACGGGTTCAGTGCACCGCTTTGGAATGCAGCGTTGGTGGTTGAACTGATCAGGTTACCAGTGGTACCCACGTTGGCGTTAGTCAGGCGAGAGAAACCAATATCACCAGTTAACGAGAAATCATCGTTAATGGCATAGTCAAATCCTGTTACAGCTTCAAAAGTTGAGTTGGTGACGTCTGAATTACGGTTACCGAAATCCAGGAAACGGCGAACCACAGTCATGGTTGAAGTACCAGCTTCCAGTTCAGCTAATAAAGCAGCAGCTTTAACCGGGTCATTCTTGAAAATATCGTTCTGGATATGATCAACTACATACTTTGATGGTTTTACTGTGCCTGTTGATGTTTTACCTGCCAGTGTAACTGCACCAGGTGCAGCACCGTTTGAGTTCTCAACATAAACACGTTGGTAACGGAACTGACCATTGATAGTTAAATCGTCGTTCAGTTGATGGGTCAACTGAGTATAAATCGACTGACGGTCAGTGTCTGGTGTTACGAAGTACAACGGAGCTACGTCAAATAAACACTGTTTAGATGCGTTCACGCGATCTGCTGGGCAATCACCCCATACATAGTTACCTGTACCTACACCTGGCACTTTACTACCAGAGAACAGCGTGTAACCTGGCGTACCTGATGGGCTGCGACCTTCACCACCTGGGATTGGCTTGCCATCCGCACCTAACAATACGGCAGTGTTACCGATGTTACGGGTAGATTGCAGGATTTTTTCACGGCTGAAATGTTCAGCAGTGAATAATAAGTTGGTTTTGTCAGTGTTTAAACCGGCTACGATAGATACGCGATTTTCTTTACCATCGTGGTTTTCAACACCCATACCGGTTTGACCTGACAGTTGGAAACCATCGAAGTCTTTTTTGGTGATGATGTTAATTACACCTGCTACGGCGTCAGAACCGTAAATAGCTGATGCACCATCACTCAGTACTTCGATACGTTCAACAGCAGCCATAGGCAATTGGTTGATATCTGTAAAAACACCGCCCAGGGTGTTTTTCGGAATACGACGACCGTTTAACAGCACTAACGTATATTCGCTGCTTAGGTTTTTGATACCAACAGAAGCTGCACCTTTAGCCTGGCTTAACGACTGTGATTCGTTAAAACCACCGGCGGCGGCGTTAGTTTGCAGGAATTCAGTCACTGTGACAGCACCGGTTTTTGCAATGTCGTCCATAGAGAAAACTGAAACCGGGCTTGCGCCTTCGATATCGGTACGCTTAATACGCGAACCTGTTACCTGTACACGTTCAACTTTTTCAGCACCGTCTTTTGCAGCAGCTTCTTGTGCTGCAGCAGAGGACGCAAAGGTCATCGCCGTAGCGGCGGTACCGAACACCAGCGCGAGGCGAACGGCTTTTGTTATTTTATTCGGGTTATGCATTGTTTTCTCCTGGACCAGTCCATTTTATGGAACTTATTTGTATTTCATCTGTATCCTGTGTGATAACAGATTGCAGCATGTTTCGAAGATGCCGCGGCTGATAGTAAATGTATATTTTTATAAAGGTCAACTTTTTTAGTGAACTTATCGACGAATACACTGTCCTGTGGCGCAAATAAAGGAAAAAACCAAAGTTTGAACCTTACAATTGAACTCTTAATTGTCTTTTATTTTTAATAGGTTAGTTTGTGTTTTTTATGCGAGCTCCCTCAGCAATGTCAACTTGACACACACTGTATGCAGAGGTTTTTGTTGATGCAGCTATTGTCTTCTTGCAAAACGTACAGAAAAGCTCTGTAAATCGTCCAGGTTCTTTTGCGATTAACCGACATCCGCTTCAACCCGGTTCTTTATCGAAAATCGATTGTGTCTGGCAGCGTCCTACGGATTATTTGCATATTTGGAAGGGGTAAGCCGAACGCGGTAGTTTTTGTTTATGAAATCAACGTCATTATAAAATTTGCGTTAAACGGCTGAACCAATTTGGATTGTTGTAAAACTCGCTGTTGCGCAGATAAATCGCGATCATAAATAACAGATTTGCCCGCTACGGCATCATGCCAAAGAACAATACGAAGCTAGTTGCCATCAGATGATCTTGGCAGCCTTAGCTTTTGGTCTGGCTCTTGTGTTACTGCGATCATGGCTAAAGCAGTATCCAGTGCCGGCCAGAGTTTGGTATTGAGGCACTGGGTGACGTTCACCCGCATAAAATTGTCCGCATCCGGCTGCAGGCTAAAATGACTGCCTGGCGCCAGAATTATATGCTGACGTTCCAGAAGTTCGGTCAGTGCTTTGGCGCTGACGCCCGCTGGCAGCATCAGCCATAATAAATAACCGCCATCGGGCTGATGCCAGGTCCTGAATCCACGCTGGGCAAATTTACGGCTGACCTGAGTCATGGCGTCCTGCAGCTTTTTGCGCAGCGACTCCAGATGGCGCCGGTAAGCACCACCGGTCAGGATCTGATACACAATACGTTCGACTGTTTGTGAGCTGGAACTGCCGGTGATCAGTTTTAAGTCAGTTAACGAAGCAATTTGTTCGGGACTTGCTACGATATAACCCACCCGCAAATCCGCCGAGATGGTTTTAGATAAACTGCCAAGGTAAATGCCGCTGCGAAGCCCGGTCAAACTGGAATAACGCAAACTGCTGTGCTGTTCAAAATCGGCATAAATATCATCTTCTATCAGTAGGCACTGATGCTCTTTCAAAAGCTCCAGCACAGCAAAAGCCTTCTGTGGGCTGACACAGGTGCCCACTGGGTTGGACAGTACAGAGTTGGTGACATAGGCCCTAGGCTGATGTGTTTGCAGCAGCGCCGTCATGGCCTGTAGATCCGGCCCATCTTTCTGCCGTGGCAGCGGCACCACCTTTAAATGGTGCAGCCTGAGCATGGCAAAAAAGTTGTAAAAGCCAGGGTCATCCACCAGCACAGCATCACCGGGTTTTAAATACAGCCGTAAACATAAATCCAGTGCATGGGTGGCGCTGGAGGTTAATAAAATTTGTTGCGGCTCGGTTGGAATATTCAGTTTAGCCAGATGTTCTGCCAGATAACGGCGCAGCGCAATATTGCCCTGGGCCGGACCATAATCAGTGAGGGACTGCGGCTGGCGCGCCACTTCACGCATGGCCTGACGAATTGCATCTGTGGGCAGCCATTCCGGTGTTAACCAACCTGCTGCAGGTTTGATCACGGCCGACTCACGTTGCAAAGTCTGGCGCATCAACGCTACTTCATCAGCCAATAAACTTTGGCCGGCCTGGGCTTCAGACAACAAGGCCACCGGCTGGCTTTTGGCTACATAAACGCCGCTACCGGGGCGGCTGACCACCAGCGACTGGGCTGCCAGCCTTTCATATAGCTCTGCCACTGTGAACTTACTGACCTCAAGACTGGTTGCCAACTGACGAATAGAAGGCAGTTTCATCCCTGCAGGCCAAAGCCCGGTGCTGATAGCGTTTTGCGCCTGTTGCAATAATTGTTTTGACCAGGGTTCGTTACTGCTTTTGTCCAGCTGCAGTTGAATTGTCATGGTTATTATTCCTATACAGTTTGGCTGAATTGCTCGCAACTGTCCTGATTGTCTGGTTCTTTTGTATTTTATAGTAGCGGCTCTGGTGGTGTTGTAAAGCGATGTTGCGCCCCTGCTGTTTTGCTTTTTTTGTGTCGCTTTGCAGTGGCAGGTTTTAACGCCGCAACAGTCTTTTAATGACTTACACCACTTGTAACTGAACCAGTGCGGGAGCAGATCATGGAAAAAGTAGATAGAGTGCAGGCCACAGCGCTGAATATCGGGGCAGAAAGCGGCAATCTGTTATTGGCGCGCCGGCAATATTGGCAGGGGCTGGCCTGGGGCATGCTCGGCGTGCTGATGTTCTCCGGTGGTATTCCGGCCACCAAACTGGCGGTCGCTGAAATGCCTTCCATTTTTGTTGGCTCAGGCCGGGCACTGGTGGCCGCATTATTAAGTTTGTTGTTATTGCTGGTGCTAAAACAGCCAATGCCCAAACGCCAACACTGGCAGGGGTTGATGATCGTGGCTTTTGGCGCTGTATTTGCGTATCCGGTGTTATCGGCCATTGCCATGCAAACGGTGGATGCCAGTCACGGCACTCTGGTCAGCAGCATGATGCCGCTTTTTACCGCTATTTTTGGTGCCTGGCTCAGCGGCCAATGGCCCAGAGCCGGCTTTTGGCTGTCGGCTCTGGCCGGCACAGCAGCCGTCATGGTGTACGCGGCCGGGCAAGCACAGGGCAGTCTGGCATCTGGTGATCTTTGGTTGTTATTGGCTTGTTTTTGTTGTGGTTTAAGTTATGCGAAGGGCGCTTTATTAGCGCGGCAGATGGGCAGCTGGCAGGTGATCTGCTGGGCCTTGGTATTGTCCTTGCCTATTTTGCTGCCCCTGTGCTGGTACACCAGACCGGAGCAACTGGATGTCAGTATGCAGGGCTGGTTTGGTTTTGCCTATTTGTCGGTGTTTAGTATGTTTTTAGGTTTTTTCGCCTGGTATAAAGGCCTGGCGATGGGCGGGGTGGCGCAAATCAGTCAGCTGCAGCTGCTCACCCCATTTTTAGCCTTTAGTGCCGCCGCGCTCTGGCTTGGTGAAAGTATTTCCGCACTTGAGTGGGCGCTGGCGGTCTTTGTTGTTGCGGCTATTGCGGTGGGTCGTAAACTGGCCTGAGGCGGCGATGCTGAGCTTTTACCGGCTCTGGTGACGGGGTGGGCAGGCGCTTGTTATCAGGCTGGGTGTGTAGATAAGTGCAACTGATGACAATTGGATGAATTTTAGCCTTAACAGTCGCTATTGTTTTGTAATTTCTGGCCAAAAAGCGTATAGTGGCGCGCCTTTTTTAAGGGCATCTGTAGGGTTGAATTGTTCAACCCAAGCCATTTTTACCACGCTGCAGTTTGTACCTCAGCACCAAAGCCAGGCGAAATAATCCGTGATAGCTACCGCAAATATTACTATGCAATTTGGCGCTAAGCCGCTGTTTGAAAACATCTCCATCAAGTTTGGTTCAGGTAACCGTTATGGCCTGATTGGCGCCAACGGTTGCGGCAAATCTACTTTTATGAAGATTTTAAGCCGCGAGCTTGAACCCAGTGCCGGTAACGTGATGGTTGAGCCAAATATGCGTGTTGCCAAGCTGCATCAGGACCAGTTTGCTTTTGAACAATACAGTGTGATTGACACTGTGATCATGGGCCATGCCGAACTGTGGCAGGTGAAAGCTGAACGCGACCGTATTTATTCCAGCCCGGAAATGAGCGAAGAAGACGGCATGATAGTGGCCGACTTAGAAGTGGCTTTTGGTGAAATGGACGGTTACACCGCCGAATCCCGTGCCGGTGAGCTGTTATTAGGTGTTGGTATTCCGCTGGAGCAGCATTTTGGCCCTATGTCGGCCGTGGCGCCAGGCTGGAAACTGCGGGTGTTACTGGCGCAGGTGCTGTTTGCCAATCCGGACATTATGTTACTGGACGAACCGACCAACAACTTAGACATTCACACCATCCACTGGCTGGAAGATGTGTTGTCTGAGCGTAACTGCACCATGATTATTATTTCGCACGACCGTCACTTTTTAAACTCGGTCTGTACCCATATGGCCGATTTAGACTACGGCGAGCTGCGGGTATATCCAGGCAACTATGATGATTATATGTTTGCCGCCACCCAGGCCCGCGAACGTTTATTGGCCGACAATGCCAAGAAAAAAGCCCAAATTGCCGAGCTGCAAACTTTCGTCAGTCGCTTTTCTGCCAACGCCTCTAAAGCGCGTCAGGCGACATCCCGTGCCAAACAAATTGAAAAAATTCAGCTCGATGAAGTCAAAGCATCCAGCCGGGTGAACCCATTTATCCGTTTTGAACAGCAAAAGCAGCTGTACCGGATGGCGCTGGAAGTTGAAGGTTTAAACAAGAGTTTTGGCGATCTGCATTTATTAAAAAACCTGAGCCTGAATATCGAAGTAGGCGAAAAGGTGGCGATTCTGGGGACCAACGGTATTGGTAAATCGACCTTGTTAAAATGTCTTGTTGGTGATTTAACGCCGGAAGCAGGCACAGTTAAATGGTCAGAAAACTGCAACATCGGTTATTACGCTCAGGATCACGAATACGAATTTTCTGAAGACATGACCGTATTTGACTGGATGGCGCAGCATAAACAGCCATCAGACGATGAGCAGGCGGTACGCGGTATTTTAGGTCGCTTGTTGTTCTCGCAGGACGACATCAAGAAAAAAGTCAAAGTATTATCCGGTGGTGAAAAAGGCCGGATGTTATTTGGCAAACTGATGTTACAAAGACCCAATATCCTGGTGATGGACGAACCAACCAACCACCTGGATATGGAATCTATTGAGTCGTTAAATATGGCGCTGGAGCTTTACAAAGGCACACTGATTTTTGTCAGCCACGACCGTGAATTTGTATCTTCTCTGGCGACCCGTATTATCGAAATTACCGACAAAGATACCCGTAACTTTGTTGGCTCTTATGATGATTATCTGGCGCAGACCTTAGCTCAGGCGTGATAAAAACGCTGTGATGTCATAGGTAAAAAAGCCACCTCCATAGGAGGTGGCTTTTTCAAAAGGCAGTCCAGATGGGGCTAGTTTAACCTTACTCCATATCCAACATCATTCGCCGCACTTTGCTTTCCCGCGCTTAAAAACCTTATCTGATAAACTGCAATGCCTCCCCAATTAAGTAAAGGGCATAGCTTTAAAAAGCCTCATTTTTGCCTCTGAACATGAACAAGACTGTCTTCAGAGCTTTGTTATTGCAAAATAGTAAAAGCATAAACACTAATCCAGCCCGATAAAACCACCGGTCTGATGTGCCCATAACTGCGCATAAATACCGCCCTGAGCTATCAGCTGCTGATGGCTGCCTTGCTCCACAATCCGCCCCTGATCCAGCACTATCAGCCTGTCCATCGCTGCTATGGTCGAAAGCCGGTGGGCAATGGCAATCACAGTTTTACCGGCCATCAGTGTATTCAGACTTTGCTGAATAGCAGCTTCCACTTCAGAATCGAGCGCAGAGGTGGCTTCATCCAGAATTAAAATAGGGGCATTTTTTAACAGCACCCGGGCTATGGCAATACGCTGACGCTGACCACCGGACAATTTAACACCACGCTCGCCAACCTGGGCATCCAGTCCAGTGTTGCCTTTTGGATCGGTTAAATCATTGATAAACAAGTCAGCTTCTGCAGCGCGCACTGCCGTCAATAATTCAGTTTCAGTGGCAGAAGGTTTGCCATACAAAATGTTGTCGCGCACAGAGCGGTGCAACAACGAAGTATCCTGCGTCACCATGGCAATCTGGGCTCTTAAACTTTCCTGCTGCACCTGACTGATATCCTGACCATCAATCAGAATTTTGCCTTGCTCCAGATCGTAAAAGCGCAATAACAGGTTCACCAGCGTTGATTTACCAGCGCCGGAGCGGCCCACTAAACCAACTTTTTCACCGGGTTTGATCACCAGGTTCAGCTGATTAAGCACAGCGGCTTTTTGCGCGCTGACAGCTTTGCTGTAGTTAAAGGTTAAATCGCGAAACTCAATAGCACCGCCCTGAACTGCTAGCGCTTTGGCATCAGCGACATCCTGCACCTGCTGTGGCTGGGCCAGGGTATTCATGCCGTCGGCCACAGTGCCGATATTTTCAAATAGGCTACTGACTTCCCACATGATCCACTGCGACATACCGTTTAAACGCAACGACAGACTGACGGCAATAGCAATAGAACCAATAGTGACAGCCTGTTCAGTCCATAACCAAATCGACATACTGCCAACGGCAAACACCAGCAGGTAATTCAGGCTTTGTACCGAGAAGGTGAGCCAGGTCACCAGGCGCATTTGTTGATACACGGGCACCAGAAACTGCGTCATGCTGTCTTTGGCGTAATCTGCTTCCCGGCTGGTATGGGAAAACAGCTTGATGGTGTTGATATTGGTGTAGCTGTCGACGATACGACCTGTCATTTCAGAGCGGGCATCGGCCTGACGGCTGGCAACAGCTTTTAACCGCGGTACAAAATAGATATTCAGGCCGATATAACACAACAGCCACAACAACAGTGGAGACACCAAACGAAAATCAGCATCCGCCACCAGATACAACATAGAGCCAAAGTACACCAGCACATACACCATCACATCGAGCAATTTGGTGGCTGTTTCACGCACGGCAAGCGCGGTTTGCATCACTTTGGTGGCGATACGGCCGGCAAAATCATTCTGATAAAAACTGACACTTTGTTTGAGCAAATAACGGTGTGCCTGCCAGCGGATGGCCATCGGGAAATTACCCAGGATCATCTGGTGGATCACCGCAGAGTGCAATAACACCAAAAGCGGGATGCCAACAGCGGTTAACAAGCCCATCCGGATCAAGGTGTCTTTTTCAGTTTGCCACAAAGTGGCCGGGTCTTTTTCTATCAGCCAGTCAACCAGCTGTCCCATAAAACCAAATAACGACACCTCCAGCATGGCCAATAACGCCGTTAAAGAGGCCATAACTAACAGTGGCAACACCATACCCTGACTATAATGCCGGCAAAACGCCCAGAGGCCATGGGGTGGCTGAGCGGGCTCTGCCGCCGGAAAAGGTTCGGTCAGTTTTTCAAAAAAACGCAGCATAAATACCTTAATTCACAAAAGCTGTTAAAGCGGCAAGGCCGACAAAACACCAGGCCAGTTCAGAAGAGCCAGCTGACCCTACCAAAAGATCAGCATAAACTCAGCAGCATGGGCGGAAACAGATTGTTTCCCAAAGACTTATTGCTGTTTACACCAGAGCTGCAACGCATGCTGACTGGCTGCCAGCACCTGCTCAATATATTGCCTGCTGATATCCAGGTGGGTGACGAACCTCAGCCGGACCCTTGGCCCCTGAGCGGCCTGATAACTGCCGCCGGTGCACAGAATACCTTGTTGTTGCAATTGTTGCTGATAAAAGGCCGCAAAATCTGCTGCCAAATCACAAAACAGAATATTACTTTGCACAGGCGCTGGTACAAACAGCTCTGTCAGGCCATAGTGCGCCGCTTGTGCACATAAGCCTTGTTGCAGCAAAGTGGCATTGTCGTGATCCTCAGTCAGGCGCCGGACCTGATGCTGCAGAGCATATAAACCGGCTGCAGCCAGAATGCCGGCCTGACGCATGCCACCGCCCAACATTTTACGAACACGCACTGCTTTCTTGATAAAGTCGGCACTGCCCAATAACAAAGAGCCAACTGGCGCACCCAGGCCTTTGGATAAACAGACCGAGACCGAATCATAACCTGCCACCAGCTGCCGAGCCTTTTGGTAAACATCTGAACCGTCTTTGGCGGCAAGGGCAGTGGCAGCATTAAAAATACGGGCGCCGTCAATATGACAGGCAAGGCCCTGTTGCTGTGCCAGTTGCCTTAGCTGCTGCATATATTCAACTGACAACACCTGACCGCCAGTGGTGTTTTCCACCACTATGAGTCGGGTGCGGGCGAAATGTGGATCGTCCGGTTTAATAGCCCCGGCGATGTCGGCCAGAGCAATAGAACCATCCGGCTGATGGGGCAGAGGTTGTGGCTGAATAGAGCCCAGCACCGCCATGCCACCGCCTTCCCATTTATAGGTGTGCCAGTTCTGACCCACTATGGCCTCATCACCGCGCTGACAGTGACTCATCAGCGCTATTAAGTTGGTCATGGTGCCGCTGGGTGCAAAAAGCGCCGCTTCAAAGTCCAGCAGCTCAGCTGCATAGGCCTGCAGTTGGTTAACACTGGGATCGTCACCAAAAACATCATCACCCACTTCTGCTTTAGCCATCAGCTCGCGCATCAGCGCAGTTGGACGGGTGACAGTATCGCTGCGTAAATCAATCATAAGTGTTCCTGTACCTGATAAATGCAAGGTCAAAGTGGGAGAGCGAAGATCCGTGCCAGGGCGGGCAGCAAAATCGCAATAAAGTGCAGGCATTTTGCCAGAGAAACAATCAAAACAATATCGGGCTGCGCCGGATGTGGCAAAGCTAAAGGTATAGTTAAGACGGGAATGAGTCGAAACTAAGTTAACCGACAGTCCACCCTTTTTGGATCTTAGGTCATCTGGCTTTCATCAGCTTTAGTAAGGCGGGACAGCAACTAACAAAATGGCGGCAAGCTGAAGGGCTGAACACCAGCCGAGTTTTATGGCGCCGCGCGAGTTGACCCGCCGTTATTCAGCTGTTCATGCCGGCTGTGCGCCAAGGGCCGTGCCCAGTTGTTCAATGCCGCTGACAATCCAGCCGGGATCAACACAGTCGCCAAGATGGCGGCTGATAAAACGTACCAGCTGTTCGCCGGTCTGGGGCAGCCGCCGGTCTTTACGCCTTACCAGATACCAGTGACCATCCAGCGGAAATCCAGCTACGTCAAGCACTATGATATTGTCGTTGTGATGGCGCGGTAAACTATGCGCCGATACAACGGCAAGCCCCAAACCAGCGGCCACGCCAAGCCTGATAGCTTCATTGTTTTCAATTTGCATGGTATCACCAAGCTCAATCCCCTGACTGCTGAGCCAGGATTCAAACATCAGCCGGGTGGCAGAGCCAGGCTCACGCAATAAAAATCTGTATTGGCGCAGCTGGTTGATTGTCAGAGGGGTGGTTGTGCTGCAAAGCGGATGGTTGCCCGGAGCTATCAGACTTAACGGGTTTTTCAGTATGCGTGCGGCCTGCACTGTGTGACCGATAGGTGGGTGACTAAACACATATAAATCATCAAGTTGCTGCTCAAACCTTGCTAACATCTGAGCGCGGTTTGCCACATTCAGCGTCACTTTAATATTGGGGAACTGCCGGTAAAAACCGCCCAGTATTTGTGGCATCACGTAACTGGCCGTGGTGACAATACCCAAACTTAAATGCCCGCTGGTGCCTTGTTCCGCCTCGGACAGACTCAGCGAAAAATCGTCAAAACGCCCCAGCACATCACAGGCGGCCTGATACAGCTGCTGGCCAACATGGGTAGGCTGCAGCTGTTGCTGGCGCAGTTCAAACAAAGGTGCGCCAATTTCCCCACTGAGTTTTTTCAGCTGTAATGACACTGTCGGTTGGGTCAGATGCAGCGCCCGGGCTGCAGCAGAAACTGAACCCAGCCGCACCACCTGCACATACACCTGGAGCAAACGAAAAGTGAGATGCCGTATATCCATTGATGATTATCTATGTGTATGTCGTTTAAATTTAATTATTCAATATACCCAAATAAGGGCAAAATCACCAGCCGGTAACAGAGCACCGCAAAACCAGACTTTTATGCTCTGTTCAACAGTTAGCTTCACGCGAACTTTTTATAATCTGTGCTTTGGGATCATTGGCAAAGCGACAGGGTAAAGCTTAAGAAAATACAGGAGTGTACAGTGCCGGATATTGTGATTGCATTTTTTGCCCTGGGCCTGGTGGCCGGGTTGTTAAAGTCGGACTTAAAAGTACCGCAGTCGATTTATGAAACCTTGTCGATTTTATTAATGCTGGTGCTTGGCCTTAAAGGCGGGCTGGCATTACATGGTCAGTTGTCCGCTCAGATAGTGCCGGAACTTCTCACTATTGCCGCTTTAGGTTTTATTTTACCCTTGTTGTGTTATCCGGTGCTCAGAAGTCTGGTCAGGCTCAATCAGGATGACTCTGTCAGTGTCGCTGCCCATTATGGATCTGTCAGTGCCGGTACCTTTGCCGTGGTGCTGGCCTTAACGGAAAAGGCAGGCTTACCGCTCAATGCGGAAACTACCTTGTATCTGGTGCTGCTAGAGCTGCCGGCCATTGTGATGATGTTATGGTTACACCGGCGTTTAACCGGCAAAGGCAGTGCCGGCGGCATTTTGCGCGAGTCATTAACCAGCCGTGGGGTGCTATTGTTAGGCGGTGGTGTGCTGATAGGTGTGCTTTATGGTCCTGAAGGGTTGGCACCACTGTCGCCGGTGCTGCTTGGTGGTTTTAAAACCATGCTGGCGATGTTTTTACTGGAAATGGGGCTATGTACAGCACGGGTGTGTTCACCCTTGCCACTGCAACACTGGCGTTTGCTGGCCTTTGCCGCCACAGCGCCTTTTGTGCTGGCATGGGTTGGTATTCTGGCGGCTTTGGCGCTGCAGTTACCACTTGGCAGCGCTTTGGTGCTGGCCACTTTATGCGCCAGCGCCTCATATATTGCCGCGCCTGCAGCCATTAAAGCAGCTATTCCCAGCGCCAATATTGGCCTTGCAATGCTGGCCGCCCTTGGTATTACCTTCCCGGTTAATGTGCTGGTTGGCATTCCGCTTTATCAGCAGTGGCTGGGCTGGTTTTATTAAGCGCTTGTCACTGCTTTGATTCAGGCACCTGGCGTCATGCTTCGTGCTTGAACTCTGGCGCGTCATAACCTACGGGTTCATCAGAATAAATACAAACATTCCAATCCTCAGCCAGACCATTTTCAGCCAGACAATAACGGCTGAAGAAGGTCTGAATTTCGCGACGCTGGCAGTGCGCTTCAAAGCTGGCTAAATCGGCCCAGATCTCATTAAACACCAATGGAAAACTTTTGCCTTCAGCAAAAGGGCTGCTGATCTGCCGCGTCACCCGGTATTGCAAACAACCATCTTCCCTGAGCGTATTGGCTTCCAGGCTTTGTAATACCTGAAACAGCGCCTGCTCCTGGCCGGCTTTAGGTAAAAACTGGGCGATACAATAAACTTTTTTTGACATAAAACTGGCTCCGGTACTGGACGGTTTTTAGATTTGCCAACCCAAGGTGCTGTAACAGGCGGCTGGCTTTATTAAAAGGCAGCGTTTATAAACTTATTAATGCAAAATTACTACTTGATCTAAAAATACTATGCCTTTTTCAGGCATAACGTCTGCAGCCAGGGTAAAAAAGAGGTTGGTATGGACTCTTGGTGTCTTTACTGTGCAAAGCAGGGGCTTGGTATGTTTAAAAGCGCCTGGGACAAACTCAATGCTGAGTTATATCAACAGCATCCGTATTATGACAGCAGATTTATTGAAACCATGCTGCAGTATTTTGCCCATGATACTGTCTGGCTTTGTGTGCATCAAAGCGGCGGTGTGATTGACGGCATGCTGTTAGTGCAACGCAAAGGCATCACCAAATGGTCGTTATTTTTACCGGCGCAGGCACAGGTGACTCCGTTATTGCTGCAAGACACTGCATTATTGCCACAATTGTTGCCACTGTTGCCGGGTTTTACGCTGGGACTGGATTTACCTTGTCAGGATCCGGCATACAGCCCGCTCAGTTGTGATCCCGGTACTTTACAGGCAACAGTGATGGCCCATGCATTGACTATTAATGTGAACCTCAGTGCAGGAAGTTTTGCCGAATATCTGCAAAGACGCAGTAAAAAATTCAGACAAAATCTGCAGCGGCGTTTTGAGAAGGTACAGCAGGCGGGGTTTGGCTTCACACTACACTGTTTTACCAAAGAAGCAGAAATGGAAAGCGCACTGGCGCAATTTGGCATGCTGGAATCTAAAGGCTGGAAAGAAAAAATAGGAACAGCTGTGCATCTGAATAACAGGCAAGGGCAGTTTTATCTGCAGCTGTTACAGCGTTTTGCCAAAACTGAGCAAGCCTGTGTTTATCAGCTTTGCCTGAATGATCAGCCGGTGGCGATGGAGCTTTGTATTGCCTCAGCCAAGATGCTGATCTTGTTAAAAACAACTTATGATGAAGATTTTGCGGCTTATGCACCAGGGCGTCTGTTGTTGTATCTGTTGCTGCAGCGTGAGTTTGAGTGCAAAAGGGTGCAGACGGTTGAGTTTTACACTTCGGCCGATCACAACGAGCTGGCCTGGGCCGATGGTGCGCGTTGGATCAGCCATCATATGCTGCTGCGCAACCCAGCAGTGCGTTATTGCCATCGGTTAAAAAAGTCGTTGATGAATAAAAAATTATCAAAGGAAGACAAACAAGAATATACAGCGGGAGATTAATGGTCGGTACGAGAGGATTTGAACCTCCGACCCCTGACACCCCATGACAGTGCGCTACCAAGCTGCGCTACGTACCGACGTTGGGGCTTATCATAATACTTTTCCTCCTGATTGCAACGGAATGTCTGGCATAGCTTGTTTAACTGCTGGGTTTTTAACCGGGTTTTCCAGAATATCAGCTACCAACAACAATAAAATCCGGTACATTAAGCCTTCCGGTTACATCCATCTGGCCATCCGGCAGTTTGATTGCATGGTTCCATCGACTCACAACGCCGGTTTTAGCGCAGTCGCGGCCAGCACAGCACAGGACATTATCTCATGTGGATTTTATTTACTTTATTAGCCGCATTTATGCAGGCGTGGCGCAACGCCTTTCAAAAACAGTTGAGTGTGGATGTGAATGTGCTGGGGGTGACACTGGCACGTTTTATCTATGCCAGCCCCTTAGCCGCTTTGTATCTGTGGTTGTTATATAGCTCACCCGATGCGGTGATACCGGCCTTTCACGACAATTTTGTATTTTATGTGGTGGCCGCATCCCTGATGCAAATCCTGGCCACTGCGCTGATGGTGGTGCTGTTTAAACAAAAGAATTACGCCATAGGCGTTGGCCTTGCCAAAAGTGAAGCGATTTTTGCCGCAGTGCTTGGGGTGTTGTTTTTTTCAAGTGCGTTAACACCGCTCGGCTGGCTTGGTGTCTTGCTTGGCAGCATCGCAGTCTTTTTATTAAGTGGATTAACCAGTATCAAAACCATCAGTTGGTCAACTGTGCTGATAGGCGGTGCTTCGGGCTTGGCTTTTGCGCTGACATCTCTTTGGGTACGTGAGGCCAGTTTAGCCCTTGGTCTGCCTTTTCCTTATGGGGCGGCCTGGGTGCTGCTTTTTGTCATTAGTTTACAAACGCTGATATTGCTCTGTTATCTGGCGCTGCGTGACGCTCAAACCCTCAACGCCTTATGGTCAAAGCCAAAGCTGACCCTGCTGACCAGTGTCAGCAGCTGTATTGGATCTTTGGGCTGGTTTACCGCGATGAGTCTGGAAACAGTGCCGCTGGTAAAAACGCTGGGCCAGGTTGAGGTACTGTTCACCTTAATGATTTCAGCCTGGTTTCTTAACGAAAAGTTAAAAAAACAGCATTATCTGGGGCTTGGCCTCATAGTCGTTGCGGCCATGCTGGTGATGTGGGCCTAAACCAGTAAAGGGCTGAAGTTTCCGCCTTCCTTTACCGCCTTCATTGCGCCAGTAGTTTCTAACTGTCAGACATTTGTTAATAAGGTAACTTTAAATAAGGTAATTGTCATATTCCTGCTTTATGCTGAGCTACTGTCGTTGATTTTTAAGATAAAAACATCGCAGTAAGCCACTGTAAATCACCGGGTAGTCGTTTTTGTGATCACCCAAGTTGTGTTGCCGGCTGGATGCTGGGCAGGACTTTTCACAAAAAACGGCATCAACCGGCACAGTGAACAACTTCATAAAATTATAAAGTGGGGAACAGATGAAACGTCTGATGTTGGCGGCTTGTTGCTGCCTTCTATTGCAACCAGTGCAAGCTAAATTGTTGTTATCGGAAGTGCTCTATGACGCACCGAACAATGACAGTACCGAAGAATATATCGAAATTTATAACGACAGCTGCGCAGCGGTCAGTTTAACAGGTTATAGCCTGGCCGATAACGGTAGCAGTTTTAACTTAACCGGTACCATCAGTGCCGGTGGTTATTTTGTCGTAGCAAAAAGCAGCAGTGCATTGCAGGCTCTGACTGGCAAAAGTGCCAATCAGTCAGGCATGACTTTGTCACTGGGCAACAGTGGTGATTATGTACGCCTGCGCCAGGGCAGCACAGAAATTGACATGGTCGCTTTTGAAAACGCGGTCAGTGGCTGGGGTTTAAATGCTGTTGATACTTCAGTGGCACGCAAAAACGTACCAGACAGCAATACCGCAGCCGACTGGCAGGTGTCGGCAAATGCCGGCACCCCGGGTTCTGGTGTGCTCAGTACTTCTTGTGATGGCGGCGGCAGCGGTGGGTCAACAACAGTGAATTTGCCGGATTATTATGTGGGCACCACGGGCTTATCAGGCGCTGCGCTAAAAACAGCGTTAAACAATATTTTGCGGGGCCATGTTCGGTTTAGCTACAGCGAAGTCTGGGATGCCATCAGCTACACAGATGAAGATCCGGCCAATACCGCCAATGTGATCCTGCTGTACGCTGGCCGCAGCACACCAAAAACCTTCAGAGTAAATACCAGCAGCTCACTGGACGCCTGGAACCGTGAGCATGTTTGGGCCAAAAGTCATGGTTTCCCTGATGAAAGCCAGTACGCTCATACCGACCTGCATCATTTAAGACCGGAAGATGTGTCGCTGAACTCCACCCGCGGCAATAAAGATTTTGACAATGGGGGGACCTCAATAGCGGAGGCGCCACTGAATAAAACCGACAGTGACAGTTTTGAACCCCGCGCTGCAGTGAAAGGCGACGTTGCCCGGATGTTGTTTTATATGGACGTGCGTTATCAGGGGGGCGATGACAGTGGTACCCCGGATTTATCTATCCCTAACATTGCGCCAACCGGCAGCACAGCACCACAAATGGGTAAACTTTGTGTATTGCTCGCCTGGCATTTAGCCGATCCGGTCGACAGTTTTGAGCAACGCCGTAATAACCGCATTTACGAGCTACAAAAAAACCGCAATCCATTTATCGACAACCCGCAGTGGGCAAGCGCAATTTATGGCAGTTCCTGCCCATAAAATGACAACGACCACAACAGCACCTGGCAGCTAAGCCTGCGAAAGAGGCGCTTTTTGCAAAATGACGGCTTATTGCCGTCATTATTTTGCTGCAAAGCCCGCACTGAGCTGGCTACAATAGCGCGCTGCCGCCCGTTCTGTTCACTGTGCCGCCGGCAGTTAATTCGCTCAACATTGCAAGGACCAGTTATGTTATCTGCGTTACCTACCGCTTTGCCTCAAGTGCTTGCCGATGCCGATTTTCTGGCTTTTACCCTCAAACACCCGGACTTTTATCCGGCGACAAGTTTTGTGCTGAACAATGGCACAAAGTGTGAGATCTGGGACACCGGGGTCATTTGTTTTACGCCCGACAGTTACGGCAATAACGACATCGTACTGTCATCAGGTGTACATGGTAACGAAACAGCGCCTATTGAAATTTGTGCCGCTCTGGTCAAAGACATTCTGCAGGAAAGGTTGCAGTTAGCTGAACGGGTGTTGTTTTTATTTGGCAACCCGGCAGCAATGAACGCTGGTCTGCGTGAAATCAAAGACAATATGAACAGGTTTTTTTCCGGCGCCCATCAGATAGACCCTGCGTTATTGGCCAAAGCGCCAGTAGCACAGCAGGCGGAAGCTGCCGGTGTGTCCTTTGAAAAATTGCGTTGCGCCAGGTTAGAGCAATATGTCAGCCGTTTTTATCAGGCTATGCCGCAAGGGCGCAACCGCGCTTTATACGATTTACATACTGCCATCCGCGGCTCTAAGTTTGAAAAGTTTGCAGTTTATCCATATCTGCACGGTAAACCCTGGTCTGAACAACAGCTCACCTTATGGGCCAGCTGTGGTGTCAATACCTTTTTATTAATGCAAACACCGGCCACCACTTTTAGTTATTACGGTGCCAACGAACACAATGCGCATGCCTTTACGCTGGAGCTGGGGAAAGCACGACCTTTTGGCCAAAACGACCATAGCCGTTTTGCCGATGTTGCGCTGTTACTGAAAAAACTGATCAGTGGCGACATGATCAGCACCAAGGCTTTTGCCGAAACGGATTTTCATTTGTTTGAGGTGTATCGCGCTATTAACAAACAAACTGAAGCTTTTGAGCTTTGTTTTGCCGCTGATATCGAAAACTTTACCCAATTTGCGCCAGGCACAGTGCTGGCCAGAGATGAGGGTGTGGAGTATGTGGTGGAACAACCCGGTGAGGCGCTCATTTTCCCAAATGCCAAAGTAGCCATAGGCCAAAGAGCCATGCTGATGGTGAAACCCATTTCAGTGGCAGGTCGCACCGCCTAAAGCGTTTGATAAAAACCGATACGCCGGCAAAAGCCACAACTTGTTGTGGCTTTTTTACGCTTGAATGAAAAGTTGCAGTCGTAACTGCACATCAAAGGAGGCTGCGCAGGGGATCAGGCTCAAAGCTGCTGTAAAGATGAGCCGGTTCAACATTTCTTGCCGCTTTGTTTTGGCTTTCTGCTAATTTTTAATGGCTGATCCGGTTGCAATGCAGTTTACGTAAAGGTAAAGTTGCCGCGCATTCTAAAAATCGATCATATTCTAAAAACAAGAATAGCGGGTGTTGCCGGCAAGGTTTCGATTGACGTTTACGTAAAGCTTTGGTGTCTACTGTCAGGTGTGACCTAAGCAAACGCCATAAAAAAACGCAATCTGAAACGCCATCGCAAGCGGCACCATGGGGAGAAGCTGGTTTTGCCTGCCAAAAATTGCCACAGAGCAATGGTTGCGCCACCAGTCTGGTTCAATTTCAAGGTAATGCCGGCAAACAACCAAGGTCCGCGTTACCCGAAACCTAAAGAGAGACCTATGACCAACCCTAACAACGCCACCATTTCGACTGTACACACAGCCGAATTTACCAGTGGGCACGCGTTACAGATCCCAACTCTTCGTATTCTGCAGGACGACGGTACTATTTATCCTGGTGCTGTGGCACCTGAACTGGATAAAGAAACTGCACTGAAAATGTATCACAGCATGAGTTTTATCCGGGTGCTGGACGAGCGGATGCTCGCTGCGCAGCGTCAGGGCCGCATCAGCTTTTATATGCAGTGTTTAGGCGAAGAAGCCGCCACTGTTGGCAGTGCAGCTGCGCTCGATGACAAAGACATGATCATGGCGCAGTACCGTGAACAGGGTGCTTTACGTTACCGTGGCTTTTCGCTGGAACAATTTATGAACCAGCTGTTTTCCAACGAAAAAGACCTCGGTAAAGGTCGCCAGATGCCGGTGCACTACGGCTCAAAAGATATTTATTACATGACCATTTCCAGCCCGCTGGGGACCCAAATTCCTCAGGCGGCAGGTTACGCCTACGCGCAAAAGCTGCGTGGTTTATCCAACGTCACTATTTGTTATTTTGGTGAAGGTGCCGCCTCTGAAGGTGATTTCCACGCCGGTTTAAATATGGCGGCCGTGCATAAAGCACCTGTGCTGTTCTTCTGCCGTAACAATGGTTATGCCATTTCGACACCGGCCAACGAGCAGTTTAAAGGTGACGGTATTGCCTGCCGTGCTGTAGGTTATGGCATGAAAGCGATCCGGGTGGATGGTGCCGACATTCTGGCCGTGTACCAGGCCACTAAAATGGCGCGTGAATATGCACTGGAAACCAATGAGCCGGTGTTGCTCGAGTCTATTGCCTACCGTTTGGGCGCACATTC
Organism: Rheinheimera sp.; assembly: GCF_036782235.1. Taxonomy (GTDB): domain Bacteria; phylum Pseudomonadota; class Gammaproteobacteria; order Enterobacterales; family Alteromonadaceae; genus Pararheinheimera. The sequence goes on along the minus strand of NZ_DAIPZL010000011.1, from coordinate 94,593 downwards.
ATCCTCTGATGACCCAAGCGGTTATCGCAGCAAGGAAGAAGAAGAGCAGTGGCGTAAAAACGACCCGATTTCACGTTTTCGCTTATGGTTATTGGCCAAAGGCTGGCTGGATGATGAAGCCGATAAAGCTCAGATTGAAGCACTGCGTGCTGAAATTCTGGATGCACTGAAAGTGGCAGAAAAAGTGGCCAAACCTGGTATTGAACACTTAATTTCTGATGTGTACGCCGAACCTATCCCTGAACTTGAGCGTCAGCTGGCTGAACTCAAAGCACACATCCGCAAATATCCGGATGCTTATCCAATCACGTCAGGGAGAATGTCATAATGGCAAAAATGAATATGTTACAGGCCATTAATAACGCCCTTGATCTGGCGATGGCCAAAGACAGTACTGTGGTCTGTTTTGGTGAAGACGTAGGCCACTTTGGTGGTGTGTTCCGTGCAACCTCAAAACTGCAGGAAAAATACGGCAAAGACCGTTGTTTTAATACGCCATTAACTGAACAGGGTATTGCCGGTTTTGCCAATGGCATGGCATCACAGGGCATGAAACCTGTGGCTGAAATTCAGTTTGCCGACTACATTTTTCCGGCCTTTGACCAGATCGTCAACGAGACGGCCAAGTTCCGTTACCGCTCAGGCAATGAATTTAATGTCGGAGGCCTGGTGTTTCGCACGCCATACGGTGGTGGTATCGCCGGTGGTCATTATCACAGCCAGTCGCCGGAAGCTTATTTTGCCCACACCCCGGGTTTAAAAATTGCCGTACCACGCGACCCGTATCAGGCCAAAGGTTTGTTACTGGCGTCTATCGCCTCAGAAGATCCGGTGATTTTCTTTGAACCTAAGAAGCTGTACCGCGCCTCTACCGGTGAAGTGCCGGAAGAGTATTACGAAATTCCATTAGGCGTGGCTGAAGTGATGCAGGAAGGCAAAGACGTGACAGTTTTAGCCTGGGGCGCGCAAATTGAAATTTGCCAAAAAGCCATTGAAATGGCGCAAGCTCAGGGCATTTCCTGTGAGCTGATTGACCTTCGCAGTATTCTGCCATGGGATGTGGAAACCGTCGTGAAGTCGGTCACCAAAACCGGCCGTTTAGTCATTAACCACGAAGCGCCGTTAACTGGCGGTTTTGCCGGTGAAATTGCCGCAACCATTCAGCAACGTTGTTTCCTGCATCTGGAAAGCCCGATTGCACGGGTGTGTGGTTTAGATACGCCGTATCCGCTGGCGCTGGAACGCGAATACGTGGCTGACCACTTAAAAACTTTTGAAGCTATTGTGGCTTCGGTGAAGTTCTGATCCACAGCTGATAGAGGCCATAATGAAAAAAGATTTTATTCTGCCGGATATCGGTGAAGGTATCGTTGAATGTGAACTGGTCGAATGGCTGGTGAAAGAAGGCGATACCATAGTTGAAGATCAGCCGGTTTGTGACGTGATGACCGACAAAGCACTGGTGCAGATCCCATCTGTGTTTAATGGTGTGGTCAGCAAGTTGTATTACAACAAAGGTGATATTGCCAAAGTGCATGCCCCTTTATTTGAAATGCAGATTGCCGGTGAAGCTCAAGCGCCAACAGCAGCTCCCGCTGCAACACAAACCGCTGCAGCGCCTTCAGCAGCAGTTGCCGGTAAAATCACTGAAGATTTCCTGCTGCCGGATATAGGCGAAGGTATTGTTGAGTGTGAAGTGGTGGATTGGCTGGTCAAAGAAGGTGATGTGATCGCCGAAGATCAGCCAGTCTGTGATGTGATGACCGACAAAGCTTTAGTACAGATTCCGGCCAAATACGCCGGTAAAGTAGTGAAACTTTATACTGCCAAAGGGCAAATTGCCAAAGTACATGCTCCGTTATTTGCCATTGAACGGGTTGCAGAAGGCGCGCCTGTTGGTGCTGTATCCGAGGCATCTGCAGTTGTTGCACCTCCGGTCGCTGCAACAAGCACTGCAACACCTGCCGCTGTGATGGCCAATAACGGCAAAGCAGTGGCAAGCCCGGCAGTACGTCGTTTAGCCCGTGAGCTGAATGTTGATTTAACCCAGGTGGCAGGCTCTGGCGCTAAAGGCCGTGTCTATAAAGAAGATGTGCAGAAGTTTGTCAGTGGCGCTGCGTCACCAGTCTGCGCTGCAAAAGCCGCAGCTGTGGCAGCAGCGACAAGCGCAACAGAGGCTGTTTCTGCAGTTGCAACCGGCGGTCGTCGTGTTGAGCCTATTAAAGGCATTAAAGCAGCGATGGCACGGCAAATGGCCGAGTCAGTGTCTACTATTCCACACTTTACCTATTGTGAAGAGATTGATTTAACTGACTTAATTGCCCTTCGGCTCAGCTTAAAAGACGGTCTTGCCAAACAAGGTGTTAAGCTCACTATGATGCCGTTTTTTATGAAAGCGATGTCGCTGGCATTAACTGAGTTCCCGATTTTAAACAGTCAGGTCAACAGCGATTGTTCTGAAATTACTTATTTTGACGACCACAATATTGGGATTGCCGTCGACTCCAAAGTGGGGTTATTGGTGCCAAATGTCAAAGGCTGTCAGCATAAGTCGATAGTGGAAATCGCCAAAGACTTAACCAAACTGACAGACTCAGCCCGTGAAGGCCGTGTCAGCCCAAGCGACTTAAAAGGCGGCACTATCACTATTTCCAACATTGGTGCTATTGGCGGCACAGTGGCAACGCCTATTATCAACAAGCCGGAAGTTGCTATTGTTGCCCTTGGCAAAGTGCAGCAGCTGCCGCGTTTTGACAATAAAGGCCATGTGGTGGCGCGTTCTATTATGCAAATCAGCTGGTCTGGCGATCACCGTGTGATTGACGGCGGCACTATTGCCCGCTTTACCAATCTGTGGAAACAGTATCTGGAAGAGCCAAGCAGTATGCTGGTCAATATGCGTTAAGCCACAACGCCGAATCAAGCCTAAACAACCCCACCAATCTGGTGGGGTTGTTGTTTTTGCTCACCGAAATTTAAGACAGAAGTCGCATAGTAGCGCCGGGTGTTTTCAGGCTTAATCAGTTTCAGTGATTATTCTGCAGGGCTCTTGATGCGCAAAATAAACCCGATCACATCCGACGCTGCGAAGGTAATAGGTGCAGGCATTGCCGCTTTAATTCTGAGTGTCGGTTTATCTCGTTTTGCCTACACCCCGATGTTGCCGCTGATGCTTGCGGATACCACACTTAGCAAAGCTCAGGGCAGCTTTCTGGCTACTTTTAATTATCTGGGATATCTGACAGGCGCCTTAACTGTGGCTTTGCTTCACAACAACAGTGCAAAACTGCTGTTGTATCGTATTGCTTTATTGCTTTCGGTAACCAGTACCTTGGGTATGGGGCTGACCACAGACTTTCTTTGCTGGGCTATTCTGCGTTTTGCCGGCGGCTTTGCGAGCATTGCCGGTTTGTTGCTGGCCTCGGCTTTTGTGCTGAACTTTTTAACCCGAAGCGGTTTCAGACCAGCGCTGGGTGGCCATTTTATCGGTATGGGTGCAGGCATTGTGTTATCCGGCCTTATTTGTGCACTTTTTGCAAAAAATTTCAGCTGGGAGCAGCTGTGGTTAGTCTTTGCCGCCTTGAGCCTGTTATTGTTGTTTCCCGCCTGGGGCTGGTTACCCGCACCACAAGCCTTGTCTGGCATGGCAAATGGCCACAGCACAGAATCTGGTCACTGGCTGAAAATCATGGTGTTGCTGTATTTTTGTGCCGGTTTTGCTTTTGCCACCGGCACCACCTTTATCCTGCTGGAACTTGAACATATCGCTGCACTACAAAATCAGACCGCCTGGATCTGGGTTGGTGTTGGACTTGTAACCACGCCGGCACCTTTTATCTGGGATGCGCTGGCGCGCCGTTTTGGCCTTGAGACAGCGCTGCGACAGGCCTTGGTGTTGCAAATTATCGCAATGTTATTGCCGCTGTATCACCAAAGCGCATTGGCAGGTGTGTTGAGCGCTTTGTTATTTGGCATCACTTTTATTGGTATTGTCAGTCTGGTACTGACCCTGGCCGGGCGGCGTTATCAGTACAATGCTGCAGCTGCCATGGGCAAACTCACTTTAAGTTACGGTCTGGCACAAATCATCGCGCCCTGGGTTGCCGGTTTTACGGTGCAATACAGTGGCAATTTTCAGCTGATGTTACAGCTCTCAGCGCTGTTACTGGGGATTGCTGTGCTGCTGATACGGCAACTTCAGCCAAAACAGCAACAAACACCACTTTGACAAGGGCTCATTTACCTGAAACAAGGTACATGATAACGTCCTGTTGTTTAACAAAGTATTTTTATCACAGCGATTTTCTCAGCGGCAGAAACAGAGTTCAGCATGGAAAAACACCAGCTTCGCAATTTTTACATCCCGGAAGAGCAGTCGTTTTATCTGTTAAACGCCAATGACGCCAAAAAACTCAAAGACTGGGTGGCACTTTGTATTGAAGAATTGCAAAAGCTGGGTTATCGCGATATCGAGCTGGTAGGCAAAGGCGCTTATGGTTTTGCTTTTGCCGGCCTTGATCAGCGTAATGAACAGTGTGTGTTTAAGTTTTCCCGCATTAATCTGCCACAACATATTCAGGAAAGGCTCGCTGACGAAGCTTTTATGCTGTCTCAGCTGAACCATCCGAATGTGCCGCGTTATATCACTTATCAGCTGATCAAAAAGCAGGGTATTTTGATGATGGGCCGTGCCAAAGGTGTGGATCTGGAACAATACAGTCTGCAGCATGGCCGCCTGCCGGTGCGACTGCTGATCGACATAGCGGCGCAGTTGGCTGCGCTGTTAAAAGTGCTGCGCACTCATCACAAAGACGGCGAGTTATGCCCGATAGTCCATGGTGATATTAAACCGTCCAACATTGTATTTGATGAACAAAGTGGCCAAATCAGTCTGGTGGACTGGGGCTCTTCGGTATTTGCCCAGACCGACGAGCAGGGCCAATACATCAGCAACAATGTGATGCAGCTCATGTCTGCCGATTTACAAACGTCCAACGCCAGGTTGGGGGATGTGTATTTTATTGGCACAGAGCAGCGCCTTGGCGCTTTATCCAGCCCCAGATTTGACGAACAAGGTGTAGCCGGTACCTTATATGCATTGGCCTCAGGCCAATCCTGTCGTTTTGGTCGTAAGGCCATTCCGGCCCGTAGTCTGGGATTGCCAATGGAATTTGCCACTATGCTCGACAGTATGCTGGCTGATGATGCCCATCTCCGAGCTGATGCCGGCGACTATTTTCTTAAAGTAATGCCACGACTAACCCAGCTGGTACTACCCGATTTAACCTTATTTGACGACAGCCCGTTGTTGCCGGTGCAGCTGCAGCAAGATGTCAAAGAGCTGGATACTGTAGTCTATTCTTCCCGCAAATCATTTTTACGGGAACACAGCGAAGAAGCGGGTATTCAGTATGTTGACGACGTACAGCTGGAGCGGTACTACAAAAACTATCTGGAAGGCATGGGCGAAACGGAAAAAGCCTTTGTAGCGGCCGTAAGCCGGCTGGCACGTTATCCGGTGGTAGGCGGCCTGGCAATTCACTGGCAACAGCAGGGCGTTTATATCGACTGTAACCTGCATCTGTATGATGCAAAGCTTTACAGTGCTTTTAGTTTGGCTGTGAATAATGTGGTGTATCTGGCACAAGCCATCGGCAAAGTGGGCATTTTTAAAGCCTGTTTGTTTAATGCCCGCCAGACCATCCATTTATCCAGAGCCAGTGCCGATATTCCTTTTGTGGCACCCGCCGGCACTGTGATCCCTTATGACGTAGCGTCCGCTTTAAGCCCTGATGACAGCAGCAAACAACATTCTTATTTTGAAGACGGTAAAGATCCGGACGAACAGCTGGTATTGCCCGACGCTATTATGGCGGATATTGCCAAACTGAACCTTATCCGGCACAGCGGCTGTATTATTTTTGAAGTAACCACACTTTACATGAAAATTCACAGTTATTTCCATTTGCTCGACCCGGCAAAAGAGCAAGAGTTCCGTGCGTTATTGGCGAATATCGTCGAAAATATCCGTCTTATTGCCGGAGAAGGTGTAGGTGGTTTTATGAAACTACCGCACAAAGACACGCGCTTTTTCCCACACCAGATAGTGCAAAATGCCCGTTATTATCCGGCCAATCCAAAACAGAGCAGTGCTTTATCATCCTAATATCAGATTTTCGTAATATTTTTCACCGGCGTCTCTGGCCTCTGCTACCTTTGACTTGAGGTATAACCTGCTTTTGCGGGCAACCATAACGGACTTTGGTTATCGCTATGAGTGACGAGAAAGACTGGTCGCAGCAACAACTGCAAATATTCAAAGCTATCGCCGATAACTCAGGGGCTGTCATTGGTGCCAAGTCACTGGATGGCGAGTACCTTTATGTGAATCAACAATATGGCCGGCTCTTTCAGCGCCCGGTCAGCGATTTTATCGGCCGAAAAGACAGTGAGTTATTCCCCGCTGAAACCGCAGCTCAGTTCAGACGTGCCGATCTTTTGGCACAGCAAAGCCAGAATCCGATCAGTGTTGAGGAAGTGGTACCGGTAGACGGCATAGAGCGGGATTTTTTATCAATTAAATTTCCGATTTATTCTACCGAAGGTAAGTTATTTGCAACCGGCCTTGTTGCTGCTGACATTAGTAAAATCAAAGACTTACAGCGGCAGTTGCAAAATATGGCCGACCATGACGTGCTGACCGAATGTTACAACAGACGCAAAATTATGGAAATTGCTGAGCTTTATCTGAAAAAAGCCCGCAGATACCAGCAGGATATGGCGGTGCTGGTATTTGATTTAGACCATTTTAAGCAGGTGAATGACACCTTTGGGCATGCGGTAGGCGATTGTATTTTAAGCGGTTTTGTCGACAGAGTGAATGCAGAACTGCGTAAGCCGGATGAGCTGGGACGGCTGGGTGGTGAAGAGTTTATTGCCGTGTTGCCGGACACCAGTGCGGTGTCGGCACTGGCACTTGCCGAGCGGATCCGCGAAAAAATTGCGCTCTGGTATCCGGAGCAACTTGCGGGGCAACAAGTTACCAGCAGTATCGGCATTGCCGGATTTTCATTGTCATTACAATCGCTGGACGAGTTGGTGGCCGCTGCTGATCATGCCTTGTACCAGGCCAAAGCCCAGGGCCGCAATTGTGTCAGGCTGTATTAAGCCCGGGTAAAAGCCTTGAATAAAAACAGGTTGTTTTTAAGTCAGGCAAGTGGAATAACTTTTTTTCCCTGAGCGCTACGCCTATGATAACGGCCTTACCTTTGGAGGCCGTTATGCCACAGTTGTTTTTTAAAATGCACTTTGTATTTTTTGTGATTGCACTTAGTTTCACCTCGTCTTTGCAGGCGCAGGTACGCGACCAGCATAGTTTTTCCAATCCTGAACAAATCATTTCCACCCATCTGCTACTTGATGTCACTGTCGACTTTGATAAATCAGAGCTGCGTGGTTTTGTCGAACATCAACTTCAACGGCAGCAGAAAAATGCCAATACCCTGGTGTTGGATAGCCGTGCTTTGGTCATTGAAAAGGTATTACAGCAAAAAGCCGACGGGCAGTGGGCGAGCGCCCGTTTTCAACTGGGTAAAGCGGCCGGTATTCTGGGGCAGAGTCTGAGTATTCAGCTATCACCAGATAGCCAAAAAGTGCGGGTGTATTATCACACCACTGCAGACAGCAGCGGTTTGCAGTGGTTAAGCCCGGCGCAAACCAGCGAAAAACAACAGCCGTTTTTGTTTAGCCAATCACAAGCTATCCATGCCAGAAGCTGGATCCCACTGCAGGACACGCCGGCAGTCAGGGTCAATTATCAGGCACGTGTCCGCACTCCCAAACCTTTACTGGCCGTGATGAGTGCTGATAACAGTAAAAATACTGAACGGGATGGTGATTATCACTTTGACATGCCACAGCCGGTACCCTCTTATTTGCTGGCGTTGGCGGTTGGTGATCTGCACTTTCAGCCAATGTCGGCACAAACCGGCGTTTATGCTGAAAAAATCTGGCTGGACAAAGCTGTTGCTGAGTTTGCTGACACTCAGGCCATGATGGATGTGGCATCAAAACTCTATGGCCAGTATCCGTGGGGCCGTTATGATTTATTAATTCTGCCAGCCAGTTTTCCATTTGGCGGCATGGAAAATCCCCGTTTGTCTTTTATCACGCCAACAGTGATCACCGGCGACAAAAGTCTGGTGAGTCTCATCGCTCATGAGTTAGCACATTCCTGGTCCGGCAACTTAATTACCAACAGTAACTGGGAAGATTTGTGGTTAAACGAAGGTTTTACGAACTTTTTTGAAAACAGGCTAATGGCAGAAGTGTACGGCAAAGGCCGGGCTGATATGGAATATAGCCTCAGTGTGGCGGAATTAACCCGCGCTATGCCGGAGTTAACAGAACCAGATCAGGCACTGAAACTCAAGCTCGCAGGCCGGGACCCGGACGAGGCGTTCAGCGCTGTGGCTTATGTAAAAGGCCAGCTGTTTTTAAGTTTTCTGGAACAAAAGTTTGGTCGCGCGCGTTTTGATCAGTTTGTGTCTTTGTATTTTAAAACCTTTGCCTTTCACTCGATGGATACAGACAGGTTTTTACAGTTTTTACAAACCAATCTTTTAGATAAATACCCGCAAGTGGTGTCAAAGGCCGAAGTTGAGCAGTGGGTATTTCAGGGCGGTTTACCGGATACTTATCCCAAACGGCCTTCTGATGCCTTTAGCGACGTAGAAAAGCAACTGGCGCTTTTTATTGCTGGCACGCCGCAATGGCAAACCAGCAACTGGACAGTACATCAGTGGTTGCATCTGTTAGACAAATTACCCCGCCAGTTGTCGGGTCAGCAGCTGATTAGTCTTGAGCAGCAATTTGGTTTTAGCCAAAGCCAGAATGCCGAATTATTTGTGGCCTGGAGCCGATTGGCAATACCTCTGAATTACGAAGCTTTGCATCAGCCTGTACAGCAATTCCTGTTAAAAGTAGGGCGCTCCAAGTTTGTGGTGCCACTCTATCGGGCGCTGGCGCAAAATCCGCACTGGCGAGATTTTGCCCAGAAGGTCTATCAACAGGCGCGGCCTGGTTATCATCCGCTCACCCAGGCTCAGGTTGATAAAGTTTTTCAATAGGCTATGCGGAAATTACAACATCATTTAACAGTTTCAGACTACGGTGGCAACTAAGATAGCGGCGTTGTGATTTCAGCACAGGTTCATCCGACATGGTCACCATAGGGCGGTCTGTGCCATCGGTATTTTTTTAAACAGCATCCAAGGAGAAAGCGGATGAAAATGATGTTACCTATTGCTCTATTTAGTGTCATGCTCAGCGGCCATGCTGGAGCAGAAGAACAAATGGCACTGATCACAGTGCAGGGATCGGGCGTAGTTGAAGCGGCGCCGGACAGGGCCAGATTACAGATGACAGTGGGCAGCCGGCAAACGTCGGTCAGTAAAGCCAAAACGGAAGTTGACGCTAAAATGGCGCAGCTGACAGCTATGGTGCAACAACTGGGTATTGCCAGTACTGATATCAACAACGCACCACTGCGTATTTATCCTGAATATCAACAGGATCAAAAAGCCGTTGAGATGTATCGGGTTGAGCGGGAGCTGACAGTACAGGTGCGTGATTTAACAAAATATCCGGCACTGTTAGAACAAGCTGCAGCGCTGGGGATCACCCAACTGGCGCCGGCCGAGCTGTTAGTTGCAGAACCTGCACCTTTATACCAGCAGGCAGTACAGCTGGCTTATGCCGATGCCGAGCAAAAGGCGCAGCAACTGGCCAAATTAAGTGGCCGGAAAATTAAACAGGTGCATCAAATTCAGGAGCAGGGAGTTTCACCTGCGCCAAGACATAAAATGGCGATGATGGCTTCTGATGCGGTGCAATTTGGCAATAACCAGGTACGTGCAGATCTGTCAATACAGTTTGAGTTGGCAAAGCCCTGATAAATGTTCCGCCTAAAGGTTTAAATTTAAAGCCAAACCAAGTAAGGTAGTGGCCTTTGTGATAGTCAGATACTGAACACCCATGTTTGCTGAAAAATTAGACTTTTACCGCACATTAACAGCGCAGGCACAGGCGCTGATCGCAGATGAAACCGACCTGATTGCCAATATGGCGAACCTGAGTGCTTTGTTATTTAATGAAATGCCTGATCTGAACTGGTCAGGCTTTTACATTTTAAGACAAGGTGAACTGGTGTTAGGCCCATTCCAGGGCAAACCCGCTTGTGTTCGCATTCCCGTAGGCAAAGGTGTTTGTGGTACTGCTGTGGTAACAGGTGAAATTCAACTGGTTAAAGATGTGCATGAATTTCCGGGACATATTGCCTGTGATGCAGCCAGTAATTCTGAAATTGTATTGCCGGTCAGACTGCGGGGCGAAATCATCGCTGTGCTTGATATCGACAGTCCGTCACTGGCCCGTTTTGATGAGGCAGACCAACAAGGCTTAGCTGAACTGGTTGCCGTTTTTGAACAGCGGCTGGAACAAACTTTATGAAAGATTTGGTTTCCATTCATGATTACTTATTCGGCGTTGGCGATGTCGGCGACTGGGAAGGTGATGAAGAGTTGGTTGCAGACCGGATCAATGCTATATACCATGCGGTATGGCAACAAATTCCAGATGACACTGAAGTTGCGCTGATAGACAAACTGATGCGTGATATCTGGGACCAGCTGCGTGGCAGCCTGGTGCTGATTGAAGCCGATGAATACGAATTAATCGACTGGGCTTTGGCTCACACCAGAAAAGTTCTGGATAAAGCCCTCGATGAAGATGATGCTGACGATGACGACAGCGATACCGATGTAGATGACGAAGAAGATGAAGAGTATTAATGCATGACCAGCCAAGTCGAACCGCAAGTAAAACCACACAACGTGAAAGAAATCGTAGCCTTATTAAGTGAACAGTTTCCACTGTGTTTCACGCTGACTGGTGAAGCGAAACCGCTGAAAATCGGTATTTTCCAGGATTTGGTTGAACGTTTAAAAGACAACCCACTGCTGAGCAAAACACAATTACGCCAGGCACTGCGCGTCTACACCTCCAGCTGGCGTTATCTGGACGCGGTCAAAGAGGGGGTTGCCCGGGTTGATCTGGATGGCACTGCAGGTGATCTGATTGACCAGCAACAGGCTGAGCACGCATTAAAAACCCTGACTGAAAGCAAAGCGAAAGCGGCTGAAGTGCGTAAAGCAAAAATTGCTGAACAAAAAGCCAAGCAGCAGGCGCAAAAACCAAAAGCTGCTGCCGTTGCCGGAACTGAGCGCAAGACTGACAAAACTGGTTACAAAAAACCAGCAACAAAGTCTGCCGCTACAACAGCAAAAAGTTCTACTCTGAAAGAACCTCGGTCAAAAGTTCAGCCAGCTGCTGCTGAAAGAGAATTACAGGCCGTTACGGCAGACAAATTGGTAGTGGGCGCAAAAGTTTTAGTGAAGCTTGGACAGAACCCAATGCCAGCTACCGTAGTCGAAGTGGTTAAACAGGACGTCGTAGTGCAGTTAGCCTCTGGTATGGTGGTCAAAACGCATAGCGGCAGTTTGTATCAGGCTTAACAACGCAGAGTCTCAGATGAAAAGATTATCCGGTATAGCGGCAGCATTGCTGCTGATCTCAGGCAGTACGGTACTGGCAGCAGTAAATTCAGAAACTGTGGTGATGCCAAAGCTGGCGCAATTGGACCAGCACTTCACCGCCAGTAAAAGGGTTGCCGCAATTTTTACCCGTGGGCACTACCTGCAGGTTCAAATTGACGATGAGTTGTCAGCCAAAGTGTTTGAACGCTATCTGGATAGTCTGGATTATTTCCACAATGTGATGCTGAAAAGCGACATTGATGGTTTTACCCAATACAAGTTTCAGTTTGACGATGCCATTCAAAAAGGTCAGTTTGACTTTGCTTATCAGATGTTTAACCTGAGTTTGCAACGTCGCGCTGAACGTTTTGATTACGCCATCTCTCTGCTCGACAAACCATTTGATTTTAGCACTGATGATCAATACGAATATGAAAGGGAAGGTGCTCCCTGGCCCGTCGATATGGCGCAACTTAATGAGCTGTGGCGTCAACGTGTAAAATTTGACGCGTTAAACCTGAAGTTAGCCGGCAAAAATAACTCTGAAATCAAAGACATTTTGTTAAAGCGTTATAAGAGCGCTAAAAAACGGTTGGCTCAAACTGAAAGTGAAGATGTGTTTCAGTTAGTGCTTAACTCTTATGCCCGCAGCATTGAAGCCCATACTTCTTATTTATCACCACGTAACGCTGATCGTTTCCAGCAGGAAATGAACCTGAGCCTCGAGGGCATTGGCGCTGTGCTGCAACTGGATGATGACTACACCACTATCGCCAGTCTGGTGCCCGGTGGTCCGGCGGATTTAACTAAAAAGCTCAAACCAAAAGATCGTATTGTTGGTGTAGCGCAGGGTAATGAAGATTTTGTTGATGTGGTCGGTTGGCGCCTTGATGACGTTGTTGATCTGATCAAGGGTCCTAAAGGCTCAAAAGTTCGGTTACAAGTGATGGCTGCCAGCGATACCGCTGGAGCGACACCACAACAAATAGAAATTATCCGTGACAAGATCCGCTTGGAAGACAGAGCAGCCAAAGGCGAAGTGTTTAAATCTATGCTGCATCAGAATGGTAAAAGCATCGGGGTCATCAACATTCCGAGTTTTTACAACAATCTGACCGAAGATGTCCGCAAAGAGCTGGCTGCGTTAAAAGAGCAAAAAGTGGAAGGTATTATTGTCGATTTACGTGGCAACGGCGGTGGTTCCCTACCAGAAGCTATTACCCTGACTGGTCTTTTTATCGATAAAGGCCCTGTGGTGCAAATCCGTGAAGGCAATGGTCGTATTACCCAGAACGACGATACAGATGCCAGTGTGTTTTATGAAGGTCCACTCACTGTCATGGTGGACCGTTATAGTGCCTCAGCATCGGAAATTTTTGCTGCTGCGCTGCAGGATTATGGTCGCGCTGTGATTGTTGGTGAACACACCTTCGGCAAAGGCACTGTGCAACAACACCGTGGCCTTGGCCGTATTTATGATACTTTTGATGGTGAGCTCGGTAGCGTGCAATACACTATTGCGAAGTTTTACCGTATCAATGGTGGCAGTACCCAACATAAAGGGGTGGTGCCAGACATTACGTTCCCATCTCCGATAGATCCGGCAGAATGGGGTGAAAGTAAAGAGAAAAATGCCTTACCATGGGATTCGATTGCTCCAGCCAGTTACAGTAGTGCAACTGATATCAAAGCGGCGTTGCCTATCCTGATCGAAAAACATCAGCAACGTATTGCCAAAGAGCCAGAGTTTAAGTTTCTGTTAGCTGATATTACTGAATACAAGAAAGAAAAGGACGTAAAAACAGTATCGCTGAATGAAAAAGAACGGTTAGCAAAAAAGGATGGATTGGCAGCGCGTGAACTGGCGCGTACCAACGAACGTCTGGCCAGATTAAAGTTACCTCCAGTGAAAAAAGCGGAAGACGCGCCGGAAGTTCTGGAGAAGCTGGATCCCTTCCTGGAAGAGACTGCACTTATCACCTCAGATCTGATCATGAGCAGTAAGCTGGCGAAAAAGTGAGCTAGCTTTTATAAGCTTCCCCCGACAAAGGACTGGTTTCAGTCCTTTGTGTTTTTTGTTTCATTTATTTTAGGTTTTACGCATGTTGCAGCGCCGTCTATCTGTGCATGGCCAATGGTCCAGCCGTTTTACTTTCATTATTGCCGCTACGGGCGCCGCCGTCGGTCTTGGCAATATCTGGAAATTTCCTTACATCATGGGGCAAAACGGCGGCGGAGCCTTTGTTCTGGTCTATCTGCTGGCCATTGTATTGATTGGCTTGCCGGTGTTGATGGCTGAAGTATTGATAGGCAAAAGAGGGCGTCAAAGCCCAGGCTTATCGGCACGTATGCTGGCTCTCGAAGCCAACGCCCATCCTTATTGGCAGTTAACCGGCTGGATTGGCCTGTTTGCCGGTTTTTTAATTTTGTCGTTTTATTCAGTGATCGCAGGTTGGGCTTTTGCTTACGTTGGCAAAGCGGCCACAGGGCAGTTTTCTGGTAAAACAGCCGCTGAACTTGGCCAGATGTTTGGCCAGTTTTCGACAGACAGCAGTAGTTTGTTGCTCTGGACCACTGTCGTGATTGTAACCACCTGTGCCGTAGTTGCGCGTGGTCTGAAAAACGGCCTTGAGCGCACGATAAAATGGATGATGCCAGCTTTGTATTTGTTATTGGTTGGGATGGCCATTTACGCTTGTTTAACCGGCGAGTTTTTACAAGCGGTACGTTTTATGTTTTATCCGGACTTTTCAAAATTGACGATGAATGGCGTGCTGATCGCACTGGGGCATGCCTTTTTCAGTCTGAGTTTAGCCTCGGGTGTGATGATGATTTATGGGGCTTATTTACCCAATAACGTCTCTATCGTGCGTACATCTGTCTGGATAGCGCTGGCTGATACATCGGTCGCGTTAATTGCAGCTATGGTGATTTATCCGATAGTGTTCAGTCAGGGACTGGATGCTGGTCAGGGGCCAGGCCTTATTTTTGTTACCTTGCCGGTGGCCTTTGCCACTATGCCGGGCGGAGCAGTGCTCGGGCCGGTATTTTTTATTATGCTGGTGCTGGCGGCATTTACTTCTACCATAGCGATGATGGAGTCTGTTGTGGCTTGGCTGGTTGAATCTAAAGGCTTTAATCGGATGCCTGCCGCCGTGCTTGGTGGTGCGGTGCTCTGGAGTTTAAGCCTATTGACCGTGTTTTCTTTTAGCGGTGCCAGCTGGTCACAGTTTGACTTTCACTTTATTGGTAAAGACGTCCACAATTTTTTTGAGTTAATTGATCATCTGACCTCAGACATTTTGTTACCCATCGGCGGCCTGGCGGTGGCATTATTTACCGGTTGGGTGATGAAACGTCACGCCATCGAAGAAGAGTTGAATACTACGCCACTTGCTTATACTATCTGGCGCTTCTGTATCCGCTGGTTCACACCTGTTGCCATTGCAGTAGTGTTTCTGAACCTGGTTGGCGTACTCTGACAATTATTAAAAAAAGCTCATAAGGGCAACTGAGTAGCAATAATGACAAATCAAATCAAAAGACCCAGTCTGTTGGATGCGTTAATTCCGCTGGTGGTATTAATTATCCTGTTAAGTCTGTCGGTATACCTGTACGGCAGTGACTCCTCTTATGGCCCTAACCAAATTGCGCTTTTTGTCGGAGCCGCTATTGCCGTTATTATCGGTTTAAAAAATGGTTATAGCTGGGCCGAGATGGAAAAAGCCATGATCCATGGCATTTCATTGTCGCTTGGCGCAGTGCTGATTTTGTTCGCAGTGGGCGCTCTGATTGGCACCTGGTTATTAGCAGGCACTGTACCGGCGTTAATTTATTATGGGCTGCAAGTGCTGGATCCAGCATGGTTTTATGCTGCTACCTGTATTTTATGCGCCATTGTGTCTATGTCGATCGGCAGTTCATGGACTACGGCCGCGACCATAGGTGTGGCGTTGATTGGTGTGTCGGTGGGGCTTGGTTTGTCTGAAGTCATCACCGCTGGTGCTATTATCAGCGGCGCTTATTTTGGTGATAAAATATCTCCTTTGTCTGACACCACCAATCTGGCGCCCGCCGTAGCGGGGGCTGAACTGTTTGATCATATCCGCCATATGACCTGGACCACGATTCCCAGTCTCGTCATCGCTATTATTATTTTTTCTGTATTGGGTTTAAACAGCGCTGCAGTAGCTGATGCCGAAAAAATAGTCAAACTCAGTGCTGATTTGCAGGTGCAGTTTAATATCGGCCTGCTGAACCTGGTACCTATGCTGGTGCTGATGATCATGGCGATTAAAAAAGTACCAGCGTTCCCAACGGTATTTATCGGAGCATTACTGGGTGGTGTCTGGGCATTGCTGTTCCAGCCTGAACTGGTTAATAAAATGGCGGATGACGCTTTGCCGGCAGCGCTTGGTTTGCTCAAAGTGATCTGGAGTACATTACACAGTGGTTTTGTGATTGAAAGCGGTAATGCCGAACTGGACAAGTTATTGTCCGGCGGTGGTATGGCAAAAATGATGAACACTGTTTGGCTGATTATGTCGGCCATGGTATTTGGTTCAGTGCTTGAGCACACTGGATTATTGCGCCGTTTTGTTGAGGCAATTCTGGCCAAAGCACATAGCACAGGCTCTTTAATTACCAGTACTATTGCCACCTGTATTGCCACCAATATCCTGACGGCTGATCAGTATATGGCTATTGTCATGCCGGGCCGAATGTACAAAGAAGAATATGCCAGAAGGGGACTGGCGCCAGTGAACCTGTCGCGTACCCTGGAAGATGGCGGTACTATTACCAGCCCGCTGGTGCCCTGGAATACCTGTGGTGCTTATATGCACGGCGTGCTGAACGTCAGTCCGCTTGAGTATATCTTTTATGCCTTTTTTAACCTGATCAATCCGGTGCTGGCAATTATTTATGCATATTGTGGTGTGAAGATCCTGAAACTGACACCTCCGATATCAGTGCCAAACCCTGTGGCCGTCAAAGGCTGATGCTATTTTGTCGGTTGTTTTGCCAGTAACGGCAGCCTGATGGTATCAACATCACGTTTCAGCTAAAAACCTGAGCTTGCTCAGGTTTTTTTATGCCATCTGACCTGGCTTTGCCCGCAGTGTAGTTTGCACGGCTCTGTGATTTCAGTACACTTGCCACAACCAGACAGAGGCACAACGGAGTTGTTATGAGCCAAACCCGCCAGGCAAAAAAATTAGCTGATTATCAGGCCCCATCTTATGCCATCGATCACATTGAGCTGGAGTTTGATTTAGCACCTGAGCAAACCAGAGTCACTGCCATTAGCCAGTGGCGCCGGCTTGGCGGTAATTCGCCACTTGTGCTGGATGGTCAGTATCTGCAGCTGGAAGGGATTTGGCTTAATGGCAATGCGCTTACCGATTATCAGCTTAACGATGAGCAGCTTATTCTCAGTACCTTGCCTGACGTTTTTGAACTGAAAATAGTGACACTGCTTAACCCGGCATCGAACACAGCACTGGAGGGTTTATACCTGTCCAATGGCGCTTATTGCACCCAATGTGAAGCCGAAGGATTCCGGCGTATTACTTATTATCCGGACCGTCCTGATATGCTCGCCGTGTTTACCACACATATCATTGCCGACAGCAGCAAGTTTCCGCACCTGTTGTCCAACGGCAATCAAACGGCCTCTGAGTTACTCGCCGATGGCAGACGCCGTGTCAGCTGGTTTGACCCTTTCCCGAAGCCTTGTTATTTATTTGCGCTGGTGGCAGGGGATTTTGATGTACTGGAAGGCAGTTACCAAACCTGCAGCGGCCGTCAGGTCAAACTGGCGTTTTATGTGGATAAAGGCAATAAAAGCCGCGCCGAATTTGCCATGGCGTCGCTGAAAAAAGCCATGCGCTGGGATGAAACCACCTATGGGCTGGAATACGACCTTGATGTGTATATGGTGGTGGCTGTCGACTTTTTTAATATGGGCGCGATGGAAAATAAAGGCCTGAATATTTTTAACAGCAAATACGTGCTGGCTGATGCAGAGTCGGCTACTGATACCGACTACTTCCATATTGAAAGTATTATTGGCCACGAATATTTCCATAACTGGACCGGCAACAGAGTGACTTGCCGGGACTGGTTCCAGCTTAGTTTAAAAGAAGGCCTGACGGTGTTTCGTGATCAGCAGTTCAGCTCCGATATGGGATCACCCACTTTATGCCGCATTGATGCAATTAAAACCATCCGCACAGCCCAGTTTGCCGAAGACGCCGGACCAATGGCGCACCCGATCCGGCCGGAACAAGTGCTGGAGATGAATAATTTTTATACAGTCACAGTGTACGACAAAGGTGCAGAAGTGATCCGGATGCAACACACTTTGCTGGGTGCGGCAGGCTTTCGCAAAGGGATGGATTTATATTTTTCCCGCCATGATGGTCAGGCCGTTACCTGCGATGACTTTGTGCAGGCAATGCAGGACGCCAGCGGAGTGGACCTGCAGCAGTTTAAACGCTGGTATCAGCAAGCAGGCACGCCAGTACTGAGCGCGACCTACAGTTACAACAGCACTGAACAAAGCTTGTTATTAAGCCTGCAGCAGCACACACCGGCAACCGCCGATGGCAGTGCTAAGCTACCTCTGGTGTTACCGGTGCGCTTTGAACTTGTGAGTGCCGGCACAGATTATCATCATCAGGAACTACTGGTACTCAATGACAAAAGCGCTGAGTGGCGTTTTAACAAGGTGCCTGCAGATGTGGTTCCGGTGTTATTGGCCGACTTTTCTGCGCCGGTTAAATTACAGTTGCAATATCAGACAGAGCAGCTGCTGTTGATTGCCGCTAAAGCGAAAGATGGTGTTGCCCGCTGGGATGCGATGCAGCAATTGTGGTCTGCCCTGGTGCACGCTGCCGTTGAACAATATGATCAGAATAATGGGCTCAGTGCTGGAGTAAAAATTCCCGCTGCACTGATTGCCAGTATGCAACAACTGTTGCAACAGCCGCTTACGGATCTGGCCTTTACTGCAGAATTATTAACACTGCCCGGTTACGACACTCTGGCCGAGCAATATGATGAAATTCCGGTGGATGCAATTTTAACAAGCTTACAGGATTTCCGCCGCCAGATTGCAAAGGCATTACAACCTGACTTGTTGGCCTGTTACCACAAATTACCGCGCAACCCTTATCAATATTCACAACAGCAAGCCGGAAGCAGACAGCTGCAGGCTCTGTGTTTGTCTTACCTGGCACTGACCGGACAGGATGAGTTGTTAAGGTCACATTATCAGCAGGCCGACAATATGACGGACAGGCTTGCTGCCATTAAAGCCGCAATTTTTGCCGAGAGTGGTGCTGCAGCGGCTCTGCTTGCCGATCTTGGCCAGCGTTTTGCGCAAAACCCACAGGTATTTGATAAATGGGCCAGTATGCAGGCAATGAACCCGTCACCGGCCGTTTTTGACAGCCTGGTGCAGTTGTCGGCTTGCCCCCAATTTAGCTGGACCAATCCAAACCGGGTCAGGGCCGTTTATGGTGCTTTTGCGATGCAAAATCCGCAGCAGTTCCATCGTACAGACGGCAAAGGTTACCAGTTGCTGTTAGACATCCTGCAAAAACTTGATGCGGTGAATCCGCAGCTTACCGCAAGGCTGGTGACACCTTTGTTGTCGTGGAAACGTTTTGACAAAACCAGGCAGCAGCTGATGCAGGCACAACTGCAACAACTGCTCAGCATGCCCGGCCTTAGTAATGATTTGTATGAAAAGGTCAGCCGAAGCCTGCAGTAATGAACAGAACCTACAGATTCCATGCCGTGCTGACGGCGGAGCAGTGCCTGGCCTATTATCAGGGCGCTATTACTCAAGTGTTAGTGTGGGCAGACAGTGGCGAAAAAGTGCAGCTGCCTGCCCATCATTTCCGGCCTTATATCAGTCATTTTGGTTTAAATGGTTATTTTGAACTGACGACCACAGCAACAGGCAAGTTTATTGGGCTTAAAAAAATAAATTAGAGTATGTACTTTAAACGATAGATTAAAACAGCAGCTCGAATATTTTACTAATTGCCTTTTGTTTTCATCAACTTAACCCTGTTTCGTACATTTTTTGTAAACTCAGTTAAACTAAGGTCGGGTCAATACTGCATAAATCAGAGGGTTCACAGAAAAAACTAAAGACAAATCAACAGATTTACGACATCGCAAGCCTTGCGCCCTTTATAAAATGATGTAATTATTTTACCCAAGTGAGCAGAGATCAGAGCAGTTGAACCGGCTCATTCATTACAAAAACAAAATAGACCTGCAGGGACAGGGGGGGAGATCACAAGATGAACAAAAGGCCATTTGCCTTTGCTAAAAATCCTTTAGCAATAGGTGTCGCGTCTGCGCTGTTAGCCTTGTCTGCAACATCCATTCAAGCCGCCAGTTATACATTAGGCGACGATATTGAAGTTGTATTTGACTCAAGCTTTTCTTATGGTGCCAGCTGGCGCGCTGAAGACAGAAACTGGGACACTATCAGTAAAGCCAACAATCCGGAGCTGAACTGGACTGGTTACAATGCCGCAAGTAACACTATCTACACCTCATCACAAGTTTGGCAACAAAGAGGCAGTTATTCATCAAATGGTGATGCCGGCAACCTGAACTACGACAAAGGTGACATGTTCTCTGAGCTGTTTAAAGGCACTCACGAATTATCAGTGACCAAAGGTGACTTTGGTCTTTTCACCCGCTTTATGTATTTTTATGACGCCGCCCTGATGGACAACGACGGTGCTTACACCAATCCGGTATCAGGCAACAGAGTTGACCCATGTGCTGACGATGAAGGCCGTGACTTAGCCTGTCGTGATGTGCGTTTGTTAGACGCTTATGTATTTGCCAATTTTGCATTGAATGATGGTGCCAATCCGTTATCTATCCGTGTCGGTAATCAGGTATTAAGCTGGGGTGAAAGTACGTTAATCCAGCATGGTATTAACATTACGCCTATTGATGTGGGTATCGCCCGTCTACCTGGTGCTGATTTAAAAGAAGCTTATATCCCGGTTGGGATGATTTCAGCATCTTTAGGTTTAACTGAACGGCTGTCGGCTGAAGTGTTTTATCAGTACGACTGGCAAAACAGCTACCTGCCGGTGCCGGGCACTTATTTCTCAACCAACGATTTTGCCGGTAAAGGCGGTTATAACCAAAACATCCAGCTAGGTTTCGCCGGTAATCCGGATCTTGATTTATCCACCTTGTTGGCAGGTTTAAACAGCATAGGTACCAATATCAAAGCGGCCAGCGCAGTGCTTGCCAATCCACAAGCTACAGCAGCACAAAAAGCTCAGGCTCAGGCCACTATTAGCGCTTTATCAGCCTCTTACCTGGCCTATCCAACCAAAGTCACGCTGCGTCCTTATGGTGATGCTGGTGAAATTAAGCCGGAAGACGGTGGTCAGTATGGTGCCAAGTTAGAGTATTTTGCGCCTGAACTGAATGACACTGAATTTGCGCTGTATTACATGAACTACCACAGCCGCACACCAGTGATTTCAGGTATCGCTTCTGACTTTAGACTGGCCGCAGTGCAGGCTGATATCGGTTATCTGGTTGCCAACGCTGGCAATATGACCAAAGAAAACGTGTCCAACCTTAAAGGCATGTCAAAAGGTCTGATTGAATATCCGGAAGATATCAAGCTGTACGGTTTTAGCTTTAACACCACGCTGGAAGGCACTTCTATCGCCGGTGAATTAGCTTACCGGCAGGATGAACCTCTGCAGATTGACGACGTAGAAATTCTGTATGCCGGTATGCCGGAACAGTTGGCCAATGGTGCGGCAACAAACCCGGCGCTGGTGAATTTCCTCGGTTTCGCCGGTATTTCACAAATTGGTCGTTATGACGGTAAAAAAGTGCAGCCTGGTGAATTTGCCCAGGGTTACATCCTGGCTGACACCACTCAGGCTCAGGTGACCATCACCCATTTGTTTGGCCCTGTACTGAATACCGATAACTTCACCTTACTGGCTGAAATTGGCGGCATTAAAATCAAAGATATGCCACATCAGGACATACTGCGGTTAAACGGTCCAAACACTGACCGTAGCGGCTATCCGCTGATGGGAACTAATGGTGTAGGTGGTCCGTTAGTGATTAAAACCGGTTTACACACTGGTTTATCCAATGGTGCAGAAACCAACCCCTTCCCGACAGCGTCAGCCTGGGGTTACCGTGTGGTTGCCAAAGCTGATTACAACAACGTATTGGCCGGTGTGAACCTGTCTCAACGTCTGACCTTTTCACATGACGTGAACGGTATTACACCTGATCCGCTGTTTATGTTCTCTGAAGATAAAAAATCGCTGAGCTATGCAGTCAGCTTCGATTATCTGAACCAATGGTCAGCAGAAATTTCCTACAACGCCTTCTTTGACGGTGTAGGCACCACCAACAATACTGAAGACCGTGATTTTGTGTCTTTTAACATTAAATATTCATTATAAGGGACGAGACAGTCTTATGAAAAAACTCACCCTGCTATCGTCCGCGATTGCGCTGGTTTTAAGTTGTGGCGCAATGGCTAAAGTTGCACCAGACCAGGTTGCACGTTTAGGTGCTGATTTAACGCCGCTTGGCGCTGAAAAAGCCGGTAATAAAGACGGCAGTATCCCGGCTTGGACCGGTGGTATTCAGTCGGCACCAGCTGGTTATAAACCAGGTGATCATCACCCGGATCCGTTTGCCGCTGATCAAGTGGTGTACACAGTGACCAAAGCCAATCTGGAACAGTACAAACCGTTATTGTCACCGGGTCAGCTGGCGCTGTTTAACCTGTATCCTGAAACCTTTAAGATGAACGTGTATCCAACACATCGTTCAGCGTCATACCCACAGTATGTGTATGATGCGACTAAGGCAATTGCCGGCAAGGCTGAACTGGTGCAAGGTGGTAACGGTATTATCAATGCTGCTATCGGTATCCCGTTTCCAATTCCTGCCAATGGTCTGGAAGCAATCTGGAACCACATAGTACGGTTCCGTGGTGTGGCTGCAACCCGTAACGGTGGTCAGGCTGCACCAACAGCAACAGGCGCTTATACGATGATCGGTTTTGATGAACAAATTATGTTCAAATATTCTGATCAAAAAGCAACGGCTGAGGCTTTGCAAGCTGAAAACATTCTGTTCCGCTTTAAACAGAGCGTGACCACTCCGGCACGTCTGGCCGGTACTGCACTGTTAGTTCACGAAACCATGGATCAGGTGAAAACGCCTCGTCAGGCTTGGACTTACAATACAGGTCAGCGCCGTGTACGCCGTGCACCAAACGTGGCATATGACGCGCCAGGTACAGCCTCAGATGGTCTGCGTACCACAGATGATTTTGACATGTTTAACGGTTCCCCTGACCGTTATACTTGGGAGCTGAAAGGCAAACAGGAAATGTTAATCCCGTACAACAGCTACAAACTGCATAGTAAAGACACTAAATACGCCAGTCTGTTAACAGCTGGACATTTAAATCCTGACTATGTGCGCTGGGAAAAACACCGTGTTTGGGTGGTTGAAGCCAAGTTAAAAGACGGCATGCGCCACGTATATGGCAAACGTGTGTTTTATATCGACGAGGATAGCTGGCAAATTCATGTGGCAGACCTGTATGACGCGCGTGGAGAGTTATACCGTGTCGCAACAGCGCATGGCCTGAACTATTATGAAGTGCCAACTCACTGGAGTACACTTGAGGTCTATCATGATCTGAACTCACGTCGTTATATTGCGATCGGTTTGGACAACGAAGACAAGATGTATGATTTCTCAGTGAAATTATCAGATAACGACTTCACGCCAGCAGCGCTGCGCCGTGAGGGTACCCGTTGATCTGAAAGTCCTGCAAAAACGGTTGGCTTGTTGCCAACCGTTTTTGTTTCTGTTTAACCCTCGAGTAATAGCTCTAATGATTTCAAAACTACTTTCTGGTCTGAGTGTATGTTGCTGGCTGACATCTGCAATGGCGGCAGCACAGGTGCAGCCGCAGGCAGCTTATTTATTACCAGGCGCTGTTCGTTCAGTTCTGACAGACATAGTGCCTGTTGCCGGCAAGTTTTATGTCAGTGCCGGTGAAAGAGGCCATATTTTGTTAAGTCAGGACGGCATGAAGTGGCAACAAATGCCGGTGCCATTGCAATCAAATCTGAATTCGGTTTATTTCGCCGACGAGATGCACGGCTGGGCCGTGGGGCATGATGCCAGCATTCTACATTCTGCTGATGGTGGTCAAAGCTGGGTGATCCAGCAATTTTTACCTGAACTCGACAAACCTTTATTTGATGTGTTTTTTAAAGATGCCAATGAGGGCATAGCTGTAGGTGCCTACGGTATGTTTTACCGCAGCAAGGATGGTGGCAAAAGCTGGCAAAGCGAGTTTCACCCTGAACTTGCCAGTGAAGATGATCAGGCACTGCTGGCTGAGCTCAAAGAAACCGATCCTGAGTCCTATGCGATAGAAGCCGAATCGGTGTTACCGCATTTTAACCGCTTATATGCCGACGGTAGCACCTTATATCTGGTCGGCGAAGCTGGTTTTTTTGCCAAGAGTCTCGATTTTGGTGCCACCTGGCAGCGTCAGCCTGAATTTTATAATGGCTCTTTATTTGGCATCACCAGAACAGCACAGCTGAGCTTAATTACCGTTGGTTTACGTGGTCATGTGTTTCGTAGCACCGATCAGGGCCAAAGCTGGCAACAAATTCAAATCCCGTCTCCGGCAACATTGAACAGTGTCCTCAGTACCAGCGATGGTAAAGTGTATTTATTAGGCAATGCCGGTACTTTATTGGTCAGTGACGATGATGGCCAAAGCTTTAGTGCAATAAACGAAACTGACGGCAAAGCTATTCTGAATGCTGTGAAAATTGGCGCTAACCTGGTTGTGGCAACCGAAGTTGGTATCAAAACAATTCCTACAAAAGAAACTGAATAACCATGAGTGCGAACCGTTTTATTAATAAATGCGAATATGCGCTGTTCCGGCATCGCGGTCTGGTGCTGGTCGCTTTTGTACTGGTGACCTTGTTTTTGTTGTTTAAGGCCAGTCAAATCAAACTGGATGCAGCCTTTACCAAAAATATTCCGTTAAAACATGAATATATGCAGACTTATCTGAAGCATGCCAAAGACTTTGGTGGTGCTAATAATATTCTTATTTCGGTCTGTGATGCTTCAGGCAATATTTTTAATCCGGATTTTTTTGATTCATTCCGCAAAATTCATGATCAGGTGTATTACATGCCTGGTGTGGACCGGGTGTTGGTGAAATCCGTGTTTAGCCCAAGTACCCGTTTTGTTGAAGTGGTCGAAGATGGTTTTGCCGGTGGTCCAGTGATCCCAGCCGATTTTGTTAACGATAACAATGGTCTGGCTATTGTTAAGCAAAACATTGAAAAGGCCGGCATTGTCGGCCGTATGGTGGCGGATGATTACAGCTGCGCTATGGTCACAGCACAACTGCAGGAAATTAACCCCGACACCAATGAAAAACTCGATACCATCGCTTTTGCCAATCAGCTGGAAAAAGATGTGCGGGGTCAGTTTGAGAACGACAAAATTACGGTGCACATTATTGGTTTTGCCAAAATGGTTGGTGATGTTGCCAATGGCGCCAAAGGTGTATTGGCATTTTTTGCGGTGGCAATTCTGATCACCGCTGTGATGGTGTTTTTATTCTCCAAATCCATCACTTTAACCATTTTACCTATTGCCTGTTCCCTGATTGCCGTGATTTGGCAAATGGGATTATTAACAGTGATGGGTTTTGGTATCGACCCTATGTCTATTCTGGTACCGTTTTTAGTCTTCGCTATTGGTGTCAGCCACGGCGTGCAGATGATTAACGCTACCGGCAAGAACGTTGCTGCAGGTTTGGATGCCAAAACAGCAGCTCAGGCCAGTTTCCGCCGCTTGTTAGTACCAGGTGGTGTAGCACTGCTCTCTGACACTGTGGGTTTTATTACCTTACTGATCATCGAAATCGGCGTGATCCGCGAACTGGCTATTACCGCCAGTTTAGGCGTTGGCGTGATTATTCTAACCAACCTTATCCTGCTGCCGGTGCTGATGTCTTATGTGCGTTTTAAACCAAGTTATGTCAAAGCAGTGTCAGAACCCACACCTGTCGCGGACAAGTTTTGGCACAAGCTGTCGGCCTGTGCTGAGCCTAAAGTTGCTGCTGTTATTCTACTAGTCACTGCGACCTTGTTTACTTTGGGTTATATCCAGAGTAAAGAGCTGAAAATAGGGGATCTACACCCGGGGGCTTCGTCCTTGCATGAGGACTCGCGCTATAACCAGGACACTTTCCTGATCACAGACCGTTATGCCATTTCGGTGGACTACATCAATGTGATGGTAGAAACCGATGCCAATGGTTGTACTTTCCATCCTATTATGGAAAAGATTGATCAGTTTCAGTGGCAGATGGAAAACGTGCCTGGTGTACAAAGTGCAGTGTCCTTGCCCTCAGTATCAAAAACCATCAACGCGGCTTTTAACGAAGGCAACGTCAAATGGCGGATCTTACCCCGCACCACTGAATCTCTGGTGCAGTCATCATCTCGGGTTGAAACAAGCACAGGTTTGCTAAACCCGGATTGTTCTGTGATGCCGGTAATTATTTTCCTCAATGATCACAAAGCTGAAACCATTGAAAAAGTTGTGGCAGAGGCCAAACGTATTGGCGCCGAACTTGGCACTGATACCACCAGGTTTATGCTGGCGTCAGGCCCTGTTGGAGTCATGGCGGCAACGAACGAAGCGGTAGCGGCAGCGCAGGATCCAATGACATTGTACGTCTATGGTGCTGTTGTTTTGCTTTGTTTATTAAGTTTCCGCTCAGGGCGCGCCACGTGCGCCGTGATACTGCCACTTTACGTAGTAACAGTATTGGCTACAGCTTTAATGACATTACTGGATATTGGTCTGACAGTGTCAACTTTACCTGTGATAGCACTGGGTGTAGGTATTGGTGTGGATTACGGTATTTATATCCTGACCAATATGACCCAGCCCCTGCGTCAGGGGGTGCCACTACGTCAGGCTTATTATGAAGCGTTAAAGTCCACCGGCAGTGCCGTACTCTTTACAGCAGTGACTCTGGCCATTGGTGTTAGTACCTGGGTGTTCTCGGCGCTGAAGTTTCAGGTAGACATGGGCATACTGTTAACCTTTATGTTTATCGTCAATATGCTTGGTGCTGTTTTTGTATTGCCGGCGCTTGCAGCCTTCTTCTGGCCAAAAAATCGCTGAATAGGTTAAAACACAGATGGCTTGATGTGTTGCCGTCTGTTGTACCTCTACAGCATCTTTATGCATAAAAACTAATAAAAATGGCCTGCGGGCCATTTTCTTATTTAGGAAGGCTGAATATCTTGTCAAATCAGCTTTTTTGCTCTGGTACAACCAGTTTGAAAGGTGGAAATAAAGCTCGAAAAGCGCGGTAATAGGCAATAAACTTCGCACCTGACACGCTCTGTATGTAATGCACAATCCTGCTTCCCCTCTGCAGAGATTAAAACAAGGATACAAAAATGGCACTGATAGACGGTCAACCATCTGTACTTCTACAAAATGTAAGTAAACTCATCCGCCAGAAAGTTAAAGATCAGGTCGAACTGGTCGAGAAATTCGCCTTCACGCTTTATGGCAACGTTGCCAACGAAGATATGTTTGGTCGCAATGACAGCGACTTATATGGTGCGGCTTTAAGCCTGTGGCAAACTTTTAACACCCACACTGAAGATGCCGCCAAAATCCGGGTTTTTAATCCGGAAATTGCCCGTCATGGCTGGGAATCCAAACACACTATTGTTGAGATTGTGGTCAAAGACATGCCGTTTTTGGTTGATTCGGTGCGTATTGCGTTAAATCGCCACAACATCACCGCGCATTTATTGCTGCATTATCCGCTGCAAACTTTCCGTGATGACAAAGGCAATATCACCGAATTTAACAAGCTGGGCACCAAAGCCAACCCAAGTACCCAACAAACGGTGTTTCATATTGAAATCGACCGGATGACCGACAAGGTTGCGATCGACAATCTGGTTGCTGAGCTTGACTCAGTGATGCAGGACGTGTCGCTGGCTGTCAGCGATTGGCAGCCAACCCGGGCCAAGCTGGAGCAGGTGATCCGCGAGCTGCCAAATCATTGTGGTAAAGCCAGTAAAGAACAGTTGGCCGAAGCCACCGAATTTTTAAACTGGCTGGCCAAAGACAACTTCACTTTGTTGGGTTATCGCCAATACAGCATTGTGCCGGTGCAGGGTGATTATCGTATTGCCGGACAGGCCGATACCGCCCTTGGTTTAATGCGTCGTTCAGTGTCGCGCGACTTAATGTTATCGGATTTACCGGATGTGGCGCGCAAACAGGCGCTCAGCACGGATCTCTTGATCCTGACCAAAACAAACAATAAATCCCGGGTGCATAGACCGGCTTATATCGATTACATCGGTATTAAACGTTTTGATGCCAGCGGCAATGTGGTGGGTGAAGACCGCTTTATCGGCTTGTATTCCTCTTCGTTATACAACAACAGCGCAGCTGACATTCCACTGTTAAAAAACAAACTGGCCAATGTGATGGCCCGTTCTGGTTTTGCCGTTGGTACCCACGCTTATAAAGCGCTGCTGAATATTCTGGAAACTTACCCGCGCGATGAGCTGATTCAGGCCGACAGTGATGAGCTGCTGGAAATTGCAACTGGCGTACTGCAAATGCAGGAACGCGACATGACCCGGCTTTTTATGCGCAAAGACGCTTTTGGCCGTTTTGTGTCAGCCATGGTGTATGTACCGCGCGAGCGTTACAACACACAACTGCGTAAAGAAACCCAGCAAATTCTGCAGCAATTTTTAGGCAGTACCGAACCGGTGGAATTTACCACCTATTTCTCTGAATCCGTGCTGGCCCGGACCCATTATTTTGTCCGGATCAACGACAGTAATATCGAGTTCAATGTGAAAGATATCGAAAACAATCTGATTGAAGCGGCCCGTACCTGGGAAGATAAACTGGAAACAGCCCTGATTGGCCGTTTTGGTGAACTGACTGGCCGTGAGCTCAGCCGCAAATATGTCAACGCTTTCCCACGTGCCTATAAAGAAGAAATGTTGCCAAACGATGCTTTGGTGGATATCGCCAAACTGGAAGCTTTAAGCGAAGACAATACGCTGGAAATGTTGTTCTACCGGCCCCAGGAAGAAAGCGCTGAATCTAAAGCTGTACGGTTGAACCTGTTCCATAAAGACCATCCAATTCATTTATCTGACGTGTTACCGATGCTGGAAAACTTTGGTCTGCGCGTGATTGGTGAAACCCCTTACGCCGTGCGTTGCCCTGAAGGTTCAGTCAGCTGGATCTTAAACTTCAGTATGGAATTAAACGGCAAGGTGCCACTGGACTTTGAAGCTGCCCAGCAGCTGTTCCAGGAATCTTTTGCCAAGGTCTGGAAAGGTGATTTAGAAGATGACGGTTTTAACCGTTTAATTCTGGGTGCGGGTTTAACTGGCCGTGAAGCGTCGTTGTTGCGTGCCTTTGCCAAATACAAACGTCAAATCGGCGGTACTTTTAGCCAGGCTTATGTCGAATCGACTTTTGGTCGTTATCCGGTTATCGCCAATCTGTTGGTGAAACTCTTTAATACCAAGTTTGCGCTCGACAACAACAATCAGGCCGATGCAGACAAACTGCACACTGAAATTCTGGCACAGCTGGAGAACGTGGCAAACCTGGACGACGACCGTATTATCCGTCGTTTCCTGGCGATTATTCAGGCCATTGTGCGCACAAACTACTTCCAGAAAGCAGCTGACGGCACAGAGAAACCTTATATTTCCTTTAAAGTACGTCCGGCCATGATCCCGGATATGCCATTGCCACTGCCATTTTTCGAAATTTTTGTGTATTCACCGAAGGTGGAAGGTGTGCACTTACGTTTTGGTAAGGTTGCACGGGGTGGTTTACGCTGGTCTGACCGTCGTGAAGACTTCCGCACTGAAGTCCTGGGCCTGGTGAAAGCACAACAAGTGAAAAACACTGTGATTGTGCCTGTAGGCGCCAAAGGTGGTTTTGTTTGTAAAAAACTGCCGGAAACCGGTGGCCGTGAAGCCTGGTTAAACGAAGGTAAAGCCTGTTACCGCACCTTTATCCGCGGTTTACTGGATGTGACCGACAATATTCTGCAAGGGCAGATTGTGCCGCCAAAACAAGTGGTGCGCCTGGATGAAGACGATCCGTACCTGGTGGTGGCAGCCGATAAAGGCACTGCAACTTTCTCTGATATTGCCAATAGTATTTCACTGGAATACAACCACTGGTTGGGTGACGCTTTTGCATCGGGCGGCTCTAACGGTTACGACCACAAAGGCATGGGTATCACTGCCCGCGGTGGTTGGGAATCAGTGAAACGCCACTTCCGTGAAGTGGGCATTGACTGTCAGACCACAGATTTTACCGTGGTTGGTATCGGTGATATGGCCGGTGACGTTTTTGGTAACGGCATGCTGTTATCAGAGCATATCCGCCTGCAGGTTGCCTTTAACCATATGCATATTTTTGTGGATCCAAACCCGGTCGCTGCCACTTCGTTTGCCGAACGTCAGCGCCTGTTTAATCTGCCGACTTCAACCTGGGATGATTACAACAAAGAGCTGATTTCTGAAGGGGGCGGTGTCTTCCTGCGTAGCGCCAAGGCCATTAAACTGAGCCCGCAAATGCAGGCCATGCTTGGCACTGACAAAACCTCATTGACGCCGAATGAGTTGATCCGCGCAGCATTAATGATGGAAGTGGACCTGATTTGGAACGGTGGTATCGGTACTTACGTCAAAGCGACGGACGAAAGCCATGCCGAAGTGGGCGATCGTGCTTCTGAACCGCTGCGTGTAAACGGTAAAGAAGTCAAAGCCAAAATTATTGGTGAAGGCGGTAACTTAGGTACTACCCAACGTGGCCGTATTGAATACGCTGCTAACGGTGGCCGTATTAACACCGACTTTATCGACAACGTCGGTGGTGTTGACTGTTCAGATAACGAAGTGAACATCAAAATTCTGCTCAACGCCATGGTTGCCAGCGGTGATATGACGCTGAAACAGCGTAACGAGTTGCTGTACGACATGACCAATGACGTGGCGGACATCGTCATTAACGACTGTTACCGTCAGACCCAGAGTATTTCAGTGTCTTCGTTGTTAGGTGCTGAGCAGCTCAAAGAATACACCCGCTTTATCCATGCCCTGGAAAAAGACGGCAAGTTAAACCGCGAGCTGGAATTCCTGCCAACGGACGATATGCTGGCAGAGCGGATGGTGAAAGGTGTTGGTTTAACCCGGCCAGAGCTCGCCATTTTGACCGCTTACGGCAAAATGGTGTTAAAAGAGCAGCTGGTGACACCAGAAGTGTCTGACAATGCTTTCTTTAAACAAGAGCTGATTGGTGCATTCCCGAAAGTGTTACAGGAGCGTTATGTGACACAAATGGAAAACCATCCGCTCAAAGCTGAAATTATCGCCACTAAGCTTGCCAACATGCTGGTGAACGATATGGGCGCCAACTTTGCGCACCGGATGATGGAAGAAACCGGCTCCACAGTGGCTGAAGTCATTATTTCTTACACCATCGCCCGTGAACTGTTTGATGTGGAAAGTATCTGGCATCAACTGGAAGATTTAGACAACGTGATTGCTGCTGATCTGCAAACCCGTTTGTTGTTCCAGTTACGCCGTACTATGCGCCGTGTAACACGCTGGTTCCTGCGTCATCGCAACAAAGCAATGGATATCGCGCAAACTGTGGCGTTTTTCAAACCTGCTTTTGTGCAAATTTCTGAGCAGTTACCAAGATTATTGGCACCGGCAGAAGCGGCTGCACTGCAGGAACATCAGGATAGCCTGGTCGCACAACAGGTACCGGTTCATGTGGCCCGTTATCTGGCACAATTAAGCACTGTGTTCTCAGTGATGGACATTGCTCAGGTGGCAGACGCAGAAAAAACCGATTTGTTATTGGCAGCGGAAATTTACTTTAAGCTCGGTGACAAGCTCGACTTACACTGGTTCCTGGAGCAAATTACCCAACAGCCGGTCAGCAACCACTGGCAGGCTCTGGCCCGTGCTTCTTACCGCGAAGAGCTGGACTGGCAACAACGTGCGCTGTCTCAGGTGGTCGTCCGTACCTGTCACAACGCCTGTTCGTCAGATGAAGTGATCCAAAACTGGTTGAAGTCGAATGAACTGGTGCTGTCGCGCTGGAGCATGATGCTGGCCGAGTTTAAAACCACCAAGAGCCACGAGTTCGCCAAGTTCTCTGTTGCCTTGCGTGAACTGATGTTATTAAGCCACCACTGCGACAACGTGAAATAACGTGGTTGTGAACTAAAGTTTGACATCAAACAGAAATGCCCCGACTGCCGGGGCATTTTTTTAAAATGTGCTGCGTTATCTTTTTACTTTAAATACAAAGGCCTGGTTATGTTTTACAAAATTGCACGTGATCTGATGTTTTGTGCTGATGCGGAAAAATCGCATCATTTTGCCCTCGACAGCTTAAAAGCTTTACAGCATACGCCGTTGTCGATGTTATGGCGCCAGCAGATCCAGCCAAAACCCGTGACTGTCGCTGGTATTACCTTTGTGAATCCGGTGGGTCTGGCGGCCGGCCTTGATAAAAATGCCGATTGTATTGATGCTTTTGCCCAAATGGGTTTTGGCTTTATTGAAGTTGGTACAGTCACGCCAAGACCACAGGCCGGCAATGATAAACCGCGTTTATTCCGCCTGCCAGAGGCAAACGCCATTATTAACCGTATGGGTTTTAATAATAAAGGTGTTGATTATCTGGTTGAAAACGTTAAAAAAGCCCAATACAAAGGTGTACTTGGTATCAATATTGGCAAAAACAAAGACACGCCAAATGAGCAGGGTAAAGATGATTATGTACATTGCATGCGCAAAGTTTACCCATATGCCAGTTATATCACTGTAAATATTTCATCACCCAATACGCCAGGCTTACGCGATTTGCAGTTTGGTGATGCGCTACTGGATTTACTGAACGCTGTGAAAAACGAGCAACTGGATTTAGCGGCCAAACATGGCAAATATGTGCCGGTGTTTGTCAAAATCGCCCCTGACATGGATGAAGTTGCAGTACAACAAGTGGCTGAAGCTTTATTACAAAGCAAAATGGATGGTGCTATAGCCACCAACACCACACTGGAGCGTAGTGCTGTGGCCGGTTTAAAGCATGCCAATGAAAGTGGCGGTTTAAGCGGGGCGCCGGTGCGGTTAAAAAGCACTGAAGTGATCCGGCAGCTTCGATCCGCTGTTGGGCCTGATATGCCGATCATCGGCGTAGGTGGTATTGACAGTGCCGAGTCGGCTCAGGAAAAACTCAATGCCGGCGCGCAGTTAGTGCAGGTTTATACCGGCTTTATTTATCAGGGGCCACAGCTTATCCGTTCGATCGTCAACAGCTTATAACGATCCGGTGGCGATCAGGGCAGGTTAGTCCAAAATATTCTTTAACATCTTGATCTGACAGGTGTAAAACGGCGGCATCCAAACTTTTTCCAAAGGTTGTCAGCATGTGCGCTTTTACACCTTCAGCTTCCTGGCAGTGGCAAACCCAAACCGGGCAGCTGCAATTGCAAACCGGGCAGTTTTTGCATCGCACACC
Organism: Rheinheimera sp.; assembly: GCF_036782235.1. GTDB lineage: Bacteria > Pseudomonadota > Gammaproteobacteria > Enterobacterales > Alteromonadaceae > Pararheinheimera. Next base: position 61,279 of record NZ_DAIPZL010000011.1, on the reverse strand, counting down.
TTTTCAGCTGACTGAGTTAAATACTAACCCATCTCCCGATTTTACCCTGGCTCAGGCAGAATTGTTCTGGCAGTTCTGGCATGCGCTGGAGCAACTACAATATCCCGCTGCTGCTTGTTTTGCCGCTGCTATAGATGCATTGGCGGCGCAGCAGTACTTGCGCCAGACCGGCCACAAAAGCTGGTGGTTTACTGCCATATCCGCAGATTATCAGCCCGCTTGTGCTGAACTGGTCTGGGTCGGCGGCCAGCAGCCATTATTGGCGCTGGTCACCCAACAACAGGGACACTGCTGTCAGCTGTTGTTGCTCGAAGATGGCCACAGTCTGCAGGGCAAGGCACTTTATGCCGGTGAAGTGCTGATGCTGCTGAACGACAGGGTACAACCCTGGCTACCTGCCTCTGGCCACAAGCTGGCAAAATCCGCCTGATTTGAGCACAGACACTAAGTTTTTTTGTTGTTTTGCCACAATCTGCTAGGCACTTTGATCTGAATGGGTAAAATAGCGCTGTTTTTATTTTTCAGGTAACGCAGTGTGACCGATCCGATTAAAAATTTTGACGATATCCGCCCATACCATGACGACGAAGTCGCGGCAGCTGTCCAGCGTATTATTGCCGATCCGGAGTTTATCGGTGCCATAGTGCAGCATCGCCTTGGCAGTCAATCTAAGTTACTGAATTTTATCGCGGCACCAATGGTCAGTTGGTATTTACGCCGGCACTGGTCTGGTTTTAAGTCGGTAGAAGCAGTGCAAGGTTATGTTGCGGTTTATCTGAATAAAAGCCTGAAAAAAACCACGGCCGGAGTTACTTTTAGCGGTCTTGAAGCGCTGGATAAAACCAAGTCTTATTTATTTGTCTCCAATCACCGGGATATTGCGATGGATCCGGCGCTGGTGAACTGGTGTTTGCATCAACAGGGTTTTGATACCGCCCGTATTGCCATTGGCGACAATCTACTGAAAAAGCCCTGCGCCACTGAGCTGATGAAACTGAACAAAAGTTTTATTGTCCGCCGCTCCGCCAAAGGCCCACGCGAGATGATTAAAGCACTGGGACAACTCTCTGCTTATATCGCCCATTCACTGCAAACTGGTCATCATATCTGGATAGCGCAAAAAGAAGGCCGTGCTAAAGATGGCAATGACGTGACAGATCCGGCCATCCTGAAAATGTTTTATATCAACGGCAAACAGCAGCAAATAGAATTTACTGACTATATGCGCTCGTTACAGATAGTGCCGGTGTGTTTGTCTTATGAATACGACCCTTGTGACGCCGCCAAAGCCAATGAGCTTTATCAGCTGGCAACAGAAGGCAATTATCAGAAAACTGAATTTGAAGATATTGAGAGTATTATCAAAGGCATAGTGGGCTACAAAGGCAGGGTGCATGTGCACTTTGGCGCTGTGCTGGAGAAAAACGAAGATCTAGAGAGCCCGGAAAGCGTAGCAGCAGCTATCGACCGCGAAATTTATCAGGGTTATCGTTTCTATCCGGCCAATTATCAGGCTGCGGGACAAACCACTGCAGAGTCTGATAACGGTGCTTTTATGGCTCGGATTAACGCTTTGCCAGCCGAAGTGCAACCTTATCTTCAGCAGATGTACGCCAATCCACTTTTAAACGCGCAAAAAGCCAAGACTACAACAGCGGAGGTTAGCCAATAATGGCCAGAGCTATTACCTATAAGTTTAAAGGCCAGCCGCGTAAAATTGCCTTTAGTTACGACAAATTCCGCGACATTTATGAAGCGGTGGCTGCAGCTGAAGGCATTGATTTAACGGCTTTTCTAAAGATGGAACAGCAGGTGGCTATGACTGCTAAACGCAGCGCTGCCATTAAAGACTTCCGGCAAAAAGAGTTTATCCGCTTTGGTTTTAGCGACATTTATCTGCATAAAGACGACGCTGAACTTTAAACCCTGACAGTGAAGCGTCGTTGTGATCTATGGAGGGTCTTGGCCTTGTTGTCATGACCCCAACAAGCTTGAACTAAAGCTTATCGTAAGCGCCTTACTTATTTAATTTTTTACGTCCAAAGGACTATCAGGCTTAGCGCCGCCGGAGTGCTTTTTGCAAAGTTTCGGCTGCTCGGGGCAGTAAATCAGCTGATCACCGACTTTAATATTGGCTTGGTCAAACCAGCCAGGTGGCATTTCCAGTGCTGCCCGCACAATGCGCTCAGACGGATGCAGGGTTTCGGTATTGGCCTGCATGGCAAGAATAGCCACAATACGCCAGTTGGTATCAATAAAAGCCACATCCAGCGACTCTGGTGTGTTTTTCATCCAGAGCACCATTTCTGCTGGTTGTTGCAATAGCAGCAACATGCCATGTTTCAGCGGTGATTGTCCCATGAGTCCCTGACTGCGTTTGGCCGGGGTGTCAGCCAGCTGCACCTGAATTTGCTGATCTTTTACCTGTAGCTGCACCAGGCTGAATTTTTGCGACAAGCCGGCGGCATGGCAAGAGGTAAGGCTTAACAGCGTTAGAATACTGAACAATAATGTGGCTCGGGATAACATGCAGGCTGCTCTTTTTTATCAGTTTTTTATCCTAACGCGGCCGCCTTAGCCATGACAAGGTCCAGCTTTGTTGGTTGGTCAGATTTGGGCAATAAAAAAGCCAGCATGACGCTGGCTTTTTTGCAAACCATAAATTAGTTCGCGTTTAACGCCTGACGCGGGTCCACAAAAGTCAGGTTTAAGGCTTCAGCAACATGTTGATTCACCACCTGGCCATTGATCACGTTCAGACCGTTTAATAAATGCTGATCATCTAACAGCGCAGCTTTATAACCTTTGTTCGCCAGTTTAATGATAAAAGGCAAAGTGGCGTTATTCAGTGCAAAAGTAGACGTTAAAGGCACAGCACCTGGCATGTTGGCCACACAGTAGTGCACCACATCGTCCACGATAAAGGTTGGTTCAGCGTGGGTGGTAGCATAAGAAGTTTCCACACAACCGCCCTGATCAATAGCCACGTCAACGATAGCTGAGCCTGGTTTCATTTTACGTACATGTTCACGGGTCACTAATTTAGGTGCTGCAGCACCTGGAATTAATACACCGCCAATCACTAAATCGGCTTCCAGTACATGTTTTTCCAGCGCGTCGGCAGTAGAATAAATCGCTTTGACGGCACCGTTAAACTGGGCGTTAATACGGCGTAATACGTCAACACTGCGGTCCAGTACCACAACGTCAGCACCTAAACCCAAAGCCATTTGTGCAGCGTTGGTACCCACCATACCACCACCGATCACTACAACTTTGGCAGGTTCTACACCTGGCACACCACCTAACAACATACCACGGCCAGCACAGGATTTTTCCAAAGCGCGGGCACCGGCCTGAATTGACATACGGCCTGCTACTTCTGACATAGGTGCCAACAATGGTAAACCACCCCGGTTGTCCGTCACAGTTTCATAAGCGATACAGATAGCTTTTGATTTGATCAAATCTTCAGTTTGTGGCAAATCCGGTGCTAAGTGCAGGTAAGTAAAAAGAATTTGGCCTTCACGCAGCATAGCGCGCTCAACAGCCTGTGGTTCTTTTACTTTTACAATCATATCGCTTTTGGCAAACACTTCAGCTGCTGTTGCCAGCACTTCAGCACCTGCAGCAGTATAATCTGCATCACCAAAACCGATGCCGCTGCCGGCATTGTGTTCAACATAAACTTTGTGGCCGTGAGCAACCAGTTCGCGAACGCTGGCTGGAGTCATACCGACGCGGTATTCGTGGTTTTTGATTTCTTTTGGCACGCCAATAATCATGATTTTCTGCCTGTGTAGGGTTGGTAAAAATATTTCGCTAGTATAATGTGATTTTTGCGGAATGAATGGTTGTTTTTATGGTAATCAATAGTGGAAAATGCTAAATATTAAACTTTAAAAGAATTATTATCTGGTATGTTTCCACAATATAAAGAGCTGAAAAAGCTCGACCGAATTGACCGTAAAATTCTGCTTGAACTACAAAAAGACGGCCGCTTGTCCAATGTCGAACTGGCCAAAAGGGTGGGGCTGAGCCCAACCCCTTGTCTGGAACGGGTAAAAAGACTGGAAACCGATCAGTTTATTCTCGGTTATACCGCTTTGGTCGACCCCAACAAAGTCGGCGCTGCGCTGCTGGTGTTTGTGGAAATTACCTTGAGTAAAACCTCTCCTGAAGATTTTGATGAATTCAGCAAAGCGGTACAAAAGCTCGATGAAATTCTGGAGTGCCACCTAGTGTCCGGCAGTTTTGACTTTCTATTAAAAACCCGGGTCGCCAATATGGCGGCTTATCGCGAGTTATTGGGCGAAACCTTGTTGCGTTTGCCCAGTGTGCGGGAGAGCAGAACCTATGTGGTGATGGAAGAAGTCAAACAAACCACTTTTGTTACGGTGACTGGTTAAATAACAGGCAGATAGCATCACAATGCGCTTAGAGGTCACCTTTAAACTGATGCACTTGAAGCTGCTCTCTGGTATCGTAACAAGGCATTTTTTTGGTTTTTCATAGGGCAACTGGCTTGCAAGCAAAAACGGTATTTTCACTCAATGGTGTTCAGCGTCTGGTTGAAGTTGGACTGATTCTGTTTGCGGGCGCTGCCGCATTTATGTTGTTGGCTTTATTAAGTTTTGATCCGGCCGACCCAAGCTGGTCACAAACGGGTTATCAAACCGATATTCAGAATTTTGCCGGGCCAGTTGGCGCTGAAGTGGCCGACATTCTGTTTTGTGTATTTGGCTGGCTGTCGTATTTGTTTCCGCCATTTTTTGCTTTTTGTGGTTATCTGTTGTTTAAACGTTTTAAAGATCTGATTTCACTGGACTATATGATTCTCGGCCTTCGCTTGCTTGGACTTTTGCTGACCGTGATCTCCGCTTGTGCTATCAGCAGCATTAACTTTGACGACTTTTACATTTATTCATCCGGCGGTGTGGTAGGGGATGTCATTGCCAGCAAGTTATTACCTAATTTAAACTTTGTTGGCAGCAGCTTATTGCTGCTTTGCAGTTTTTGTATTGGCTTGACCTTGCTGACCGGCATTTCCTGGCTCACTGTGGCTGACGAGCTTGGGCGGCTGGTGGTGGAAAGCTGGTATTTTATCAGCGACCTGCCAGCGCGTATTCGCCAGTGGCGTGAGCCACAACAATACCCCGCAGGCAACGAAGTACATCATGCCAAACCTGTAGCGCGCTCTGCGCAGAAAGTTGCACCATATGCCGGGCCTAAACAACAGGATTTCAGCAATGATTTAGCTGCAGTTGACACAGCGGTGCACGAGGAAACTCAGTCCGCTTTGTCTACAGGTTTAGCAGCATCCGAAACTGTGGCCGAAAACAGCGCAGAACGTGTTGAACCTGCCTTTTCGCTGCGCACCGATGAGCCGGTGGAGCCCGTGTTCAGTTTTGATACCTTGCATCAGATGCAGCACGACTCCGGCATTGGCAGCAGTGTTCATTCTGCCGAATTTGATACAGAAGCTTATCTGAGCAAAGCAACTGCACCTTACACACAAGACATATTGACTGCAGCGCCTGTGGTGCAACCTCAGGTGATTGCACAACCGCAGCCCACCCGCGCCGAACTTGCCGTTGAGCCACCGCCAGCTGTAATTAAAGTTCATCCCGAATTACAAAGCCGAGCCTTTTTCCCACCAGCGGATGCCGAAGTAGAGCCTTTACCTTTTGCGCCGCTTGATGTGCATACTCAGGCGCATGCTTTTGTTAGTGTGGATGCCCTGTCTGATGATGATTTAACTTTTAGCGCCATCGACGACAGATACGCCGAAGCAGAATTACAACAAAGTTTTGTGCATACCCAAAGCGCTAATCCAGGCTTAACCGATTATGTGCCTTATCATCAGACAGCGACTGGCAACAACAATGTTAACGCGGTCGCGACTTCGGATGATGACGCTGAAGATGAAGACGACAATATTGGTGCAAGTGCAGTAGCGGTTAAATCAGAAGACGAATTGCCATCGATTCATTTGCTCGACAGGCCAAATAAAACCATCAATCCGATTTCAGAAGATGATTTGGAAAAAGTGTCGCGTTTGGTGGAGGCCAAATTGCTCGACTTTAACGTCGACGCCAAAGTGGTCGGTGTATACCCAGGCCCTGTGGTTACCCGCTTTGAACTGGATTTGGCCCCTGGGGTAAAAGTCAGCAAAATTACCGGTTTATCCAAAGACCTGGCCCGCTCTTTATCGGCTATCAGTGTGCGCGTCGTGGAAGTCATTCCGGGTAAATCATATATAGGGTTAGAGCTGCCCAACCAGCACCGTGAAATAGTGCGGTTGTCGGAAGTGATTGGTGATGAAATTTTTGAGCAGTCCAAGTCACCGCTGACCATGGTACTGGGCAAAGACATTGCCGGTAAATCTGTGGTGGCCGATCTGGCGAAGATGCCGCATTTATTGGTGGCAGGTACTACGGGCTCAGGTAAGTCAGTTGGCGTTAATGTGATGATCTGTAGTTTGCTCTACAAATCAACGCCGGATGATGTACGTTTCCTGATGATTGACCCCAAGATGCTGGAATTATCTGTGTATGAAGGCATTCCGCATTTACTCACTGAAGTTGTCACCGACATGAAAGAAGCGGCCAATGGCCTGCGCTGGTGTGTGGGTGAAATGGAGCGCCGTTATAAGTTAATGTCGGCGCTTGGGGTGCGGAATTTAAAAGGTTACAACGTCAAAGTAGCGGACGCCATTGCTGAAGGGAAACCACTGCGTGACCCATTATGGCGCCCGTCAGACGATATGCGCGGTGAGCCGCCGTTGTTAGAGAAATTACCCTCTATTGTCGTGGTTATCGACGAATTTGCCGACATGATGATGATTGTGGGTAAAAAAGTTGAAGAGCTGATTGCCCGTATCGCGCAAAAAGCGCGCGCCGCCGGTATTCATTTGATTCTGGCAACACAAAGGCCGTCTGTGGATGTGATTACGGGTTTAATTAAAGCCAATATTCCAACCCGCATTGCCTTCCAGGTGTCGTCAAAAATTGACTCGCGCACCATTTTGGATCAACAAGGTGCAGAAAGTTTATTAGGCCAGGGTGACATGTTATATCTGCCACCAGGCTCTGGTGTGCCTAACCGGGTGCACGGTGCTTTTGTCGACGACCATGAAGTGCATGCAGTGGTGGCAGACTGGAAAAAACGTGGCCGGCCAAATTATATTCCGGACATTTTAAGCGGCGAAACCAGTGAAGAAAACCTGTTACCAGGCGAAACACTGGAAGATGAAGATGCGGAAGCAGATCCGCTGTTTGACCAGGCGGTGGCTTTTGTGACCGAAAGCCGTAAAGCTTCAGTGTCTGGTGTGCAGCGTCGTTTCCGCATTGGTTATAACCGCGCAGCACGTTTAGTCGAAACCATGGAACAAGTAGGTATCGTCAGTGGTCCTGGCCATAACGGTAACAGAGAAGTGTTGGCACCTCCGCCACCAAAAGGGTTTTAAATGAAGAAGTTATTATTTGTGCTTGGCACAGTTTTATTAAGCAATACAGCGCTTTTCAGTCAAACTGCCCTTGCGGCCAATCAGGCAGCTGAACTAAAAAACAAACTGGCCAGGCTTTACAGTTATCAGGCCAGTTTTCAGCAAACTGTGGTCGATGCCAAAAACCAGCCGGTGCAGGAACAAGGTGAAGGGGTATTAACCTTAAAACAACCCTCACAGTTTCGGTTTGAAACCTTAAGCCCTGAGCCAAATCTGTTTATTGGTGATGGTAAAACCTTATGGCATTACAACGAGCTGCTCGAGCAAGTCAGCCTCTATGATGCCAAAAAAGAAGTAAACCGCACGCCCTTTGTCCTGTTAACCTCCAACGACGCCAGTCTGTGGGCACAATATGAGGTCAGTGGTGAAGGCCAGCAGTTTATTATCACACCAAAAGATAAAGACAATCCGGTGCGCCAGCTGGTGCTGACTTTTGCAGGTACAGGTTTGTCACATATGGCCGTGCTGGATAACAACGGCCAGAAAACCGATTTTGAATTTTTAGCCATTCAGAACAATATCAATATCGACAGCAGCCTGTTTAAGTTTGAAGTTCCGGCTGGGGTTGAAGTGGACGACTTACGCAACAAGTGAACAGCCTGAGTTTTGATTTTCAGCCTGATGTCCGGCCCCTTGCGGCCAGACTCAGACCCTTAACACTGGCCGACTATGTCGGCCAGCAGCATTTGCTGGGGCCTGGTACACCACTTAAACGTGCAATCGAAAGTGGTAAAGTCACGTCGCTGATTTTGTGGGGGCCACCAGGCACCGGCAAAACCACGCTGGCCGAACTGATTGCCGCACACGCCGATGCCTGTCTTGCGAAAATTTCTGCTGTCACTGCCGGTGTCAAAGAGATCCGTGACGAAATAGCCGCCGCAAAAGCTCGGTTATACAGCCATCAGCAAAGAACCTTGTTATTTGTTGATGAAGTACATCGTTTTAATAAAAGCCAGCAAGACGCTTTTTTACCTCATATTGAAGATGGCACCATTATTTTTATTGGCGCCACCACAGAAAACCCGTCTTTTTCGCTGAACAACGCGCTGTTATCGCGCGCCCGGGTCTGTATTTTAAAAAAAATTGAAGCAAGCGAACTGCAAAAGGTGCTGCAACGTGCTTTAACAGACGTTGAACTGGGTCTTGGCGCGTTACAACTGCAGCTGGATGACGAAGCGGCGCAATTTTTGCTGATGCTGGCCGACGGTGATGCCCGCAAGCTCCTGAATTTATTAGAACTTGCCAGTGAGGCCGTGCAAAGCGAAGGTTCAAAGCATATTAGTGCCGCGCTGTTGAAACAGCTGGTGCCAAGGCAATTGCCCGGTTTTGATAATCAGGGTGATATGTTTTATGACCTGATTTCGGCTTTTCACAAGTCGGTGCGCGGCTCCAGTGCAGACGGAGCTTTGTATTGGTACTGTCGTATTCTGGAAGGTGGTGGTGACCCTTTATATGTGGCCAGAAGGTTATTGGCCATTGCCTCTGAAGATATTGGCAACGCCGACCCCAGAGCGCTCACTATAGCGCTGGATGCCTGGGATACCTACAGCAGGGTTGGGCCCGCAGAGGGCGAGCGTGCCATAGCGCAGGCGGCTATTTATCTGGCGCTGGCGCCAAAAAGCAATGCGGTGTATAGCGCTTTTAATCAGATGCGCACTTTGGTACAACAACAACCTGCTTATGAAGTACCGCTGCATCTGCGCAACGCCCCCACCAAATTATTAAAAGAAATGGGCCACGGCGAAAGTTATCGTTACGCCCACAACGAAGCCGGTGCTTATGCCGCCGGTGAGCGTTATTTACCAGCGGAACTTGCCGGTCAGCAATTTTATCAGCCGAGCGACAGAGGTCTTGAGAAGCAGCTGCAGGACAAACTAAAGTATCTGCAGATGCTGGATAACGAGGCAAGAGCGCAGGGGAAAAGCCGTGACTAGTGCCTTATTTACCTACAGCGCTATTGCCATTGGTGGCGCCATAGGTGCCTGTTTGAGGTTTGCGGTTGGCGAATGGATGTTACATCTTTTTGGCAGAGCATTTCCTTTTGGCACTTTGCTGGTTAATATTCTCGGGTCTTTTGTCATTGGCCTGTTGTATGGCCTGTTGATCACCGAACAAATAGCGCCCAATCCATGGCGGATTTTTATTGGCATTGGGGTGCTGGGTGCTTTTACCACTTTCTCAACATTTTCGATGGACACTGTGTTGCTGTTACAGCAGGGCGACTGGCTCAAAGCCATCGCCAATGTGGTGCTGAACCTGGTGTTGTGTTTAACCCTCGCCTGGCTTGGATTAAAGCTGGGCTCGATGAAGTAAAAATTTATGTTAGATAGCAAATACTTACGCAGTGAATTAACGCAAACCGCTGAGCGCCTGGCAAGCCGTGGTTTTGTGCTGGATGTGGCACAGATCAGCGCTTTGGAAGAGCAGCGCCGTGAATTACAAGTGGCCACGCAGGAGCTGCAAAATCAGCGTAACAGCAAGTCCAAAAATATCGGTCAGGCGAAAGCCCGTGGTGAAGATATCGCGCCTTTACTGGCTGAAGTCGAGGGTTTAGGTGCTGAGCTTGATGCCGCCAAAATAAAACTGGATGCAGTACTGGCTGAACTAGATCAAATTGCGATGTCTATCCCAAATCTGCCGGATTTATCGGTGCCTGTTGGCAAAGATGAAACCGGCAATCTGGAAGTGCGTCGTTTTGGCGAGATCCCAAGTTTTGATTTTGAACCCAAAGATCATGTCGCATTAGGCGAAGCACTGGCCGGTGGTCTGGATTTTGAAAACGCCGTTAAAATTGCCGGTTCACGTTTTGTGGTGATGAAAGGTCAGATTGCCCGCCTGCACCGCGCTTTAGCCCAGTTTATGCTGGATTTACACACAGAGCAGCATGGCTACACCGAATTGTACGTGCCTTATCTGGTAAACAAAGACTCTTTGTTTGGCACAGGCCAGCTGCCAAAATTTGGCGCAGATTTATTCCACACTCAACCTGCCACTGAAGAAGGCGTGGGGATGAGCTTGATCCCAACAGCTGAAGTGCCGGTGACCAATCTGGCGCGTGACCGTATTTTTGATTTAGCTGAATTGCCACAAAAATACACAGCCCATACCCCATGTTTTCGTAGTGAAGCCGGCTCTTATGGCCGCGACACCCGTGGCCTGATTCGCCAGCACCAGTTTGACAAAGTAGAGCTGGTACAGCTGACACACCCTGAGCATTCAATGGCGGCATTAGAAGAGCTGACAGGCCATGCCGAAAAAGTGTTGCAGTTATTGGGTTTACCTTATCGGGTGATGCTGCTGTGCACCGGTGATATGGGTTTTGGCTCCAGCAAAACTTATGATTTAGAAGTTTGGCTGCCGGCACAAAATACCTTCCGTGAGATTTCGTCTTGCTCCAATATGGGCGATTTTCAGGCGCGCCGGATGCAAGCCCGGTTCCGTCCGGAAGAGGGCAAAAAACCAGAATTGCTGCATACGTTAAATGGTTCGGGTCTGGCGGTGGGCCGTACCTTAGTGGCTATTTTGGAAAACTATCAGCAAGCAGACGGTTCTATCCGTATTCCGGCGGTATTGCAGCCTTATATGGGCGGTAAAACCGAGATCCGCGCTTAAAAAACCTGGTGGTGTTTGGCTTAACCAAACACCACCACTTATGCGTATTATCTGCAAGGCATCATATAAACACTGTTGAATTCTGCGGTAACAGGGTAAACAAATGACGACAACCACCCAAAATGTCCGGCCACAAACTGCGGTAAAAAAAGTCAGCATCAAAAAACGCACCAGCACGCTGAAAGTTGCGCTCAGAGCTATATATTGGATCATCGTTGTTGCGGTGATTGCAGTGGTTGGTTTTATTGCGTTTGAGGCTTTTTGGACTTATTACAGCAATAGCCGCTAAGCAGCTGCTGTTTTTGAGCCCGATGATTTTTTGCACATCGGCGGCAGCACAATGAAGGCTGCCGTTTTTGTTGGTGTTGTTATAAACAACGCGCAGGTTTAGGCAAACCGGCAATACGGGTGGCTTGTTTGGCAGGGCCCTCAGGGAATAATAAAAACAAATATTTACTGTTGCCTTTGTCTGGCCCCAGTTTTTCCGCCATGGCTTTCACCAATAACCGGATGGCGGGGGATGTCTGATATTCCTGGTAAAAATCCCGCACAAACCAGATCACTTCCCAGTGTGCCGGCGTCAGGTCGATGTTCTCCGCTTTGGCAAATTCAGCGGCCAAAGCTTCACTCCAGAGCGACAAGTCGGCCAGATAACCGTGTTTATCCAGTGGCACCGTTTGATCTTCAATTTGGAGTGTTAACACAAAATCACCTGATGAGCGGTTAAAGTCAGTTGTACCCATTGCTCGTCGTTTAATAACTGAAAACCGGCACTGAGTGGCACACCACGTTGCTGTAAGTCTTGCTCCAGCACAAAAAGTTGAGTCGTGGGCCAGTTGCGTTGTTGCTTTAGCAGATAGACCGCATCCTGGCGCAATAACACCACATCATGTGCGCCGGCCAGGCTAAACATCACGTTGGGTTCAGGAGTGGTTATTTGATACAACAACATCTCAGCACCTCAGAATATGGTCTTGTTGCAACAGCAAGGTCGAAATATCCGCTGTGCTCAATTCAGTGACGTCAATTCGCAGCTCATCTGCGGTCAGTTGATACAACAACATGGCGTCTGCCGCTACGATCACTTGCTCAATATCATATAAAGCAAATAACTTCTGGGCGGCAGTGAAATCTTTTACACCAAAATTTGGTGCTGCTGTCAGCGGTAATAATTGGGTGATGGCAGCGCCAAGGTAAATCAGCGTGACCTGATGCTCAACCGCAGCAAGTGCCATCGCTAAATCTTGTGCTTCGCGGCTACTGCTTTGAGAAAATGCACTTTGGGTAAAAACAACGGCAATTTTTTTCATCAGAATTGCACCACACGGTCAACTTCATCCAAACGCATCGCAAATTCAGCCAAACCGGCGGCAGTAAAACCGGCACGGGCAGGGCGGCTGTTGGTAGCAATGCCACGTTTTTCAGCTGCGGTGACACAATACAGCAGCGGTATTTGCTGCTGTTGGCAAAAGCTTACCAGCAGTGCTGCATTATCAGGCTCATCTGCAGGTAAGTCTGCATCATTGGAAACCGCCAGCACTGCATCCTGATAAAAGAAAATATGGTCAATCTGATGCTTCAGAGCACAGGCAGCCTGCGCAAAGCGCAACACCGACGCCAGTGTCTGGCAGCCGTAAACTGGTGATTGCACATAAAGGGCAAAACTGGCCATCTGCACACCTGCAATAAAAAAATACCCCGACAAGCGGGGCATTTTAATGAAAATCAGTCACTGTGCAACCACAGTCCGCGAATTACTCGTCACTGTTTAAAAAGCCAAGCAGCTGCAAGAGTGCGGTGAATAAGTTAAAGATGTTCAGATACAGGCTAACAGTGGCACGGATATAGTTGGTTTCACCGCCCTGTACAATACGGCTGGTATCAAACAGGATAAAACCAGACATCAGTAGCACAATCACAGCGCTGATGGCTAACTGCAAGGCCGGAACCTGAAAAAAAATATTGGCAAGACCTGCTACGACGGCCATGATCAAACCAACAAATAAAAAGTTACCGATAAAAGAGAAATCTTTTTTGCTGGTCAGGGTGTAAGCCGACAGACTGAAGAAAATAAGCGCCGTTGCGGCAAAAGCCTGCATAATAATTTCCGGGCCATTTGGCATACCTGCATAACGGTTCAGCATAGGGCCAATAGAAGCGCCCATCACTCCGGTGAAAGCAAATACCCAGAATAAACCCGCTGCACTGTCAGCCGTTTTAATCACCACAAACACCAGCACTAACGCCAGAATACTTAAACCTAAACCCAGCATAGGACCAAAATCCAGCGCCATGGCAACAGCGGCAGTCACAGCACTAAAAGTTAAGGTCATGGCTAGCAACATATAGGTGTTACGAAGGACTTTGTTGATACTCAGGCTGTCAGCGCCTGTCATCAGCTGTTGGTTTTGATAAGACATAATCACTCCTGTGGTTGTAAATACTCGATGACTATACAAGCTTCACATCGACAAGTCAGTAACTTTGACCTGGCGCTCTGGTTAAAATTCCCGGTGTTGTCTAAATCCTGCACATTGATAGCACAGCTTTTGTGCAAACAGATCTTTAATATGCAATTCAATGTGTTAAACAGCAAAAAAATGCTTTCTTTTCGCTGCACAACTTATTAAGATACGCGCCATTGGAGAGATGGCAGAGTGGTTTAATGCACCGGTCTTGAAAACCGGCGAGGGTTAGTAGCCCTTCAAGAGTTCGAATCTCTTTCTCTCCGCCATATAAATAAACAAAAAGCCCGCGATGCGGGCTTTTTGTTTTTCTGCCATTAAGCTTCAAGACTAACTGTCTGGCACAGTGCTGTTTTTTTACTGCTCAGAAAAAAGCCGGTATTCCGTAATACCGGCTTTGTTCGTTTTGCATGATTAAACTATTTCAGCTTAAAACTTTGCAGTGATACCAAGGGTAATAGCACGGCCCGGTAATGGCGCATCCGCTTTAATAAAGGAGCTGTGCACATAACCTAGTTTATTGCTAAGGTTTGTGCCCTTTAAAAAGGCCGTGACATCAACAGACTGCACATCAAAATAATAATTCAGGCTGGCATCAAAGCTGGTGTAACCGGCGGTTTCGGTTTCATAAGCCGACACTTTATCCTGACGCGCATAATAAGTTGCGCCCAGCACTGTGCTCCATTGCTGTGCCTGATACTGATACTCCACACCAGCTTTGAGCGGTGGAATACGCGGCAAGTCTGAACCTGATTTCAGCTTGGCTCGCACTGTGTCGGCAAACACTGATAACTGCTGAGCCGGATCAAGCTGATAACTCAGTTCAAACTCGGCGCCATAGAGCTTTGCATCGCGCTGCTGGTACTGATAGACGTCAAAGTCGCCGTGATCATGCGCATCATGGCCTTCATCATGATGTTCAGCCAAATCAGCCATGCTCAGGCCGGTGTTGGCCAGATACAGATAATCGTCGATCTGGTTGTAAAAGAAGTTATAACTAAAAGTCAGATCACCTTCGGTTTTGCGAAAGCCAAGGTCGATGTTATTGGCGGTTTCCCGCTGCATCTTGCCGTTGTAAAAACCAATTTCACCATCGTCATCCAGCTGGTAGGCCAAGCCCAGTTCATAACTGGCGGTGGCGATATGAGCGCCGTTGGCGTAAATTTCTGCCGCACTTGGCGCGCGCTCGGAACGGCTGACACTTAAAGCCCACTGATATCCTGGCTGGAAGTTCCAGACCAGACCTGCTGACAGACTGGCTGCATTAAAACGGGCAAAACTGGCTTGTGCATCCTGTTCTTCGCCATGCTGCGCTTCATCTTCCTCATGCAGATGCTCCAGTTCCAGCGCACCTGCGTCGTGTTTGGTGCGCTCTAAACGAGCGCCCAACTGCGCTGACAATTCACCAAAACGACGCTCTTCCAGCACAAAAAGGGCATAACTGTTGGTTTTGGCATCGGGAGTAAAAGCTTCTTCACCAAAAGCACGGTAATCGTTGTGCTGATAATGCAGACCAACCAGACCGTGCCAGCCCATCACATCACTGTGTTCCAGGCTCAGACGGTTTTCAAAGGACTTGTTTTTAAAGGTAGTGCCGGCGACACCCGCATCCATTTCAATATGCTGATAGTCAGTGTAAGCGCCACTGAGGCTTAAGGTTTCAATACCAGAGAGCGGCGAGTACAACTCACCGGCATAACTGATTCTGTCCTGATCCAGGTCGGCATACACGCCTTCGGCTGCATGATCTTCGTGATCAGCATGCGCTTCTTCAGTTTCACCGCCATGTGATGAATGTCCCGGGATCCCGTATTGGCTGTTGATAGTGCCAACAGATACACCAAATAAACCACGGCTGCCCACCCAGCTGCCGCCTACATTCAGCGCCTGATTGTCCAGCGCACTGTTGTTCAGGCTATTTTTTACTTCGCCTTCGTCATTGACAAACTCAGGCACTTTGTAATCATTACTTTTACGGTCAAAACCATCAAAATGCCAGGCAAACTGCTGTAAAGCGCCGTCATGGGCCAGCGCATAACTTTGTTCATCAGCTACATTATTGCGACGTACATCAACCACAGTTTGTGGACTTCTGAGCTGGCGTGGCACTCTGTTATCGACGATATTCACCACACCACCAATAGCGCCGCTGCCATAAAGTAGCGTGGCAGGGCCTCTTAATACTTCAATTTGTTCAGTGGTAATTGCATCTGCACTGATAGCGTGATCGGGGCCAACACGGGATACATCGCCGGTGTCCATGCCGTTGCTCAGCAGCTTCACACGCGGGCCGTCCAGACCACGGATCACCGGGCTTGCCGCCACAGGGCCATAATAATTGCTATGTACACCAGGCAGGGTTTTTAAGGTTTCACCTATGGTCGCTTCGGTATGGCGGCTTAAATCTTCGCCCGACATCACAGACACCGGATGTGCCATTTCCAAATCATAATGGTGTAAACCTGAGGCTGAAACCGTCATGCGCTCCAGACCACCACTATTGAGTGTCACTGCCAGCGGCTGCTGACTTGCAGCGATAAATTCATCACCATAACCTTTGGCTGCGATATGCAGCTGCGCATTGGCCGGGCTTTGGATCTGAAATTCACCTTTGTCATTGGTATAAACATATTGTTGCCGGCCGTGCACATGCACTTTGGCATTGGCAACAGGCTGGCCTTGCTGATTGACCACAACACCGCTCAGTGTGGAGGTTTGGGCCTGAGTCTGGCTGGAAAGGGTGATAGCTAAAGCCAGGGCTGCAGGTTTAAAATAACGGCCTGCCGGAAAATGATGCAAAACAGCTTTCATAGAATATCCCGTCTGTATTTTCTGATTCATTTATCAATATGCATTGTGATGTTATAACATTTTACGGCAGGCGACAGATAAAAAACAAGCATTTGTCATGCTGAGTCACAGAGTTCGCGACCAAAAAACCATTTTTATCGTTCGGTAGCCGGGCTTAACATAAAGCGCTGTCGTTTTGGCTGTCTGCTGCATTAGAATGTTATTTTTGATGTCGGTTGGGATAGGGCTGTGATGTCGTTTTGGCCAGAGTTTTTATTAGTTGCGTCCGTGCATTTTGTTGCTGTAGCAAGTCCGGGACCGGATTTTGCCATTGTCTTACGCTACGCCGTGCGTTATGGCGTGAAGGTTGCTGTGTCAGCAAGTATTGGTATTGGTCTGGGCATTCTGTTGCACGTTGCCTATTCCTTGCTTGGTATTGGTTTGCTGCTACAAACCACGCCCTGGTTGTTTCAGCTGTTTTCAGCTTGTGCCGCTGCTTACCTTGCTTATATTGGCATACAGGCATTGCGAAGCGGCCCGGGCGCTGCGACCAGCCAGGAACAGGCAGACAAAACACCAGTGATAGGTTTATGGCAGTCATTTCGCACCGGCTTGCTGACCAACGGTCTGAATCCTAAAGCAACCTTGTTTTTTCTGGCGTTATTTGCCGTAATTATTTCGCCGGAAACCCCAACAAGTTTCAAAATAATTTACGGGGTTTATATGGCTGTTGCCACCGCACTGTGGTTTTGTTTGCTATCTTTTGTTTTAACCCGACAAAAAATAAGAAGTTTTTTGCTAAACCAGGGCTATTGGTTTGATAGGTTAATGGGTGTGGTTTTGTTGGCATTAGCCATGCATCTGCTGTATAGCGCATTAAAGACAATCTAAACTTTAATGCGCCTTTTGCCGACAAAATAGCAAAGGGGTGACTTATGCGAATGCAGAGCAAGGTGATCCGGCTGGATCTGAATTACAGCTCGGAGCAATCACATCAGTATCTGAAAGAAACCTGTTATCTGGCGCCTTTTCCGGATGAGGACGCCAGTCATTTTGCCAAACGTATCCTCACTTATCTTAGCCTGTATGAGCTGCACCCTGTGCTGGCGAAACAGCCACCGTCCAGCCGGCAACCGGATTTGTACCTGCAGGACCAGCAACAACATTTTTTACTTTGGTGTCAGGTTGATTTGCCCAGCGAAAAGCAGCTACAACGCGCCAGCCATCAGGCAGAACAAGTGTTGCTGGTGACCGATAGCGTCGACCATAACAAAGCCAAAACATTGATCCGCGGTATGCCGAATGTGCTGTTATTTTGTCTGGAAGCGGCGCAACTGGAGGACTTTTGCAAGATGCTGCGTGGTCATATGCAATTGTCGGTTTGGCGTGAGCAGGAACAACTCATTATCACGGACGGTCAGCAACAACTCGAAATGCAGGTTGCCCCCGTCCTCAATCCTCTACTGCACTAACAATACCCCCAACAACTATAAGATGACTTAAGCGGGCTTTGATTTACCAGGCTCTCTGGATGACATATAATGCGCGCCGGTTTTTTATTGCGCCGGATTTGCGATCCGGACCTGGCAAAAAAGGTGAAAGATGTACGTAGTAGCTGCTTTATATAAATTTGTAACCCTGCCTGATTATGTTGCACTTCGCGACAAACTCTATCAGCACCTGGTGCTGAATAAAGTCAAAGGCACCTTATTGTTAGCCGAAGAAGGCATTAACGGTACCATTTGTGGCACTCGTGCAGGCATTGATGCGGTTTACAGTTTTCTGCAAGCCGATGGCCGTTTTGACGGCATGTCTTATAAAGAATCTTTTGCCGATGAACCGGCGTTTTACCGCACCAAGGTCAAACTGAAAAAAGAAATTGTCACTATGGGCGTGGAAGGTATTAATCCGGCGCATATTGTGGGCACTTATGTAAAAGGGGAAGCCTGGAATCAGCTGATCAGCGACCCGGACACTATCGTCATTGACACCCGTAACGACTATGAAGTGGCCATTGGCACCTTTAAAAATGCCATTAACCCCAACACCACCAGTTTTCGTGAGTTCCCGCAGTGGGCGGCAGAAAACCTGGACAAAACCAAACATAAAAAAGTGGCCATGTTCTGCACTGGCGGCATCCGTTGTGAAAAATCAACGGCCTTTTTAAAAGAGCAGGGGTTTGACGAGGTTTATCACCTCGATGGCGGCATTCTGAAATATCTGGAAGAAGTACCTGAGCCGGAAAGTTTATGGCAGGGTGAGTGTTTTGTGTTTGACCAAAGGGTCGCCGTCAAACATGGTTTAGCGCAGGGCAGTTATGATCAGTGTTATGCCTGCCGTATGCCGCTGTCACAACAAGAGCTGTTATCACCACTCTATGTCAAAGGCTTAAGCTGCCCACACTGTCATGACAAAATCACGGACGAGCAGCGTGCTTCTTTTACTGAACGGCAAAAGCAGATCGAACTTGCCAAACAACGCGGTGAACAGCATATCCGCGACGGCAAGGTTGATTTTTAACGCTGCACTGAGCCATAACTTGGCCAATACTAAGCCCATATCATCAGAAACGCGGTTAGTGCAAAGCTAACCGCCATAGGGAGCTTCGGATGGCCGAAAAAACTGTGTTACTGGTGGATGACTCCGCCGCCTTGCGTTTAATTGCCGGCCAGGTGCTGACCGAAGCCGGTTATCAGGTTCTGGAAGCTGATGATGGCAATACTGCACTTGAGCTGCTGGACGGACGTAAAATTGATTTGATCATCACAGATGTGTATATGCCACAGCTTGATGGTCTGACCTTGATCAGGCAAGTCAAAACACTGAATAGCTACCGTTTTACCCCCATCATGTTATTAACACGCGAAGCTGCAGAAGGGCCAAAACTGCAGGCCCAACTGCTGGGCGCCAAAGCCTGGATAGTCAAACCTTTTTCTGCGCCTCAGCTGCTGCAGGCTGTGGGTAAAATTTTGTGTTGAATCTGCAGTTATGTTGATCCCAAAGTATCGCTGGCAAATGTGTCGCGCTGAGTTAGCCGGTTATATCAGGCCGGAAAGATCCAAACTGGCAGGAGCGTCCTGATGGCCAAGCCAGGTTTGCCGCCGGGCAGTGTGGAAATATTTTTGCAGCCAGGCGAGATGTATTTTGCCAAAGGCAATGTCAGGATCAGTACTTTACTTGGCTCCTGTGTGTCGGTCAGCTGCTGGCACGCCAAATATAAAGTAGGGGGCTTAAGTCATTTTTTGCTGCCTGATGCTGCTATTGCCGCAGATAACAGCCAGGATAGCCGTTACGCCAATACCGGCTTTGAGCTGATGCTGCAAGAGATCCGCAAGCAAGGGCTGCAGAGCAAAGATTTTGAATTTAAGTTGTTTGGGGGAGGCGCTATGCCAAAACCTGCAGCAAGCACACATCATCAAATCGGCGGCAAGAATGTCGCAGCTGCCAAACAGTTGTTAGCACAGTACCAGCTTGATCTCAAAGCTGAACATACCGGTGGTGTGGGTTATCGCAAGCTGATGTTTGATGTCTGGAGCGGGCAAGTCTGGTTAAAGTATGTGGCGCTGGATTTACCTTAAAGCGCCACTTACTGACGACATAAACCTCAGCGCCGGGACAGAGCGCGACTATCCTGACAGTGAAACCAGTTCCAGCCGACACCGATGCATGAGACAGACATCAGGCTAATTCACCGGCCGCTTTACAACCCTGAGTCACCCAGAAAATAAAATCGCTGTCGGACATGGGTTTGGCCAGATAATAACCCTGAGCCATCATACAGTTTGCCTGCTGCAGATAACGCCAGTCCGCGGCTGTTTCCACACCTTCGGCCACCAGATTAATGCCAAGTTTGTCACACATCAGCAAGGTGCTTTCAAAAATCACCTGTAAGTGGGCTTTGTTATGAATACCATCAATTAAACTGCGGTCGATTTTTAACTCGGTAAAAGGAATTTGCGACAGTTGTTTGACCGATGAATAACCTGTGCCGTAATCATCAATCGACAAACCAAAACCCAGCAAACGCAGCCGAGTTAAAAAAGCCAGCGCCTGGCCCATGTTGCGGATCACCGCGGTTTCTGTCACTTCAAAAATCAGATTGGACGGTGTAATACCAGAGTCGGCAAGCAATTGGGTGACCTGTTGCAAAAACTGTTTGTTATCAAAAGACGTCGCCGACAGATTCACCGAAATTTTGCTGGAAAAGCCTTGTTGTTGCCAAAGCTGTAACTGTGCTATCGCCATCACCAGCACTTCGTAACTTAACGCATCTATGAGGTTATAGCGCTCACAACTTTGAATAAAATCATTTGGATATACCAGGCCACGCTCCGGATGACGTAACCTGACCAGGGCTTCAACACCAGCCAGCTCTCTGGTTCTCATATTAAGTTTCGGCTGATAATGCAGCTCAAACTGATGCTCAAATAAAGCACGTTGCAGCTGTTCAAACTCCAGCGGCGCGTGTTTTTGCTGCGCCACATTTTTTTTGCAGGGTAATACCGAATTTGCTAATAAACGCTGTAGATCCGCCAGCAGCACAGGCTTGGCCATACTGCCAATCACATTTAAACCATCGGCTTTAGCCATCAGTTCCACTGAAGCAATCAGATTTGCTTCTCTGCTGCTGACAATAGCAATGGCCGAATCCAGATCCATCGAAGCCAGCTGATGTAATAATTCAATACCGTCCATATCCGGCATTTCCAGATCACAAATAATCAGATCAAACTGTTTATGGCGGTTTTGCAGCATCTGAAGTGCAATATGGCCGTTGGCCGCTTCGCTGATCTCCAGCACACCGGCAGCACTGCACAGTTGGCGCATATATTCACGCTGACTCGGACTATCCTCAACCACCAATACTGAAAATGTGTTCATCCTTTTCCTCAGCTACTACTGTATTTCATGATGATGGCGGGCACCTGGGACAACGGAACGACCTGATCAGCAGCGCCACGTTTAATCGCTTCTTTGGGCATGCCAAACACCACACAACTGGCTTCATCCTGGGCATAGGTGCGTGCCCCGGCTTGTTGCATTTCCAATAAACCGCGGGCACCGTCATCGCCCATGCCGGTCATAATAATGCCGATGGCGTTGGCACCGGCAACTTTGGCCACGGAACGAAATAACACATCCACCGAAGGACAGTGCCGGTTGACCGCAGGGCCGGGTTTGACCACCGCCTGATAATAAGCGCCATTTCTGGTGATACTTAAATGTTGGCCGCCTGGCGCTATCAGCGCAAGCCCTGGCCTGATACGATCGCCATGCACGGCTTCGCGCACTTCGATATCACAGATACTGTTAAGACGCTGCGCAAAAGCTGCAGTAAATTTCTCCGGCATATGCTGCACTATGACGATACCTTCACTGACTTTGTTCAGCTGTGACAACACAAATTCAAGCGCCAGAGTACCGCCTGTTGAAGTCCCAATAGCTATCACTCGTTCTGTGGTTTTGGCCATCGCCACCAAAGGCGGCGCATCCGGTGTTATGGCAATGTGCTGTTTTGCGGTGGGCAGCGCATGCAGGTTTTTTAAATTGGCTTTGGCGGCTTCACGGATCGCATCAGCAAATTGCTGTTTGCTGGCATGCAGAAAATCTTTTACCCCAAGCTGGGGTTTGGTAAAGATACCGGCGGCTCCCGCCTGCAGCGCCTGCAGCGTTGTCGCCGCGCCTTTTTCAGTTAACGAAGAGCAAATCAGCACAGGGGTTGGCCTGGTACTCATAATTTGTTTTAAAAAGGTGATGCCGTCCATCCGCGGCATTTCAACATCCAGCGTAATCACATCCGGCCATTCTTTATTCATTTTTGCCATGGCAAAAATCGGATCCGGTGCAGCCGCTATCACTTCAATATCGGCGATGCCGTCCAGCAGCTGGGTTAACACCTGCCTTACCAGCGCAGAGTCATCCACAATTAACACTTTGATCCGGCGTTTAGTCATAAGGTGCTGGCCTCAATGCTGGCACTTAACAGCGACTTTGGCTGATAACGATAACAACTGGCCTGTAACTGCTCTAAGCCTTCATCGTAACCATGAATACTTTCAGAGTGGCCAACCAGCAGCAACCCGCCTGGTTTTAACTGGCGCAGAATATTTTTAACAATGATTTTTTTATCTTCTAATTCAAAATAAATCAGCACGTTACGTAAAAATATCACATCAAACTTTGGCAGGTTCGGCGGTAATTTAAATAAGTTCGCCTGCTCAAAGCTCACACGTTGGCGCAGCTCATGTCCAATTCTGAACCAGCCATGATCTTTACCGACGCCTTTTTGGCAATATTGCTGCAAATAAGCAGGGGGAATTTTGGCGGTATCAGCAATAGGGTACACGGCGCGTCTGGCTGTGCTTAACACTTCAGTATTAATGTCCGTCCCTAAAATCTGCCAATTGTTTTGCAAACCCAGTGTATCGGCCAGTAGCATGGCAATGCTGTAAGCCTCTTCCCCTGAGGACGAAGCCGCACTCCACAGCTGAAAATTTTGTTTTGAGCGCTGTTGCCTGACAAAGTTTTGCAAAAAGCTAAAGTGTTTCTCTTCGCGGAAAAAGTATGTTTCGTTGGTGGTGAGCAGATTCAGCGCCAGTTGTTTTTCGGCAGACTGCTCTGGATCTTTCAGTAGTTTCAGGTACTGACTGTAATTTGCCAGTTTTAACTTATAAAGACGTTTTTGCAAACGCCCGGTGATCATGCCCTTTTTGATCGGGCTTAAATGAATACCGGTATGCTGATATAACCAGTCACGTAAGCCATTGAACTCAGCTTCGCTGAGTTCAGGGCCTTGTTGTGATTTGCGCAGCTCAGAATTTTTCGTATTCAAAATCATCAGCGGCCTCGTTATGGCGCTTGGCGGAACGAGCGGATACCGGCGCTGCTTTCGCCGGTCTTTGCGGCGCTCTGTTATGCACCTGATGCTGGCTACGGGCCAGGTTATGTTGTTGTAACGTAAAGAACTCCATCATCTGCTGCAACTGCATGGCCTGAGTGGTTAACTCTTCTGAGGTCGAGGACAATTCTTCACTGGCCGCTGCATTTTGCTGGGTCGCCTGACTGATTTGGCTGATAGCACTGTTAATTTCATGCGCGCCGGAGGATTGTTCTGAACTTGCCGCTGCAATTTCCTGCACCAGCTCTGAAGTGCGCTGAATCGAAGGTACTATCTGCTCCAGCAAGGTACCGGCTTGTTCGGCCATACTGACTGAGCTCCCGGCCATTTCACCGATTTCTTTGGCTGCGGTCTGACTGCGGCCGGCCAGTTTGCGCACTTCAGCTGCAACCACGGCAAAACCACGGCCATGTTCACCGGCCCGGCCGGCTTCAATAGCGGCGTTCAGCGCCAGCAGGTTGGTCTGATAAGCAATATCGTCAATAATGCTGATTTTTTGTGCAATTTGACGCATCGCCAGCACAGTTTCGCGAACCGCCTTGCCACCATCAATCGCATCCTGTGCGCTTTTGCTGGCAATACCTTCGGTGATTTTTGAGTTTTCAGTATTCTGCGCAATAGAGGCCGACATCTCTTCCATCGAGGCGCTGGTTTCTTCCACGCTGGCAGCCTGCTCAGATGAAGACTGACTCAGCGACTGGGCTGTGGCATTCATTTGTTCGGAAGCCGACGACAGGGTATCAGCGGCAGAGCGCACTTCCTGAATAATGTTGCTTAAGTTTTTCACCATAGAGGCAATAGCCGCCAGCATGCTGCTGTTGTCACCTGGTTTAAGCTCCACTTCAACAGACAAATCACCTGCAGCCACTTTACTGATTATATCTTCAGCATAATTGGGCTCACCGCCAAGCTGTGTCACCAGACTGCGGGTGATCAGAATTCCCAGAGTCACACTCAAAATAAGACTGATAACAATACAAGCCAGGTTGATCACAAAAGAACGCTCATAGGCATCTGTCGATTTTTTATAGGCCTCAGCTGCGACTTTCAGCTGCACTTCCACCAGTTTGGCAAAACGGTCTGACACAGGTTCGATACTCGGATACAGTTTATTCAGTACAAACAGATCCAGGGCGGCGCTATCTTGCTTGCGCAAAATGTCTTTAAGCTCCACGGTGGAACTGTCCGCCACTTTCAGTAACTCTTTGATCTCGTTGACGACTGCTGTTTCTTCGGCAACCATATCTGTCGCCAGATAAGCAGCCCAGGTGTCATGAATGATCTTGTCGGCCTGTTCAATATTGGCCAGGCCCTGTGCCCAGTCCATGCCTTTGTTGCGCACTTTATGTGCCGTATCAACAATGTTTACTGCATACATATCGGCAATCAGTTTTAAGTCTTTGAGTGGCACAACCCTGTCGTTATACACACTGGACATCGCGGTATTGGAGTCACGGGCGGTAAAAATACCAAGCACCCCAACAATCAGAATTAAGATAATCATCGAAGAGGCCAGGGTAGCCATCCGGGTTGCTACTTTCATTTTTTTAAACATGGAAACCTCTGTTGGTTATTTTTCGACAACGTTTTCAATTACTGCAGTCATTTCTTCGACCGACAACACCCGCTCACCGCGCAGCAGGATCACAAACTGGTCTCCGGTATTGACAACTCCAAGGATAAACTGGGCACGGATACGGGCACCAAAAGTAGGGGCCGGCTCTATCGTTTCCATATTGATTTCCATCACTTCACTGACACTGTCGACCACAGCACCAATAGTGACGGTTTGTTCTTCAAACGGAATTTCCAGAATGACAATACAGGTGCGTTTCTGAATTTCGGTTGGCGCTTTATTAAAACGCACCGATAAATCAATCACAGGCACCACTTCACCGCGCAGATTCAGCACACCTTTGACAAATTCGGGCATCAGCGGGATAGGGGTCACATTGTCGTATTCAATAATTTCTTTAACCGCGCTGATACTGATGCCAAAACATTCATCCCTCAATACAAAGGTCAGAAAGTGTTGGTGACTCAGCGGATCTTTGGTGAAACTTTCATCCATTGGCGCTCTCCGGGCTAAGACATGGGATGACAGGCGGTATTCTCGGCAGTGCTGGCAAACTGCACCAGCTGCGGAATATCCAGAATAAAACCAACATTACCTGAACCGAGGATGGTGTATCCGCCGATCCCTTTCAGTGATTTAAACATGCTGCTCAATGGTTTGATCACGGCCTGCAACTCACCTTGCAGTTGATCCACCACCAGGCCGGCTTTGTGGTTGCCATATTGCACCACCACGATGTTTTCTTTGGCTTTGGCATCGGATTTCAGGTTAAACAGCTGTTTGAGTTTGATAAAAGGCAAAACTTCACCACGCAAGTCCAGATAGTTGCGCTCGTTTTCATGCTGGTCTTCAAACTCAATACATTCCTGCACCATATTGAGCGGCAATACCAGATGAGTGTCGCCGATGCGCACCAGAAAACCGTCGATAATGGCAAGCGTCAAAGGCAGCCGGATTTTAAAAGTGGTGCCTTTGTCCGGCACAGAATCAATCTGGATCTGGCCACGTAGCTCTTCGATATTACGTTTCACCACATCCATGCCCACACCGCGGCCGGACAGATTGGTGACCGCAGATGCGGTGGAAAAACCAGGTGCAAAGATCAGCTTAAATATCTCTTCTTTGCTCAGCTCTCTGTCGGCGGCAATAATGCCTTTTTCAATCGCTTTTTGCCGGATCCGTTCGACATTCAGGCCAGCGCCATCGTCGCTGATTTCAATGACCACAGAGCCGGACTCATGGCAGGCGGACAGCTTTAACCGGCCTTGCGCCGGTTTCCCTTTGTAAAGGCGCATTTCAGTGTTTTCGATGCCGTGATCCACTGCGTTGCGCACTATATGCATTAAGGGATCCGACAGTTTTTCCACCATGGTTTTATCCAGCTCAGTGTCTGCGCCTTCAACCACCAGTTCAATGTCTTTGCCAAGCTCCTTGGATACATCCCGCACTATACGACGTAACCTGCTAAAAGATTCGCCCACCTGCACCATACGAAGGCCCAGGGCGCCATCACGGATTTGTTCCAGCAGGCCGGTTAACACTCCAAAGGCTTCCTGCAGTGGCTCATGCTCAATTTGCTGCAGCAGACTGTCGATGCTGGCACCTGCGGTGACCAGCTCGCCAACCAGATTGATCAGCTCATCCAGTTTGCGTGCTTCGACTTTTAGAAACTGAAAATCAGGCGGTCTTTTATGCTCAGTGGCTTTTTGTTTATCCAGCGCCATGGCCACAGCGTCGGCCGACACAGCGCCCTGGCCAACCAACACTTCCCCCAGCGCCTGCACTTTCTGGCTTTGCTGTTGCAGTTGTTGTTGCGCCTGTAAGGCGCTTTGCAGCTCACGTTCGGTGACAGCGCCAACACTGACCAGCAAAGTGCCGAGTTTTTCATCAGAAGGCGGGATGTTTTGCAGCGATTGTTCAATTTGTTGCGGTGCAGTAATGACGACCTTGCTGCTGTCCTGCACAAACTCAAACACATCCTCAATCTGCTGTTTATTGGCCTCTGAGGCAAAATCAAGTTTCAGGTGTAAGTAGCAGGATTCCGGGTCGAAGTGTTCGGGGAAATTCCAGAGCGCGCTGACATGTTCGATACAGCCTAAAGTTTGCAGAAAATTCAGCTGTGACAGAGGATCCATGCCATCGCGAAATACGTCTTCGCCATACTGAATATCTAGTTGCCAATAAGCAGGGCTGTTATGAATAATGGCTTTGGCCGGCTCAGCCACTTCGACCTGTGGCTGGATATACTGATGCAGTTGTTCAATCAGGGCTGCACCTTGCTGCAGGTCGATACTGACAGTTTCATCTTCGAGCTGTCGGATCATCGCCGCCATATGGTCCTGACAATCCAGCATCAGGTTAATCAGCTCTGCGTCCATCTCCAGCTCGTTGCTGCGCACTTTATCCAGCACACTTTCAACGTTATGGGTAAAAACCACCACAGGGTCAAAACCAAACATGCCGGCTGAGCCTTTAATGGTGTGAGCAGCGCGGAAAATGGCGTCAATATGCTCGGCAACCTCAGCGTCGCCACTTTCAATCTCCAGTAAACAGCTTTCCATCACTGCCAATAAGCTGTTGGCTTCTTCAATGAACAATAACCTTGCCTGCGTCAGATCCATCACAGCCTTCCTTTATTGTTCAAAATGTTGTGGCCATTGCAGGCCATACAGGGCGCTGACCCGGGAAAACACCGCGTTATCGCTGCCGGAGACAATACACTGGGCAGGAGCGGCAATTTTTGACAACAGCCACAGCAATAACTGCACACCGGCCGAATCCAGCTCTTCGAGGTTGGCCACATCCAATATCAGTTTCAGACTGTCACTTTGCCAAAAAGGTGTCAGCGCCTGGTGTACCTCACGCACATTAAAAATGGTGAGTTCAGTTGGCAGCTCTGCCACCAGAAAGTCGGCTTTATGGCTCAGTTGTACCGGCATCTGTAGGTCCTTCTGTGTTGAATCATCAGGCCAGGATCAATTTTTGGACAGCAAGTAACATTTGTTCCGGTTTAAACGGTTTGACCACCCAGGCTTTGGCACCGGCGGCTTTGCCTTCTTCTTTTTTCTGCTCAGAACCTTCAGTGGTCAGCATGATCACAGGAGTAAAACGGTAAGCGGGTATTTGTTTAATTTCCTTGAGCATAGTGATGCCGTCCATATTGGGCATATTGACGTCGGAAATAATCAGGTTAATTTTCTGGCCGGTAAGCTTGCTGAGCGCATCTTTGCCATCACAGGCTTCAATCACGTCATAACCATTGGCTCTTAAGGTCATGCCAACCACCTGACGAATACTGATGGAATCATCCACTATTAAAATGGTTTTCATACAAATCCCCGATTAAAAGAAAGTAATTTCGTCGTCCTGCTGTTTATTTTTGTTATTTTGTCCACCGCGATGCACACTGGCTTGTTCCAGCGTGGTGTAGGTTTTTTCCAGCTCTGTTAACCATTGTTCGGTGGAAATCAGCTGTGGCTGGTTATCTTGCTGGATATCACTGAGCATTTCTGTACACTTTTGTCGCAGCTTGTCCATATCCGACATAATGTGTCCCAGAATTTGGCTGACTCTGTCCTGGAACTGCAAATTAACAATGACATCAGACAGTTGCTGCTGAACATGGCGCGACTGCTGCTCAAGCCTGTCGTTATTGTCGGTAATGACACGCACCGCTTGTTCGTAGTCGGTGATCACCCCATGAATAGTTTGTTCAGTCTGACTGATAGCCTGTTGCTCTGTCTCTACCAGACTTTCTGAGTCCTGCACCACTTTGGTCAGCGCCTTAGTCACATCAGCCACCCGCTCACGAATACGCCGGCCCGCTTCACCGGAGCGGTTAGACAATGCCCGCACTTCAGTGGCCACCACCGCAAAACCCCGGCCACTTTCACCGGCGCGCGCTGCTTCAATAGCCGCATTTAACGCCAGCAGGTTGGTTTGCGCAGCAATATCACCAACTTCAGCTGTCATGCTTTGCAAAGCTTCAGTGACTTTGGCCAGCTGCTGAATTTCTTCCAGCATTTTTTGTCTGTTGTGCTGGGCGTCATTGAGCTGACGGGTCATTTCCAGCAGTTTACTTTCCGATTGTTCAATCATCAGGATGAGATCCTGATTCTGCCGGCCAGACTGCGCCTGTTGTGGGTCGTTTAATAAATCAAAAAGTTGCTGAAATCTGACATTTAAATTCAGCACAGCCTCTTCGGTTTGTTCTTTCACCAGGGTGGACTGTTTGTTCCAGAGTGGCATCAGCTGATGCACCAGTGTTAATAAATGTTCAGAAAACTGCTGATAGTTGGTCTGAACCTGCAGCGGCTCGGCATGTTGGGGCTCGCTCTGTGGTGCACTCTCTGACCATTGCCAATACACCAGCGCAGCTGTTGCTAACAGCAACAGCACAAACAAAACTGACAGCCCGAGCGAAAGACCACTCAAGCCAACCACAACGAGTAACAACGCCTGCAGCACAAGCGTCAGATATTTAGCAAAAGATGATGTCATCACAGATCAGAAGTCCAAGGTTATTAAGTAAATCAATGCGGTACAGGCGTACCTGCTTTTATGGGTGCAGATTAATACTTGACGCAAATTGCGGGGGCGTCAAGCTCAGTTGCCAAACTTCGTTGAATTCTAAAAAACAATTTTTCTTTTATTTACCAGACATTTATCCAGAACACCGAACAAACGTATTGTTGCTTGCAATCTGAAACATCCCTGCTTTATTTTGCTTACATCAACTCTGGAGTGGCTTTGGGTCCAGACAATAAAAACAGCATTGCCAGATTGGGCCGTTACACCACAAAACATCGTTTTAGCAGGACAAGCCGGACCCTAGCAGGCGAAAAACATTCAAATTAATCGATAGATTGCTGCGTTTTTTTACGGTTTTTATTTAGTGTTATCGCAAGTACATTGGTGATCCGGAGGACTTATGCAAGCAGAACCACAGAATAACGCAGTGATGCCAAAAACTTTGCGCTACAACAATCTGAGTGTCAGTCTGCACTGGCTGACGGCTCTGGTGGTGTTTGGGTTATTTGCACTGGGCTTTTGGATGGTTGATTTAACCTATTACAGCAGTTGGTACAAAACAGCACCTTACTGGCACAAAAGTGTTGGCATTCTGCTGGCCGCTCTGCTGCTGTTAAGGCTGTTCTGGCGCTTCAAATCGGGTAAACCAGCGGCGCTGCCTCACCAAAACCGGCGGTTGCAACAAATGGCAGCCTTAGTGCATCTGCTGCTGTATCTGTTGCTTCTGGCTATTGTGCTGACCGGGTATCTTATTTCCACGGCAGACGGGCGGGGCATTGAAGTGTTTGGCTGGTTTGAAGTGCCGGGCGTGGGTGAGTTGTTTGCAGAGCAGGCCGATATTGCCGGTGCTTTGCACAAATGGTTTGCCTATGTATTGATGGCTCTGGTGGCTTTGCATGCTGCCGGCGCAGTTAAACATCATTTTGTTGACAAAGACGCCACGCTTAAACGCATGTGGTGGCATAAAAATTAGCAACCTGTAAGGAGATTTTATGAAAAAGTTAGTGATCGCAGCCGCTATGAGCACCCTGTTGACTATGCCTGCCGTTCATGCCGCCGACTATGTGATTGATACTCAAGGCGCACATGCCTTTATCCAGTTTAAAGTCAGCCACTTAGGTTACAGCTGGTTACATGGTCGCTTTAATACCTTCAGCGGTAACTTCAGTTATGACGATAAAAATCTGGCTGCATCAAAAATTTCGCTGG
Source organism: Rheinheimera sp. (assembly GCF_036782235.1). GTDB lineage: Bacteria > Pseudomonadota > Gammaproteobacteria > Enterobacterales > Alteromonadaceae > Pararheinheimera. The sequence goes on along the minus strand of NZ_DAIPZL010000011.1, from coordinate 30,692 downwards.
AAATTGATACCAAAAGTGTTGATTCCAACCACGCAGAGCGTGACAAACATTTACGCAGCGCTGATTTTTTAAATGTGGACAAACATGGCAAAGCCAGTTTTGTCAGCACCAAAGTAGTGCCCAAAGAGGGGGCAAATTTTGATTTGGTCGGCAACTTCACGCTGAACGGCGTGACCAAAGAAATTACCATTGCCGCTGCCAAGACCGGTGAGGGCAAAGATCCATGGGGCGGTTACCGCGCTGGTTTTGAAGGTAAAACCAGCATCAACTTATCAGACTATGGTATTAAAAATATCTTAGGGCCAGCTTCAGAAACTGTGCAGCTCGATTTAGTTGTTGAAGGCATTCGTCAGTAAGTTTTGGCAAAGCGGCTGACATCAAAGCCACTGAAACTAAGGTTGATCAAAAAAAGGCAAATCAATGATTTGCCTTTTTTTATTGTGCATTAAACACCAGCTGCAAAAACACAGTTAGCCTGGGATCTCTATTTTGATATCGCCAACAGGCACACTGCAGCAGGGCAAAAACTCGCCTTTACGGACAAAAGCTAAAGGCTCCTGCAGGTAGCTGATTTGGCCTTCGATGAGTTTACAGCGGCAAGCACCACAAAAACCGGAACGACAATGGTAGTTCAGCTGGTATTTGTGCTGCTCAAGGGTTTCGAGCAGATTGGGGCAGCTGCCATCAAAAATCAGGCGACTGCCATCCGGCAACCCGATAATAGACATCGGACTTACAGATCAAAGTCGCCAAAGTCAGCGCCATCGACTTCGTTGTCAATCTGACCCACCAGATAAGAGCTGATTTCGGATTCCTGTGGCGCCACCTGCACATTGTCTGACACCAGCCAGGCATTGATCCATGGAATAGGGTTTTGTGTGGTACTAAAAATTGGTTTCATGCCCAGGGTTTGCATTCGCACATTGGTAATGTACTCAACGTACTGACATAAAATGTCTTTGTTCAGACCAATCATAGAGCCGTCTTTAAATAAGAACTCGGCCCAGTCTTTTTCCTGCTCTGCGGCTTTGCGGAAAATGGCATAAGCCTCTTGCTCACATTCTTTGGCAATTTCCCCCATCACAGGGTCGTCTTCACCGGCCGCCATAATATTTAGCATATGCTGGGTTCCGGTTAAATGCAGTGCTTCATCGCGGGCAATGAGCTTAATGATTTTGGCATTGCCTTCCATCAGCTCGCGCTCAGCAAAAGCAAAACTACAGGCAAAGCTCACATAAAACCGAATGGCTTCCAGCACATTGACCGACATCAGACACAGATAAAGTTTTTTCTTTAATTCACGCAGGCTGATGCTGTGGCTGACACCATTGACGGTATGAGTGCCTTCACCACAGAGGTGGTACAGATTCACTGAGTTAATTAAATCATCGTAATAGCGGGTGACATCGTCAGCACGCTCAATGATTTTTTCATTGAGCAGAATATCATCAAAAATTTTATGCGGTTCGTTGGTGATATTACGCACTATATGGGTGTAGCTGCGGCTGTGAATAGTTTCACTAAAAGCCCAGGTTTCAATCCAGGTTTCCAGCTCGGGCAAAGAAACAATAGGCAACAAAGCCACATTGGGCGAGCGGCCCTGCACTGAATCCAGCAGTGTCTGATATTTCAGGTTGCTGACAAATATGTGTTTTTCATGCTCAGGCAAACCCTGAAAGTCGATGCGGTCTTTACTGACATCCACTTCTTCCGGGCGCCAGAAAAAGCTCAGCTGCTTTTCAATCAGTTTTTCGAAAATGACGTACTTTTGCTGATCGTAGCGCGACACATTGACGGAAGTCCCAAAAAACATCGGTTCTTTCATTTGATCGTTATTGGTACGATTAAAAGTGGTATACGCCATTGCTCACAGATCTCTTGTTATAAGTTTTGAATTAGTACGAAATATACGGGGCTCAATGAGCCCCGGATCCACTAGATTTTACAAGCGCCACCGGCGCAGCCATCATCTGCCGCTTCGGCTTTGATGTCTTCCTGCACATCGGCAGCACCATCACGGGTGTTATGGTAATACAGAGTTTTTACGCCAAGTTTATAGGCCGTCAGAATATCTTTTAACAACAACTTCATCGGAACACGGCCACCATCAAATTTGGCCGGATCGTAGTTGGTATTGGCAGAAATAGTCTGGTCGATAAACTTCTGCATAATGGCAACCAGCGCGATATAACCATCATTGCTTGGCATATCCCATAACAGCTCGTAGCTGTCTTTGAGCCGCTCGTAATCAGGCACCACTTGTTTCAGGATACCGTCTTTACTGGCTTTCACACTGACATGACCGCGTGGTGGTTCAATACCGTTGGTGGCATTGGAAATTTGCGACGATGTTTCAGACGGCATCAGCGCAGACAGGGTTGAGTTGCGCATACCGTGCTTGACGATATCCTGACGCAGTTGCTCCCAGTCGTAGTGCAGTGGCTCGTTGCACACTTTATCCAAATCTTTTTTGTAGCTGTCGATTGGCATCACACCTTTGGCGTAGGTGGTTTCATGGAACAGCGGACATGGACCAAATTCCTGCGCCAGTTTGTTTGATGCTCTCATCAGATAATACTGAATAGCTTCAAAAGTACGGTGTGTCAGCGCATTGGCGGAACCGTCGGAATACTTGACGCCGTTTTTCGCCAGGTAATAAGCGTAGTTAATGACACCAACACCTAAAGTGCGACGGCCCATAGAGGCTGAAAACGCCGCCGGAATAGGGTAGTCCTGATAACCCAGCAGGCTGTCCAGTGCACGCACCGCCAGCTCTGCCAGCTCTTCCAGTTCATCCAGGTTGTCGATGGCACCTAAGTTAAAGGCTGACAGGGTACAAAGCGCAATTTCACCATTTGGGTCGTTGACGTCATTGAGTGGTTTGGTTGGCAATGCAATTTCAAGGCAAAGGTTACTCTGACGTACCGGCGCCACTGCAGGGTCAAACGGGCTGTGGGTATTGCAGTGGTCAACGTTCTGCAGATAAATACGGCCGGTGCTGGCGCGCTCTTGCATAAATAAAGTAAAGAGTTCCAGCGCTTTGATCCGTTTTTTACGGATATTACTGTCGGCTTCGTATTTTACATACAGCTGCTCAAATAAATCCTGATCCTGGAAGAAGGCATCATATAAACCAGGCACATCAGATGGGCTGAATAACGTGATGTAATCATCTTTAATCAAACGGCTGTACATCAGGCGGTTAAACTGCACGCCGTAATCTAAATGCCGCACCCGGTTTTCTTCTACACCGCGGTTGTTTTTTAATACCAGCAGTGACTCAACTTCCAAATGCCACAGCGGATAAAACAAAGTGGCAGCACCACCCCGGACACCGCCCTGAGAGCAGCTTTTTACGGCAGTCTGGAAGTGTTTGTAAAATGGAATACAACCGGTATGGAAAGCTTCGCCGTTGCGGATTGGGCTACCCAGAGCGCGGATACGACCGGCGTTAATACCAATACCGGCACGTTGTGACACGTACTTCACAATGGCGCTGGACGTCGCGTTAATCGAATCCAGGCTGTCACCACATTCAATCAGCACACAAGAGCTGAACTGACGGGTTGGTGTACGCACGCCAGACATAATGGGCGTAGGCAAGGAAATTTTAAATAAAGAAACGGCGTCGTAAAAACGGCGGATGTAATCAAGACGCGTGCTTTTTGGATAATTGGCAAATAAGCAGGCCGCCACCAGAATGTATAAAAACTGCGCGCTTTCGTAAATTTCGCCTGTGACGCGGTTTTGCACCAGATATTTACCTTCCAGCTGCTTCACGGCTGCATAACTGAAATTCATATCGCGGCTGTGGTCGATAAAATTGTCGATCTGCTCAATTTCTTCTTTGCTGTAATCAGCCAGAATATGAGCATCGTATCTTTTATCTTCCACCATCTTCACAACATGGTCATACAGCTTTGGTGGTTCAAACTGGCCATAAGCTTTTTTGCGCAGATGAAATACTGCGAGGCGGGCCGCCATATACTGATAATCCGGAGTTTCTTTGGAAATCAGATCAGCAGCAGCTTTAATAATGGTTTCGTGAATATCTTCGGTTTTGATGCCGTCGTAAAACTGAATATGCGAGCGCAATTCAACCTGAGAGACGGAGACGTTTTGTAAACCTTCAGCAGCCCAGGTAATCACCCGGTGGATTTTATCCAGATCCAGAGGTTCCCGTCCGCCATCACGTTTGGTAACAAAGAGTGGTTGATTCATTGCTGAAGAGTTCCGTTTCAATTGTTGTTATAGGTTGTGTGCACTTGGCTTTATCTTTATAGAAAAACCCAAAAAAGCAGTCTTGCTGTCAGCGTGATCACGCCACTTTAAAGACACAAATTGCAGGTCTGCGCTTCTAGTGAAGTCAGCATTTGTTGCTGCACTAGATATAGGGTTTTTCCTTAAACGAATCACAAGATAGAGTGGATCAAAGCCAATTGCAACCCCTTGACGCCGCCGAAAATTAACCACATTTTTATTATGTTAGTAACCACTCACTTGAGAGCCGCGTAACTGAAAACACCCCGTTAGAAGCAAGTGTTTTTTTGCATTTTCACTAAATAATTTGACCGGTTATTTTTTAAATTAGCGCTGTTTAAAAAGCAAACAGCTGTGCTTTTCAGGGCACAGCTGTGTTGTTATTTGAATGCAATCAGAATGAAGACAACTGTTAATCAGGCAGGTAGTTGATTAGCTCACTGAGCTGTTCAATACGAAGACTGGCTTGCCATAACTCAGGCTGATCCGAAGCGCCGATATAACCAAAACCGGCCAGTACTGTTGTCATGCCGGCACGACGTCCAGCCTCAATATCACGCTCAGCATCACCCACATACCAGCATTGTCTGGCCGGCACTTTGAGCTGATGGGCGGCCATCCACAGCGGTGTTGGGTCGGGTTTACGAACCCCCAGACTGTCACCACCCAATAAAATGCCACATCCTGCTAAATCCGGCAGCTGGCGCAACATACTGGCGGCCAGTTTATAAGGTTTGTTGGTGACAATACCCCAGGGGATTTGCTGTTGATTCAGCGCCTGAATTAATTCAGCGCCACCGGCAAATAACTGGCTGTGATCACAAATATGAGCGGCGTAATACTGCAATAACAGACTGCGCAGTTCAAAAAAATCAAAATTACCAAGCAACTCACCAAAACCAAGCTCTAACAAACCCCTGGCACCATGAGAGGCTACGGGTCTGTATTGCTCAGGACTACAGAGCGGCAGTTTATGCTGCGCCAGCACATAGTTTAATGCCGCGCCCAGATCATCAGCGGTATCGACCAAAGTGCCGTCTAAATCAAATAACAACGCATGCGGAAACCGCAATTCAGTTCCACTCATCACGGCCTCTGCTACACAGCTTTACGGGCAACAACAAAATAATTCACATCAACACCCGGGCCGGTGCGAAAACTCTGTTGCAGCGGGTTGTAATGCAAACCTGTGGCGTCTACCAGCTCAAGTCCGGCATTTTCTATCCAGCGCATCAGCTGTGAAGGGCGGATAAACTTATTAAAATCATGGGTACCATCGGGGACCAGCTTTAATAGTTTTTCAGCGGCCACTATGGCCAAAAGATAAGCTTTCCAGTTTTTATTTAAGGTAGAGAACACCAAAGTGGCGCCTGGTGCTGCTAAATCAGCACAAGCCTGCACCACAGAAGCAGGCTCTGGCACATGCTCCAGCATTTCCATACAGGTTACCAGTTCAAACGCCTCCGGGTTGGCTTTGGCAAAGTCTTCGGCAGTGCTTTGCTGATAAGTCACCTGAGTGCCGGTTTCCAGCGCGTGCAGTTTTGCCACCGACAGCGCTTCCTTTGCCATATCAATGCCGGTCACCACAGCACCGGCTTTGGCCATAGCTTCGGCCAGAATGCCGCCACCACAGCCGACATCGACCGCTTTTTTACCAAATAAACCCTGCACCTGGTCGCTGATATAACTTAACCGGGTCGGGTTAAGTTGATGCAAAGGTTTAAATTCTCCGGTCGGATCCCACCAGCGTGAGGCAATCTCGTTAAACTTGGCAATTTCACTGACGTCAACATTGCTGTTGGATGACATGGACATAAAGCGCTTTCTCTTGCTGTAAAAATTTTGTCGTCATTATAAGGAGTTGCCATCAACATACAATGCACAGAACTTCTTAGCTTTGTGATTGGATCTTGTCTTAACCATGGCAAGGCGGCACTATTGTGTTAGAATCCCGGGTTCTCGCCGCGCGGATAATAGAACTAAACGCGAGTCATCTGTCTGATTTTAAGGGAAAAAAGCTTTATTATGACAAATCTGGCCAAAGAAATCGTTCCCATTAATATTGAAGAAGAATTAAAAAATTCTTATCTCGATTACGCCATGAGCGTAATAGTTGGCCGGGCCTTACCCGATGTTCGGGACGGTTTAAAGCCAGTGCATCGCCGGGTTTTGTTTGCGATGAAAGAACTCGGCAACGAGTGGAACCGGGCTTATAAAAAATCTGCCCGTGTAGTCGGTGACGTGATTGGTAAATATCACCCGCACGGCGACACCGCTGTGTATGACACCATAGTCCGGATGGCGCAGCCATTTTCACTGCGTTATATGCTGGTGGACGGTCAGGGTAACTTTGGTTCGGTTGACGGTGACTCCGCAGCAGCCATGCGTTATACCGAAGTGCGGATGGCCAAAATCACCACCGAATTACTGGCTGACTTAGATAAAGAAACTGTCGATTTTGTGCCGAACTACGACGGCACTGAACAAATTCCGGCAGTATTACCCACCAAAATTCCAAACTTACTGGTCAATGGTTCCAGCGGTATTGCGGTCGGTATGGCCACCAATATTCCGCCGCATAACCTCAGCGAAGTGATTGACGCTTGTTTGGCGCTGATTGCCAATCCGGATATTACGATTCCAGAGCTGATGGAACACCTGCCAGGCCCGGATTTCCCAACTGCCGCTATTATCAACGGCCGCCGTGGTATTGAAGAAGCTTACCGTACCGGTCGTGGCAAAGTGTATATCCGTGCCAAAACCCATATTGAAACTGACGATAAAACCGGTCGCGAGACCATTATCGTTGATGAAATTCCGTATCAGGTGAACAAAGCCCGTCTGATTGAAAAAATCGCCGAGCTGGTGAAAGAAAAACGCATTGAAGGTATTTCAGCACTGCGCGACGAGTCTGACAAAGACGGTATGCGTATTGTCATTGAGCTTAAACGTGGTGAATCTTCTGATGTAATGCTGAACCAGTTGTATACCCAGACTCAGATGCAAACTGTGTTTGGTATCAATATGGTGGCGCTGGATCAGGGCCAGCCAAAACTGCTTGGCTTAAAAGAAATCCTCGAATGTTTTGTGCTGCACCGCCGTGAAGTGGTCACCCGCCGTACCGTGTACGACCTGCGTAAAGCCCGTGACCGCGCCCACATTTTGGAAGGTTTAGCCATTGCGCTGACCAATATCGACGAAATTATCGAGTTGATTAAAAACTCACCAAGCCCGGCGGAAGCCAAAGCAGGTTTAGTCGCCCGTGGCTGGTTACTCGGCAACGTCAAAGAAATGCTGGAGCGTTCTGGTGAAGGCGCTGCCCGTCCTGAGTGGCTTGAAGAACATTTTGGTATTCGCGACGGTTATTATTACCTGACCGAACAACAGGCGCAGGCCATTCTTGATTTACGTTTGCATAAACTGACGGGCCTTGAGCACGAAAAAATCCTTGGTGAATACAAAGAACTGTTGGATTTAATCGCTGAGCTGCTGCATATCCTGGCAAGCCCACAACGTTTGATGGAAGTGATTTGTGAAGAGTTAGAAGCGGCCAAAGCCATGTATGGTGATGCCCGTCGTACTGAGATCCAGGACAATGCTCTGGATATCAATATGGAAGACTTAATTGCTGAAGAAGACGTGGTTGTAACTCTGTCGCACTTGGGTTATGCCAAGTATCAGCCGTTGTCAGATTATGAAGCGCAGCGCCGCGGTGGCCGTGGTAAAGCCGCAACGACAGTCAAAGATGAAGACTTTGTTGACCAGCTGTTAATTGCCAGCACTCACGACACCATTTTGTGTTTCTCTAACCGTGGTCGTCTGTACTGGATGAAGGTTTATCAATTACCGCTGGCTTCCCGTCAGGCACGGGGTAAACCTATCGTTAACCTGCTGCCGCTGGAAGAAAACGAGCGTATTACTGCCATTCTGCCGGTTCGGGAATACGAAGAAGGCAAATATGTGTTTATGGCCACGGCCAACGGCACAGTGAAGAAAACAGCGCTGACCGAATATTCGCGCCCACGCAGCAACGGTATTATTGCCGTAAACCTGAACGAAGGCGACCAGCTGATTGGGGTGGATATCACAGACGGCAGCAGCCAGATCATGTTGTTCTCCGATGACGGCAAAGTCGTGCGCTTCCATGAAGAGCAGGTACGGCCTATGGGTCGTGGCGCCACAGGCGTGCGTGGTATCAAACTGCGTGAAAACGGCTCAGTGGTGTCATTAATAGTACCTAAGTCTGAAGGCGCTATCTTAACAGTCACCGAAAATGGTTATGGTAAACGTACTTCACTGGCTGAATACCCAGAGAAGAGCCGCGCCACTCAGGGTGTGGTGTCAATTAAGGTCTCCGAGCGCAACGGCTTAGTCGTTGGTGCAGTGCAGGTGAACGCACTGGACGAAATTATGCTGATTTCTGACAAAGGTACTTTAGTGCGCACCCGCGTCAAAGAAGTGTCGCAGGTTGGCCGTAATACCGCAGGTGTGATCCTGATCCGCACCCAGGAAGGCGAAAAAGTGGTGGGCGTACAGCGCATTGACGAAATTCAGGACCAGGAAGAACTGGCGGCCGCCGAAGCAGAAGTGGCAGTGCTGGATCAGCAAAACAGAATAGATGTTGAAGCTGAACCAGACGATTCAGAAGAATAAGCTGTAGCTTATAAAACGGGCGCCTCGGCGCTCGTTTTTTTTTAGTGCAAAAATAACCTGCAACAGGCAGATTTTTGGTTTGCCGCTTTGCTAATTTGCGGTAGAGTGTTTATTCCAAAAAGAAGCCATCCAGATGGCAAAAAACTGTTGCGGTGCTGCCATAAATGAGCTCCAGCAATAGCGCCAGGTCCACGCCAGGCCCGTTTTTATTTTCCGTACATTCAAAGAGGACATCATGACAACTTATAATTTTTGCGCAGGCCCGGCTATGTTGCCAACTGAAGTTATGTTGCAGGCGCAGGAAGAGTTTATTAACTGGCATGGTCGTGGCTGCTCCATTATGGAGATGAGCCATAGGGGCAAAGACTTTATGGCTGTGGCCGCCAAAGCAGAGCAGGATTTACGGGATCTGATGCAGATCCCTGCGCATTATAAAGTGCTGTTTATGCATGGGGGTGGCCGGGGGCAGTTTGCCGCAGTGCCACTGAATTTAATGCAAGCTGGTAAAACGGCAGATTATATAGTGTCGGGCGCCTGGTCTAAGGCTGCCGCCGAAGAAGCACTAAAATTTGGTGCTGTAAAAACACAACAAATTCAGCACAAAGTGGATGGTATCCGCACTTTAACAGCGGAAAAAGACTGGCAGATCGACCCGAACGCCAGCTTTGTGCATTTTTGCCCGAATGAAACCGTGGATGGCCTGGAGTTTACCGGCGTACCAGAGACAGAAGTGCCATTGGTGGCCGATTTATCGTCCACTATTTTATCAAGACCACTGGATGTCAGCCGTTATGGCGTAATTTACGCCGGCGCGCAGAAAAACATCGGCCCATCCGGTCTGACAGTGGCCATAGTGCGCGAAGACTTATTACCCAAAGCCGGCAGCAATATTCCGGCCATTCTGGATTACCGCTTAGCAGCGGAAAACGACTCTATGTTTAACACTCCGCCAACTTATGCCTGGTATCTGGCAGGTCTGGTGTTTGAGTGGTTAAAACGTCAGGGCGGCGTCGAGGCGATGGGCAAATTAAACCAGCAAAAAGCCGACACGCTCTATGGTTATATTGACCAGAGTGATTTTTACCGTAACGACGTAGCGCCACAGTACCGCTCCTGGATGAACGTACCGTTTTTACTGGCAGATGAACGGCTGAATGATTTGTTTGTAGCAGAGGCCGAAAACGCAGGTTTATTGGCGCTGAAAGGTCACCGGATGGTGGGTGGTATGCGCGCCAGTATTTATAATGCTATGCCACTTGCCGGCGTACAAACCCTGGTGACTTTTATGCAAGAGTTTGAGCGGGTGCACGGTTGATGAAAAGCTTAACTTTATCCCATGTCACCAAAGCTCAGGGCACAGTGCATTTACCAGGTTCAAAAAGTATCTCGAACCGGGTGTTATTACTGGCCGCTTTAGCCAAAGGCGAGACCCGCATCAGCAATCTACTGCACAGTGAAGATGTGGAGCATATGCTCAACGCTCTAAAAAAGTTAGGTGTCAGTTACCAGTTGTCTGAAAGCAAAACAGAATGTGTGGTGCAGGGGCTTGGTGCTTTGTTTTCGGTGAATAAACCGCTGGAGTTATATCTTGGCAATGCCGGTACCGCAATGCGGCCTCTGACTGCAGCATTGGCGGCTTCCGATGTGGATGTCACCTTAACAGGTGAACCCAGGATGTACGAGCGTCCTATCGGCCATCTAGTGGACGCTTTGGCGCAGTGGCATTGTGATATTGAATATCTCGGTCATAAAGATTACCCGCCTTTGCGTATTCGTGGCAAAAGGCTCCTAGCCGGTTCGGTAAAAATTGACGGCAGTGTGTCAAGCCAGTTTTTAACTGCTGTATTGATGGTGGCACCATTACTGAATGGTGATTCAGTGATTGAAATTGAAAGTGAGCTGGTTTCCAAACCTTATATTGATATTACGCTGGCACTGATGAGCCGTTTTGGCGTGGAAGTACACAATGACAATTACCAGCGTTTTATGGTGAAGGGTAAGCAGCATTATCAGGCTCCAGGCGATTTTCTGGTTGAAGGTGATGCGTCGTCTGCCAGTTATTTCCTGGCAGCTGCGGCTATCGCCGGCGGTACTATCAAAGTCACGGGCATAGGCAAAAATGCCGTGCAGGGTGATATTCATTTTGCCGACGCGCTCGAAGCTATGGGTGCCACAGTGGATTGGGGTTTTGATTATATTTCGGTTACGCGAAACCAACTTCATGGCATTTCCCGTGACTATAACGCTATTCCGGATGCAGCCATGACCATTGCGACCACGGCGTTATTTGCCAAAGGGCCAACCCTTATCAGCAATGTGTATAACTGGCGTGTCAAAGAAACCGACCGTTTAGCGGCAATGGCAACTGAACTTCGTAAAGTGGGCGCCATTGTGGAAGAAGGTCAGGATTATATCCGGATTGAGCCACCTGCAGAAATTCAGCATGCCAGTATCGCCACTTATAACGACCATCGTATGGCCATGTGTTTTTCGCTCCTGGCATTTGCCAAAGCGGGCGTGACCATTGAAGATCCAGACTGCACCCGCAAGACCTTTCCTCAATATTTTGAAGTGTTTGCAGCATTAACTTCACAAAACGCGTAACCTAAAAAGTTACGCGGTAACACCTTGTAATTTATTGGGAAAACCGCGCTTTTTGTCACAATTGTCTGTATAATGCCGCCACTTTTATTAAAGTGGCGAATTTTATGGAGGCACTATGCAGCATGCGCCGGTAATTACCATCGATGGTCCTGGTGGTTCAGGCAAAGGCACAATTTGCCGTTTAGTGGCGCAAAAGCTGGGTTGGCATCTGCTCGACAGCGGCGCTATTTACCGGGTTTTAGCGCTGGCCGCCATTCACCACAATATTGCACCTGAAGATGAAGAAGCACTGCAACCGCTGGCAGCGCATCTGGATGTGCAGTTTAACTGCGACGAACAATGTAACGTACGCATTACGCTGGAAGGCGAAAACGTCACCAATACTATCCGCACCGAGCAAGTAGGCTCAGTTGCGTCTAAAATTGCTTCTTTACCGCGGGTGCGGGAAGCGTTGTTACGCCGTCAGCGTGCTTTTCGCGAAGCACCGGGTTTAGTAGCGGATGGCAGAGATATGGGCACTGTGGTATTCCCCGGTGCTGAAGTAAAAATCTTCCTGACCGCCGCCCCTGCAGAACGCGCCAACCGGCGTTATTTAGAGTTGAAACAAAAGGGTCTTGATGTTAACATCGGCGACCTTTTGAGCGAAATTCAGGCAAGAGATGAGCGCGATATGAACCGCGCAGTTGCTCCGCTGAAACCAGCAGACGACGCCTACTTACTGGATTCGACCAGCAAAACTATTGATCAAGTGTTGGAAGAGGTTCTGAGCTTTGTTAAAAAGCAATTGAACCAGGCCTGAGCCTTCACTTTGGACAGCCGCTGACAAGGAATGTTAACGGTAAATTAAGCAACCCCACTTTATTTGGATGCAAAGTGGAGCAACTAACTGAAACAGTGAAAAATGACTGAAAATTTTGCACAATTATTTGAGGAAAGCCTCAAGACTATCGAAACTCGCCCAGGTTCAATCGTTAAGGGCACTATCGTAGCTATTCATAAAGACGTAGTACTGGTTGACGCCGGTCTGAAATCTGAAGCTGCGATCCCGGTTGAACAATTCAAAAACCTGGCTGGCGAGATTGAAGTGAACGTTGGTGACATCATCGACGTAGCTCTGGATGCAGTTGAAGATGGTTTCGGTGAGACTCTGTTGTCTCGCGAAAAAGCCAAGCGTCACGAGTCCTGGGTACGCCTGGAAAAAGCCTGTGAAGATAAAGTTACCGTTATCGGTGTTATCACTGGCAAAGTTAAAGGCGGTTTCACTGTCGAAGTTGACGGTATCCGTGCATTCCTGCCTGGTTCATTAGTCGATGTACGTCCAGTACGCGACACTCTGCACTTAGAACACAAAGAACTTGAGTTCAAAGTTATCAAATTAGACCAGAAGCGCAACAACGTTGTAGTTTCACGTCGTGCTGTGATCGAATCTGAAAGCAGTGCTGAGCGCGATACACTGTTACAAAACCTGGAAGAAGGCATGGAAGTTAAGGGTATCGTTAAGAACCTGACTGACTACGGTGCATTCGTTGACTTAGGTGGCGTAGACGGCTTACTGCACATCACTGACATGGCTTGGAAACGCGTGAAGCACCCAAGCGAAATCGTCAATGTTGGCGACGAGATCCCGGTAAAAGTTCTGAAATTCGACCGTGAGAAACAACGTGTTTCTCTGGGCCTGAAGCAAATGGGTGAAGATCCATGGGCCGCTATCGCATCTCGTTACCCAGAAGGTGCTAAGATCACTGGTCGCGTAACTAACCTGACTGACTACGGCTGCTTCGTTGAAATCGAAGAAGGCGTTGAAGGTTTAGTACACGTTTCAGAAATGGACTGGACCAACAAAAACATCCACCCATCTAAAGTTGTTAACTTAGGTGACTCAGTGGAAGTGATGGTTCTGGAAATCGACGAAGAACGTCGTCGTATTTCTTTAGGCCTGAAACAGTGTAAAGCTAACCCATGGGAAGAGTTCGCTAAGGGCTTTAACAAGGGCGACCGCGTTTCTGGCAAAATCAAGTCAATCACTGACTTCGGTATCTTCATCGGTCTGGACGGTGGTATCGATGGTCTGGTTCACTTATCAGACATCAGCTGGAACTCTACCGGTGAAGACGCAGTTCGCGAATTCAAGAAAGGTGACGAAGTTTCTGCCGTTGTACTGCAAGTTGACCCAGAGCGCGAGCGTATCTCTTTAGGCATCAAGCAATTAGACGAAGATCCGTTCAACGGCTACCTTGCTGATAACAAAAAAGGTGCTATCGTTAAAGGCAACGTAACTGCTGTTGACGCCAAAGGTGCTACAGTAATGCTGGAAGGTGGCGTTGAAGGTTATGTTCGTGTATCAGACATCGCTCGTGAGCGTATCGAAGATGCATCAACAGTACTGAAAGTAGGTGAAGAAGTTGAAGCTCGTCTGATGGGTGTTGACCGCAAAAACCGCGTAATCAGCCTGTCAATCAAAGCCAAGTTCGAAGCTGAAGAAAAAGAAGCTATGGATTCTATCAAGAAGCAAGATGATGCTGACTTTGGTGGCAATGCAATGGCTGAAGCATTCAAAGCAGCCCAGAAAGCTGACTAATTAATGCTGAAGTAAATCGGTTGGGGCTGCCAAGCCCCAGCCGAATTCTCCAGACCACATTGTAGCGGAGGGTCTATGACCAAATCTGAATTGATTGAAAAGCTCGCAAGTGATTTTCCTCACGTCCAAGTCAAAGATGTTGAATCCTCAGTAAAAGAAATTCTGGAACAAATGGCCGGTTCTTTAGCTGCAAATGAACGTATTGAAATCCGTGGTTTTGGTAGTTTTTCTCTGCATTACCGTGCACCACGTGTGGGCCGTAACCCAAAAACGGGTGACAAGGTTGAACTTGACGGCAAATATGTCCCGCATTTTAAACCAGGTAAAGAGTTACGCGATCGCGTCAAAGAAAACACCTGATCAGGGATGTTTTAGTACCAGCACAAGCTGAGTACAAACGGAGTTGGGTTTGAGAAAACTGATTTACATTTTATGTTTTGTTGCTTTGGTTGTGGTTGGCCTGTTTTTTGGCTCTATTAACCAGCAAGCAGCTGAACTCAACTATTTTATCGCTAAAGCTGAGTTGCGGGTTGTGGATATTGCCCTGCTGTTTCTGTTACTCGGCTTTGCCATAGGCTTAAGCTTATCTTTGTCCATTCTGATAAAACTCAAAACCAAACGCTGGTTTTCTAAAGCTATCAGCAAGACCTGACCCCTATGCTTGAATTGCTTTTCCTGTTACTGCCAGTTGCCGCCGCTTACGGCTGGTTTTATGGCAGAAACAGTCTTCGTCAGGAAGAGTTAAAAGGCAAAGCAAGTGTTGCGAAAAACCTGTCGTCCGGCCTTAATTTTCTACTTACAGATCAAGAAGATAAAGCAATAGAACAGTTATTGCAGCTGCTGGATATTGAAGCTGCGACTATTGATACTTATCTGGCGCTGGCGAATTTATTCCGTCGCAGAGGCGACTGGGATAAAGCTATCCGCATTCATGAAAAACTGCATCAGTTAAAATTACCAAAACACCAGGCACAACAAATTCAGCTGGAGTTGGCAAACGACTATTATTCGGCTGGTTTGTATGACAGGGCAGAGCTGTTGTTAACAGCGTTGGTCAGTACTGATGCGCTGCGTGAAAAAGCGTTAAAGCAACTTTTTAGTCTGTTCATTGCCACACACGACTGGCATAAAGCGGCTGCTTTTGCCCATGAAGTAGATAAAACCGATTCTAAGTCGCTGCGTATTGCCATTAGCAATATGCGTTGTCAGGATCAGAAAAAGCCACTGGATGCATTTGCGTTGCGACTTTTAACACAACAGTATCCCCAGTCTATCCGGCCCAAAATGCAGTTGGCGCAATTGTTATTGCAACAGCAACAACTTGATGAAGCGGCAGTTGCTTTTAAAGCTGTATTGGCCCAAAAACCACAATGGGCGGCTGAAGTGTTGCCGGGCTTAATCCAATGTCAGTTACCGGCGCAAGATTGGTATCAGCTCCTGAGTCAGCTTGCGCATCAGCATAAAAACATTACAGCCACTATCTATTTGGCAGACTGGCTGGTGCAAACCGGCTCGCCGGCAGCGGGTGAGCAGCTGTTGCTGGAAAAACTGCAGCAACAACCGAATATCCGTTTATTCCAACGGGTGTTGCAGCTTCGTCAGATCACAGAACCGGAGCACAGAGCAGCGCTGCACTCAATAGAACAAATGGTGAATGCTTATCTGGAAACTAAAATTTTGTTTAGTTGCCGCAATTGTGGTTTTAAAACACGGCAAGCTTATTGGTTATGCCCATCATGCCAGCAGTGGGAAACTGTTGAACCCTTAAGTGGTATTGATGGCCGTTAGTAAAAGAGGAAATTGTACATGGCACAAAGCCCTATAGTTGTGGCCCTTGATTTTGAACAAAAAGCCGCGGCGCTGGACCTGGTTAGCCGGCTTGATCCGTCTTTATGCCGGTTAAAAGTGGGCAAAGAAATGTTCACCCATTTTGGTCCGGATTTTGTTCAGACATTGCATCAGCGTGGTTTTGAGGTCTTCCTGGATTTAAAATTCCACGACATTCCAAATACTGTTGCCAAGGCCGTCCAGGCCGCTGCAGATCTCGGAGTTTGGATGGTGAATGTGCATGCCAGCGGCGGCTGCCGCATGATGGCTGCGGCCCGTGAGGCGCTACAGCCTTATGCTGCTGAGCGGCCATTATTAATTGCCGTAACTGTGCTAACTTCAATGGAACAAGCAGATCTCACTGAGTTAGGCATCAACCGCTCAGTAGCTGAACAGGTACAACACCTGGCTGGCTTAACACAACAAGCAGGCCTTGATGGTGTCGTGTGTTCAGCGCAGGAAGCTCAGATGTTAAAACGACAGTTTGGTCAGGATTTTTGTTTGGTGACGCCTGGGATCAGACCATCCTTTGCCACTGCAGATGATCAAAAAAGGGTGATGACGCCCAAAGAAGCGCGTTCTGCCGGTGTTGATTATATGGTGATAGGGCGCCCCATCACCAAGGCATCAGATCCACTGGCCGCTTTGCAGGCCATTTATCAGGAAATTCAGACCCCGCAATAAAGGATGTGCTATTGGATGCAGTGAACCTCAGTATTCTGATTGCCGGCGCGCTGTTTTCGCTTAGTATTATCGCCACGTTAATTTCGGCGCGCTTCGGTGCGCCGTTATTATTAATATTTCTGGTTATTGGCATGTTGGCCGGTGAAGACGGTCTGCTGGGCATTGTTTTTTCTTCGCCCGATACCGCTTTATTAATCGGCTCTGTTGCGCTGGTGATTATTCTGTTTGATGGTGGGATGCGAACGCCACCTGACAGATTTAAAGTGGTATTAGCACCAGCCGCCGCATTGGCGACTGTTGGCGTATTAATCACCTGTGCTGTGCTTGGCATAGCTGCAACCTGGTTGTTTAATCTCACTTTTTTAGAGGGATTGTTACTAGGGGCTATCTTAAGCTCAACCGATGCAGCTGCGGTGTTTTCCATCTTTCAATCGGCCGGACTGAATATTAAAGAGCGGGTGGCATCTACCCTCGAAATTGAATCGGGCAGCAACGACCCTATGGCGGTGATGCTGACCTTTACCCTGGTCAGTGTGGTTGCAGGCGACGCCAATCCAGACTGGAGACTGGCCATCAGTTTTTTCCAGCAAGCAGTCATTGGTGCACTGGCGGGTTACCTTGGCGGCAAAACGTTCATCTGGATGTGCCGCCGTTTAGCGCTTGGCGCAGCTTTTTTTCCGCTATTTGCTGTTTCTTACGCACTTTTGATCTTTGCTTTCACCAACCTGTTGGGCGGTAGTGGTTTCCTGGCTGTGTATCTGGCCGGGGTACTGATTGGCAGTGCACGACTGGCTCAGTTGCAATCTATCTTGCGCATGCACGATGGCCTGGCCTGGCTAAGTCAGATAGTGATGTTTCTGATGCTGGGTTTACTGGTGGCACCGGCAAAACTTTTTCAATACGCCATTCCGGCTCTGCTACTGGCTTTGGTAATGATTTTTCTGGCTAGGCCGCTGGCCGTGATTTTAAGCCTGGTGCCATTTAGATTTCCGGTTCATGATCAGATCTTTATCAGTTGGGTTGGCTTAAGAGGTGCTGTGCCTATCATTCTTGCACTGATCCCCTGGCTTGCTGGAGTGCCAAACCACGATTTGTACTTTAACGTGGCGTTTTTTGTGGTGATAGTATCTTTGTTGATCCAGGGCTGGTCTATTGCACCGGTGGCGCGCTGGTTAAAACTCCAGGTGCCGAAATCACCAGGGCCTGATCATGTGATGGCTTTAGAAGCTGTACCAAGCCACGATATACTGCAGCTGCTTGCCTATAAAGTAGATGCCAGCTCGTCTGTGATTGATGCAGATTGGCAACAATTGCCGGTGCCGGATACAGTGCTGTTTCTCGGTGTTATTCGTCAGGGAGAGTGGCTGCAAAGTGCAAACTGTGCATTGTTTAAAGCAGAGGATACGCTGATGGTGTTAGCCAAAGCCGCAGATAGTGCTCATTTAAGCGAAGTGTTATCCAGTTATGCCGCAGCGGCTGCGCTCAACCGGCAAGATTTTTTTGGTGAATTTGTCTTAAACGGCCAGATCCTGTTATCTGAGTTGGCTGCGTTCTACACCATAGAGTTTGGCGAATTAAACCCACAACAATCTTTATCTGAGTACATCACAGAGCGTTTTCATCGTCGGGTTGTGGTAGGCGACAGCCTGCAACTGGATCAGCTGGTACTCACAGTGCGGCAACTGAACGACAAAGACGAAATTCTGCAGGTTGGTATTAAAGCCGCCTGAATATCAGGCCGTTACCATTGGCAGAGCAGGGGGCTCTGCCTCTAGGTCGATTCAGAAAATTCAGGCACAACTAAAGGCCACGCTCTTTGATGTAATCTTCCATTTCCTGCCAAGTGATAAAAGATTGCAGTTTTTCTTCAGACTTTTTATCAAGCGGCGGCCTTAATTCCAGCAAGTATCTGTTGCCTATTTGAAGTAACACCAAACGGTAAGCAAACTTGTAATTTGGGATGCCTTTTGAGCGGACCCAAAGCTGTGGTGTCATACGGGTAAATTCCGCATCCGACTGTGCTGCGGTATACACTTTTTGGTATTGCAACGGAATGCGAAGTACCAGCAAACGTTCATCGTAAGGAACTTCGGTGGCAGTAACTGCGTTTTTACTGTCGAGCTCCATCATAGAAATTTTTTGGTTTAGTTTTGTGATCTCTTGTTTTAACACATCATTTTCGTTACGTAACTTAGAAAGTTCTGCAAGCAGCCCAGTATGTTCATCACGTAATTTTTTTGCATTGACCAGTTCAACATTGCGTCTTTTGCGATAATTCCGTTGCCGTTCGGCGTTGCTAAGTGCCATATAAAACTCATGTTTTTGGGTTTTGGCCAAGTATAGAACATCAGTTACGTAACAAGTAGATTTTAATAAAACCGATGGAGCCATGTAAAAATACTTCAGCCTGCCAAATAACACAGAGATGGCACCAGCATAAACCATGAAAAGCGGTTTAAAGCCAGCAGGTTTTGTAGTTATACATTCATACTAAATATCCCATAATGACTTTATTATGTTCAATATAATCAATAACTTAGTAGATATATTTGTGATGATATGTCAGGCGCTGAAAAATCGCAATTGTTGGGTGTTTTGTTTCATTTTGAAACAAGAGTGCACTATTACTGTGTGCACTCTTTAGAGTGGCACCCAAAACGGCGCGAAAAACGATAAAGCATAAAAAAAGCCCCTTCAGGGGCTTTTCAGTTTGGCAGGGGGAAAGCTGCGCTTTCAGCGGCCGCTTTGCGGCCTTGGTTGCCGTTCCCGTTGGTCACTGCATGACGCTGGAAGCGTCATTTTTAACTTCTGCATACGCCATTTTATCCGGCATACAGTTTAGCTGTTGCCGTCCATCTGGAAGCATTACCAGCGCAGTGCAATCGCCTGCGGTGATTACTTTGTAATACGTCGGGTAAAACGGTTCGCCATCGTCTGTCACAAAGGCCATGTTATATCCCGTTGATGTTTTTTCCCATCCGGCAATGTAAATGGTCTTTTTTCGCTCTGTGGCGCTCTCTGCTGCTTTATCTTCGGGTTTTTGCTCTGGTTTAGGGTAGTAGTATTCGTAAGGCGCTACGGGCTTGGCAGAGCAGGAGCCAAAAAGCTGCTTGTAGGCTTCATTACAAGACCAGATACCTTTTTTGGGTTGTTCGGGTTCATAAGTGACGAGGGCGTTTACTGTGAACGCAGCCAGTAAAGCCCCTATTGAAAAAAAGTGGTATTTACCAAAACGGAAGCGCTTGAGGCCATCTTTGAATTCTCTCCATTTAGTTGTGTATCGGCCATGCGTATAGAATGGCGGCAGGACTGAGGCAAGCCCTTGTATTTCGTCGTTTGAGGTGAATTGTTGTTCTGTGTCGTAGGCGTTGTAAAGGTTGGTGCCGCGATACATCCAGCGGTCAACAGTAGGACTGTTGTCGCGGTCGCCATATTTGACAATCCCGAGGTGAATTTTTGGCGGTTTAATGCCGAGTAAATGCAAAATCGGGATTTTAAATCGGTCGAACCGGCGACAGTAAACAACGTGTTCAGCGAAAGAGTCTCTCGCCTGGCTATCCATAACAGCAACGTCCTGAATGATGAAATAAATATCCCACCTTAATTTACGGGCATTTCGGAACCACTCGATAACCTCAGCGCGGCCTTTATCATTCCAGCCCCTTGAGTTAAACCATGTACCGCATTCGTCCAAGACCAAAATCCCGTTTTTATTGTCGTCGGCATGGTCTAAGTCATGGCCGCGAGGCAGGTTATTTAAGTCGGCAATGGTTGGTTTATTGGGTATGCGGTATATCTCACAGTTTTTTGACCAAAGGTTATTGGTTAGGTGTTCAGGGAATAGATTTACATTAGTTGCGACTTTGCGGCCTTGAAACAGGTATTGCTGAATGCGGGAAACGGCGACAAGCGATTTGCCTGCGCCGAGTTTACCAGTGATGACATAGGCGGGCATGGTTAAGCCTTAAAGAAACCAAGGGCGCGTTCGGCCATTTTTGCTTTGAGCTTGGCGACTTCTTTTGCAAGGTTGTAAACGATGCCGAGAATGTAGGTTGTGGCAATCATGCTGGCACAAAGAGATAGCGAAGGGGGCATCATTCCGGCAATGGGAGCCAGCATTAACTGGCTCATTGGGTGCATTGAGCGGATAGCGTCCAAAAGCATAGCGTTGGCTGTTGTGATTAACCCGGTTATCAGCGTTGCAAGGGCAGTGAAAAGCAGCAAATAAATTGCCATGCTTTTTAATGCGCCTGACAAATAAGCCACCATAAACCACTGGAAAATCTTGCTTATGATAGTTCTGAAAAAAGCCATGATTGGCAATATCAGCAATGGGATCATGATAGGCGCTCTTTAGTTAAGATGGTTGCTACATAGGTGAAAATGAAAATTGCGGTTAAAAGCCAGATAACTATCTCCAATACCATAGATATTTTCGGGGCTGCGTCACAAAAGTCTAAAGACCCATGGCGGCCAAAAGATATTGGAGAGCAAGACGAGCCTGCTATATCAAAAACATCAGCAAGCGACTGAGCGCCAGAGAAAATGCCTTCAATGTGTTCTTTATCCGTCAAAGCATTTAAGCCGGAATTCTGGACATGGTTCTCAACGTCGGTTTGTATG
Source organism: Rheinheimera sp. (assembly GCF_036782235.1). GTDB lineage: Bacteria > Pseudomonadota > Gammaproteobacteria > Enterobacterales > Alteromonadaceae > Pararheinheimera. The sequence goes on along the minus strand of NZ_DAIPZL010000011.1, from coordinate 9,463 downwards.
CCTGTGTATGCGTCAGATAAATGCTGATTGTAATCAGGCAGCACAAGCTGATCGCCTTGTTCCTCGCCGCTTATCGCATCACCGTTTTTTACAAAATCTAATAATTCATCCATTGAGCCTTTTATGCCGTCGAGCTTATCGCCATGTTGCTGAGTTTGGGCGGCCACCTGATTGGCAACAGCATCAATATTGCCTTTGAGTGATTCGACAGAGTTTCTAATTGCGTCAAGTTTGGCGTTATCTGTGCCGGTACCTGCGTTGTTAGCAATGACAGCACCAAGGTATTTAAACCCCTTCGTCATTTGGTCGGTATTGTTATCTATGCGTTCTGATACGTAATCAGTGTGCTTTTTCATATCTGCGCGGAGCAGGTCGAGCCGCTCAGTTATGGGGGTAAAGTCCTGAGTAACGTTAACAGTGTTACCACCAATTGTGCCAGTTTGCCCGCCAGTGTTGCCGGAGGCTGGGGGGTTGCTGCCGCCAGTCGAACCGCCGCCAGTCGAGCCACCATCCGGTGGTGGAGGGTCAGTTGGGTCGGGGTCTGGTGTTGGGTCAGGGTCTGGCTCAGGGTCTGGATCTGGCTCAGGGTCTGGTTCGGGTTCATCTGGTGGACTTTCAGCAGTACAAGAATTTTCTGTGATCTTATGGCTACATTCATTGAGATTTGTGCCTATGCAGATTTGTCCTTCAGTAGAACAAAGCAAGGGCTGTGGATTTGGGCCACCTGTGGTCTTGCCTTCAATTGATATACAACGAGATGCAAGACTATTAAAAAATCCACTAACAGTTTGTCCGGCAGAATGTTTGCAGGTATCGGTTTCAGGGTATTGAAATGGGCCGGAAGAGGAATAACCTATGCTAACTGAAGTGGGTGAGCCATTTTTAATACAACTTAAAGTTGTTTGATTGCTGGCAATAGTGCAATTAGAAATTGAAGAAGAATTATAGACAACAGTGACACTCTGTAAAATATAACGCCTAACAGAATCTGTCCCAGCCGCATGAATTGAGGTATCTATAAAAAGTTCATTTGGCTTGAAACTAACAGGCTGGGAAAATTGAGCGTAAATACTATAAATTCGTTGAGTTTCAGAAAAGGCAGAAAAGCCCCACAGCAAAGTGATTAAAGTGATTACGTACTTTGTCATGGGGCTTTTCCTTGGTCTTAGGTCGCTTTGTTGGCGAACTTCTTAAACAGCTTGATACCGATAGTGCCTACAACGATGGCGATAACTACAGGCCAAGCCGCAGCTAACAACGCCGCAGCTTCAGTACCAACATCTGCAATTGCATCAGTGGCAGGAGAGGCGACAGCTGCGCCAGTTAAAAATGTTGCTGCTAACAGCAATAAGTTTTGTTTTTTCATGGTTTAACTCGCTACTTGATAGGCAAAACGCCTGAACATATAAAAGCCGGCGCCAACGCACCAGCCGGTGATACCAGCCCCAAAACAGAGGCCGATGCTTTCTGTGAATGTCATCATCATTTTGCGGACGACTCCCACGAATTCATACCGAGGAAAAAGCAGACACAGGCAATGGCTGAAACAACCACATTTACAGCGGTTTCAATGGCCGAAATAACAGCGGCTATCTGCGTTGGGTCTACTGATACGGTTTCCATATATCCCCCGTCTTTTTGCCGCCTCTTACCCCGTAAAGGGGCAAGAGGCTTTGCAAAAAGGATTATTTTTGAAACATGTCTTTAACTTCGTTTGAAAGGTAACGAGTTAAGCCGGGCGTTGATGTTCCTTCCCAAAGACGCTCCCAAAAAGGCAGGCTAATTTGTTGGCCTTCAAATTGGGCTAATTTGGCGGGAACGCCATCTTTAATAAGCTGTTCTGAAATTACCATTTCGATAATGGTTTCTTCTGTGCCGTAGTTGCCTTGGCGAATTACAGATATTCCGCAGTAAAGAGTTGTTCTGACTACGCCTTGCGCATTTGGTCGGCCATGTTGTTGACGAACGCCTTTATAAACGCCATTTACTGTAAGACCCTGAAAAGTTGGTATTGATAACATGTTTGTCATTGGTGGTTTCCTTTACGAAACGAGGCGCAATAGCGCAGGCTGTCGCTGATATTGTTCACGCAGGGATAACGGTTCAACAAAATCGGCGGGTAATTGTTTAGCAAAATCGACATTGATAAAGCGGATTAACGGAACGACATTTGACACTTCGCCTGTGAAATTCATTAACTGAGCCAGTGATAAACCAGCGGCCTGAAATTCTTTTAAGCGTCGCCCCCAAGTTGCACGGTCATGGGTGCGCTTTGTGTGCTCATAGCCTTTTGTGGTGATGGTATTAAACAGGTCAAAAAGTTTATTGGCCTTGGTGTAAGAGTGAGAGCCATCTTTTTTGATTCTAAAATGGGCGAGCTTTAACGCCTCAAATACTTCTGTATGGTTATGTGCATTCATGGTGGCACCTTCAAAGGCTTTCAAAATTGGATTAAAAGAATCAAGCCAAAGATTCTGGATTATGTCGGGGTTGCGGGTTTGATAAGCTGGATCACGTAGTTCAGCAAAGCTGGTCGAATAGCCAAGGCTATTAATTTTGCAGGCAAAAACTCGGGATTCTAAACGCACTGCGGCGTAGGCATATTCTCTAACGGTTGGCGAAGTTATTTGCAAAAGCTGGTATTTAAGATGATTTAATTTTGTTGCAGCGTATTTGCGGGTTAAAACCGAAATTTGTTTATTTAATTCATCTTCTTTTAAATAAATCTTTTGTTGTGAGTGTCTGGAACCCTTATTGATATAAGTTGTTGTTTTGAACTTTGGATCACGATAAGGCTTTTTTTGCCCAATCTTAATTGACCCTATAGCATCAATAACTGTTAAAGCAGTTTCTCTGTTTTGAACGTGGGCAGTGTAGGTAACATCGAGATAATCAACGGTTGCATAAGCCCAATCTAAATATTCAATAGGGGCTAAACCAGAGAAGCAAAAAGCCTGCTCAATACACTGAATACACAGAGATAAATTATCGGAGCCGTAGACATTGTGACCCTGCAAGAGCTTGGCTGGATTACCAACGATTTTTATGTACGGGTAGCATTTAAAATCTGTGCCGTTGACGAATTTAAAGGCCAGTGATGCGAAACTTGACGGGATAGATTCAAATTTATGGCGCAGGCGTGAAACCACCGGAACGCCGTTTTCGTAATCTATCTGGCCTTCCATGGAAAGCCCGAACTTTTCAGCAATGAATTTATCATCCAAAAAGGCATTGTCACCAACTTGGTGAACGTATTCAGGCATGAAAGGAACGGAGATTGCGACCATATCAATCATGGTGAACCACCGCTAAATTGTTAAGGCCATTCCTTTGCAAAAAGCTGTAAAAGTGGTTGCGATTAAAGAAAATCAACCAAGCGCCGTTAATATCGGTGATGCGGAAGGCGACTGTATTGTGATAAGGGAACTTAACGACAGCCAAAAAATTGCAGTTGCTTAGGCGGCGAATTACCAGAGATACGGCAAAGGGCAGGTGACACTGCATTTGTTCTTCTGTGGCTGAAACAACTGAAAAATCTGTCATTGTAAGTTATCCACCGTTTCTGTGGATAAACTCAGATTGAGGTTGCAAACCCAATCGCCATCTGCGGGAGAAAAAACCGACGGATTGAAACAACCCGCCGAAAGGTCGAGGCACGTTTTACCGCAGAGAACACAGGAAGATGACTGTGACAGCTTTTGCACTTGTGGGCTGCGGCCAGAGCGCAAATCAGGTGCCGCCACAGTCAAATCAGAAAATTCAAAAGGAATGGCGTTGTCATCGAGCAAACGCATTGTCCATAAATCAGACTTTAAAGCCTGATGGTCGAGCTTAAACGGGTGCAACACAATGTCGCACTGAGGCGTTAAAGCGCGAACGGTTGCAGTGACTTCAATTTCAACAAAGCGCCTGTGGTTATGACGCTTTACGATTTTTACTGAGCTAATGAGCTTTGCTCTATGTAATTCAATCACTTCTTGTATGGTCATGGTTGCAGCCCCTGATATACTCGATTAACAAATAAACAGCTAAGTTTTCATCCATGAAAACTATTTAGGCAGAATTTAGTTTTCATTTGTGAAAACGTCAAGAGGTTTTTTTATGAGCTACAGCGCAACACTGATTGAGACACTGAAACAAACGAAGGGATTTGCAAAGGACGCTGAAGTTGTAGCGGTATTGCCAAAAATGACGAAAGGAAATTTATCATCGGTAAAATCAGGACAACGACACCTGACAGAAGAACAGGCGCTGTGGATAGCTCAGCAGTGTCAGCTCGACGCCGGACTAGTCCTTGTCGAGCTTGCTGCTGAGTGCGCCAAAACTGAAACCGCACAAACGGTATGGCACAACCTAGCAAAAAAGCTGAAGGCAGCGACTAGCGCAATCGTTTTAACTAGTTTGCTGCTGTTTTCGCACGTTTCGGGGCATTTTCCCCACCAAAGACGACATATCCCATAATGTATATTATGTTAAATAGAATGTTCAAATTCTCAAATGCCTTTAACAGATCATCTGTCGCCTCGTCTGCCAGGAATGCTCTGTTACAGTTGCCAGCTGCGCTCTGCTGCTTGGTTTTAAATACTGAGCCTTGTCGCTGGCTTCTTTAGTCTGTCACAACAAAATATAATCGTTTTGTTGTTTGATACCCTGATGTGGTTCAAGACTCAGGCTGATATAACGGCCGCCAATGTTGTCTATGGCGATACAATCGTCTAAATCCCACAGATTGTCAGTATGTGGTTTATCCCATTGCGCAGCCAACATGGTTTTGCCTTTTTGTTTGGCGCTGACTTTGTCTTTGGCAACAACCAGTAAATAACGATGTTCTTCACCAAAATGGCCATACTGATACCCCCCAAGATTTATAAAAAATAATCTGGGCTCGCCTGCTGCTGGTGCTGTGTTGCTGAAACCGACTTTATACTGCTCAACGCCATCAACTGCCATCCAGGAATCGATGTGTAAACCTTCTGAGATACCAAACCACTGCTCGCGCAATTGTGGATACAGCTGTTGCAGATTGTCACCACTGACAAAAACCACATCATGCACTTCAATTTTTGCCGCAGCATGGCGACCACCTAACATCACAATATAAAGCACTTTATCTTCCTTTTTCTGCTGCAACATCACAGTAACAAGCCTTTTCCAATGCACAGCGTTTTAACCGCCTGAACACAGGATTGTTTGCTGTACCACAAAAACCTAGTCACCAGCTTTGCCGTTTTGTTTCCATAACAGCGTTAATTTGCCGGTTTTAGGTGCTTTTATAACCAAAACAACTTAACAATCCGCGCCATTAAAGCGAAATAAACCAACTCAAATATATTGTATACAATATATATTGTGTTAACTTATCCCTACCTGCGCAGGTAACACAATTATAACGATCACTCACCGAAAGGAACATGCCTTTATGAACACCCATCTGAAGCTGCTGCCGCTTTTGCTCAGCAGCGGTTTAGTTATGGCGCAGGAACAGGTGCAACTGACACATCCTGGACAAATCAGCGTCGATTTACAACGTCAGCATCTGACTGAACTCGCCGCTAAACGCCCGCACACAGACAAAAATATGGTGGCGCCACCCCGTTTAATGTCGCCTGTTGAATTTGAAAAGGTTCAGGCGAAAATTTACGCGGAAAAACATGGGCTAGAGTTAAGCACACGCTGGCGCCCTGCTGCAGATCAAGAGTACTCCCGGCACAGTCTGAATAACCTGTCCAAGCACAACAAGCCGCAACCTAGCAATGTCACAACAGCGGCAGTCAGCTGTAGCAGCCCTGTCGATTTGCTGAATTTATATGGCAACGAACTGGTTGATGCTGTCAGAAATGCCAGCTTAACCGGTTGTTTATACAAACTTTATGATGTGAGCCTTGTAGGCACTGCACATTTTTCTGATAGCAAAATTTTAACTATTGCCAATGCCATTAATGAGCAGCTGCAGGGTTTTGACGGTTCAGACGCCTCTGGTGCTGTGGTGCTGGAAAAACTGGTAACTTATTTAAGAGCGATGCACTGGGCTGAATCTGCCACTGGCCGCAGTTTTGCGGCCAATTATAAAGCTGCGTTGCAACAAGCTTTTAGCCAGTATTTTGCCGGCGATCATTTTGTGCAGTTTAACGGCACCAGTTCACGCAATTATTTCCTGCGGTATGAAATGCTGATTTTAGTGCGAAGCTCAGGCACCGAAGCCTTGCAATTTTTACCCAGGATCAGCGAAGCACTGCAGGGGTATGCCCAGAGCGTAAACCGCAGCAATAACTGGGGTGTTGCCTATGAAGAAAACGGCATGACCCAAATTCTGACGCACTATTTTAATGCAGTAAATATAGGTGGCGCTGAGCTGGACCAGCTCCTAAGCACCCATCCGCAAATTGTCACCAGACTGCGGGACTTTGTCTTAAACGATGGCTTGTGGCTGGTGGGTCATACCCGCGAATATCAGTTTAATGATGCAGTGTCAGAGCTTGGCCGCATGCTTAAACTTGGTGGTGCTGTTGCCGACACAGTGCGTCCGGCGCTGCAGCATGTGCTGTCAAGCTACAGTTATGGCGGCACCGGCTCACAAGCCTGGGTTAATGCACAAGGTATGGTAAAAGCCTACGACAGCGCCAATTGCAGTATGTACGGCAATGCCTGTCAGTTTGATCTCGAATCCACAGTGTTATCCGGCAGCCACTCTTGTGGCCCAACCCTGAAAGTCCGGTTCCAGGGGCAAATCAGCAACGAAAATCTGGCTGGTATTTGTAGCAAACTGGCAGCCGAAGAAAGCCTGTTTCACCAAACCTTTAACACTAACGCCAACAGCCCTGTGGACAATGACAATAACACAGCGCTGGAGATGGTCATTTTTAAATCCTCCACCGATTATCAGAACTATGCCGGTCAGTTTTTTGGCATAGACACCAACAATGGCGGTATGTATTTAGAAGGAACACCGTCAGATCCAGCGAATCAGGCGCGTTTTATCGCTTATCAGGCCACCTGGCTGGCGCCTGCTTTTGTGGTGTGGAATTTAGAGCACGAATATATCCATTATCTGGATGGCCGCTTTAACCAGTGGGGCAGCTTTAGTGACCAACCACAGAACTCAGTCTGGTGGGGCGAAGGTTTAGCTGAATATTTATCACAACCGGCCACCAATCCCAAAGCGCTGGCCGTTGCGCCTAATAAAACCTATCAGCTCAGTGAGTTATTTCAAACCACTTATGCCAATAGCAATACAGCCCGCACCTATCACTGGGGTTATCTGGCCGTGCGTTTTATGTTTGAAAAACATCGTGCTGATATCGACCAGCCGCTGCTGCCTACTTTGCGTGCTGCCAAATACGCCATTTCCAGCGAAGCCTGCAGTTTTGACTGGGGTTGGCGTTACAAGCCAGATGCCATTGCCAATAACTGGAGCTGGTTATATGACGACAGTGCCTGGGGTTCTGGCAACTGGGTCTGGACCTGTGGCCAGCAAAAAGTTGATTTACCTGAACTACCGCCTTACACACCCTATCAGGATATTCTGAAAACCTGGGGCACCAACTTTGACCTTGAGTTTCATCAATGGCTGGACTGTGTAGTTGCAGGCCAGGGCATTTGCCAGGGCAGTTCGTTCCGACCTGCCGATCTGGATAAAAACGGCGCCGTTGATAAACGCGATATTGAGCTGTTTAACCAGCGGCTTCGCAGCAAAACCAATTTAACCAGCGAACTCGATTTTAACCTCGACAAGGTTGTGGACCAGCGTGACGTGCCGGCCATGAGCAAGCTTTGTGATTTACCGCGCTGCGCTATTGCAGCCTAAGCAAATTTAGAACAGGAACTTATAAAATGAATTTATTAAAAACCACATGTTGCCAGCTTATTCTGGCTTGCTTGCTGCTGCTCAGCACCTCGGCTAATGCAGCGCTTATTCGTATTCAAACCGATCAACAGCAATATCAAACCGGTGACACAGTGACCGCCTGGCTCAGGGTTGAAAATGCCACTGAAACCCTGACCGGCTTTTTCCTGGCGCTGCAATATCAGCCAGCACAGCTTTGGTTAGAAAGCTGGACTTTTGGCACTGGTTTTAACGACGGTTTTGGCTCTTATGCGTATTCAGCCCATGATTTAATCAACGGCAAACTGTCACTGGAAGAATATGCTGACTGGGCGGCCGATCTGGACCTGTTAATGGCGCAGCAGCAACAAGGTTTTGTGCTGGCCGCCTTTAAATTTACCGTAAAAAAAGCGGGCAACTTTGTCCTGGAACTTGATAACAGCTATCTGGGCTTCCTTGGCCAAAGCGCCAATATGCTCAGCCCTGACTGGGCGGGTGTCAGTATTCAGGTGACCGACCCTACAGCTGTCCCTGCACCGCCATCAGCACTTTTGATGTTGTGCCCGCTGTTATGGCTGAGTCTGCGTCGTACTTTGTCTGTAAAACGCACAAAAGCAATGCTGTCATAACCATAGTTCCGGTTATTGCAGAGCCTGCTGATCAGCAGGCTCTGCAACTTCGCTTTTTCCAACAACTCCTTTTGAGGCTCAGGCAAAAACACCAGCAAACGACAGGTGCTTTTAGCGTGACGCTGAAAAAAACATACCCTGCTGACAATCTGTGGGTGCTTTGTCACCTTGTGGGAATAACCTGATTTGGTCATAACTGCCTTTGTCTAACGGTTTTATCACCAGCTGTTCAAATTCGGTGGCCACTGTTGCAATGTACTGGCCTTGTGAGCTCAGAGCGTCAATATCGGCCTGATGACTGTCCACCACGGCGCTTATTTTGTTGCTGAATTCGGCCTGTTGCGCTAACAGTTGTGGGTCCGGTCCCTGGCGCTGCCCGGCCTGCTGTTCTATCTGACTGGTCAGATGCTCAAGCGCTTTGCTCTGCGTTGCCAGTTCCAGTTCCATTTGTTTGAGTGGTGCTTCGAGCTGTTTCATTCGCTGCTCTGCAAGCTGTAATTCCTGATATAACTTCAGCTCCTGTGCATTCAGAGGGCGCTCTGACAACACTTTACAGTCTTTCAGTACCTGCAACTGATAGCCGCTACCGCCAGAATTTGGTGACTGAGTTCCGGCATTGGCAAGCGCTGAGCTGTCCGCGGCAGCACCAGCGTTGCTACAGGCACCAAGCTGCAGTGCGGTTAAAACCAACACAGGGGCAATAAATTTCAGATGTTTGGGTAAATGGTTCATAACAGGCTCCGCATTCAGGTAAAAATCTGCAAATAGTTTGCATAACGACATAGTCGGACCCAGTCGCCGAAAAGTTTGGTTTTTTCTTTATGGACTGACAAAACCACTTTGTGATCAGCAAATGAAACAATGCCAAAGTCAGCTGAAAAGGCTTTGTTTAGAAGCCTTTATTTTTAAAAAAAGAACTGCACCGCTGCTGCACTTATTAAAAAAAACCAGCGACATGGCTGTAATGCCGATCAGATAAGAAAATTTCAGATCGGTTGACCGATCCAGTGGC
>NZ_DAIPZL010000010.1:0-137232 GCF_036782235.1 Rheinheimera sp. | reverse complement strand
CCCAGAGCCGATCACCACCTCCATAGGAGGTGGTTTTAAATTGACAATAAAAAAACACCGCTGCTGCGGTGTTTTTTATCTCAGATTGCAATTTTTTATCGCTTTAGCCCACTTTGGCTTATGAAGAAACTTTGGGCTGAGCACTACACAAAGTTACCTGATTACGGCCATTGGCTTTGGAGGTATAAAGCGCTTTGTCAGCGGCCTCCAGCCATTGCCGGTGTTCCAGCATGTCGCTGTTGTATTCAGCAATACCAACACTGACCGTCACTTTCAGAATTTGTTGGTTATATTCAATGGCCAGACTTTCTACTGTTTTTCTCAGCCGTTCGGCAAAATACATCGCTTGATCTTCAGTGGTATCCACCAGCAACACGGCAAATTCTTCGCCGCCATAACGCCCTGCCACGTCAGTTTCCCGCAGATTTTTTTTCACCGCCTGCGCCACCGCCTTGATCACCGCATCGCCGGCGGCATGACCAAAGGTGTCGTTGACTCTTTTAAAGTGGTCGATGTCACACATCAGTAAACTGCTGCGATGGCCACTGCGTTTGAGCCGCTTAAACTCATGCATCAGTGCATCTTCCCAATGGCCCCTGTTATTAAGCTCAGTCAGAAAATCAGTTTTTGACAGCTGTTTCAACTGGCCGTTCATCGACTCCAGCTCAAGCCTGCTGACTGCCACGTCTGTGACATCGTAAATAATCATACAAAGGTGGGTCACTACACCACGCACATCGGTGATTGGGAATATAGTGCTGTTCTGGTACATATAGTCAGCAGAGCCTGTGATGGGCCTGTAGTTGCGAAACTTAAAAATGTAAGGGCGCTGCTCCCAGATAGTAAAGGCGCGGTTTTTCAGCAAAATCACCGGATCACATTTACGTTTTAACCAGTCTTCATCAATTTCAGAAAACAAATCAAACAAATACCTGTCGCGCACCTGGCGTGGTGTTAAACCACTGTGGTTTTCCATAAAACCATTCCAGACCTGAATTTTATAATCGGCAGTCAGCACTACCAGACCCACATCAACGGTCTGGAACATATCTAATAACCAGTGAACTTCGGCAACATCAGAGTTTATTTGTGACATAACTACTCTTCTAACAAAAATTCGACTTTGTAATTCAGCGTTTTAATGCTGTCTTCAGTAAACAGCAGCAGCAAATCACAATTAATATTGTAGTTTTCGATGCCATAGCTGATTTCAATGGCCAGCGTTCTTTTCCAGCGTTTGGCATTGGCTTTAATCATCTCACTAACCGGCGCATGCTGACCGAGCACCACCGGATGCCCCTGACTGAACGACATATCAATCTGCTCAGCCAGCCCCTTAAGTACAGCTCCTATCAAAATATTGCCAATATCCATTAATAATTCGAGTTCGGCTTTGGTATTGAGTTTGCCTTCGTAATTCATCAGTTTGGCAATATCAACAAAACTGGAATCATTCAGGATAAGCAAAGCTTCACCCGACACCCCGCCCCCGATAAAACCCTGACACACTGCCGAAGTGGTTTCTTTTTGTTCCACCGAAGCGATAGCCATATGCAGTTCACTGACTTCAATGACATTGACATTAGGGATGGGTAACTTAACAAATACTTTAAGAAGCCTTGCCAGCAGATCACCGGCCTGGCCCATAGCCACGTTGGTCAGCTCCTGAAATACATCCCGCAGTACAGGGTCAAGCACAAAACTTTTGCTGGCTTGATTGAGCTCAATGGCTCTTTCCTGCACTTTTTTACTGTCTGACGCTGTATGCTGGGCTTCAAACTGCGCCAGCACTTCGGTGAGTTTATCGGCCGCCACAGGTTTACGGATAAAATCCAGAGCACCAAAAGCCATCACCCGCTCGCGGGCCTCAGGCTGCACATCACCGGATACCACCACGACTTTGACCGGTATTTTTTGCTCAGCAATAGCCTGCAGCACTTCGTAGCCGTCGAGGATCGGCATATTCAAATCAAGGAATAATAAATCGATAGGCTGACGCTTTAAAACTTCCAGAGCTTCCTGACCATGACCGGCAAAATAAATTTTATCCTGCCACTGCGCCGGCAGACTGCGGGCCATTTGTTTGCGTGCCAGATTTGAATCATCACAGATTAATACCGCTGCTACCATTAGACACCTGATTCACGTATTGTTAAGTCCAGTGTAGCGCTGAACCTTTGATTGTGCGAATCAAAACAAAGGCTTTTTTCCTCAAAATCATCGACATAAGCAATTGTATTTACATTATTTTCAAAGATAACAGGAACAAAAGATGAAAAATTTATCTGCTGTGTTCAAATACAGTGTTTGTTTTGCGCTGGTGCTGAATTCAGCCCTGGCTGCCGATTTAACGGCCAATTTGCCGGTCAGGCTCTCTGAAGTCAAAGCCGGCGACAGACCATTGGAACTGCAAGGCACCCCGGTGCAATTAATGCAGCAAGCACCCGACTTTAAAGTGGCCGATCAAGCATTTAAAGCGGTGAAACTCAGGGATTTTTCAGGGAAAACCGTGCTGCTTAGTGTAGTGCCAAGTATCGACACCGGTGTCTGCTCCATTCAGACGAAAAAATTTAACGAACAAGTCGTGAGCTTGCCTAAAGATGTGGTGCTACTCACTATTTCCACCGATTTACCCTTTGCACAAAAACGTTTTTGCCAAAAAGAACAAGTCGACAAACTACAGGTGTTATCTGATGCAGTCTGGGGCGACTTTGGCAGTAACTATGGTTTAAGAATCAAGGACATGGGCATTCTGACCCGGGCCGTGCTGATTATCGATGCCAAAGGTACTCTGGTGTACCAACAGCTGGTCCCGCTGCTGTCACAGGAACCGGATTATCAGGCCGCACTGAATAAACTCAAAGAAATCACCAAAACCTGATGAAGGCAACAACACAGGCTGAAGCCAGCGCTAAGCCAACTCTAAGCAACTTTGGCCTGTGTTAGAAATTTTGCCCCGCCCTCTTGAAAGCAAAAACAACGCCCCTATTTTATGAAACAGGATGCCTGATAAGGGTCCTGTTCTGTGGAATTCACGCGAATACCACCTTGTAAAACAGTTATTTAACTAATTTGCTTCAGAAGAGGAATTGGATATGACAACTTTAGATTTTTCTCCTTTTTATCGTTCATTTATTGGTTTTGATCACCTGGCATCGTTAATGGATGCAGCAGCCCGCAATGAAAAACAGCCGGCTTATCCACCCTACAATATTGAAATTACCGGTGAAGATCAGTACCGCATCACCATGGCGGTGGCGGGTTTTGAACAACACGAATTATCACTGGAAACCGAACACAACACCCTGCTGGTGAAAGGGCAAAAAGCCGACAAAACTGAAGGTCGCCGTTTTGTGCATCAGGGCATTGCCGAGCGCAACTTTGAACGTAAATTCCAGCTGTCGGATTATATCCGCGTGACAGGCGCCAATGTGCACAATGGTTTGTTGCATATTGAACTGGTGCGGGAAATTCCGGAAGCGTTAAAACCACGCAAAATTGCTATTGGTCAGGCACAACCCACCACTTTACTGAACCAACAAACCGCTGCTAATTCAGAGCCTGCGGTGCTGACAGTAGCAAGCGGTAGCTAACAAACAGAAATAACGGCCGGGTTTTGTGTTGTTATAACCCGGCTAAAAAATCCATAATTTGCTGATTCACTAACTCCGGCGCTGTCAGCGGTCCCATATGGCCTGTTGGCAGCGTTGTGGTTTGCACCTGAGTTAAACTCTGTGCCAGCAGCTCAGCCACCAATAAGGCAGCCCTTCGGCTATCGGCACCACGCATTAACAACACCGGCATCTGCAGCCTGGCGTAATCGGCCTGAGTGGCGTCTTCACCTATCAATGCGGCAAAATCCTGCGGCACTTTCCATACCTGGGCAGCCATTTGCTGCTGCATTCTGACCGGCAAAAAACGGAAATAATCTTTTTGTTGCCAATAATCGACAAAAAGCCGGGCCGCATCCCAAGCCGCGAGTGTCGGCATCTGCTGCGAGAGCAATTTAACTTCTGCCGTTAGGGCTTGCGCCTCCGACGAACTTTCACCAGCTAACAGATGAAAAGCCACAGGCTCAAATAACACCAAGGCTTTAACCTTCAGTTTGTGAGTGCGCGCCAGATGCAACGCTACAGCACCACCATAAGAGTGGCCTATCAGGATAAGATCGGCGTTTTTTTGCTCAGGACTTAACAACGCCATGATAGCGTCCGCTTCAGCAGCCAAAGACCATTCAGGCGTCAAGCCAGCAGCAACAGCTTTGTTGCTGCCATAACCCTGTAAGTCGGGTAACCACAGACTATATTGCTCAGACAATAATGCTGCGAGCGGTAACCACTGTTTATGGCTACTGAGTGAACTGTGCAGCAGCAGTATAGGCGCTCCCTGACCTGTGACCTTCAGCTTTGGCTGCTGCTCTGCCGGAAACACCTGTGACACGGCCATCATTAGATCACTAAAAATGCGGCGGATGCCAATAAAGCGACAAAAGTAGACACCATGCCAAGAAAGCGTGGCGCCGAAGTGCCCTGGGTTTTATTCAATCCAATGGCATGCAAAACGCGACCAGCCAGCGTCAGGCCACCAATCAGATGCAACTGCCACAATGGAGCCTGCTGAATTTCCAGCAGCAATAGCAGCACCAACAGCAGCGGCACATACTCGGCAAAGTTGCCATGTACCCGGATGGCTGTGACCAGCGCCGGTTTTTGACCGTCGCCTAAACCAACACGGTTTTTCAAACGTTGGCGGATCACCAGCGCCGCCAGACCCACATAAAATACGGCCAGTGCCGCGGCATAATAAGGTGTGATCAATAAAGTCATACTACCAACCCTGTAATTGTTGTAATGCCAGCTGCGCAAACAGCTGAATATGGCAAGGCGAGTCATTTAACGCCTTGATGTACTGATAACTTTCGCCTCCAGCATGCAGAAAAACTTCGCAGTTTTCTACCGCAATTTCTTCCAGAGTCTCCAGACAATCAGCCGAAAATGCCGGACATAACACCTGCAACTTTTTAATACCTTTGGCTGGTAATTGCTCAAGTAACTGATCGGTATAAGGTTGCAGCCACTTTTCTTTGCCAACCCTGGACTGAAAACTCACCAGCACCTGCTCAGTAGTCAGGCCTAAATCGGCCGCCAGATTGGCTGCGGTTTCTCGGCAATGCCGTTCGTATGGATCACCAAGCCTGACAAAACGCTCCGGAATACCATGAAATGACAATAACAATGCATCAGCCTGGCCATGTTGTTGCCAATGGGCCCGTACTGAGCCCGCCAGTGCCTGACGATAAGTGAATTCGTGATGATAGTTTTTCACCAGCCGGATCTGCGGCAGATCCCGCTGTTGCAGCTGATAGTGCGCCAGCTGATCGGAGATAGCTGCAGTGGTGGTGGCCGAATATTGTGGATAAAGCGGCAACACCACAAAACGCTCAACCCCTTGTGCACGCAGCTCGTCCAGCACAGAACTGATCGAAGGGTTACCGTAGGTCATGGCATATCTGACCTGCACCGGCATGCCCGCCATCATTAAACGGGACGAAAGCGCTGCTGTCTGACGTTCGGTGATCACCCGAAGTGGCGAGCCTTCAGGCCACCAGATCGACTGATACAGTTTGGCCACCCGGCGGCCACGAAAAGGTAAAATAATGCCACGTAAAATGATTTGCCAAAGCCAGGCCGGATAATCGACCACCCTTTGGTCGGACAAGAACTGTTTTAAATAACGCTGAATGGCCGGTACCGTTGGCTCATCCGGTGTACCCAGATTAACCAACACCACCGCATATTGAGACAAAGGTAAACTGAGGTGCCTGGATGTCATACAATGGCAATCCCTATAAATCAAACTGTTGCGAAGTTTAACACTATGCAAACTGACAGTGCTGACAAAAATTGCATTGCGCTTTTCGTTATTGCAGGGATAAAAAAACCCACCTGAAGGTGGGTTTTTTACACAGTGCCGGCTTAAGCCAGCAAAGCAGCCAATTGATTACTGACTGCTTCTACCTGTGCTGTACCGTCTAAATGATGGTATTTGGTCAGCCCCTGCTCGGCCTGGTTACGGTAATAACCCACCAGCGGTTCAGTTTGTTCATGATAAATAGCCAGGCGCTTGCGCACCGTTTCTTCTTTATCATCTTCACGGATCACTAAATCTTCACCTGTGACGTCATCTTTACCTGCTGTTTTTGGCGGGTTATAGCTGATGTGGTACACACGACCAGAAGCAGGATGTACACGGCGGCCACTCATCCGCTCCACAATCACATCGTCCGGCACGTCAAACTCAATCACGTGATCCACAGTAACACCATTGTCTTTCATCGCGTCGGCTTGCGGAATAGTACGAGGGAAACCGTCTAACAGGAAACCATTGGCACAATCGGCTTTAGCAATACGCTCTTTTACCAGACCAATAATCAGGTCATCAGACACCAGTTGGCCAGCGTCCATCACTTGTTTTGCCGCTAAACCCAGAGGTGTGCCTTCTTTAATGGCAGCACGCAGCATATCGCCGGTCGAAATTTGTGGAATGCCAAACTTATTCATCAGAAACTGTGCCTGAGTTCCCTTACCGGCACCTGGGGCACCCAACAAAATAATACGCATACAAAAAACCTCGAATAGCTGCGGTTTGATCCAATAGTCACAAGCTTTGGATCTTTACACAATGTCCGTCATCAGACAAGAAATTTGTCGCCCAAAGGCTGCTCATCAGATAAGTCAAGCCAACTTTGGTCTTAACCTGTGCAATCACAGTTTTAACAGCATTTTTCATCATAACAAGCTGTTTTTTCATGTTTTGGCTGTGCTTTCCCTGATGTTATTAGACCAAAGTGCAGGTAATTCGGGGCATAGCTGGCAGACAAAAAATCAACGGAAAATAATAACTTGTGATAGCGGTTAAAACACAACCAATAGTTTTTATATAAATCAGCTAAATATAATTAATAAAATCATGAGTTTAATGCAATCACTATTAAATCCTGCCCCTCCCCCTTTAGTTATACCTAAAGAAAATATCCTCTTGAGCAAAAAAAAAGGATGAGCACAGGGGCTCATCCTTTTTCGCTGCATCAGAACAAAGGTTATTTTGCCAGATCTAACAACAAGGCATTTAACCGACCGACAAAACCAGCCGGGTTTTTCAGGCTGCCACGTTCTGCCAATAAGGCTTGATCGAGCAACACTTCAGCCCACTGTTTAAAGCGGCTTTCGTCCTGCTCGTCAGCAATATGTTTCACCAGCTGATGTTCAGGGTTCAGTTCAAAAATGGGCTTAACATCAGGCACTTTCTGACCCACTGATTCCATCAGTTTGATCATCTGAGTACTCATATCAAACTCATCGGTCACCACACAAGCAGGGCTGTCGGTCAAACGGTGACTGACTTTGACATCTTTTACCTGCTCGCCCAGAGCGGTTTTAAAACGTGCCACCACAGCGGCAAATTGCTGCTCAGTTTCGGCCTGGGCCTTTTTGGTTTCTTCATCATCCAGTTTCGATAGATCCAGCCCGCCTTTGGCCACTGAACGTAACTTTTTGCCGTCAAATTCTGTCAGATGCTGCATCAGCCATTCGTCAATACGATCCGACAACAGCAGCACTTCAATGCCTTTTTTACGCAGTACTTCCAGATGCGGGCTGTGTTTGGCCGCTTCATAACTGTCGGCCACCAGGAAATAAATCTCATCCTGGCCTTCTTTCATCCGGCTGACATAAGCTTCCAGCCCAACTTTCTGCTCGCTGCTGTCTTCGTGCGTTGAAGCAAAACGTAATAATTTGGCGATAGTTTCTTTATTGGCAAAATCTTCGGCCGGGCCTTCTTTCATCACCTGACCAAACTCATTCCAGAAGGTCTGGTATTCAGTTTGATCTTCCGCTTTGGCCATTTTTTCCAGCATTTTCAGCACGCGGCTGGTGCAACCTTTGCGTAGGCTCTGGGTCACTTTGGTGTCTTGTAAGATTTCACGAGACACGTTCAGCGGCAAGTCGCTGGAATCCAGTACACCTTTGATAAAACGCAGGTAACTTGGCATAAACTGCTCTGCGTCATCCATGATAAATACACGCTGCACATAAAGTTTCAGGCCATGCCGGGCTTCACGGTTCCATAAATCAAAAGGTGCTTTTTTCGGCACATACAACAAACTGGTGTAGTTGCTGTTGCCTTCCACTTTGTTGTGGCTCCAGCTCAGCGGCTCTGTCCAGTCGTGTGAAATATGCTTATAAAATTCCTGATATTCGTTATCAGACACTTCGGATTTGTCGCGCATCCAAAGGGCTGTGGCTTTGTTCACTGCTTTCCAGTACCCTTCGGTGGCCGGAATTTTCTCGCCGTCTTCACCGTCACGCTCTGGGGTGCCTTCCTGCCACATTTGCACCGGGATAGAGATATGATCTGAGTATTTAGTGACAATACTTTCAACTTTCCACGGGCTTAAAAACTCGGTTTCCGCTTCGCGCAGGTGCAGAATAATGTCAGTACCACGGCTGTCTTTCACAATAGGACTGATGCTGTATTCACCTTCACCGGCAGATTCCCATTCCACAGCACTGTCAGCTGGCATACCGGCTTTGCGGGTACGTACTGTCACTTTGTCAGCCACAATAAAGGCTGAATAAAAGCCCACACCAAACTGACCAATCAGCTGCGAATCTTTGCTGGCTTCACCGGATAATTGTGAGAAAAACTCTTTGGTGCCGGATTTGGCAATGGTGCCTAAGTGACTGATCACTTCATCGCGTGTCATCCCGATGCCGTTATCACTGATGGTGATGGTTTTGGCGTTATCATCCAGACTGATCCGGACTCTTAACTCACCGTCATTGTCATACAGGCTGCTGTCGGATAAGGCTAAAAAGCGCAGCTTGTCGGCAGCATCTGAGGCGTTGGATACCAGTTCACGCAGGAAAATTTCTTTATTGGAATACAACGAATGGATCATTAACTGCAGCAGTTGCTTCACTTCAGCCTGAAAGCCATGCGTTTGTTTTTGTGTTGTTTCAGTCATGTACCGCTCCTGTTTAACAGTGTAATAGCCAAAGGCATCACACAATCCGAACTTCGAATTAAAAAACACCTGGCACTTTGCATCGAATGCAGTGGGATACTGCGCAGAGTTGTCAAAGGCCAGTGACGTGTTGGGCTGACAGCTATATGGGGGAGGTGAAAAAAACTTTCAAGGGGAAGCCCTGCGTTTTGCAGGGTTTTCCCTCAGCAGAGCGCGACGGCTTTGATGTTCAGAAGCTTAAAAAGGTTTGCGGCCACTTAAGGCATAAGACAGGGTGCTGCCGTCAACATATTCCAGCTCACCACCCACAGGCATGCCCTGGGCCAGACGGGATACCTGAATTTGGTGTTTTTTACAAAGCTCAGCAATATAAAAAGCGGTGGCATCCCCTTCGATGGTTGGGTTGGTGGCTAGGATCACTTCCTGGATCGCACCTTGCGCCAATTGGCTTGCCAACAAGTCCAGCCCCAGCTCAGCCGGGCCTATGCCATCAAGCGGCGATAACTGACCGCCCAGCACAAAATAACGGCCGGAAAAAAGGCCTGTTTGTTCAATGGCGTATAAATCTGCCGCACTGGCAACCACACAAAGCAAAGCGCTCTGGCTGCGGCTGTTGTCTTGACAAATAGGGCACAGTGGCTCTTCGGCAAAAGTACGGCATTGCTGACAATGACCGACTTTTTCCATGGCGTTGGCCAGTACTTTGGCCAGCATCACCCCACCTTCACGGTTACGTTCCAGTAACTGATACGCCATACGCTGGGCCGATTTAGGCCCAACTGAAGGTAAAACCCGAAGTGCATCAATCAGTTGCTGCACCATGGCTGTATGTTTTGCCATACCGGAACGTCCTTAACTTAACCAGCAACCAGATTAAAACGGCATCTTAAAACCTGGCGGTAATTGCATACCACCGGCCACACCAGCCATTTTTTCTTTGCTGCTTTCTTCAACCCGGCGCACTGCATCGTTAATGGCTGCGGCAATCAGATCTTCCAGCATTTCTTTGTCATCCTGCATCAGACTGTCGTCGATGCTGACTCGGCGCACGTTGTGATTGCCAAGCATCGTCACTTTAACCATGCCGGCACCTGCTTCACC
The DNA here is from genome assembly GCF_036782235.1 of Rheinheimera sp. Lineage (GTDB taxonomy): Bacteria > Pseudomonadota > Gammaproteobacteria > Enterobacterales > Alteromonadaceae > Pararheinheimera. Next base: position 127,106 of record NZ_DAIPZL010000010.1, on the reverse strand, counting down.
TGTCACTTCCATCCGGGCGATTTCTTCCTGGGCGCGCTGCATTTTTTCCTGCATAGCCTGCGCCTGTTTCATGATATTACCCATGCCACCTTTAAACATAATTGTGCTCTCTTTTGTTTTCAGACCGCGTGCGGCTGTTTGTCTGTTCGCAGCCGCCGAACCGGCACTGCAGTGGACTGCAGGGCTGCACCCTGCGTTATTTATAGTGGCGACACGATAATCAGAATACGCTGAAAATACAAGAGAGCGCCTGCCAAGCGCTGGCTTTGCCAGCACATCTGCTTTACAGGGTTAGCTGACACTCAGCGTCTCTGCCAATAATTCAGCGCCAAACTGTTGTTGCATCGCCTGCACCAAGGGGTCTTGCGCCAGCAGTTGCTGTACATAGAGCCTGCGGGCGTCATCGATGCGTTGTTGAATGGCCTGCGGACAATCCGGCACTTGTTCAGCAAACTCCACACTGACCAAAAGTTCGCTGCCATAAGAAGCCGATAATACTCTGGCCAGCGTCTGACGGTTTTTTTCGTTGTCCAGATGTCGCTGACTATTGCTGACAGTTAACACTAACTGATTGTCCTGTAATTTTGGACTTGAGTGCAGCAGGAATAACCGCATCAGGCCGCCGATGGCGAGCTGATCTATGCGGGCCGCCCAGCTGTCAACCTGACTGGCAGTGCGAACGGCAAAATTATGGGCGCCTATCACACCATCAAACTCCATCACCTGCCCCAGGGCTTCGGGCGATAATTCCGGCTGAGCTATGGCTTCGCTGGCAAAATCGGTGTCCTCTGCCACAGGTTGCAAACTCTCCAGCAGAGCATGGCGAATAGGTGCTGCTGTGTTTTGACTGCTTTGTGCTACGGCCGCTGTTTCTTCGGCGGCCTGATATTGTTGCCAGGCCCAGTCGCCACCGGCGCTGTCAGCCACAGGATCGGGTTCATCTTCTGAATCATCGGTATTGACCATGGCAGCAGCAGGCGCATGGTGACTCAGCGCTTGGGCTTCTTCACTGTCCTCATCGACCACAGCTACCGGATTGGTGCTCGCCAAAGTATGCTCAGTAACTAAAGGTTCAGTGGCGAAAGGCTCAGCGGGCGCTACCTGAATAGCAGTAGCGGGAAGAGTACCGGTATCGCTGATAGCAGCGCCAGGCACTGGCGTGAGGGCTGGTTCAGAGACTGCAGCGCCCCCCCATGATGTTGTCGTGACAGGCTGAACTTCTCGGGTTGGGGTTGAGGTTGCAGCGGCGGCAGGTTGTGGCTGTGCTGTTGGCCTTTGCGGCTGAACTTGCGCTGCTGCAGCAGGTGTTGTGACTCGGCTAGCTGCGAACTGCTGAACAACCGGCGCCGGCTGGCGCTCAGACTTTTTTCCGTCATCGGCTCCTGGTAATGCTGCTGAAAGTCCACGCCTTGCCAGAATGCTGGCAGTTACAGGATCGACCGCTGGTGCTGCTATGGCTTGAGTTGCTGCTGATGCTCCCGGTTGGTCTGCACCAAGATGCTGTGCAGAAATATTTTCTGCAGCAACGGCAACTGCCTGCGCAGCGGCATCACCCAGAGCAGTTTCGGCCTCTGTATTCTGGCTTTGTTGCTGAGCGTTTGTATGATCAGCCGCCTGGCCTAACGCAGCTTGTTGTTGTGTTTGCACCTGCGCTGTCTGCGCCGGAATACCGGCTGCACTTAGCGCTGCCGCTCTGGCACTGTGGGCTGAGTCCTGTACCGGCTCGTTGCCACTGGCCGGCACAAAAGCAATAGCACGCAGCAACGCCATTTCGAGGCCAATACGCTGATCCGGCGCATAAGCTAAATCTTTTTTGCCACTTAACAGCAACTGGTAATGCAGCTGGATCATTTCCGCTGAATGGGTTTTGGCCACGGCACGGACAAAAGCCGATTCGGTCAGCGCCAGTTCGGCAGCATTGAGCTGGAACTGACACAAAGCCGCCAGATGCAGCAGCGCCAGCATATCATCCAGCACCGATTGGTATTGGCTGTGCTGGGCTATTAATTGCAGCAAATGTTGTTGCATCGCGGCAAGGTCGCGGTTTAATACGTCCTGCAGCAACAGCTCGGCCCAGGATTGTTCCAGTAAACCCAGCATTTCCCGCACCGGCCCCAGCGCTATCTGGCCATTGGTCTGGGCTATCGCCTGATCAGTTAAACTCAGTGAGTCGCGCAAACTGCCTTTGGCTGCGCGCGCCAGCAAGGCCAGTGCTTCGTCTTCGGCCTGAATATGTTCTTGCCCCAGGATATAGGCTAAATGTTGTTTGATCTGGCTTTGGCTTAAGGCTTTTAAACTGAACTGCAAACAACGTGATAACACCGTAATCGGCAGTTTTTGTGGATCTGTGGTCGCCAGTAAAAACTTTACATGAGGTGGTGGTTCTTCCAGCGTTTTAAGCAGTGCATTAAAACTGTGTTTAGACAGCATATGCACTTCGTCGATCAGATAAACCTTATAACGGCCACGGCTGGGCGCATATTGCACATTGTCGAGTAAATCGCGGGTGTCTTCCACTTTAGTGCGGGATGCGGCGTCAATTTCCAGTAAATCAACAAAATAGCCTTTATCAATTTCGACACAGGCACTACAGACACCACAAGGAGTGGCAGTGACTCCTTTTTCGCAGTTTAAGCTTTTGGCAAAAATACGGGCTATGGTGGTTTTACCAACACCCCGGGTGCCGGTAAACAGATAAGCGTGGTGCAGACGATTTTGGGTGAGCGCGTTGATCAAGGCAGCTTTAACATGATCCTGCCCGACCAGCTGGGCAAAATTTTGTGGCCGCCATTTGCGCGCTAACACCTGATAACTCATCTGCCTTCCTTTTATGCCTGAATGCCGGGGTGGCGCAATAAGCGCCACCACATCACTTAATGACCGGCAAAATCAATCAGGGCGTATACCTTTAATTGTAATGCCGCCAGACGTTTGTCACCGCCAAGGTCGGGCAGATTCACGACAAAAGCCGCATCCGCCACTTCACCACCTAAACGGCGTACTAACTGGGTTGTAGCATCAATAGTACCACCAGTTGCCAATAAATCGTCAACTAACAATACTTTATCACCAGGTACTATGGCGTCGGTATGAATTTCCAGTGTGTCTTCGCCGTATTCCAGCTGATAGCTCTGGGCAATACGCTCACGGGGCAATTTACCAGGTTTACGTACCGGCACAAAAGCAACACCCAGCGCATAAGCCAGCGGTGCACCAAAAATAAAACCACGGGACTCTGTGCCAATGATTTTGGTAAAACCCTGGTTGGCGTAATGTTGTTTAAAGTTATCAATCACTGCGGCAAAAGCCTGCGGGTTCTGCATCAGACTGGTGACATCACGGAATAAAATGCCAGGTTTTGGATAATCCGGCACTGATTTAATCACTTGTTCCAGCATCCGGGTAAATTCTGTAGGGTTATTCATTAAACCATCACTCTCATTATTCAATCGTTATCAGGTCAAAAGTTGTACTGACAAAAAAACCGCCAAACGGCGGTTTTGCTGACTCAGGGTTCACTTAACCGAGAATTTGCAGCCAGCGTAAAATGGGTACCAGACACAGCAGGCCCACAAACACCGCGATAAAACCTAAAAATTGAGCCACACCAAAAGACTCTTTAAAATTCTCGTCTGCCATCGTGTTTTCCCACTGCTAAAGGGCTAAAAGAAAGGCCGACATGGTAATGAATTTTAGCCCGCTTGGAAAGCTCGGATCACGCCTTTTCGTGCAAATTTGCTGAATAATTCAGCGGCGCCAGCCTGCAACACTTCAGGATCTGCAGCAGGGATGAATAGCTTTAATTGTGCAAGTACCTCATCCAGTGATAAGCCTGGTGTGGTGGCGAGAATTTGCATCGTAGTGGCACTGAGTTCATTCAGACTGACAAACTTAATTTCATCGGTGTCGTTGCGGTACATCAGCAAATAATATGGGCCGTCGGCAACAGTAGGCTGAAAGTCGCGACTGATTTGCATCACCGGATATTGATAACAAAGGAGTAATGCTAGTTCTGAAAACTGCAATGGCTGAGTGCTGTGCAATGTCTCAAGGCGCGGTGTTTGTGCTTCGCTGGTCGTGGTCGCCAGATAAAGCTCCAGCCATTCATAATGTGCCAGCTCAATGGCAAAGGCCGGATCCTCAGCGCTCAGCCCCTTGCTGCTGAACCACTGAAAAAAACCTGCGGCAATATCCAGAAAATAAGGACTTGAGAGTGAGCTTTGCGCAAAAAACTGCCTTAATTTTTGTTGCCACAGCGACGCCGGATATAACGAATGTAATACCGGAAAAGCACTGTTGACAAAATTTTGCACATTATTAAAGAACAGCTGCTGATACACCGCCATACGTTCAGCGTTTACAGTCGCAGGCGCCGCGTTGGCTGGGTCACGAATGGCGGCGGCAAACTGCTGTTGCACGGCCTGAAAATCAAGGCTGCTTTTTGTCATCGCCCTGCCCCTGCGCATTGCGCTGACCTTTGTTGGCAGGCCTTAATGTGCCAAAGCTCTGCCTCTAACTCCGGCATCGGCGGCAGATTAAAGTCACGTTCCAGCACAGTGGCAAATACCCCATGACAAGCATAAGCCTGTTGCAGCAATTGCCAGACCGGGTCACAAACCGCAGTGCCGTGAGTGTCTATTAATAAAGATTGATGCTCAGTGTAATGACCGGCAATATGACCATAAACAATACGTTCGGAAGGCAAAGCCGCAATAAAATCCTGGGCGTTATACCCATGATTGATGCTATTCACATACACATTATTGACGTCCAGTAACAAGCCACAATCGGCTTGTTTCAGCACTTCCAGCGTAAAGTCCAGCTCGGACATTTCCTGTCCTGGCGCCGCGTAGTAGGACACGTTCTCTACCACCAACTGCTGACCAAGCATATCCTGTACCTGCAAAATACGCTCTGCAGTGTATCTGGCGGCGGCCTGGGTAAAAGGAATGGGCATTAAGTCATATAAATGCCCACCGGCGGAACAATAACTTAAATGTTCGCTGTAAAGCTTGATTTGGTGTTGTCGCAAAAATTGTTTTAGCGCTTTGACAAAATCCAGATCCAGCGGATCCGGACTGCCAAGCGATAAACTCAAACCATGACAAGCAAACGTATATCTTTCAGTCAAGGCGCGAAACTGCCGCCCAAGCGCCCCGCCAAAAGGTAACCAGTTCTCTGGTGCAACTTCAAAAAAATCAATCACTGCAGATTTTTCATGACTGACAGACGCCAGCATTTCACGTCGCAAGCCAAGGCCCACACCAGATACCAGCGTCATGTTAGTTCATTCCACCACATTTACCTTCGCCACACTTGCCTTCACCGCATTTACCTTCTTTGGTTTTGTCGGTAGCTTTATCAGCGGCTTTGTCGGCCATTTTTTCAGCACCGCATTTACCTTCGCCACACTTTCCTTCACCACATTTGCCTTCTTTAGCTTTGTCCGCTTTGTCGGCACCACATTTAGCTTCTTTACTCTTACCGTCAGTTTTGACCTTGTCGGCACCGCAAGAAGCTTCGGCTGCCGATAACTGATAACCTGCAGCGAGCTCAGTAGCCTGGAAAGTATTGGCGCTGGCAGCTGTACTGATTGAGCCTAAAACTAAAACACCTACCGCAGAAACAACTTTTTTATGAAGCATATTCATGTTGGAATTCCTTATGATTTGTCGATAACACCGGATAATAACACTGTATATCACTGCCGGGCCTCAGGCTCAGCAGCTCCCCTGATAAAGACCCCGCACTGCGCTGAAAAATTTCAGCGTCAGACAACATTTCTGTTATTTAGCCGCTGTAGCACTACAGCATTAGCATAATAGCGGCGCTTTTTCAGTAAGTTTTGATCTGCATCAGAGCAGTACTTCGCTGCACACGACACAATCACACCATTATGACTCCCCATTCACCGAGGTTTGTTATGTCACAGTCTTTGACTCCCGTGCTCAGAGCCCAGTTACTGGAAGAAATTCAGCAACAACGTGCTGCTATTTACCAGTATCTGCAACAAGGGCAACAAGCCGAATACAGCGACCTGTTGCTGAAACTCGAAAGTCATCCACTAAGCCACTGGCCTGAGTTATTGAATCAATGGCTGACCCCTGAGCTGGAAGTCAAAACCCGCCGGCTGGAAGCGATTCAGGCTGCGCTGAGTCAGATGGATATGGGACTTTATGGTTTATGTTGTGACTGCGACAGCAGAATTGAACGGGATTTATTACAGCAGGATCCGGCGCGTCAGCGCTGCGCGCACTGTGAACAGCGTTATAAAGAAAACAAGTTAGTTCATCACAGCTAGATAAACCACTTTAAATAATAACCAACGGCCTGATCCTCAGGTTAGATGTGCAATCAGGTCGCCCTCTCTGCGCACGAACCAAGAGCTATTATTGAATACTCAGATGACATAGTAAAAAACCACCTCGATAGGAGGTGGCTTTGCAAAAGGTCCCTGGAAGGGGGCTGGTTTAGCTTGACTCCATATCCAACATCATTTGCAACTCTTCGATCGCACCCACTGATAGCCGCGCTGCCAGTGTGCCACTGCAAAGACGTATAATACGGATCCATATTTGCTCTTGCCATTATTTGTTGGTTACAAACTGGTCGCAGTATCTAGCATGGGCTTTCTTTAGGCATAGCCCCAGAGCCGATCACCACCTCCATAGGAGGTGGTTTTAAATTGACAATAAAAAAAACCAGTCATTTTTATGACCGGTTTTTTGTCTATAGATGCCAGCGCCTGAGCGCTGGCTGGTAAAGACGATTAGAACTTCTGAGTGAACTTCACGAAGTAACCGCGACCAAACAGACGGTAAGTAGATTCGTCTGTGTTACCGTTAAAGCCGTTTTCGATGAACGGAGGTAACTCGTTAGTTACGTTGTCGATACCTACGCTAACAATGCTGTTAGTGCTGAAGTTGTAAGTAGCGCTGATATCGTGGTACAGCATGCTATCAACTTTAGCAACTAAACCTTCTACTTCTTCTGGGTCGAAGCCCCATTGGAAGTCAGCAGCATTGTATTCCAGACCGCCGATGTAAGTTGCACGGTACACAACGTTCAAATCTTCCCAGTCATAAGATACTGAGAAAGAAGCTTTGTTAGATGCGTATGATGTGTCATCCACAAAACGACCAGACAGATCTGCCAGCTGGAATGTTGAAGTTGCGCCGTCATAACGTTCATCTTCACGCTGCAGGAAGTGAGTCCACACAGTATTGAAGTTAAAACGACCTATCGCAGTATCCATGCTGTAAGAAATTTCAGTATCGATACCTTTAGCGTTTTTCTCGAACAGGTTTTGGGTCAGACCTTTCACGTAGCTGATGTAACCAGTGTTATCACGAACAACGTTCGCACACAGGCGCTGAATGCCACCTACGTAACAACCTTGCAGTGAGTCGCCGGCAGAAATTGCATCGATAGAACCCTCGATGTTCACTTCCCAGTAGTCAACAGTCAGGCCTAAACCTTCAATAAAGTCTGGTGAATAAGCAACACCAACAGTGAAAGTATCACCTTCTTCTGGTTTCACATCTGCGTTACCACCAACTTTTGCCAGCTGTTGGGTATCCAGGTTTGGTGAACCACCAGCTGGAACGCCAGCAGCAGCACAACGGTCACGAGTTGCTTGAGTTGCTGTTGCCCAAGTAGAAGTTGAACATGGGTCAACTGCTTGTGGGAAACTGTCAGCAGCAGGGCCGTACAGGTCATCTAAAGTTGGAGCACGGAATACAGTACCGTAGTTAGTACGGAACATCAGACCGTCAATAACTTCCCATACTAAACCAGCCTGGTAAGTGTTAGCCGTACCAACGTGATCGAAATCGTCGCGACGGGCACCCAGTTTCAGGTCCATACGTTTAACAAAATCAGACTCTGGTAATAACGGAATTTCAAACTCGGCAAAAATTGATTTGTTGTCGTATTCGCCAGCTTGTAACACCTTACCTTTGTTACCTGTCACTACGCCCAGGAATTTGCCTGAGTCACGTTCCTGCTCAAAGGTCTCTTTCAGGTATTCAAGACCAAAACCACCTACAACCATACCACCTGGCAGTTCAAACATGTCACCGCCGGTGAATGCTGTAACCTGCAGCAGGTCGCTGTTGCTGGCATCTAACAGAGGAGCAGAGATGTAATCTAACATTTCTTTAGTGATAGTGCCTGGGCCACCGAATACGTTTAATGGCACACAACCGGCAATTACGGCACCTGGTGTACCACAAACAATATTGCCATCTGCGTCTTTAAATGATGGGCCTAAAGCATTACCCAAGTTAGGACCAAACAGCTGACCACGGTCGATGTCAGCATTTTGCGAGTAGGCATAGTTTGCCGATACATCGTAAGTCCAGCCTTCAATCAGGTTGTGCTCACCAGAAACACCAAAGACTTGTTGGAAACGGGTTACGTCTTGCTCGAAAGTACGGCCTGCTTCAACCATACGACGACGTGAACGGTTTACGTCAGCACCAAACGGGTTGTAGTAGTTGTCTTTTGATACACCGTTACGACCGTTGGCTAACACATAACCTGGGTCAAACTGGGTATCAAATGGAGTTTCAGCCAGTTCCTGGTTAGATTCACGTTTGTTTAAACGTGTTTCAGAGTAAATATTGGTACTGTCGTTTAACTGGAAGTTACCTTCAACAAAGAAGTTTACTTTGGTGTAAGGTGTTTGCAGCAGGTTAATTGGCGCATAGTTGTAAGTGTCGTTGTTCGCACCACCACCTACATAACGGCGCATATCAGCATTAGCTGGTTTGCCGTCACCACCTGTTGGGCACTTACCGTTAGTCCAGGTACCTGGGCGACCAGCCACAGTGAAGTTACCACATGGAGTAGAACCAGAACCATAGATAAAGGCGTTCGCGTTAGGGCCTGAAGTGATCAGACCATTTGCCAGGAAGCTTTTTACACCTTCCACGCTGTCGATTAAGTACGGAGCCTGTAAGAAATCGACTTTTTTCACGTCACCTTGAGTGATTGGTTTTTCTTTAACGTAGTCTAAACCAACCAGAAAACTACCATCGCTGAAAGATTTACCTGCAACGATGTTAAAGCTGTTTTGACCTGAAGTATCAACGTCGAAATATTCTTTCGTCATTGCAGTTACTTCAACGCCTTCAAAATTTTTCTTAGTGATGATGTTCACTACACCAGCGATAGCGTCAGCACCGTAAGTAGCAGAAGCACCGTCTTTCAGAACTTCAATACGCTCGATCATTGAGCTTGGGATACCCTGGAAGTCTGAGCTTACTACACGGCGACCGTTGATCAGAACCAGTGTACGCGCTGAACCTAAACCACGCAGTTCAACGAAAGTACCACCGTTACCACCGTTGTTGGTGGTAGTCATAGCTGGAGAACCAGACATGATTGGGCTTGATTGCATGAACTGGCCAACGTCCTGGATACCCATGGCTTTCATGTCTTCGCCAGTGATGGTGGTAATAGGCGTTGCAGTTTCGATATCAGTTCTCTTCAGGCGAGAACCAGTAACTTCAATACGTTCAACTTTTTTTGCTTCTTCTTCAGCCGCTACAGCGCTAGAAGCAGAAAACATAGCGGTAGATGCAGCACCAAATGCGAGGGCAATGCGCACAGCTTTTGCAGTTTTATGATTATTAAACATTCTTATCTCCCTGGATCACGTTATCGTGATTTTGTTGTGTAGTAAGTCACTTTCACAGCCTGCAGCTGTCGATTCCGGCACACCGCCAGAAGTGGACTGCCCGATGATAAGGTGATTTTTTTGCGAGGGTCAATCGCTTTTACATAAATTCCTACAAAAAAAGTGAAGATGAATTGAACTTTTCATGTTAGCGACACGACAACTTGCTGATTTTTTCAGCAACAATGTAAACAACCACTCCCTGCTGCGGCGTTTTTTAGTTGGCAGCGCAGATGCTTCAGATATAACTTATTAAGGAAAATTGAAAAATATCCCCACCAAACAATTAGTTAATCATCATAAACAAGAATCACACTCGATTCGTACACAAATAAATACAAAGCTCACTATTGTGCAGACTCTCACTGATCTGACCTGCTAAAAAACTGTCAAAAATCTTATTTGCCTGCTCAGATTTGCCTTTGTACAATGCCCCAACTGTAAATTTATACAGAGTATTTATGCTCAGCAGCGCCAGCAAAGCCCAAATCAAGGCCATTCACCAACAGATCAAAGCCGCATTGCCCGGTTATCAACCCAGGCCTTCACAAAACAAGCTGGTGGCAGAAATGGCCAATATAGTGGCCGGCAGTTACCACAGTTATGACCGCATTGGCCTGATTGAAGCAGGCACAGGCACAGGTAAATCGCTGGCTTATCTGATGGCAGCTTTGCCTTTGGCGCTGGAGAAGAAAAAAACGCTGGTCATCGCCACTGCAACCGTGGCGCTGCAAGAGCAGCTGGTGAATAAAGACCTGCCCTTTTTTCAACAGCATGCGGCTTTACCTTTTGAATTTACCCTGATCAAAGGCCGGCAGCGTTATGCCTGCATCGAAAGGCTGAATCAGCAAATTCAGCAGCCAGAGCTGCTACCGGCCTGGCTGGATAAAGCCAGCCCGGCTGATTTAGCAAAACTGGCCACAGCCTGGCAGGAAAGGCGCTGGCTTGGAGATAAAGACAGTCTGCCTTTTGCTGTGCCGGACAAACTCTGGTACAGCATTCAGGCAGACAGTTATTATTGCCACAAACAACACAGGGCTCATCATCACTGCCCTTTCCATCTGGCCAGAGCCGAAATTGACAGCAGTCAGGTGCTGGTGGTGAACCACGCTTTACTGCTGGCTGATTTAGCCTCGGGTAACAGCATTTTGCCCAAACCCGAAGACTGCATTTATGTGATTGATGAAGCCCATCATCTGGCCGACAGCGGCCGTGATTTTTTCTCGGGCGATGCGCTGCTCAACTTTGACAGCGCGGCCTGGCAACAACAGAGTGAGCAGCTGTATCAACAGTTGCAAAGTCAGCTGCCACAACACAGTGCTATTAAAGAAACCCTGAAGTTGCTGGATTTGTCGCAGGATTTTATCGCTACCATCAAACCACTGCAGCAACAGCTTAAAAAACAGCAACATGACTGGTTTGGTAAAGAACCCCATTATCGTTTTACCGATGCAGTCTTGCCTGAACTGTTTCAGCGTCAGGCCGACACCCTGGCCGAACAAAGCGGAAAATTGCTGTCTTGTATTGAAAAACTGTTTCAGCATCTGCTGGACGCCCAGAAAGACGGCAAGCTAAAAAGTAAACAATTGTTACCGCTGCAACATGAACTACAAAGCCTCGAGCAAAAATATACAGCGCAGCATCAGCTGTGGCAGCTGTGGTCTGTGCCACAACATCCTTATGTCAATCAGGCGCGCTGGTTAAGCCGCCATGAGCAGCAGCTCAGAGCGCATGCCTGCCCACTGTCAGTCAGTTTTCAGCTGGATGATTTGTTATTTAGCAAAGCCCATGCGGTGCTGCTATGTTCAGCCACCCTCACCTCGCTCAATTCCTTTGATTATGCCAAAAGAGAGCTGGGGCTGACTGAGCATCCGGGTTTGCAGACTTTACAAGTCAATTCGCCTTTTGCGTATGCCGAACGAGGGGTGATCCATATTCCCAAACTACGGACTGAGCCCACGTCCGATTTATTCACCGACGAATTAATAGAAGTGTTGCCAACATACCTTGATAACAGTCAGGGTAATCTGGTGCTGTTTGCTTCTTACTGGCAAATGGAGCAAGTGGCAGCAGCGCTGCGTAAACAACACTGGACCTTATTGGTGCAGGGGGAAGCCAGCCGTCAGTCACTGCTGGATTTACACAAAATGAAAATTGAAGGTGGTGGCGGCAGCATTTTATTTGGCACCCAAAGTTTTTCCGAAGGACTTGATTTACCGGGGAAACTGCTGACCAATCTGATTATCACTAAATTACCTTTTGCGGTCCCTACCAGCCCCTTTGAAGAGGCGATGGCTGAAGCTGTGACCAAAAGAGGTGGCAATCCGTTTTTACAACTGACAGTGCCTGCTGCGGCGAAAAAACTGGTGCAATCCTGTGGTAGACTGCTGCGCCAGGAGCAGGACCAGGGCCGGATTGTGATCCTGGACCGGCGTCTGGTCACCAAATCATACGGCAGTGCCATGCTCAAAGCCTTGCCACCTTTTCGCCAACAGATTGACGGGTAACCATGGAATTTGTACTTGATCCCACAGTCATGCTGCTGCTGTGCAGTGTGGCTTTTCTTGCCGGTTTTATTGACGCTATTGCCGGCGGTGGTGGCCTGCTGACGGTACCGGCTTTGCTGACAGCCGGTTTACCGCCTCATCTGGTGCTGGGCACCAATAAACTGGCAGCCACTTTTGGCTCTTTAACCGCTTCTGTTACTTATTACCGCAAAAAATTGTTTGACCCTTATTACTGGCGCCACGCGCTAATTGCCACGGCCATCGGTGCCTGTATTGGTGTGCTGGTGGTGGACCAAATCAGTAAAAGTACCCTGGAAAAGATATTGCCGGTGCTGATCCTGATTGCCGCTATTTATAGTTTATTTGCCAAAGTGCAGGCCGATGATCAGCTGCAGCTGCCCAGAGACAGCCCAAAAAACCGCTTAAGCCAAAGATTACAGGGACTTGGGCTTGGTTTTTACGATGGTATTGCCGGGCCTGGCACCGGGTCGTTCTGGATGGTGTCGACTATGGCGCTTTATAAAATTAATTTGCTGCTCACCAGTGGTGTCGCCCGTTCGATGAATTTTGTCTCCAACGGTTTTGCGCTGGTGACTTTTGCCGTGCTTGGCCATATTCATTACCAGCTGGGTATTGCAATGGGGCTTTGCCTGATGGTTGGCTCTTATTTTGGTGCCCATACCGCCATCCGTTTTGGCAGTAAATTGATTAAACCCTTGTTTATGCTGATGGTGATGGCGATTGCACTGCGGCTGATTTGGCAAACCTGGATCAACCCATGAGCCAACCACTGAACCAACCCAATCAACTGGCGACACTGGAGCAGCAACTGCTGCAACTGGCAAAACAAGCCAGCCGTATTGATGAAGCAGCACCAGCCTGGCAGCGCCGTGACTGGTTTGACTCTGAACTTTTTCAATGCCACTCACCTCAGCTGCTTGATTATGTGCAGGAAGCGATGCAGTTATTAAAAAGGCTGCAACAGAGTTCACTGCCCAAAAATCCGCTGCAAGGCAGTAGCAGTTATTTATTGATACAACAGCAAAATCAGCAGCGCCTTGCCGTCAAACTGGCAGCCCAAATGCAGGCGCTGGGTCGTGCTTTTGCCTGCCTGGAGATCCGAAAACGCGAAAACGGCAAATGGCGTCCGGCCAAAACTGCAAAAACTGAAGCCACAGCACCACAACGCCACAAAGCCGGTCAGCTGTTGGCAGAACTTGGCGGCACCCATCAGGCCTTGTATCAAAAACTCAGCGAAACCCATGAATTTGAGCGCCGGCTATTACAGATGATCCATGAAGCTGCGCAGCAACAACAAGCGCCAGAGCTGCAGCTGGCGTTACACGCCAGACTTGGCCGCTGCCGTAAAGCTATTAGTCAGCTCGAAGCAGAAATTCAGTGGCTGGAACAAAAAAGAGAACGCTGATGCCCTGGCCTGCCCTGCTTTATCACCCTTGTTACAGCGCGCTGGAACTGCCGGCCAATCACCGTTACCCCATTGGCAAATACCGCGCTTTATATCAGGCACTGCAACAATCAGAGGTGCCGGCCAGCTGTTTTATCGAGGCGCCGCCAGCCACTGAACAACAACTGGCATTGATCCATCAGGCGCAATATATCGATTCACTGAAACAGGGCAGCATAGATGCAAAAGCAATGCGCCGTATTGGTTTTCCCTGGTCGCCCGAGCTATATCAGCGCAGCCTGCAGTCGGTGGGCGGCACTATCAAAACGGCAGAACTTGCCATGGCACAAGGTTTAGCCCTGCATTTAAGCGGCGGTTATCACCATGCTTTTGCCGCTGAAGGCAGCGGTTTTTGTTTATTTAATGATTTGGCGATAGCGGCAAAAGTGCTGCAACAGCAAGGTGTTGATAAAATTCTGATCTTTGATTGTGACGTGCATCAGGGCGATGGCACTGCGCTGATTTTCCAAAAGGACCCGCAGATCATCACCGCCTCTTTACATGGCGATAAAAATTTTCCGGCGCGTAAACAACAGTCCGACTGGGATCTGGCGCTGCCCAATGCCACAGACGATGGCGCTTATCTGGAAGCTGTGCAACAAAGCCTGGATTATCTGCTGGATTTACATCAGCCAGATTTAGTGTTGTACGACGCTGGTGTGGATATTCATCAAAATGACGATTTAGGCCTGCTGCATATCAGCACTGACGCTGTGCTGGCGCGTGACAGTTATGTGATCAATAGCTGCCGCGACCGCCAGATTGCGCTGGCCGCTGTGATTGGTGGTGGTTATCAGCGTGATTTAACTGCACTGACGGCGGTGCACCTGCAACTTTTTAAAGCAGCTTTTAACAGCAGGCAATTACCCCATCAGATAGATCAAGTACTGACCCAAAGTGCCGCCAGCCGAAGCTGATTTGATCACAACACTTTGACTGACACAAAAAAATAGCCCGGACATAAACCCGGGCTTTTTTTGGTGGTGCCGAACTGCTGGTGTTATCAAGTGCCAATCTCAAACCAGGAGCCACTCCACAGTAACAGCAGCGGTTTTTTGACAGCAGCCAGGCTTAGTGCGCGCCCTAGGCGTTTTCGCTACCTGCAAAATAAAAACCAAGCTGACGTTTCACCGCTGATGGCAACAACGGCAGGCTGGCTTTGGGCACTAAAAAAGTGGCCATATTAAATAAGTCAGTGAAAATACGGTTTTTTTCGGTAGTGCGTTTTAAATATTCGTGGCCTGAAGAGCCGCCGGTGCCAATTTTGGTGCCCAACATACGCTGTACCATCATGGCGTGTTTGTAACGCCAGATAGTGAAGTGTTCATCAATCTCCGTCAGGCAAGTCAGCACCTGGAATGGCAGGTTAAATACCGGCTCTTCCTGATACAAACTGATAAAAAGTGCCGCCAGCATAGCGCGCTGACTCAGTCTGAAAGTGCCATCCTGTTGTAGTTGCTGGTACTTTTCTGTGTCGAGCAAAGCAGCAAATTTAGCGCGGGTTTTCTCAATTTCATCCAGCTGCATCTGCCGTTCATGCTCAGCGATTTGAATAATAGAACGTACTGTCAGCTCGTCTTCATTAAGCATCTGCGCTGTGGTGTGCTGATACATCTGCCAGAAGCTAAAGTCACCAAACTCCAGAAAGGGCATGCGTTCCAGCCATTTCTCCACCTGTTCAAACAAACTGGGCTGCTGCTCTAAACTTTCCAGAAACAAACGGTCTTTTTCATTCAGGCGGCTGTAAAAAGAGTTTTTATCAAAGTCGATGCGATAACCACTTTTTAGTCCCAGGCCAATTTCCAGCATTTTAAACTGCACACTCTGAAAACCCGAGGCCGGCACCAGGTAGTCGCGAAACGACATAAAATCCTGCGGGGTCATGGTTTCCATCACGCCAATTTGCTGATTCATCAGCTGCTGAATGGTGATGATCCTTTTCAGTTTATGCACCACGCCGGTCAGCTGTTCGTCTTTCACCACATCGGCGGCAAAAACGCTCAGCACTGCTTTTAACTCATGCAGCACCTGTTTAAACCACAGCTCGTACACCTGGTGCACAATAATAAATAAAGTTTCGTCATGGGCTTCGCTGCCATATTTGGCACTTTCAGTGGCCTGTGCCGTTAGAATTTTATCCAGCTGCAGGTAGTCACCGTAATAACATGGCGTAGTATTTTTTTGCATAACAAGAAGTTCCGGCCTATGGCCTTAATTGCGACCCTGCATTGTAACAGCGGCTTTCCCCTGTTGTCAGCTTTGGGAGCTGTGGCATTTTCAGCCATTAATGTTTATGCTTAGCCGAACAAAAAAACCAGTCCGGTCAAAAGCTTTGACCAGGGAGCAGTGAATGAAACTACATGACGATATCCATAACTATTATGAAAAACTGATGCTGGACCATCTGATGGAACTGGGGCTGGATGCAGAGCATGACAGTGAATATCTGGCCGATTTATGCTGTATTGTGCTCAACCAGCTGCCTTGCAAATATATTCGTTATGAAGTGGATATGGCGTTTTACCTGCCCCAGACTGAACGTTTTGAGATGGTAACCCGCGTCAAGGAAGCTGTTGCTAAAGCGCGCAGTTTTTTAGACAGCCCGGACAATAAAAAAATGCCACAAGCACCACAAGCAACTGACGTTGAAGCCTGAACAATCCCAAAAATCTGAAAAAAACAACAAGCCTGTGCCGCTGGCGCAGGCGCCCACCGAAGTACAGCTGGCTGTTGATCTGATAATGTTATTGGAACAACAGCAACTGCCTGTGGCTACAGTGCTTGCCGCCCTTGCGATAGTACAAAAAGATTTTCAGCGCCAGCTCGTGATGGGCAAGGCGTCAGATAACCCAAAAGATAACTCAGCACATAAAGCAGCAGATCAAACAGCACAATAACGGGTAGTAAACCGGCGATTCAGGCCCGATTTGGCTCTGGGGTCAGCTCATGGATTTCAGGGGGTTGCGGGCTTTGGGTGGTAGCCTTACCAGCCACATCCCGGCACATACGTCATACGCTGCGGCTGCTTCCTTCCGGACCTGACCGGGTTCACGTACTAGTATTGCGGGAGGACCAATAAGGCCACCATAGTGTCGTCAGAGCAGCGCTATGTGGCGCTGTGACAATGCGGGCGCATTATGCTTAAAACTTGGCGCCTGTGCAAGGCATTATGCAAATTCCGGATTTTTTGCCTGCATTTGCTGAAAAAACAACCGCATCTGGGCACAATCCTGCTCAAAACTTTCCCCAGGCAGCATCACAGGGCCAAACACCAGTTGTTTGCTGGCAAAATCCAGCCCCAACAGCTGTATCGGTACCTGCGCCTGTTTGGCAATTTGCCAGAAACCGGAGCGGTATTGGCTGACTTTACGCCGGGTACCTTCAGGCGCAACTCCTAAAATCAGCTGCGGCTGCTGTTGAAACTCAGCCACTATTTGTGTCACCACACCATGAGCACTGTCACGACGCACAGGTATGCCCCCCAGCGCAATAACCAACTGCGTAGCGGCCAGACAAAAATACTGTGTTTGCCTAAAAAGGATATTTTTACACCAAGGGCCAGACTGGCAGCCATCGCCACCACAAAATCCCAGTTGGACGTATGAGGGGCGACAGCCACCACAAACTTGGGCACAGCCGGCAGTTCACCATTGATTGACCAGCCAAGTTGGCCTAATAACCAGCGACCAAAACGTTGTGCTCTGTCGCTTTGATGTCGGGGAGCCGTTGCCGGCAGTTGTGGCCAGTACTGCATCAGTGATTACCTTTTGGCAAGCAGTGGCTGATAGGCCGCCAGCAACAGTTTTAAACGTTGCTGATTTTTCTGACCTAGCCGGATCATTTGTTTAGCGGCAAGACCCAGCTGTTCAAGCTCGGCATCAGCAAAAGAATATTGCACTGAATCCAGCACTAACATCGGGCTGTCTGCCACTTCAGGAGAGGCCAGCAACACCTTAATGGCCTGCTGTACTCGGTCGCGGAACTGTTGCTCCGGATAACCCAGCTCCTGATAAGCCGCCTGCATCAGCGGGTACAGCTGATTAAACAAAGCCACCACCTGCGCTTTAGGTGCACTTTCAAGTAAATCCAGATAGAGGTTATAACGGGCATAGTTGGCACTATCAAGCTGATACTGAGCCCCATTTTTTACTACTTTAAAATCCTGTTTTAATCCTTTAAAAATGCCTTGCTGAGGTACCAGCTGACCCTGGGCAATATTGTCAACTTGCACCACAAAACGGCGGATCATCTCTTCATTCGCAAAAAGTGCCGCTAAACCCGGTTTCCAGTTCAGCTTTAATAATTCCTGATGTACCAAAGCGTCTGATTCATCAAGCGCAGGCAGTTGTGGCAATGCTGCAACTTCCTGCTCTGCTGGCAGCGTCTGCCCATCTACTCCGGCATCAGCAGCCTGAGCGCTGATTTCATCCACAGGTTCTTCTGTGGTCGTTAATACATCTTCCGGCTCTTTAACCGGCTCTGGTTGAGTGTCAGCGGCTGGCGCTGTCACCGCAGTGGCCGGTTTTGGCGTAGGTTCCGGCTCTGGCTTTAATAAATACCAGGCACTGGCGGCAATAATCGCCAACAACACCACTGGTGCCAGCCAGTTATTGTTTTTTGGCTGTTGTTCGGTTTTTTGTTCGCTCATCATATTCCCCCGTCGCACACTGAAAAGTTGCATTGTTCTCTTATATTTACTCTACCTGATCCACTGCGCCCTTACCACGACTCAAATCGGCTAAGTGTTTGGTTGTGGTGAAAAAGACCACAAAAAACCACAAAAATTCACAATCAAAAGTGCGGCGTTGCTTTGTCGGATAAAGTCAGTAATAGTTAGCAAATACCCCCTTGTTGTCAGGTCTTTTTTTGCTGTATGACAAACCACAAATCCGATAAAAAAGTTGCCTTGTTACTGACAGGAGGCGGCGCCAGAGCCGCTTATCAGGTTGGTGTGCTTAAAGCCATAGCCCAACAGTTTCCGCGTAACAGTAAAGTACCTTTTCAGATCATCTGCGGCACTTCTGCTGGCGCCATTAACGGCACCGCTGTGGCCTGTTATGCCAGCTGTTTTCATTTAGGGGTGCGTAAACTGGAATGGGTGTGGAAAAACTTTCATACCAGCCATGTGTATTATTCCGATTATCTGCGTGCCACTTATCATCTGGTGCGGGGTTTTTTGAGTGCTTTTCAGGCCGATTACGCCAATCATAAGCCGGTGTCTTTGCTGGATAACAAACCGCTGAAAATTTTGCTCAATGAACTGCTGGATTTAAAACGGCTGGACCGTAATATTATGGGCGGTTATCTCGACAGTGTGTCTGTGACCACCAGCTGTTACAACAGCGGCGATTCGATTACGTTTTTTCAGTCCAGAGATGCGTCGGAATGGCAAAGGTCGCGCCGCTGCGGCCAGCGCACTTTATTGGGCATCCATCATCTGATGGCCTCGGCCGCTATTCCGCTGGTGATGCCGTCGGTGCGTATTAACCAGCATTATTACGGTGATGGCTCGGTCAATCAGTTGTCGCCACTCAGTGCCCCTATTCATCTGGGCGCCGATAAAATTCTGATCATTGGCCTGGAACAACCACGAAAATACGATGCCACCCAGCAATTGCCCCATCATCCGAATTTATCCACCATTGCCGGTCACTTACTGGACAGTATTTTTTCTGACACCCTGACCGCCGATCTGGAACGGATGGAAAGGGTGAATAAAACCATCCGCACCCTGAATGAACATCAGATCCAGAGTGAACTCAAACCAATCCAGAGCCTTTTAATTAACCCGTCCACCAATTTTAATCAGCTGGCCAGTGAACATTTTTTGGCTTTGCCAATGGCGGTGCGCACCCTATTACGCACTATCGGCATTAAACAACATTCAGATTCGAGTCTCGCCAGTTATCTGCTCTTTGAAAAATCTTTTACCCGCCGCCTGATTGAACTGGGTTATGAAGATGGCATCCGGCAAATGGACCAAATAATGTCGTTATTAACCCCGGAGCAGCGGTAAACCGGCCGCCCCGGGCATAAATTTGCCGTCAAAAAGTTGTCTGTTGGCGGCAAAACTGAACAGCGAATGGCTAAGCTGCTGTATTTCATCAGCATTACAGAGTGGCACAAAACCTGCTTTGTTCAGTTATCATTCGATCACAGGAGCAAGCTGATGGATATGTTCAGCTTCCACGATATGTCGTTGGACCATGTGCCCAGTTATGCCGGCATTGCCAGTAAACCCAACTGGTCTGCGCTGAACAATACTGTTGGTCAGGGCCTGGTAGAGCAACTGCAAACCAGCCTGGATCTGGCACAACAATTACAAATTTTTTCCATGGCCGCCGGCAAAATTCTGCCGATCGCCACTTTGGAAATGCACACAGCCGTGGGGATCTTCCGCGCGGCCGGCTCTTATCCGGCCAGTCAGGAATACCGCAGTATGCTGGTATTAAACGATCAATGCCTGGCGGAGCTGGTGTACCAAAGTGACAGCAGCTTTACTCCGCTTTTGCAGCGGCGTTTGCTGGAACTGGAAATCCAGTGGTTATTTGCTCTGCGTAATGCATTGGTGGTTACCCGCCTGCAACAACTGGCGCTGAGGGATACCTTAACAGGCCTTGGCAATCGTCGGTTTTTTGACGATTCTTTTAGCAAAACAGTGTTGATGGCCGAACGCAAACAACAAGGTTGTGCGCTGATTTTGCTGGATTTGGATAACTTTAAGCCGGTCAATGATAATCACGGTCACCATGCCGGTGATGAAGTTCTACTGGCAGTGGCCGATGCGATGCGCAGCACTTTGCGAGTGAGCGACAATTTATTCCGTTTTGGCGGTGATGAATTTGCGGTGTTATTAACAGCTGAAGATGCCCAGAGTGCAGAGCTGGTGGCACACAGGTTAGTCAAAGCCATTAGCCAGCATCATATCTGTGAAAAATTTATGGTGTCTGCCAGTGCCGGTTTAGCGCAGCTCAATCCGGGCGAAAATAGTAAGTTGTTGTTTGCAAGGGCTGATCAGGCGTTATATCAGGCCAAACAAAGTGGCAAAAATGCCGTACGTCAGGCGCCAGTACAAACCGCAATTACCGAAGTGGCAGAGCTGATTAAAGCTTAACCGCAGCCCCCTGCAGCAGCAGCCAGCTTTTGGCTTCTGCCGCAGTACAGCTACTGGCATAACCCAGCACCCCGACTATATGCTGCCCGGCAATAACAAGCGGCACAGCGCCACGTTGCCAGGGCGGCACCTGCCACAGCTGCAGCCATTGTTTTAACGGTTTGTGCATGCTGGCCCCAGCCGGCTTAAACTTGCGGCTAAAACCACCAAACTCCAGCCTGAGTGGCTCTGTGATGCCAACCGGCAGCGGCCAGCAAGCGGAAGATTGCTGAACTGCACTGATATTATCCTGCCAACACAAAATACGGCCATCCTGAAGTTTTAGTTGCTGCCCGGGCTGCAGCCATACAGCAGCATTGTGCTTTTGTTGCAACTGCATCATGGCCAACTCAGCGGCGGTAAACAGATACAACTGCTGCTGATAACGACGCAGTTCAATATCACCAAGCCGGATCAAGGGCGTCGCATCGGCTTTGGCCGCTACCAGATTGTGTATCAGCTCAGACAATACGCTGCTTGACGGATTAACACCAAATTGTTGTAAAAAAGCACGCAACAGCAGTTGTTGCACCGGCAACGGATGTTGTTGTAATCCGGCTAAATCCAGCTGCTGCTTTTGTTGCAACCGGGCTAATAAAGGTTGCAGCAGATAATCATTGGCCTGCTGCACCTCACCCAGTAGCTGCATACTGCGGCTGCTGGTTTTGGCAATAGCAGGAAATTTTGCTGTCAGCGCTGGCAGTACATGTAACCGCAAAAAATTACGGTCAAAGGCCGGGTTCTGGTTACTTTCATCCTGTATAAAAGGCACTGCTGCAGCTTCTGCCAGCGCTCTGAGTTCATCACGGCTAAAATCCAGTAAGGGCCGCAGCAACCAGCCAGCGGCAAAAGGTTGCTGTGTTGCAATACCGGCAAGACCTGCCACACCACTGCCCCTTTTTAGCGCCAGCAATAAAGTTTCCAGCTGATCATCGGCATGATGGGCGGTGCAAAGCGCCGTATCTGAGGTGGACACATAAGACCGCAGCGCCTGATAACGGGCACTGCGCGCTTTGGCTTCCAGATTATCACGCCCCTGAATGCTGACGTTTTCCACCAAAAAAGGCAGTTGCAGCAAAGCACACTGAGCAGCACAAAAATCGGCCCAGGCGCTGGCATTGGGGCTTAAGCCATGATGCACATACACAGCTTTAAGCTCTCGCCCGCCCTGCTGCATTTGCCATTGTTTCAGCAGATACAACAGCACCATTGAATCCAGCCCGCCGCTCAGCGCCAATACCACCTGATGACAACCAAGGGCACTGAGTTTTTGCGTAATGCTGTCTAACATGGGCTGGGCTGTGGCTGGTAATAACATGGATACCCGTAAAATAAAAAAGCCGCTGAAAGCGGCTTTTATAACACAAAGTGTGATTTAGCAATAACCAAAGGACATCAGACGTTTATAACGACGGTCCAGTAGCTCAGGCAGCGACATTTTGTCCAGTTTGGCCAGATCGCGGATCAGCGCCTGTTTTAAGCTGGCTGCCATCTGCTCGTGAGCACGGTGGGCGCCGCCTAAGGGCTCGGCAATCACTTCGTCAATTAAACCCAGCTCTTTAATCCGGGCTGCGGTAATGCCCATGGCGTCAGCTGCCAGCGGCGCTTTTTCTGCGCTTTTCCATAAAATGGACGCACAACCTTCTGGTGAAATCACCGAGTAGGTGCTGTATTGCAGCATGTTAACCTGATCGCCCACACCGATGGCCAAAGCACCACCTGAACCACCTTCACCAATCACAGTACAAATCACCGGCACTTTTAAACCGGCCATCACTTTTAAGTTGCGGGCAATAGCTTCACTCTGACCGCGCTCTTCAGCGCCGATACCAGGATAAGCACCCGGCGTGTCGATAAAAGTAATGATCGGCATATTAAAACGTTCAGCCATTTCAAACATTCTGAGCGCTTTACGGTAACCTTCAGGACGTGGCATGCCAAAGTTACGTTTGATTTTTTCGTGGGTGTCGCGACCTTTCTGATGACCAATCACCATCACAGTACGCTCACCCAAACGGGCGGTACCACAGACAATAGCGGCATCATTGGCAAAAGCACGGTCACCGGCCAGTTCGTCAAAATCTGTAAAAATATGCTTGATGTAATCCAGTGTGTAAGGACGCATTGGATGACGGGCTAACTGAGCCACCTGCCAGGCGCCCAGTTCAGCAAAAATCTTTTTGGTCAGTGTCAGGCTTTTTTCTTTAAGCTTGTTCACTTCTTCTTCCAAGCCGAGATCAAAATCTCCGTTACGGCTGACTTTGCGCAGTTCTTCTATTTTTGCTTCAAGTTCCGCAATCGGTTGCTCAAACTCTAAATAATTCAGCATCATCGACTGTCACTACCTACCTAATTAAATTCAAGTTGTATTGTTGCTAATTGTTTTAACTGATGCAACAAAGCGTCTGTGGGTGTCACCCACCATTCTGTGCCCAGTGCCATGGTTATTGCGCCTTCAGGCCGCTGATAACGCAACTGCACTGGTACTGTGCCGGCTTTAAATTCTGCCAGCACCTGCTGTAATCTGGTTAAATAATCCGGTCCTGTCTGCGCCGAATCTACGGTGATAAACAACGACTTCAGGCATTTTTCCCTTGCCTCTGTGATCTCAACCACCTCGCGGCCGGTCATTGTAAGGCCACCGCTGAAATCATCAAAGCTGACCTGTCCGGAAATCACCAAAACCTTGTCTTTTTGCAGCAGATGCTCGAAGTTCTCGAACTGTTCGGGGAAAAAACGAACATCTAACCGCGCTGATTTATCATCCAGCTGCACCAAAGCCCAGCGCCGGCCTTTTTTGTTGATCAGCACCCGCACCGACACCACTAAACCACAGGCTTTGACGGTTTGGTCGCGCCGGCCCGGTTGCATCTCCACTAAACGGCAACTGGCATAATGCGGTAGTTCTGCCAGATAACGGTTAATAGGGTGACCTGTTAAATATAAACCGAGCGTTTCACGCTCCCCTTCCAGCCAGACTTCATCCGGCCAAATCGGCACCTGTTTAAAGGCCTTGGCGGCCATTTGTGGTTCAGGCGCCAATAAACCAAATAAATCACTTTGGCCCACAGCTTCGGCTTTGGCATGTTGCTCCGCCGCTTTCATCGCTTCTTCCAGGCTTGCCATAGTGGCAGCTCTGTGCGGCCCGAGTTTATCCATAGCACCGGATAAAATCAGTTTTTCAATCACACGGCGATTGAGTTTTTTCAGGTCAACCTTGGCGCAAAAATCGAATAAATCAACAAAAGGGCCTTTTTGCGTGCGGGCTTCAATAATGGCTTCAATCGGGCCTTCACCCACGCCTTTTATCGCGCCAATACCATAGACAATATGGCCTTGTTCATTAACAGTGAACTTATATAAACCCTCGTTGACATCAGGCGGAATCAGCTTGAGCTTCATATGCTCACACTCATCCACCAAAGTGACGATTTTATCTGTGTTGTCCATATCGGCCGACATCACCGCCGCCATAAACTCGGCCGGATAATGGGCTTTCATCCATAAGGTTTGATAAGACACCAGCGCATAAGCGGCGGAGTGAGATTTGTTAAAACCGTAACCTGCAAACTTCTCGACCAAATCGAAGATTTTCATCGCAAGTTCTGGGTCCACCCCATTGGCTGCAGCACCGTTCTGGAAGGTGTCCCGCTGTTTGGCCATCTCTTCGGGTTTTTTCTTACCCATAGCACGGCGTAATAAGTCGGCGCCGCCCAGTGAATAACCGGACAGCACCTGCGCTATCTGCATCACCTGCTCCTGATACAGAATAATGCCGTAGGTGGGTTCCAGAATGGGTTTGAGCGATTCGTGCTGCCAGGTGGCATCCGGATAAGAAATGGCTTCGCGGCCACGTTTACGGTCGATAAAGTTATCCACCATGCCCGACTGCAAAGGGCCAGGCCGGAACAACGCCACCAAAGCTATCATGTCTTCAAAACAGTCCGGTTGCAGACGGCGGATCAGGTCTTTCATACCACGGGATTCCAGCTGGAACACCGCTGTGGTTTCCGCTTTCATCAGCATGTCGTAACTTTTTTTATCAACCAGCGGAATTTGGGTGATATCCACCGGCGGCTTGCCTTCTTTACGGTGACGCTCGTTCACCATATTGACTGCCCACTGCAAAATAGTGAGGGTCCGAAGGCCTAAAAAGTCGAATTTGACGAGACCGGCGTATTCAACGTCGTTTTTATCAAACTGGGTAACAGGGTTATTGCCTTCACTGTCACAATACACAGGGGCAAAGTCGGTGATTTTAGTCGGCGCTATCACCACACCACCGGCGTGTTTACCGGCGTTACGGGTCACGCCTTCGAGGCGGCGCGCCATATCTATCAGATCTTTAACTTCTGAGTCGGCGGCATACAGCTCAGGCAAGCGTGGCTCTTCAATAAAAGCCTGTTCGAGCGTCATCCCAGGTGTGGGTGGGATCAGTTTAGAAATTCGGTCAACAAAACCATAAGGATGCCCCAGCACCCGGCCCACGTCGCGAATAACCGCTTTGGCCGCCATGGTACCAAAGGTAATAATTTGTGACACAGCCTCACGGCCGTACATGTCAGAGACGTGTTCTATCACCTCGTCGCGTCTGTCCATACAGAAGTCGACGTCAAAGTCGGGCATCGACACCCGCTCCGGGTTCAAAAAGCGCTCAAAGAGTAAGTCAAATTCAAGCGGATCTAAGTCAGTGATTTTCAGCGCATAAGCCACCAGAGAACCGGCGCCTGAGCCCCGGCCCGGGCCCACCGGAATATCGTTATCCTTGGACCACTGGATAAACTCCATCACCACCAGGAAGTATCCGGGGAACCCCATCTGGTTAATCACGTCGAGCTCAACCTGCAAGCGCTCGTCGTATTCACCCCGCTTTTGTGCCCGCACTTTCTCATCCGGAAACAGAATTTTTAACCGCTCTTCCAAACCTTCACGCGACTTTAACACCAGAAAATCGGCATCTGTCATGCCACCTGTCGGGAAAGCCGGCAGGAAATATTCGCCTAAACGGATAGTGACATTACAACGTTTGGCAATTTCAACTGAGTTGGCAAGGGCTTCAGGGATGTCGGCAAAGAGCGCCTGCATTTCTTCCGCAGAGCGTAAGTACTGCTGCTCACTGTAATTTTTCGGCCGGCGTTTATCTTCCAGCGTGTAACCGTCGTGAATGGCCACCCTAATTTCATGGGCAGAAAAATCGTCCGGTGTTAAAAACACCACTTCGTTGGTGGCCACCACCGGCAGGCCGGTGTCTTCTGCCAGCGTCACTGCCTGCTGAATATAAATCTCTTCATCAACCCGGCCGGTGCGAATAAGCTCCAGAAAAAACCGCTCTGGAAAATGCTGCTGATAAAAAGCCACCAGCTGCTCAGTGCTGCTTTTATTGCCTTTGATCAAGGCTTTGCCAAGGGGGCCATCTTTGCCACCTGACAGCACAATTAAGCCAGGGCTGTGCTCTATCAGCCAGTCGTGGTCAATTTGCGGTTTGTCGGCAATATGGCCACGTAAATAAGCTTTGGACAACAACATGGTCAGGTTCTGATAACCTTCGTTATCGCTTGCCAGCACCAGCAAACGACAGGCTTCGCCCGGGAATAGCGGATGCTGCACATAAAGATCTGCACCCACTATAGGTTTAATGCCGGCATCATGAGCCGTGCTGTAAAACCGCACCAAACCACACATATTCATCTGATCAGTCAAAGCCAAGGCAGGCATCAACTGCTTTTTGGCAGCGCCCACTATAGGTTTGATTTTACTTAAGCCGTCCACCATCGAAAAATCGCTGTGTACGCGCAGATGAATAAATCCGGGTTCCATCACATTACCTTTTCCAAACTGCTTTGAAGCACTGACCAGCGCTGTGTACTCAATTGCATCCAAACCTCAGCTGTTGCACACCAGACGCTGTTACAAGTCTGTTTCATGCTGACGTTCAATGGCGTCGCGCACCGGTTTATAACTGCGCCGATGTTCCGCCAGAATACCGTGTTTGGCAATAGCGGCCAGATGTTCGGCCGTTGGATACCCTTTATGGCCGGCAAAATTATATTCAGGATAGAGCTGGTGTAACTGTGTCATTTCGGCATCACGCGCCACTTTGGCCAGAATAGAAGCTGCGCTGATTTCCGGCACCAGACTGTCGCCTTTTACCACAGCACTGCCTTTGTGTTTTAAGCCATCCGGCACTCTGTTGCCGTCAATCAGCACCCACTCTGGCTGAATGTGCAGACCATCCACCGCCCTTTGCATCGCCAGCATAGTGGCATGCAAAATATTGATGTCGTCAATTTCTTCCACTTCAGCCCGGCCCAAGCTCCAGCTTAATGCTTTTTCACGAATTTCAGCTGCTAATAACAACCGCTTTTTTTCACTGAGTTTTTTTGAATCTGTTAAACCGGCAATAGGCTTGTCCGGATCCAGGATCACCGCGGCTGTCACCACAGCACCCACCAACGGACCACGACCGACTTCATCCACGCCTGCTAATAAGCGAACAGCAGGTCTTATATAATCCGGATTTAAATTTGTATCAGACATTGAGTAGCTCCACCACAGCAGCAGCCGCTTTGACGCTGGCGTCACAACAAATTTGCTGATGAATAGCCGTAAATTCAGCCCTTGTGTTGTCACCTTGTTGGCTCAGCAGCGGAGTCATGGCATCGAGTAAGTGTTGTTCTGTCACTTCATGCTGCAAAAACTCCGGCACCAGTGCTTTTTTTGCCAGCAAATTGGGCAGGCTGAAATAATCGACTTTCACCAGACGTTTGGCAATTTGATAAGTCAGCCAGTTGGTTTTATAAGCCACCACCATCGGTGTTTTGGCCAGCATCGCTTCTAAAGTGGCAGTGCCGGAGGCAATAAACACCGCATCTGCGGCTGTTAAGGTTTGTCTTGCCTGCCCCACCAGCAGTGTCAGCTTGAGACTGGGTGCTGTTTCAGCCCAAATGGCATTAAAAATATCGGCTTTGGCCTGGGTCACCATATTACACACCAGCTGCAGCCCAGGATTTTGCTGTTGCAGCTTGGCGGCAGCACGTAAAAAATCCGGCGCCAGCAATTTAATTTCATTACTTCTGCTACCCGGCATAATGGCCAGCAGCGGCTTATCGGCAGCAAAACCGAGCGCAACTTTTTCGGCGGTTTTACCCGGTGATAAAGGCATCTGGTCAGCCAATGTATGGCCAACAAAGGTGCAAGGCACCTGATGCTGGTCATAAAAAGCTTTTTCAAAAGGCAACAACGCCAGCACCATGTTGGTGGCAGCGGCAATTTTAAAAATTCGCTTTTGCCGCCAGGCCCAGACCGAAGGGCTGACATAATGTACGGTTTTAATACCGGCCTGTTTTAATTTCAGCTCCACCGGCAGGTTAAAATCCGGTGCATCAATGCCAATAAACACATCCGGTTTGTGCAGATTAAAATGCGCCAGAATGTCGCGGCGCACCTGCAATAACCTTGGCAGCCTGCCCAGCACTTCCACTATGCCCATGACCGCCAGCTCTTCCATATCAAACACCGCCTGAAACCCTTCAGCGCGCATGCGTTCACCGCCAATACCGTAAAATTCTGCGTTGGGAAGCCTGAGCTTTAGCGCGCGGATAAGATCAGCGCCCAGAATGTCGCCTGAGTGTTCTCCTGCGATCAGCGCAATTTTTAGCGGTTGAAGTATTGGGTCCAAAGTTCACCCCGGAAGTTAGCCAGGCTGCAGTGCAACCTGATGAAAAATAAGCGGGATCTTACCCTGCTTTGTGGACAAAGGGAAAAACATTCAAGGGCTTTGCTGTTGTTCGATCCGCTCAGGCCAGCGGCAAAAACAAACCGGCGTCTGTTGACGCCGGTTATCAGGATGTAAAGAACTGGCTTTAACGGGCAGCTGTTAACGAATGATACCGCGCGGCGATTGCACAATAAAATCAGTAAAAACTTTAATCTCAGGCAATTGTTCTGCTTTTTCAGCAAGAGCCGCCACAGCGTCATTGACCGTCAGCCCCTGACGATACAACACTTTATAAGCGCGTTTTATTTCCAGAATTGCGTCGCTGCTAAAACCACGGCGTTTTAAACCTTCGCTGTTAATACCATGCGGCACTGCGTGCGAGCCATGCGCCATCACATAAGGCGGCACGTCTTTGACCACAATAGAACCCCCACCGATAAAACTGTGGGCGCCAATATGGCAGAACTGATGGACACCACTCATACCACCGATAATCACCCAGTCACCCACATGCACATGGCCTGCAGTAGAGGCGTTATTGGCAAAAATCACATTGCTGCCAATGACACAATCATGCGCCACATGGGTGTAATTCATAAAGAGGTTATTGCTGCCAATAATGGTGACGCCTTTATCCTGAATGGTACCGCGGTGCACGGTACAACCTTCACGGAATATATTGTTGTCGCCAATATGCAGTTCGGTCGGTTCGTTTTTGTATTTTTTGTCCTGACAGGCTTCACCAATACTGGTGAACTGAAAAAAATGATTGCCACGACCAATGGTGGAAGGCCCTTTAATCACCACATGGGATTCAAGGATACAATCGTCACCCAGCGTGACACCTTCACCTACATAACAAAAAGGCCCAATCCGCACGTTGTGACCAATGCGGGCTCCTGCTTCAATGACAGCGGATGAATGGATCATAATCAGAGTTCTCTTCTTGCACACATCAGTTCAGCTGAACAGACAACCTGGCCATCCACTTTGGCTTCACCATAGAACTTCCACATATTGCGGCGTTCTTTTAAAAACTTCACTTCCAGTACCAGTTGATCACCAGGTACCACAGGTTTTTTAAAGCGCGCTTCGTCTATACCGGCAAACAAATACAGTTCGTTTTCCGCACGCTCTGACACGGTTTTAAACCCCAGAATACCTGTGGCCTGCGCCATGGCTTCCAAAATGAGCACACCAGGAAAAATCGGGAAACCCGGAAAATGACCGGTAAAAATAGGTTCATTGATAGAGACGTTTTTAATGGCGGTCAGATATTCGCCCGGCTTGTAATCCAGCACCCGGTCTATTAATAAAAACGGGTAACGGTGTGGCAACAACGCCATAATTTCCTGAATTTCTAAGCTATTTAATGAATTCGTCAAAATGAACCCTCTGACTGATTAAAACTGAACATAAAACACAAAACGCAGTGTTATTCTGCGTCTTGTGCTTTTAATTGGGCCAGTTGTTGTTCAACGTCCCGCAGGCGTTGATACATCTGGTCAAGCTGGCGATAACGGGCGTTGTTTTTCCGCCACTCCAGATTCGGACTGGCCGGTACGCCGGAGGAATAAATTCCTTTTTCGGTAATGCCTTTGGTGATCATCGACATACCAGTGATCTGCACCCCATCACAAATCTCAATATGACCGGTAATAGCGCAGGCGCCACCAATAATACAATAACGGCCAATTTTGGTACTGCCGGCCACTACAGTACAACCTGCAATAGCGGTGTGGTCACCAATCTGGGCGTTATGGGCTATTTGTACCTGGTTATCAATAATACAATTGTAGCCAATGATGGTATCGGCCATAGCACCACGGTCGATGGTGGTATTGGCACCAATTTCAGTGTCATTGCCAACCACTACCCCACCCACTTGTGGGATCTTTAACCACTGGCCACGTTCATTGGCAAAACCAAAACCGTCGGCACCAATCACAGCACCACTGTGTACAATACAGCGTTCGCCGATTTTCACGCCATGATAAAGCGTCACTTTGGGCCAGATTTTAGTACCAGCGCCAATTTGTGTGCCTTCACCAATAAAACAGCCGGCACCTATCTGCACATTGTCGCCGATTTCAGCATTTTTGCTGATCACCGCATAAGCACCAATCTGCGCGCTGACAGCAACTTTGGCACCTGGCTCAATCAGGGCTGTAGCATGCACACCAGTGGCAACCGCAGGTGTGGTATCGAGCAACTGTGCCACTTTGGCAAAAGCTACATAAGGGTCTTTTACCACTAAAGCGCTGACCGGACAAAACTCCAGATCTTCTTCTTTAATCAGCACGGCGCTGGCTGTACTTTGCTGCAGAAACTTGCGGTATTTGCTATTGGCGAGAAAACTGATATGACCAGTACTGGCTTCTTCAAGTGTGGCAACGGCGCTGATGATTGCAGCGCCGTCTCCATGCAGCTGAGCGCCAAGTTGCTCAGCCAGCTCTGTCAAACTGTAGTCCGACATTATTTCGCTTTACTTACCTGAGCAACCACAGCAGAAGAAATATCGTACTCTGGTTTAGCAAACACTGCAGCTTCAGCGTTCAGGATCACGTCGTATTGCTCTTTGGCAGCAATAGCGTCGATGGCGGTTTTCACCAGGCCCATCAGCTTGTTGTTTTCTTCACCTTGACGCTGACGGTAAGATTCTTCTAAAGAACGTGCCATTGGCTCGTACTGCTGCTGTTGTTTTTCAATAGCAGCCTGTAATTCTTTTTTCTGCGCTTCGCTCATGGTTGAGCCGTCACGCTTATATTTTTCAATATTAAACTTCAGGTCACTTTCCAGCTTTTGCATTTCAGCAAACTTGGCACCAAATTCAGTTTTTAAAGTTTCCTGAACTTTTGTCGCTTGTGGCAGCTGAGAGAACACAGCGCGTACGTTGACAAAACCGACTTTCATTTCTTTTGCAGATACAGCACCGGCCATCAGAACGCTGGCCAGTAATACTGCTGTTTTGGTAAAGCTTGGCTTAAACATAATGTCCTTTTACCTCAAAATAATACTTAAAACGTTGTGCCGATATTAAAGCTGAAGTTTTCCTGCTCGTCGCCATCATATTTTTTGATAATTTTGGCAAGGCTGAAAGTCAGGGGGCCCATAGGCGAAATCCACTGCACTGTTACACCCGCAGAGACCCGAATCATACCCGCATCTGAATAATCCAGCAAACCTGTTTGCAGATAATTTGGATCCTGATACTGGTTTAATTTGGCGTATCTGCTGATGTCAAATTCAGTGTCCCACACGTTACCCGCATCCACAAATAAACTGGTGCGGATAGAGTTGGCATAATCTTCTTTGACCAGCGGTGTTGGTGTGATCAGCTCCAGCGTAGCGATCGCCTGGGCATTACCGCCAAAGGAACGTTGTGAAATGCTGTAGCTGTCAAAGTCAGGTGAAGTTGGTAATGAAGACCCTGTGCCCATCGCATAAGGATCCGGTAAACCCGGAATACTGTTGACAAAACGATAGACGGCGCGTGGGCCTATCACGCGGTTTTCAAAACCACGGAAGTTCTGACCACCGGCATAGAAGTTGTCGTTAAAAGGTAAAGTGTGGTCGTAACCATCTTTGCTGCCATAACCGTTACCATAACCTAGTTCCAGCTTGCTTAAGAAAGACCAGCTATGGTCGTTGCTCAATGCAATATAATTTGCAGCTTCAAAATTGGTTTTGAAATATTGCAAATCTGAATTTGGCGTGGTGATTTTGCCACTGAGGGACAATCTCAACCCCTCCGTAGGGAAAGTCCCCCGGTTTAAGGTGCTGCGTACCCAGCCAATCGCCAGATCGTAGTTGGTAAACTCATAAGAGCTGTCTGGTTTGGCCGGATCCAGCAACATAGCACGGAAATGCCGTAACTGGTCGAATTCCTGAATATAACTGATATCATTGACGCTGACGTTGGCACCAAAATTTAATCTGCTGTATTCATTCACCGGGTAACCAAAGCTGACACCGGCACCATAACTCTTCTGGTTATAAGCCTCAAGACCAGCTTTGCTGCCGTCAAAGTCGGAATAAAACACCGAGCCACCGAGGCTGATACCATCCAGTGTAAAATACGGGTCTGTATAGCTCAGGTTAATAGATTTCTGGTACTTGTTGGTATTAAAGCTAATACCAGCAGAGTTGCCTGTACCTAAGAAACTTTGTTGTTCAACACCCAGCTGAAAAGCCAGGCCCTGGTAACTACCAAAAGAAACACCTGCATTAAAGCTACCAGACGGTCGCTCTTTAATAGTAAAGTTCACATCCACTTTATCGTCTGAACCAGGCACATCTTTGGTTTCAAAGTCGACTTTTTCAATATAAGGCAGACGCTGCACCCAAAGCTTGGATTTTTCCAGTGTGTCATTTGACAACCAGGCGCCTTCCATCTGGCGGATTTCACGGCGAATAACTTCATCCTTGGTGGCCGCATTACCTTTGATAGAAATACGGTTCACATAAACCCGTTTGCCAGGGTCGACACTGATGGTTAAGGCCACTTCTTTGGTGTCGTCATTAATATTGGTGCTGGTACGCACTTTCGAGTTGGCATAACCAAAACTGGCAAGGAACTTGGCTATACTCTCTTCGGTATAAGTGACCAAAGCACCGTTATACAACTGACCACTTTTCAGTGGCAGCAAAGCGTTAATAAACTCTTCCTGACCAATCAAATCACCAACAAAATCAATGCCGGTAATGGTGTATTGTTCACCTTCTTTTACCTGCAAGGTGACATACACCGATTTTTTATCCGGACTCACTGCAACAGTGTTGGCTTCGATATCAAAACGCAGGTAACCACGGTCCAGATAAAAACTGCGGATTTTTTCCAGATCGCCTTTTAAGGTTTCTTTCTGATAACGGTCGGACGACATAAAACGCCACCAGGGTAAATCCACCAGCGACTCGGTATTTTTCAGGATGTCTTGATCAGAAAATAGTTCGTTACCAACTATATTGATCTGTCGGACTGAGGCAGCGTCACCTTCTTTAAATTCCAGTTTCAGATTGACACGATTACGCGGCAGATAAGTCAGCTTGACATCAACTTTTGCGTTGTATTTACCCACACCGTGATAGAACTCAGTTAAACCGTTTTCAATTTCGCGGATCAGGGTTTTATCCAGCTGCTCACCGACAATAATTTTCTGGTTGGTCAAACTGTCGTTCAACTGCTCTTCTTTAATGTCTTTGTTGCCTTTAAATTCAATGGCGTTGATAGTTGGGCGTTCTTTTACCCGGTAAATCACGGTCTGACCGTCACGGTAGACTGAAATTTCGTCAAAATGGCCGGCGGCATATAACGACTTTACGCCTTTAGACAGCGCGTAATCTGACACTGTATCGCCGATATTAAATGGCAGGTTATTCAGGGCCGCGCCTAATGCCACGCGTTGTAAGCCTTCTACCTGAATGTCTTTTACCGTAAATGATTGTTCAGCGAGCACCGAGTTGCTGGCAGAGGCCAGCAACATCGCAGCTACTAATCGTTTAATTGTCATTGTTTTGGACTACTTATGATTAGTTTATTACAAACGAGAAATATCGTTGAGCAGCGCAATTCCCATTAACATCAGCAGAACGAAGGCTCCGATTTTAAAACCTGTCTCCTGCGCTTTCTCAGAGACCGGCCTGCCGGTGAGAAGTTCCACCACAAGATACATTAAATGGCCGCCATCCAAAATAGGCAGCGGCAGTAAATTTACCACGCCGAGGTTCACACTAATAAGTGCCAGGAAGGATAAAAATGCAATAAAACCAAGGTCGGCACTGTTACCTGCGCCCTGGGCTATCGAAATTGGTCCGCTTAAATGCTTCACCGACACGTCGCCAAACAGCAGTTTTTCTACCATCGAAAAACTCAGCCGTACCAGCTGCCATGTCCGCACCATCCCCTGCCATACCGCATCTACCGGGCCATAACGCTGCTCAAAAAACATTGAATCTTCAAGCGGTTGCACCTTTGGTGCCACCCCTAAAAAGCCCTGATGAAAGCCATCACTGGTTTCACGGCTCTCCGGGGTTACCATCAGCGCCAGTGTACTGCCATCACGCTCAATCAGCATAGGCACAGCTTTGCCGGGATTATTCTGGATAATTTGTACCAACTCATTCCAGTTCTTTAATTGCACTGCAGCTGCGGCAATAAACTTATCCCCCGGCTGCAGGCCTGCTTTGGCTGCCGCTGAGTTTTCGGATAAGTTGCCCACTTCCAACAACGGTATCGCTTGTTTGGGGGTCAGACCCAGGCTTTGGAAAATAGAATCTTTATCCGGATCAAACCGCCACTGGGTTAAATCCAGCTGATAATGACTGCGGCTGTCGCTATCAAGCGGCTTGACGGTAACAGTCACTGCATCACGGCCAATCTGGCCAATCAGCATCAGGCTCACCGCCTGCCAGTCACGCACTTCTTCATCGTTAATAGCGACAATCTGCTGGTTGGCAGGTAACTGCGCTGCAGCTGCTATCGAGTTGGGGGTTACATCGGCTACTACAGGTTTTAACGTCGGCACCCCAATGATATACATCAGTGCCAGCACCAGAATGGCAAAAATAAAGTTCGCCATAGGACCAGCCGCAATCACAGCCATGCGCTGCAGCACGGTTTTATTGTTAAAGGCTAAATCTGAAAACTCCGGCAACACAGGGTCAACCCGTTCGTCGAGCATCCGCACATAACCGCCCAGCGGAATGGCCGCTATCACAAATTCGGTGCCTTGTTTATCACGCCAGCTGTACAGGGTTTTGCCAAAACCTATCGAAAACCTTTTCACCAGGATGCCGTTTTTACGCGCCACCCAAAAATGGCCAAACTCATGCACTGTCACCAGCAAACCCAGTGCCAGCACAAAAGCAAATAAATTCCAGATAAAATCGGTCACAACAATACACTCCCAAGCTCAGTGCTGGTAAAACGACGGGCTTCCTGATCAAGCGCCAGAATATCTTCAAGCGACTGCGCACTGTGGCTGGCAAAACGACTGAGCGCTCTGGCATTAAGCACACTGATATCGGTAAAACGGATCTGGCCCTGTAAAAAAGCTTCAACCGCAATTTCATTGGCGGCGTTTAGTGCAGTCGTTGCGCCCTGTCCATGACGGCAGGCATCAATAGCCAGCTGCAAACAAGGATAACGGGCCGGATCTGGCTTGCTGAAGGTAAAATCAGCCACCTCAAAAAAATTCAGAGGTTTAACATTGCTGGCAATACGCTGCGGGAAGGCCAGCGCATGAGCGATAGGCGTGCGCATATCTGGATTGCCGAGCTGCGCCAGCACAGAGCCGTCGCTGTATTGCACCATCGAATGGATAATACTTTGTGGATGGATCACCACCTGAATATCGTCGGCACTGCAGTTAAATAACCAGCGGGCTTCGATAAATTCCAGGCCTTTATTCATCATAGTGGCGCTGTCGACCGAAATTTTCCGGCCCATACTCCAGTTCGGATGAGCAACAGCCTGCGCCGGTGTAATGGCGTCAAAGTCAGTCAGCGGCGTTTGCCGGAACGGACCACCACTGCCAGTCAGCAGAATTTTGGCAATACCGGCAGCGGCTAAATTACTCTGATAACAGCTGCGCTGAATAGCTGCAGGCAGACACTGGAAAATAGCGTTATGTTCGCTGTCGATTGGCAGCAAGGTGGCCTGATGTTGTTTCACGGCGTTAATAAACAACTCACCGCTCATCACCAGCGCTTCTTTATTGGCCAGCAGCACTGTTTTACCCTGCTTCACTGCGGCAAGCGTCGGCAATAAACCGGCAGCCCCCACAATAGCGGCCATCACAATATCGGTCTGGACATGCGCTGCCAGATCGGCAAAAGCCTGTGCCCCATAGAGCACCTGAGTTAAACTGCCAGCAGCTTTGAGTTGTTGCTGTAATGCTGCTGCATCCGTCGCATCCAGCACTGCGGCATACTGCGGCTTAAACTGCAGACACTGCTGCAATAATTTATCAATCTGCCGCCCGGCGGTCAGCGCAAATACGGCAAAACGTTCCGGATGCTGCGCTATCACATCTAAGGTGCTGCAGCCAATAGAACCGGTCGAACCTAAAATGACTACCTGACGCGACATTAAAACCGACCTAATAAAGCAACAAAAAGCGCAAACAAAGGTGCCGTTGCCGTCAGACTGTCAATGCGGTCCAGAATGCCACCATGACCCGGGAAAATACTGCCGCTGTCCTTGAGGCCCGCCACCCTTTTAAACATACTTTCGGATAAATCGCCAAACACCGACAGTAAAGTTAATAATAAGGCAGCCAGATACCAGTACAGTACACCTTCCGGCCATTGCATAGTGGCAGCCACTGCAGTGACAAACAGCATCACAAAAGTCAGCCCACCCAGCATACCTTCCAGTGTTTTGCCAGGGCTCACGTCCGGCATCAGTTTGCGTTTGCCAAAAGGTTTACCCACCAGATAACCGCCGACATCGGCCGCCCAGACCAATCCCAACAAGGCAAAAATCAGCCAGGCACCGGTAAAAGCAGATTGTTCGTAATTGACGTGACGCAGCAACCATAAAGCCGCAAAACTGGGCACTAAAGTGAACCAGCCCATCAGTGCTTTTAATAACTTATTGTGTTGCCATAAATTTTTGCTGCGGCTAAAACTCAACACCAACAACACCGCCAACAACCACCAGCCGATTCCTGTCCAGAGCAGCGCCTGTGCCGCGCCATTGCTTTGTACAGGCCAATACAGGTTCAGGGGTAAGGCCTGATAACAAATCAGATACCAAAGTGCAGACCCTGTTGCAAAACTGGCTTTCTGGCCCAGGCTGCTCCAGCCACAAAAAGCCGCCCATTCCCAGGCGGCAATTACAAAAGCTGCACCTAAAAACAGCGCAAAACCAACAGGTGGCAAATAAAACACTGCACAAAGCGCCAGGGGCGCCAGGATCAGAGCAGTGATCAGACGTTGTTTAAACAAACTTATTGTCCTTCTGTGGAGCCTGCAGCCAGCTCACGGATTTGTGCGCCGGTGCAACCAAAACGGCGCTCACGGCGGACAAAACTGGCAATAGCATCAGCAAACACCTGGTCGTCAAAATCCGGCCATAAGGTGTCAAGAAAACATAATTCGGCATAAGCGGCCTGCCACAGCAAAAAGTTGCTGATGCGGATATCGCCGCCGGTGCGGATCATTAAATCAAGTTCTGGCTGATCGTGCATCTGAATATGCTGACTCAGCAGTTGTTCGGTAATATCAGCAGCTTTTAAGGTACCGCTCTCAACCTGTTGCGCCAGTTGCTGCGCCGCATTGGCAATATCCCAGCGCCCGCCATAATTGGCCGCCACATTCAGTGTTAAACCTGTGTTGCCGGCAGTCAAGGCCTGGGCTTTGGCAATACTTTCTTGCAATCCCGGGCTAAAGCGCGATAAGTCACCAATAATATTCAGCCGCACCTGATTTTTGTGCAGCACTTTGACTTCCTGTTGCAGCACAAATAAAAATAACTGCATCAGACTGGAGACTTCATCTTCTGGACGGCGCCAGTTTTCACTGGAAAATGCAAATAACGTCAGCGAAGGAATGCCTAATTTACGGCAAAAACTCACGGCTTTACGTACAGCGTCAACGCCCTTTTTATGGCCCCAGACCCGCGGTTTTCCCTGGCGCTCGGCCCAGCGGCCGTTACCATCCATAATAATTCCGACATGTTGTGGCAAAGCGCTGTTAAACGCTTGTGTCTCTTCTGTCATCAATGCCTGCCAAATCTGCTGTTATAAATAATTTACCCGAACAAAAAAGCGCCGCGAAGTGGAGCTGCACGGCGCTTTGTTTACAAAGCAATGGCTGGAATTAAACTTCCATTAATTCTTTTTCTTTGGCTGCCAGTACTTCGTCGACTTTTTTCACCCAGACGTCAGTGATTTTCTGAATTTCTTCAGCAGCACGACGTTCATCATCTTCACTGATTTCTTTTTCTTTTAACAGCGCTTTTAAATCAGCGTTGGCGTCACGGCGAATGTTACGCACTGCAACACGGGCACCTTCAGCTTCACCACGCACAACTTTGACCAGGTCGCGACGACGTTCTTCGGTCAGCGGTGGCAATGGCACACGAATAGAAGTACCGGCACCAATTGGGTTTAAACCAAGGTCTGATTGCAGAATGGCTTTTTCTACCGCCTGGATCATTGAACGGTCAAATACAGTGATCATCAGAGTGCGGGCATCTTCAGAAGACACGTTGGCAACCTGACGCAGTGGTGTGTCAGCACCATAATAAGACACCGAAATACCATCAAGCAGGCTTGGATGGGCGCGGCCGGTACGGATTTTAGATAATTGGTTTTTCAGCGCTTCCACGCTTTTTTCCATCCGGACTTTACTGTCTTTTAAAATATCGTTAATCACCTGATTCTTCCTTTGTGTTGTAAAGGGCACAGCGAACCGTGCCCGGGCAGGATGGCGGCTAGTTTACTGCAAATTTTCGGCGTGGTCGATTACCGTGCCTTCGCTCTCGCCCATAATGACGCGTTTTAACGCACCAGGCTTATTCATATTAAACACGCGGATTTGCATATTGTGATCACGTGCCAGCGTAAATGCGGCTAAGTCCATCACTTTCAGTTCTTTATCCAGCACTTCGTCATAAGTCAGCTGGCTGTATAAAGTGGCGGCCGGGTCTTTCACCGGATCAGCAGAATACACACCGTCAACTTTGGTGGCTTTTAAAACACAGTCGGCTTCAATTTCAATACCACGTAAGCAAGCGGCTGAATCTGTTGTAAAAAATGGGTTACCTGTGCCGGCAGAAAAAATAACCACCCGGCCAGATTTGAGTAAGCTGATGGCTTCTGCCCAGCTGTAGTTGTCACACACGCCGTTTAGTGGGAAAGCACTCATCAGACGGGCGTTGACAAAAGCACGGTGCAGCGCGTCGCGCATCGCCAGACCGTTCATCACAGTAGCCAGCATCCCCATGTGGTCACCAACAACGCGGTTCATGCCGGCTTTGGCCAGACCTTCACCACGGAAAATATTGCCACCGCCAATCACAATACCAACCTGCACACCCAATTCAACCAGCTCTTTAATTTCCTGTGCCATGCGGTCTAACACTTTGGGATCAATACCAAAGCCTTCATCACCCATCAGGGCTTCACCGCTCAGTTTTAATAAAATTCTTCTGTAGGTTGGTTTTGGACTTGTGCTCATGAGATCCCCATCAGGCCGGATTGAAAATTCATCTGTATACATGGTTGCGGTTTCCTTGTTGGCAGCCCCACCTGTGTTGGTGTGACTGCTGCAGTCCGCAGCAGTTAAAGCGCTGCAGTGCAGGCTCAGCGGCTTTGCAGCCTCAGACAAACGTGACCGGTATTGTGCCGGAGCGCTTGCTTCAATTTTGCCGAAACCTCTGGTTTCGCAACTTTCAATTATAAAAAAACCGCGACTGGCAAAGCCAAAGTCGCGGTTATTTTAGCGGGTTTTAGCCATTAGCTAAAGCTCGCATTATTTTTTAGCAGCAGCAATTTGTGCAGCTACTTCAGCAGCAAAGTCTGTTTCTGCTTTTTCGATGCCTTCGCCTACTTCTAAACGAATGAAGCTCACAGCTTTAGCACCGTGTTGCTTCAGGAAGTCACCGGTGGTGATGTTAGGATCCTTAACAAAAGCCTGACCAGTTAAAGAAACTTCACCGGTGAACTTTGTCATACGACCTGCAACCATCTTCTCAGCGATTTCTTTTGGCTTGCCGCTGTTGATAGCGATTTCGATCTGAATTTCCTGCTCTTTAGCAACCACTTCAGCTGGCACTGACTCAGGCGTCAGGAATGAAGGGTTGTTGGCAGCAACGTGCATAGCAACGTCTTTCGCGATATCTTCGTTACCGCCTTCCAGTACCACTAACACGCCGATACGGCCTGAGTGCGTGTACTGACCAATCACGTCACCCTGAGCTACAGAGATACGACGGATATTGATGTTTTCACCAATTTTGGTCACCAGAGCAGCACGGGCTTCTTCAACAGTAGCATCACCCAGCTTGGCAGCTGACAGCTCTTCTACAGTGAACAGTTTGTTAGCGTGAGCCAGGTCAGCAGCAGCGTTGGCAAAAGCCAGGAAGCTGGCGTCACGGCCTACGAAGTCTGTTTCACAGTTAAATTCGATGGCAACAGCATAACCACCGCCAACGCGCGTGATCACAGTACCTTCAGCAGCGATACGGCCAGCTTTCTTGGCAGCTTTGGCCTGACCGTTTTTACGCATTAATTCGATTGCGCCTTCGATGTCACCTGCAGTTTCTTCTAACGCTTTTTTGCAGTCCATCATGCCAGCGCCAGTGCGCTCGCGTAATTCTTTTACCAAACCGGCAGTTACAGCCATGGGAAATTCCTCGTTTCAATCAGGTTGAACAAACAGGGGCCGTAGCCCCTGTCCAGATTAAAAGGTGATTGCAGACTGCAGATGACAGTCTGCATACAGCTGTATTACTCAGCTGCAACGAAGTTGTCGGCTTCAGCCTGAACTTCGATGTTTTTATCACGGCCTTCAACGATAGCTGCGTTGATAGCACTCAGGTACAGTTGGATAGCGCGGATAGCGTCATCGTTACCTGGGACAACAAAGTCAACACCTTTTGGATCAGAGTTGGTATCAACGATAGAAACAACTGGGATACCCAGGTTGTTTGCTTCTTTGATAGCGATGTGTTCGTGGTCTGCGTCGATCACAAACAGAGCATCAGGCAAGCCGCCCATGTCTTTGATACCGCCTAAGCTCTTCTCCAGCTTTTCCATCTCGCGGGTACGGTCTAAAGCTTCTTTTTTAGTCAGCTTGTCGAAAGTACCGTCCTGGCTTTGCGCTTCCAGGTCTTTCAGGCGCTTGATAGATTGACGAACTGTTTTCCAGTTAGTCAGCATGCCACCTAACCAGCGGTGGTTTACATAGTACTGATCAGATTGCAGAGCTGCTTCTTTGATCGCTTCTGAAGCTGCGCGCTTGGTACCAACAAACAGGATTTTGCCTTTTTTAGCAGCAACTGACTGAATGAAAGCCAGAGCGTCGTTCATCATTGGAACAGTTTTTTCCAGGTTGATGATATGAACGCGGTTACGGGCGCCGAAAATGAATGGCTTCATTTTTGGGTTCCAGTAACGGGTTTGGTGACCAAAATGTACGCCCGCCTGGAGCATATCGCGCATTGAAACTTTTGCCATCAGAGTATTTCCTTTTTGAGGGGTTAGGCCTCCATACACCCCATAAATCCGACCAATTTTCATTGGCACCCCGGCTTATGTGACGATGTATGTGTGTTATTTAATTAAGGTTGATTTGCAAATCCGGTATTTCATTTGCAGTATTTTCGAAAAAAACCACAAGCTATTTGCCAAATTGCGGCGCGCTTTATACCATAGGCGCCCCATAAACACAATGTATTGTGTAGTTTTGCAGCAGAGAGAGATGGCATGGCGGCGAACATTAAGACCCCTGAACAGATTGAAAAAATGCGTGTTGCAGGCCGCTTGGCAGCTGAAGTGCTTGAAATGATTGAGCCTCATGTCAAAGCGGGTATCAGCACCGGCGAACTGGACCGGATTTGTCATGACTATATCGTCAATGTGCAACAGGCCATCCCTGCTCCACTGAATTACCACGGTTTCCCCAAGTCCATTTGTACTTCGGTTAACCATGTGATTTGTCATGGTATTCCGGCCGACGACAAGCTGCTCAAAGACGGCGACATCGTCAATATCGATATCACAGTGATTAAAGATGGTTACCACGGTGATACCTCAAAAATGTTTGTGATTGGCAAACCCAGTATTCTGGCCGAGCGGCTGATCCGTGTCACTCAGGAGTGTTTGTACCTGGGCCTGAAAAAAGTGAAAAACGGCTGCCGGTTAGGTGACATTGGCCACGCTATTCAGGTGCACGCGGAAAAACACAATTATTCGATAGTGCGTGAATATTGTGGCCACGGCATTGGCGCTGTGTTTCATGAAGATCCACAGGTATTGCATTATGGTCGCCCTGGCACTGGTGAAGTACTCAAAACCGGCATGTGTTTAACGGTAGAGCCGATGATCAATGCCGGTGATCGCCACAGCAAATTGTTAAAAGACGGCTGGACGGTTGTCACGAAAGATCGTAGTTTATCTGCTCAGTTTGAACACACTATCGTAGTGACAGACACGGGCTGTGAAATCCTGACTTTGCGCAAGGATGACACTATCGACAGAATTCTGACGGCCGAATAAAACGCCGGCAGCTCCTGACCGGACTGCGGCCATGAAGCTTCAACAAGCTGGCCGCAGCGATCAGCAAGGGTAACAAGTTATGAGCACGGCGCTCGCTTTTGATCAGACTATACCGGGCCACTTTACCCTCGACGGCTATAAAAAATACTTCAGCGACTTTCTCGACTGGCTGAAAATTGCCGCCGACAGCCACACTGTGGCCAGTCTGGTGCGCGCCCGTGCCCGTTTTATTGACGAAGTGCTGCAAGCTTTATGGCTACACTTTGATTTATCCTCACAATCACAGCTCAGCCTGATTGCCGTTGGCGGTTATGGCCGTGGCGAGTTGCACCCCTTTTCTGATGTGGATTTGCTGATCCTGACCGGCAGCAAGTTAAATAAAGCACAGCAGGACAATATCGGTCTTTTTATTACCATGTTGTGGGATTTACGTCTTGAAGTAGGCCACAGCGTGCGCACCATCAAAGAATCTTTAAGCCTTGGCCGCGACGATATCACCATTGCCACCAATCTGATGGAAATGCGTTACCTCTGTGGCAATGCCGCCTTATTTAACGAGCTGCAACAGGAAGTTGGCAAAGATAACTTCTGGCCCAGTAAAGACTTTTTCCAGGCCAAACGCCACGAACAACAAGGCCGCCATGCGCAGTACCATGGCACGGCTTACAACCTTGAACCTAATTTAAAAGCCAACCCCGGTGGTTTAC
Organism: Rheinheimera sp.; assembly: GCF_036782235.1. Lineage (GTDB taxonomy): Bacteria > Pseudomonadota > Gammaproteobacteria > Enterobacterales > Alteromonadaceae > Pararheinheimera. Next base: position 83,650 of record NZ_DAIPZL010000010.1, on the reverse strand, counting down.
GGGATATTCAGACCATTGGCTGGGTGGCCAAAAAACACTTCCGTACCCGCACCATGCACGAGCTGGTGGCGCATCAGTATCTGACTGAAGATGAATACCAGGAACTGATGGAATGTGAAGCCTATTTATGGCAAATGCGTTTTGCTTTGCATTTAGAAGCGGGTCGCAACGAAAACCGCATTTTGTTTGATTATCAGCCCTCCGTTGCCCGTCGCCTCGGTTTTGGTGATGACGGCAAAACCTCGGTTGAGCGCATGATGAAAAGGTTTTTCCTGACGGTACAAAGGGTCAGTGAACTGAACGACATGCTGCTGCAACACTTTGAAGGCAGCATTTTAAAAAGCCACAGCAAGTTTAAGGTGCAACCGCTGGATGACTCTTTTGAGATTCAGGGCCACTTAATTTCCGCCACCGACAAAGCGGTGTTTGCCAGACGCGACAATATTCTGAAGTTATTCTGGCATATTGCCAATCACAACCAGATTGACGGTATTCACTCTGAAACCATCCGGCTGCTGCGCCAGGTGCGGCGCCGTTTGATGGGTGATTTGCAGGATTATGCCGCTTGTCGTCAATTGTTTATGGCCATTATGCGCCACCCCAAGGGCATGGACAGAGCCATTACCCTGATGCACCGTCACGGTATTCTGGCCGCGTATTTACCGCAATGGCGCAATATTGTGGGCCAGATGCAGTTTGATTTATTCCACGCTTACACTGTGGATGAACATACCCACAGGGTGCTAAAAAACCTGCACAGGTACAGCGAGCCCGAGTTTGCCAGCGAGTTTCCGCTTTGCACCGACATCGTGAAACGGCTGGAAAAACCTGAGCTTTTGTATTTAGCCGGTATTTTTCATGACATTGCCAAAGGCCGCGGCGGCGATCACTCAGATCTAGGCGCTATGGACGCACGCGAATTTGGCAAACTGCATAAACTCAGCGAGTTTGATACCAAACTCATTGTCTGGCTGGTCGAACAACATTTGCTGATGTCGGTGACAGCACAGCGCCGCGATATTCACGACCCTTCGGTTATTGCCGAATTTGCTGAAAAAGTGCGCGACGAAACCCGGCTGAACTATCTGTATTGTTTAACTTTGGCTGATATCCGCGCCACCAACGATAACCTCTGGAATGACTGGAAAGGCTCATTACTGCGTGAATTGTATTTAGGCACACAAAAGGCGTTTCGCCGGGGCCTGGAAAAACCGATGGATTTACGCGACCAAATCCGCGAACACCAGACTGAAGCTTTACGTTTATTGGCCGACAGCGGTTTTAGCGAAGCACAAATCAGCCCCTTGTGGAGCAAGTTTAAAGCCGACTATTTTGCCCGTTATAACCCAAGACTGATTGCCTGGCATACTGAACATCTGCTGCAGCATACTGATTTTACGAAACCATTGGTGTTAATCAGCCCCACAGCCATGCGTGGTGGCACCCAGATCTTTGTTTATACCGCCGACCAGCCGAACCTGTTTGCCCGGATGGTGGCCGCGCTTGACAGCAAAAAAGTCAGTATTTACGACGCCCAGATCATGACCAATAAAGATGGTTACGCCATGGATACCTTTGTGGTGCTGGAGCAAAACGGCGCAGCTGTCACTTCGGCTTCGCGCATTAGCAGCATTAAAAAAGCGCTGGAAACTTATATCAGCAACCAGCTGCCGCCGGAGCGTAATAAAGCCAGACCGAATAAACAGTTAAAAGCTTTTCATGTGCCGCCTAAAGTGGTGTTTTTACCCGGTAAAAACAAACAGCGCACTATGCTGGAGCTGGCCGCTTTAGACACGCCGGGTTTATTGGCCGATATAGGCCAGGTATTTGCCCAGTGTGAAATTAATATTCACGCCGCCAAAATCACCACCATTGGTGAGCGTGCCGAAGACTTTTTTATGATTTCCACCCGCCAGGACGAGGCGCTGAGCAGCGAACAACAAAGTCAGCTGCGCCGCGTGCTGGTGGAACAACTTACCCATGCAACAGAGGGCTAACGCACCATCATGGCTGATTTAAAAAGCATTATCGAAAGCGCATTCGAAGACAGAATGAACATCACTCCTGCCACTGTCAGTGATGAAGTAAAAACCGCAGTAGCTGCTGCTATTGCACTGCTGGACAGCGGTCAGGCACGGGTTGCGGAAAAAATTGCCGGTGAATGGGTCACACACCAATGGTTAAAAAAGGCGGTGTTATTGTCGTTTCGTATCAACGACAACCAGGTGATGGCTGGCGCTGAAAATACCTTTTTTGACAAAGTGCCGATGAAATTTTCAGGTTACACGCACGAGCGTTTTGTCGCTGAAGGTATGCGTGTTGTACCACCAGCAGCAGTGCGTAAAGGCAGTTTTATCGGCAAAAACGTGGTGTTGATGCCAAGTTACGTCAATATTGGTGCTTATGTGGGTGAAGGCACTATGGTCGACACCTGGGCCACTGTCGGCTCATGCGCCCAAATCGGCAAAAACGTACATTTATCGGGTGGTGTGGGCATTGGGGGTGTGTTAGAGCCGCTGCAGGCCAATCCAACCATTATTGAAGACAACTGTTTTATCGGTGCCCGCTCTGAAGTGGTGGAAGGCGTGATTATCGAAGAAGGCGCTGTGTTGTCGATGGGTGTCTATATCAGTCAGTCCACCCGCATTTATGACCGTGAAACCGGTGAAGTCACTTACGGCCGGGTGCCTGCTGGTGCTGTAGTGGTACCGGGTTCAATCCCAAGCAAAGACGGCTCACACAGTCTGTACGCCGCTATTATTGTGAAAAAAGTCGACGCCCAGACCCGCGCTAAAGTAGGTATCAACGCCCTGCTGCGTAGTGTGGAATAACAGGAGTACCAAATGATTTCCGGCCCACTCAACTGCGGGCTCTTTTGTCTTTATCAGTGGCTATTACCGATGAGGTAATAAACACTAGTATTCAATACTAAAAAGTCCGGCCTAAGCCGGACTTTCAAGAGAAACGATCAGTGGTGTTAAGTAACAGCAGGGAGGACTGCGCTTACCACCATGACTGATTGTTGGCTCAGAATTCAACTGCCACACTCAAACGCACGTAACGTGGTTGTTGGAAGTCGGTTGGCAGTAAATAATCTGGGTCTGCTTCACCGATGTAACGACCTGTATCCGGGTCCTCACCCGCATAACGTTCCGCAACCTCGTTGACTTCTAACACTTTGCGGTTGTTTAACAGATTGAACACATCCGCACGCCAGGTCACATCTGTGCCCATGAAATCCATCACATATTGCAGCGACAAGTCAATGGTATAGTTGCTTGGTGTTGTACCTAAGCTACCGCGTGGTACCAGTTTGCCGTCTTTGTAGAAAGATTCTGCTTCATAGAAAGAAGCGAATACATCAGTACCATGGAAACCGAAAGCATTCTTCGGACGGCCTGATTTGTATCGGAAGTTAACACCCGCAGTCAGATCTTCTGCTAAGCGGTAAGAACCAAAGATTTTAACCTGGTGACGACGGTCATTTGGCAGATTGCCGAACCCACCATCCAGCAGGCCAGGCTGGTCAAAGTTGGTTGTCAAACCCGCATCAGACTGTTCGTTATCTGAACGGACAAAACCTTCACTATTCCCCCAACTGTGTGACCAGGTATAAGTTGCATCCAACATCCAGATATCATCCCAGTTACGGTTGACATTTAAATCTACCGCAGCATATTTACGCACAGCTTCTGGATATTTCAGGTCCTCAGCAGAAATAGTGTAAGCTTGATTTTTCAGAGGACCGTCACCATCAGGATCCGTCGTAATAGTCACTGGCTTACCAGGATTCGTCAGTACATAGTAGTGAAAACCATCACACAACGTACATTCAGCTTTAAAATCACGCATCAACATGTCGTTGAAGCCTTTATCGATGGCAACGTCTTCAAGAGTGCTCTTCAGATCACGGAAAGTTGCTTTTACGCCGTATGACCAGTCGTCATTAATCATGCCGTGATAACCTAGGATCAGCTCGTCCTGGTACATTGGATCAATATCGGCATTCACAGTTTCCTTGGTGTTTTTGATCTCACCATTAGAGAATACTGTCAGACCTCCAGCTGCGGCTCCTAGTGTTGGTACGAAAGTTTTCGGATCAATGGCTGCCACATTAAACACCTGACGGGTATAGAGTTCATCACCAGCCAAACGAATATTGGTGTTGGTGGCGACAGGCAGGAAATAACGGCCATAGTTTGCAAAGAACTTACCTTCACCCTCACCAGTAGGGTCAAAAGCAAGACCCAAGCGTGGCGCGATCTGGTTATCCACGTCAACAAACGGAGTACCCACCTTGTTCAGGTTTTTGAAAGACTCATTCCGAAGACCTAGGTTTAACGTCAGCTGATCCGTAACTTTCCAGTTGTCCTGTACATAATAGGCATAACTTTCAGTCTCGAAACTACCATTATTAATGTAAAACTCCTGACGGACTAGGTTACAGCCAGAAGCAATTTCCTGTGCCAACTTGGCAGGATCACAACCTTGATAACGGTACGAAACACCACCGGCACGACTGGTTTCGTTGAAAGCAGACAAATCTTCTCTGTCGACACCAAAGCGAATGGAGTGATCGCCAAGATAATAATCAAAATCTAACCGCAGTGCTTTACGCTCATCTTCTTCAACTGACGGCGTCGCAAGTGCCCAGCTTCCAAGGTTAGTGCCTGTGAAGCGCTCAAAAATCATAGGTAAGTCACCAAAAGGAGATTTACCAGCGTTGACATCACTAAAATTCGCTTTGTTGATACCATAGTTGAATGCCATGGTCAGCTCGTCAGTTAGGATCGAGGTATATTTAAGCGACCATGTGCTCCCCCCGCGCTTCGTGATGTAATCACCACGGAAAGATTTTAGACTGTCGGCATCAGCGTCATAATTGTATTTTCTGCCCTCTAGATCAGAGGAACTGTCAAAAGCAGTCAACTCAACGATGTTTTGCGAATTGATATAGAAATCCAGCTTCACTGCATAGAACATATCGGACGCGTCACGGAAGTAGAAATTTGACGATGTTCCATAATCTGCTGTGCGGTCTTTTTTGTTTACCAGAGCATAATAAAAGAACTTATCTTCTATCAGGGCGCCGCTAGACCACAGGTTATAATTACTCAGTTCATCCTTATCTTTGCTGTTGAGCGCAAAGTATTTTGAACCTGCTTCTTCAATAGCGGCTGCATCAGTCCTGACTGAATCTTTTTGTGTTGCACTCAGATTGTGGGGTTCCCAGAATGCACTGAATCCTGCTTTGAAGTCGTTGCTACCACGTTTAGAGGTTGCATTCACCACACCACCGGTTGAACGACCGAACTCTGCCGAATAGCCACCGGTTTTCACTTCAAAAGTATCATAGAATTCAAAAGGAACTTCAGCACCGGCCAAACCGTTACGAAAGTTAGTAATATTCATTCCGTTGAGATAAAAAGCATTCTCACCGACCGATGCACCACCAAAACTTGCTAAGTTACCAAAGCCACGGTCCCCCTGCGTGGTGCCTGGAGCCATGAGAGCCACGGACGTCACATCACGACTGATTGGGATCCGACTAATCATCGCTTGGTCCACAAGAGTCACAGCTTCACTCGAAGTCACGTCAATCGCTGCAACGCGGGTACCCGTAACTGACAACCGCTCGACTTCTTCGGCAGAAGAGCCAACTGCAGCAGCAGCCAGAGCTACCTGAGTTTTACCGCCTAACTGTACCCGGACATTTTCTTTACGTGCAACCAACTGACCGTCTTTTTCGGCAATAATCAGATAGTTACCCGTTGGTAATAGCGGAAAGCGGTAAGAGCCATCTGCATCTGACTGTATGGTACGCTCAAGACCAGTGTCAGTATTTTTTATTTTAATTGTCACTCCAGACAGCGCCTGACCGCCTGCGGAGATGATATTGCCGGCGAGATAACCTGAGGAGGCTGTATCAGCTGCATAAGCTGATGCTGACATCCCAAGCACTGCAGAAACTGCAATTGCGGCGAGGGACCGCTTAAAACCTGATGTTCCACACTTAGATTTCATTATTATTCTCCAAATTGTTGTTTTGGACGGCTTTTTTTGTGCCGCCTCAAAACCACTATAAACACAGCGAGAATATTTTGTATACAGAGAATGTGATAAGCGGACGCAAAATTCTGACAGGTCGGTGCAGCTAAAAAATAATCAGGTTAACCAGCTGATCATAGTGAAAAAATAATGCGGGATTTGACAAAAATCTGTCATTTTTTCTGTGGCGTTGTGGCTTGTTTGCGTTAGTTCCACAGCACTCTGCACAAAAAGCACGCAGAGCCTGTGTAACTGTAACAAAACACTCTGAAGAAGCTGCTGTATTTATCGGTCAGCGTCGGTATGACATAACAGCGGCAGAGCAGCAGCATCACAGTCCGACCACAGCTGCCGATAAAAATCCTCATTGACGGGCCAGCCAAAACGGACAAACAGCGCGGACATGTCGTCAATTCCGGCATCTATTTGCATCAGCGCACCACTGATGGGGTGCAAAAACTCCAGCCTTTTTGCCACCAGCAATAAACGGGTATTGCCAAAATGTTCAGCAAACAATTTGTTATGTTTACCATCCCCATGGCTGGTGTCGCCCACTATAGGATGGAACAAATGGGCAAGATGCCGTCTGAGCTGATGTTTACGGCCGGTTTGTGGCTGCAGCGCCACCAGACTGTAACGCGCAGCAGCGTAACGTCCTACCGCTATCGGCAATTCCACCTGCGCCAGCGGCCAGATGGCGGTGCGGGCATCCTGTGCCACTTTATCCTGCCGCGCTTTTTTATCGGCTACTTTATCCAGCTGCTCTTTCAGCGCATAGTCCAGCAGCAAGGGGGCTTTGACATAACCACGCACCACCGCCAGATAAAACTTGCGCCAACTTTCCTGTTGATGCTGCTCTGTTAATAAGCGGGCGACTTCGGACGATAACGCAAACAACAGCACCCCTGAGGTTGGCCGGTCGAGCCGGTGCACCGGGAACACATGTTGCCCCAGCTGATCCCTCAGTGTCTGCATCACAAAACGGGTTTCGTGTTTGTCCAGAAAAGAGCGGTGCACCAGCATACCGGCCGGTTTATCCACAGCGACCAGATAAGGGTCCTGATATAAGATTTTCAGCTGCACTGGCTCTGCAGCAGCAAGCTCAACATCTGGCACTTTGTTGTATCCTTTTGCCACTTAATAACTGGTCTAAATCAGCAATTCTATTGATCAGCCCAAGCTTTGCTTCGGTCAGAGGCGCAAATGCCTCTTCGGCGATAGGACAAACGGCAATATTCACCGGCAAAGGCAAACGCCCTTCCACCAAAGCGCCCATACGGGGGATAAAAATAAATTGCAGCCATTGTTCCAGCGGCATAGTGTCACAACAAAACGGCGCCAGACTGGCCAGCGCCTCGGCTGAAGGCGGCACTACACTCCATAATTGCAGCTTTTTGAGTTCAATTTCGATTTGGCTTAATAGCACGGCAACTTGTTGATGCATCAGCAGCCCCTTCGCAGTTTTTTTTCCGGCGCACATACTAGCACGGCTTGCAAATCCTTGCCGCCAACCTCATCATCCGGGTTCAAACGGAGAAAAATAATGAGTTCAGTCGCTGTATTAATAGGCTTGATGTTAATTGCCTACATTTTTCTGCTGCAACGCCGCCAGGATGAAAGAGCAACAGCTCTTGCCAAACAATTGTGCCAGCAACAACAAATTCAGTTTTTAGATTGTGCCAGGGTCAGTCACAAACTGGTGAAAAAGGACGGTCACCGGGTGCTTCGAACTTTGTATCTGGTGGAATTTAGCGGTGATGGCGAAAGCCGGTATCAGGCACAGTTGTGGCTGAAAGGCTTAAGACTGGCCGCTTTTGAACTGCCAGCCTTTAAAACCTGAATGCTGCTACTTATGGGGCTGAGTGTTTGGGCAGCTGCTGTAATTTGGCGGCAAGCTGTCCGGTTAAAAAATCTTTGTACATCACCCAATCACCGAGCAGGCTGTACCATGGATACTGAAAAGTCGCGGGTTTATTGTGCTCAATAAAAAAGTGACCAACCCAGGCAAAACCATATCCTGCCAGCGGCAACAACCAGACAAATTGCCACAGGCCGCTGTAAATTAACCAGCCGAACAACAGCAGCACCACAGTGCTGCCGGCATAATGTAAAGCACGGCACAACGGCTTGCTGTGCTCAGCTAAATAATAGGGATAAAACTCAGCAAAACTCTGAAATTGCTGCATTTGACTCAGGCTCTTTGTTGTCTTGATCGAAACAGCAATGTACCGCTGACCGTCTGAAAGTCAAGCCGGGCCACCTGCTGATAATCATCCTGATGGAAAAGCGGCAAATATTTATCCAGGGTAACAAAAACACCAATGCCTTCTGAGCTGGCATCCTGATCTACCCAGTGATCTATCGCCTGTAAAAAAGTGCGCATGGCTGCAGGGTGATGGTAACTGGGATTGCGCGCCAGAAAGGCCAGCATATGGTAGTTTTTAGCCGGCATAGCGGCATGTATTTTTTGCTCTTTTTCCAGCATTTGCCGGGTCGATAACAAACCTGCGGTTAATAACATTTTTAACCGCCAGTGCCAGAATCTGTCACCTGTCAGCTCAGAAGCAGGCGTGGTAATACAGGCAACCCCTAATAACTGCTCACCCTGTAATAACCCCAGAATAGGTTGTCCGGCCTGCCAGAACGCGGCCAGATCTTCCCGGATGGCCGAACGCAGCCTTTTTTCATAATCAGGCGTTTCAGCACGGAAAATTTGCATAAAGAGCGGATCGTCATGATAGGCCATATACAAAATGGATGCGGCCAGTTTGAGTTGCTCGGCATTTAACACTTCAACTTTTAAACTTTGATCGGTTGGATTTTCCAGCGCTGAAATATCGCTCATCTTGCCTTTTCCTTTTTTATCATCAGTGGCTTATCCACCATAGCAGGCAATAGCAAGAGCGCAAATCAGGCCGATAAACAACAAAACCGGCCAGAGGCCGGTTTGTGTTCAGGCGGGCATATTACAGCTGCTGGTACGCTTTATCGCCCCAGCCTACTAATAAACCACGTTGGAAAATCAGCGCGGTACATTCGTCTTTGGTGGTCACGCCGTCACCATGGCTGCGGTGGGTGCGGTAAAATAATACTTCTACTGTGTCGCCGTTTTTCTGGAACGACTCGGTAAAATCCGGGGTTCCCAGGCTGTTACGCACTGAAGCTGCATCCACACCTGTTTTTAACTGACTGATATAGTTCTGGTTGGTTTGCTGAATTTTTTTGGTTTTGCTCCAGCTGTCATCGTCATTGTTATCATGCCCTACTGCAATCACACAGCCGGATAATAAAGAAGTTAAAGTGGCCGCAGCGAATAATTTCATCAGAGAGTTCATAAAAGATCCTTATTAAATACCTACTTAAAAAAGAATGGGAGAATTGTTTTCGCCATGGCATAAGCAAACCCAATGCCAATAAAACTTATCATTAAAAACAATAAGTTATCAATTAGGTGCTCGCTATCCATTTGTAACAAGTGGTAAATTAAACCACTTTTTAGCAAAAACGACTGAACCATGACAGCTTTGTATTCTCTGGTATGCCAGATTGCCGCCACACTGCAGCAGGAAGGCAAAACCCCAAGTCTGGCGCTGGTACGCGCCCGTGCCGGCAAAGGTGTGGCCGCACCTGAACTGTTCAGCGCTTACCAGCAATGGCGGGCAAATCCGCCGGCCGCCCTGCCCGATGCTGCACAACCAGACAACAATCTGTTACAACAAGAGGCATTACCTGCAGCAGAAACTGTTGATCTTGCCATGCTGCAACAAGACATTCGCCGCCTGGAGCAAAAACTTGATCAGGCGCTGTTGTTGTTACAACAACTGCAGGATAAAAGCTGATGTGGGTGGCTGAACTCAGATTTCGTATTATTGCCGACACCAGTTACCCGGCCGCTGAAGCTGCGGTGCGGGCATATCTGGAATGCCTTATTTTTCAGGGGCAGATACTGGGGCGCGAATTTCCGACTTATCTGGCGCAGGATGAATTTGTCAGCCGGCTGATTTTACCTGCGCCTGATGCACTGCAAAAACAACACCATAGCCAAAGAGGGCTTGCGGCATTACATGCGCTTGGCAGTGCCGGCCTTGCTTATCCTCAGATGGCAGTGCTTGGCGAAGATCTGATGTCCAACCATACCGATCCTTGCAAAACACCGGCGGCTTATATCCTTTATTGCCGTTTTGGCCATAGTAATTCAGTGCTTTATTGTGCTGAACATTTTGCCCCTGTACCGCTTTATCAGTTGAAGGCCACCTCAGCACAGGACCATGAAGATTTGATCCGCTGGCAGCTGCAATATCAGGCGCTGGATGAAATTCAGATGCAGGAAAAAAGAGTGCTGGATAATACCGCTGAACGCAGTTTACAAAGGCTGCACAGTAAGCTGAATCAGCAAGGGCGGACTTTTGCCAGGAAGCTGGAGCAGTCGTTACAACGACCTGTTTATTACGCACTTTATAGTGGCAGCAGTAACGACTGCAGTCAGGAAGCGGATAAACTGTGCCCTGGCTGCGGCAAAGCCTGGGCACTGAAAACACCGCTACATCAGCTATTTGATTTTCAGTGTGAACCCTGCCGGTTATTAAGTAACATTGCCTGGCAATGCCAATAACATCAGGCCGGCCAACTGTTGTGACAGCGCCTGCCGGTTTTTATGCCGGCAAGCTCAGGCTCTGTAAAAATTCAGTTAAAGAGCCGGCCAGCTTTTCTTTTACTTCACAGCCCACCCGCTCCAGATACACCTCACCTGTGCTGTTGAGCACAGACAACAATAAATCTTCATCGTCGGTTACGGCAAAAAAGATGGTGACTTGTTGTTTTAACCGTCTTTTCATCAGCACATGACCAATAATATTTTGTTGCAACCGCTCAGTGTCGGCCTGATGCCAGGGCATTAACAGCTCAACAGGCCCACGCTGATGCTGCAGCTTTAAACCACCGCCAAAAGCCACGTTGTAATAAGCTTTGATGTCCGGATGTAATTCAAGCTCAAGCCCATGCTCCAGGCCGCTAAAATCAATAGGATTTTGTACAAACACCGGCCACCAGGCGACTTGCTCATTTACCACCTCACCATACTGACAAGGGGAAGTTTGCTCAGGTTCAGCATAAGCCCACCACTGCTGACCTGCAGCCTCGGCCGCTTGCCGGCATTTTTTTAATAAATCGCTCAATTGCAACGCAACTTCAGACATAAGAGCCCAATATCCTGTGATAAAATTGCCGCATTCTAACCGGTTCGAGCTTGCCATGACAAAACCAGATGAATCTTTACTTGCCCATTTAAGCCTGGGCAAAACCACCGCTTATACCGACCAGTACGACGCCAGCCTGCTGCAACCCGTACCACGTCAGCTGGGCCGCGATGCCATCGGGCTTTCTGCCGGCACCGAAACTTTGCCATTTTATGGTCAGGATATCTGGCATGCCTACGAGCTGTCCTGGCTCAATCACAAAGGCAAACCTATGGTGGCACTGGCCACTTTTGTGGTGCCGGTCAGCTCGGCCAATCTGATTGAGTCTAAGTCTTTTAAGTTGTATCTGAACAGCCTGAACCAAACCCGTTTTGTGGATATCAGCCAGCTGTATCAAACGCTGGTGCGCGATTTATCGGCTTGTGCCGGTGCCAAAGTTGAAGTGACTATTCATCATGTCAATGAACTGATCGCGTTTCAGCCCACCTGGATCCAGGGGCGATGCCTGGATGATCTGGATATTGAAGTGCAGCAGTATGAATTTGACCCGGAACTGTTAAAACTGGCAGGCCCTGCACATCAGGTGGAAGAAAAATTACATTCCCATTTATTAAAATCCAATTGTCTCATTACCTCACAACCGGATTGGGCCAGTGTATTTATTCATTACCGTGGTGCCGCTATTGACCATGAAAGCCTGCTGCGTTATCTGATTAGCTTTCGTCATCACAATGAATTTCATGAACAATGTGTTGAGCGCATTTATCTGGATATTCAGCGCCGCTGCCAGCCGGAATTTCTTGCTGTGTATGCCTGTTATACCCGACGAGGCGGCCTGGATATCAACCCGCTACGCAGCAGCGAACCTTATACCCCACCAAATATCCGGCTGACCCGACAATAACATCTTCGGTAAAGCTGATAAAAAAGGCCGCATTTGCGGCCTTTTTTATTCTGAACAGCTTAGCTGTTGATACTAAAAACTCTTTCTTTCAGGGTTTTAGCTCAGCGTTTTGCCTTGCTCTCAGCACCATCGGCAAGTGGCACACCAAGCCAGGCCTGATGGTATAACTTCTGCTGACGGCTTGGTTTTTTCACTGGCACAATTTTACCAGGTTCAGCCGGTAAAGCGCCTAAGGTCACAGTTTTGTCCAGCAACCGGCCCTGCCGGAACAGTGTTAACCTCAGCTTTTCACCTGGTTTAAAATCTTTGAGCCTGTCAGTCAGTGCCGATTTTAACTGCAACCGGTTTACAGCGATGACTTCATCCTCTGAAGTTAAACCCGCTTGCCAGGCCGGACCATCACGCTCCACTTTACTGAGCTTTTCGACCCCGGCATTAAAGCTGCCGGTTACACCTAACCAGGCCTGTTGTTTGTCAGCGGTTTTATACTCAAGACCAGCGTCTGCCAACAAGGCTGTGGCATCCAGTTGTAGTGGGCTTTCAACCTGTTGTTGCCAGAATTCAGTCAGGGGTTTGCCGGTTAAATCCAGCGCAATTTGTTGTACGTCAGCGGCAGTAAAAGCCGTGGTTTTGCCAAAACGCTGATACAACTCATTGTGCAGGGTGCGGTAACTGGCCTTTAAGCCGGAGTGGCGCAATAAATGTTGATCCAGCAGCCAGCTGACCAGATAACCTTCAGAGTAGATATTCACACTAAAGTTATCGGCATGATCGCCCGACAGACTGATCCAACTGTCAAAACTGCTTTGCGCCACCGACTGCACTTTAGCGCCGGGTAAACGGGCAAACTTCTCCAGTCGTTTGGCTAAGTCTTCATAAAACTCGGCTGGGGTCATTAAACCGGCACGCAGTAATAACTGATTCTGGAAATAGCTGGTGGAACCTTCCGAAATCCATAACAGCTCTGTGTAGTTCGGCGCTAAATAATCATAAGGCACCAGTTCTGCCGGGCGATAAGCTTTGACGTTCCAGGTGTGCACCAGCTCGTGGGCCGCAGTGCCTAAAAACTCCAGATAATGTTTGCGACTGGCAAAACTGAATCTGTCACGCTGGATCACCGTTGAATTTAAATGTTCAGTCGCACCACGGGCGCCTGAGGTAGCATGAATAATAAAGAGGTAGTTCTGATAGGGGTATCCCTGCCAGATGCTGGGCGCCTGCGCCACCAGCTTTTGTAAATCAGCCACTATTTGTTTCGAATCGTAATTTCCTTCGCCCCAAAACACCACTTCGTAATTGCGGTGATCAACCACAAAACTAAAAGACTGATGTATGCCTGTTTCTATCGGCGAGTCAGACAACACATCATAATTTGCCGCTTTAAACTGATGTGGATTGTCACCACGCGGCATACCCGAAGTGCTGCGCCAATTGGCCGGCACCTGCAGCTGCACTGTGGAAGGTTGCGAGCGCAGCTCATCGCTGAACATCAGATAGGCACTCGGATTGATATATGCGTGGGTTTCATCAATATGACGGCTACGCTCACCCAGCTGATTGGCATATATCTGATAACTGACTTCAATGTCACCTGCAGCGGGCAGCTCCAGCAACCAGCTGCTTTTTTCTTTTTTGCGAAACTTCAGCAGCTGACCTTGTTGATCACGGGCCTGAAATAATCGCACCCCATTGGCTAAATCCAGGATCTGATATTTGCCGGTCCGCCATGCCGGCAGTTTAAGCTCCACCACACCGGGCGCCAGCACCTTAAACTTCATCTGCACGTCCGCCAGATGATGTTCGGGCTGACTGATATTAATCTGGTAATAGGTTTGCGCCTTCAGTGCTGCGCCATACAGCAACATCATCAAACCAAAAATTTTTAGCATAACTTTCATAACAACTCCTCTGAACTCGGGCTCAACCTAAGTCAAATTCAGCAAGGACGCCAGCGCTTTGCGGTCAAAGTGTACACTTTTGCTTTCAATATTTATGAAAGTCACACTGAAACATTACAACTCAACTTTTACTTTCGTTTCGAAATATGGTTAACTTAGCGACGTTGATGCCAGACACATCAACCCCAACTGATTTAACAGGACAACTGCAATGACAACCCTGACCTCTGTAGAAGAACAATCCTGGTTACCCTACTACCTGACCAGGAAATAAAAACAAAGTCCCAAGCGGGACAAAAAAACGGCAGGCGTTCAACCTGCCGTTTTTTATTGTGCAAATTTGTCGCAATACAAGAAAACGACTGCGCTTTTGCCTTTATTAACGATATACTTAGCGCAAACGTCACTCGCTTCTAGCCAGGAAAACGTCAGTAGTGGACTCAGACAACAATCTCAAAACCCAACTTGCCTCAGCGTTAAAAGCCCGCAAACAGCTCGAAGACACCTATGAAGGTCAGTTTAAAATTCTGACCAACTTTGTGTCTCGTCTGTCGCTGGTGTGCAAAGGAATTGATGTTGATCTGGACAACAAACTGGCCAGACTGCGGCAGGAACTGGCCAAAGGCATCGATCTGGAAAAGATCCTGCCTTTTGTTGAAGCCACCACTGAACAGCTGAAACTGCTGGAAGCCAAACAGCAACAAGAAGTTAAAAAGGCCCAGCTGAGCTTAACCGAAGCCGGAAAACTGCTGCAAAAACAACGGGGTTTGCCAGATCAGCTCAGAAGAGATTTACGTGAACTGCTGAGCAAAGTAGACGAACCCAGCCCCAGTGTGAATGCCTTTTTGCCGCATTTAACCCATTTAACTGAGCTGTATCAGTCGGCGCTCTCCGCCAAACATGACCTTGAGCAGCAGAGTGTTGCTGCACCTGCTGAAACTGACCGTTATGACGCTATCTGCCGGCAAATTTCGGTGGAATTAACCAACCTGCTCAGCGAGCTGGCCTTTGAAGGCCAGTATGCCAAATCGATTGAAGCCATTCGTTTAAGCCTGCTGACTGAACTTAATATTGAAAAACTGCTGGAAGCCTGTCTGCAGACCATCGAAATTATTATTTCCAGCATCAATGATGAGCGGCAGTCGGCTCAGCACTTTTTATTAAAACTGAATGAAGCACTGACCAGCGTGCAACATTCGTTGGTGTCGTCGCTGACCAGCAGCCATGACATTAAACAAAAAATGCAGGCGCTGAATGAACAAATTGAGCGCCAGATAGATTTACTGAGTAAAGAAACCAAATCGGCGACCTCGCTGGAACAGCTGCAGACGATGGTCAGCAGCAAACTGGGTGTGATCACCAACTCGCTCAAAGACAAAGAACAACTGGAGCGGCAGGAACGTGAATTAATGCTGCAGGCGCTGAACAGCATGGCCGAAAGGTTAAAAGAGCTGGAAGAAGAGGCTAATCAGTTTAAAAAACGTCTGGCCGAACAAAAATTCCGCAGCCTGCAGGATGCGTTGACTGAGCTGCCAAACCGCGCCGCCTTTGATGAACGTTATGAGCTTGAAGTGAAAAGAGCCAAACGCTCAGGCAGGCCACTGACCATAGTGCTGGCTGATGTTGATCACTTTAAGAGTATTAACGACAACTATGGCCACAGCGCCGGCGACAAAACCTTAAAAGTGATTGCCAAAGCATTAAAACAAAGCCTGCGTGAAACCGACTTTATTGCCCGTTACGGCGGTGAAGAATTTATCCTGTTATTCCCGGAAACAGATATCAAAGATTTAGTGAGCCCACTGAATAGCATCCGGGAAAAAATTAAACGTATCCCCTTTAAATTTAAAGATAAAAACGTACCTATCACTATTTCATTCGGCGCGACTGAACTTCGCACCGCCGACACCAACCGTGAGGCTTTTGACAGAGCAGACGAAGCCTTGTACGACGCCAAACGCAGTGGTCGCGACAAAGTGGTGTTCCGCGATTAAACCAGCATAACAGGGCTGCCGCCAGGCCGGCCCCAGCCCGGGCCAGTGGCGTACAGCTCAGAAGACAAGGAGAGACTGATGCATGTACAACTGAACCCACTGGGTGCGATGGATTTGTTATCGCAACTGGAAGTGGATCAACTGAAACAAAATTCCAATAGCGAAACCTTCCGCCTGTTCAGAAACTGCTGTTTAGCTGTATTAAACGTCGGCAGCCATACCGACAGTTCAGCTGAAATTTATCAGCAATTTCAGGACTTTGCAGTAAACCTCATCACCCGTGAACGCGGTATTAAAATTGAGTTGTTTAACCCGCCGGCCAATGCCTTTGTTGATGGGCAAATTATCAAAGGTATTCACGAACATTTGTTTGCGGTATTGCGAGACATTCTGTTTTATCACACTCAGCTGGGTTTTGATCAAAACCGGCTGGACTTACACAACAGCGACCATATCACCCACACTGTGTTTGACATTCTGCGCAACGCCCGTGTGATTAGCTCTGCCGTCGAACCCAATATGATAGTGTGCTGGGGCGGCCATTCCATTAATGAAGTGGAATATAAATACACCAAAGAGGTGGGTTATGAGCTGGGATTACGCGGCCTTGATATCTGCACAGGTTGTGGCCCTGGCGCGATGAAAGGCCCGATGAAAGGCGCCACTATCGGCCACAGTAAACAACGGATCCGCCATGGCCGTTATCTTGGCCTGACCGAACCCAGCATTATTGCCGCCGAACCACCAAACCCTATTGTCAATGAACTGGTGATTTTGCCCGATATTGAAAAACGGCTGGAAGCTTTTATCCGCACTGCCCATGGCATTATTATTTTCCCGGGTGGCGCTGGCACTGCCGAAGAGCTGCTGTATCTTCTGGGCATCATGTTGCATGACGACAATAAAGATCAGGTGCTGCCGGTGATCCTGACCGGCCCGAAACAAAGTGAAGCTTATTTCCGGGAACTGCAGGCCTTTATTGCAAAAACCCTCGGTGAAAAAGCACTGGATCTGTTTGAAGTGATAGTGGATAACCCGCCACTGGTCGCGCAAAAACTGAAGCAAGGTTGTGCCGATGTGCGGGCCTACCGTAAAGCCACAGGTGATGCTTATCACTTTAACTGGTCGTTAAAAATTGACAGTGACTTCCAGCATCCATTTATGCCGACCCACCAGAATATGGCGTCACTGGATCTGCATCTGGAGCAGGACAAAGCAAAACTGGCGGCCAATCTGCGCCGCGCTTTTTCCGGCATAGTGGCAGGCAATGTCAAAGATGAAGGCATTAAAGCCATCACCCAACACGGACCTTTTGTGTTGTCAGGCGAGCCGGAACTGATGCATCTGATGGATAATCTGCTGGAAGCTTTTGTGGCACAGGGCCGGATGAAATTACCAGGCAGTAAATATATTCCTTGTTATAAAATTGCCCGCTAAGAGCCATTGGTCGTTTCCAGGCGGCATTAGACGGTTTTAGCCGGACAAACTGCTCTGCTGCAGTTAACATCAGCAAAAGCCTGCTTTCTGGCAGGCTTTTTGTATTGTTTTTCAGAAAAACCAGACTGCACAGACTTGATACTGCTGCAGTGTCAAAAATTTGTTGTGCACAGAGACCGAACTTCTGCACACCAAGCGGAGCTTTTTTATGAACAAACGGATCTGGTGGATCCTCGCGCTTGCGATACCGCTGTACCCGCTGTTGACCTGGCTGGTGCTGACGTTTTATCAGGACGACCCGTCCAAAATGATCTGGAATGACAGAGAAGCTTACAACCTGAAATATATCAGCCAACTCAATACACAAACCGAACTGACGCAGCCCCAGTTGATTGAAAAACTGGGTGGCCCTGATATTACCGAAGCCAAAAAAGTCGGCAATGATGTGTATCAGCTGATGTATTACCGTACCAAAAGAGAGATTTCCGACGGTATTACCACAAAACAGGAATGCACGGCTTTGTTATTTAAAAACCAAAAGCTGATTGCACTGGCCGAGTCCGCAGTCAGCCGTTATCAGCAGGCCACAGACACTGATGCATAAAGACTGCGCCACGCTGTTACAACTTTACCAGTATCTGGACCGTTATTATCAGCAGTCAGCCAAACAGCAGCTGCCGGATAAAGCTGTACTGCTGGCAGAGCAGCTGGCGAGTGAATTTTACAAACTCAATCAGCTGCAGCCTAGGTTAATGCAAAGCCAGCTTTCACTGACGGTGGCAGGTTACAGCATGACCAGTCAGTTGGCGTTGAAACAAGCGGTGTTGTTAAATCAGCTTGGAAGTGCAGCCCAATGGCCACAAGCGCTTTGCGAAGAGCTGGTGGCTGTGGTTATTTACCGTTTAACCGGCGTGCATCAGCTGCTACAGAACAATGAACACAGCACCACAGAGCTGATGCTCAAGGCCGGTTTATTCAGCCTCAAAGCGGCCGGCAACAGTTTTTCTTACCGGCACTGGCGGCGGTTATTGCGCGACAGCAGTCTGAGCCCTCAGCAAAAAGCCCAATGGCAACAAACCCCTTACGCCGACGCCATCCGTTTTTGCAGCCTGCTCAGCGCTCAGATCACCCCAACACAGCAACAGCAGGTGCTGGGCCTGGATAACGCATTACAGCGACTGTTACAAAACCCGTATCAGGCTGCTGACTTATATTTTGCCAACCTGCTGGCAAGCAGGGGCGGTGAATTACATCTGATTGGACGTTTTTGCAGTGACGGTATAGGTGAAGTGGCGCTTATAAGCCAAATCACACCTGAACCCAAAGCTTATGTGCTTGATTTGGCCAGCAAACAACTAAAGCCAGAACCGGGCCCGCTTTATGATCAGGGCATGAAACTGCTGCCCCCCGCCCGTTTACCCGACAATCAGTGGCTGGAGCTGTTTGTTGGCCAGCATATCGACCCTGAACCGGAACCGCTGCTAAATTTGTCAGAGCTGCACCTGTTAAATCCGAACCAGTCGGTACGTCAACAAGTGGCCTGGCTAAAGAGCCAGCCTCTGGCCGCCAAAGCACTTTGTGCTCAGGCAAGCTTACTAACCAGACAACAACTGCCGGTGCGAGACCCGGCGCATGCTGTTGCACTGGTGGGCGCAGATAATCTGCCATTCTTACTCAAAATCTGCTGGTTGGAACAGCAACAGGCGCTCTGTCGTCAACCTTATGCTCCCTGGTTTTATCAGTTACAGCATTGCCTGGCTGCGTGTTTTGCCCTGCTGGCAACAACCAGTGCAACGCTGGAACTGCCGGCATTACAGGCACAGTTGCTGGCCGGCAGCTTTTGTTTGGTGATGATGCAGGAAGATCATTGCCGCTGGTATCCGCTGCAGCAATCTAACCAGACAGTGCCGCTGGCGTTATTTAGTCATCAGACCAGTTGGCAGCTGAATGATTATCCGCGTCAAGTCAGCCAGCTGGTCGCCAGTCTGGGTTTTAACCGCTTATGGCAGGATGCGGTGCTCTGTTATCGCGAGCCTCTGCCGATGCAAGGTAGCTACAGTCAGCAACAATGTGCTAACGCCTTGATTCAATTAGGCTGGACTTTAGCGGAATCCATTTTTTATCCGCAAACTGCACCAACGGCTGAGCAGCTGCTTACACAAAAATCTGCCGTCCAAGCATTGGATTTAGCCAATGTATCGATGGCACAGCGGCAACAGCAGGTACTTGAACTACATCAATGTTATTGGCCGCTGGCCCCCATTTTGTAGTTTTCTTTCATCACTTTTAGTTATTTTCGGTATTAATTCGCTGTATGGTTAACAAAGACCCATCAACTGGAAACGAATAACGAAAAATGCTATAGTCGCGCCGTTTCCGATGTTGCCAAATGCAGTGTGGTCCCACAGCGGATCCAACTGACGCCAACATCCTTTCCCCGCTTGCCACATTGAAGGAACCCGCATGAGTTCACAAACTATTACCGTTATTAAAGGCGATGGCATAGGTCCAAGTATTGTTGATGCTGCTTTAGCTGTGCTGGATAAAGCCGGTTGTAACTTTAACTATGAATTTGTTGATGCCGGTTTAACGGCGCTGGAAAAAACCGGTGACTTATTGCCACAAGCCACACTGGACGCTATTGCCCGCAATAAAATCACGTTAAAAGGCCCACTGACCACCCCGGTTGGTGAAGGTTTTACCTCTATTAACGTCACTTTACGCAAGAAATTTAACCTGTACTCCAACGTACGCCCGGTAATATCGTTTAAAGGCACCAAAGCCCGTTACGACAATATCGACATCATCACAGTGCGTGAAAACACTGAAGGTATGTATTCAGGTGCTGGCCAGGTGGTGAAAAACGAAGGTGAACTGGCTGAAGCCATGAGTGTGGTTACCCGTGAAGGTTCTGAGCGTATTGTTGAATTTGCTTTTGAACTGGCGCGCCGCGAAAACCGCAAAAAAGTTACTATTGTGCACAAAGCCAATATCCTGAAGTCGACTTCTGGTTTATTCCTGAAAACAGCGCGGGAAGTGGCCGCCCGTTATCCGGATATCCAGGCTGTTGAGATGATTGTTGATAACGCCTGTATGCAGCTGGTAATGAACCCGCAGCAGTTTGATGTCATTGTCACCACCAACCTGTTTGGCGATATTTTGTCTGACTTGTGTGCAGGTTTAGTCGGTGGTTTAGGTATGGCCCCAGGCGCCAATATCGGCAAAGACTGCGCCGTATTTGAAGCTGTGCACGGCAGTGCCCCTGATATTGCCGGCAAAAACCTGGCAAACCCAAGTTCAGTGATCCTGGCATCAATCCAGATGCTGGAATATCTGGGTATGCAGGATAAAGCGAAAAAAATCCTCGCGGCTTTAACAGATGTGATTGCAACTGGCGATCGCACCACCCGCGATTTAGGCGGCACCCACGGTACCACCGACTTCACGGCTGCTGTTTTGGAACGTCTGTAATACCATTGGCATAAAGCTCAGGCACAGTGCTGAAGCTCTGTGCTGGCACCAACCACAAGATATAAAAACCGCAGTTTCTGACTGCGGTTTTTTTATGGCCGCAAGTCGTCTGCACACCACAACTTTTTACCCGCTAATTTTTTATCGCAAATAAGCTGAAACAAAACACTGATTCAGCTCAATTTTGCTTTTTTTTGCTATGGTATGCTGAAAGCCCAAATAACTGTATTTGCAGAGGATGTGCCTGATGGAGTGGTTTGCCAGCCTGTATACCAGTATCGAACGTACTTTTTTCCATAGTTTAAGCCGCAAAATAGCCGGTAATATCGGCTTTTTAATGGTTATTTTCTGGTTGGCACTGTATTTTGCCTACCCGGCGGAGGGCCATGCCGGCACTGTCTGGTGGACAACTTTAGTGCTTGGCAGCTGCGCTTTTATTTTTACGATCTTTTATCTGATGTATCTGATAGTACGGCCAGTACAGGCACTGGTGAAAGCGCTGCATGAAGCCAACCGCAAAGGTACTGATCTGGAACACAGGTTACCGGCTTTTACCTATGACGAGTTTCGCAATTTATCGGAAGAATATAATCAGTTTGTCAGTCAGCTGGGTCAGCTGCTCACCGGCTTGCACCAGCAGGCACAGCATACCCATCAGATCAATGAGCAGGTGAGTTCAGCCGTCAAAACCACCCGCCATCACCTGCAGGATACCGAACAGCGCAGCGAAAAGATCCGCAGTGAAAGTGACCATGTGCTGGATCATCTGGCCAGTATTGTCAGCAACAGTGATCAAATGAACCAGGTGGCACAAACCACGGTACAAAAAGCCGCCAATGCCAGTCAGGGCATGAGCACTTTATCCAAACAACTCAGTGGTATTGTCAGCCTGCTGGAAACCTTTGGTGCCACAGTGCAGGGGTTACAACAAAACTCAGAAAACGTGCGCCAAATTCTGCAAATGGTAGAGAACTTCTCCGATCAAACAAACTTACTTGCGCTGAATGCTGCAATAGAGGCAGCACGGGCCGGTGAAGCTGGCCGTGGTTTTGCTGTGGTGGCCGACGAGGTACGTTCGCTGGCCGCCAAGGTGAATGACGCCACCCGGCAGATCTCCGGTTTTCTGAATGATATGGAGCGCCTGGTGCGGGAAACCAAAACCGAAACCGAGCGGCTTAATGAACAGGCCAAAGGCGCGCAGCAGGATATCAGTAGCACCAGCGATGATTTTATTGCACTGCAACAACAGCTGGATCAGGCGCAGCAAGGTGTGTTGCATATCACCAGCTCAGTGCTTGACCTGGAAAAGCGTTATCAGCAAACCCACCAGCATCTGACCGCGATAGAACAAGGCACCACTGATGCTTATCAGCAAATGTCAGCCATTGAAAGCGCCGGTCAGACACTGTTGCAGGCCACAGCCGAAACCCAACAGCAACTTGGGCGTTTTGGCCATCGCCAGCCTTCAACCAGAGCGCGCTGAAGATAACGCATTCACCAGCTGCAATACACCGGGGTGCGTCAGTTTGCGCTCCGGTGAAATGGCATAAAACACTTCCCGAATCGCATCACTACGCCCTATGACCTGTACTTCGTATTGCTGGCAAATTTTCTGTTCTATCTGTGTAGGTGCCGAAAATATACCAAGTCCTTGTTGGCCAAAGGCCTTCATCATGGCACTGTCGTCAAATTCAGCAACTATTTGTGGGGCTATGCCCTGTTGCTCAAACCAGGCATCCAGCCGCTGCCGGATAATAGACCTTTTACTTTGCAACAACATCGGCTGCTGATGTAAACAAGCGGGAAATTGCCGCTGCGACAATTTTGATAACAACGTGGGGCTGGCAAAAAAGCTGGTGCCGGATTCGGTGATTTCGTGGTTATAGGCTTTAATGGAACTGCCAGGCGACAGCGGCTCGTCTGTTAACACTAAATCCAGTTTATTCACCGCCAACTCTGCCAATAAGGCACTTTGTTCACCTTCACGACAAATCAGCCGAAGCTGAGCCGGTAATGAAAATACGGGTTTGAGCAATTCATAAATGAAAGCCTTGGGCAACACATCGGTTATACCAACGGTAAAAGTTTGCCACTGTGTCACTGTATGGTGTTTCAATACTGAGCGCAGTTCATCGCCCAGCTGGAATATATCTTCGGCATAACCAAAGGTGACCCGCCCCATTTCAGTCAGCGACCATTTTTTGCCAGTCCGGTTAAACAAAGCACTGCCGGTGCTGTGCTCGAGCGCACTGATTTGGCCGCTGATGGTTTGTGGTGTGATATGCAGCTGCTCGCTGATCCGCGCAATGCTGCCCTCTCTGGCCACCAGATAAAAATAATACAGCTGATTAAAGTTAACAGGTGTCATTTTAAAACTTCGGTTTTAACGAACTTAATTTTAGTTATATTCGATTTTACCTTAGAAATCCAGCAGGGTATAAATATTCGTAATTCTGCAAGTACCAGATGGCTTGAAGATTCTGGTGCTGACTTCATCACAACCTGAGGGCATGACTATGGATACACTGCATCGTCAAAGTTACAGCGGTCAGCTTTCCGCCATTGAAACCAATAAAGTTTTACGTAATACCTATACCCTGTTAGCCATGACACTGGCGTTTAGCGCTTTTGCGGCGGCCATCAGCAGCAGTCTGAATTTGCCACATCCGGGCCTTATCATCACCTTGGTCGGTTATTTTGGTTTGCTGTTTTTTACCACCAAATTCCGTAACAGTGCACTTGGCCTGTTAGGTGTGTTTGGCTTGACCGGTTTTATGGGCTACACCCTGGGGCCTATCATCAACCGTTATCTGGCGATGCCAAACGGCGGCGAAATTGTGATGCTAGCCATGGCGGGCACAGCCACGATTTTCTTCGCGCTTTCCGCTTACGCACTGGTGAAAAAGACCAACTTCAGTTTTATGGGCAGTTTTTTAACTGTGGGTATCCTGGTCGCTTTTCTGGCGGGTTTAGGCGCGGTGTTTTTTGAAATTGCGGCTTTGAGTCTGGCGGTTTCTGCAATGTTTGTGTTGCTGATGTCGGGCATGATCTTATGGCAAACCAGCGAAATCGTGCATGGTGGTGAAACCAACTACATCATGGCAACCGTCAGTTTGTTTGTGTCGATCTTTAACTTGTTTACCAGTTTGTTGCAGTTACTCGGTTTTATGAATAGTGACGAGTAACCCAACCTGAAGTTTCCATGTTGTTGTTTTATTGCTGATGTTCCCAGCACCCTTGAGCGAATTACAAATCCGCTCTTTGCCCCCGGTTGACGGGGGCTTTTTTTTGCCCGAGCTTTAACTAAAAGCGGCTCACAACATCTTCTGCAAATAATAACGTTCACCCTCAAGCGGATACTGCTGCTGGGTAAATACCAGCTGATAACCCAGCTGCTGGTAAAAAGGCCTGGCCTGAAAATCGAGCGTATCAAGGAGCACAAAACGACAACCACGCTTTCTGGCAATAGCTTCAGCTTCCAGCATCAGACCTTTGCCATAACCCAGGCCACGGCAATGCTCAGCCACCCACAAATAATCCACCATTAGCCAATTTCCAAAAGTACGGCCGGACAAGCCGGCGATCAGCTCACCGTTTTCTGCCGTTATTTTCAGACCAAGCGGCTGACGTAAAGATGCATCCCAGTGTCTGGCATTAAAACTGACAATTTGCTCTTTTACTGCCTCCGCAAACTCCGGTGAGTTGTCGGTTTTGATTTGCACTGACATCCACTTCACTCCAAAAATACTCAATAAAAACGCTGGCAGCTCCGACAATTAAAGTAAGCAGCGCTTGCTGAACATTAAAACCAGAAAATAACTGCCGGGAAATTTACCGGCTAAGCTACTGAAAGCACAGCCTAATAATTAGTTTTTTTGATAAATGCCTGTTTAATTAAACAATCTTTTAGAAATAACGTTTGACGCCCTGTTTAAAAGCTATACAATGGCGGCAGTTTGAAAGTCAGTACCATATTTATGCACACCGAACAGTTACTGTTGTATTAGTACGTCCTGTATTCATAAGTCATAGCACCACTTCCAGCACCACCGCCTGAAACCAGGCATATTAATCAAATAGATACAGGATATTTATCATGTCTAACACAACTACCGGTACAGTAAAATGGTTCAACGAAACTAAAGGTTTCGGTTTCATCGAACAAGCTTCAGGCCCAGACGTTTTTGCTCACTTCAGCGCTATTTCAAGCACTGGCTTCAAAACTCTGCAAGAAGGCCAACGTGTTTCTTTCACAGTTTCTCAGGGCCAGAAAGGTCCTCAGGCTGAGAACATCGTAGTTCTGTAATAGAACTGTGATTTGGTAAGCTAAGCCTTACCAGCAAAATCAGGGCAACTCTTCGGATGTTGCCCTTTTTTATGTCCACGGAAGGACGGTATGCCGCTGTTGCACGGAGCATTCAGCGGCCATGTCCACGGAAGGACGGTATGCCGCTGTTGCAATGAGCACTCTTTCACTGTACAGCGAAGTCCAGGGAATGGATAAAATAAATGGGGTCAGAGTTTTGCTCTGACCCCATTTATTTTCCGCTTTGCCTTCGGGCTGTTTATTTTTGCAAATGCAGCCTGATGCTGCGAACACACAGGATTAAATTGTGAACAATTTAACATTTGCCAGTCTGGCTCTCCCTCAGGCGCTGGTCGACAATCTGACCGGTATGGGTTACACCGAAATGACGCAGATACAGGCGGCTTCACTGCCTGACATACTGAACGGTAAAGACGTGATTGGTCAGGGGAAAACCGGCTCCGGCAAAACCGCCGCTTTTGGTTTAGGCATTCTGGCCAAATTAAACGTGAAACGTTTTAGGGTACAAAGTTTAGTGTTGTGCCCTACCCGCGAGCTGGCCGACCAGGTTGCCACTGAAATCCGTAAACTGGGTCGCAGCATTCATAACATTAAAGTACTGACTTTATGTGGTGGTGTGCCTTTTGGCCCGCAGCTGGGCAGCCTGGAACACGGCGCTCATATTATTGTTGGTACGCCAGGCCGGGTGGAAGAACATTTAAATAAAGGCTCGTTAAAACTGGACGATTTAACCACCCTGGTGTTGGATGAAGCCGACCGTATGCTGGAAATGGGTTTTCAGCCAGCGCTCGATGCCATAGTGGCCTTTGCTCCAAAGCAGCGGCAAACGCTGTTATTCAGTGCCACTTATCCAAAACAAATTGAAGCCATGGCTGCAGCCCTGATGCAACAGCCACAGCTTATCAAGGTAGAGTCGAGCCACAGCAACCTCAGCATCAGTCAGCACTTTTTTAAGGTGGACGCCAATAGTGAACGCCTGCAGGCGGTCAAACGGCTGCTGCTGGCGCATAAACCTGTCAGCTCAGTGGTGTTTTGTAATACCCGCAAAGAAACTCAGGATGTGGCCGATGCATTGGCTGATGCTGGTTTTAGCGTGCTGGCACTGCATGGTGATTTAGAGCAGCGCGACCGCGACCAGACGCTGGTGCGATTTGCCAACAAATCTGTGTCTGTGCTGGTGGCAACAGATGTTGCGGCCCGAGGTCTGGATATAGACGCGCTGGACGCCGTCATTAACTACCAGTTGGCGCATGATGTTGACACTCACACCCACCGTATTGGCCGCACTGGTCGTGCCGGCAGCTCTGGTATTGCCTGTAGTTTATTCAGCGAGCAAGACGGTTTTAAAATAGCGCTGCTGGAAGATTTACTCGGCCCTATCAAGGCCGAAACGCTGCCGGATGAAAGTGTATTAACACAAGCGCCAGCCAGACCGCCGATGGTCAGCCTGTGGATTGACGCCGGCAAAAGACAAAAACTGCGCGCCGGCGATATTCTGGGAGCCTTGACCGCCGATCAACAATTAGGCCGTGACCATATTGGCAAAATCAGTTTATTTGACGACTGGGCTTATGTGGCAGTGCGCAGTGACATTGTCAAAATTGCACTTGGCATGTTTAACAAAGGCATTAAAGGGCGCAATATCCGCGTGAAGCAAGTGAGTTAACAAACTCCTCCTGTAATGATGGCGGTTTTATCAGAAACCGCCTGCTTGCGGGCAAAATCACCATTTATTGGTGAAATAGTTGATCCCCACTCCCTGTAATACATATTAAGCAACTGATTTAAAACAAAAATAAATCTGGTATTGATGTTGCAAACACTGGTTATCAAACAACAATCTGCATCAGTGTTTCATCAATATAAGGGGCTTACCATGGAGTTACTCAGACTTATCTTTAATATTTGCTGGTTTGTGATGGGGGGTCTGTTGATGGGGCTGGCCTGGTGGTTAGCCGGCATTCTGTGTTTTATCAGCATTATTGGCATTCCGTTTGGCCGCAGCTGTTTTGTCATTGGCCAATTGGCGTTCTGGCCTTTTGGTCAGGAAAGTATCAACAGACGTTATTTGCAAAAATACGATGATATTGGCACCGGTGGTTTTGGCCTGTTAGGCAATATTCTCTGGTTTATCTTTGCCGGATTCTGGCTGGCCTTGGGTCACCTGCTGCATGCAGTGGCTTGTTTTGTGACGATAATTGGCATCCCGTTTGGGCTGCAACATCTCAAACTGGCAATGCTGACGTTAAGCCCCATTGGCCAGACCATCAGATCAAAGACGGTATAAACAAAGTCTGCTCATTTACTGAGTCCGGCGCTGCTTTGATGCTGCAGCGCCTGACCCAGCAAGGCAAAATAATCCAGCCAGCAGCGCTGCAGTTGTTCACTTAACACTGTGGCCGGATATAAACCCGCTTTGGCCGCCGGCCCTTTTAAACAACCCGATACCAAAAAACTGTTTTTCAGCTGCTGCCGCTCCAGCATCTGTTCAAAAGCGCGCGCGGCCATTTCTTCGGGCATAGCGTAATAATATTGTTGCTGCATCTGGTCATAACGGCGGCAATGGCGGAAAAACTCACTTTCATCAAGGCCGGTTTCATCCAGATATAACAACTGGAATGCCCTGGCTAAATAGTCATTCAGCCGGTGCGGCACATAACTGTCGTGCTTTAACCACAAGGCGCTGGCAAAACTCTGCGCTTTGGCATTAGCAAACATTTTCCCTGCAATATAATGGTCAAAAGCGTGAAACCACTCATGCGCCAGACTGCCACCACCGGCATTTTTCGCCAGCGCCAGAATACGGCCCTGCGGCTGATAATAAGCACAGCTGCCCGGCCGGCCGCCAATACCAAAAGTGAGCGACAGACTTTCATTCAGCGATATCACCTGAGCTGGCACCGCCAGTAACAATTGCAGATCACAAAGGGCATCAAAAAACAGATTGGCGGCAATTTGCTGCTCAGCTGCCGTGACCCAACGGCCAATACGGATACTCTGAAAACCAAAAATTTTTACTATATCGCCAAAGCTGACGTCTGCCCCACTGCGATGAGGTGGGCCATTACGAAAATAGGGCCGCGACAGCCTGCTGTGCCCTGCACTCTGTTCTGTCCTTGTAATTGCAGAACTTTTGCCGCTCATCACAGCATCCGTTAAGGCAATTTCAACTGGCGGCCACCATCCAGCGCCAGTACCCGGCCGGTAATATAGCGGCTTTGCAGCAGATACTGAATGGTTGCCAACACCTCACCAGGCCCTGGTTCTATTCCCAGCAGCGATTTTGCCAGCGCTTTTTGTTTGTACTCGTCATCATCGCCCTGATTAAACATCAATAGCGCCGGTGCTATGGCATTTACTTTTATGTGGGGAGCCAGCAAGCGTGCCTCTGAGAACGTCAGATTCTCGAGCGCTGCTTTGGAAGCGGCATAAGCCTGATGTTTTTCGCTGCCAACAGTGGCAACAAAATCACTGATCTGAATAATATCAGCCGCACCACCGCCGGCAAGCTGCGCCTGCAATAACGGCAATAAGGCCCGGTTCAGTAAATAAGGCGCTCTGGCATGGATGGCCATCATGGCATCAAACACCTGCGCATCCTGCAGCAGTTGCTGGCTGAGGTTATCAGGCTGTAACTGCTGATCTTTATTCCAGTCAGACGCATTGTGAATAATGGCGCGAAGCCTCGGCGTATGTTGCCGGACTGTAGTCACCAGCTGCTGCAGGCTTTCCAGCTGGGTTAAATCGGCCTGCAGACAAATCACACCGGCTTGTTCCAGTGCATCAATACTTGAGTGTCTGGTGCGGTAGCTGATGACCAGCTGATAACCCTGCTGCTGCAGCTGTTCAGTACAATACAGGCCAACACGCTGGGCGCCGCCTGTTAAAAAAATCACCTCTTTCATCCGTTACTCCGAAAGCTTGTTGCTGGGGTTATTGTGCCATAAGCAGGCGGCAAACTGCTTTAGCCTTTGTATTGGCTGGGGCAATAAGCGCGGTTAATGTCCGGATGGCGCAGCTGCAGGTGTTTGGTCAGCCTGCCCTGCACCCGGGCGCGCCAGCGTTTAAAAGCGCTTTTTGGCAGGGTACGACGCATCAGCTGACGAAGCCTGGGTTCATTCAGGCCATACAAGGTCTCTATGGCTTCAAATGGGGTGCGATCTTCCCAGGCCATTTCAATAATACGGCTCAGATCAGCAGCGGAAAAATCTTCGGGGTGGCACATCGGCTTTGTCTCTGGCGCAAAATTTATCTTTGGCGGAACAATTGACAGTTACGGCTTTGGCACAAGGGCGGATCAGCAAGAGGCAGACAACAGGGCGGGAACTCAGCGTCAGGCTGGGAGCTGATGCCTGTACAACAGCTCCCTGCTTTATCCTGGTGGTACAGACTTTAACCAGGCATTTTTGCCCAGGCCGCACACCAGCCGTTGTTATTCACCAGTTTGCCCGGGAATATATTACATGGCCGCCATTCAGCTTTGGCATCGCCTTTAATTTGCATACAGTTGCCACAAGTTGCACCTTCCACAGTAGATTTGTGCACGTATTTCATCGCCACTGCCAGCGGATCATCCAGCTTCACCTGCTCTTCTGCAAATACCCGCAGGCTGGTGCCGCCCATAGTGACGCCAATCAAAGTGGCAGTGGAAAGTTTCAGAAAATTGCGACGGTCGAGTTGACTCATGGTGTTGCTCCTGTTGTTTTTGATCTTGCCAGCAGTTCTACGTCTGCCGCTTCAGTATGGATGATTATCCATAGTTCGAAAGCGGAAGTTTTTGATCCGGCGCATAAAAAAACCGCCAGCCCGGCAAAAAAACCGCAAATCATCAGGAGCAGCTGCTGAAGTTAACAGTGCAGGCAATATCAGCATGCGATGTTCAATCCCTGCTGCCGCTTGATTGGGCTGCAGTAGTTATTGCCGGTTTTTCCCCGGCAATAACAACACCAAGCTTAACAATAACAACAGCGGCACCAGCACCAGCTGATTAAATACATCCGCTTCTATACGCAGATTCAGCCAAAGCACAGCACTCCACTGCAGCAGCAGCGCCAGTCCATGCCAGAATGTCAGTTTCATACCAAACTCCTTATTGCTGCATTTATCGCCAGCTACTTTACAACCGGCTTAACAAGGCCTAAAGTGGCATTAATGACATTAAAAAGGCGAATAAAGACAAAATGCAACAGGTGGTGATTTTGATCTATCCGGGAGTTTGTCTGGGCCAGGTGTGTGGCATGCAGGATTATTTCCGGTTTTGTAACGATCTGGCAAAACATCAGAACCCGGACGCCGCCGCTTTATATCAGGTGCGACTAATGCACATCACTGGCGCTACTGAGTACCGTGATGGAGTGCTGAGCCTGCATTGTCAAACTTTGTCGCTGGATAACGCCGATCTGGTGCTGATCCCGGGCAGTTATGCCCATAGCGCCCAGGCTTTACACAGCATCGCCCAACTTTTTGCCCAGCAAAAAGCACTGCTTCAGGCCGCTCACGATCGCGCTGTGCCCATTGCCGCCAGCTGCAATGGCAGTTTTGCGCTGGCCGCCACCGGACTTCTGAATGACAAAAGTGCCACCACCTGCTGGTTTCTGGCCGATTTTTTCCGCGAGCTTTACCCCGAAGTGACCTTAACAGTGGATGCTAAAATTCAGCAGGCTGACGGGCTTTATACCGCCGGCGCCACCAGTGCTTATCTGGAATTGTGTTTATACCTGACCCAAATTCAGCAAGGCGCCCGTTTTAGTCAGCAAATGGCAAAAATTATGCTAACCGACCCGCAATGCGCATCCCAGGCACCTTATTTAACACTGCAACAGCTGCTGCCGCATCAGGACGATAAAATTGCCCAGGTGCAACAATATCTGCGCAGCCATCTTTCTGAAAATATTGAACTTTCAGCCCTTGCCGACCATTTTGCGCTGACGCCAAGGACCTTATTAAGACGCTTTAAACAAAGCACAGGTGACACACCTATGGCTTATTTACAAAAATTGCGCATTGAAAAAGCCAAACTGCTGCTGGAAAGTAGTTTATTGCCGGTGGAACAGCTGTTGCCGGTGGTGGGTTATGAGGACGTGTCGTCGTTTCGCAAGTTATTTCAGCAATACACCAGCCTGACACCTAAAGCTTATCGAGAGCGTTTTTATCTGGCGGAAAAACACTAAACCTCTTATTGGTCGCTAAAAGCAAAACCATTACGGCCATTGGCTTTGGCTTGATACAACGCATTGTCGGCACGGCGCAGCATGCTATCGTAGTCGGCTTTGCGGACATCATCCACACAACAGATGCCAATACTGATACTGACAAAATCAGCAGCCTGGTTGTATTGATGTGGCAAAGCGGCCTGGCGGAACAGGTGCAGCAACTGGCTAGCAATAGCACTGGCCCCTGCGACATTGGTGTCAGGTAAAATGGCAATAAACTCTTCACCACCATAACGGGCCACTAAGTCGCTGCCACGATTGATGCCCTGCTGCAATAGCTGCGCTATGTGTACCAGAGTGTCGTCACCAGCCTGATGACCATAGTGGTCGTTGTAGGCTTTAAAACAGTCCACATCAATCATCAGCAAGGTCAGCGGCCACTGCTGTCGCTGTGCCTGTACCAGTGCCTGATGGAACTGTTGCTCAAAAGCACGGCGGTTGGCAAGACCGGTTAAGCTGTCGGTGTAAGACAGTTGCTGTAATTCCTGCTGCTGTGTGGCCACTGTACTGGCAAAATAAGCAAAAGAACGGGCAATAGCGGCAATTTCGTCATGGCCTTCAATCTGATAAGCCGCGGCTTTACCCTGCACCTGCAGCAATACGTTATGGTTCAGTTGCTCCAGCCGGCGCACCACCCTGCGGTGGATCAACGCTATGGCGACCAGTAAAAACAAAATCACCAATAAAGCGCCGGATAAAATCTGCCTGTTGTCCTGCTGCAGCTGTTGCTGAATTTGTGCAGCGTCGCCAAGCACGGTACCGCTGATGTCATAAGCGCTGTTTTCGGCAAGGCGGGCATAATCCAACACCAGATTACGCACAAAATTGCCACGCCCTGTGGCACGACCGCCGATGGCAAGCTGCTGCTCGCGCAGTGGCAACAAACCTTCAGTTTCCAGCAATAAAGAGCGTAATTGCAGATCGGATTTTTCCGCCAGCTCCACCTGATTGGCCGGCAGTGCTGCTCTGGCCTGACGCAGCCGTAACATTTGCTGTTCAACCTGCTGTTTCAGCTGACGCAGCTGCATCATGCGGTTTAAATCACTGGCCTTGCCCGACAAAGTCACCACAGCAGCAAACTCCAGCAACCACAAACTATGGCGTTCTTCATCCGCCAATGCCAGTTTACTGGTATAAGCCTGCACCTGTTCGTACAGCTGGTATATCTGTTGCTGACTAAGCCGTACCTTGCTTTGCAACTCCAGCCGCTCCGACATCAGCTGATTCAGATTATCAATTTCTTCGATCAGCGCCACCAGTTGGGCATTCTGATAAAAACCGGTTTGCCACTCTTTGGTCAGGCTTTGCAACCCCTGCAGATTCAGCTGAATATCCTGATACAGGTTATGCCGCACCGCCTGACTGGGCGCACGGCTTAAAGCTTCAGTTAAAAAAAGTAACTGATTGATCTGACTGTACACCCGGCTCGACTGCACAACTGCCGGAATGGCCGAGCCTGTGATGTTTTGCAATAAATGCTGAAAACTACCCAGCCGGTTTTGCACCAGCACGGCCATGGCAATAAACAACAACAACACCAGAAGCGAAGTCAGGGTCAGCATCATGGTAATGGAATAACGACGGCGAACCTGTGTTGGCCTGATATTGTTCATGGTGTGGTCCGCCCCAGATCAACCAGCCGCCCTTCAATCATAGGCGCCACCTGCTGCTGCTGTTTGATGTAATCCACGACCACCTCTGACACCAGCTTATTCATCTGATTCGGATAATTCTGTTGTGACAGCTCGGTCAGCATTTTATAACCGTCGCCACCTCCGGCCATATAATCAAAAGTGGCCAGTGTATATTTTTTATTTAAATCCAATACCTTGCCTTGTATTGTCACATCAAGAACCCGCTCACCAACCGGCTTGCGACTGTCGTACCGCACCTGCATGCCCGACAAATGTGCAAAACGGCCACGTAATAATTCCAGTTCACTAAAGGAGTTTTCCAGGGCTGCCAACAGCTGCTGACCGCTGATTTGCAATAACACCACCTGATTACGGTAAGGCAGCTCCATCGCAATATCCTTACGGGTTAAAGTGGCACCGGCTTTATATTGTTTTTCGCCCCTGATGTTGCCGGAATTTAACATGGCTATATCGGCGCCGGCATGTTGCCGCACGGCATCGGCCATCAGATTACCAAAAGCATTCTCTTCACTGCGCACAGAGCGCCTGGCGGTGTCGAGCGCAACCAGAGTTATGCCAATTTTTTCACCCAGCAACTGCTCCAGCCTGGCGCTGTGGTTTTTCACCACACTCAGCACCTTAGGTTCAGGCGCAAAATTTTTCAGCAGCACAATATCGGGTTTTACCTGCAAAGATGCCGGCTCAGATTTTTGCCAGCTTAAATCCAGCACAGCCACTTCAGAAGAAGCCATCAGATTAATATGTCTTGGCGAATCCGGCGCTTTAACCTGGGAGGTAAAACGGAACAACTCGTTTTTGCGCAGCGCAATATCAATCACCTGCTGCGACAATAAAGGTTCGATAAAATCAAAACTGGCGCTGTATAACAACACTATCAGCTCGGCTCCGGCCTGACGTAATAATACCGCCTGCTCGCGCACTGCAGTTTTAGCATCAAAAATCATTACTCTTTTGAGCGGGTATTGCTCCTGTGCCGCCGGCGACAATACCGAAATGACGCCAATTTTGATAT
This sequence comes from Rheinheimera sp., assembly GCF_036782235.1. Classification (GTDB taxonomy): domain Bacteria; phylum Pseudomonadota; class Gammaproteobacteria; order Enterobacterales; family Alteromonadaceae; genus Pararheinheimera. The sequence goes on along the minus strand of NZ_DAIPZL010000010.1, from coordinate 49,497 downwards.
CGCCCTGCTGCACCAGCACACCGCTTTCCAGCCCGTCCAGATTGGCGCCTGTAATAGGGTCATATAAATTACTGGCCACCAACGGGAAAGACGCTTCGTAACTGCGCTGCGACAATTCATCTTCGTAAAAACTAAATTCTCTTTTGGCCACGCCCATCGCATCGGGCTCAAGTAAATTCAGCAAATCGATAATGTGCGCACCCCGATCGAAGGATGACAAAGTGCTGGGACCTAAACTGTCGCCACCAAACAGAAAAAATAGCGGCACCGGCTCACGGCGGTATTGTTTGAGTAAAGTGGCGAGCTCGGCATAATCGCCGTGTTCAGTTTCAGCAATACGGGGAATTTCAGAAGTAAACACCAACCGCGCCTGACGTTGCACATTGTTATTGGTTTCGTTGCCATGACCCGCCATGGCTGTCCAGAGCGGCAGGCAACAGCACAACAGCAACAGCTTGAGCCAGCAGGAGTTGTTGCCAGATTTGCGCTTTTTTGATTTCACTTTATACCAACCTCTGCCACTGCCGTTTTTGCCACTGCCTGAAGGATGCAACAGCGCCGCGGGCGCTGACTTAGTATGCCGACAATGTGTCGGCCATGGCAAAAGGTTTTCTGCTTATTACGACCAAAGTTGCAGTAAAACCGTAACTTAACTTCAGTGTAAGTCAAAAAAACGCTTTGTGTCATAAAAGCGCACCGCTCCCGCGTGCAGCCAGGTTCAAGCCTGTACCTTGTTGCGCTGACAACAATAATCATTGCCTCGCTGAAAATTTATGCTATAAATGAAAGCGCTTTCAGGCAATAAAAATACGACAACTCAACACAACAAGCCAGGTAAGACACCACTTCAGTTGTGATCAATGCGCTACCATGTGGCTCATATTTAAAATAAACCAGTTTAAACAAGGATTTAACCTGATGACGCCCAAATTCCCTGCCACCAGGCGCCCGCTTTTTGCATTTGGCAGCCTGCTGTTAGTCGCTCTGGCGGCCTGTCAGCCTGCACCAGAAACAACAGGCAATAACCAATTGCATCCTGATGCGGAGCCAACAACAGCCCAGAGCAGCACGGCCAAGCCAGCGTTGCAACCAAGCGCCCCGCAGAACCCGGCGACCGATCTGGCCCTGTGGCCTGAGTTAACTGCGGCAGTTGCAAGCAACCCTGAGCTGGAAGAGCGGCTGGAGAAAATTTTAAAAACCATGACACTGGAGCAAAAAATTGCCCAGATGATCCAGCCGGAGATCCGCGATATTACCGTCGCAGATATGCGCAAATACGGCTTTGGCTCTTACCTGAATGGCGGCGGCTCTTTCCCGGATGGCAATAAACAGGCCACACCACAAGACTGGATCAAACTGGCCGAAGCCATGTATCAGGCCTCCATTGACGATTCAGAGGACGGCTCCACCATCCCCACTTTCTGGGGCACAGACGCTGTGCACGGCCACAACAATGTCATCGGCGCTACTTTGTTCCCGCACAATATTGGCCTTGGTGCCGCCCGTGACGAACAACTGATTGAAAAAATTGCCCGCGCCACTGCGCGCGAAGTGATGGTAACCGGCATTGACTGGGTGTTTGCACCTACTGTGGCCGTGGTAAGGGACGATCGCTGGGGCAGAAGCTACGAAGGTTATTCTGAAGATCCGGAGATTGTGCGCTCGTACGCCGGCGCCATAGTGCGCGGTTTACAGGGCGCGACGACCGACAAAGATTTTCTTGGTGCTGAGCGAGTGGTCAGTACTGTCAAACACTTTATTGGGGATGGCGGCACTGAAGGGGGTGTTGATCAAGGCAACAACACCGCCAGTGAAGCTGATTTAGTGCGCCTGCACGCCCAGGGTTACGTCGGTGGTCTTGCTGCTGGCGCTCAAACCGTGATGGCATCTTTTAACAGCTGGCATGGCGTTAAAAACCATGGCAACCCTTATCTGTTAACCGATGTGTTAAAAACCAGAATGGGTTTTGATGGTTTAGTGGTGGGTGACTGGAACGGTCATGGTCAAATTCCGGGCTGCAGCAATGAAAATTGTGCAGCGGCCGCCAAAGCGGGTTTAGATGTGTATATGGTACCCACCACCGCCTGGAAACCTTTATACGAAAACCTGATAGCCCAGACCAAAGCCGGTGAAATTCCACAAAGCCGGATTGACGATGCGGTGCGGCGTATTTTGCGGGTGAAACTGCGCGCCGGCCTTTTTGATAAACCAAGTCCGGCCAACCGGCCTTTGTCGGGTAAAACCGAACTGATAGGGTCACAAGAGCACAGAGCTATTGCCAGAGAAGCAGTGCAAAAGTCACTGGTGCTTTTAAAAAACAACAAGATGTTGCCGCTAAGCCCAAAACAAAAAGTGCTGGTAACAGGCCCTGGCGCCGACAATATTGGTATGCAAAGTGGCGGCTGGACCATTACCTGGCAAGGCACCGGCAATCAGAACAGCGATTTCCCGGGCGGCAGCTCCATTTATATGGGTGTAAAACAACAGGTGGAAGCCGCTGGTGGTTCGGTTGAACTGAGCAGCGACGGCAGTTATCAGCAAAAACCTGATGTGGCCATCGTCGTTTACGGTGAACAGCCTTACGCCGAAGGCAATGGTGATATCGACAATCTGGAATATCAGCGTGGCAATAAAACCGATTTGGCGATGCTGAAAAAACTCAAAGCCGATGGCATCAAAGTGGTGTCGCTTTTTATCAGCGGCCGGCCGCTTTGGGTAAACCCGGAAATCAATCAGTCTGATGCTTTTGTTGCCATTTGGTTGCCAGGCAGCGAAGGTGCGGCCATTGCCCCTGTGTTATTCCAAAGTGCCGACGGCAAAATACAACAGGATTTTCACGGCAAGCTGAGTTTTTCCTGGCCGCAACACCCCAATCAAACCAGCGTCAATCGTGGTGATAAAAACTATCAGCCGCTGTTCCCTTATGGTTATGGCCTGAGCTATCAACAAAACGCAGAAGCTTTGGCAAATGCTCTGTTGCCTGAAGACAACAACAATACCGCTGCCAGCCTGGAGCCACTGGTGCTGTTTAACCGCGACCTGAAAGCGCCCTGGCAGCTGATATTACAAAGTGGCCCACAAAAAGCCGCTGTCAGCAGCAGCCAGCAAAATCTGGGCGCTGTCAGCATCCGCAGTTTTGATTATCAGGTGCAGGAAGACGCCCGCGAACTGGTGTTTAGTGAAGCAGCCGCCAGCAGCAACGCCGGTATTGCCATTATCAGCAGCTTCCCGCGCGACTTACGCGCCTACCGCGAACAGCCGTCGGTGTTGAGCCTGACACTCAAACGCGACGGTACAGTACCAGACAAAGTACTGCTTGCCATGGCCTGCAATGAAAAGTGCAGTGCAACGCAGAATATCAGCAAAGCCTTAGCTGCGATGCCAGAAGGCAGCTGGCAACAGCTGCACCTGAACCTGGCATGTTTTGCTAACCAAGGTGTTGATTTTGCTCAAATTGGCAATGTGCTGACATTAGAATCCCAGGGCGCTTTAACGGTAAGTTTCCACCAGCTGCAAATTCAGCCGGTTACCAAACTTGGTGCTGATGCAGTAGTGATGGCCTGTGAGTAGGCTGTTGCTGCCCGGAGCGCCGGGCATGACGCTTTGATTTTAAAAACGACGCTTTTTAGCGTCGTTTTTTGTTGGCCAATACTCTGATTTTGTGATGCCTGCGGCATGGCGCGGGCATTAAATAAAACAAACACTTAGCTGTTAAGGCACACTGTCACCTATGTGGCTGCACTTAAAACCACCCGTGCAAAGCCCGCTTCTATAACCCCATCAGCTGCAAGCTAAAAACCAGCCCATGCCGCTGGCATCAACTCAACCAGCAACGCCTTTGGCTTACATGAAAGCCAACACCAGCCCCATGTTGCCAAACATGACAACAAAAACGGCTGCAAAAGCAGCCGTTTTCAGCAAGAAGCGGTTAACGCTTTTCCGCAAAAAAGCTAAGCCTCTTTGGCCATACTTAAAAGCTTTGGCAAAAACTCTTTATCCATGGCCGCCAGCTCCACTTGCTCTGCCAACACTTCGTGCAAAATATTGTCTGTGGTTAGTGGGTTGGCCAGTACCACGCGAAACACCACTGTGTCCTGGCGTTGGTATCTTTGTGGTTTTAACCGGGTGCGGGAGACAAAAGATTTACCCTCTTCACGCTGGCGTTTTTGAATAAATTTGGTGAGCCCACTTAATAGCTCATTAAACTTCTGCAGCCGCTCCGTATCACCTGCTACTTTGGCTTTTTGCATCGCCTGTTGCACCTTGGCTGGCACATAACGGTAGGTTAATAAACAAAGCTCAGGGGCGGTGATCAGCTCAAACTCCGGATGCAGGTCGATTAAACCGGCAAAATAACGGGCTTTTTCTAAGCTTCGGTTGATCAGAATTTCATAGCCTTTGCGGCCTATCACCTGCAAACAGGCGTGCACCAACATTGCCATGCCGGGGCGTGAGCCTTCCAGCGTCTGGCTGCCTAAGTCTTTGGAGCCTTTCCTGAGGATATATTCGGCGTGATGTTCAATGGCATGCGCTGCTGACGGGTGCTTAAACACCACCATACCGGCGCCCATAGGCACATACATTTGTTTATGCGCGTCTATGGTCACTGAATCAGCGCGTTCAATACCTTTGAGTAAATAACGATATTTATCAGAGAGTAAAGTTGCACCACCCCAGGCGGCATCCACATGGAAATGGCAGTTTAAGTCGGCAGCTAAATCGGCCAGTTCGTCCAGCGGATCGATATTGCCGGTTTCTGTAGTCCCAGCCACGCCTACTATCGCCATCACGCGGATAGAACGTGCCGCTAAATCAGCGGCAACGCGGCGCATTTCATTGCTGTCGACTTTATTGTGTTCGTCGGTTTTCACCGGGATCAGCATATCGCGGCCAATACCCAGAATATCGGCAGCTTTACGCAGCGAATAATGGCCACGCTCCGACACCAGAATGGCTAAATCCTGATACCCGTAGTGGCGCATAGCGCGGAATAAACCTTCTTTGGCCACGCCTTTAAAGTCGCCGTCCGGGCGCAATAATCGGTTACGGGCAATCCACAGCGCCGTCATATTGGCCACTGTGCCACCCGAGCAAAAAGCGCCTAAGGAATGATTGGCACTGTGTAGCCACTTTTTATAAAAACCTTCACTTTCGCCGTACACCAGGTGGTGCATCATGCCGAGCACCTGACGTTCCAGCGGCGTAAAGGCCTTGGAGGTTTCAATTTTTACCAGGTTTTGATTGAGTCCCACCATCATTTTGGACAGGGGCAACACAAAATAAGGCAAAGCCGAGGTCATATGGCCAATAAAACTAGGGGCCGCTGTATGCACCGAGTGCGCCACCAGCTTTTCCATCATGTTTTCGGCATAATCCGACACAAATTTTGGTTCAGCCGGAATTTGATACGCCTGAAAATCACGTTCGATTTGCCACAGTGGTTTTTCCACTGCCACTATGCTTTCGCGCAAAAAACCCGCCAGGTTTTGCGAAATATTCTGCTCAATAATACTGAGCGTGGAGTCTGGCGCTTCCGGCACCGTGAAAATGCGCCATAAAGCTTCTTCCGAGGCCTCAGCCTGGCGTTTCAAATCGGTCATAAGCTCTCACTGGATGTCTTTACGCCTGTGCATCTGACAATGGCACAGGCACAAAAAGGTCAGTCAAAAAGGGATTCACTGTACTAAAAGTGTCATTAAATGTCTGCAAAAAACTGGTGTTGCCGGCCAAACTGGTCGGAACAGCATCAGTCTGTTGCTGTCCTGGTGGCAACTCCCGCAGCACGTTCAGCTGCGAAGGCCAGTGCCCTTGTTGATCAGATGCATAGCAATACCAAACAACAAACCGATAAAACTCAGCATCACGGCAAAAGCCACTGTGATACTGACATCGGACACCCCTAAAAAACCATAACGAAAGGCGTTGACCATATACACAATAGGGTTCGCCGCCGCCACCTGTTGCCAGAAACCCGGCAATAAGGTTAACGAATAAAACACCCCACCTAAGTAAGTCAGTGGTGTTAACACAAAAGTGGGCACTATGCTGATATCGTCAAAGGTTTTGGCATACACAGCGTTAATAAGCCCACCCAGTGAAAATAAGGTGGAGCTTAATACCACTGTGGCAATAATCACGGCCAAATGGTGAATACGGATATCAACAAAAAACAGACTCAGCAAAGTGACAATTAACCCCACCAGCACCCCACGGGCCACGCCACCGCCGACATAACCCAGCACTATGATGTAGTTTGGCACTGGCGCAACCAACAGCTCTTCTACATTACGCTGGAACTTGGCACTAAAAAAACTGGACGCCACATTGGAATAAGAGTTGGTGATCACCGACATCATAATCAGGCCAGGCACAATAAATTCCATGTAGCTAAAACCGCCCATATCCCCGATACGGGAGCCGATTAAACTGCCAAAAATAATAAAATACAGCGTCATGGTAATGGCAGGCGGCACCAGGGTTTGCACCCAGATGCGCATAAATCTGTTGGTTTCTTTGTTCAGAATACTCTGAAAGGCAATCCAATAACGACCAGACATCAGGCTTTTACTCCTTGCGCGTTTTCCACCAGACTGACAAACAATTCCTCCAGCCGGTTGGCTTTATTGCGCATTGACAACACTTCCACCCCTTTGGCTGATAAAGCCGCAAATACCGCGTTGACGCCCTGGCCTTTTTCCACGTCAATTTCCAGTGTATGGTCGTCAAGCTGACGCACGGTAAATCCGTCCAGTTGCTCCACTTTGGCGCTACTGGCTAAATCCAGCACAAAGGTTTCTTTGGTCAGCTTGCTGAGCAGCGCCTTCATACTGGTGTTTTCGACAATACGGCCCTGGTTAATAATGGCGATATTACGGCACAGGTTTTCCGCTTCTTCCAGATAATGGGTGGTCAGAATAATAGTGACACCCTGCTGGTTAATGTCTTTTAAAAATTCCCACATAGAGCGGCGTAATTCTATATCAACCCCAGCGGTAGGCTCGTCTAAAATCAACAACTTAGGTTCGTGCATTAAAGCACGGGCTATCATCAGCCGGCGTTTCATCCCACCTGAAAGCTCACGCGAGCGGGCGTGGCGTTTATCCCACAATCCAAGTTGGCCTAAATATTTTTCCGCGCGCGCCAAAGCCACAGTTTTATTCACGCCATAATAACCGGCCTGATTCACCACAATTTGCAGCACAGTTTCAAACTGATTAAAGTTAAATTCCTGCGGCACTAAGCCCAGCTGGCTTTTGGCATCTTCCAGCGCGGTATCTATGTCAAAATCAAAGACTTTGACTTTCCCCGAACTTTTATTGACCAAAGAGGCAATAATACCAATACAGGTACTTTTGCCGGCGCCATTGGGGCCAAGCAAAGCAAAAAAGTCCCCTTGTTGCACCTGCAAATCGATGCCACTCAGTGCCACAGTGCCACTTTTATAGGTTTTTTTCAGTTGTTGAATATCAAGCGCGAGCGTCAAGTAAAACTCCTTATCAGGTTGCAGCCGAACCTGTGACAGCAGAAACCGCAGTGGCATAACCCCAGCGTGGCATCAGCTGCTGTGGCAGCTGTAAATGATCCAGAATGCGGGCGACCATAAAATCAATCAAATCTTCAATAGATTGTGGCTGATGATAAAAACCAGGGGCGGCCGGCATAATGGTCACGCCCAGCTTGGCAAGTTTTAACAGGTTTTCCAGATGCAAAGCGCTTAATGGCGTTTCGCGTGGCACTAAAATCAGCTGGCCCTGCTCTTTGATCACCACATCGGCGGCCCGCTCTATCAGATTGTCACTCATGCCATGGGCAATAGCAGCCACTGTGCCGGTAGAACAAGGGCACACCACCATGGTTTTGGGCGCAGCCGAGCCTGAAGCTACGGGCGAAAACCAGTCGTCTTTGCCATAAACCGCCAATAAGGCTGGATCACAACCAAACAGCTCCACCAGCTGCTGCTGACAGCTTTGCGGATTGCCGTTGAGCTTTAAATTGTGTTCGGTGGCAAACACCACCCGGGCTGCACTTGAAATCAGCAGATGCACTTTCACGTTAAGTGCCAGCAGCGACTGCAGCAAACGCCAGCCATATAAAGCACCGGAAGCGCCGGTAAAAGCCAGCGTCACTTCTTTGCCTTTGGTTTTGGCAACATCAGGATTGTTATGCATTAGTGTTCCCATTTTTTCCGCAGTGCATCAAGCAGTTTGTCATGAATACCACCAAAACCGCCGTTACTCATAATCACCACCGAATCACCACTTTGTGCCTGCTCTGTTACCCTTGCCACCAAAGCGTCAATGTCGGTGCCCACTTCAGCCTGTGGTCCAATGGCTTTGGCCACATCACCAAGTGACCAACCGGAATTGGCCGGCTCAAATAAAAACACCAGATCGGCTTGTTTTAACGAGGCGGGCAAGGCTTCTTTGTGTACGCCCAACCTCATGGTATTGGAGCGCGGCTCTAATACGGCCAGAATACGCTTTTCGCCCACTTTATTGCGAAGACCGGTCAAAGTGGTGTCGATGGCAGTGGGGTGATGGGCAAAGTCGTCGTACACCGCAATGTCGGCCACTGTGCCTTTAAGCTCCATCCGTCTTTTGGGCGCAATAAACTTCGACAAGGCTTCAATAGCAACAGCTGCCGGCACTCCGGCGTGGCGCGCCGCTGCAATGGCCATCAGGCCATTATCCACACTGTGCTGGCCGGTTAAATCCCATTGCACTTCACCCAGCTGCTGGCCGTTAAAACTCACTGAAAACTTGCTGCCGTCTTTTTGCAGCAAAGTTGCCTGCCAGTCGGTGCCGGAACGTTGTTGTTCACTCCAGCAGCCCATCTGCAGCGTTTCATCAATGGCGGGCACATTTGCCGGAGATAACACCAGGCCATTGCCTGGCACCATGCGTAATAAATGGTGGAACTGGCGCTGGATAGCGGCTAAATCCGGGAAAATATCGGCATGGTCAAATTCGAGGTTATTGATAATCAGCGTGCGTGGCCGGTAATGCACAAACTTGCTGCGTTTATCAAAAAAGGCCGTGTCGTATTCATCAGCTTCAATCACAAAAAACGGCGCATCACCCAATCTTGCTGATACGTCAAAATTCTGCGGAATACCCCCAATTAAAAAACCAGGGTTCAAACCAGCATATTCTAAAATCCAGGCCAGCATCGAGGTGGTGGTGGTTTTACCATGAGTGCCCGACACCGCAAGTACCCAACGACTTTGCAGCACATTTGTCGCCAGCCATTCAGGCCCTGAGGTATAAGGCAGGTTACTGTTCAGCACATATTCCACGGCGGTATTACCACGTGACATGGCGTTGCCAATAATGACTAAATCCGGTGCTGGTTCAAACTGACTGGCGTCATAGCCCTGGGTCAGGGTAATGCCCAAAGCTTCCAGCTGAGTGCTCATCGGCGGATACACATTGGCATCGGAGCCCGTTACTTTGTGTCCCATGGCTTTGGCAATAGCGGCAATACCGCCCATAAAAGTGCCACAAATGCCCAAAATATGAATATGCATAACCTTTCCCTTGTACGGCGACCACAAGCGCCAAGCGTGGCCAAGATAAGGCATTGTAACAAAAGCGCTTCACAACAAAAGCAAATAAAATAAGGCCAAAAACTGCATTTTTTCGTTAAATTCTTTACACTGTGCGCCGGTGTACTGCCAAGCGCCCAGAGGCCAGTAGAATAAGGGCAGACACCCACCCTACAGCATTTTCAACAAGGAATTCACCATGCGCCGACTGGCTCCCGTATTACGGCAGGACGGAGTTGATACCGACCTGATTTCATTGACCAAAACAATTCTGGCTGCCTGTAAAGAGATCTCTTTTCGTGTTGGCCAGGGCGCACTGGCTGGCGTGCTGGGCTCGACCCTGGATGAAAACATTCAGGGTGAAACACAGAAAAAACTCGATGTGCTGGCTAACGAACTGCTCAAAGACATGATTCTGGAAACCGGTCTGGTCAAAGCAATTTCGTCAGAAGAAGAAGACCACACTGTGGCTGGCAATCCGGACGGCAAATATCTGGTGACTTTTGACCCGTTGGATGGCTCATCCAATACCGATATCAACAGTCTGATTGGCACTATTTTTTCTATTCTGCCAGCGCGTGCTGATCTGGACGCTGCAGATGCTGCGCAGTTTTTACAACCTGGCACAGCCCAACTGGCTGCAGGTTATGTGTTGTACGGCCCTTCCACTATGCTGGCGCTGACCACAGGCAAAGGCACCAAACTTTATACGCTGGATAAAACCTACGGCGGCTTTTTGTTAACTCAGGAAGAAGTGGCGGTGCCAGGTATGACGGCCGAATTTGCCATTAATATGTCAAACCAGCGCCATTGGGAACCGGCCATGCAGGCGTATATCGCTGATTTACTGCTGGGTAAAACCGGCCCTCGTGGTAAAAACTTTAATATGCGCTGGATAGCCGCCATGGTGGGTGATGTACACCGGGTGTTGTGCCGTGGCGGTGTGTTTATGTACCCCACCGACACCAAAGATGCCAATAAACCTTATAAATTACGCCTGATGTACGAAGCCAATCCAATGAGCTTTTTAGTAGAACAGGCCGGTGGCGTCAGTTCCACAGGTTACCAGCGCATTATGGAAATCCAGCCAACCGATATTCACCAGCGGGTGGCTGTGATCCTGGGTTCTAAACACGAAGTGGAAACCTGCCTGAAGTATCATCAGGCGTAGCAGGCGTTTACCCAAAATCATTGAAGATGTGGGTAGGCGGCAACTGAGAGCAGTCCCAGGAGCATAGTCATCTATGTGACTGGAATGAGTGAAGGCGGCCAACCCCCCCACAACGTCAAGGATGAAGGGAATAGGTCAAAACCATAGCCATTTTTGATGCCGCCGGTATAATAGGCGGCATTTTTTACACTTCATTTATCTTAAGGAACTAACATGAGCCTGAGTCTGGTACCAGCAGGTAAAAACCTGCCTGACGAAATTAACGTCATTATTGAAATTCCGGCCAATGCCGATCCAATCAAATACGAAGTGGACAAAGACAGCGGTACTGTCTGGGTTGACCGTTTTATGGCCACGCCAATGTTCTACCCATGTAACTACGGTTTTGTAAACCATACACTGAGCCTGGATGGAGATCCGGTCGACGTGCTGGTACCAACCCCCTACCCACTGGTACCAGGTGCTGTGATCAAATGCCGCCCTGTTGCAGTATTAAAAATGGCTGACGAGTCAGGTGAAGATGCCAAGGTACTGGCAGTGCCAATCAGCAAACTGACCAAAATTTATGACCATATCCAGGACATCAATGACGTGCCTGAACTGCTGAAACAACAAATCCAGCATTTCTTTGAGCGTTACAAAGAGTTAGAGCCAGGCAAGTGGGTAAAAGTCATTGGCTGGGGCGACAAAGCCGAAGCCAAAGCTGAAATCAGCACTTCTTTTGAACGTGCCCAGCAAAAATAATTGATAAAGCCCGCATGATGCGGGCTTTTTTTTGCCCCCTTTTCGCTGTACAGCTTGCCCAGCCTTTGAAACCAGAACAGAAACAAAAATAAGCAAATCGTTATAATTCTTTATTTATATTAAGATTTTCGTCGCATAACTTGATTTGTTGCAGCATTTAGGCTTTTTGCTGACTATACTAAAACCGCTTTTTTAAAATATTCATTACAAACAATTCCTTCCGGTTTGTTATCTACAGGGGTAAGCGTGTATGGAGTTTTTGCAACGCCTTTCGATTGCGAAAAAAATTTATTTAATACCCTTCATCGGGACTATCAGTTTTATCATCTATCTGGTGTTGGCCACAGTCACAGCACTGAACAACGTCAAAACACTGGACAATACCAGGGATATCCAGTTCCCGGTGTTACAGGCCGCCGAGAGTAGCCTGGTTGCATTGGAGCGGGTGAAGGAATCGCTGGCCAGTGCAGTCACCACAGGCGACGAGGAAGCTCTGAATACGTCCAATGCTTTTGCCGACCAACTGAAAAAACAACTGGGTCAGGTCAGCAGTCTGGATGCGGCACTGAGCAAAGAAATTGGCCCTATTCTGTCTTCATTCGACAATTATTATGCGGTGGCCTTTAAAGTGTCACAGGAGATGGTGAATAACACCGCCGACATGGCCACCATTGGTGAGCGTTCACAAAAGATGAATGCCGATTACGACAATACAGTGAAAAAGCTGACCGAGTTCCGCGATATTCAGCTGAACCACTTTAAAGGTGCAATTGACGACGCCAATGCACAGGCCAGTACCTTGATCACTGTAGGTATTATCATGGGTGTGATCACCACTCTGGTGTTATTTGGTACCGCAGTGCCTGTGGTCAGTGGTATCAATAACAGCCTTGGCAATATTATTCATTCATTAAAAGATCTGGCCAAAGAAGATGGCGATTTAACAGTAAGAATTGAAACCAAATCCAAGGATGAGCTGGGTGATTTAGCCTTCTGGTTTAACTCTTTTATGGAAAAACTGCAGGGTGTGGTGAAAGAAATTGTCAACACTGCACTGCCTTTGTCGTCACTTGCCAAAGATTTACATCAATTAACCGACGACACCAATAAAACCATCGCTGTACAACGTCAGGCCGCCGAGCAAGCCAAATACGCCGTTGATGATATGAGCAACAGTGTGATTGCCGAAGCCAGCAGCGCCAACGAAGCCTCCAGCGCAGCCAATGACTCTAACGTTGCAGCAGACCGTGGTCAGCAAACGGTAGGCGTAACGGTCAACAACATCCGTCAGCTTGCCAGTAATGTGCAGGAGGCTTCAGAAGTTATTCTGAAACTGGAAACTGACGCCAACCAGGTCGGCGCTGTGCTTGATGTGATCAAAGGTATTGCTGAACAAACCAACCTGCTGGCATTAAACGCAGCTATTGAAGCGGCACGAGCCGGTGAACAGGGCCGGGGTTTTGCGGTGGTGGCGGACGAAGTTCGTACTCTGGCGTCCCGCACCCAGAAATCGACTGAAGAAATTCAGAAAACCATTGAACAGCTGCAATCGGCCGCCCGCTCCGCTGTGCAAAAAATGCAGCAAAGTACAGTACAGGCCGATCAGAGTGTGACTTCAGCCAACCAGGCCGGTGAGTCATTACAAGTGATCACCACCAGTATTCGCCGCATCCGCGAGATGAACCAGCATATTGCTGCTGCAACCGAAGAACAACAAAGTATGGCCGGCACTATTGTTGGTCATGTAGTGGAAATAGTGAAACATACAGAACACAGCTCACAAAGCGCCGGCCATATTGCCAAAGCTGCCCGTGAACTGGCTAATCTGGCACAAAATCTGGAAAGCATCGCCCGTTTATTCCGCGTTTAATTCAGTTTTTTGTTCCACATGCAAAAGGCGCCGCTGGCGCCTTTTTTATTCTTGCCTGGTCACAGGCTCTGGCTGAAGACATCTTAGAATTTGTGCTCAGTCAGAAAGTTGCAGCTGTAGTATCGGCAACTGTTTTTCACTTCAGACCATCCTCCCCTGTCTGCAGCAATAAAAAAACCACCCTGAAGGTGGTTTTTACGAGGATCCCGCTGACAGCATTAATCGGTTTTTTTACCGGCCGGATTGACACTCTGCTGCAAAAAAGCCAGTAATTCCTGGGTTGGCATTGGCTTGGCATACATAAAACCCTGCACTTCATCACAGCCCATGGCGCGCACAGCGTCAGCCTGCTCCAGAGTTTCAATGCCTTCGGCAATAGTGGCTAAACCGAGTTTTTTGCCCAAATGAATAATGGTTTCGGCAATCACAGCACCATTTGGCGCAGCAAAATCGCGGATAAAAGCCCGATCCACTTTGATCCGATCCAGCGGCAGTTGTTGCAGATAACTCAGGCTGGAAAAACCAATACCAAAGTCATCAATTGCCACTTTAATACCGTGATCTTTTAACCTGTTCAGCGCATCAATCACTATCTTGGGTTCGTCCATCACCACAGATTCAGTAATTTCCAGCTCCAGCAATTCAGGCGCCACCTGATAACGCTGCACACAGTCAATCACAGACTCAACAAATAACGGATTACGAAACTGTGGCATCGACACGTTCACCGCAATGCGCATATCGGCAAGACCCTGTGATTGCAAATATTTGATTTGCTGGCAAGCCTGCTGGATCACCCAGGCGCCGATTTCAACAATTAAACCTGAATATTCTGCCAGCGGAATAAACACAGCCGGGGAAATATACCCCCCCTGCCCTGTAGGCCAGCGCAACAAAGCTTCCATACCTATCACCTGATTGGTATGCAAAGATATTTGCGGTTGATACCAGAGCTGCAGTTTATCCTGACTAAAATCCTGTCTGAGTGTGCGCAGCAAAGCCAAACGTTCGGCCATCTGCTCTTCCATTTCACTGCTGTAATATTCAAAGTTCTGCGACAGGTTCTTTTTGGCCCGGTTGAGCGCTATATACACATGCTTCAGAATGCCAAGACCTTGTTTGACTGTGTCCACTAAGCGGCAAAAACCAAGGGTGGCATTAATTTGTAAAGCATGTTCCGACGCCTGAAATGGCTGGGCAAAGACTGCGTTAATGGCCGATGGCGTTAACATATCTTCAGGGCCAATCAAACCAAAAACATCGGCGCCAATACGGCCAATTTGTGCCAGGTCACCAAAGTGCTCTACCAGACGGCGGGTCACCGCAATTAATAACTCATTGCCCACTTCCTGCCCCAGGCCGTCATTAACATCGGAGAAGTGGTCAATATCAATCAGCACTGCCACATTATGGCCGGGATCCAGTCTTTTGGTTTCTTCCAGCAACTGGGTAAATTCATTGCGGTTTGGTGTTTTGGTTAATGGGTCGATATAAGCGGCATGTTTGAGCTGTTGGAACAATGTGACGTTTTCATAACCAATTGAAATATTGCTTAAAAATACCTCAATTAGCTGACGGTCAAAATCCTCAATCGGCCTGTTGGTTTCGATATATACAGCGGCGCTATGCTCGGCGTTGCCAAGATACAACACAGTGTCAAAACCGGTAAAAATATGCCGTTTTTGCTGCAGGCACTGCAAAATCTGCTGAATAATGCGCGGGTTATTTAACCGTTCCAGTTTGCATTTAATAAAGGGCGCATAATGGCCCGCAGCGCCCAGCACATACACATTGTCACTGGCTGAGCCATCATCCTCAATTTGTGCGCATAACACACCTTCCGCATGCAGACCGATCAGCGATGAAATTTGTGTCACCACCCCTTCAGAAAACTCATGCAATGAGTGTTGTTCCAGCAAATTTGCGCCAGCATTAATAATTTTCTGTAAACCCAAGCGGTTTTGATTAATGGTGCGGATTTGCTGATAAGAGCGGATCGACGAAATAATAGAGGTAACCAGTTTACTGCGGGTCAGTTCGGTTTTGGTTTTGTAGTCGTTGATATCATATTCTTTAATAACACTTTCTTCTGGCGCGTAACCGGGTTGGCCTGTTCTGAGCACTATCCGCACTTCGTCCATACCCAGCTGCTCGCGGATTTGTTGTACCACCAGCAAACCAGCGTCATCAGACTCCATCACCACATCAAGCAAAATAACGGCTACATTCTGGTTTTTCTTAAGAAAATCAATTGCCTCTTTGCCAGAGTACGCATGATGGAAAACGAGTTTACGCCCGAGAACCAACAAATCACTTAAAGCAAGGCGGGTGACGGTATGGATTTCTTCATCGTCATCAACAATCAGCAGATGCCATTCCCCGGTAATTTGCGGGATTTCTGACTCCGGCACTTCATCTTCTGCTAGAAACAGAAAATCATCTTCTGTTACTTTTGACACCATGTTACGACCTTATCCATTGAGTCCGAATGTCTGGCACAAATTCCTCACTTGAGCAAAGGGGGGATATGCACCGACTCCACACCTGCACACCTTGTCAGTGAAGCCGGCAGCCAGCTTGTTGTCTGACTTATTACACTATACGCTTAGTTAAAAAATGCAATCATTTTGTCGGTATCAGCAGCAAGGTATAACGAGCAATTACCTTTTAAATTCATTTAAATAACAATAAATTTATCGGCTTAAGCAAAGTTTTTTATGCATCGGCGGTTCTGGCCGATATGCTGTAACTGAGTCGGCAACAAACTGCGGTAATTTTCGCAAAAGCATGGAGCTTTATGACCAAGGTACAGAGCCTGTCCGGGCAACAAAAGTTACGGCAACTGGCCAAAAAACAATTGGGTGGTGACTTACAATCTGCCAGTGTTGTCCGCAACAATACGGCTGCACTGCCACTTGATGAAATGCCCGGCAGCGCCAGCTTTATCGACAAACATCAACAACTGAGCAATAGAGCCGGCGTGGTACTGAAGGAACAGGAGCTGTTTGCCGGTTTAACTCTGGCCGAACGCGCCAACCGCCGGATCCAAATGCGTCAGGAGCAACAACAGCAGAATCTGGAGAAGGTGATGGCACTGGCGCTGGATTATTGCACCGAAATTCAGACCAGCCAGGATGTCGATCCGGATTGGTTTCAGGCGTATTGTGAGCTGGTGCTGGATATTTCAAGCCACAGCATGCAAAAACTCTGGGCAAAAATTCTGGCCGGCGAAATCAGTAGCCCCGGCAGTTTTTCGTTAAAAACCCTGCTGTTGCTTAAACAGATGAACCACAAAGATGCGATAGCGTTGCAACTGGCAGCCAGTCTGAGTTGCCGTATTAAAAGCCAGGAGCCGGCACATATTTATTTTGGTTATGTGCAGCAGGGTTCTTTATGGCGCTGGTTGGCCGGCAAAAGCCGCGGCATGCTGAATCTGAGTCAGTTTGGCCTCACTTACCCGCAGATTTTAAGCCTGATTGACCTTGGCTTGTTACACCAGTCTGAAATTGAAAGTGGTGAGCTTGGCAAAAACCAGCAGTTGCAATGGTATTACCATCAACAGCTGCTGCAAGGGCGCACCAAACATCAGGGCCTGGTGCTGCAATATTATAAATTCACCAGCATTGGCGCTGAGTTGTTACCCCTGTTAAGCAGCCAGCCCAACCCACAATACTGGCAGGTCTTACAACAACTACTGTCTGATGTTATCGTATTTCATCAGCCGGGTTGAGTTTAGCCAGAATATGGGCAATTTTGTGGGTATCCAGTGGTTTAATCAGCACATCATCCATGCCTGCCAGCCGGAAACCAGCAATCTCATCCGGTAAGGCGTGGGCGGTAAAAGCCAGAATAGTGGTGTGCTGATGATGCCGCAGTTGCCGGATCCTTTTGGTCACTTCTGTACCGGCCAAATCCGGCAACTGAATATCCATCAGGATCAGCTGGTACCTGTTGCTGCTGGCCATTTTGATGGCATCCTGCCCTGTCATGGCAATATCAATGCGTAGCCCACCGCCTGACAACATCGCCTGCACATATTTAAGGTTCGTCAGATTGTCATCCACCACCAGCAGCTGCTGATTACCAAGCTCATCGGGGTGCTGCAACGCATGGCTGACGTGGCTGAGTAACATAGGCACTGCCAATAATCTGCTGCCAAGCAGCGGTTGCCACAACTGTCTGGCTTTAGCTGAGGCAAAAAACAGCAGCTGATAACGCTCGGCAAGTACAGTCAGCTTTGCCGCATCCTGATGCAGTGACACAGAGCTTTCCGGCAACAGCACTATCACTAAATCCACCAGACGTAATTGCACCGCTTCAGGCAGGGCAGCAAGTGTTGCCACACTGTGGACCTGCTCACCAATAGCCGCCAGCGACTGTTTCACCAGAGGTAAACGGCAGGCGCGCTCATCCAATACCAAAATGGACTGGCATAATTTGGACTGACTGGTTTTTTGCCAGGAAACCGGCAGCAGAATATCGAGCTGGGTGCCCAAATCTTCCAGCGAATTTAATGAAATACTGCCATGCAGCTCATGGAGTAACCTGCGGGCGACCTCAGCCTCTACATCATCCAGTGTCAGCTCACTGTCAGGCTGTTCCAGCAACAACTGGCGCCAGCGTGCCGAAAAACCGGCACCGGCATATTTAAAAGTGAGTTTCAGTTGTTTTTGTGGCACTTCGCGTAAGCGATAGCTAAACAAAATATCCTGATCGGCCGCAGCCTGCTGGCAATAATTGCTGAAAATATGACACAACACACTGAGCAGTCTGGTATCAATATTAATTTTGAACTGGTAGGCCTGTGGATCTTCGTCAAAAACAAACTGTTCCGGAATTTGATTGTCGCTAAACCATTGTGGCGCCTGCTGCGCCAGCCAATCGGGTAGCCAGAGATGATCAGGCTGCAGGGCAAAATCTGCTGCATGCAACTCGGACAACAACTGTAACGCCTGGATCTTACTGCGAAGGTCCTCAGCACTGAGCGAGTCGGATCTATGGCATAACTCCAGCCAGAACTTCAATTGCAAATCGCAGGATTGACTGTGCAGTTTCAGCTGCTGGTGGCTTTGCTGCAGTTGTAATAAGCTTTCGGCGGTATGAGCATGCAGTTGTTCTTGCTGCTGCAACCGCAACTCGGCATCACGGGCGACAGACCGCAATTGTTGTTGATGGCGTTGTTGCTGCTGTTGCCAGGCGTCGATCAAAAGCGAAAATTCGTTCCCCTGCACATCGGCAACACAGCCCTGCTGTAGTTGCTGACTTAATAACAACTGCTGGCGCACTCTTTTCTGTTGTTTTTTTAGCTGCCAGCCATAAAGCGACAAGGCCGACAGCAATATCAGTAACAACATCGGCAACATCAACCATAAAGGCACCGATGAAGAAGACCCGGCAACCAACAACAAATGCCCCAGCTGCTCAGAGCTGATGGCAGGCACAGGTAAATCATGACGCCCCTGCTGCACCACATCAGCCCAGACAGGCACACTGAACACTAACATACCGTCGGCAACGACCACAGGCTGCGTTGCCGAAGGCAGCGGAGAATAGTTATTTAATACCGCTTCTGCGCCCTGGGTGGCGGCAAACAGCTGCTGGTTTTTGTCATAAACAGCTATGGCCTGTAATGGCAAAGCACTATGTTGTTGCAAGGCTTGTAAAGTCTGACGCAAAGCCTGAGAATTTTGCTCACGCAGCGGATGCATTGCCAATAAAGCGGCATGACGACTTAGTTGATGTAAATACGCAGTATGCTGCTGTTGCTGCCACAGCTTTAACGAAAACCAGGAAGCCACCAGAGAAAGAACAACAACGATGGCCAACAACACCAGGGGCCACAGAGGCCGAGTAAAAAGCTGCTTCATGCTGAGAAAAACCGATCCAATCTGATACCTCACTATAATGGTGCACAGATTGAACTACAAGGTTTTAGCTGCGCCAGCGTATTGTCTGTACGAACAACAACCTACAACACGCTGGCTTGGTACGGGCTTGTGTTAAAAATCAGCTTCAAGACCGAGAAAAACCCCATCCGCCACCAGATCAACATCCATCCGGTCTTCGGCATTCAGCTTCAGATCCAACCGCTGCACCCCAAGCTTCACC
The DNA here is from genome assembly GCF_036782235.1 of Rheinheimera sp. Lineage (GTDB taxonomy): Bacteria > Pseudomonadota > Gammaproteobacteria > Enterobacterales > Alteromonadaceae > Pararheinheimera. The sequence goes on along the minus strand of NZ_DAIPZL010000010.1, from coordinate 30,060 downwards.
GACATTGAAAATGCCGCCAGATCGATCCATTCATAAGCAAAACCAGCACGCAGATCAGACATCTGATGACCATCATAACGGCCATAGTTGCCGTTAAAAAACAGACTGGAATTGGTGCCAAACACCCCCACCACCGCATTGGCGTATAACATCGGCATTGGTGTTGACACACCACGGGTCACTGTAGCGCCCTGTGTAATGCTGACATCCGTTTGCAGGAATCTGGCACTCAGGCCCAGATCCAGACTCAGGATGTCGTTATCAAGCAGCTCATAATAAAAGCTGGCATCGGTATATTCGAGGCCAAGTCCATTATGAACCTGACTTTGCGCCGCATAGACCACATCGTGCAGCTGTAATGTGCCCGCTAACCGGGTATCCCCCTGAAAACTCAGGGTCTGACGCCGCAGCATCACATTGGGCAGCAAGGGGATCGGATGTTCAAATGCAGCATAAAAAGCGCTGTGGCTGTCATCATCAAAATGTAACGGCTGACTAAAGCCGGTATCGCCTGCCCGGGCATCCGGATTCGCCTGCCACCATTCAGCGCCAACAGTCACACCGAGCACATCGGCCATCACCAGCGGACTACTGAACAACAAAGAGGCACCAAGCAGCGGTAATAAAATTTTCATGCGTTATCCTTGCGACAATAATTCGGTCAATTCAATCAGGGCGGCGTTTGCCCTGGAGATATAGTTTGCCATGACCAGCGAGTGATTGGCGAGCAGGCCAAAACCACTGCCGTTTAACACCATAGGGCTCCAGACAGTTTGTTGGGTTGCTTCAAGCTCGCGGATAATTTGCTGCAAACTGACAGTGGCATTTTTTTTGGCCAGCACATCGGCGAAGTCGACTTCAATCGCCTTTAAAAAATGCAACAGCGCCCAGGAAGCGCCCCTGGCTTCGTAAAATTCATCGTCTATCCGCCACCAGCTGGTTTTAATCATTTGCTCAGTTGGCGTGCTGGTGGACTGACGCGCCTGCGCATCCCCCGCCAGATCTGTATTTAATCTGTCTTGCCCGACGCTGGCACTTAACCGCTGACTATAACTGCCAAGGCGTTTTTCCACCGCTTTTAGCCAGTCCCGCAAATTGTCGGCCCGGGCATAAAACTGATGGTCTCTGTTGTTTGGATCATTTAATGCCTGGCGGTAAGAGCGTAACAAACGCAAAGCTTCGGCATACTCATCCTCAGCCGCCGGTACAGCCCAACTACGATGGTCGATATTCAGTTTTGGCTGCGCCAGTTTCAGGAAGGCGTTTTCCACTGACTGCGACTGGGAGCGGCTGATATCTGTGCGCATCGATAATGCTAAATCCCGCACCATTTCCAGCACCCCAAACTCCCAGGCCGGCATATTGTCCAGCATACTAAAAGGCGGCAGCAGGTCATTTGAAATGTAACCCCCTGACTTATGCAGCAAGACTTCTGAAACATGCACCAGGGTATGGGTGGTGGTAAAGCCAACGGCCGGTTGAACGCCCTGCGCAGCCTGATTTGCTTCAGCCACCACGTCAAAAGTATCGGGTTCATTGCTGGACCAGACCGCCATGGCATAAAACAATATCAATACCAGGCTACTGAGCAGGACTGCCAGTTTCACTTTTTGCATTTGTCACTCCGGTTATTGGGTTGGAATTTTGGTGACAACCGCCGAAATCTGCCATTGCTGGCCGTCGGCCGTGCTGAATTGGATAGGCACAATGGCACCTAAGGTTAACTCATTTTTAGGCGCAAACAACATCAGATGCAAACCGCCCGGCTGTAAATGCAGCTGTTCGCCGGCCTGGATCTCAAAACTGTCTACTTTTTCCATTCGCATCATACCGTTATGCATGCTGTGCTGATGCAATTCGACCCGCTCAAACCAGGGGCTGCTCGCTGCAACCAGTGTAATGGCATTATCGGAGGAATTCAGCACAGAAAAATAACCGGCACTCAGGTTCTTTCCCGGCAGCGGCTGGCGCACAGTGGCATTCTGAAACTCCAGTGGTGCGGCTTGTACAATAAAACTAATAAAGAACACCATAAGGGCAAACAACAAAGGCATAACAGTCTCCAGTATCTGAAATGCCTTCATCTTATCTCATCCGCATTCAGATCACATAACGATCAGGAAGCAGACAAGCAGCCAGCAAATAAGCAACAACTGCGGCAACAGGGAACGTCAGTAACAACAAAATCGCCAGCACCCGCACTAACCATCTGGGCTGTTGATAATAAGCGGCTAAACCTGCACAAACTCCGGAAATTTTTTTATGGGCTTTATTACAGTACCAGTTGTGATGATTGCTTCTGTTCATAGTTAACCTCAGCTTGTTATCAGTTAAATGATTGATTCAAATAACAAGGTACAAAAGCCATGCCAACCACAAACGAACGTAAAACATTGTTTTTAAAAGAGTATTCTTGAGTGCAAAAGCAGATGGTATCGTTTTTAAAGTAATTTGACTAAAAAGTGATGAAAATGACTAAATGAAGAACAACAATAGCGCTCAAACAGGAAAAATCGGATCTCAAAAAAAGAAAACCCGGTACTACAAAGACCGGGTTTGAGGGGGAATATCAGTGTTTGGCAACAACCAGAGCGAACATAACCAGATAACAAATACACTGAGTACTGGCATTAAAAACAGCGCCAGCAATTCAACAGGAGTAATCAACATGCGTTACTCCACTGCGGCAACAGATTGCTTTTTTGTATTGCCTGAAGTCTGTGCCTGGCTCAGTGTGTCTTCGACACCAACAACCATTTCAGCGACAGTGGCTTCGATAGAGGCCGCAATTTGTTTTTGAATATTTTGGCTTACTTCCATCACCTGACTGGTAACAATCTGAGTCAACTGTGAGGATAACTCGGTGGCTGGTTCAGCAGCAAAAGCATTTACAGAACCAAACATCAGTGTAGTAACCAGTAAAGCAGTGTTTAAAGTTTTCATGATAGTTTCCTTGTTGGCAATTTAATTAACGAACGACAATCTGTTATTACAATTGCTGTGCCAACCCAAAAAACTATTTTATCTTATTGATTTTAAACAAATTTAACAAGCTCAGCGTTCATTTGAAAAAAGTGGAAAAATTCATCAAAACTAAAAAGTGGCATTTTTAGCCACTTTTTAGTTTAAATATTATTCAGGTACTTTTGCCAGAGCTGCCAACAGTACTTCAGGGCCACTGGAGGGCAAATGGCCGAGCTCGCTGAGGTGTCGCCGCCACTGTCTTGCACCTGTCACCCCCTGGAAAATACCTAACATATGCCGTGCTATATGCCAGAATCTGGCTCCTTCCGTCATTTGTTGTTCGATATAAGGCAACATCTCCCGGACCACCTGATGCGGCGTCAGCAATGTGCGTTCATCACCGTAAATAGCAGCATCAATCTGATTTAAAAACAACGGATTGGTATAAGCTTCGCGCCCCACCATCACACCATCAACATGCTGCAAGTGCGCCAGACATTCTTCGACCGTTTTAATACCGCCATTAATGCTGATCTGCAGATGTGGGAAATCTTTTTTTAACTGATACACCCTGGGGTAATCCAGCGGCGGAATTTCGCGGTTTTCTTTTGGACTTAACCCTTTTAACCAGGCTTTACGGGCGTGCACTATAAAATCACTGCAACCGGCCTGCGCAATAGTGCCAACAAAGTCGACTAAAAACTGGTAACTATCGAGTTCATCAATACCAATACGACTTTTTACCGTCACCGGAATATCAACCACCTCACGCATCCGACTGACACATTCGGCCACCAGTGCAGGTTTTTCCATTAAACAAGCGCCAAACATACCGTTTTGCACCCGATCCGACGGGCATCCCACGTTAATATTAATAGCGTCATAACCACGCTGCTCACACATGATGGCGCTTTTCACCATGGCCTCTGGATCAGACCCACCCAATTGCACCACCACCGGATGTTCTTCTTCATTAAATGCCAAATAATCCCCCTGGCCAAATATCAGTGCGCCTGTGGTGACCATTTCGGTATAAAGCACAGCATGACGGGTCAGCTTCCGGTGAAAATAGCGGCAATGACGATCGGTCCAATCCAGCATTGGGGCAATTGAAAATTTGTGATCCACAGCGTTCTCCAAAAAAAGGCCGGCTATTTTACCTCTAAGCAGACAAACTTTCTGCGTTTTTACGCTCTTTAAGCCCGGCTTTTGTATGGTACACTTCCTAAGCTACTGCCAAAAAAGGTAAATCTGATTTATGTCGATTGAATCCCTGGTCCAGCGGGCCCGTCATATTTGTGAGCATAACGGTGCACGTTTTACCTCTATCCGTGAAAAGGTATTCCGCTTGCTGGCGCAAACTCAGTCTGGTGTTGGCGCTTATGAGTTGCTGGAGCAGCTGAAACAAACCGAACCAGCGGCTAAACCTGCCACTATTTACCGCGCTCTGGATTTTCTGACCGAACAAGGTTTTATTCATAAAATTGAGTCCAGTAACGCCTTTTTATTGTGTCACCACTTTGAGCATCACCACCCGGCGCAATTGCTGATTTGTCAGCAATGTGGTCATGTTGAAGAATTGCATTCCAAATTATTGCAACAGGAGTTTGCCAGCCTGGCTCATGCTGAAGGATTTGTGATCCAACAACAAACCATTGAAGCCCGTGGCCTTTGCCGTCGTTGTGTCGGGGCAAAACCGGCAGAAAGTCTGCACAAGCTAAATCAGTGTGATTAAGCTGGATTGACGGAGAAATAACAGGAATAAAGGTGGAAACTATCTCAAAAACAAAGAGCTAGACTTGTTTATTCTTTAAAATCTGCCTAACCTTACCGTCATGGCCAGCGCCAGTAACCACAACGCAAATTTATTCGATGGGTCCATTAAATGAATGTTGAGTATGTAAATCCATTTCTGTCGTCTTTGGTCAATGTATTAAGCACTATGGCAAATACGACTATTGTGCCTGGTCAGCCCCGCATTAAAAAAGATGAAGTTGCCCGTGGTGATGTTTCAGGTTTGATTGGCATGATAGGCCCACAAACCAAAGGTTCTTTTTCAGTGAGTTTTGAAGAGTCACTGGCGCTGGAAATTATGTTCCGGATGCTGGGAGAAAGACCTAAATCCATTAACGAAGAAGTGACCGACATGGTTGGTGAAATCACCAATATGGTGACTGGCGGCGCTAAACGTATTCTGGGTGAAAAAGGCTATGAATTCAGCATGGCCACACCTGTGGTGGTTTCCGGCAAAGGTCACACCATCACTCACAAATGTGATGGTCCGAAAATTCTGATGCCTTTTGATTCTGATTTTGGCAAAGTGCATATTGAAGTCAGTTTTGATAACCCGAAATAGCACACAGAGCCTGACCCGAGTTTCAGAGAACAAAAAGCCGGCTTGATGCCGGCTTTTTGTTTGTATTGCAATAATGCCTCTGCTGGCTATTGGGCCATTTTAGCCGGTGTTGTCACCGATATATCGCAGCTGCACTCTGCTGGTAATGTTACACAATAATTCATAAGGAATGGTTTGTACCAGCTCAGCAATTTCTTCGACCGCCAGCTGCTCGCCCCATAAAATCACCTGATCACCAATATTGACCTGCTGCTGGCCTATATCCACCATGGTCATATCCATCGACACCCGCCCCACAATAGGCAGACGCTGCCCGTTAATCAGCACTGGCGTGCCGCTGGGGGCATTACGTGGGTATCCATCACCATAACCAATAGCCACTACGGCAAGTCGGGTATCCTGCGGCGCGGTCCAGGCTGCGCCATAACCCACGGCCTCGCCTTTTTTCACGTCGCGTACCGCAATCACTGAACTGCTGAATGTCATCACCGGCCTTAACCCATGCTGCGCAGAACGGCCTGCCAACATCGGCGACACACCGTATAACGCCAGACCAGGGCGGATCCAGTCACCATGGCTTTGTGGCCAGGCGAGTACACCGGCCGAGTTGGCAATAGACAACTCCCCTTCATAACCTTTTATCAGCTCTGAAAACAGCGCCAGCTGACGTTCTGTGGCCGGATTATCCGGCTCATCAGCACAGGCAAAGTGGGTCATTAGCCGCAGGGGTTTTAACACATTCGGGCTTGCCATGAGCTGCTGATACACCTGCTGAAACTCCGCAGGGTAAATCCCCAGCCTGTGCATACCACTGTCAATTTTTAACCAGACATGCACAGGCGCTTCAAGCTCAGCTGTTAACAAAGCCTCAACCTGCGAGCTGTGGTGCACCACCACCTGTAAGTTGGAAGCAACAATTTGTGGCAGTTCATCAGGATGAAAAAAACCTTCCAACAGCACTATAGGTTTGACAATACCACCGGCGCGCAGCATTAATGCTTCGTCAATACGCGCCACACCAAAAGCGCCGGCGGCTTTGAGTTGTTCGGCCACGGCCAATAAACCATGGCCATAGGCATTGGCCTTGAGCACGGCCAGAATTTTACTCCTAGGCGCAATACTCTGAATATGCTGAAAATTTTGCTGCAGCGCATCCACATTAATTTGCGCTATCGGACGTCGGCTCATTAATACTCATCCTCAAAACGGGCAGAGCCAGCGTAATTATCAAACCGGGAATAACGGCCATGGAAAGTAAGCCGCACCCGGCCAATAGGGCCATTCCGCTGTTTACCGATAATGACTTCAGCCGTGCCTTTGTCCGGGCTGTCTTCGTTATACACTTCGTCACGGTAGATAAACATAATAAGGTCGGCGTCCTGTTCGATAGAACCAGACTCACGCAAATCTGAGTTCACCGGCCTTTTATCCGCCCTTTGCTCCAATGAACGGTTTAACTGCGACAACGCAATCACCGGCACTTTTAACTCTTTAGCCAGCGCTTTGAGTGAACGGGAAATTTCGGCAATCTCCAGAGTCCGGTTTTCGGAAAGACCAGGCACTGTCATCAGCTGCAGATAGTCCACCATAATCATCGAAAGGCCGCCATGCTCACGGGCAATACGCCGCGCACGCGAGCGCACCTCGGTGGGAGTCAGGCCGGATGCGTCGTCGATATACATCTTGCCTTTGCTGTTTAACAGTTCGATGGCTGAGGATAATCGCGCCCAATCTTCATCATCAAGCTGGCCTGTCCGTACTTTGGTTTGATCAATGCGGCCTAAAGACGCCAGCATCCTCATCATAATTTGTTCGGACGGCATCTCTAAACTAAAAATAAGCACCGGCTTATCGCTGCTCATGGCTGCATGTTCACACAGGTTCATCGCAAAAGTGGTTTTACCCATCGAAGGACGGGCAGCAACAATAATCAAATCTGACGGCTGCATACCGTTGGTCATTTTGTCCAAATCGGTATAACCGGTAGACACCCCCGTGATGCCACCTGAACTTGGGTTACGGAATAATTCATCAATTTTATCAATGGTTTTGGCCAGAATACTGTGGATAGCTTCAGGGCCTTCATTGGCGTTGGCACGCTGCTCGGCAATTTTAAATACTTTGGTTTCAGCAAAGTCCAGCAGCTGAGCGCTGTCGCGGCCTTGCGGGTCGTAACCTGCATCGGCAATATCATGCGCCACCGCTATCATATCGCGCACCACAGCACGCTCGCGGACGATATCGGCATAAGCCAGAATATTGGCTGCACTGGGGGTGTTTTTGGCAATTTCACCTAAATAGGCAAAACCACCCACATCGTCCAGCAGTTGATTGCGCTCCAGCCATTCGGAAACGGTAATTAAGTCAATCGGCTGGTTGGCTTCGGCTATGCTGGTCATGGCCTGAAAAATATACTTATGCGCACGCAGATAAAAATCGTGCTCCACCACTTTTTCAGCCACTCTGTCCCAGGCGTTATTGTCCAGCATCAAGCCGCCCAATACCGACTGCTCAGCTTCAATAGAGTGTGGCGGCATTTTTACGGCGGCCAGCTGGCTGTCCTGCGGATATTTATCTTTTTGATATTTATCTTTTGAAAATTTTTCTTTTGGATTTGCCATAACACCGGAGTTTATTGCTAAAGGTTGACCAAAACGGCCAACACCAGAATGAGGTTCAGTTGCGCCATAGCCTAGCATTTTTCCGAAACCGAAGCAGTTGGAAAAAGAATAAAGTTGGCAGATATTTTTTAAGGCAGAAACGATCGGAAAATGAAGAAAAATAATGCTGCTAACGCAGTGAACACGAGGAGAGAGATCCAGGCACAGTGCGAACACTGTGCCTGAATAAGCAATTAAGCTTCTGCTACTACAACCAGTTTGATGGTTGCAGTGACTTCAGCGTGTAATTGCAGGGCGATGTCGAAAGTACCAGTGTCACGCAGAGTGCCATTTGGTAATTTAACTTCGGCCTTAGATACAGCTACACCGGCTTCAGTGATAGCATCAGCGATATCACGGGTACCGATAGAACCGAACAGTTTGCCTTCGTCACCCGCTTTTGCAGCGATAGTTACTTCAGCCAGTTCAGCTACTTTAGCAGCACGGTCTTGAGCAGCAGCCAGGTTAGCAGCCAGTTTGGCTTCTAACTCTGCACGGCGTGCTTCGAATTTTTCCAGGTTAGCTTTGGTTGCTGGAACTGCTTTTCCTTGTGGGAATAAGAAGTTACGGGCATAACCAGATTTAACAACTACTTTGTCGCCTAAACCACCCAGGTTAGCAACTTTATCCAACAGAATGATATCCATTGTTTAATCCTCTCTGTATCGGTTGAACCAGGCTTATGCGTGTGAATCGCTGTACGGCAGCAGAGCCAGGTAGCGGGCGCGTTTGATGGCGCGGGCTAATTGACGCTGATACTTAGCGCTGGTACCAGTGATACGGCTAGGAACAATTTTGCCACTTTCAGTGACATAATTTTTTAAAGTAGCGGTATCTTTGTAGTCGATCTCTTGCACGCCTTCGGCAGAGAAACGGCAGAATTTACGGCGACGGAAATAACGAGCCATGAACTTTCTCCTAACTTAAAATTTCAATTCGTTGGGCATGGAGCACAAGCTTAGCTTGACCACTCGAATTCTGATGACGGTTTAAAAAGCCAGTCACCCGAACCACACTACCCTGCATCAAATTGTGAGTTTGTCTGCACAACTCACCTGCTACCACAACCTGAAGTCGTACGTAACTGGCTCTGTTGTATCCGGCTTCCTGCTGCATCGACTTATGTTCAAGTGACAAATGCATGTGCGGGATACCGGCTGGACTTTCGCTTCGGTCAGGTTGGCGGCAAATGACACCAGTGATGACCAGGCAGTTGTCCATCAGCAATTACTCGTCGTTTGCAACCTGCTCGTCAGCATCACGCGGAGCACGTTCACGACGTTCGTCACGTACCTTGGCCATTGGTGATGGCTCAGTCACAGCACCGTTAGTGCGCATGATCAGGTTACGCAGAACTGCGTCGTTGAAACGGAAGTTAGTTTCCAGTTCATCGATCACTGACTGTGGCGCTTCAACGTTCATCAGAACATAGTGCGCTTTGTGCAGTTTCTCGATTGGGTAAGCCAGTTGACGACGGCCCCAGTCTTCCAGACGGTGGATAGAACCACCCGCTTCTTTAATCGCACCTGTATAACGTTCGATCATACCTGGTACTTGTTCACTCTGATCCGGGTGAACCATAAACACGATTTCGTAATGACGCATGGTAGCTCCTTACGGTTAGTTAGCCTCGGGTGAGCTCGACCAGACTCGCATAGAGGCAAGGAACGTTAGTTGAACGGTCGAAGGGTGCGTATTCTACGGATTCAATGCGCTAAAAACAAGCAGAGAATGAGTTTTACTGAAGATATCTCTGAACCATAAAACCACGGAAAATCAGCAGATTTCCGTGGTTTTATCGGGGAGTTTTCTTGACCTGTTTTATAAAGAGTGTTGTTGCAACACAACTAAGGCTGACAAAAGCTGCCAGCAAAAAATTATTTAGCCTGACGCTGACGCACCGCTTCGTATAAACAAATACCTGTGGCAACAGAGACGTTTAAGCTCGAAACTGCACCAAACATCGGGATTTTTACCAGAGAATCACAAGATTCTTTAGTTAAACGGCGCAGACCATCGCCTTCAGCGCCCATCGCCAGTGCAATTGGGCCTGTAAGCTCAGCCTGATAAATGGTGGTTTCGGTTTCACCAGCTGCGCCCAGTACCCAGACACCGGCGTCCTGTAACTGGCGGATAGTGCGGGCTAAGTTGGTCACGTTAATAAAAGGCACAGACTCAGCGGCTCCACAGGCTACTTTACGCACCACAGCGGTCAGTTTCACTGAACGGTCTTTGGGTGCTATCACCGCATGTACACCGGCAGCGTCAGCAGAACGTAAAATGGCGCCTAAGTTATGCGGGTCGGTAATGCCATCTAAAATCAGCAAAAACGGCGCAGTTTCGCGCTCTACAATACGGGCTAAGTCAGATTCATCTCCGGCATCATGTAAACGCGCTTTGGCCACGACCCCCTGGTGCTGAGCGCCGTTGACTTTTTCATCCAGCGTTTTACGGTTACAAAACTGCACTGACACGCCAGACTTACGCGCCAGCTGGATCACCGGCTGCATACGTTGATCTTCCCGGTCTTTGAGTACAAACAATTCCAGCACATCTTCCGGGGCTCTTTCCATAAAAGCGCTGACCGCGTGGATCCCAAAAACATAATCTGTGCTCATAAACAATTCCTGCATGGTTGCAGCCCAGACTGCAACAAAAGTAAAAACGAACGCCTGGCAAAACCAGGCGTTCAGATAAAGTGTGGCTAGTGTAGCAAAGTGCCGGCCGAGCGTCATTGCCACTCACATCAGCGGCAATGGTTTTCAGCGGCTACGCAAGCCACTATTTGCGTTTACGCGGCGCCTTTGGCTTGCCACTACTGGCTTTGGCAGCAGAACCCGCGACTTTTTTACTGCCGGTTTTGCTTTTACTGCCACTGCGCCCTGCTTTGGTTTTACCTGGTCTTGCCGTTGGATCTGCCACAGCACGGCCCTTTTTCTGGCTAAAACCTTTTTGGCTGTTTTCACTGCCTTTGATATCCGCCGCCGACACTTTACGTTTACCGGCATGACGGGGCGCACCGGCCACGCCCAAATCAATTTTGCGCGCTTCCAGATTGACCGCCAGCACTTTGACTGTGATCAAATCCCCCATGCGGTAACTCTGATTGCTGTGCTCGCCCAGCAGTACCTGACGTTCCACATCAAAGTGGTAATAGTCATTGGGCAGTGAAGTAACATGCACCAAACCTTCGATATAAAGGTCACTTAAGCGCACAAACAAGCCGAAGTTGGTGACAGTGGATACAACGCCCGGGAATTCAGCACCAATATGGTCCTGCATATATTCACATTTGAGCCAGTCCGACACTTCACGGGTGGCGTCATCGGCACGGCGCTCTGTCATCGAACATTGTTCACCCAGCGGCACCATTTGCTCTGGTGTATAAGAACGCGCGCCTGTGGTGTGCTCACCTTGTTTTTTCAGCACAGATTTAATCACTCTGTGCAATAACAGGTCCGGGTAACGGCGGATTGGCGAGGTAAAATGGGCATAAGCTTCCAGCGCCAGACCAAAGTGCCCCAGATTGTCCGGTTGATACACCGCTTGTTTCATTGAACGCAACATGGTGGTTTCAATCAGTTCTTTATCCGGCCTGTCCTGCAGTTTTTGCAATAAATGCATCAGCTCCAGTGGTGTTGGCTCTTGCGGTAAATCGGCACTGATACCAAGTTCGGCCAGGAAACGTTTAAAGTTGGCAAAACGGTCTGAGTCGGGTTGTTCATGCACCCGGTACAAAGCGGCAGCTTCGGCTTTTTCCACTAATTTTGCCGAAGCGACGTTGGCCAGAATCATACATTCTTCAATGATTTTATGCGCTTCGTTACGATGCACCGGCACTATTTGTTCAATCTTGCGGTGACTGTTAAAAATAAAACGGGTTTCCACAGTTTCAAATTCAATGGCGCCACGTAAAGCCCGCACCTTCGCCATTTGTTTATACAGCGAATACAGGTTGTCCAGATTCGTCAGATTACTTTCGTATTGTTGCCGAAGCTCCGGATCCCCCTGCAAAATGGCGTGTACTTTGTTGTACGTCAACCGTGCTTTGGAGTGCATCACAGCTTCATAAAACTTTGAGCTGCCCAGTTTGCCCTGTGGGCTGATATGCATTTCGGCGACAAAACATAAGCGGTCGGTATGCGGATTCAGTGAACATAAACCGTTAGACAGCACTTCCGGCAACATCGGCAGCACATGATCCGGGAAATACACTGAGTTCCCCCGATCCAGCGCTTCTCTGTCCAGTGGCGTGTCCGGCAACACATAAGCAGTCACGTCGGCAATAGCCACCCATAAATGCCAGCCGCCATCTTCTTTACGTTCACAATAAACGGCATCGTCAAAGTCGCGGGCGTCTTCACCGTCTATGGTTAATAACCCTAATTCAGTTAAATCAACCCGACCTGCTTTGGCCTCTTCCGGCACTTCTTTGCCATAAGCTGCAACTTGTTTTTCTACCGCTTCTGAAAACTTATGGGGTAACTGATGGTTGCGGATAGCGACTTCAATCTCCATACCAGGCGCCATATGATCACCCAGCACTTCAATTACTTTACCCACCGCATTCACCCGCTTGGACGGACGCTGAGTGACTTCTGCCAGCACTATCTGGCCATGGCGCGCCGCGCCTTCTTCGCCGGCCGGAATGACAATATCCTGGGTAATACGCGGATCTTCAGGCACCACTACAGCAAGGGCAAAATCTTTAAAATAGCGGCCGACAATAGGCTCAGTACGGGGCTTTAATACCCGCACTATCCGTGCTTCAATTTTGTCTTTGCCCTTGATCTCGCCAGCACTGGCCAACACTACATCACCATGTAACAGGCGCTGCATATCAAAATTCTGGATGTACCAATCCGGCCCGCCTTGTTCCAGCTTTAAAAAGCCAAAACCATCACGGTGACCAATCACAGTACCTTTGACCAAATCTAAATCATCGACCAGGCCATAACGTTTGGTCTTGGTAAATAACAACTGGCCGTCGCGTTCCATAGCCCGCAAACGTTTTTTCAGCGCAAATAAATGCTCTTCACCTTCCAGTTTTAATTCAGAAACTAACTCTTCGAAGTAGGCAGGCTGCTGACGCTGTTTGATGTGCTCGAGGATAAATTCGCGGCTTGGAATGGGGTTTTCATATTTTTCTTGCTCACGCGCAAGATGCGGATCTTTGATCGTCATGGATTCTCTTCATTACTAAAACTGCGGCAAGTGTAACAGCCTCCTGCTGTTTTTTCACTGTTGCTGTTCATTTAAGCAACAAAACAGCATCACACCAGTGTTTAAACCGGCCGCTTCGCTCTGGCAAGCACAGCTCCCGGCATTTTAGGCGCCAGAGCGGCCAGTGCTTTTTGGATACGCTGGTGCATATTCTTATCCGCAGTGACCGAATGGTGCAGCCAGCGATAGACGGTTTCATAATCAACCGGGCTGCCAACACCGGCGAGCAATAATTCGGCAAGCCTGACTTGCGCATTCAGGTTACCCATACTGCCGGCTTCAAATAAATAATGCTGGGCTTTGGTTAAATCCTTTTGCACAAATTTGCCCTGCTGATAATAACGGCCAATTTGTTCCAGCGCTTCGGGCAGGCCCTGATTGGCGGCGGACAACATCAAATCCCAACCCCGCTCGACATTAACAGGCACACAGACACCGTAGGCCAGCATGTCGCCAAATAAAAACTGGTAAGAGGGTAACTTCATAATATCAGCGCGGGCTTCAATATCTTTGACCAGCTGACAGTCGTCGGCTTTGACCCGTTTTAAATGTTGGTTTTGCCGGATCAGTTGCAGTAGTTCATCCTGTGTATAAAGCTGAACAACCTGCAGTTCGGCAGTGCTGACCTGCGCCAGTGCAACAGGACTGCACCATAACAAAACAACAGCTAAAGCGGCTAATCTGCGCATTTACAACCCCAAATTCAGATACGGATCCCGGATAAATCAAATGCCCACTGCAGGTACTACAGGCACTGTCAGTTATATCGGCCAGACAGTCTATTTCTGTAGGGAAATTATAGATTGCGCCACAGAAAACCGCGACGCATAAAAAAACGCTGCACCAGGCAGCGTTTTTTCACATCATCTATTGCTTAAGCAAAAGGATGTTGCAATACAATGGTTTGCACCCGATCCGGACCTGTTGACACTATATCAATAGGTACACCGGTCACAGCTTCCAGACGTTTGATGTAATCACGCGCCTGTTGTGGTAAAGCGTCCAGTGACTGCACACCAAAGGTGGACTCAGACCAGCCTGGCATAGTTTCGAAAATCGGTGTTACCAGCTCATAACCTTCAGCAGCCATTGGTGGCACGTCGGTGACAGAACCATCTTGCTGACGGTAACCCACACAGATTTTCACTTCTTTCAGGCCGTCCAGTACGTCTAACTTGGTCAGACAGAAACCAGAAATACTGTTTAACTGCACAGCACGACGAACGGCAACAGCGTCAAACCAGCCACAACGGCGTTTACGGCCTGTAGTCGCGCCAAATTCATGACCTTTCACACCTAAGTGCTCGCCAACTTCACAATCAAGCTCAGTCGGGAACGGGCCAGAACCAACACGGGTGGTATAAGCTTTGACAATACCCAGTACATAATCGATGTAACGTGGGCCAAAACCTGCACCAGTGGCAACACCACCTGCAGTGGTATTAGACGAAGTGACATAAGGGTAAGTACCGTGGTCGATATCCAGCAGCGTACCCTGAGCACCTTCAAACATAATTTCCTGGCCAGCTTTACGGGCTTTGTCCAGTAAATCAGTCACATCAACCACCATCGACTTCAGCGTTGCAGCCATAGAAAGCGCGTTGTCTAAAGTTGTCTGGTAATCAATAGGATCCAGTTTGTAATACTGCGTCAGAGTGAAGTTATGTAACTCCATCAGAACTTTCAGTTTTTCCGCGAACAGCTCCGGATTAAACAAATCGCCGACACGTAAACCGCGACGGGCAACTTTGTCTTCATAAGCCGGGCCTATACCACGACCGGTAGTGCCGATTTTTTTATCACCACGGGCAGCTTCCCGGGCAACATCCAGCGCCACGTGGAATGGCAGGATCAGGGGACAAGCTTCGCTGATCAACAGACGCTCTTTCACCGGAACGCCACGCTGTTCCAGCATGGTCATTTCTTTCAAAAAAGCTTCAGGAGACAGCACCACGCCATTACCAATCACACATTTTACGTTGGCACGTAAAATACCTGAAGGTATTAAGTGCAAGACAGTTTTTTCACCGTCAATCACCAGGGTATGACCGGCATTATGGCCGCCCTGATAACGCACTACATAGCTAGCCTTGTCGGTTAATAAATCGACGATTTTACCTTTTCCTTCGTCACCCCATTGGGTGCCGAGCACTACAACGTTTTTGGCCATGGTTCCTACATCATGGAAAAAAATTAGGCGGGGATTCTACCAAAATAAAACGCAAAGTTCAGCCGCAAGGGCAAAAAAAAACCAGCTGATTTTTCAGCTGGTTGAATTCATTCAAGATTCACAGGATATTTTTACTAAAAGACGTCTAAACTTCTTTGCTTTCAGACTAAAAACAGGTAAATCACCCCGGCCATACCACAGAGCACGGCACCTACCTGACGCAAACCTGACACCGGCTCTTCACTGAGTTTACGCAAATACCAACGCCATTTATTTGGGAACAACAAAGGGCCTATGCCTTCAAGCAACAACACCAGCGCTATTGATTGCCAGAAAATGTCCATCACTCACCTCTTCGCAGGCTCAGACAAGATAAATCATAATCGCTGGCATCATGATAAAGTGCAAAACCAAAACGCAGTCTGTCGCCCCGGTAGTCCGTATGAATGCCATGTTGTTTTAAATAAGCCGATAACTCAGCCACTTTCGCCGCATCATCCAGCATAAAAGTGAAAAAATGTCCGTGGTTTTGCAACTCAGCACAAAGCAGCTTTTGTTCGTTTAATAACGGATGTTGTTGTGCTTTTAACTCTGCTAAAAAAGCCTGTTGTAACTGCTGCACATGCTGATGCACCTTTGCCACGCTGATGCCTTCGGATTGATATAAATCCAGCACAGCTTCGAGCCGGTACAAAGCCGAAAAATCCATCGTGGCGCCGGCAAACTGATAACCGTCTTTGCTGTATTGCACCTGACTGGTTTTAGCTGCGGCTAAAGTGCCAAACTCGGCAAACCAGCCGGTGTAAAGCGGGCGCAACCCATTGTTTTGCGGTACCAGCATAAAACAACAGCCCTCACCACCCTGGGCATATTTGTACGAACCCGCCAGATAAAAAATCCGCCCTTCGAGCTCGCTGAGATTGGTTGGCAAGGCCATAAAACCATGATAACCATCAATGGCAATAGTGGCCTGGCAAACTGCAGCTATCGACGTCACAAAAGCGGTCAAATCAGCGATAGCCAAACCTGAGTTAAAAAATACCTGACTGCAAAATACTAAATCTGGTTGCAGCTTCTTTGCAGCTTCAGCAAAACGTGTGGGAAAATCGGCAAAAGGCAGGGTTTGCACCTGCACCAGTTCAATCTGGGGTAGTTCTGCCAGACGTTTAATTTGCCGGCTGAAACTATGAAACTCGCTGTCGGTGGTTAAAATTCTGACCGGTTTGTTCCAGTCAAAACAACTTAATAACCGGAATAACAATTCATGAGTGTTAGGGGCAAACACCAGCTGCCCAGGCTTTTGCAGCTGTAAAATGCCAGCGATCTGCTTTTGCACTTTGGGGACTTTTTCGCCAAAGATATAGTCCCACTTGTCATCAACCAGCCGGGCACTATCGTCCCAATATTGCAAAGCGGCAGCCCGGGTAACATCTGGCCAATAATGATGGGAATGGCAGGCAAAGTGCTGCACTTTGGCATTGGCGGTTAAAAACCCCTGGTAATATTTTTTAAAACTCATGTCCTGCTCCGCTCACCGGCTGTATTTCGCTAAGGCTTTTTTAGCAACCTCTGCTTTTTATAACAAAAAAGGCGCCCTCAGGCGCCTTTGTTTTGAGCTCAGTCTCAGTTTTTCTGTTGTGACTTCATATACTGGAAGAAATCACTGTCTGGCTGAACCACCAGCACATCAGATTTGCTGTTAAAGCTACGGTTATAGGCTTCTAAGCTTCTGACAAAACTGAAAAATTCAGCGTTTTTGTTATAAGCTTCAGCATAAACTTTTGCCGCCAGAGCGTCACCTTCACCACGGGTGGTGCGTGAATTACGCTCTGCTTCTGCCACCATCACAGTCACACGGGCGTCCACATCTGCACGGATAATTTCTGCCTGCTCCATACCACGGGCACGGTGCTCTTTGGCCACTGCGGTCCGTTCAGCACGCATCCGCTGGAAAATGTTGCTGCTGATTTCATCCGGCAGGTTAATTTTTTTCACCCGCACATCCAGAATCTCAATCCCCAACTCAGCAGAAGCTTTACCTGCCTGAGCCAGAGCTTTGGTCATCAGTTCAGTGCGCTCACCTGAGACGATTTGCTGAATAGTTCTGGAACCGAATTCTGTACGCAAACCGTTGTTAACATACTGTTTTAAAAGATTTTCAGCTCTATCAGTGCGACCACCGGTTCTTAAAAAATATTGGCCAAAGTCTTTGATACGCCATTTGACATAACTATCGACTAATAAATCTTTTTTCTCTGCGGTAACAAAACGGTCCGCCGGATCGTCCAGCGTTTGCACTTTGGCATCCAGAGTCACAACTTTTTCAACCAGCGGCAGCTTAAAATGCAGGCCAGGTTCAAACACCACCACAGCACCTGCATCGTCACGCTGAATTTTACTGAACTGGAACACAATACCGCGTTCACCTTCCTGCACCACAAACACAGAGGAGTAAACAACGATGGCAATCAGCGCCAGCAGAGCTAACATAAAGTTTTTCATTGATTAACCCCTTCCTGCACGGTTGCTGTCAGTACGCGGTGTGTCAATGCGGCTGTCGGTACTGCGCGGCTCCGGTAATGTTAAACGTTGTTCAGGCGCCGCCGTTTTTGCAGCAGAACCATTCTGGTTTAACATTTTATCCAATGGTAAATACATAATGTTGTTGCCGTTTTTCACGTCAACCAGAACTTTTGACGTATTGCCGTAGACCTGTTCCATAGTTTCCAGGTACAGACGTTCACGGGTAACCTGAGGGGATGCAATATATTCTGGTAGCAGTTTTTCAAAGCGGGCCACTTCACCCTGGGCTTTTAACTGCGACTGTTGTTTATAAGCTTCTGCTTCCTGCATCACACGGTTTACCCGACCACGGGCTTCAGGTTCAATGGCTCGGGCATAAGCCTGGGCTTCCTGAATAAAACGTTGTTCGTCTTCCTGAGCAGCAATAGCGTCATCAAAGGCCGCTTTTACTTCCTCCGGCGGACGAGCATCACGGAAGTTCACATCAACAATTTCCAAACCCAAGTTGTAAGGTTTGATAATAGATTCCAGTTCAACCCTGGTGTTCTGACGGATCACTTCACGGCCTTTGGTCAGCACGTCGTCCATCATAGAATGACCAACCACATAACGTAATGCTGCATCTGTTGCCTGACGCAGACTGGCGTCCGGGTCGACTACCGCAAATTTGTATAAACGTGGGTCAGCAACACGGTATTGCACTTCAAAAGTCACCCGGACCAGGTTTTGATCCTGAGTCAGCATAAAACCATCAGTTTTTAATGCCTGTACAGTGCTGATATCAACAGGTAATACTTTATCGATAAAAGTGGGTTTCCAGTTAATACCCGGATTCACTTCGGCGTGATATTGGCCAAAACGTAAAATAACGCCCCGCTCAGATTCTTTAATGGTGTAAATACCGCTGAATAACCAGCCAAGCAGCGCCACCACCAGTAACAATACCAGTACGGCTGAGCCACCACTGTTATCACCGGCTGAACCGCCTTTATTACCACCGAAGACACCGCCGAGCTTTTTGCTCAGATTGCGGAACACTTCATCCATATCAGGCGGGCCCTGATTACGACCACCCTGGTTCCAGGGATCATTGTTTTTGCCGTTATTGCCCGGCTCATTCCAAGCCATACTTCACTCCGTTCTGCTTTTTGAGAGTTAAGGTTAATGTATCAAAAAGTCCGGTTCAGACCAGAAAATTTTGCAACAAACCATCGCTTTGCTTAAGTAATCTTGTCCATTGCGGTTTTGCCAGTGCTAACTTCAGCTGACAAACTCCGCTTTCATCAAATTGTTCTTGCTGCACAGCGCCCATCTCATGAAAGCGGGCGCGCCATGCACTGGCTTCAGGCGGCAATGCCAGCTGCAATCTGAGATAACTGTCGGATAACAAACTGATAATGGCCTGAAATAACAAGTCGATGCCAAGGTTATGCTGCGCCGACAGATACACAGCCACAGCCACACCCTGTTCGTTGTATTCAATACGCGGGCCCTGACCGACCAAATCAATTTTGTTATACACCAGTAATTGCGGCAGACCATCAGCCTCAATTTCATGTAATACCTGCTGCACCTGATGAATATTGTCGGCCATTCTCGGGTCTGCCAAATCCACCACATGCAACTGTAAATCGGCCTCGCGGCTTTCCTGTAATGTTGATTTAAATGCTGCCACCAGATCGTGCGGCAAATGCCGGATAAACCCGACTGTGTCGGCAAAAATCAACTGCCCAAAATCGGCCAGCTTTACTTGCCGCAGTGTTGGATCCAATGTGGCAAATAATTGATCCGCTGCATACACATCTGCACTGGTCAGCCGGTTAAACAAGGTGGATTTACCAGCGTTGGTATAACCCACTAACGAAATCACCGGTATTTCAGCTCTTTGTCTGGCTTTTCGGCCCTGCTCACGCTGCTTACCCACTTTTTCCAGTTTCTGGTGCAGTGCGCTTATACGGTCGCGCAGCAAACGCCGATCTGTTTCAAGCTGAGTTTCACCCGGGCCCCTTAAGCCGATACCGCCTTTTTGCCTTTCATTGTCAAAACCACGGATAAGACGGGAGGCCAGATGTTTGAGCTGCGCCAGTTCAACCTGCAATTTACCTTCGTAACTGCGGGCACGCTGCGCAAAAATATCCAGAATAAGGGTGGTTCGGTCGATGACACGGCATTGAAACAGCCGTTCCAGATTGCGGGTTTGCGCCGGCGACAAGCTGTGATTAAAAATCACCACAGAAGCTTCATGAGCCGCAACTGCAGCCGCAATTTCCTGCGCTTTGCCGGTACCTACAAATAAACGCGCGTCCACTGTTGAACGGTTGCAACTAAACACCGCCAACTCGTGGACACCAGCTGAGGACACCAACATTTGTAGTTCGTGCAGATCTTCACAAGCGCTTTCTTGCGGAAAATAAACATGCACAAGGATCGCTTGCTCAGCCATAGATTCAGGGTCAAACAAGCGTAAAAGTCCTGTGTATTATTCTATTTCGTCCATATCACCGCTGCCGGCACCATGGCTTGCCATGGTGTTCACAGCGCGCGCCGGAACTACGGTAGAAATTGCGTGTTTGTAAACCATCTGACTAACAGTGTTTTTTAACAAAATGACAAACTGGTCAAAAGACTCAATTTGTCCCTGTAATTTGATCCCATTCACCAGATAAATAGAAACTGGAATACGTTCCCGTCGTAAGGTGTTTAAAAATGGGTCTTGTAAAGATTGGCCCTTTGCCATGTGCCGCTTTCCTTTTTCTTAGTTCTGATTCTTGATATATGGATTATTATATTATTTTCAAGTCGTTAAATAACGATTTTTTTCTTCGCTTATCTAGCGTAGCGAAGATAAAACAGCTTGCAAGTTTTCCTCAGGACTAACTTCGCTTTTCAGCCAGTTTAATTCCTGCCAACTACGCAGCCAGGTTAATTGCCGTTTTGCCAGCTGCCTTGTTGCGGCAACACCACGATACACCATCTCGTCATAACTCACTAGCCCGTCCAGATAATCCCACATCTGACGGTAACCCACACAACGCATTGATGGTAAATCTGCATGTAAATCATTGCGTAGTTTAAGTTTTTGCACTTCCTGCTCAAAACCCTGTGCCAGCATTTGCATAAACCGCATTTCAATGCGCTGATGCAACACTGCTCTGTCTGTTGGTGCTATAGCAAACTGTTGCACCGGATAAGGAAAAGCGTCACCTTTTTCTGTTGTCCAGTCCGTCAGGCTGCGACCACTGACCAGATACACCTCCAGCGCCCTGTTAATCCGTTGTGGATCATTCGGATGAATACGCGCTGCCGACACCGGATCAACTTCCGCCAATTGCTGATGCAAAGCTTGCCAGCCTTCAACAGCTGCTCTTTGTTCCAGTTCTGCCCGAATTTCGGGGTCTGCCTCGGGTAAAGGCGAAATACCTTCCAATAAGGCCTTAAAATACAACATGGTACCGCCAACCAGCAGCGGTACTTTGCCCTGTTGCTGGATATCGGCAATATGCGCAAGTGCATCGGTACGAAAATCTGCCGCCGAATAGGCCTGTGCCGGGTCGAGTATATCAATCAACCGGTGCGGCGCTATGGCCAGCTCCTGTGCAGTTGGCTTTGCTGTGCCTATATCCATACCACGGTAAATCAGCGCACTGTCGACACTGATAATTTCGGCATTCAGTTCTCGCACTAAATCAAAAGCCAGCGCAGTTTTACCTGATGCTGTCGGGCCCATTAAAAAAATTACCGGCATTGTCATTTGTCTGACCTCAATAGAGCTGCGCTGACAGTGATATCCAGCGCTGTCGCGCGCCAGCAGGTCGGGTCAGACAACTGCGCTGCAAAATAGTTTAAAAACACAGGCAAGAAAAACCAATGCTGCTTTAGTCCAATTTCAAGCAATAACCGAATTAAATCAGTGCTGCTAGCCTGTACGGGCCAGGATTGCCACCATATCGGTAACCACTGACTGATATCACTGCTTTTTAACAGCCCAGGCACGGCCCGTACTATCAGCACCTGATTATTTAGCAACAAATCAAAACCTAAAGCCGCCAGCACTTGCGCCTGTTGCATTAACAGTGTTTTTTCCGCCGCCGACACTTGCAGCCGAAGCGGCAATAACAGAGCTGCTGAAGGCGGGGGTTGCAGGCACCAAAGCGGTGCCAGTGTTGCCGCCACATCCACCAATAACAAGCTGCCATCCAGGTTGGTTACAGCAAACCCCTGACCTGCATCCAGCCAGGGCAATACGGTACTGCTCTGCAATGTACTGTGGTTCTGCTCGGACCTTTTCACTTCAAACTGAGCTGTGCTGAACGACTGAGGCTGGGGCTGTTCAGCCACCTGAGCTGCCGGAGGAAAAATACTAGCTTTGACAGGCCAACCGCCGCCTGCGGGCATCATGGCAGAAGACCGGTTTGCAGCTTTATACCCTGATTGGCCATTGGCTGAGGCTGAGCCTGACCTGTGTTGCTGCGCACTGTAAACTGATGCTGGCCGGGGTGTCGTGTGCCCAGCTGCTGAAGTCTGATGGTAAGCATGTTCAGCGTCCGCTTGAAAAGGCGAAGCCTGAGTAGGCTCAGTCTTTTCAGCAATCTCAGGCCATAACACCGGCTGATCACAAACCTGCGCCAAAGCACTGACGACAAAATCATGCACCAAGCGCGCCTGATGAAACCGTACTTCGTGTTTGGCGGGGTGCACGTTGACATCCACCTGCAGAGGATCAAGCTCCAGATACAATACAAAAGCAGGTTGTACACCGGGCGCCAGCGTATCGCCATAAGCCTGACGGATGGCATGATTGAGCAATTTGTCGCGCATCATACGGCCGTTTACATAACTGTACTGACAGGCCGGCTGCGCCTGACAGGCATGCGGAAGTTGCACCCAGCCCCACAAATACATCTGCTCGTAGCGACTTTCAACAAACAAACTCTGTTCAATAAAATTGCGGCCACATAGCTGTGCCAGCCGTTTTTCTTTCCCCTGCTGATCAGTCACGGCTTTGAGCATACGGACCGATTGACCATTGTGGCTAAGCTGCCAGCTGACATCAAAACGGCTCAATGCCAGACGTTTTACCAGCTCGTCGATGTGGCTGAACTCAGTTTTGTCTGAGCGTAAAAATCGCCGTCTGGCCGGTGTATTAAAAAATAAATCCAGCACTTCAATCGAAGTCCCGACAGGATGGGCGGCAGGTCTTAATTGCACCTGCATATCCCGGCCCTCGGCCATGGCTTGCCAGGCACTGTCCTGGGTTTCAGGTCTGGAAGTGAGGGTCAGACGGGACACTGAGCTGATACTGGCCAGCGCTTCCCCCCGAAAGCCGAGGCTGACAATCTGCTCTAAATCACAGAGCTCGCTGATTTTGCTGGTGGCATGGCGACAAAGCGCCAGCGTCAGCTCGTCTTTGGCAATACCACAACCATTGTCGCGGATACGGATAAGCTTACTGCCACCTTTTTCAATGTCGATGCTGATACTGCTGGCACTGGCATCTAGGCTGTTTTCCACCAGTTCTTTGACCACCGAAGCGGGTCTTTCCACCACTTCACCAGCGGCAATTTGGTTAGCCAACTGCGGCGATAACACCTGAATGGGCATTAGTTAGGGATCCTGAGAACCTGACCGACCTGAATATTGTCGCTTTTGAGCTTGTTGTGACTACGCAGCACCGACATCGGCAAGCCGTATTGCTTGGCGAGGCCAGATAAAGTTTCACCACGTTTGACCGTATGCACTGAAGGGCCAGTGGCAGCAGAAGTTGCGACCCTTGGGCCTGCAATCACAGGTGCAGGCCTTGGCTGCATAACAGGCTGCTGACTGGCTGTACCTGGCGTAGAAGCGGTGTTGGCCACTCTGCTTGTTGTATTTTGTGTCGCCGCTCTGTTGACAGGGGCAGCGCCCTGACGCTGTGCCAGCCAGGAGTCCGCCGGAGGGGTGTCAGTAAAATGTTGTTTTAATGCCCGGAAAATTGCATTGGCTAATTTTTGCTGGTGTGATGCCGATTTTAATTTCTGCTCTTCGGTTGGATTGGAGATATAACCGGTTTCCACCAGAATAGAGGGAATGTCCGGCGCTTTTAACACACCTAGACTGGCCGCCTGCGGCTCTTTTTTATGCAAATGAGTCACCTGGCCCATCTCAGCCAGCACTCTTTTGGCAACTTCGAAACCAGTGGTCATCGAATGGTTCATCGACAAATCCAGCACTGTCTGCGCCAGATAACGTTCGTTGGCCGAGTCTTTAATCACTTCAGCCACCCCACCCAGAAGTTCGGAGTGTTGTTCGGTTTGTTCCAGCATCCGGCCTACTTCAGTGGTAGCACGGCGCAGCGATAATACCCACACCGAAGCACCATGGGCGTTTCGGTTGGTTACAGCATCAGCATGCACAGAAACTAATAAATCGGCTTGTTTATTTCGGGCCAGATCCGGCCTTTTGCTGGGGTAAATGTAATAGTCTGAGGTACGGGTTAATACCGCTTTAAAACCGGGTTCTTTGTTAATCAGCGCCTGCAGTTTTTCTGACACTGCCATAGTGACATGTTTTTCATAGGTGCCTTTAGGGCCCACAGCACCTGGATCATGACCACCGTGGCCTGCGTCAATTGCAATCACAATGTCACGGCCACCGGCTCTTTGACTTCTGGGTGGGGGTGGTACAGCGGCAGCCTGTTCGGCCTGCACATCAGCCAAATCCAGCACCAGTCTGTGACCATAACGGTCAGAAGGTGGCAACGTAAAAGCCTTTTCGCGCGCCGCTCTACTCAGTTCCACCTGCAGCAAAATACCACGATTGCCCGGTAGTCTTTTCACTTTAATGTCTTTAACCAGCTCAGATTCGCCCGACATTTTGCCTAACGAAGGACTTTGAATATTGGCGATTTCAAGCTCAACCGTTTGCCGATTCTGACTTAACAGCCGGTATTGTGCTTTGCCAGTCAGATCAAACACCACACGGGTACTGTCGGGTGATGGCCAAATCCGCACACTTTCAATTCTTTCGGTGGCAAAAGCCGGCACTAACATCAGACTCAGAATGCAGCACCACAACAATCTCAGCATGTTGTAGTTCCTTGTAATGCACTGAGCATCTGTTGCCCTAATGCCGTAGTTGCTGTCAAGCGGGCAATACGGCTCTGAGCGTCTGTGGCTTCCAGCATCAGGGTTAAATCCGGCACCGGCAATAAAGGAGCGCCACGCTCAGGCCACTCCACCAGACATAAATTGCCGGCAGCAAAATAATCACGCACCCCCATAAATTCCAGCTCTTCCGGGTCGTGCAAACGGTATAAATCAAAATGATAAGCTTCAAGGGCTGGCAGCTGATAGGGTTCAACCAGGGTGTAGGTTGGACTTTTAACATTCCCCTGATGACCAAGCGCCTGTAACAAACTGCGGCTAAAGGTGGTTTTACCGGCGCCTAACCCGCCCTGCAAATAAATCACACCACCACCAGCACAGGCTTGCGCCAGTTTTGTTGCTAATAATGCGGTTTGTGTTTCATCGTGCAATGTCAGTTGGTAATGCGCGTCGGCCATGCCAATCCCTAAATGAAAAAAACTTTTTTATGGTGCTTAAACCAACCCAAAAGGCTGCGCTTAAAACTATGCTGCTTATGCTATCAAATTCATCAGATCAGAACCACCTTGAATACCAACAGATTTGCCTGATTAGCGTCAAAGTCCTGCCCTTGTGTTAACATCTGCGACCTTGCTGCAGGCAAAGCCAGCCCAAGGGAAAAGCAGCCCGAGGAAAAGCAGCAAAGTGCAGCAGCGGAGTATAAAATGTCCAATCCCAACTCGTTCTCCCAAACCGACTGGGCCAGACTGACCAGCCAAATCAAAAGCTGGGCGCTGGAGCTTGGTTTTTCGCAGGTGGGGATCTGTGACACCAACTTAACTTCGGAAGAGCCCAAGTTACAGCAGTGGCTGGACGCCGGCATGCACGGTGAAATGTATTACATGGCCGAGCACGGCATGAAAAGAGCACGGCCGGCTGAACTGCAACCCGGCACTTTAAGGGTCATTTCGGTGCGGCTGGACTATCTGCCAGCCGAGGCTGGTTTTGCCACCAATCTGAGTGATCCGTACCAAGCCTATATCAGCCGTTATGCGCTGGGGCGTGATTACCACAAACTAATCCGCCAGCGTTTAAAGCAGCTTGGCGAAAAAATCGAGCAGCACGTTGGTGCTTATGGCTACCGGCCTTTTGTTGATTCAGCCCCGGTGCTGGAGCGGCCATTGGCGGCCAAAGCCGGCCTTGGCTGGATTGGCAAACACAGTTTGTTATTAAACCCGCAAGCGGGTTCCTGGTTTTTTTTGGGCGAACTGCTGGTGTCCTTACCCTTACCTGTGGATGAACCAATTAAACAGGACTGTGGCCAATGTGTCGCCTGTATCACCATGTGCCCGACAGGTGCTATTGTTTCGCCTTATGTGGTGGACGCCCGCCGTTGTATCAGTTATCTCACCATTGAACTCAAAGAAGCTATCCCGCAAGAGCTACGCCCATTGATTGGCAACCGGATTTACGGTTGTGACGATTGTCAGCTGGTATGCCCGGTAAACCGTCAGGCACCGCTTGGCAAAGAAACAGATTTTCAGCGTCGTCCGCAGTGGCGTGATCAGAGTTTGCTCAGTTTATTTTTATGGGATGAAACCACTTTTTTAAAGATGACTGAAGGTTCAGCCATCCGGCGTATTGGCTATCAGCGCTGGCAACGTAATCTGGCGGTGGCACTGGGCAATGCACCTTTTAGCGACGAAATTCTGGATTTATTAATTGCACAGCAACAACATCCAGATGCGTTGGTGCGGGAACATCTGCAGTGGGCTTTGACCCAGCAACAGCAAAAACAGCAGCAACTCCAAAAAGAAAACCGTCAGCAGCAGCGGCTGATCCGCATTATTCAGCTTGGCTTGCCACGGGACGCCTGAAACAGAGGAAACTCAGACTGTGCCAGCATGCGTTCTGCCGCCTTTTGCAGAATTTGTTGTTTCTGCTCAGAACTTGCCTGATGCCAGCCGGTAATTTCAGTTAAAGTGCGGCCACAGCCCATACAAACGTCGGCTTCATTCAGGCAACAGTTTCTTTTACAAGGTGCGGGGATCATCCCCCCTCCTTCCGGGTGCACAGCTTAACCTGGCAACGACGGCGTTTTAATAAAACGAACCAAATCCTCTGCCCGCAGTGGTTTGGAGAAAAAATAACCCTGAATAAAATCACAACCAAGTTCACTGAGCACCGCCAGCTGAGCCCGGGTTTCAACCCCTTCCGCCACCACCTGCACATCCAGCACTTTTGCCATATTGATAAGCACCGCCGCCAGCGACCTTGCTTTGTCGGCCACTGCCACATCAGTTACAAAACTTTTATCAATCTTAATCAGGTTGACCGGGTAACGGCTCAGATAGTTCAGCGCCGAATACCCTGTGCCAAAGTCGTCGATGGCCAGCTGCAGCCCTTGCTGATGTAGTTTCAGAATATTGTTTTGCTGCACTGAAATCCTGTCCATAAACAGGGATTCAGTAATTTCAAAAATAAGATCGCAACTGTTGACTCCGGCGTCATTGATCATCTGCAGCCATTCATCGGCCACATGATGCACGTTAAACTCCTGACTGCTGCGGTTAATGGACATTTGCAGCGACAAGCCTTGCTGTTTAAAGCTTTGCATATCCCGAAGCGCCTGTTGCAGAATCCATTGTCCCAACGGCCGGATAGCGCCGGTGCGCTCTGCCACACTGATAAACTCCAGGGGCGAAATCAGCCCGCGCTCCGGATGTTGCCAGCGCACCAGTGCTTCACATTTATTAAAGCTGCGGCTTTTCAGGCAATAAATCGGCTGGTACACCAGGAAAAACTGCTGCTGCGCAATACCGTTCATAATTTCGTTATGCAGATGCACAAAACGGTCTGCTTCTTTTTGCATAGCGGCATCGTAAAAATGGTAGGTATTACGGCCCAGCTGTTTGGCGGCATACATAGCGCGGTCGGCATGTTTAAGCAGATCGCTGTGGCTCATGCCGTCATGCGGATACATGGCAATACCCACACTGGCACTGACCGCCAGCGACTTTTCCCCGACCTGCACCGGTTTTGCCAGCTCTTGCACCAGCCGCTCTGCCATCAGCTCGGTTTGTTCGGGTGCGCTGCTCAGCTGACTGACAATCACAAATTCATCACCGCCAAGGCGCGCCAACAGATCCTGCTCAGTGACCAACAGCTTTAACCGCTCGGCCACAGCTCGCAGCAATTTATCCCCCACCAAATGGCCCAGACTTTCGTTGACTTGTTTAAATTCATCCAGGTCAATACACATCAGACTCAGACTGCTTTGGCTGCTTTGTGCCTGTTTGATCATCCGTGACAACTGCTCGGTAAAAACTGCACGGTTTGGCAGATTTGTCAGCGGGTCGTAGGTAGCCTGAAAGGCAATAGTGTAAAGGGCATGTTCACGCTCGCGTGCCATTCGCAGCAGCAACAATAAAGCACAACAGAGGATCACTATCAGCGCCAGCGCCAGCGGCGTCATCCACTGCAAAGAACCCACCAGCCAGGCGGCAGACTCTTTGGGAGCCGCATGCAACTGCCAACGGCCAACAGGTAACTTGATATCCACTTTGACCTGGTCGATGCTCAACAGCTGCTGATCCCCCCAGAACAACTGACCCGGATTGTCTTCGCCGTCCCGGCCTGACAACGCAACATAATAATTTTGTCGTAAACCGGGCAGCCGCACCCGCTCCAGCAGCGGCTCCAGCGGCATAATGGCAGCTATGACGCCCCAGACCCCCTGATCATTAAGTAGCACCGGCACCCGCACCACCAGACCCGAACCACCCTGTAATAAGTTTACCGGCCCCGCCACTACCGGCTTGGACAGCGCCAGTGTTTTTTCAATAGCAGCAAGCTGATTGGGAATATTGCGATAATCCACGCCGATAATGGCTTCATTGCCTGGCAACGGATAGACATAACGGATCACTAAATCAGGCGCCACAGCAATATGGCGAAAATGCGGGTAATTGTGCAGCAGTAACGATACCCGGGCGTCCAGGCTGGTTAAATCTATTTGTGGGTTTAATACCAGTTCACTGCGGATTGAATCGAGCGCCACAACCCCACTGTTCACTACGCCTTCGAGTTCAGAAGCATAATTGGTCAGGGTTTGTAGCAGCTGATAACGCTGTGATTCAATATATTTGGCGCGCTCTTGCCACAACATGGCCACAGCAAGCGCCGACAGCAACAAAAACACCAGCACAGTAACAGTTCTGGGGTGTCTGATAAAAAAGTTGCTGTGATATGGTTCAGCAGTATTTTGTAATATTGAGACTGGTGCGGAATTCAAATCGGTAGCCCGGAATTTAGCGTCCGCAGAACTCTAACAGGGGTTCGGGTTCTTGGCTACCTCTGTGTTTTGGAAAATCCGCCTTAGTTTGATGCAGATCGTTTTTTCGGAACCCAGGCCCAGACAAATTGAGCCAGCACAGGTTCAACGCCAACTTCATCCAACAACTGCACCTGCACTTTTACTTCGCCTTTTTCCTGATTGCGAATGTTCGCAATTTGCTCAGGAGTCAGGCTGGCGATGGCCGTCAGTTGCCCCGTGGCTCTTTTGACATAATCCAGATGCATAGATTTTAACAGTGGCAGTCTGTCGTCCGGCACATGCATGCCCACCAGAAAACCAGTGGCGGATTCACCCAATAACGCCATAGCAGCGGCATGTACTGAACCTATATGGTTTTGCACTTTACGGCGGTTTTTCTGCACTAAACGCGCTTGCTGAAAATTCAGCTGCTGGATCTGAATACCGGCGGTACCGGCAAATTTTACGGCGCGTCCGAACAATTGGGATAATAAAAATGATTGTAAAAACGCCGGCGCAGTGCTGACTTTGGTGACAAGGCGGCTGAGTTTGTTATTGGCTTCCATACTGGTCTAACCTGTTTTGATCATGCGTAGAAATTAGCAGTTGCGCTTTGAAATAACAAGCGAAGCTACCCAGCTAAAACCATAAACAAAGGAAATAACCAGCCACAGCATGAATTGCTTGGTTTTAAATTAAATTTGACTGGGTAGCTGTCAGAGATGACAGAAAATTGGAGCGGGCAACGAGATTCGAACTCGTGACCTCGACCTTGGCAAGGTAGCGCT
>NZ_DAIPZL010000009.1:0-141862 GCF_036782235.1 Rheinheimera sp. | reverse complement strand
GCACCGCCCTTACAAGGCGGGGGTCACTGGTTCGAACCCAGTACAATCCACCAATCAATAGCAGTTTTCCCCAGGATGGTTAGCTCAGCTGGGAGAGCATCGCCCTTACAAGGCGAGGGTCACTGGTTCGATCCCAGTACCATCCACCATATCTTTCTGCCTTAAACAAAGCACCAAGCTGTTCAACAGCAACATTATGTTTTTATCGTTTGCTTATCAGTTCAGGTTTTAGCCTGTTGCTCTGCTGCCCCGGTTTTGTGCAGCCTGCCTACGCTTTATGCTTGCCCGATGATCTGACAGCGCTTGCAGCGCACCAGCCCTTGTCACAAGGCTGGTGTCAGTACGAGCTCAATCCCCTGATAAAACAGCGTAGTTTTGCCTTCATAACCCGAGTCTGTGCCGATAAAAAACCAGATACTGCCACTGCTGTCAGTGGTCAAGGTCAGATTTTTAGCAGGCGCCGAGCTCAGGCTTTTTGTTTTGTAGCGACTGCCATCACAGGGAATATCAGCCACAGCAATATCACCCATCACTTTGGACTGAGCACCATCCTGACTTTGATTGCCTTTAGGCACATTCAGGGTATAACCCTGTTGTTTTGGCTCAATATCGGCATAACCAAAATGCAAATACACTGACTCACCGGGCGCACCGCCAATACCCACACAACCGGCGCCACTGTGAGATAACAAAGTCACTTTGACACTGGCCTGATAGCGGGTCGAAGGCTCCAGCCCGCTGATCCGGCGTTTGATAAACATAAATAAATCGTCACTGCGATTATGGCCAGACAACATAAAACCAGTACCGCTAAAACCTGCAGGCAAAGTTTTAATACCGGCATCCAGCTGATAAATATCGGCATTGTCAGCAGGATAATCGGCAAAACCAGCCTGCCAGCCCTGTGCACCTAAATTAAACTGATAGTCAAATTTTGCATCTTTCTCGTCGCTGTTCAGCTGCACTTTGCAACCAGCCAACAGCAAAAATGGTAAACAGCAATACGCTTTGTAGTTCATTTTCATCTCCGGTGATAGTTTGACTCCAGCCTAGCCAGAGCGCTGGTGACAAGCTGTAACCAT
Source organism: Rheinheimera sp. (assembly GCF_036782235.1). GTDB lineage: Bacteria > Pseudomonadota > Gammaproteobacteria > Enterobacterales > Alteromonadaceae > Pararheinheimera. The sequence continues at coordinate 140,780 of NZ_DAIPZL010000009.1, read as the reverse complement.
CTGTCAGCAGAATGTAAAAATCCGCCTGAGTTTACGCCTCTCAAGTGCCTGTTTCATCGTCAGTTCTGTCCTGCTATAGTAGCCAGTATCTCCTTTCAGACTCGCTGGCAATTGATGGATCAGAACCTCAGCAGAGAAATTAAAATTCTTATCATCGACGAGCAGGCATTGGCGCAGAACTACCTGCGTTTTGCGCTGGAAAAACTCGGTTATACCCAGGTGCAGTTTACCGACAAAGCCCAGACCGCCTTGCAACTGTGCAAAGATCGCCAGTTTGATCTGATTATTTGTTCTTTTAACCTGCAGCAAGGCAAAGACGGTTATCAGCTGTATGAAGAATTAAAAGTACGGCGTATTCAAAAACTCAGCACCGGCTTTATTTTTATCAGCGCCGAGACCGATCCTTCACTGGTTTATAGTGTGCTGGAACTGCAACCTGATGAATTCCTTGCCAAACCCTATACTATGCGCGATCTGCAAAGCCGGATTGAGCGGGTACTGAAACGCAAACAGGAGCTGATGCCCATTTACCAGTGGCTGGAGCAAAACCGGCTTGACCGCGCCCTGCAGCAGCTGGACCACATGTTGGCCGAAGGTCAGAACTCCAAGCTGGTGCCGGTGTTATTACGTTTTAAAGGTGATTTGTTATTACAGCTGGCCGATTATGACAAAGCCCAACTGTTTTTCCGCTCTGTGCTGGCCGTGCAGCCCTTTAACTGGGCGAGGATGGGGCTGGTGAAAACCTTGCTGGCCAAAGGGGATGTCCCCCAGGCCACAGCGGAAATGCAGTATCTGGAACAAAAAGGGGAAACCAGACTCTTTGCGTTGGAGCAGCTGGCCGAACTGGAGTTTCGCCGCGAAGAATTTGAGCTGGCGCAGCAACATCTGGAACAGGCCACCTCACTGGCGCCACGCAATTTGTTCCGCCAGCAAAAGCTGCAACAACTGTCGAGGCTTAATCACGACTACGAAAGGCAATATAAAGCCGCCCGAGATATGGTGAAATTTGCCCGTTATTCAATGTATGAGCAGCCGGAGCTGTATTTAAATCTGGCAAGGGCCTGCATTGATTTTGCCGTCAGCCTGGATGAAGACGGTGAAACCAACAAACTAAGCAAACAGGCAAACGATTGCCTCAGTAATCTGAAATCACAGTTTCCCGATGCTGACACCAAAGAGCAGCAGCTGGTGGTGCAGGCGCGGTTGTTGTATTTAAAAGATCAAAAAGACAAAGCCAAAAAACTGCTGGCTGAACTTGATCATCACCACATCGTCATCGACAACCTGGAAGCGGCTCTGGATAAAGCCAAGGCGTTACACGAGGTTGGGCTGACACAGGCGTCCAGACAATGGTTTGAACAAATCACCCGTTATTGTCAGCAACAACACACCGATCCTTACCTGAAAAGTTATTTGCAGCAGGAAAGTAACGAAAGGGCTGAACTGACCACACCACCGCGTGAGCTGAACAATATTGCCGTTATGCATTTTCAGCATGGTAACTGGCAGGCTGCTTTGGCCGCTTTTGAACATGCGTTTCGGTTATTGCCGCGCAACAGCGGCATAGCACTGAACCTGTTACAAAGTATGCTAACGGCGCCTGAACATCTGCTACCACCACAAAAACGCCAGCATCTGACCCAGGCCTGTTTACGCACCATTGAAAAAGGCAAACTGGATCCGGAACAAAACCGCCGTTTTGAGCAGCTAAAACTCAAACATCCCTCTGTGTTTGCCCGCTAACCTGATGCAGCCTAGCGGCTGGCTTGTTCGTTTTTGCTGTCAGCCTGTTCTTTATCTTCCGGCCATTCAGCAAACACCAGCGGCAGTTTTTTACTGCCAAGTAACCAGCCCAATGCCAGTATTAAAAACAGTGGCGCTAACAACAACCAGGGAGCATTCAGGGCAACAAAAGGTGGTAAATGACTGATGGTCCAGTATAAATCAACTACCACGACCGGCAGCAGCAACCATTTGCTATGCCGCCAGATAAAAAACCAGAATTTTTTTGCCCGGCCGCGCCTGAGTTTTTTGTCATAAGGCACTCTTTGAGTCAGCGCAGCAAGCACCAGCAATACCGGTAAACAAATCAGACAAGCCCGGACAAAATCGGCACTTTGTGGATACACAAAGGCCAGCATCGAACGCTGCTCCGCCGGCAAAGTTAAAGTCAGCAGCCAGCAGATATAAGGGCGCAGCAGCAGTAACAATAACAAATACAAGCGGTTTGGCACCCGATGTAAACCGTCAGCGTCCAGCAGCGGCAACTCGGCATATTTTTTCGGTTGTTCTGTCATCAGTGGCCAGCACCCCGGTTTTTTGCCGCTAAAGCGCCTGGCATAAAAGCTGGCGCGCTCCTTGTGAATGCCAATAGCAGGGTGCAGCGCGCAAAGCACAGACGCTGTGGCTCCTTGTGACCACACATCTTGATGTTCAAGGCCATGTTTATGTTAAAGCCCGTGTTCAGCAAAAAGCGCCAGCATCTGGTCTTCAGTCCAGACCGCCACCCCCAGCTCTTCGGCTTTGGCCAGTTTAGAGCCGGCGTTATCCCCTGCTATCACCGCATGGGTTTTGGCCGACACAGAGCCTGCCACTTTTGCCCCTAACTGCTGCAATTTGTCTTTGGCTTCATCCCGTCCCATTGCCGTTAGAGTGCCGGTTAACACCAGAGTTTGGCCTGCAAGCGGCTGTGCCACTTCGGCTTTGGCCGCAATTTCCGGCCAGTGCAGACCCACAGCAACTAAATCACTGATCACCTGCTGCTGATGCGCGTCCTGGAAAAAATGTAACAAACGGCCAGCCACCACAGCGCCCACGTCGGCCACGGCCAGCAGTTGCTCTAATGTGGCCTGCTGTAAAGCCTCTAAGCTGCGAAAATGGTTGGCCAAATTCAGTGCCGTGGCTTCGCCCACATCACGGATCCCCAAGGCATAAATAAAACGCGGCAATGTGGTGGTTTTAGCGTTGTTGATAGCGGCTAGCAGCTTCAGTGCCGACTTCTCACCCATTCGCTCCAACCCCACCAGAGCAGGCATATCCAGTTTAAAAATATCAGCAGGCGTATGCACCAGACCTTCGTCGACCAGCTGCTCTATCAACTTATCGCCCAGACCTTCAACATCCAGCGCTTTACGCGATACAAAGTGCTTTAGTGCTTCTTTTTGCTGCGCCGGGCAATATAAACCACCACTACAACGGCTGACGGCTTCACCTTCAATCCGCTCTATATCCGACTGACAGACCGGACACTGAGTGGGAAACACGATTTCCCGGCTTTGTTCACGCAGTTCTGGCACCACAGCAACAATTTGTGGGATCACATCGCCGGCGCGGCGCACTATCACAGTGTCGCCAATCTGAATGCCTAACCTTTGAATTTCATCCTGATTATGCAAAGTGGCGTTGGATACGGTAACCCCACCCACGCTGACCGGCTCCAGCCTTGCCACCGGCGTGATAGAGCCGGTGCGGCCAACCTGAAATTCCACATCCAGCAAACGGGTGGTTTTTTCCTGCGCCGGAAATTTAAAAGCAATGGCCCAGCGCGGCGCCCGCGACACAAAACCAAGCGCTAATTGCTGCGCCAGACTGTCGACTTTGAGCACCACCCCATCAATTTCATAAGGCAGACTGCTGCGTTTTTCACCAATCTGTTGATGATACGCCAGCGCTTCGTTGGCGCCTTGGCATAAACGAATTTCCGGGCACACAGGCAAACCCCAGCTTTTCAGCTGTTGTAAACGCTGATAGTGGCTCTGGTTATCCAGCTTGTTGTCCGGGTCCTGTACCGCCCCCACCGCATAAGCGTAAAAGCTCAATGGCCGACTGGCGGTAATTTTCGGGTCAAGCTGGCGTAAGCTGCCGGCAGCTGCGTTACGCGGGTTGGCAAACACCTTGTCACCCTTTTGTTTTGCCTCTTCATTCATACGCTCAAAACCGGCCAGCGGCATAAAAACTTCGCCGCGCACTTCCAGCACAGCTGGAAAATCCCCTTGTAAACAGAGCGGAATACAACGGATGGTTTTGATATTGCTGGTAATATCTTCGCCGGTGTAACCGTCACCGCGCGTGGCAGCTTGCACCAGCTGCCCGTTTTCATAACGGATGCTGACGGCTAAACCATCGAGCTTAGGCTCGGCACAGAAACTAAATTCTGTTTGTTGATCCAGCCGGTCAGCCATGCGCTGATAAAAGGCCAGAAAATCCTCATCGGCAAAAGCGTTATCCAACGACAACATCGGCACCTGATGTTGCACCTGCCCAAACTTATCCAAAGGTTTGGCACCGACACGCTGGGTTGGCGAATCTGCAGTCACCAGCTCAGGGAACTGCTGTTCCAGCTGTTGTAATTGCCTAAACAGCAGATCAAAATCGGCGTCGGGAATGCTGGGGTTATCCAGCACATAATATTGATAATTATGCTGATTAATTTGCGCGCGCAGCTTTGCTATCTGCACTTTGGCCGCATCGGAAGAATTTATCTGAGTCATCACATTCACAAGGTCGGGCTTTTTTTGATGGGCTATAGCATGGGGGCTAGTTAGGCTGAGTGCAAGAGGCAAAAGCTGCTGCATTGTCTGTGTACAACTCAACTGTACAAATAATAACGGGCGCTGGCATTGTGAACTCAAAAGCAGTCAGCCTGGCCCTTTCAATAACAAAGATGCTGCCAAAAGGGGCAGAGCCCCCCAGGTAAAAATGAGCAGTGAGCTCCCCTGATTAAAAGGGGCATAGCCCCTTTGGCGCAACCAGATTAGTTTTGCTGCCAGCTTAAAGTGACCCCACTGAAGCTGCTGTAAGCCCTCAGGCCAATATACCAGCTGCCGGCCTGTGGATTGCTGATACTGCAACTTTCAGTATTGCCGTTTTTATAAGGCCGGCACTGATAACTGCTGGTGGTTGGGTTGCTGCCAAAGCGCAGATATAAGTCGGCATCCCCGCTGCCACCGCTGCTATTGACCAGCAGCGACGTAGCGCCTGCCGGCACTGTCACTGTTTTATAAATCCACTGGCCTGAACTTGCCGCCAAATTAGTCCATTGGCCGCTATTGCCGGGTGGCGGTGTGGAACTGCCGGCATTACCCAGCTCCAGTGCAAAAGACAACCCCAGTTTGGCGAACTTCAGTGCATGTAAAGCGCTGGAGTCTGAATTGGCCAGGGTGTCGTTTGTGGTGTGAATACGGGGGTTGGAGCCGTTAAAACGGGCTTCAAAGGGCATAGCGGCAGCAAAACCGGCATTGTGCCATGAAGCATGGTCGGAGCAGCCATAACCACAGACATCATTGGCTTGTTGTAGTGTTGGCTGATAAATGCTGATTAAAGTGCGTAAGTAACTGTTTAATGACGCATTGGTATAGTCGGTGATCAACACTATATCTTCAGCGCTGCCTTTATAGTTGGTCATATCGAGCTGCAAAGCCGCCACTATATTGTGCCCTGCGCTTGCGGCGGCATTGGCAATATCTTTACTGCCTCGAAGCCCCACTTCTTCAGCGGCATAACCATAAAACTTAATAGTGCGTTTGGGGCGCAGATTTTGGCTGGTGATCACCCGGATAATGTCGGTCAGGGTGGCAATACCAGAAGCATCGTCATCTGCACCAGGCGCTCTGGTACTTTCAGTGGTGCCACTTTGATTGATGGAATCCAAATGGCCGCCCAGCACCACAATTTCATTGGGTCTTTCACTGCCGGTCATGGTTAATAACACCGACTGCTGATTGTAACCACTGTGACTAACGCGGCTAACACTGACCCAGCTTAAACCCGAACCCAGGCTGCTCCACTGGCTGGCTATCCAGTCAGCGGCATTTTTGCCGACAGTAGTGTTGTAATACCTGTTGGTAAAAGCCGATAAATCAGCGATGGTCTGGGCAATGCTGGCGTTATTGAGCAGCAGCAAACTGGCGTTCACCAATGTCCCCTGACTGAGCGGCGGTGCATTAAAAGTGGCCAAAGATACCGGATTGGCCACTGCCGCCATGGCTTCTTCGAGGCTGTTATGCGCAATAAAACCACCACAACGGTGTAATTCGCGGTGAATTTGACTACTCAGCGCTGGAATATCATCTTCCTGAATTTGTGCCAGTACCGGCAGGCGCACTGCCCCGGGCGTCTGCTGCAGAGGTTGCTGATTTTGCAATAACTGCAGATTTTCTCTTGGGTGCAGACTGTAAGGAGCATTTTTTAAATGTGCCGCGGTGGCCGGATCCAGCGTGATCCAGACCGGATCAGCCAAAGCGGGTAAAACCAATAAACTCAGAGGGAATAACATTAAACTTTTCATAGCTGTTCCTGGTGTTTTTATAAAAATCACTATCGGTTGATAGCGCACCAAGCCTAGAAAAGACCGTTAAAAGCACCGGATATTTGCGTGACAATTTTGTGATATCAGCATGACAAGCAGATGCCACTCAGCACAATAAAAAAACCGCCTTACGGCGGTTTTTTTTACCCTGCAGCTGTGGAACTGTTAACCCCGCAGCAGCTGCTGGCGCTGAAACTCGCGGATACGCTCCACATAATGCCGTACAGTTTGTACTGTGAGCATGCTGCGTTGACCGTCCAGTACCTGACCACCAAATTCTTCCGCCAGTTTTTTTGCGGCATTGTGCATCAGGTTAAAGTTCTGCAAGGCTTCACCTGGTCCTGGTAAGGTCATAAACAGGCTTAAACCACGGGTTTGCAGCTTGTCCATTTCTTCCAAATCAAAGGTGCCGGGATTAAACATATTGGCCAGGCTAAATAACACCTCACCTGAGCCTGCGCTGTCCTGATGGCGGTGGAAAATGTTCATTTCACCGTATTTAAAACCTAAAGTCAGCAGGCTTGGCAACAGCATAGCGCCGTTAATGTCCTGCCCTTCCGGCATCAGCACATACAAAATTAATACTTCGTTGGCAACTGGCTCAGCCTGTTGCACCTGCTCATCCGCCTGATAAGCAACCTGTTGTTCATCATCTGCGCCAGCGCTAAAGGACATTGAAGGCTCTGAGCGCTCTGCTGCACTGAGTTCAGCTTCCTGACGACGGATTTTTTTCACCGGCTCACGCAGACGGTCGCTGCGCGGCGCTCTAACAATTTCTGGTTTTGGTTGTGGTTTTTCGCCAGGTGCCAGTTTACGTTTTTTACCGACACCAAACTCATCAAAACCTTCGGCTACATCGCTATGTTTTTCTTCATCAAAAAAGCGGCTTTTTGCTTCGTGGTTTTGTTTGCGGTTACTCCATAAACCATGGATCACCAGCGCCGCCATTCCTAATACACCTGCAACAATTAACGCATAACGAAATTCTTCAGCCATCATTTTTACCTTTTTGTTCTGTCAGGCTTGAGCCATTTTCACGGCATCTTCCACATCTACTGCCACTACACGTGATACGCCGGGTTCCTGCATGGTCACCCCCATCAGCTGTGCAGCCATTTCCATCGCAATTTTATTGTGACTGATATAAATAAATTGCACCGTTTCAGACATCTCCCGGACTAAATTACAAAAACGCCCTACATTAGCGTCGTCCAACGGAGCATCAACCTCGTCCAGCATGCAAAATGGCGCCGGATTCAGTCGGAAAATTGAGAACACCAATGATAAAGCGGTTAAGGCTTTTTCTCCACCTGATAATAAATGAATAGTACTGTTTTTTTTACCAGGGGGTCTGGCCATAATACTCACCCCTGTTTCCAATAAATCTTCATCTGTTAACTCAAGGTAAGCACTGCCGCCGCCAAAAACTTTCGGAAACAATGTTTGTAAACCCGAGTTCACCTGCTCATAAGTCTCTTTAAATTTTTGCCGGGTTTCGCGATCAATTTTGCGGATCGCTGTTTCCAGCGTGTCCAGTGCACTGACTAAATCCTGATGTTGGGCATCCAGATATTGTTTACGTTCATCCTGCTGAGCAAATTCATCAATAGCCGCCAGGTTTATGGGGCCCAGCCGGTTTAATGCTTCAGTGGTTTTATCCAGCTGTTGTTGCCACACCGCTTCTGTTGCATCGGCCGGCAGGTTTTGTTGCAGCTCACGGAAATTCACTTTTTGCTCTGTTAACAGCTCCAGCATATTGTTGGCGCGAACCCTGAAACCTTCAGCATCAAGCCTGGCGCTTTCAATTTGTTTTTGTTTAGCAGCAAGAATTTGTTGCAACCCATGTTGGCCCTGTTCCAGCTCGCGCAGCTGTTGCTCAAGCGCCGACTGCTGGTTTTGCAGTTGTAATTTTTCGCCGGCAAGTTCATCACGCTGTAACAACCAGGCCTGCAACTGCTCCTGATCTTCGCCATCCGGCTCGTCCAATAAATCCAGCTGCGCCGTTAACAGCTGTAGTTTGTCAGCAAGTTGCTGCTGCTGTTGCTGACTGCGGGCTAAATGGGTGCGGGCCGCTTCCAGTTGCCGCTCCAGGCTCACCTGATTCAGCGCCTGTTGCTGTTGCTGTTGACTCAGCTGTTGCTGACGGGTACGCCATTGTTGCAGCTGTTGTTGCGCCTGCATCAGCGCGGCCTGCGTGTCCTGCGCCAGCGCCTGATGTGCCTCGAGCTCAGCCTGCACTTCGAGCTGTTGCTGTTGCCACAGCTCAAGGCTTGCCAGATCCTGTTGCTCTGATTGCACTAGTTGTTCAAGTTCTTGTTGCAGCTGCTGCAGTTGCTGCTGCTGTTGTTGCTGCTGTTGCCGGCACAATAACAGTTTGGTCTGATGCTCTGAAACTGCTGTTTTTAGCGCTTCTGCCCTGCCCTGCTGCAGGCGGAGTTGTTCTTCCTGCTGCTGTAGCTGTTGCTGCAGTTGCTGCTGCTCAAGTTCTACCCCTGCCTGTTGCTGCTTTGCATCAGCGAGTTCAGCCTGAAGTTGTGCAGCCCGCTCCGCCAGTGCCTGTGGGTTGTCCTGTTCATTTTTACCGGCAACAATACGCCAGTTCGGGCCATACCAATGGCCATTTTGCAGCATCACCGACTGATAAGGTAAAAGATGCGGCAGCATGGCAAGCGCACTTTGGTCATCGGCGGCCAGCAGAATATGGGCAAAATACGCCGGCAATACATCACCTGACACCTTCGAGGCCAGGCTTGCTGCAGCTGTCTCTGATGCTGCCTGCTGAGGTTGTTGTGCAAACAGATAATGGCCGGCCGCGTCCTGCTGATGGCCTTGGGTAATTTCACTAAAATTCAGCGCTGACAAAGCCACAGCCACGGCAACGGACCAACCGTCGGCCACCTGTAACTGGGGTAATAACGGTTGCTGCAGCAACAGTTTTTGTTGTTCTTTTTCAAGCCCAGCCAAGCTGCTGCTAAGCTGTTGTTGCTGCTGGGCAATTTTTTGTGCTTGCAGTTGCAGCTGCACTTTTTGCTGTTGCTGCGCCTCAAGATCGCTACTTAAGATTTTTAGCTCTGCCGTCACCAGCAACAGCTGCTGCTCGCTATTGGCCAGCGCCTCGCTGTGTTGCTGAAGCTCGCCGGCCAGATCCTGCGCCACCAGTGCCTGATACTGCGCTGTGATTTTTTGCTGACGTTCGCTGTTTTGTTGGAGCAACAGTTTTTTATGTTCGGCCTGTAGTTCCAGTTGTTTTAACTTTTGCTGCCACTGAAATTGCTGTTGCTGCGCGCTCAGCTGTGCCTGCTGCTGATCCTGTTGCTGCTGCTCCAGCAACAATAACTGTGCTGTCACTTCCTCCAGCTGCTGCGCCACCAGCTCAGTGTCAGGTTGCTGCTCCAGCAATTGTTGCTGCAAAGTTTCAAGCTGCGCCTCTTCTTCAAGAATTTGATCCAGCCCATGCTGTAAATTTAACGCCAGACTGCGTTTTTCATCCTGCAAACTTTGCCGGCGCTGGCGCTGATGCAGCAGCTGTTGCTCAAGGGCGCTGATATTCACCCCAAGCTGATAATACTGCTGCTGACGGCCATCCAGTTGCTGGCGCACTTCATCCAGCTCAGCTTTGAGTTCGGTCAGCTTTAAAAAGCTGCCACTGCCCTGGGTTTCAAACTGCAATAAGTCCAGCCCAAGCGCGGCCAGTTGTTGTTCTGCCTGCTGCAACTGATTGTTATAAAACAGCCATTTTAAGCAGGTCAGCTCGGCTTTATAACGCCGTTCAGTAGCTTTTAACTCTTTGTAGCGCTCAGCGGTAGCAGCCTGGCGGCGCAGTTTATCCAGGTTTTTGCCAAGCTCTTCACGCACATCCGCCAGGCGGTCGAGGTTATCGCGGGTGTGTTTAATGCGGGTTTCGGTCTCGCGGCGCCTTTCTTTATATTTGGAAATACCGGCCGCTTCTTCAATAAATACTCTGAGCTCTTGCGGGCGCGACTCAATCAGTTTGGAAATCATGCCTTGTTCAATAATGGCATAACTGCGTGGGCCAAGGCCTGTGCCTAAAAAGATATCGGTGATGTCACGGCGGCGGCATTTGCTGCCGTTGAGAAAATAATGCGACTGGGCGTCACGGGTTACCAAACGTTTCAGTGAAATTTCACTGCGATCCGCCAGGCTGCCCTGCAACTTGCCCTGGGTATTTTCAAACACCAGCTCGACAGAGGCTTGTGACACAGGTTTGCGCTGGGTTGAACCGTTAAAAATAACGTCTGTCATAGCGTCGCCACGCAGATTTTTGGCCGAGCTTTCGCCCAGCACCCAGCGTACTGCATCTATCACATTGGATTTACCACAGCCATTTGGCCCCACCACACAGGTCATGGCCGCTGGAAATGGCACCTGAGTGGGGTCAACAAAAGACTTAAAACCGGCGAGTTTGATCTGTTTAAGACGCATGCTTTCGTTATTATCGGCCTTATTGCACTTACAGAATGTAACAAAATGACTTTGGGGTGTCACGGTAAAACTATTGCCGCAAAGGGCTTTGCCTTCTAAGCTAGCCGCAATTGGGCAGATGCACTGCTGCTTTGGGCAAAATGGGTATCGCGCTGTCGCGATAAAAACGCTGCGATACCGCCATAGGTTGTAGGGAGTTGATATGCATTATTTTTTTCAGGGTCTTGGGTTACTAAGCACCAAAGGCTTACGCCGTTTTGTGCTGATTCCACTCACCATTAACCTGCTGTTATTTGCAGTGGCGTTTTTTTTCCTTTTGCAGCAGGTGCAGGGTTGGGTCGATTACCTGATGGGTTTTGTGCCTGAGTTTTTATCTTTTTTATCTTATGTCATTTGGCCTTTATTGGTGCTGAGTACAGTGTTGACCCTGGCTTTTAGCTTTACCATGGTCGCCAACTTTATTGCCGCACCTTTTAATGCGCTGCTCAGTGAAAAAGTAGAACAGCATCTGACAGGCCAGGCCTTGCCGGATCAGGGTTTTACCGCCTTTTTAAAAGATGTACCACGCATGCTGGCGCGGGAGTGGACCAAGTTTGTGTATTGCCTGCCAAGAGCGCTGATTTTTTTACTGGCGTTTTTCTTTATTCCGCTGGTGGGTCAGCTGATGTGGTTTTTGTTTACCGCCTGGATGATGGCGATTCAGTATTGTGATTATGCTTACGACAACCATAAAGTGCCTTTTGACACCATGCGCCAGCAGTTGCGTGCTGACTTAAGCGGCAGTTATGGTTTTGGCATTACAGTGGCGGTGGCCAGCATGGTGCCGTTTTTAAATTTACTGGTAATGCCGGTCGCGGTCTGTGGTGCCACTGCACTTTGGGTAGACCGCTTTAAAACCAGCCATTATCCGCGCTAACACTGCATCACAGCTTTACTCAGATAAAAAACGGCGTCTTTGGACGCCGTTTTTTTTCAGCAACTCTGCCTAAGCTTTATGTGGTAAATGGCCTTTTTGCGCCTGGCGGCGTTTTTTCCAGCGCTCCAGCTGTGAAATACCCGGCGATTTTAAACTGTTACCATGACCATCCGATTTCACCACCACAGGGCGCGATACAATAAGGTTATTCGGATACACCACCAGCTCACCGTCTTTGGTGCGAAGCACAGTGCTAAATAAATTCACTTCCACTATGGTGCCTTCAATATGATTGCTGCCGTCAATGACCCGCACAGTCGCGCCCTGGGCAAAACTGCTTTGCCCGAGCAAAATAAAAAAAGCAGTGATATTGCTGAGTAAACTCCAGGCGGCAAATAAAGCCACACCGACCACGGCAATCATCGAGGAAGCCAGTACCAACAGGCCTTTAATATCGATGCCCCAGACGATACTCAGCACCACCACCAGCAATAAAAACAACAGGATATGAAACACCACCATAGCGCGGCGGTTCATTTCCTCTTTGAGCATAGTGGCGGCGATAGTACGGTAAATAAAAGGCGCAATACGGCGGCTTAATACCGCATAAAACAGCAGCACTATGCTGCTGATAATGATTTGCGCTATGGCCGGGCTAAAAGCCAATAATTCTTTGTATTCGGCTAACCAGTTCACCTGCAAATTTCCTTCTGTGTGCAGCTTAATCTAAATCGTTCAGCGGCCAGCTGACGATATGATCTTCAAAATCTTCCAGCCTGACCGCTGCTTCAGAAATGGTTTTGTTGCGCACCGACATCTGTTTTTTATGCATCAGACTTTTTTTGCCGTTATTAAGCAAAGGATGCCAGCTTGGTAAACCCCGGCCTTCCTGCAAACGGCGGTAACTGCAGCTGGTTGGCATAAAAAAGATATCTTTTAAATTTTCTTTGGTTAATTTCACACAGTCCGGCACCAGCACAGTGCGGTTGTCATAACAGCTGCATTCACACTTATTGCTGTTCAGGTACTGACAAGCAATATTGGTAAAATACACTGTTTCTTCCGGCATGATGTAGTCGGTTGGCCCTTCCAGACTTTCATCTTCTTCATGAATAAATTTGTTCAGACAACATTTGGCGCAGCCATCACAGACGGCTTCCCATTCGGCAGTTGTCATTTCTTCCAGCGTTTTGGTTTCCCAGAACTTATCTTGTAACGTCATTTTTATTCCTGTGTGCCCAAAGGCAACATATTAAAGCTGGCTGCTGACACTGGTCTGAACGTCCAGCAGCACTCTGCTGCCGCTTTGCAGGCTTAATTGCAGCTTATCACCTGGTGTTAAAGGGCCAACACCGGCCGGAGTGCCGGTCAGTACCACATCACCTGGTTCCAGACTGAACCACTGGCTCATTTCACTAAGCATTCGGCTAATCCCCCGGATCATCAAACTGGCATCCCCTTGCTGGCGCGGCTCGCCATTCACATAAAGGGAAAATTGCAGCTGCTGCGGCGACTGAATAACCTCAGCAGGCACAAAAGCACCCAGCGGGCAGGCACCGTCAAAACCTTTGGCTATCTCCCAGGGCCGCCCCAGCTGTTTTAATTTTGCCTGCACGTCGCGCAGCGTTAAATCAAGCGCCAGACTATAACCCCAGACAGCGTCCATCACTTCATCTTCACTGGCTTTGCTGAGTTTTTTGCCGATCAATACCGCAATTTCGGTTTCGTTGTGTACAGCACCATGCTGGCTTGGAATGGCAAATTCAGCCGCTAACGGGCACAAGGCTGAAACCGGTTTGATAAAAAACAACGCCTCAGGTGCAGTTTTACTTTGCATTTCCTGGATATGATCCAGGTAATTTTGCCCGATACACACCACTTTGCCTTTAGGCAAATGGATGACTTTCCCCTGCCAGTCCAAATGTTGATAACTCATGCTATCCCCGTTTTTTTGCTGTGGTTGCAGTTTTTGTATTGCTGTTGGCCCGGCTGATTTCATCGGCCAGATAACCAACACTGCTGACAAAATAATAAGAGCGGTTCCAGTGCATCAGCGTCTGATAATTGTGATAGGCCAGATAAGCCCGGCCCTCTTTATCGTCCGGCATCACCAGTGCTGCTTTTAAATCGCGCCCTGGCAAGGCAGTGCCGTCGATATTGGTCAGCCCCAATTTGCGCCACTCGCTGAGCGGTCGCTCTGATTGTGCCCACCACTGCAGCCACTGGGCACGGTCTTTACTGCCTTTTGGGATCACCAGACTAAAATCGAAGTTTGGCGGTAACTTCACCTGCCGGCCCCAGGTCACCCCTTGCTGCCAGCCTTCGGTTTTTAAATAATTGGCGATAGAGGCAAAAGCATCAGATCTGTTAGTCCAGATATCTTTATGCCCGTCACCATCACCGTCCTGCGCATATTTCATAAATGAGCTTGGCATAAACTGGGTATGGCCCATAGCGCCGGCCCAGGAGCCTTTCATCTCCGTCAGGCTGATATGCCCCTGCGCCAAAATATCCAGCGCTAAAAAAAACTCTTCTTTAAAAAAGGCTTCCCGTCTGCCTTCATAAGCCAGCGTTGCCAGTGCCGATGGCACTGAATAATTGCCGGTAATACGGCCAAAGGCACTTTCCAGCCCCCACAGCGCCACCACAAAACGGGCCGGCACACCGTATTTTTGCTCCACCTGTTTTAATTCGGCCTGATGGGTCTGATACATCTTCACAGCCATATCAATACGCTGTTTATTCACCCGTTTTGGCAAATAAGTATCTAAAGTTTCTACAAATTCCGGCTGACCTTTGTCAGCAACCACCACTTTGGCGTGAAAGGTCAGGCTGGCAAATACCTGCTCCACCAGCTTTTTGTCATAACCACGCGCCAAAGCTTCTTTTTTCAGAGTTTTGCTGTACAGGGCAAAACCTTTGGCGGTTTTTTCCTCTTGTGGTTTTACCTGGGCCTCTGGCTGTGTTTTTACTGTACTTTTAGCCGTACTGGTTGAGGTACTGGCTGGCGTAGTTGCCAAGTTAGTTGCCGAAGCAGCGGCCGCTTGCTGATCAGATGCCTTGCTGCTGCAGGCGGCACCCGACAAGGCCAGAGAGGCCATCAATACAAATCGAAACAAATCAAACTTCCTTATTTTTTTGCTAACCAGTCTTTATGCTCGGCCAATAAATCTTCCGGCGGTGGTGGCAACTGCAGATAAAAACCCTGCTCATTCAGCATAGTTTTCACTTTCTCCAGATCGGCACCTGCTAAATGGCTGCGTTTAGTTAAATCCAGCACTGTCACCAGCTGAGGTTTACCAAAGGTTTCCAGCAATGCTTTGGGTACACTACTGAAGTCATCTCTTTTGAGCAGATATAAATAGGTTTGTTCTTTACGCGGGCTTTTATAAATGACGGTCAACATGGCACAAAATCTACTCTGGGTAACTTGCCTAACACTGGCGCAGACTATACCATGAAGCGCTTAGCTTGCGAACCGTTGCCACAGCTTACAGAACTGGTCAAAAAGACCGTTTTGAACCAAGGCAAGGCGCGCAGGAAAGATAAAAATAAACCTAATCATTCATTTTGCACTCGCGGTTGTTATGTCGGATCACTCATTTGAGTTAAAAGGAAGTTTGTTTCCTTTATCAGTTTTATATTGTCAGGATTTCAGCGTTGCAGCGCTGCGTAGCCAATTGCAGCAAAAACTGGCGCAGGCACCTGGTTTTTTTCTGCAGGCACCTGTGGTGATCAATGTAGAAAACGCCAAACAGATCCCCGATTTTATTGCCATTAAACAGTTGTTTATCGAACTGCAGCTGGTGTTGGTCGGGGTTTGTGGTGCCAGTAGCGAGCTGAAAAAAGCCGCCCATCAGGCCGGTCTTGCCGCTTTGCAGCTGAGTAAAAATACCAAAGCAGAACCGGCAAAAACTGTGGCTGCAGCGCCGGCGCCAGCGCCTGCTCCGGTAGCGCCGGTCGAAAACAAACTGATTGAGCAAAACATCCGCTCAGGCCAGCAAATTTATGTCAAAGGCGCAGATTTAATTATCAAAGGTACAGTCGGCGCCGGTGCAGAAGTCATTGCCGATGGCAATATCCATATTTACGGTTCTTTGCGTGGTAAAGCTATTGCAGGCGCCAGCGGGGACAGCAGTAAAAAGATCTATTGTTACAATATGCAACCCGAGTTAATCTCGATTGCCGGTAACTATTGGTTAAGTGAAAGCCTGCAAGGCGAATTTTGGGGCAAGTCGGCTTGTATCAGCTTGCAGGACGGTCAATTAGTATTAGCAGAATTATTCTAAGGATTGTGTGCTATGGCAAAAATCATAGTTGTGACTTCAGGTAAAGGTGGTGTTGGTAAGACCACCTCCAGTGCCGCTATTGGTACTGGCCTGGCATTAAAAGGCCACAAAACCGTCATTGTCGATTTTGATATCGGCTTGCGTAACCTTGACCTGATCATGGGTTGCGAGCGTCGTGTGGTGTATGACTTTGTTAATGTGATCAACAATGAAGCAAATTTAAAACAAGCACTGATCCGTGATAAACGTCTGGACAATCTTTATATTCTGCCGGCCTCACAAACCCGTGATAAAGACGCTTTATATAAAGAAGGCGTAGAGCGCGTGCTGAACGAGCTGTCAGAAGAATTTGATTTTATTATCTGCGACTCACCTGCCGGTATTGAATCAGGTGCCATGATGGCATTGTATTTTGCCGACGAAGCCATAGTCGTCACCAACCCTGAAGTATCATCAGTGCGTGACTCTGACCGTATCCTGGGCATGTTATCCAGCAAGTCGCGCCGTGCTGAACAGGGATTGCCGGGCATTAAAGAACATTTATTGTTAACCCGCTACAACCCTGAGCGTGTTGTCAAAGGCGAGATGCTGAGTGTGGAAGACGTCAATGAAATTCTGGCGATCAAACTGCTGGGTGTGATCCCTGAATCTCAGGCCGTCCTGAATGCGTCAAACTCAGGCCAACCTGTGATCCTGGATACCGAAAGTGACGCAGGTCAGGCGTATTTAGACACAGTTGCCCGTTTATTGGGTGAAGAAGTGCCGTTCCGCTTTTTAAATGTGGAGAAAAAAGGCTTACTCAAACGGATTTTCGGAGGCTAACTTATGTCGCTGCTCGACTATTTCCGCTCCTCCAAGAAAAACACCGCATCGACTGCTAAGGAGCGGTTGCAGATCATCGTTGCGCATGAAAGACGCCGTCGCACCAGTCCGGATTATTTGCCGCAGCTTGAACGCGATATTCTGGAAGTGATCCGCAAATATGTGGATATTGCCGATGATCAGGTTTCTGTGACTTTAGAAAAGAGCTCTGATGAACTGTCGGTTCTGGAATTAAACGTCACTTTCCCGGAAGAAAAACGTTAAACCGGAAAAACCAAATAAAAAAGGCCGCTATGCGGCCTTTTTTATTTAAAAATTACTTAATTAAAGTCATCCAGCAAAATCAGGCCAAGAGGCGCGGTGCGGTTCACACTGTCGCGGGCCACTGCGGTATAAATTTTATTACCGGCAAGTGTTAACGCCAGTGGACCAATGGCCGCAGTTTTACTGCCGGCCGGTGTTACTGTCACCACATAATTGCCAGGCAACAGCGACACATAACCGGTTTGGGCTTTAAAAGGCACATTGGCAAAAGCAGGAGTGGCGCTGCTGATATCTGAGCTTGCTGTCACATAAATATCGACATTGCCAGCCAGAGTAGAAGCATGCACCAGCCTGATCTGGGCTTCAGTGGCAATACGTCTTGGATTATCTGCCAGTACCAGTGGTGTGATACTGCCCTGCCCCAGTGAGCCGGTAGCCAACACAGTCGCAAAACTACCAGAGGTCAAATTCAGGTCGGCGTTAATCACCACCACAGAATTGTCGGCCGCTGCCGCAACTTTCACGTTGTAGTTACCTGGGGTCAGATTGGCGTAACCGGTAAAATTCGGGAAAGCCAGGTTTGGAATGGCTTTTGTGTTGTTCAATAACAGGTCCACCGCCGGTGCATCAGACACTGCATGCACCACCCGGACATCTGCGGTGCTGTTGGCATCTTTAATATCGGCATAGGTGCCATTGGCATTGACCGCCAGCAAAGACACTGGGGATGGGCCGGCAAATCTGTTGTTAATGGCAGCGATAATGACATCAGCACCGGAAGTAAGGGCCACAGTGCCTGAATCAAACACCACTGTGTCTGGTTTGGCAGGTAAGGTGATCCGCACCTGATAATTGCCTGCGTTCAGCGTCAGCGGTGCTGTAAACTGACGAAAATCCAATGTGGCGGCAACAGTGCCCGAACTTAACGCAGCACCGGGCGCCGTCACGTGAACATCCACCATAGGCGCACTGGCCGCGGCATGAACTACCCGCACTCTGACATTCCCTGTTGCCACAGCAGCAACCGGAGTGGCCACCACCAGCGGCGCAACAGTGCTGGCGGCAGCAGAGCCTATCGCAAACACAGTGTAGCTGTTATCGGCCGACAACATCACACCCGGAGCGTTGATCACCCTGGCTTTGCCGTTTTGTGGCAACAAAGCATCAACCCCCAGGTTGTAACTGCCTTCCGGCAAACTCACCAGATTGGTGCTCTGAGCATAATCCAGTTTGGCGACCTGCAATAACTGGCCACCATCGATACTAACCGCAGGTGCGTCACTGACCGCATGCACCAGCTTAATACTGCTTTGTTTCACCGGCGGCGGGGTCACCACAGGAGCCGGGTCGTTATCACTGTTACAGGCGCTGAGTGCACCGGCAGCAAATACCACACAGACTAACTTTTTCATCCATTGCATTTTAGTTCTCCACTTTGAAATAAGCGAAGTTGTTACGCCGGCAGCAAAATGCAGGATCAGAGACAACAACGGACAAAAATAGAACAAAAACGTCGAAAAAAAGCGCTGATCCTGATGAAAAAAGCCGCGGTAATACGCGGCTTTTTTGCTTTTGGATCAGCTGTGATTGGCGCAAAGGCTCAGGCCTTTTTGCTTATTGTGCGGCAATGATCGCCTGCACATGCACAGGTTGTGGCAGATAAGGCAGCAGCAAGCTGCGACGCCAGCCGCGCAAATATTCAGGTTGTGGCAGCAACAACCGCTCTTCGTCGGTAACCCGCCAACACCAGTTCAGATATTCATTCAGCTGACGTTTGACACTTAAAAAAGCCGCCGGAATATCAGCCGCCTTGGCCGCTTGTTGCACCGCATCGGTCAAATCCTGCTGCAGTTGTTTAAAACCCGGAAAGCTATCCTGATGATAAAAAGTCTGCGGACATTGCTGCGGACTTAGCGCTTTGGCGGCACTGACCAGATTTAAAATCTGCTGGCCATGGCGTCTGAGTTCACGTGGGTGTAAATCCGGCACCTGCGCCAACGCTTCCATGGTGGTCGGGCGGCGTCTGGCCAGTTCGTACAGCAGAGCATCTTTAAGCACCAGGCCCAGCGCCATATCTTTTTGTTCGGCATAAGTTTGCCGCCAGGCACACAACAGTTTCAGCACCGCCAGCTCCCGTGGCTGACACTGCCAGCTGTTTTTCAGCTCCAGATATTTCAGCTCGGGTGGCAACACAAAAAAACGCCGGCGGATCATCTGCTCGCCTTCCGCCAGCAATAAATCAAATAATTCCGACCTGGGTAACTTACTGATGAGTAAATCTTTCAGCGGCCAGAGATACAACACATCATTGGCGGCATATTCAAGCTGAGTGCTGGCTAAAGGCCGGGCCAGCCAGTCAGTGCGGGATTCACTTTTATCCAGTACCCGCCCGCTCAGCTGCTCCACCATTTTGCCATAACCTAAACTGGCGCCCATGCCGGCGAGCTCAGCCGCCAACTGGGTGTCGAATAAAGGCCGGATCTCAACTAAACCGATGGAGGCAAAAGCTTCTAAATCTTCGTTGCAGGAATGCAGCATTTTTAGCACTGTTGGTGCGCGCAGCAGTGCATCCAGCGGTTGCCAGTCGCTGATACAAAGCGGGTCGACCAACACCACTTCATCACCTGCATACAGCTGAATCAACCCCAGCTTCGGCTGCAAGGTATTGGTGCGGACAAACTCAGTGTCGACCGCCAGACAATCGGACAACTGTGCTTTGGCACAAAATTCAGCCAGCTGCTGATTTTCAGTGATGATGCGGTACGACATGCAAAACTCCAGACGGCAAATGCCAGACAACAAATATCAAACAACAGATTTCAAACAACTGGTCTGAGCCAACTACACCGGACATAAAAACCGGCACTACAACTTTGGATAGCACAGCCTGAAAAACAAATAAAAAAACCGGCAAAACGCCGGTTTTTTATGGAGTCACAAAGACTGTTATTGGCCTTTAAGCTCACGGCGTAAAATTTTGCCCACGTTGGTTTTGGGCAACTCTGTGCGAAATTCTACCAGCTTCGGTACTTTATAGCCCGTTAAACGCTCTTTACAGTGTGCGATCAGCTCCTGATCGGTTAAAGACTGGTCTTTTTTCACCACAAAAATCTTCACCGCTTCGCCTGTTGCTTCGTTTGGAATACCGACAGCGGCCACTTCCAGCACTTTTTCGTTCATCGCGACCACTTCTTCAATCTCGTTTGGATACACGTTAAATCCAGAGACTAAAATCATGTCTTTTTTGCGATCAACTATATAAAAGAAACCCTGCTCATCCATCCGGGCGATATCGCCGGTGTACAACCAGCCGTCTTTTAACACCTTGTCGGTTTCTTCCGGCCGGTTTAAATATCCCAGCATCACCTGCGGACCCTGCACCAGCATTTCACCGGCTTCACCAGGCGCCACTTCATTGCCATTATCATCAATCAGTTTGATATGGGTTGAAGGTGCCGGCAAACCAATGCTGCCGTTAAAACCATCCAAATCAAAGGGGCTAACGGTCACCAGCGGCGCACATTCAGTTAAACCATAACCTTCCACCAGACGGCTGTGGGTGACTTTTTGCCAGCGCTCTGCCACAGGTTTTTGCACTGCCATACCCCCACCTAACGACAACTTCAGCTTGCTAAAGTCAAGGTCAGCAAAACCCGGGCAGTTTAATAAACCATTAAACAAAGTGTTAACGCCGGTAATGGCAGTAAATGGGTATTTGCTAAGCTCTTTGACAAAACCGGGCATATCACGCGGGTTGGTAATAAGCAGGTTGGTACCGCCGTATTTCATAAAAGTCAGGCAGTTGGCTGTTAAGGCAAAAATATGATAAAGCGGCAGCGCTGTCACAATAAACTCTTTACCAGGCGCCAGAATAGGCCCGATACAACCAGCCACCTGTTCCAGGTTCGCCACCATATTACGATGGGTCAGCATAGCGCCTTTGGACACACCTGTTGTACCGCCTGTGTATTGCAAGAACGCCAGATCTGCACCTGTCACCACCGGCTTTTGGTATTTCAGCTGCGCGCCTTGTTTTAACGCGTTATTAAAGGTTTTCAGCTGTGGCAGCTGATAAGCAGGGATCATCTTTTTAACGTGTTTCACCACAAAATTGACGATGTTGCCTTTGATAAAACCCAGCATGTCACCCATTTTGGTCAGGATCACATGATCAAGCTTCACCTGGTTGATCACGTCGGCCAGGGTATGGGCGAAGTTTTCAACAATCACAATGGCTTTGGCCTGGGAGTCGTTCAGCTGGTGTTGCAGTTCACGCGGCGTGTACAGCGGGTTCACATTAACCACGGTACAACCCGCGCGCAACACCCCTAATAAAGCAACCGGATACTGCAGCAAATTTGGCATCATAATGGCAACAGCGTCACCTTTTTTCAGGCCAAGACCCTGTTGCAGATAAGCGGCAAAGTGGGTACTTAAGGTGTCCAGCTCAGCGTAAGTAATTGACTTGCCCATATTAATATAAGCAGTGCGGTCGCTGTAGCTGGCAATAGATTGTTCGAAGATGTCTAACAATGAACTGTAGTGATCGGCATCAATTTCGGCCGGCACTCCGGTGGGGTAACGCTTTAACCAGACTTTATCCACCATCCTCTCCTCGTCGTCAGTTCTAATTATTTTTATAGGAAGCTTCGCAGTGTTATGCAACTTAAACGCATAAGTTTGTACAATCACTACGCACTCTGAGTTTTTACTCTAATCCTCAATCATCCCACAATTGTTGCGGTTGCACAATTAGCCTGCTGCATTCTGTGCTGCTCCGGCCGAATAAACAAGATATAGAGCATTGATTTAAAAGAAATTAACTAGCATTTTCTTCAGCCAGGAAAGCTCGGATCTGTGCCGCTACCGCCTGTGGTTCTGTCATATGCAGATGGTGCCCGCCTGCAAGTTCTTTCACTTGCAAATGTGGATAAACAGGCAAAAACAACGGTTTGGCCTGCGCCATCATCTCTATGCTATTGCTGGCCAAAATCGCCAGAGTTGGCTGTTGAATATCTGCAATCAACTGCAGTGCCTGCGCCCTGGAAAACCGGTAAGCCGACACTTCGCGCAAACGTAAATCGGCGGACCAGGTCCAGCGTGGGGCTTGTTTTTCAGCGGCCACGAGTTCGGTGCCACGCTCGGCCAGTAGCATAGCCTGCGCCATGGCAAAATCACTTTGTTGTAAACGGGCCCCGGCTGCCGCTTCCAGGCTTGGATAATAAGGTTTGCGTTTATCCAGCCGTTTTTGCCGCGACAATATGGCCTGACGCAGCTGCTGTGTTGTATTGTGCTCTGGCGCTGTCACCAGGCCTAAACTGTCAATCAATACCAGACTTTTGACATATTCCGGAAAAGCTGCGGCAAAAGCGCCGGCTATCATACCACCCATTGAATGCCCTATCAGATGCAAAGGTCCGGCATCTAACAGGTTGACCAGCTGCAACAGATCGTCCACCCAATCAAGAAAATGATAGTGAGCATCCGGGCTTCGGTGTTGTGAGCGGCCATGCCCCGGCAAATCAATAGCCAACAGCTGAAATTCAGGCAGTGCCTGGGCTAAGGGTAAAAAACTGTTGGCATTATCCAACCAGCCATGTAAACAAAGGCATAAAGGTGCCTCTTCGGCACCCGAGCGCCAGCCTTTTAATTGCAACTGGCGTAACTGAAAACTCACAGCCTCAGGCTGACCATCAACCATAGGTGTTATTGCAGCGGTTTGGTAAATTTCAGTGTCATCCGGTCGCTTTCACCAATGGCCAGATATTTGTTTTTGTCCAAAGCGCCCATCGCCAGTGTCGGTGGCAACGCATACACCCCTTTAGGATAATCTTTACTGTCTTTGGGGTTGGCATTAATTTCTGAGCGGTCAACCAGCACAAAACCGGCCTGTTGCGCCACGGCAATCACATAATATTCATCCAGATAACCTTCACCGGCGCGGCTGGAAATTTCTGATAGACGGCTGGATCTGTGTTCAACAATACCCAGGGTGCCGCCTGGTTTGAGTACATCAAACAAAGCACGGTATACGTCCAGTAAATAACCTTCTTCGTTCCAGATATGTGAGTTTCTGAAACTCAGCACCATATCGTATTGATTCACTTGGCCGGGTTGCATCAGGCCTGGTGGATCAAATTCAGCACTTTTGACTTTGCCAAAATGTTCAGGGTGCTCGTCGATGTCTTGTTCCAGTTTTTTTGCTAGTTTGGCCCAGAAAATTTTGCGTTCGTCTTCCAGGGTGCCGTCGTTCTGACGGAAGTTTGCAATGGTCAGTTGACCTTTATCTTTCAGGTAAGGTGCCAGAATTTCGGTATACCAGCCACGGGCGGGCCAGACTTCAAGCACCGACATCTCTGGCCTGATGCCAAAAAAAGTCAGGGTTTCCACCGGATGACGGTATTGATCACGATGTTTGTTATCTGCCGAGCGATAATCAGAGTCCACCACCTGCTGCAGTGCCGATACCGGCACCGTTTCGGTATTAGCAGCAGTCAGGTGAAAGGCTGCACAGCATGCAACCAGACTAAAATACTTAACGCTGCTGCGAACCTTGTTGCGAATTTTCAACATGACCTGACCCTTGTGCTGGTTTTTCACCTGTTGGAATTGTTGTTCTGATCCGGATCGCCGGGCCATAGCCCCAATACGGATAAGGTGTGCGCCACATTGGCCAGGGGTCAATCACATCGACTCTGGTTTCCTGCTGCTTTGGCCATAAATATACTTTGGCTTCTTTGATCACCGGATAAATATACTGATATTGATCCACCATACCGGCTTCCGGCTGACTTAAAGCGCCGAGCACAGTCACGGATTTACCTTGCTGGAACACCATAGGGTCAACAAACCCCTGAATATACGCAACAAAACGGCCATCGGTTTTATCGGCAACCTTGGGTCGGCCTGAGCTGTTGGAAGGGAAATACACCACTTCAAGACGGGTATCGTTGGCGTTATTCTGCACCTTGGCAATGACACCACTCCAGCGTGCTGTACCTTGTTGCACCCCACCCTGAGTCGCGGCCTGATAACTGATCAATGTTGTGCCTTCGCTGACTCGGACTGGCTCCGGATAACTGGCACAACCGCCGAGCACGAACATACTGCCGAACAATACAGATAACGATGCTGATAACAATTTCATACTACATTTCATCCTGTAACTGACTGAATGACACAGCAAAAACAACAAGTAAGAGCCAGTTTAACTGAATAAGTTCAGGCTTTTTGCTTCCTGCCTGGCAGCACGCTACAACAAATGGCAACATAACTGAGCAGCTCCGGACATCGCTGCATCACAGCCCGCTGTTTCACAATAAGCGAGCGGCCCAAGTTGCGCAAGCCAGTGCTGAGCGCTTTTTTACAAATCATCAATCTGTCACCTGCCGCAATTAAACTGCCGTCAAACCTTGCACTGGCTGTTAAGGCTGTACTTTTTAGCACAACGGCTTAGAATCGCGCGCTGTGCTGTTTATTTGATGTATTGCTACCGGGCTCGCCCGGGTTTACAGGATTTTCGAAATGATCAAAAAAGTTGTATTGTCCGCCCTGTTTGCTGCCATGTGCCCGGTACTGGCGCAGGCTGCGCCAAAAAACATTATTTATATGATTGGCGACGGTATGGGGCCGGCTTATTTATCGGCCTATCGTTATTACCAGGACAATCCGGCCACCAAAAAAGTGGAATCGACGATTTATGATGAACTGTGGGTCGGTGTAGCCACGACTTACCCGGACGATGACACCATAGTCACAGACTCAGCCGCCGGTGCTACAGCTCTTGCCACCCAAATCAAAAGTTATAATGGTGCGATTTCGGTTAATCATAGCCATCAGCCGCTGAGCACTTTATTAGAAATTGCCAAAGGCCAGGGCAAACACACCGCCATTATTTCAACCTCTCAGATTAACCACGCTACCCCAGCCAGTTTTATGGCACATAACAAAAGCCGGAAAAACTACAACGAAATCGCCGACGATTATGTCGATAACAAAGTCGGCAACAAACCGGTGGCCGATTTAATGTTTGGTGGTGGTACTCAGTATTTTGTCCGTAAAGATCGCAACCTGGTGCAGGAATTTCAGCAAGCAGGTTTTCAGTATGCCGACAACTGGCAACAACTGGAACAAATAAGTACTGTGCCAGCTCTGGCGCTGCTGGCCCAGGTGGGTTTGCCAAGTGCGCTGGATAACCCGGTCAAACAACCGCTGGCGACTATGACCAGTAAAGCGCTGTCGCTGCTGCAAAACTCTGAGCAGGGTTTTGTCATGATGATTGAAGGCAGCCAGATTGACTGGTGTGGTCATGCCAATGATATCGCCTGCGCCATGGCAGAAATGGACGATTTTGCCAAAGCCATTGCGGTGGCTAAAGCATATGTTGACAACAACCCTGACACCCTGCTGGTGATCACGGCCGATCATGAAACCGGCGGTTTATCTTTAGGCGCTGAAGGTGATTACGCCTGGAATAAAGACGTGATTAAAAAGGTAAAAAACACCGCACCTGAAATTGCCAAAGCACTGGTGCAAGCCAAAGAAACCGACCTGAACAAAGTGTGGCTGGAGAAAACTTCTTTGATGCTGACCGATGCGGAACTGAAGCAATTACAACAGGCCCGCAGCACTGCAGCCGCCAGTTTTGCCAAAATTGCCGGTAAAACTATTGCCGACCAGCTGGAAACTGAAGCCGAAGCACTGAAAGCGCTGGCAAAAGTGGTGAAACAGCATATCAACCATTATTCACGCACCGGCTGGACCAGCGGCGCGCACACAGCTATTGATGTGCCTGTACTGGCCTGGGGCAAGTACAGAGCTGATTTTGCCGGTTTTCAGGACAACACTGACATTGCCCGTAAGCTGATCCACTATGTAAGCCCACAAATGGCTAATAATGGCAAAGCAGAAACAACAGCAGCCGGTTCGCACTAAATTTGCTGACAAAAAAACCGGCAGTAATACGACTGCCGGTTTTTTATTTTGTCAGGCTTTATCTGCTGCGGCTTTGGTTGTTCAGCAGGGGCTATTTAACCTGAAGTGTTATCCTGGCCTAAGGCCAATAACTGGCTTCGAAGCTCTGGTGCTGTGGTTTTTTCCGACAACCAGATATCAAAAAAAGCCGAGCCAAAAGCCGGATCACTGGTTCGCCCTAACAGATTGTGATTAAAATAAAAATCAACCAAACCGTCCGGTCTTAACACCGCAGTCAGAGTGTCACCTTTACTGACATCCCGCCATAAAGTCCCCAGCTCACCGGCCCAAACTTTATGCTTTTTATCCAGTTTGCCCTGCTGGATTTTCCACTGCTGCATTGTGGCATCAATAAAATCCTGCTTTTTAATATCGCGCTGATAGGTCAGCTCCAGTTTCAGCGGCACACTTTGCTGATAATCAACAAAACGACCGTCACTGCTAAATAACCTGGCCTCATATAAATCCCAGAACCAATAACTGTATTGACCCTGGCCGATGATTTTAAAACTGCTGTCGCTGTGGTCATTGCTGTTTGCAACAGTCACAGTTGAACAAAGTGCAGCGGCCAGCAGCAGACTAACGACCGGCAGCTTTGGCATCAAAGCGTAAAGTTTCATGTTGATTGCTCCATAAAAACCGGTAGTGCACAAAAACCGCCATCAGTAACGACCAGCACAGCGCCAGCAACAACGACAATTCCAGCACAGGCTGATACAACAGCTCTCCTCCCAGCACACTACCGCCCCAATAAGCCAGAGGCCCGCCAACGGCACCAAACAAAGCGGCCAGCCACCAATAACGCAACAAATCCGCAAGCACCTGTACCAGCATTAGCGCAAAGCAAGCCCAGAGCACCATCATCCAGATGGGCAACAGAGTATTGCCGGCAAAATTTAACCAGCCGCTTGCCACCAGCACAGAATCCAGCAACACGCCACAGAGGGTGAGAAGCAGCACTGCCAGCCTGGCTTTGTGATGCAGCCGCAACATGGCAAAACCCCAATACAATAATACCGGCAACATCAGCAGGTACTGCCAGTACACCAGTGCCAGCCAGCACAGTTTAAAGGCGACAACATAAATAATTTTCATCGTTTGAGCCCCGCCGCCACTTTTTGCCTGAAGCTATAAGGCAACAGATTCAGCAGCTGCAAACTGAAACTCAGCCGAAGCGGAAAACGACAACGTAATTTGCCATCTGCTATTGCTTTACGTACCCGCGCTGCGGCATCCGCTACCGGCAATAAAAACGGCATGGCAAAGTCGTTTTTGCGTGTCAGCGGAGTGTCCACAAAACCGGGTTCAATCAGGCTGACCTGAATGCACTGGCCGGTTAAATCCAGCCGTAAACTGTCGGTAAAATAACTCAATGCCGCCTTGCTGGCGCCATAAGCTTCAGCTCTGGTAAAAGGAAATAACCAGGCCAGACTGCTGACAATAGCCAGCTGCGCTCGGCCTGAATTGCCTGCGGCAGAGTTTTTTAACAGCGGCAGCCAATACTTTACGGCCGCCACTACCGCAAAAAAGTTCACGGCAAAGGTGCGCTCAAAAGCAGCTAACTCCAGATTGTCAGCGTCAACATATTCACAGCTGCCGGCATTTAAAATCAGTAAATCGACCGAAGGTAAGACAGCGGCAATAATACCGGCACTTTTTTCCATCGCCGCA
Organism: Rheinheimera sp.; assembly: GCF_036782235.1. GTDB lineage: Bacteria > Pseudomonadota > Gammaproteobacteria > Enterobacterales > Alteromonadaceae > Pararheinheimera. Next base: position 113,095 of record NZ_DAIPZL010000009.1, on the reverse strand, counting down.
CTGTCAGTCAGATCCAACACCAAAGGCTGGATCAGGGCCGACTGCTGACTTAATTGCAACAAACGCTCTTCAGAGCGGGCTATCGTCAACACCCGCCAGCCATCAGCGGCATATTGCAACGCCAGCTCACGGCCAAGACCGGAACTGGCGCCGGTAATTACACAACATTTTTGCATCCGATCACCCGGCGTTATCTGCACAAATACACTTAATAGTGCATACGTTGGCAATGACCAGCCGGATTAGTTGTGGCTAAGCAAGATCAGTAAATAACAGCTAAAAGATTTGTAGATTTGAAGATTTGAAGATTTGAAGGTTTGAAGGTTTGAAGGTTTGAAGGTTTGAAGGTTTGAAGGTTTGCACAAAAAGCAGAAGATCAGGCAAATAAATCCACACTAAACATTTGCTGAATTTCTTCGCGTTTTTGCTGATTGGCCAAACTTTTATACGCATCCAGCGCCCGTTGATTCTGACCAGAAGGATTGTCATAGCCGGTGCGGCCGGCATTTTGGCGTTCATCATCGAGCAAACTTAACACTGCAGCCGAACTTTTAACGCCATTGCCCTGCGGCGATTCAGCAGTTTTGTCCGTTGCCGTTGAATTTGGTGCAAGAGCACGGGACTGCCGGCCGGCAAAGACTTCGGCGACATTCGGGCTTTTGCTGATATTCTGGCTGACTGCAAGGCTCATAACGTAGAATTTTTTGCTGAAATTATCTGCATTATAACGGCAAAACTGCAATTGCCAAGCCGCTGTTTCAGATATTACTGATAAAGCTGCAGGCCTTGTCTGTATTGGCTTACAGCCAAATTAAAAGCGGCAATTTTTTGCCGCTTTTGCACTCTTTTGGCGCTTTAGCCAGCACATCAGGCTAAAAGGCGGTTTATTACAATAAACTGAACTGTTTTTTGTTAACGGCCAGGCAGTTTTTGCCAGGTCACTTCATCCCTTACATAAGTTGGCTCGGCAAGCTCAGGCGCCACAAAAAGCCCTTTGGTTAAAGCAACCTGACTCAACACCAACATATCCTGTGCAGACGGATATAAAATCTGTGGGCAGATGTGTACCTGCTGCCAGGCGGTCAACGCATCAGGGTAAGTCTGAAAACCAGTGCCGACACCAAACACTTTGGCAGCGCCAAAACCAGCGGGTACATCGGCCGCCACCAATTCAGCGGGTTTACGGGCAATTTCTTCACCTGCCAGCTGCATCAGGCCAGCTGCATCGAGCTGATAACAACCCAGATACACTTCCGCCATCCGCGCATCAATGGCCGCCACCACTTTATCAGCGTGATAAAGCCGCTTGGCCGCCTGCGCCATAGCCGCCAAAGTTGACACACCATAAAGCGGCACACCAGCGCCAAAAGCCAGCCCTTGCGCCACACCCACCCCAATCCGCACACCGGTAAAACTGCCGGGGCCACGGCCAAATACAATACCGTCCAGATCTTTCAAAGCAATACCGGCCTGACTTAATAACTGCTGCACCATAGGTAACACTCTTTTGCTGTGTTGCTGCGGGCAGACTTCATCCAGGCTCAGGATCTCAGCACCAATCTGCAGCGCCACAGAGCAGGCTTCAGTTGAGGTATCCAGCGCTAATAATTTCAATCTTGTTCTCCACTACTGTGAATATGTTCTAAAAATTCAATCGCTTGCCCTACATCCCGACTGCGTTTCATCGGCGGAAGCGACTTGATAAAAACTTCACCATAAGGCCTTGTCACTAAACGGCTGTCGCAAATGGCCAGCACGCCCCGGTCGGACACATCACGAATAAGCCGCCCCACCCCTTGTTTTAAGGTGATCACCGCCTGCGGCAGCTGCACCTGAGCAAAAGGATCCTGGCCACGCAGTCTGGCGTCTTCACTACGCGCCTGCAACAAAGGTTCATCCGGGGAGGCAAAAGGCAATTTGTCGATAATGACACAACTTAAAGTGTCACCCCGCACATCCACCCCTTCCCAGAAACTGCCGGTGCCCAGCAGCACTGTGTGTTTGAGCTCCACAAACTGCTCCAGCAAAATACGTTTGCTGGTACTGCCCTGCACCAGAATAGGCAAATTGATATAAAGTGGCAGCTCCTTGGCCATCCACTGCAACATACGGTGGCTGGTAAACAGGAAAAAACAGCGGCCGTCGTTGGCATTGATCAGCTTCACCGCCAGTTCCAGCACAGCTTTGTTAATACGCGGATCTGTTGGCTCAGGCAAATACCGTGGCACCAGCAGCATGGCCTGATTCGGGTAATCAAAAGGGCTGTCCAAAAGCATGGTTTGTGCGTTTTGCAGCCCCATCTGATCGGTAAAATGGTCAAAACCTTCATCCACAGACAAAGTGGCCGAGGTAAAAATCCAGCTGCGTTTTTTTTGTTCAGCCTCGCGGGCAAACACCAGCTCGTTAAATTTGTCGGCGATGCTGAGCGGCGTGTAATGCAAACTGATGGTGCGGGCTGTGGTTTCATACCAGAAGCTGACGCCGGTGCGCTCTACGTCCAGTAGTTTTTCCAGCCTGGCTTTGGCGGTCGCCAGACGTTCATAACAGCTGTCGACCTGATCAGAGCGGCCCAGGCTTGATTTTAATACCAGATACAACATCTGCATCGCGTCCTGAATGCGGCTCATCGCCACTTGCATCTCAGGGCGCTGGTAACAATCGCGCCAGTTGCCTTTTTGTGGATCGCCTGGCAACAGCAAACGCCAGTCGCGCACTAAAGCTGCTAATTTATCGGCAGTTTTTGCCAGTTGTGGGTGATCGCGTAACTGGGTTTTACAGGCGAGCTCAATATCACGGCACAATTCAGCCAGCAATTTTGACGACACCGACTCGCCAAAATATTCGCTGGCGATATCTGGAATTTGGTGCGCTTCATCAAAAATCACCACATCCATATTCGGCAACAGTTCACCAAAACCAGTGTCTTTGAGCGCCATATCAGCAAAAAACAAATGATGATTCACCACCACCAAATCGGCGTTCATGGCTTTTTTACGGGCTTTGAGTAAATAACAGTCTTCAAAATCCGGGCAGTCTTTGCCAAGGCAGTTGTCACTGGTGCTGGTGACATAAGGCAAAGCTTTGGAGTCTTCGGCAATATAAGTCAGCTCACCAATATCACCGCTTTGGGTTTCGCTGGACCACTTTTTAATCAGGCTTAAATCCTGGATCAGCACATCGTCTTTCACCGGTACATGCTGGTAATGCTGGGTAAGCCTGAATAAACATAAATAGTTGGCGCGACCTTTTAATAAGGCCGTTTGCAGCGGCAAAGCCAACGCATTTAATACTTTAGGTAAATCGCGAAAATACAGCTGTTCCTGCAGGTTTTTGGTACCTGTGGATAAAATTACTTTTTTACCGGCAAGCAAAGCAGGCACTAAATAAGCGTAAGTTTTGCCTGTGCCTGTGCCCGCTTCCACCACCAAAGCTGAACCCTGTTCAATACTTTGTGCCACCGCCATCGCCATTTGTTTTTGTGCGTCACGGGCTTTAAAACCGGCAATATTCTGTGCCAGCACGCCATCGTCGGCAAAAGCCGCAGCTACAGCATGCATCAGCGCTGCTCCGGCAGTGGCAATAGGTGTAAGCACAACAAATTCAGCAGAGACAAAAGCACAACCTTGGGCGGGAAAAGGGCCTGCTATTATGCCGTTGCCAGGCGAGCCCTGCAAATCACATCAGGCTTTGTGCTTGATAAAACCAGGTTGCTGAATTTGGGCTAATGACTTTGTGCCGCTGCATTTGCCGTGGCACAGAACACAGTGCTGCTCAGACAGCGGCAAACAAATGCCAATTGCAGCAGTAAAAGGTGCAGTTTAAATATAAATATCCAGATGACCGTCGGCATCCGCATGCTGATCCTGCTCCGGTGTCACGGCATGACCTGTGGGCAATAAATGTAATTCGCTGTTTTGGGTTTGCTCTGCAGCGGCTGAACCCTGTTCATGCGGCATCCCCTGCTGTTGTTGCGGCTGTTGTTGTGGTTCTTGCTGATGACGTCTGGGGTCGCGCATCCCGACTCTGTATTGTTGTTCAGTGGAGGCTTCGCCGTGGATGCGCTGATATTTGCTGACAGGCAAAATCAGCCGGTTGTTTGGTTCTACCGGCGTATTGGTTACCCTTGGCAAATAGGGAAATAACACGTCCATCTTCAATACCTGTATGGTGTGGGCAAGGCAGCGCAGCCATTTACCTCTGTAATTACACCTTATCGGCGGCGACCAGCCAAACTTAAATGCACAACCGGCAAATCAGCAGCAAAAATCCAATCAAACTATACAACCTGACCATTTTTTAAGCTTTATTGTTCATATTTTTTTATGCCAAATAAATATAAGAAAAAACACTCCACTCAACAAAATAGAATCAAACACACAAATATCAATAACTTAATAAGATAAACATCTCAAGAATGTCTGAAAAAATTTTTAATAGCACTCTTGTCAGCCGAAATAAAAGCCGATAACTTGTATAACAACTTTGACGGCCACAGTGGCTATCACCAATACCGAGATTTTTATGATTCAGCGTACAACCCATCATCATCACCATCAGCCGAAATAGCCATTCAGGTTAAGTCGCTGAGGGGCTATTGAAGTAGCTCCGGTGCGGTGAATCATCAGACACAACCCCGGAACTACGCCGGGGTTGTTGTTTTTTAGGGTTTTAATAAAGGAAGTCATCAGATGTCTGCCAGCACCGAAAGCAAAAGATTACGTATCGCCATCCAAAAATCAGGTCGTTTATCTCAGGATTCACAAGCGCTGCTTACCAGCTGCGGCCTGAAAATTAATCTGCGGGAACAACGGCTGATTGCCCATGTGGAAAATATGGCGATTGATTTACTGCGGGTGCGCGACGACGACATTCCGGGTTTAGTGATGGATGGCGTTTGTGATTTAGGCATTATCGGCGAGAACGTGCTGGAAGAAATGTCATTGCAGCGCCAGCTGGACAACGAAAGTTACGACTACACCGTATTAGCACGGCTGGATTTTGGCGGTTGCCGTTTATCCATCGCAGTGCCGCAGGAAGAAGATTATCAGGGGGTGAAAAACCTCGAAGGCAAAACCATTGCCACCACTTACCCAAGACTTTTGAACCGTTATTTAAAACAAAACGGCGTGAATGCCCGTATTGTCAATTTAAAAGGTTCAGTGGAAGTGGCACCACGCGCAGGCTTGGCCGATGCCATTTGTGATTTGGTATCCACCGGCGCCACGCTGGAAGCCAATGGTTTAAAAGAAGTGGAAGTGATTTACCGCTCTAAAGCAGTGCTGATCCAGCGCCGTGATTTAGACGATCAAAACCAGTTAAAACTGATCAACAAACTGATGCCACGTATTGCTGGCGTAATGCAAGCCAATGAAAGCAAATACATTATGCTGCACGCCCCCCGCGCCCGTCTGGCCGATGTAATTGCATTATTGCCAGGCGCCGAGAACCCGACTTTGCTGCCACTGGCCGGCAATGACGACTTGGTGGCTTTGCATGTGGTTAGCAGCGAAACCTTATTCTGGGAAACTATGGAGCAGCTGAAGGCGCTTGGCGCCAGCTCCATTCTGGTACTGCCGATTGAAAAAATGATGGAGTAACAGATGCTGAACCTTCAGATCAACAACTGGAGCAACCTGGATAACAAAGCGCAACAAGCTTTGTTAGCCAGGCCCAAACTTCGTAGCAAAGCCGATTTATCTGCCCAGGTGGCCGCTATTATCGACACAGTGCAGCAACAAGGGGATGAAGCGCTGCGGCTTTTTTGCCAGAAATTTGATGGCATTAGCATCAACAACTTTGCGCTTTCAGAAGCTGTGCAGCAACAAAGACTGGCGCTGTTAAACCCGGACGCCAAAGCCGCCATTGAGCTGGCTTATGCCAATATCCGCACTTTTCACGCTGCGCAAAAGCCGCAAGATATCAAACTGGAAACCAGCCCAGGTGTGGTCTGTGAGCTGAAATACGCCGCTTTTGACAGTGTCGGTTTATATATTCCGGGTGGCAGCGCACCACTGCCTTCCACTGTGTTGATGCTGGGTGTACCGGCGCAGCTCAGTGGCTGTGCGCGCATTGTGCTGGTCACTCCGCCGGGTCAGCCAAACGCAACGGATATAGCACCGGAAATTATTTACGCAGCCAAACTTTGTGGCATCAGTGAAATTTATACCGTCGGCGGCGCTCAGGCCATTGCCGCCCTTGCTTATGGCACTGAAAGTATTCAAAAAGTCAGCAAAATTTATGGCCCGGGCAACAGTTATGTCACCGAAGCTAAACAGCAAGTGAGCGCAACTGCAGAAGGTGCGGCTATTGATATGCCGGCCGGCCCTTCGGAAGTGCTGGTGATTGCCGATGAAAGCGCCAATCCGGCTTTTGTGGCCGCTGATTTATTGTCTCAGGCCGAACATGGCCCTGATTCACAAGTGGTATTGGTGAGCGACAGTGAAACCTTACTCACCAACACCCTGACAGAATTAAATCTGCAGCTTGCTACCCTGCCACGCGCCGACATCGCCCGTCAGGCGCTTGGCAACAGCCGTTTTATTCTGACGCCGGATTTAGCAACAGCTGCTTTGGTGTCCAATTTATATGCACCTGAACACTTAATTATTCAGACCGCTCAGGATGACAAGTTGCTTGGTAAGCTCAGCAACGCCGCCAGCATTTTTGTCGGCGCCTGGACCCCTGAGTCGGCCGGTGATTATGCCAGCGGCACCAACCATGTGTTACCCACCTATGGTTATAGCCGCACCCACTCAAGCCTGGGTTTATTGGATTTTTACCGCCGTTATACGGTGCAGACTTTAACGGCCCAAGGCATGCAGAATATTGGCCCTGCTATTGTCACTTTGGCCAAGGCCGAAGGTTTAGCAGCGCACGCCAATGCGGTGTCACTGCGATTGGCGGCACTTGCTGGCCAAGCTCGCAATGAAACAGACAAAACCAAGCTGGCCAATCCGGCGTTAGAAGGAAATCAATGATGAGCAGTGTGAATCCATTAGCCCGCGATCTGGTAAAACAGCTGACCCCTTATGCCTCAGCGCGCCTCAGCATGAGCGGTGGTTCTGTCTGGCTGAACGCCAACGAAAATGCCTTAGCGCCACAATATCAACTGTCCGGCAGCTACAACAGATACCCGGATTGTCAGCCACCGGCGTTAATTCAGGCTTATGCCGCTTATGCCGGTGTTGAACCCGAACAAGTGTTGGTGAGCCGCGGCGCCGACGAAGGCATTGAGCTGTTGATCCGCAGTTTTTGTGAACCTCAAACTCAGAGCCAGGACCAAAACCAGAACGGCGACAGCGTGCTGATTTGCCCGCCCACTTATGGCATGTATGCCATTAGCGCCGAAAGTAATCAGGTGCGCCGCACTCTTATTCCTTTAAAAACCGGGCCGCTCGCAACAGAATTCACGCTGGACACCGATGCGATTTTTGCCGCGCCAACGCCAAAACTGGTGTTTATCTGTAGCCCGAATAACCCAACAGGTGATTTAATTCCGCGTCAGCAAATTATTGATGTGCTTGAATTTTATAAAGATAAAGCACTGGTGGTGGTGGACGAAGCTTATATTGAGTTTGCACCAGAAGCCACAGTACTAAACCTGCTGAATGACTATCCGAATTTAGTGGTGCTGCGCACTTTATCCAAAGCTTTTGCGCTCGCCGGCCTGCGTTGTGGCTTTACCCTGGCAGCGCCCGATATTATTAACGCGCTGAAAAAAATGATAGCCCCCTACCCGCTGGCCGCACCCGTTGCTGACATTGCCACCCAGGCGTTATCAAGTGAAGGCCAGGCGCGCATGCAACAAAGTGTCAACACCATCAATCAGCTGCGCGATACTTTTATACAATTTGCCAATAACCAACAAGGTGTGCTGAAGGTGTATCCGTCGAACGCTAACTATGTGTTATTGCAGGTGAAAGATGCTGCGGCTTGTGTGGCGGCTTTAGTGAAAGAAGGCATTTTAATTCGTAACCAATCCAGTCAGCTGGGACTGTCGCAAGTGGTGCGGGTGTCTATTGGTAACCCCGAAGAAATGGCCTTGGTACAGGATGCTTTAGCACGGTTTTTCCGGCAGGAAAACAGCAGCGGCACGACCAATACCAACAATACAGCAAATACAAATTCTCAACTTTTTAGCGCAGGAGCAAACTAATGTCGGGCCAGGCTATTTTATTTATCGACCGTGACGGCACTATGGTGGAAGAGCCAGCCATTGATAAGCAGTTGGATTCTTTAGAAAAACTGGCGTACGAACCGGGTTTGGTGCCAGCACTTTTGAAGCTGCAGGATGCGGGTTACAGCCTGGTGATGGTGACCAATCAGGATGGCCTTGGCACCAGCAGTTTCCCGCGCGACACCTTTGATGCACCGCACAACAAAATGATGCAGCTGCTGAACTCACAAGGTATTAAGTTTGCTGACATTCTGATTTGCCCGCACTTTGAGCGCGATAACTGCAGCTGCCGCAAGCCTAAACTCGGGCTGTTAAAAGACTACCTGCAGCAAGGCCGTATCGACTTTACCAATTCTTTTGTGATTGGCGATCGCATCACCGACGTGCAGCTGGCCGACAATATGGGCCTGCCCAGTTTCCAATATGACAGAAACACCCTGGGCTGGGCCGAAATAACCAAACGCATTTTAAGTAAAGGCCGCACCGCCACTGTGGTACGTACAACCCGTGAAACCGACATCAGCGTCAGCGTGGATTTAGACAATAAAGGCGGCAACAGCATCAGCACAGGCGTTGGCTTTTTTGACCACATGCTGGATCAGATTGCCACCCACGGCGGTTTTTCACTGCAAGTGAGCGTGAAAGGTGATTTGCATATTGACGACCACCACAGTGTGGAAGACACAGCGCTGGCGCTCGGTCAGGCACTAAAACAAGCCATTGGCAACAAACGCGGCATTAACCGTTTTGGTTTTGTGTTGCCGATGGATGAATGCCGCGCCGAATGCACTTTAGATTTATCCGGCCGGCCGCTGCTGAAGTTTGACGCCGATTTAGGCACTGGATTAGTGGGCGAGCTAAATCTGGAGATGGTGCCGCATTTTTTCAGAAGTTTAAGTGACGCCATGTTAATGACACTGCATTTATCGGTGAGCCCTGGCAATAAACACCATATGGTAGAAGGTTTATTTAAAGCTTTTGGCCGCGCTTTGGGTCAGGCCATTTTAAAAAGTGGTGACGCGCTGCCAAGCAGCAAGGGTGTTCTATGACCACGGGTTTTATAAAGGGTGTGCTTTAAATGACGGATATTGTGATGAAAAACATCGGCACCTCAGTGGTGATTGTCGACACCGGCTGCGCCAATATCACCTCGGTGTTTTGTGCTTTTGAACGTTTAGGTGCCAGGGTTGCGGTAAGCCGTGACGCTGCAATGATCCAAAGTGCTGACAAAGTAATTATTCCGGGTGTTGGCACTGCCGCTCAGGCCATGGCCAATATTCAAGAGCGCAACTTAACTCAGGTTTTGCAAAACCTGACACAACCCACTTTGGGCATTTGCCTGGGGATGCAGCTGATGACGGATTTTAGCGCCGAAGGCAATGTGCCTTGTTTGGGGCTGATCCCAGGCCAGGTGCTGCCGCTCGAATCGCAAGGTTTACGCCTGCCGCATATGGGCTGGAATACGTTAAATAAGGCGGCAGGCAAAGAACAGCACCCTGTACTTCATGGCTTAACAACCGAGGATTATGTGTATTTTGTGCACAGTTTTGCGGTAGCGCCGTCGGAATTTATGCTGGCAAGCTGTGATTACGGCAGCCGCTTTGCCGCCATCATTGGCAAAGGCAATTACCTTGGTATGCAGTTCCACCCTGAGCGCTCAAGTAACACTGGCCGTAAGCTGCTGCAAAACTTTTTAGCTTTAACAGCAACAGATTTAGCCTGATTGGCACTGCAGTGCTGCTGGCTGTTTTGGTGGCGGTTTTGATGGCAGCGCTGCTGCTTACAGCACAACAACAACAGATTTTGAAAGGACAACAACGTGATTATCCCGGCAATAGATTTAATAGATGGCCAGACAGTGCGGCTTTATCAGGGTAGTTATGACAAAACCACTCAGTATGCACAAACGCCGTTTGAACTCAGAGACTTATACGCCAAAGCAGGCGCTGGTGTTTTGCACCTGGTGGATTTAAGCGGTGCCAAAGATGCCGCCAAACGTCAGTTGCCACTTCTGAAACAACTGATGCAACAATCGCCTTTGCCGATTCAGGTGGGTGGTGGTGTTCGTACAGAACAAGATGTGATTGATTTACTGGAAGCTGGTGCCTCCCGTGTAGTGATTGGCAGTTTGGCGATTCGTGAGCCGGCCTTAGTGCAGCAGTGGCTGCGTAAATACGGTGGCGACCGCATAGTGCTGGCGCTGGATGTATCTATAAACGATAAAGGCGAAAAAACCCTGCCAAGCCACGGCTGGATTGAAGCCTCCAATATTACGCTGGAGCAGGTGCTGGATGGTTTTATTGCCGCTGGTGCGCGCCACGTGCTTTGTACCGACATTAGCCGCGACGGTACACTGCAAGGGCCAAATACGGAACTGTATCAGGAGCTTGCGGTGAAATACCCACAAATTTTATGGCAGGCATCAGGTGGTGTTGGCAACCTGGAGCATATTCGCAGCTTAAGGGGCAGCGGCGTGGCTGGCGTGATTTTAGGCCGCGCTTTGCTGGAAGGAAAATTTAGTATTGAGGAGGCGATTCAATGCTGGCAAAACGGTTAATTCCCTGCCTCGATGTGCGCGATGGTGTGGTAGTCAAAGGGGTACAGTTTCGCAACCACGAAGTAATTGGTGACATAGTGCCGCTGGCCAAACGCTACGCCGAAGAAGGTGCCGACGAGCTGGTGTTTTACGATATTACCGCCTCCAGCGATGGCCGGGTGGTGGATAAAAGCTGGGTGCGCCGGATAGCTGATGTCATCGATATTCCGTTTTGTGTGGCCGGTGGTATTAAGTCGGTGGAAGACGCCGGCCGTATTCTGGAGCTTGGCGCCGATAAAATTTCGGTCAATAGCCCGGCGCTGGCAAGGCCGGAACTCATTGCAGAGCTCAACCGAGCTTATGGCCAACAATGTGTGGTGGTGGGTATCGACAGCTTTTTTGATAAAAGCACCGGCCAGTATCAGGTGTATCAGTTTACCGGTGACGAAAGCCGCACCGCCAAAACCGCCTGGCAGACGCTGGATTGGGTGAAAGAAGTGCAGCGCCTGGGCGCCGGTGAAATTGTTTTAAACTGCATGAATCAGGACGGCGTGCGCCAGGGTTATGATTTAACCCAGTTAAAACTGGTGCGTGCGGCCTGTAACCTGCCGCTGATAGCCTCAGGCGGCGCCGGTGACATTCAGCATTTTATTGACGTATTTTTACAGGCCGATGTAGACGGCGCTTTAGCCGCCAGTGTATTTCACAAAGGCATTATTCAAATCAGCGATTTAAAACAGCAGCTTAGCAAAAGCGGCGTGGAGATCAGGCCATGAGCAGCATTGTCGATAACGACAGCATTGAACAATTAAAGTGGCCAGCCGATGGTTTGTTGCCGTTGATAGTGCAGCACGCTATTTCCGGCAAGGTGCTGATGCAGGGTTACGCCAATAGCGACGCCCTGCGCCACAGCTTAAAAACCGGTCAGGTCACCTTTTTTAGCCGCAGCAAACAACGGCTCTGGACCAAAGGCGAAAGCTCAGGCCACTTTTTAAAACTGCAAAGCCTGAGCGCAGACTGTGACTTAGACAGCCTGTTAGCGCTCGCCCTACCCGACGGCCCAACCTGTCATTTAGGCACCGAAACCTGCTGGGACGCTAAAACAGCAGGCGGCGCAAATAGCCCAAGTTTAAGTTTTTTAACCGATTTAGAAGCAGTGATAGCAGAGCGCCAACACGCCGACCCAAAATCGAGTTATACCGCCAGTTTATTTAACCGTGGGGTAAAACGCATAGCGCAGAAAGTCGGTGAAGAAGGTGTGGAATCAGCGTTAGCGGCCATGGCTGGCGACAGAGAGGAGCTTAAAAACGAAGCGGCTGATTTGATTTTTCACTTGCTGGTGTTGTTACGATCGCAGGATTTGCAGCTCAATGATGTGATTGATGTTTTAAAAAGCCGGCATCAGTAACAGCTATTGCACTGAAGGCTTTAATTAATCACTTGCTGCATATGTGGCAAGTGATTCTCCCAGCACAGATTTTTAGCCAGTACGACACCAGATCCCCGACCTCGCCCAATTACTAAAAACACTGATGTTTTACTCCGCACGAACCACCACCGGCACCTACTGCGTTCGCCCGTTCGCGCCTCCCGCGCTCACTCTTGAATGCTCACTCCGCAGCTCCCGGTGTTGGTTTATTGGCAAAAGAAGGACCTGGCCCATTGTGCGCTTAACTAGTTTGGGGCAATAAGGCCCCGCGCATCCGTGCTAACTTGTTAGCATTGCAAAGGCCGAAGTCTCTATATATAACGCGGATTGTTATGCCTTGTTTGCATTAAGTTTGGATAGCAGTTCAGATGGAGCTATGTAAATTATCGTTCGACCATCTTTTGTACTAAAAAAAAGTTTCATTTCAACTAGCTTTGCGAGATAAGTTCTTGCTGTATTTTCTGAAATTGAGTAAGAACTAGAAATTTCTTTTGCACTAAAAATTCTACCAGGCTCTTTAACCGCCTTTTTAATCAAATCTTTTTGTATGAAATTTAGTTTTGATCCCCAAGATGTTCTTTCTAGTATTTCAGATATTTTTTGAAATTCAGCAGCTTTTTGATTCAAGTATTTTTTTAACTCCTCAAAGGCTTTAAATATTGTATCTAGCTGAAAATAAATAAAATACGTTAGGTCATTACTATCTTTTTCTGTGTACATATAAGACAAACCATACTCCCTTGGTTTCTCTCTAAGAAGCTTACTAATGGAAATGTATTTGAATAGAGTGTAATCACTTTTCAGCATAAACCAATAGAACAGTGCTCTGGCTGTTCTTCCGTTCCCATCCCGAAATGGATGCTCATATCCGATCATGAAATGGAGAGTTATTGCTTTAATCATTGGATGTATAAAGCCACAACCATCTATTCCAGTGTGGTTTTCATTAGCAAAATCACAAAGTTTCATCAACCGACTTTCTATAGTTGTAAAGTCCGGTGGTTGGTGTGCGATATTGCCATCACCATCTTCTATATATATATCATTATCTTGCCGGAACTGACCTGGGATAACATTGTTTTCGGTAGTTCCTGCAGTCGCAATCCGATGAAACTCGAGAATCATATCTAAAGTTAATTTATTTTTACTATTTTGCTCAGCATATTTTAACAAGAGATAGTTATTGAGAATCATCCGTTCATCTTCATCGACCGGCTCTCTCCCTTCCTCCAGCATTTTTTTTGCAACTTCGCGAGTTGTCGAAGCGCCTTCCAATTGAGCACTTGTAATCGCTTCCTCCATTATTAATGAAGAAACTAAAAACCTACTCTGCAGACTATCGCTCGCAACTGAATCAGCTACTGCACCTACGTTCCCACCGGTAACTTTAACAAGTTGATAAAGAATCGCCTCCATAGAGTGAGGAGTACAATAAACAAACGGGGCACCGTTTTCATCAAATAAGCCGATAGGCTTGTACTGAGACATGCGCTTAAATTTGACAGCTTTCCATAAATTTTCTGCATTTTCTTTAGGAACCCTCCATTTGAATTGGCTCCAATGAAGATAACGGCCCTCAGAATCTGTTACATCACATTTCTCTAAAAGCGGAATTACAACCTCAAAATCTTCAGGAATCCTTAGCACTGGTGGTTTTTCGACTCTCGATTTAGCCATAACGCATCTCTGACAAATTTCTTTTCTTCTAATTTCAGATTAAGCCTTTTACAGGTAAAACTCAAATATAAAAATTTGAGTTTTACCTGTAAAAGGCAAAGTTTGGAGAACGATGAGGGTCGAACGATGAGGGTCAGGTCTTGCGTTTTGCCTCAATCGATTCTGGAGTTGCATAAAAAAAATCGGATGGTAGTTAGCTGGATTCTAATGGCCAAAAGCTGAATCAAACTCAAGTCCCAAACATCCTTTTCTGGCAACCTTGGTACTGTAGTACCTTGTTTTTAACTAAGTTAAATCAGCTTTGCTAAAACACCAAGCACTTTTTAGGAACTAATAACGTGGTTAAAAACTGGCGTCGGACAATTTTAGCTTCGCCTGCAAAAGGCAAAGACACCAAAACCAATCCCCAGGCCAGCGCTTTTCCTCCCCTTTAAGCCGAGCCGATAAAAATTGAAAGTTTGAGGTTTTAAGACGCCAACTGTTTGAGGCAAGCGACGCTAGCGCTTGCCGAGTTTTGGCGGCGCCTCAAACTTTTGATTTTTAGCGGGCTTTCGAAGGCTTACCGGGGTGATTTCTTTGGCTACTTTCTTTGTCAGCAAAGAAAGTAGCTCGCCCTTGCGGCGAAACCGCTGTTAAAACACCATGCCGCAGGCATCAAGCAAACCTGTTTAACCGTCTACTAACCGATATGGTTGAACCAAAACTGTCACCCATGTGGTTGAATCAAAGTGTCACCTATGTAGCTAAACAAAACGACATCGGCCGCTGCCGCTACAACACCAGCGGCACTTTTAAAGTGTTATCAACCTTCTCACTGCCGCCGCACATTTCTTCATAAGCCGACTGATGCACCAGATAAGCTTTGTGTACAGTACAGCTGTGCAGCGCGTCTTTCAGTGCGTCGATACTTGGAAATTGCCGTGGTTTGTTATTGTCGTCCACAATAAAACCCTTGCGGCCGTCAAAATCCACTTCAGCCAGATATTTGCCCATTTCGTAAGAATGCACCGTCAGCTCGGTAATACGCACGTCCTGATGGTTTAAATGGCTTGCCCGATGAAAGTTCATAGCTCAGCTCCGTTGGTTCATCTTTAAGCCGTTACGGCAACGTTAGCCTAGTAGATCTGTGTAGCAGCCCCATATTCAGCAGTTCTTTGATACCCGTTAGTCATCAAAAGCGCGTTTGTTAGATGAAACACGACTAATAAGCGTCAACAGCTGTAGGCTAAATTTTCAGCAAAGTTAACCTGGGGTATGGCCGAGGTTAATAACAACCTGTTACCGCAGCACTCCGGCTTACTGAGCTAAAAAACCCTAAAAACCCTGTGTTTGACAGCACTCTGTGCCCCACCCATAGTCTTGCTGCTTACCTTTGTCTGCCAGAGCACAGCGGTTCGCTGCTGCTTGGCGGCAAGTTCCTCTTGGCGGCAGTGAGGCTTGCGGTAGTTCCTCTGAGGTTGTCGGCTTCTCTTTTTGACAATATCGACGGAGTTCGCAGAATGGATATGACAAAACATAAAATGCTGAGCCTTAGCCTGGCTGGTGCTGCGCTTCTGGTCAGCGGTTATACAACAGCCGTCACAGATGGCGAGTTAGATGGTGATGAGCACCCGGCTGTGGTGCTGCTGATTATGGAGGTAAACGGCGCGCCAGCCTGGCGCTGCAGTGGCACCCTGATTGCCCCGCAATATGTGCTGACCGCCGGACACTGCACCGGCAATCCGGGTGAAGTAAGCGGTATTCGCATTTTTACTGAGTCGGATGTGCAAAACGGCGACAATAATTACCCCTTTGGCGGTGGCAATAACACAGTGGAAGCACAAAGCTGGGCGACCCATCCGGATTATCCAAATGCATCTTTTGTGGTAAACGATGTGGGCATGGTAAAACTGTCGTCAGCGGTAAACCTGGACCCGGCACAATATGGCCAGTTGCCCACGCTCAATAGTCTGGATCTGCTTAAACCCGGCCGCAAATCCAGCAGCTTTACCGCTGTGGGTTATGGCCTGCAACGTATTACACCAGACCCAACAGGCAACGCTCCCTACTCCGGCCTGAAAGTAAGAATGCAAGCCAAGCCCTGGCTGTTGCAAGTAAATACTGGTTTTACCGGCAGTTTTTCGCTGCTGTTGTCCAATAATGCCGCCACCGGCGGCACCTGCTTTGGCGACTCCGGCGGCCCTAACTTTATCGGCAACAGCAGGGTTATCGCAGGCGTCACCTCATTTGGCCTGAACGGCGCCTGCGGCGGCACCGGCGGCGTATTCAGAGTCGACCGGCAAAACGTGCTGGACTTTATTAACGACTTTATGGCAAATAATTAAGTCATTACGGATATATTGATGTAAAAAAGAGCGGCTTTGCCGCTCTTTTTTGTGGTGAGGATTATGATGTACTCAAGCAAAAAGCACCACCCAGCAGCTTGTTATGCTTTCCCAAGTGTTGTTCCACAGACAATCCTAAATTCATACATTTCAGAATTTTTACCCAGATAAGAAACCATGCTAGGACCGACTGGAGATAGGAACTTATACTCTTCACCAACGCTTGCATACTTTTTGTCACCATTAAGGTAAATTACGGCATCTCGCCCTGATTCCCTCTCTACACCTAATGTGTTTTCATTGCCACAAATGGTGACAGCTTGCCCATACGCTAGTACAGCATCGGCATTCGCGTTGTAACTAGCAGTAACATTCCTACTTTTTAAGGACAGGGCAAGGCCAGATATATCTCTTGATTTGGTTTCGAAAACAACACTGGTCTGTACGATATTATTTACTCTATTAATTATGTCTCCTATTTCAACTTTTAGTTCTGGTGACATATTTGCTTTTTCTGTAAGTATTCCAATCCTAGAGTTCAATGCCTTTTGTTCAAGAATCAGCTCTTTGCTGATGTGCGAAAGCTCGCTAACCCCTTGAGATAATTGGTCATCTTGCTTGAGGTATTTTTGTTTGAGAGCATCAAATCCCAAAGTGACACCACCACCTATAATTGCGCTTAAGAACGCGATTATTAATTCCTTCTTCATTTTTTCTCCTAACAATAATTCGGTTGAGCGTAAGAACTCTATCAATCGGATGAACAACGCTTTAAATCGTGGTTCGTTCCTTTTTTCTGTTAACTATGCATTGAAGTTACACAGAAATATGATTAGTGACAAGTACTTATAGCTGCAGCTAGTCTTGACTGGCGCGAAAGCGTGGTTAAACCCGCATAGTTAATTGGTAATAAATCACTTACAAAAGAATGCGTACAGTGCAGTGGCTAAATAAGAAAAGGCCAACCCCCAGCCAACGCTTTCCCTCCCCGTTTAGCCGAGCCGATAAGAATTGAAAGTTTGAGGTTTTAAGACGCCAACTGTTTGAGACGGCTGACGCTAGCAGCCGTCGAGTTTTGGCGGCGCCTCAAACTTTTGATTTTTAGCGGGCTTTCGAAGGCTTACCGGGGTGATTTCTTTGGCTACTTTCTTTGTCAGCAAAGAAAGTAGCTCGCCCTTGCGGCGAAACCGCTTTTAAAATGCGATGCCACAGGCTTCTGATGAAAGACAACCCAACTGGCTTGAAGTAAAATCCGCGCCATTAAGCTGCAGTCCCAAAAGCACAGCTATCGCCAATAGCCAAAACCTGCAGTGCCACAATGAAGTCATAAGAAAGGAGAAAACAAACATGTTGCCTTGGTATCTTGCCAGTGCCGTGGTGGTAAAAACCTCTTTGCTGGGTTTAGGCCTGGTGACACTGGGTCTTTGTGTTTTGGCGCTTATCCTGCTGCGGATTTTTGGCAACAACTTAAGCCAGCCGCTGCAACAGCGTATGGGCCAAATTTTCCGTACCGGCATTTACCTGCATCTGGCAGCTTATCTGTTGTTATTACTGAAGTTATTGTTCATTGATGGTTGGCAGGACGTGCCGGCTTTTATTCTGGGCCATTTGCTGATGCACCATGCCAGCAGCGCTTTGATTGCCACAATTTTGATTTTAATGACGATCCGTATTTATAACCACAGAAGTGCCGGTAAGTTGTAACGGCCGACAATTGTGGTTGCAGCCACTGACACAATAAAAAAGCTCACTGATGTGAGCTTTTTTATTCAACCTGGCTGTTCATTAACCCGGATTTCATCAACCGGGCGTTTAATCAACCAGACTTTTCATCAATAAAACCGGACGCCAGTGAAGCGCCATTAGCGCTGAAAATGTTGTTTATGCAGCTTCACCGCTTCGTTCAGCATCGACACCCAAAAGGGATCGAACTTGCTGCCGGCGCCCTGGCTAATGTCCATCAGCGCCTTGATCAACTGCCTGTTATTGGTTTCCTGCGCTTGCCGCTGACTGGTGAGTAAGTCAAATTCATCCACAATGCGCAATAACCGCGCACCGTCGCTGATATCCTCCCCTGCCATCTGATGCGGGAAACCGCTGCCATCCTGATTTTCATGGTGCTGCCAAATCATGGCGGCGGCGTCTTGCCAACGTGGAGAACTCGCCACCAAAGACGCGCCCATTTCAACATGGCGTTGCCAGACACTGAGCTGCGCCGGATCGGCCCTGCCCTGAGCGTCCAGCATCTGCAACGGCAAAAACGCCATGCCAATATCATGCAGCATCACAGCCACCACCAGCTGCAGCTGGTCAACCTTGCCACCGGCAAGCCGGTTCATTTCCAAAGCTAAAAACAGCTGCCGTGCCGCCCGGCCCTGCCAGTTGGGGTGGCGCTCTTCCAGCGCCGGCAATAACTGAATAAAAAACTCAAGGTCGGCGTCCATCCGGATGCGGTAATACTGCAATAACCGCCTGCAGGCATCCACCGCCGATGCACTTTTAGGCCCTTCACTTTCAGGCTCGCCGACAGTGCTAGTCACCAGCGCCGGTACTTCATCTTTTATCGCCAGCGCCTGCGGATGATTGGGCTCCAGCAGCCCAAGCACCTGACGAATACGCACAGTGCGCGAGCGCTCATCCACGCTGGTCAGGCCGGTTAAACGCTGACAAATTTGTTGTAAGGCGGTTGTGGTCATGGGTTTGGCGCTGTCGTGAATGCTGGCCTCTACCCATTGCCTGGTGCGATCCAGCGTCAGCTGAATCACATCACAAAGCGCGCTGTCATACGCCATATGGCCTTTGCGGATATCGTCCAGCACATCTTCCAGACTTTGCAGCAGTGGAATAAGCGAAAACAAACCGATAAAACCCAGGTTGCCTTTAATGGTATGCACCACCCGGAAAATGCCATGCAACAAGTCCGGCTGCTGCGGATGCTGCTCCAGCTCCAGCAAGGTGCTTTCACACTGCTCGTAGGCATCGCGAAAGTCTTCAAAAAAGTCATCCACGCAGTCGCGTTGTAAATCGTCGGGGCGATTGAGGTTTAGCTGGCTCATAAAAGGCCTCCAGGCAGCCAAAAATAGCAGTGTAAACAGATAGCTGCAGGCTGTATAGCCTGTTTATTTTTTAGCGCTCTGCGCTGCTGCTTATTTATTTACGATGTTGTTTTTATTGGACTTTTGGCTGGAACCAGGCGATTTTTCGCCGTATTGGGCTGACTATTTGCTGTGTTGCCATCAGAAGCGCAGCGGCGTTATTGCCACCGCGGCGCTCATCCCATCACGGAGCTAAAACCGCCGCTATGCCGTGGTTTCACTCCGGGGCTGCAGATGAATGCCCGCCAGCATACAACGCACCGAACCGCCGGCCGATTCTATAGTGGGCACAGCAAGCGGCAACAAAGTGGTGAATTGGCTGATTTGTGTTATTTGCTGTGTGCTCAACGCCTGATAAGCGGCTTGTGACAACGCCAATAATGAGCCTTTGCTGCCTGTCAGCTCCAGCGCATTGCCACAAAAATGGCGGATTTGCGATGGGGTTAAATCAATCACCTGCTGCCCGCTTTGGGCAAAATGTTTAAGCAGTACAGCCCGCTGCGTATCAGGCACCATCTCAAGGCTTATCAGCACAAACCGGCTGGCCACACACATCATTACATTGGTGTGGTACACAGCAAGGCCCTGCTCGTCAAAGGCCTGAAACAGCACAGGTGTAAGCTTCAGTTGCTGGCAAATCTCCGGCACCAGAGCGGCATCTGTGCGTTTTGACAGCACCGCATAAGCCAGCTGATGGACATGGTCAATCACCAGCGAGCCAGTGCCTTCAACAAAAAGCCCTTGTTCGGCCAGATAAGCATAATTGTGCACCGCCTGCACCTGATACTCGCGCTGTAAAAACTCAATAATATCAGCGCGATACTCCAGCCGGCGGTTTGGGGCATACATCGGATACACCAGCAGCTGGCCATCGGCATGAGTGGAAAACCAGTTATTTGGAAAGACTGAATCCGGTGTACTGGTGGACTCATCTTCAAATAAATGCACCTTCACCCCATGCGCAGTCAGCTGCTGGGCCACATGGCTGACTTCCTGATAGGCCTGGGCTGCAATAGCCTGCTCTGCTGTGTTGCTATTGCCGGGGCTTGCCGCATGATCTGTCTGATAAGCGTTATCCGGCATGGTTTGCGGATTAGAGCAAAAATGATGGGGCCTTATCATCACCACGGCTGAAGGTGCCTGCGCCGGCCTGTTAAGCATATCGGGTTCCTTGTGTTGTCTCTGTTGTTATTGCTTGGTTTGTGGTTGTGACAGCTGTTGCCCTGTTGGCAGTGTGACATCGGCCACAACCACAAATTTGGTAGCTTTAGTCTGCCGGAGCTGTTGCTGTTGCTGTTGCTGTTGCTGTTGCTGTTGCTGTTGCAGCTGCATCTGCCTTGTTATCAGTGCCGTTATTTTAACTGTCATCGCTGCCAGTCAAAATGGCAAAAAGTTACAATATTTGCGTTACTTTTTGCCTTTTTGCTAGATACAAATATACAATTTGCCAATCATTAAACGATAAAAGCCAGGCTTGTGATGCAAAACTCCCGTTATGATTCGCTCGACAATGCGCTGATCGCTGAATTAAGAAAAGACGGCCGTGCTGCTGTTTCAACGCTGGCCGATACCTTAAAAGTGTCGCGTGGCACTATTCAAAACCGGCTGGACCGGCTGATTGCCAGCGGCGCTATTGTTGGTTTTACCGTCAGGGTGCATCAGCATCTGGATACAGGTGCTGTGCGCGCCATTATGATGATTGAAGTGGTCGGCAAGTCGACTGCCCAGGTCATTAATAAACTGCGTGGTATTGCCGAACTCACCAGGCTGCACACCACCAACGGTGCCTGGGATCTGGTGGCTGAAATTCAGGCGGCTGACCTTCCCACTTTTGACGCTGTGCTGCGTCAGGTGCGGGAAATTGACGGCATTCTGAATAGCGAAACCAGTATTTTATTGTCGACGATTTAACCTTGATGAACCGCCTGCAGCGGCGTTTTTGTTGCTGCAGGGCTGCTGGGCTGCGTAACGCCACTTGCACTGACTTTGTGTTGCTGTGCCAGCGCTGTGCTTGCGGTTCTTGCAACTTCAGGTTCTGCAAAGCGTATTGGCCGGTCATAAAACAAAAAGCCACCAGAAGGTGGCTTTTTTATTTGAAGCTTATCAAGCAGACAGGCTATTACTCCAGTGCGTATCTCATGCCCAGCGTCAGACGCGGACCATATTGACGGGCAAACAGGAACTGCTCTTCGTAACGGCCATAACCGCGTTCGGTTTCATCGTTGAGGTTAATACCTTCAAAGAACACCGTCAGCTCTGGTGTCACATCGTAGTTCACGCTTAAGTCCCACTGGCCATAACTCTTGGCAAATTGTGGTGGCGCATCCGACGAACCCTGTGCCTGACCTACCCCAATCAGGTATTGGTCACGCCAGGTGTAAGTGACTTTGACCGACCAGCCGTAGTTTTCATAAAACAGCTGTAAGTTGGCCGAATCACTTAAGCCAGTCAGCGGCGCCTGTTGTTGCAGACTGGTTACGTCAAACTCCACGTCACCCTGTACAAAAGTGGCGTTGGCACCGACACCAAAACCTGTGTCCCACAGCAGGTGCTGCATCGCCAGTTCAAAACCGTCCACCGATTTGCTGTCGGTATTGGCCGGCTGGCTGATATTCCACACCATCAGCGGGTCATTGGCCGCAGGTTCAATTTTGCCGTCGCTGTTGCCATTGCCGTTGGCCAGCATCTGCTCAAAAATAGCGGTGCTGGTCGGCTGCTCACCACGGGCAGTAATATCAGCCACTGCTTTTAAATAACGTGGGCCATTTAAAATATCACGCAGACCTTCAATGGTGGTTTCGGTAATAGTGGTCTGAATAAAGTTATCCACGTCTTTCTTAAACCAGCCCACAGCGGCATAACTGCCTTCGGCGTAATAATATTCCAGGCTTAAATCCAGGTTGGTGGATTCAAAAGGCAATAAGTTGGTATTGCCCTGGCTGCCACTGCGTGAACCTGGTTTTGGACTGCCGCTTAAACTTCTGCCACCGGCCAAAAAGCCCAGTGGAGCACGGGAGATACTTTTACCCCAGGAAAAACGACCAATCAGATCGTCGGTAATTTCCGCTTTTAAATCAAACATCGGCAGCACAACATCGTGTTCACCCTGTTGTTCCAGGAAGTTGGCTGTGCCACCTTGCTGGTACTGGGTGATCCACTCAGAGGCGCTTTCCCAGTTCACCTGAGTTTCCACACGCTGACGCACTAAACTTGTGACGTCGGTTTTTTCGTAACGAACCCCCACATTCAGCCACATAGGTGTGGCAAGCAGTTCCCCTTCCCACTGCGACTGCAGATACACAGAATCGGTTTTTTCTTCAACACTGCTTTCGCTGTCGATGCCGTCAAAATAAGGGTCGATTGAATACACATCACCGCCCATCACAGCTGAAGTTAAAAACGCCAGCTGGCGTGCGACCGCTTCATCAAAACTGTAGCTGTAATAATAATGCGGTTTCAGTGCACTGCCGCCGCCGTTAAAGGCGTCAAGGAAGTTGCTGGTGCTGTGACGCACAAACATCGAATCCGGGAAAATCTGCGGATAAGCCGGGTTAAAACCAGGGCCACCAC
This sequence comes from Rheinheimera sp., assembly GCF_036782235.1. GTDB lineage: Bacteria > Pseudomonadota > Gammaproteobacteria > Enterobacterales > Alteromonadaceae > Pararheinheimera. Next base: position 90,288 of record NZ_DAIPZL010000009.1, on the reverse strand, counting down.
GCAGTCCACTCCAGCCACGATGACCGCCCATGGTTTGTTCAGTGCGGGCCACACCAAAATCAACTTTGGTTAACGGCAGGCTAAACACATTGTTGGTCCACTGACCGTCCAGCTGCAGCTGTTTAATGCTGGCTTCACCCGGTGAATGAATAAACTGGCTGAAGTTGGAGTCAATTTCACCGGCTTTTAATTCATCAGTGCCATTTTTCCAGTACACCATGGCATGCGGAATTTCACCCTGGCGAAAGTCGTACACTTTGCTCAGCAGCTGATCTGAACCCAGGATCACCTGACCCTCACTACCGAGGCCCTTGTCAGCACCGTTGTCGGTTTTATTGCTGGAGTCGTGGTAATCCAGACTCAGACTTAAATCGTCATTGAGTTGCCAGTCGAGGTTTAACCCCACAGAGTCGGCTTTGACTTCAGTGCTGCCTTTATTGGCGGTAAAGGAGCCGTCGTTACCACCGATATCGGCATAAAGGGCGGTACCATTGCTGTCGAGCTCATAAGCATTAATATTACCGCCAAATTCGTTCCAAATACCCCAGCCAATACTTTCGCTGCCGGTCATGGCGCGGCTGGCAGTGTAATCCAGCGTGGCGACAAAGTTGTCTACAGGCGCAAACTGGAACGTCAGCTGACCGTTGCTGCGCTCACGCTCAACATCTTCAATGCTGTAGTTCATGTCTTTGGGGAAATAATAATTGCCGCTTGGTTTGCCGCTGGCATCCAGTGGCCTGGCATCCTTGACTTTATCGGCCGCTAAATTATTTGGCAGCGCCACATTGGCTTGCCAGCCCTGAATATTGGCTTGTTGTTTCTGGAAATCACGTTCCTGATGCGACAACGACAAAGACACACCAAATTTGTCATCCAGCAGTGTGTCGCTGACCACCAGCGCCAGCTCAGGGGTGACATCATCACCCTTTTCATTGGATCTGTCGTAAATACCTTTAACCGAAGCTGACGCATGCAAACCAGGGTTATTCAAAGGTTTTGTGGTAATAATATTGACCGTTGCACCCAGGCCACCACTTGGGTTTTCGGCGCGGGCGGTTTTATACACTTCTAAGGCGCTCACACCTTCAGAAGATAAATTTTCCAGATTATAAGAGCGGGTATAACCTGTGCCCGGCATCTGGCGGCCGTTTAAAGTCACCAGGTTAAAGTCGGGGCCAAAACCACGTACTGTGATCTGGCTGCCTTCACCATTGGCGCGGCTGACCGACACACCGGTAATACGCTGCAGCGATTCAGCCAGGTTAGTGTCGGGGAACTTGCCCATTTCTTCAGCAGAAATAGCGTCGACCACACCATTGGCTTCACGTTTAATATCCATTGAACGGATCAAACTGCCACGAATACCTTTAATTTCAATAACTTCTACTTTTTCTTCGGTTTTTGCCGTAGCGGCGGCATCCGTTTGCTGCGCTAAAGCAGGCCAGGACAAGGTGCCAGCCAGTGCCAGCGACAAGGCTGTCGCGATGCGGCTTTTTGTGAAAATTGCTGTATGCATAATTCAACCTGTGATGTTGTTGCTTCCCAAAGCCAATTTTTATCTGGTGCCTATGGCCCTTTGAGCTTTGGTCGCGGATCTCTTCTAACCACAGGCGCAGCCAGTGCCGACCTGTGGTGATAGTGTTATATTCTGCCGCTGTTATTCAGCCGCAATAGCCACATTGTCCAGCCGGTACACGGCGCCGTTGCCCATGCCCCAGGACGGGAATACCATCAGTACGTCAATGGCACTGACATCCAGGCCTTTATCGGCTAAGTCTTTCAGTTTAAAGGTGTAAGTCTGCCACTGACCTGTCACAGGTTTTTTGCCTTCCAGACTGTCACTGAGTTTCAGCTCTACGGCGCTTGCTGCATCAAAAGCTTCAATTTTAAATAACCACTGTGCATCCGGATTGGACGGAGGCGTGATCACTTTCAGCTCAAAACGCACCACTCCCGTTGCCAATAAGGCGGTGGCGTCGTAATACACTTTGTCGTCCGCCAGCAGCCCCATCACTGTAGGCGCAGCGCCAATCACAAACTGAGCAGCTTTACCGTGTGCGGCGTCGTCATCTTCCACTGTTGGGGTTGAACCACCACAACAATCCCAGATTTTCCACTGCGCGGCAGCAGCGTCGCTGAACAGATTCAGGCCCTGTGCCGGCGTTGCTGTTGGGTCATAAAAACGGGCGTTATCAATACGATACACTGCACCATTACCTTCACCCCATGCCGGGAATACCATCACCACGTCTATGGCGCTGACATCCAGGCCTTTGGCGGCTAAGTCGGCAATTTTAAAAGTGTAGGTCTGCCACTGGCCTGTCACTGGCGCTTTACCTTCGGTACTGGCAGTTAAATCCAGCTCAACAGCTTCGGCACCATTGTTCGACTCAACTTTAAATTTCCAGGCTGTGGCCGGATTGGCAGTGCCGCTGACTACTTTCATTTCAAAACGCAGCACACCACCTTGTAAAATGGCTGTGGCATCAAAAGGTTTGTTACCACCACCGTTGGCTGCACGGGTAATAAAGCCCATCACTGTTGGCGCTGCACCAATTTTAAACTCAGCGGTCATGCCGTGTGCTTCATCGTCCATCTCTTCGGTTGGTGTTGAACCACCACAACAATCCCACATAGGCCAGTCGAGGTTTTTCTGATCTTTAAACAGCACCAGCTCAGGTGAAGAGGCACCGGCAATTTTTACGTCATCAACGTGGTAGACAGCACCTTCACCACTGCCCCAGGCAGGGAAAATCATCACCACGTCGATAGCGGATAAATCGAGGCCTGCGTCAGCCAGTTTTTTCAGCGGGAAAGTATAGGTTTGCCACACACCCACCTGTGGTGTTTTGCCTTCGGTGCTGGCAGTAATATCCAGCTCAACGGCAGTAGCGGCATTGTTGCTTTCTACTTTCACTTTCCAGGCGGCGCCCGGGTTATTTGGTGCAGACACCAGTTTCATGGCAAAACTTAAGCTGCCTTTATCTAAAAGTGGCGAGGCGTCAAAAGGTGAAGGAGCACCAGCCGGGTCTTTAATAAATTCAGCGCGGCTGATAAAACCATTCACTGTTGGTGAAGCGCCTACTTTAAATTCCATCACTCCACCACGGCCTGATTCATTCACCACTGTTGGTGTGCTACCACCACAGCAGTCCCAGCCTGGCCAGCTTGGGTTGACGACATTGTCAAAGATGGTCAGGTTACGGGCCACGCCATCTGAAGGCGGTACCGGAATTGGCGCTTTACCTTCGACTAAAGCGTCGTCGGCTTTGTCATAACCAGCTCTGATGGTTTCACAACCCTTGCCTGTTGCCGGGTTAGCTTCACACTGGAATACCCGAACATAATCAATGATATAAGCCTGACCATTGGCAAAAGCTGCCGGGTCTATCCCTTTGTTATTGACGTTTTCCGGCCAGTTACCGCCCACGGCCTGGTTTAAAATCAGGAAAAACTTCTGATCAAAAGGTGCGGTATTCCAGAAGGTGGTCAGTTTACCGGTGATTTGGTCGTAATATTCGGCAAACCAGCCCCGGTGTTTTAAACCCACAGCCTGTTGTTTGCTGTTAAAACGCACTTCTGACTGACGTTGTGTGGCGTACAGATAGTCGTCGACATACCAGCGGATCTCACCCTGTTGCCATTCCACGGCATAAGTGTGGAAGTCATCGGCCGGGTTTTTACCGCCAGGCAGTGCATAAGCTTTGCCTGAGCTGACGTTGTTTGGTGCAGATTTACCATAATGCAAGGTGCCATGCACAAAAGCTTCTGGTTTACCTTCGGCGCCGGGCGTTTTCAGGTTCACAGCTTCCATAATGTCAATTTCGCCCGAACGCGGCCATTCGCCATACACTGAGTCTGTAGGCATCATCCAGAATGCCGGCCAGCTGCCCTGACCTGCAGGCAGTTTGGCGCGCATTTCAAAACGGCCATATTTAAAGTCGGCTTTGTTTTTGGTGGTGAGGCGGGCTGATGTATATGGTTTTTCTGCACCCTCAGGTGCTTTTTTTGCCACTATGTTCAGCATACCTTCTTTGATAAAGGCGTTTTCCGTGCTTGCGGTATAACATTGTTTTTCGTTATTGCCACCGCCGGCACAGTTGACTTCAAAGTTCCACTTTTTATCGTCCACCGTTGGACCATTAAACTCGTCACTCCAGACTAAACTCCAGCCTGTCGCGGGTTTGCTTACATCAACTGCAGTGAGATCGGTGTTGGTTTCGCTGCCACCACCACAACCCCACAACAGCGCAGGCAACAAGCCAGCCCAGCAGGCACCGGCCAAAGGTGTTCGTTTTTTCATGTCGCTTGTCCTGTTAATTTATTTTTTTATGCCACAGCACCGTATGACGGCACTGTTGGTACAACACTGATGTACTTTCAGCGGTTCTTCAGTAGTTCTGTTGCCTGATAATTTTCTGAAAGCGCTTACAGAGAGTATTTGCATAAAGACAGAAGGTCAATAAAACGACGGAATTTTTTCTGAAAATTTGTAAGAGGGAATTGCAGAAAACGGCTTAGATTAAACTTAAGCAGCTGATTATTAATAAATTTATTACTATTTAATTGATTGTTTTTAATGCCCCTGTTGCAGCAACAACTGCAGGGCACGATAAATCCACCACAGATCGCCGACGCCTGAATGATTTTGTTGAATTTATGTAAGGGAATCCACCATAATCGGGCAAGCTTTAAGCGACTTTAGCCTGCAACGGCTGGTTAATCATTCTAAAAATAAGGGAATTTACCATGGCACTGAATATAAGTTTTGAACTGCAGGATCAGGATCTCGAATACTTCCGCGCTATTATGCAAAAAACCCAGCAATCGGTCAGTCAGCTGAGCCAGGCCGAAGTATTGGCTGCCGCCCGTGCGCTTGCCGGTGAAGTTAAACATCAGGTGCCGGACTTTGTCGCCAGCCGTTTGAAACAACTGGAGCTGTTAGTGGCGATGGTGGAAGACAGCGAGTGGGATTTAACGGCGGAAGAAAAACTGGATGTGTTATCCGCCCTGGCCTATTTTGCCAAACCGGAAGATTTGATTGCGGACCATGTGCCTGTATTGGGTTTCCTCGATGATGCCATTATGATTGAACTGGTGGCGCAGGAACTGGCGGAAGATATACAGGCTTACACCGAGTTTTGTCAGTATCGCCACAACGAAACCGAACGCCGCGGCGCAGAAGCCCACACCAGCAAAGCCGACTGGCTGGAAAGTAAACGTCAGGAGTTACAGTCCTGGATGCGCCGTCGCCGCTCGGAAAAACGCTCCAGCCGCAGCAGCAGCGGTTTTCGTTCAGTGTTTTCGTTCCGCGGTTAAGCCACAGCCAACACTGCAATCTATCTCTGAACAACAGCACCCAGGGTGTTGTTGTTCAGAGAGTCCCCCAAGCCTCGCCGCTGTGATGTTTCGATACTCCAGCCAATTACCTCAAGCTGCTTTATTGGTCTGTTCAATCTGAAACATCAAATAAAACAAAGTCCAACATCAAATGACACCAACAGGCTTTTAACCACTAAATCGGCGCTCCTGGCGGTAAAGGTTTAGGGACAAACACCGGCTGCCACTTGCCACTCTCCAGATACTGTTGCCATTGGCTCAGCAGCAACTGCTGGCTGGCATTGGACTGATTTTGCAAAAACACCGCAAGTTGCATCAGCTCTGAGCGCAAAATAGCCCTGGTTTCCGGCGCGGTTTCAGCAGCGGTCAGGCTTTGCATCAGCTGGTAAAAAGCAATGTGCCCCACCCTTTGCCGGATAAGCGCTTGCTGTGATGCCCCTGCCTGCTCCACAGCCGGCCATGGTTGCCTGAGGGTGGCATCCAGCAACTTTGCCAGCATTGGCTGCAGCTGTTGCTGACCGCTTAACCTGTTTAACCGCAGTGGGTGTAACAACAAGCTTAAACTATGATTGGCGGCAGCTTCAGCGGCGCTTATTGGGTCAAAGGCCAGGCCAAAACGGCCTTGAAAACTTTCGCGGCCATTGCTGTCGCCAAAAGCTTTGGGTGGTATAAGCGAAAGCAGCTCAGGTGGCAGCAGCAGATAATCCGGCTTTATCGTGGCTAAAATGGCATCCAGCGCCTGTTGCTGTTTATCAGGTTCAACCCACTGAAATCCTTTGGCATTTTCATAATCACCTTTGAGTTCATACTCATAATAAGCACCACCTATCAGTTTTACCGCGGCTTCCACCTGATAACGGTGCAGTGCATAAATCGGTACTAAAGCTTCCTGCAACGACGAGAGTGCTTGCCCGGCGCGGATATTATTCAGGCCAAACTGTTTCAGCGCCAGCTTGCGCACTTCACCAAGCCGGTTCAGTTCAGCGACAACATCGGCACCGTTGTCCCATAAATGACCTTTGGCACTGACGCCTCCTTCAGGGCGTGCGTCTTCGTCGGCCATATATTCCAGGCCTTGTTGTTTGGCATTTTGCACCAGCGCCAGGCGCTCTGCGTCAGAATGGTCGCCATAACCGTAAGCAATGGCGTAATAATCCCATTCCCCCAGGCCTTCACGATAAGCTTTATCAAGCGCTATGTTGCCATTTTGCAGGCTTAGCTGCGGATGTGGATAATCCATCACGGTAGAACGGCCATTGGCACTACCGGCAAAATTATGTGCTAAACCAAGGGTGTGACCCACTTCGTGCGCCGACAACTGGCGGATGCGTGCCAGCGCCATCTTTTTGGCTTTGCTGGTGTCGGCGCTGGCATTCTGGGTTTGTTGATAAGGCGCCGTCAGGCCTGTCGCTATCAGAAAATCCTGCCGTACCCGCAAAGATCCTAAAGTGACATGGCCTTTGATAATTTCGCCGGTTCTGGGGTCTGTCACACCATAACCGTAAGACCAGCCTCGGGTGGCTCTGTGCACCCACTGAATGACGTTATAACGCACATCCATAGGGTCGGCCTCTTTAGGTAAGTCCTTTACTTGAAACGCATTTTTATAACCAATTTTTTCATAAGCACTGTTCCACCACAAAGCTCCTTCTTTCAGTGCAGTACGCACCGGCTCTGGTACACCAGAGTCCAGATAATAAATAATGGGCTCAACGGCCTCGCTCAGTGGGGCCTTCGGGTCTTTTTTCTCCAGTCTGTGCCTTGGCAATAACCGCTGGGTAATAGGTTCGTCGAATGCCGTGGCGTAGTCCATATACTCCACTTTCCAGAAGCCGGAATAAGGGTGAAAACGCCGTTTTTGGTAACCCTCTTCCGGCAAGGCCACCAGCGAATGATGCAAATGCACGCTGATAGCATCAGGTGCAGGCGTCACCTGAGTGACAAATTCGCCGGCTTTGCTGCCGCTGTAGGTCACCAGGGCTTCCAGTTCAGTGTTGCGGGGAAAAGCTTTACTGCGCGGTAAATACACCCCGCTGCGTTTTGCATCCGGGGCGTAACTGCCCTGATTTTGCGCCGCAAGCCTGCTGCTGATTTGATGAATATCCGACAATAAAAAATCGCTGTAATCGACCAGCAGCTGGCCTTTTTCAGCAGCCACAACCGGAAGGCCAGCTAATACTGAACTGGCAAAAGCTTCTTCCACACTCAAGCGCTCAGCATCATTTGCTGACTCAGCGCGATAATAAGTGTTTAGCTGTTTTAGCATCACTTTATTGCCGAATTGTTCAAACTGTACCAGCCGGGTTTCGCCAAGCTGACCGCGGTCTAAACCGATATCGTTGGAGCCCAGGCCACGCGGCAACGAACTTTGAAAAATAAAGGGTTGATTCAGCTTATCAAGTTTCAGATACACTTTGTCTTTGCGCTCGTCATAATAAAAATCAAAGTAGCCCTGCTGCTGTTTCATGCCTTTGGTAAAAGTTGCCACAGTGGGCAATTGATTTTGCGTGATCGCAGCGCTCGACAGGGCTAGATGACTGAGCGCAACAGCATGGGCATGGCTATAAAAACCTGCTGTCAGCAGCAGCAAGCCGGTTAAAGGCACAAGTTTCATCCGGGTTCCTTTTGATTTGCATATAAGCGATTTGAACATTCGGGTCTGATGCTTCTGTTGTTGTGATTAGCGCTTTATCTATTTGGCATCTGGTCAACAACACAGAGTTTATTTTGTATACAAAACACCATATAACGACAAGGCATGGCTTTAAAGGGCTTTTTTTGCCAATAGGATCAATGCAGTGGTTTTGGCGATAAAAGCAGGATTTTTATCGCCAAAGATAAAGTTGAGGGGCGGACACAAACTTAGTTAAATGAATGTTGCCGGTCTTTTTTCTGCACATAATCACGATAACCAACACAAAATAGCAGCACTATCAACAGCACACTGTATTCCACACCATTGCGCCCCGGCCCCACCACAAACCAGCCAAAAGGGGCATGCACCAGCAGCAGACCAGATGCATAAATCAGCACAAAACCAACACTGAGCTGCCATAACCATTTGCCGGCTGCGTACAGCAATGTAGCGATAATTTCATAGGCTGTGACAAAAGCTGCCAGATAAAACCCAAACGGCAAGCCCTGACTGGTCAGCCAGTCACCAAATGGCAACACGCCGCCGCCCAACCAGCGGGTCCAGCCATGAATGGCCAGTAGCAGCGCTAACGTCAGCCTTAACAGCAACCACAAGCGCTTTTCGGTCCGTCCGACTATATCCGTAAACATGCAGTTCCCCTTGTGTACTGCAGCAAGGCGCCTGGCCTGTCACAGTCAAAATTGTACAGCGCTGATAAAGCGCTGATTTGTATTTATTTTGCCTCTAAGCAAAGCACGTTCAGAGCAGCTATGCCAGCAAAAAAACCACAGTCTATGCTGCAGCAACAGCACTCAGATGCCACCAAGAGTTGCTAAAAATGGCGAACTGCGACCAGATTTATCGCAAAAAAAAACCGCAGCCGAAGCTGCGGTAAAATGGAGATGAACGGAAATTAGTTACGGATCAGGTAGTCAAAAGCACCTAACGAAGCTGTTGCACCAGAGCCCATCGCAATAATAATTTGCTTAAAGGGGCTGTTGGTGGCGTCACCTGCCGCAAACACACCTTTCATCGATGTCTGACCATGAGCGTCGACAATAATTTCACCACGGTTGGTTAACTCTACGGTGCCACGCAGCCATTCGGTATTTGGCACTAAGCCAATCTGGACAAAAATACCGGCCAGCGCCACATGTTTGGCTTCACCTGTGACCCGGTCTGTGTAGTTAATACCTGTCACTTTGTTACCATCACCTAACACTTCAGTGCTTTGTGCATTCAGAATGATGTTTATATTGCCCATCGACTGGGCTTTTTTCACCAGTACAGCGTCAGCACGCAGTTTGCTGTCAAATTCCAGCACTGTGACGTGCTCAACAATACCGGCTAAGTCAATGGCCGCTTCAATACCAGAGTTACCGCCACCAATCACAGCAACACGCTTGCCTTTAAACAGCGGACCATCACAGTGCGGGCAGTACGCCACACCACGGCCACGGTATTCTTTTTCACCTGGCACATTCATTTCTCTCCAGCGTGCACCGGTAGAAAGAATAACGGTTTTGGATTTCAGCACAGCACCATTGGCGAGCTCCACTTCAAACAGTTCATTTTGCGACAGCTTCACCGCTTTTTGGCTGTTCATAATGTCCACTTCATAGTGGCGTACATGGGCTTCTAAGTTGGCAACCAGCTTAGGGCCTTCGGTCTCTTTCACCGAAATAAAGTTTTCAATGCCCACTGTGTCGGCCACCTGACCGCCAAAACGTTCGGCAACCACACCAGTGTTTAAACCTTTACGGGCGGCATAAATAGCGGCTGCAGCACCTGCCGGGCCACCACCAACCACCAGCACATCAAAGTTGCCTTTTTTCGCAAGAATTTCGGCCTGACGGCTGGCAGCATTGGCATCTACTTTATTCAGAATATTGCCAAGACTGATGGCACCCTGGGAAAACTGCTCGCCGTTTAAGAACACTGTTGGCACCGCCATAATATTGCGCCTGCTGACTTCGTCCGGGAATACGGCACCATCAATCATATTGGTTTTGATGTTCGGGTTAACCGCCGCCATCAGGTTCAGCGCCTGCACTACTTCAGGACAAGTCTGGCAGCTCAGCGACACGTAAATTTCAAAGTTCAGATCGCCAGGCAACTGGGCAATTTGTTCAAGCACTGCGGCTTCTTCTTTAATAGGGTGACCGCCAGAGTGCAGCAGCGCCAATACCAGAGATGTAAACTCGTGACCCATAGGCACACCAGCAAATGTAATTTCAGTGCCTTTGGCTTGTGAGCGCACCAGCATAGACGGAATACGTTTGGCTGTTGGGTTGTCGGTGACCACAATCAAGTCAGATAAAGTGGCAATATCCAGTGCCAGGGCTTTCAGTTCCTGCCCTTTTTCGCTTTGATCAACCGCCAGAGACAACTCAACCGGTGTTTTTAAATTTTGCAGGTAGCTACGCAGCGTATTTTTCAGGTTGTTATCTAACATCTTTAAATTCCTTATGACACTGTGACAAATAAGTTGTGGCTTAGCCCCCGAGCGCCGCTGCAGCAGTTATTGCAGCACCACTCCTGAAGTTGATAAAAACATCTTAACCAAAAATCCTGAACTTAAATAACGAATAAAACAAATTCAATCAATCTATAATTGCGATTAAAATAATAATATCCATGGTAAAAAAGCGGTCATCAAACAGCAGTTCGCAAAAAGCAAAAAGCCGGAACAAGTCCGGCTTTTTTTCAGCTTGGGAAAGCTTAGATCTTACCAACCAGGTCCAGAGAAGGAGCCAGAGTCTTTTCACCCGGAGTCCATTTAGCTGGGCAAACTTCGCCGTCGTGGTTTGCAACGTACTGAGCAGCCTGAACTTTACGGAACAGTTCTGCAGCAGAGCGGCCGATACCCAGGTCATGGATTTCAGCAACTTTCACGATACCTTCAGGGTTGATCACAAAAGTACCACGCAGAGCCAGACCTTCTTCTTCGATCATGACGTCGAAGTTACGGGTAATTAAACCTGTTGGGTCAGCAACCATTGGGTAGTTGATTTTTTTGATGGTTTCAGAAGCATCGTGCCATGCTTTGTGCGTGAAGTGAGTGTCAGTCGATACTGAGTACACTTCAACACCTATTTCCTGGAACTTAGGATAAAAATCAGCCAGGTCACCTAATTCAGTTGGGCACACAAAAGTGAAGTCAGCCGGGTAGAAACAAACCACTGACCATTTGCCGATCAGATCTTTGTCAGAAACAGAAATGAATTTACCCTGATGGAAAGCCTGAGCGTTAAAAGGTTTGATTTTGCTGTTGATAATAGACATTCGTCATTCTCCATATTGTGGTTAAAATCCGGACTTTCTGCTTGAAAGTCTTGGCGTTGAGATCATAGTACCGCGGTATGACAATTCGGCATAACGAATAAAATCAATATGCCTAATCGATAAAACTAATTAAAAGCGCAGTTCCTGAGCAAAGACAATGAAGCAGCGACACTTTAGCTTTGTTTGGTGACAAATCATAGTACCCCCTGCTATTTCGCCAGGATGCATTTTGCAGTAATCTTTAATCACAGCTAAGCTTGCATGCAGTTACTCACTGATAAAAATCACTTTTTTCCGAAAAATAACCGTACTTGTTTAGATGAGGTCAAGGCTTGAGCCAACTAAAGTTAGATTTTAGTAAACTGTTTGAACTCCAGGTGCTGGTGATTGAATCCGATCAGGATTTATTGCACCTGATCCGGCAAATGCTGATTGGCCTTGGCATTAAAAAACTGACCAGCAGCCGCAGTGTTGACGAAGTACTGAGTCAGAGTGAAAAACTGCCTTATGACGTGATTTTTCTCGATTATGGCGCTGACGAAAGCAGGACTGGCGCCGAAGTGGTTGAACAAATGATCAGCGCTGGCATTTTACCCAGCCGCACCCGGCTGGTGTTATTGGCTGAACAAAACGACAGAGCCAAGTACGCCATAGAGTACCCTTACCATCAGGTGGAATATCTGGAACGGCCTTTTAACAAGGTGCATCTGGACCACCAACTGAAACAACATGTGATGTTCAGCCACTGGCTCAAACCTATCCTGAGTCTGGCTGGTTTACAAAGATACGCCGACGCCCTGAAATTACTGCTGCATACCCAGCGCCAGCAAGTACCGGCTGCGCTGCTGGCGGTATTACAAAAACTGCGGGTGCAACTACTGCTGGATTTAGGTCAGTTTGACGCTGTGTTGCCGTTATTAAAGGCACCTCTGGCGGAAAAACAAGGCTGGGCTTTGTGGGCTTTATTTAAAATCCGCTATGAACGAGGTGATATCACAGCCTGTGAAGCTTTTTTGCAGGATCCATCTGAGGAGCTGGCCAAGTACGAAGAACGCCGCGAGTTGTGGCAGATCTATCTGGCGATACAACAACACGACTATACCAGAGCCGCTGAAGTGGCCGCTAAAATTCCTAATGTGGGTATGTCAATGAATATGGTGCGTTTGGTACAGCTGGTGCTGGTGCTGGCTGGTAAAACTGAACAGGCTTTTGAGTTTATTGAGCGTAAACAGCGACTTGCGGCAAAAGGTGAAGTGTATTTACAACTGTTGATCGCCCAGGCCCGTTCCATGTTATACCTGCTGATGCTAAACGAAGACGAGTTTAAAGCGCCGGTTTATCAACTACAGTTAAAACAATTACTGCAACAAATCAACGACGACAAAGACCTAGCGCTGGTGCAAAGCCAGTTGTTATTACTTAAAGCGCATTTATGTTGTTTTGAACATCAGGTACAGGAAGCCCGTCGCTTGCTGGAGACTTATCAGACCCAGCTATCTGACAACCCCTCACTGGCTGAACTTTGTCATGCAGCTGTGGTGTATGCCGCTTTACATGACATGCATGCGGTCGTTGATTATCTGTTTTTAGCCAGCAAACAGCTGCATCAGTTACCCGATAACAGCAGCAGGGTTTTTGCCAGCTGTCTGTATCGCCATGCTTTTGATCTGATCATTGCCCCGGATGACAGAGCTGCCACCTACGCTGAACTCGCCAAAAGGTATCTGCAACAGAATGAACTGCGTCTGGCGGCCAAAATGTTTTATTTTGCCCATCAGCTGTCCCCTGAGCTACCGCTTTATTTGCAGTCGTTACAACAACTGCTGCAAAAACTGGATTTACCCCGTTTTCGCACTGTGCTGCGAAGCGCCGGCTAAAGTCGCCGGCCTTAGCCCTGGAGCGGCCGCCTGACGTTGTCAGCACACAACAGGTTCAAAGTCGGTTTCCAGTAATACATCTTCATAAAATGCACCATAAGGCAGACTTGGATGTTTTAGCTGAATTTCCAGCACCCAGACGCCGGGCCTTGGCTGACCGGAAAAATCGCCTAAATTGCCGCCCTGATACAGTTTGTGTGGAAAGTCACTGAGCCTGTGGCCTTTAATCGCCAGATTCAGCTGATAACCCAGCGCACTACAGAGCTGCTCGGCATACTGATACAAAGCTTCGCCGGTCAGGCCAAGATCCAGCCAGCGCTGGCGCACCTGCTGAAAAATCAAAGCAGCGGCGTCAGCACAACGTTGTTTTTCCTCATCCTGCCCAAGCACAAAGGTTGTGCCAACATCCGCTTCATGCCCTTCAAATACAGGGCCTATATCAATAAACACAATGTCGTTCTCAGCTAAGCTGATACTGCGATCTGAGGGTTCATCATAAGTTTTGGTGGTATTGACACCAAAACGGATGATCACCGGATGCCACAACCTTTGTGCACCATGCGCCTGTAAAATCTCTTTGCCAAGCAACACTGCTTCCGCTTCGCTGATGCCGGGTTTTAATGCTTGTTGTATCGCCTGCAGCGCCAGCCAGGCTTTTTGTTGCGCCTGTTGCATTAAAGGCAAGGAAAAAGCCGGCCCGACCCGCTCTTTGCCATCAAACTGCGCGACCGGTTTAGCTGCACTATGAATAAAGTCTGCGCAGTCCAATTCTGTTGTTAATTTACCGCTCATTGCGATCTCCTGCGGTTATGCATCTTGCTACCTTAACCCAGCCCTAGCGCCCTGCAAAGCCCGGCACTTAGACCACAACCTGGCAACAGCAGGTTTTCGGGAACAAACATTCATAAATCAGCACGTTAGCTCAGGTTACTGACCAAATTGCTGTAGGATTTTTACTTGCATTTCACGCCAAAACCAGCTTTGATAACCATAGAATCTTTGTTGTGATGACCCAATGCCGTTGTTAAATGTTGTTACCAACCCCTGCACTGTCAGGCCATCTTTTTGTGGTCTGTTGTTGCTTTGGGCTGCTGGCCTGACTTGTTCTGTCGCCAACGCCGCCAATGTGTATCAGTACACCCAAAAAAACGGGGTAGTCGCATTTTCTGATCGGGCACCGTTAAATCAGCCTTATAAACTACTGAAATTTGATTGTTACGCCTGCAGGCCTGACTCCAATCTGGACTGGCAAAAAACCCGGCTGATTACCGATAAATTTTCGCAAAGTATTGAAGTGGCCGCCAACACCCACCAGCTGGATCCGGCCTTGATCCGCGCAGTGATCCACGCCGAATCCGGTTTTCAGCCAAGAGCCGTTTCCAAACAAGGTGCTCGCGGTTTAATGCAGCTGATGCCGGCAACAGCACGTGAGCTTGGTGTACAAAATAGTTTTGACAGCCACAGCAATATTCTGGCTGGCAGCGCATATCTGGCAAAACTTCTGCAAAATTTTAATGGTGATATCCGCTTAGCCAGCGCCGCTTATAACGCTGGCCCTTCCGCTGTGGCCAAGTATGCCGGCATTCCGCCTTATGCTGAAACCAAAGCTTATGTAAAAAGGGTCGAAATTCTGTTTAAGCGATATCAACAACTCGCCCGACAACAAGCCAGAGCAGGTTAACAGCTGACTGTGACTGGCTATGTCCCTTCAGGTAAAAAAGTGGTGAAAATCACTACTTATTAATCTTATAGCCAGGCCTTCGCCGCGCAAAACAACGCAACTTACTGATTTTAATAGATTTAAATTATGGCACTTAATTTGCCAATCAAGTTGCATCCAAACTCCACAAGGAATTGTTATGACAACTAAAATAAATCGCCTCTCGCTGATAAAACCTGTTGCTTTTGCTGTTGCTGCCGCCGTGTTTTTAAACGGCTGTATTATTCATGTCGGTGGCCCGGGTTCTGCCTCTCTGGATCACTCTGAGCAGGTACTGACGCTGGACGCCCATGGCTTGCAACAACTGCGGGCTGACACTGGCGCCGGAGCTTTAATCATTCAGGGTGAAGCCGGCCGGACTCAGATTGAAGTGGTTGCACAAATTTATAACAACGAAGAATCCGAGTTGATATTAACACTGGAAAAACAAGGAGATGCCGCCAAACTGGTCGCCGACTTTGACCGCAGCTTTTCTTATGGCAACAGCCCTTATATTGATTTAGTGGTCAAAGTGCCGGCCAGTTTTGCGCTGACTTTAGACGACGGCTCTGGTGACGTTGATATTAAAGGCTTACAAGGTGCACTTCGGATTGACGATGGCTCAGGTGACTTATTTGTGGATAACGGCGCCAGCCTTGTGCTTGACGACGGCTCAGGGGATATCCGTATCAGCCATATTCAGGGTGATGTGAAAGTTGACGATGGCTCTGGCGATATAAACATCAGCCAAATCAGTGGCATAGTCACCATTGAGGACGGCTCTGGCGATATCAGGGTTGAACAAAGTTTGGGTTTGACTATTGATGATGACGGCTCAGGTGATTTAAAGATCAGCCAGATTAATGGCCCGGTCAATATTGCCGAAGACTGATGCCAAATCCCGGCAGATTTAAAGCAACAAGCTGAGCGTTACTTGCAGTGCCAAATGCCCTCCCTGGTTATAAACGCTGCCCGTCTCAGCAGCGCAGCAGTTAGCTTTACAATACAGACTAAATAAGCGGCAATTTTTTGCCGCTTATTTGCCTATTTAAGCAGCATATTGCGCCATCCTTAGGTAAACTCTGTAAGTTACCCCTCAGAGCGCGGAGTTTTACCATGGCCCTTACCATTTCCAGTTATGTGCAGTCGGTGCAAAGCAGTCAGCTGAATGCCACCAATGCCAGTCAGAATGTTTCAGCAAGCCAGAGTACAGCCCCGGCCACAACACAGAACACTGCTACAGCCTCCAGCAGCAGCCGTGAAAGCGAACGTTATACCGCAGTACAACAAAGCCAGGCCAACGCAAAAACCGCCATCAGCGCCGCCAGCAGCGCCAATAAAGAAATTGGCAACAGCTTAAAGCAGGTGCGTGAAGTGGTCACTAAGCTGGCCGACGACAGCATCAGCGGTAAAGAACGTGAAAAACTGCAGGCGGATTATCAGAAACTCAGGGAAAACATTGTTGCCAGTCAGGACAAAGCCACTGTTAAAACCGGTGAAAGCAAAACCAATTTGCTGCGGGACGACAAGAATATGACTGTGTCTACCAATACCAGAGGTGGTGAGCTGGAAGTTGCCAGCAGCAAGTCGGCCAAAGCTTTGTTATTACCGGAAAAAATCACCTCAGCCGCTCAGGCCAAAGCCTTGCTGGACGGCAACGAGCAACAGGCCGGTTCGCTGGCCAATGCCGAAAAAGTAACCAGCAGTACCGCCAGCAGGTTAAAAGAAACAGACAAAGATATCAGCAGCCGCCTTGAAACCAGCACAGCTGTAGCCAAGTCGGTACAGCAACTGGAAAACGCCAAAAATGGCGCTGGTTCCCTATCGGCAGAAAAAGAGCAACAAAAAGAAAAAGCACTGGAATTTGCCCGCTCGGCCGCTGAACGTATTAAAAACCAGCTGGAAGGTTTGTCTGGCGGTAACAGCAAAAACAATAACAGTTTATTGTCTTTATTTAATTAAACATCTGGCGCATACACTTGAGCCAGCCAGGGGCACACAACATCAACTGAATACAGAGGCGGCTTTATCAGCCGCCTGGTTTTCAGTCCCGGCTGATAGAACCCTAAACGCCGCTCGCCACACTATAATGTTTTTGGCGCCAAAAGGCGCTAAGTCAGCACATCAGAACATCAGAACATCAGAACATCAGAACATCAGAACATCAGAACATCAGAACATCAGAACATGATATGAAACAAGCCATTGAACGTTATCAACAACACCGTGTGCTGGGGCTACAGAGTAAAACGCTGGAGCAACAAATTTTTGCCAGATTATGTTATCAGCTCAGCCATTGTCTGGCAGGCGACGATGAATTTGCCCGTTTACAGGTGATGGCCGACTGCCGGTTTTTTTGGGTCACGTTAAGGGCAAGGCTGCAGGATGATGAACACCCTTATCCGGAGGAACTTCGCCAGGATCTGACGCTGCTGGCTGACCTTGTCATTCACGAGCTCGTCAAAGAGCCATTTGAAGCGGATTTAAGCCTGGTACTGGCGGTCAGTCAGCAACTGGCTGAAGCTTTAAAAGCCTGACAGCACAATGGCTATCAGGCCTTGGGGTGACGAGCCAGTTAAACAACAGCAGCTTAGCGGTTCAAGGGTTAGAATAAAGCGGAAAACTTTTGCTGCAGCAGCGGTTTTAACGCAAAAGTAATCAACTTACCCGCCTGCTCCAGATACAATTTCTGTTGTTCAGTCCAAACCATCACTTCGCCCACCTGCTCACAACAAAAGACTCCGACCAATTGCCCCTGATAACGGATCCCAACATCCAGTAACGAATAAATATCATTCGGCTCAAAATAAAGCTCATTAAAACAACAGGTTGCTGGATGTTCTGCGGCTACTGCAGCATCAATACCGCCATCCCGGCGCATGGCTTCAAAATAAGGGGCAAAATCATCTTCATGTAAAGCAATGCCCTGATAATGCTCATCTTTAAGCGAGTCATACAGGTCGACCGCAATAATTTCCTGCAGCAGTGCATCTGAATATAACCAGAGACTGGCCCGGCTGCAGTCCAGCGCTGTGGTAATGGTTTGGGTTAATTGACGATAAAATTGATCCTGACTGATCTGCTGATCTTTTAACGATTTAATAAGCAGCAACAAGCTGGTTTGATCGTGCATGGAAAACTCCTCGTGAAGGACTGCGTTTTGATCTGGCCCTGATGAGCACCAGGACCAGCTTCACAAGATAATCAGCAAATGCTGATTCTGTCAGTACAGCAGGACAAAAAATGATCAGCTTTGCTGCTGACGATACCATTCGCCCAAAATCAAACTGGCCGCCACACTGACATTCAGAGACTCGACTTTACCGGTGCCAGGAATTTGCAGCGCCACATCTGTGCTGTTGGCCACCTGTTTGGAGACACCGTCCATCTCTTCGCCAAACACCACCACCACTTTGTTACCAAGTTTGCTGTTATACAAAGAAACACCGGCGTGGCTTGAGGTGGTGATCAGGCTATAACCTGCTTCTTTACACAGTTTCAGCGCCAGAGGCAGATGATCACAGGCGAGGCCAGCCACAAACTCCACGCCACCTTCGGCGGTGCGGGCGGCAGCACCGGATTGTAATAAATCGGGTTGGGTCATAATGACCCCCTGCACACCAAAATGGGCACAGCTGCGCACTATAGCACCAAGGTTATGCGGGTTGCCGACCCCGTCCAGCGCCAATAAACAGTCCTGTTTTTTATGCTTATTGGCGGCCAGATAAGCTGCAAGTGTTTGTTCCGGCTTGCGTTTTACGACAAAAACCACACCACCGTGATGAGAGCTGCCGCTGATTTTTTCAAGCTCGCTACTATCGACCAGATGGTAGGCTTTTTTATTGGCCGCCAGATACTTCATCACATCAGCAAATTTTGCAGCCATGCTCTGTTCCAGATACATTTTGACCACTGCATCCGGCCGCTCGCGAAAACACACCCGACAGGCATTTTCACCCTGTACTTTGCTTTCTTCCATTTTGTGTTGTTTCAGCAGAGCTGTGCTGACAGTTTTGGCGGCTGTAGTCTCGGCTTTTGGCGTTTTGTGGTGATCCGCTACCGGTTTTTTGCTCTGTTTCATCCAGGGTTTTTGCAGCAGGTTTTCGCCGTTTTCTGCATTTTTTTCACGCTGTGGCTTTTGATGCCGGCCCGAAGACCCATGCTCTGCGCGGCTTGCACTCTGTGCTGGCTTGCTGTCCGGCTGAAAACGTTTTGCTGCCGGTTTTTTGCCTTGTGGGCGACCTGATTTTGCTTCTGCTGACACAGCTGATTCCTTCACTCAAAAATGCCGGCTGCATCTAAGCGCCGGCACAACAAGCCGCAGCTGCGGCCAAAATATCCTTTATTCTAACCTAATTGCCGGATACATCGTAGATTCAACTTGAGTTTGTCGCCTGAAGCAGTAAGCTTGCAGGCTTTTTTGTATACTAACGGCCAGTTTTGCGCCCGGAGCCTTATTTTATGCTGAGTTATCGCCACAGCTATCACGCCGGTAATCACGCAGATGTGATTAAACATCTGGTCGAAGTTGCTATCATTTTGTATTTAAAGAAAAAAGACAAACCGTTTTGTTACCACGACAGCCATGCTGGCGCTGGTTTATACAGCCTGGCTTCTGAACAATCACAAAAAACCGGCGAATATAAAGACGGTATTGGCCGCTTAATGGCCAAAGCGCAACAAGGCGCTTTTTTAAGCCCGGCGCTGAATGCCTACCTGGATTTGATTAAAGAGCTCAACCCGGACGGCAATTTAGCTTTTTATCCGGGCTCGCCAGCCATTGCCAAAATGTTGCTGCGGCCAACCGACAGTATTCAGGCCACTGAGCTGCATCCAACGGATTTTCCATTATTGCAGGCGCAGTTTTTACAACGTGGTTTTAGCCGTATCGAACAAATGGACGCTTACGCCGGTTTTAAAGCCATGTTGCCGCCGCTGCATAAACGCGGTCTGGTGCTGATTGACCCGCCCTACGAGCTAAAAACCGAATATCAGGATCTGGTCAAAGGTTTGCAGCTGGCCTATCAGCGTTTTCCACAAGCGACTTATGCCATCTGGTATCCGGTGATTGAGCGCAGCAGTATTGAAGCTGTCATTGACGCTATTAAAAATACCGGCATTCGCAACCAATTGCGTATTGAATATTGCCCCAAAGCTGACAGCGAAGGTTTTGGCATGACAGGCTCAGGCATGCTGGTGATCAACCCGCCTTATACCTTAGCGGCAGATCTCAAAACCGCTTTGGCGGAAATTTCCGATCTGCTGTCGTATGGTGCCGCCAGCTGGCAAGTCACTGAACTGGTCCCGGAATAACCGCAGCTGTTGCTGAAGTTATAGACGCAAACAACCGGAGTTTTTTATGCGTTTTATGTTGATCTGTAGTGCCCTGCTCGCTCTGGCTTATTCATCACAGGCCTTTGCTTTTGGCCGCACCGGCCATCAGCAAATTTGCCAGCTGGCTTATCAGCAGGCAGCAGCACAAACTCAACAACAAATTACAGCTTTGCTGCAATTAAAGCCGGGTGAAACTTTTGCCCGGGGTTGTGTCTGGCCGGATGAAGCGCGCAATGAACCCGCCTTTAGCTACAGCAAACCACACCATTTTATGAATGTAAAACGAGACGCCCGCACAGTTGAACACAAAGATTGTGCCAGTGTAGGTTGTTTGCTTTCGGCCATCCGCCATCACAGTGCAGTACTAAAAACCACTGAACATTCAGTACAAAAACTGCAATCTTTATTGTTTCTAAGCCATTTTGTTGCCGACTTACATCAGCCTCTGCATGTGAGTTATGCCGACGATTTAGGCGGCAATAAAACAGCGGTGTATTTTTTAAAACAGCCAAGCAATTTACATGGGGTCTGGGACAGCGGCCTGTTGCGCGCTCTGGGTTATGACGAAAATGAGCATTTATTACAACAAAAATTTGCAGCTGTAAATAAGCACAAAATCCGCAGCTGGCAACAAGGCGATGCGCTGTTCTGGGCCAATGAATCTCTCAAACAAACACAAAAAGTGTATCAGCAGTATCGCCCCGGCATGTTAATAGACGAGCAGGCCGTACTGCGTGACGGTCCTGTGGTTGAAACCCGGATGTTTCAGGCGGCGGTGCGTCTGGCCTGGTTACTGGATAAGTTATTGGCTGCGCCAGCAGCCAATCAACCATCAGTCGGCAACAGCCAGTCATCAACTGGCACTGAGCAATAACAGCACTTCGGCTTAAAAAACGCTTGATGCAGCTTGTTTACCACAGCGCCGCATCCAGTACAGCCGCAACGACCATGTCGGTGGAAATTTAATCGGCACTTTTAGGCTGAAACCAAAACTCTATCTCGTCGGTTTCCACCTCAAAACGGGCGGCATGTTCGCAAAAAGCCGGCACATGGTACCAGTCGCCCACGCCAAAACGGCGGCTTTCACCCTGCATGGTTAAAATCAGCTCACCGCGGATGATCACCCCATAGTTGTCGGTGTCATGCTGATGTGCCGGAATTTGCATACCCGCCTGATAAGAGGCAAACAGCACCTCGGCGCCCTTCGCTTGGAGCCGGTAAGCATCAAAACGACCATCATAAAGTTCCAACTCGCGGATTTTGTCCGGATATTTCCCTGCCATACCATTTCCCTTTTAGATAAAAATCCATCAATAAAACCAAAACGCTAAAGCTGCCGCAGAGCTCACGTGCTCAATGTGCCGGCGCCAGAGGCTGCGGCCTGTCAAACCTCAGGCTGCTGCGCCTTTAACCAGGCGAGCACCAGCGAAGCTGCAGAGCCTGATGCAGTAGTACGAAACTCAGGGGATTGTACGAGCGGCCAGTGTTCCAGTATTAAAAGATCTCCTGCCGACAGAAGCCAGTGCTGGTCGTCACCTGGTGCTTGGAGCGCCAGCCGCACTTCAAGCTCACACTCGTCGCTCCACAACAATAAAGTGCTGTACTCAGGCCTTGGCATCAAAAACGGCTGCCAGTCCGAGCTGACGGGCAGTGCCTGCATATTGCCCTGATAACCGGCGGCAAGCATCAGATTAATGTCGGTAACAGCGCCTTCGGTTAACTGCGCACTGCTGTGACTTTTACCGGAAAAACGCAAACAATGATAAGGGTTTTGCACCAGCGCCTGCTGGCCGTCAAGCTGCAGGCTAAACCCGGCGCCCTGACGCAGGGCTAATAACCGCTGATGTGCCGGAAACTGTGTAAAATCACCACTTTGCTCCACTGTGGCTGAGCTAAAACGCCAGAGAAAATCCTGTGCTGCTACCGAGCTTTGCGCCGGGTAAATCGCCAGCTGCATAGTGCTGCCGCCGACCCAGCGGCTGATACTCATCTGTGCACGCCTGATGATTTGCGCCCTTGGCACTAAGTGCTGCTGTTGTTCAGGTATCAACATACTCATGCCCTGATAAACCTTATCGCTATTGGCAGTGCTGCTGTAACGAGGCCACTATTGGCCAAGTTGCTATTGACCCCGCCATTGGGCATGGCATAACGCATCATGTTTTTCCCTGCTTAATAAAATCCGCGCCAGCACTATGTCGGCTCCGCCATTTTCACCAGTTAAACCAATCAGGGCTTCAAAGTGCAGTTCAGGCTCCAGTTCAGCCTGGATCAGCTCAACCCAATCATCACTGGGTGGCACTAAATCGACATAAGCACGCTGTTCATACTGGCTTTGATACAGGCTGTAATCTTCAGCCGACAGGTTTTCGGCCGCCAGCTCTTCAAAAATACTAAAAGCATGGTCACACAGCTCGTCGATAGACCAAAGCTCAAGTTCAGTGTGGGGAGTATGGGTTTGATTTGGCATAACAGGCCTCTGCATTGGCGGGAAAACGGCGGCAGTATAACAACAACTGCCGCTGCTGCTCCAGCGCTTAGCGCGCCTGAGGCAAAGAGGATTTTTGCAGCTGATAGCGCCTGTTGTACCAGAGGGTAAAAACAATGCCGATCACCGAAGGCGCCACCCAGCTGATAAATTGCCCTGTGGCATTCAGCTGCAGCACACCACGGCCGCCAAAAGCAGCAAAAGCGGTATAAATGGCGATGGCTGAGCCCAGCATATTGCCAATGTGCTGGCGTAAAACAGCGTTACGGCAAGGTTCTGCACCAAAGATAAACCGCAGGCTGCCGGTGGCGTTGAGCACTGCCACTATGGCAAATACCAGATAAAGCGGCTGTGCTTTGCTCTGACCCAGCCATAACAAATACAAGCCAGAGCCTAATAGCACCACTAAAGTGCCCAAATGCAGCGGGCTTTTTAACACTGCTGAGTTCCGGCCTAGCTGCAGTACCAGCATGCCCTGACGAATAGAGGCCCAGCTTAATAAACTAAGCACCCCGAGGAAAGTGGCCATAGCCCTGACATTGTCGGCCACAACAGCAGGATCAGCGCCTTCGCTTAAATATTTGGCTTTAAAATACAATGGCGCTACCAGCACCATCGCCGACATCAACACACCGCTGAGCGACACGCCATACAATAAATGCGCATAATAACGGCCACTCTGGCGATGCAGCGGACTGCCTTTTGTTGCCAGCATCGGCGCCCAGAACAGCAGTAGCGCAATAGAACCGGCAATAATATGGCCAACAAGTAGCAACTGATGCAGATAAAGCATAATGATTTTTCCATGAGGTTCAGATAAAGCCACTGTAGCTTTAGCCAGATAAGCCCTGTAGTGCCATAAGTCACATTCGCTGGCATGACTTTTGGCCTATTGCCGCCTTTTCACAGCGCAGGCATACTGAAAATCAGATTGACCTAAATAAATCATGAGCTTAAAGCAAAGATGAGTCGCAGTTCCGCCTCCCAGAGTACCAGCACAGCCACAGCTGCGCCCATAGATCCGGTCAAAAACCATGGCTGGCGCACTTTATTGCAAAAAGAAAATCTGGCGGCGCAAATCAGCTGGGCCGCCTTTAGCTGGATCCAGTTAAATGGCGTAAGCCACAACTATGGTGCAGCAAGCTGGCAAACCATCTTGATAGCGGCCAGTTTGCTGCTGTTTTTAGTGTTATTTATTCAAGCGCAGGAAAAAACCACCAATCGCGCCCAGTATATTCGCCTTGGCGTGCTGTGGTTGTTATTGGTACCCAATGCTGTGCTGGTGCCTTATGGTTTTACCCCAGGCCTTGCCGTGCTGTGGGTGGCGTTGTTGCCTTGGTATCTGCCTAAACAATATCTGTACTGGATGATTATTCCGGCGCTGGCGCCGTCAATCCTTACCAGCATTTATCTGAATAGCCACAGCGGTGCTTACCTGATGTTGCTGGTCTGTGGCACTTTCCAGTTTTTTGCCATTTATGCCATGAGTACGGCCCGCGCTGAAACCCTGGCGCGCGAAGCCCTGGCTCAAACCCATCAGCAACTGCTGGATGTGCAGGGTCAACTGGCTGAACAGGCAGCCGACGGCGAAAGGCTCAGAATAGCCAGGGATTTACATGACAGTCTGGGCCATCACCTGACAGCTTTGGTGATTCAGCTGCAGGTGGCGGAATATCAGGCCGATAACAACCACAAGGCGCAGCTGGCGCATTGTCATCAACTGGCAAAACAACTGCTGCAGGACATCCGCCATACGGTGTCTCAGCTGCGTGAACCACAAAAACCCCATCTGGTCAGTCAGTGCCGCGCTTTGGCGCAGAACTTTCCGGCGCTGAAACTGGATTGTCGCATCAGCGCCGATCTGGTGCTGGATCCCTTATCAACCTCGTTATTGTTCCGCGTTTGTCAGGAAGCGCTGACCAACAGTATCCGCCATGGTGCTGCCACCGCCGCCAGCATCGAGGTATGGCGTCATCAGCAACAACTGCATCTGCGTTATCTGGACAACGGCCACTGCACCAGCTGGCCGCTGCAGGAAGGCAATGGCCTGCGCGGCATGCGTGAGCGGATTGAAGAAGCCGGCGGACAGCTGCTGCTCAGTCAGCAGCAACAAGCGCTGCAAATAGATGTCACTTTACCGGAAGCAAAAATATGACCATTAAGGTAGCGGTGATCGACGATCAGACGCTGGTGCGTCAGGGTATTATCAGTTTATTAAGCCTGGCACCCGATATTCAAGTGGTGGCCCAGGCCGCCAATGGCGCCGATATTGTGACGCTGGTCAATCAACATCAGGTCGATCTGGTGCTGATGGATATTCAGATGCCGCAGGTGGACGGTATTGCCGCTTTACAACTGCTGGCCGCTGCAGGCAGCCAGGTGCCAGTGATTATTCTGACCACTTTTGACGACCACGAACGGGTGTTACAGGCGATGCAGGCCGGTGCCCGCGGTTATTTGCTCAAAGATGTCGCCCTTGAAGTGCTGGTGGATGCAATACATCAGGTAAAAAACGGCGGCAGCTTGTTACAACCGGCCATCACAGATAAAATTCTGCAGTCTTTTTTACGCCAATCACAGAGCCCATCCCCCGCCCCGGCGCCTGCGGATGCCCTGTCGGCCAAAGAGCTGGAAATTCTGCGCCTGATGGCGGCTGGTTTTAGCAACAGGGAAATTGCCCAGAGTGTGTTTAAATCAGAAGGCACAGTGAAAAATCAGGTATCGGCCATTTTATTAAAATTAGGGGTGCGTGATCGCACCAAAGCTGTGCTCAAAGCAATAGATTTAGGTTTGCTGGGTAGTTAACCCTGAGCAGGCAAATATCAATAACGGAGTTCCGATGACACAACAACTTAGCCTGGTCAGTCTGCTGGTGGCAGATTATGACGAAGCTATTGCGTTTTACACCGAAAAACTGGGTTTTCAATTGTTAGAAGACAGTCAACTGGGTGATAAACGCTGGGTGGTGGTCAGTCCGGCCGGTGCAAAAGGCTGCGCTTTATTGCTGGCTAAAGCATCCAAAGCAGAGCAGCAGGCACTGATTGGCGGCCAGGGTGCGGGTCGGGTCTGGTTATTTTTACAAACCGATGATTTTTGGGCCGATTATCAGCGTATGCAACAAGCCGGCGTGCAGTTTTTAGAAACGCCGCGCGAAGAAGTGTATGCCACAGTGGTGGTGTTCCAGGATTTATACGGCAATAAATGGGATTTATTGCAAATGAAAAACAACTAAATTCAGACAACCATGCAACCGCACAACACCAGATGTGGTCAGGTTGCAGCCTCTTTCCCCCCTCCACCGCTCGCGGCACTATGTAACCACTTACAAAAACAATACAACACAAGCCACTGGCTAAAATCTGTACAATTTGTGGTTAATTTGCTGAATTCGCGCGAAAAATTTGTAACGCCAACTACAATTTCAGCAACATAGAGACCGCCGGATCCGGCAACAGATCGTTATTCTGGCAAGGAGCTGACATGGATCGTACTTTGCAGCAACTCAGTATCAGCCATTGTTATGAGGCGCCAGCCGAAGTGGTATTTTTATACTGGCTGGATGAACAATACGCTGGCCGCTGGTTATTCACCCACCCCGATGCCAAGTTACAACAGGCAGACATTGACGCCCGTGTCGGCGGCCGTTTTCGTATTGTCGAAAACCGCAACGGCCGCGAGCTGGTGCATTGGGGCGAATATCTGCAAATCAGCCCACCACAGCAGTTGTTATTCAGTTTGTATCCACCCAGACGTCAGGCTGAACCGGATCTGGTCTGGATCACCATTTTACCTATGCCTTTTGGCTGTGAGCTGACGTTAACTTTACAGTTATACGATGATAAAAGAGCCAAAGCCCGGCTGATTGACGACTGGACGCAACTGCTGATGGCACTGGCAGTGGAGTTGAATCACCAGCCGGCGCATTATCAGAAAAACAGCTAGGCCACAGCGTTCAGTTGATAGCCGACCAGTCAAAAGGCGACTTCAGCAACAACAATCTTTATAATGGCGTTTTTGTTTAAGTTCCGGACTGTTATGTACCGCTGCCCGCTTTGCCAACACCCCCTGCTTGCTAATGACACTGGTTTACAGTGCCAAAACCGCCACCAGTTTGATCGCGCCCGTGAAGGTTATTTTCATTTATTGCCGGTACAACAAAAAAAGTCGCTGACACCGGGCGACAGCGCTGAGATGATCCAGGCTAGAAGGGCATTTTTGGAAGCAGGTTTTTATCAACCCCTGTCAGATGCCGTTAATCAGCTGTTTACCACGGCTTTGGCCTCTGACACTACAGCATCAACAGCACCTGTATTGTTGGATATTGGCTGTGGTGAAGGTTATTACAGCAACAGACTGGCACAGGCACTGCCGGAGTTGACTCTTTATGGCATTGATATTTCCAAAGCCGCGGTAAAAGCCGCCAGCAAAAAATATCCGAAGCTGCATTGTGCTGTTGCCAGCAGTTATCAGCTGCCTTTTGCCGATAGCAGTTTTGACCTGGTGCTGCGTATTTATGCGCCATCCGAACCGGCCGAGCTTGCCAGAGTGGCGACACCGGGCGCCTGGTTATTAACAGTCACACCAGCGCCTGAACATTTAGTCGAGCTGAAACAACAGATTTACAGTCAGGTACGGTTACACCCGCAAGCAGTGCAGCAACAACAGGGTTTTCACCATCATAAACGTCAGCAGCTGAGTTGGTTATTTCAGCCCAAAGCCGCTGCTGAGCTGGAACAACTGCTGCAGATGATCCCGCTCGGTTATAAATTTAATGCTGAGCTCAAAGCGCAGTTATGCCGCGACTTGCCGGCCATCACGCTGGATTTTTATCTGGATTTATATCAGCGCGACTCATCTGCCTGAGTAAGCAGTTATTGGACATGCAACTATAGAATGTTGTATTGCAAAAGGCCGGACCAACACATTTGGTCCGGCCTTTATGATCATTCAGATGACATTAGGGCGCGAGCAGCGGTGGCCTGATGTTTTTTAAGTCTGGAGCCTGAGCCAGGTCAACCGTTTGTTTAAGCTCTGATGCTGAAGCAAAATCAGCTTCAATTGCAGACTCAGAGTCCGGACCGGACCCGTACAGACTCTCCAGAGCATCTTGCTGCAACCTTGCCAGCATTTCAGGGCTTAGCGATTCAGTCATCAACTCATCAGTGTCATATTCAAAAGGTGTAAATAACGGCTCAAGCTGCTGCGCTACTTTACGCACTTTCTTTTTGGGCGCCGGCGTGGCTTGTGGCTGGGTATCGAGCATAGTAGCCCAGAAATAACTGGACAGCTCAGCCACCAGATTACTTTGGGCATTTAACAACACGACTAAACCTAAGCCTTTCTCAGGCAAATAGGACATGTCGGTGCGATAACCTTTCACCAGACCACCATGGTAATACAGCTTATGTTTACCAAACTGATAAATGCGGGTACCCAGACCATAGTAGGCATCAGCCACATAAGGACCAAAGGTGCGACCGCTGAGATTGTCGGCGGTCTTGATACGGGGTTTGTGAATATCAGTCAGCATGGCAGGTGACAATACAGTAGGGTTATGCCCAAGTCTTGCAATCAACCATTTGCCCATATCCATAGCACTGGCGTTGACACCGGCAGCCGGATTCACCCGGTAATAAGTCGGTACCACTTTAGCCTCCCCCCAGCCATTGCGTACTTTCACATGGGGCATAGCGCGGTTTTTACTGGCCAGAAATGCCGCGTAACCGACAGAAGCGTTGTGCATTTGCAAGGGTTTAAAGATGCGCTGCTCGATCAGGCGCTCATAGGGCATATTGGTGGTTTTGTGCAGCACGGTCTCAATCAGACTGAACAACACATTCTGGTAGCCGTAACATTTACCTGGCTGACAACGCGGGTTGATGTTGCCAAATTTTGGCAGAATTTGTGCCGGTGTCATATTGGCTTCTATCAGGTCGTCAAAAGCATTTGGGCTTAAGCCGGCGTTTTGTGCCAGTAAATGTTCTACTGTCAATCTGGACGTCATAGCGGGGCTACGAAAGCGAAAACCCGGCACATATTTGGTGACTTTGTCGTTCCAGTTAAAACGCCCTTCGTGCTCCACCTGAGCCGCTAAGCCGCCGGCAAAGGTTTTGGACACAGAAGCCAGACGAAACACAGTGTTGGCATCCACCTTGGCCTTAGTACCGTGCGAGCGCACACCAAAAGCGCCAACCCTGACAATTTTGTCATCTTTGACAATGACATAAACACCACCAGGGATGTTGTTTTTACTCATCTTACGGGTAAATTCACGATGAAATTCTTCAGAAAACTGGGCAACAGATGGCGCCGCCACAACAGAGGTTGTGCACAATAACAAGGCCGCCATCAAACTTTGTTTGATCATAATTCCTTCCGGGCCCAAAACCCTGACTGCGATGCAGCACAAGCCTGCAAAATGCCACTGGTACTCGGAACACAGCTTAAAATTTTTACTGCGAACCCTTTGCCAGTGCAGCCAGCATTTCTGGGATCAATGTTTGAATAAAATACTGTTTGTCCTGCTCTGTCACTTGTTCTGGTGACCAGTCGCCACTGGCATAAGGTGCCAGCGCCGGTCCGGCACAATAACAAAAGGCATCCAGCCACTGACCTTCAACTTCAACCCGGACCGCAGTTTTTACATAATGCCCTGAGTCCAGATCTTCAAAAAAATCTAACTTTTTAACCGCCTGCTCATCCACATTCAACAGCAGCTGTCCGCGCTGCCGATAACCCGGCTCAGCCAATAACACTGGCACCGGGGTTTGGGTTGGGCTCCGGCTTAAACCATATCGGCGAAACCCGCTTAATACTGCAGCTTTCATCTGGATATGTTGGCCGGTAATGGCAGTGACAATCTCGGGAAAAGTTAATAAACCATAGACAAAAATATGTGTTGTCTGAGCCATCTGCTCCTCCGTCCCGCCATCCGGCTTGTTGTTCTGCTGATTCAGCTTTGACTGTCGCGCCAGGTCAGGAACAACCGTAAATCCAGTTCCAGTTGATGATACTGGGGTTCCATGTACTGACACAATTGATAAAACGCCTTGTTGTGATCTTTTTCCCGTAAATGGGCTAATTCATGCACAACTACCATGCGCAGAATAGATAACGGCATTTGTTTTAACAAGCTGGCGACACGGATTTCATTTTTACTTTTCAGCTTGCCGCCCTGCACCCTGCTGATCTGACTGTGGGTCCCCAGGGCGTTATGGATCACATGAATTTTCGGGTCAAACTGCACCTTGCTGATGGGGTCACTACTTTTCATAAACTGTTGTTTTAGTTGTAAAGTCAGCTCATACAAAGCTTTGTCAGTCTGAATATTGTGGTTTTGCTCCGGATAACGGCGGTTGAGGCTCTCACCCAAACTGCCGTTTTGCAGTGCCAGACGCACCTGCTGCAAAATAGACTCAGGGTAAGAACGCAGGTAAATTAAATCAGTCATCGGGGCTCACAACGGCAGAAAATACAAAGGCGCTATATTACCCCAGAGCTGGGGCTGCACGAAGCGCGCCTTGGTTTTTTCTCGAATGCCACAGCCACACCAAAGTCACGGCATGGTACAACCCTTTCAGCATCTTACTGTCGTCTTTTTAACCTATCGAGCTTTGTTCAGGGCGCACAGGAAGGTGGCTGCGCCGATGGTTGCAATGCAATAATTTCACCATGAGTACCAGTTGATACCTGCAGATAACGGCTGCTGGACAGCTGTGCCCACTGTGGTTCAGACCATTGTTGTTGTAATTTAAACTGTTCTAACCAACCTTCACTCAGCTGTAATCTGAGTTTGCTGCAGGCATCAAGCAGCCAGCCACTGTCGGCAGACTGACGCGCCAGCACCTGCTGTTTTATCACATGCCCTGCCGCCACACTTTTTTGGTAGTCCTGATAACGCTGACTGAAAATTTGCTGGCGTTGCTGGGCTGCACTCAAAGATCCTGCGTGAATTTCTTCAGAATTCAGCTGGTGTATTTGCACCGGATAAAGGCTGTTGGTCTGACTGATTTGATAGGACAACTGCTGTTGTTGAATTAAAAACCAGCCTAACCCAAGTGCACAAACTGCGGTTAACGCCTGCAACTTCGGAAAACTAAACCAGCCGACCAGTTGCTGCATGATGATCTTCAACTGTATTAACCTGGATTTTGGCCCAGCTTTGTGTTGCAGCAATTGCCACAGCGCCTGTTTTTGCGGCGGCGGTATTTGATGTTGCTCTGCGCTTTGCCGGTACCAAAGCTCGAGTGCAGCTGTTAACTTTTCCTCTCCCGCTGACGGCTCCGCTGCGGTGGTATCAGCCTTTGCCTGCAATACTTGTTGTTGAAGTTCTGACTGCAGATTAACCTTTTGCTGCACTGGGGTTTGCTCCGCAGCTTTTGGCGTTTGCCCATTATGCTTGGTGGTCATGGTAATGCTCCAGAGCTTGACTGAGGCTGGTTCTTGCATATCTGAGCCGGCTTTTTACCGTTTCGGCTGCACTGCCGCTGATGCTGGCAATGTCTTCCAGCGAAAAACCTTCCAGCTGTAATAACAAAGCTTCTTTTTGTAATAACGGCAAAACTTCTATGGCTTGTTGTAATGCCTGTTGCCGCTCTGCAGCCACCAACAGCTCAAGCTGGCTGACTTGGGTGTCCAACATGGTTTCTTCACTAAGCTCCGGCCCGCTCCAGCGTTGTCGGCGGCGCAGTTCATCAAAAAGTGCATTTCTGGCCAGGGTAAATAACCAGGTTTTAAACTGACAACGCTGTTGAAAATCACCTTTGATACCGGTACCAGCAGCTTGGGATGCTGACTCAGTCTGCCAACTTTGTAACTCCAGTACCTTTAACCAGCTTTGCTGACTGATATCCTGCGCCAGCTCAGCATCACTTTGTTTTAATAAAAAATGATACAAAGCATCGGCATGACTGCGGAACAACCAGCCAAGCTCATCGTGCCCGGTATTGGCAGTCGCCGACGCTGTAAAGCCGGTCAGCCGGATACTGATTTGTTTCCATCCCATAAGCACTCCTGCCGGCTGTTATTCTTGTTGTTGTGCGCCGAAGCTGTTCAGCCACAGCGCCCAAAGCAACTTTGTTTATGCTTTGTATTGCCAACCTGATCAATGTGCCACAGCCCTTTTCAGGGTTCCAGATTAAAATCCAGCTGCACAGTTAAACCTGTGGTTTTAGCAGCTTTGCCTTGTTCGACAGAAGGTTGATATTTCCAGCGTTTTAGCGCCCGGATAGCTGCCTGTTCAAACACTCGTTTTGGCTCTGCATCCAGCACCACAACATCGGTCACAGCCCCTGTAGCATCAATGCTAAAACTCAGCTGCACCCAACCGCTGATCCCATCCCGTGCTGCTGAGGCGGGATATTGTGGTTCAACCCGCACCAAAGGCCTGGCCTGTGCATCAGCCAATTGCTGGTATTGCCCCTGCTGCGCGCTGATGGCAATATCTGGCACCACAGGTGCAACCTCCAGCGCAAAACGCTGCAGCTCTGAACCCAAATCAACAGGTTGTTGTGCCGGGGGTTCAACAGGAGGTGGCGGTGGCTCTAAGATGATTTTCGGCTGTACTGCACTGTCATCTCTGGGGGCAGACAGTTCCACTGCCATCTGTGGAGGTAACGGCGGCGGTGGTGCAATGTCGTTGTCCAGCAAAGCCGCCATCAGCTGAAATAACATCAAAGTGATAAAAATTGCCAACACTACAGTGCCCAACCGAGCCTGCCATGGTGTTTGTGCCGCATAAGATACTGACATAGTGCTGCTCATGTCCTGCTCCTTGTTGATGGTGTTTTTCAGACATTGGACGATTGAGCACAACAAAAGGGGTTAAATAATTTTGAAAATTTTAAAAGTTTTGGCTGTCAGTGTACTGAGTCTCGCCACTTGCACAGCACAAGCTGCACCTTACCAGCTGTACCTGGTGCGCCACGCCCACAAGGCTGAAGTCAATAAAGCTGCCGGTGGAGCGGCAGCGAAAGATCCGCTGTTATCGGCCTGTGGTAAAGCACAGGCGGCAGAACTGGCGACTTTATTGGCTAAGGTGCCGCTGACAAAGCTGTATCACAGCGGATACCAACGCACCCAATTAACAGCAACCGCTTTATTAACCCCAAACCGCCGGTTAGAAACTTATCAGGCAGCCGACATCCAAAACCTTGCCGCTAGCTTGATGCAGCAGCAACAAAACGCGTTGGTAGTAGGCCACAGCAACACTGTGCCGCAACTTGCAGAGCTACTGAGTAAAACACCACAAGCGCCGCTGACGGAACAGGATTACGGTCTGATTTATCAGCTGCAGTTTGATGGCAACAACTTCATCAGCCTGACAACACTGCAGTTACCAATGCCAGCCCTTTGTGAGCCACAAAAGGGGCTGAACAACATAAACGAATAACAAGGCCACAATGAAATACCAGGCTTTTACTGCGGCGAAGCACTATTCAGCGTGACTGTCGCGGCGCTGTAATAAACACAATACTTCGGCATGTTCAGTGTGAGGAAAAAAATCAAACAGCTGCGCTTTCTCAAGCTGATAGTCTGAAAGTGCAGCTAAATCCTGCACCAGACTTTGTGGATTACAGCTTGAATACAACAACCAGGCTGGCTTCAGCTGGCTTACGGTCTGACACAGTGCTGCACCTAAACCCCGCCTAGGTGGGTTGACCACTAATAAATCCGGGCTTTGCTGCTGGGCCTTGGCAAATGCATCAGCATCCAGCGCCTGAAACTGTAATTGCACATCCTGCATCAGTGCGGCCGAGCGATGTGCACAGGCAATAGCAGCCGACGATATTTCAATGCCGGTGATCTGCCGTCCGCTTTTTGCCAGATGCAGCGCAAAACCACCCACACCACAAAACAGATCCCAGACACTTTTTAATGGTAAATCAGCAGTCCAGTCGCGGGCGCTTTGGTACAACTGCGCGGCCAGCCTAGGGTTCGTCTGAAAAAAACTCTGAGGCTGAATAAAAAGCGGCACATCGTTGAACAGCTCTGGCAATTGTTGTTGCTCAGTCAGCACAATTTCCTGCTCGCCCTCTAACACAGCTTTATGTTCGGGCTGTAAATTCACAGAACACACCAAAAGCTCAGGCCATTGTTGCTGCAGCGCCGGCAGATGTTTAACAATAGAGGCCAGATGGTTTTTTGAACGCAGTACAAAACGCAGCATCCACTGCCCTGTTGACTGACTTTGTGTTAACAGCACAAACTTCAGCTCACCTTTTTTTTCAGCAAGCTGATAAGGCTGCAATTTGGCCAGCCGGATAAAACTGCGGATATGCGCAAAAGCTTGCTGAAATGATGTTGGATACAAAGGACAAGCGGTCAGATCGACCTGTTGCTGATGATGATTCACAATACCAAGCACAGGATCATCTATGCTGCCCATCACCACCATTTTGGCTTTATTGCGAAATGCCGCTTCTGAAGATGCAACAGCAGGCAATAACTGATAACCGGCAAAATTGCCAAGCAGTTTTTGCAACTGCTGCTGTTTTGTCTCCAGCTGCACTGCATAAGCCGCATCAAGTGCTGAACAAGAGCGGCAAGTGTCGGCAATAAAATAAGGACATAACATCAAAAGATTCCGGCAGCAAAATGCAAAAAACAGGATTTTAGCAAAAGCGGTTTAGTTTCACAGTGATTTACTTTGGGTGCTTGAGCATAAGGTTTTATCCAGGGTTTAAACCAAAGCCGCTTTCACCAGCAGATATAAACAAAAGCCCCGTACTTTCGTATTCAGGGATTGACTCGGGGCTCCCTGCCCCTCGCCCTTCGGGCCTTGCTCCGCAAGGTCCAAACCGGCAATCCTGCCGGTTTGTCGAACTAAGGCTTCTCACCAATCCGCTTTCACCAGCAGATATAAAACAAAAGCCCCGTACTTTCGTACGGGGCTTTTGTTTTATATCTGGCGGAGAGAGAGGGATTCGAACCCTCGTTAGGGGTTAACCTAAACACACTTTCCAGGCGTGCGCCTTCAGCCACTCAGCCATCTCTCCGGGACTTGCCACAGCAAGCGCGGCTATACTAGGTAAATTCAGCGCTCGGCGCAACAATAAATTGCTGTTATACCGCTTTTCGCTGGAATTTTCAGCAAAGCCGCTATTTGTACAAGTTTAGGCGTTGCCCTTCACTGCAACTCTGTTGCTTTTGGCAAAACTCAACATCCGGTCCAGCGGTAATAAGGCTCTGTCGCGTAGTTTAGCGTCGACAAAAATTTCGTGACCACTGGCGTCAGTTAAAGCCTCTTCAATAGCTTTTAAGCCATTCATCGCCATCCAGGGGCAATGTGCGCAGCTGCGGCAAGTGGCGCCATTACCACCGGTTGGCGCTTCAATAAAGGTTTTATCCGGCATCGCCTGCTGCATTTTATAAAAAATGCCTTTATCCGTCGCGACAATAAAAGTGTCGTTGGCCATGGTCTGGCTGGCTTTAATCAGCTGACTGGTGGAACCCACGGCGTCGGCTAAATCCACCACCGCAGCCGGAGATTCCGGATGCACCAATACTGCTGCAGTTGGATATTGTTTTTTCAGCTCAATCAGTGCATTGGCTTTAAACTCGTCATGCACAATACAGGCGCCCTGCCACAGCAGCATATCGGCACCTGTCTGTTTTTGCACATAAGCGCCTAAGTGTTTATCCGGGCCCCACAGGATTTTTTTACCTTCACTGTCTAAATGTTCAATCACATCCAGCGCAATAGAAGAAGTCACCACCCAATCGGCGCGTGCTTTTACCGCAGCTGACGTATTGGCGTACACGACAACAACTCTGTCCGGATGCGCGTCACAAAAGGCAGAAAACTCCTCAGCCGGGCAACCTAAATCCAGCGAACAGGTGGCTTCCAGCGTTGGCATTAAGATGGTTTTTTCCGGCGTCAGAATTTTTGCGGTTTCGCCCATAAACTTGACTCCGGCGACAATCAGCGTTTTTGCCGGATGCTGATTGCCAAAACGGGCCATTTCTAATGAGTCTGACACACAACCACCGGTTTCCTCGGCGAGCGCCTGAATTTCCGGGTCGGTGTAATAGTGCGCGACCAGAACTGCATCACGTTCAACCAGTAATTTTTTGATCCGGTCTTTATAAGCTTGTTTGTCGTCAGCGCTTAATGGCAACGGCTTTTTTGGGAAGACATATTCAAGTTCATTAAACTGCAGTGCTTGATTCATGCTGACCATCCAACAATAAAGGGTGGCGCATTATACACGGGTTTTGCAGTGAGAAAAACTATCGGGAAGTGGTGGGTCATGATGGATTCGAACCATCGACCAACGGATTAAAAGTCCGCTGCTCTACCAGCTGAGCTAATGACCCCTGTCGCGGAGGCATATCTTACTTATTTACGCGCTCAGTGCAACTTATATTTGCCAAAAACGCGCTTTTGCCATGTTAACTGCTTAATTTCGCAGCATCACAGCAATTCACTGTCGAATAATAAAGCGTTGCCTGTCTGAAATATCAGCAGCATCAATTACAAAGCTTAACTACTACAGCAAAGCCAAAATCGGCAAAAATACAATTTCCCCAATAAAAAAGCCCGCTTAAAGCGGGCTTTTTTATAAAAACGACTTACATAGTCTCAAGTTTTTTGCGCGCTGTTGCTGCAGGCTTGGACTTTGGAAAACTTTTGACCAGCTGGTTGTAATACTTTTTTGCTACCGCAGCTTCGTTCTGCTTTTCAGCCACCATGCCCAGTTTTAATAAAGCGTCAGGAACACGAGTGGTATTCGGGTACTGGGTGACAACACGCTCGAAATGGTTTTTTGCTTTGCCTAACTCATTTTTCTGATAGTAAAGCTGGCCTAACCAATAATGAGAATTAGAGGTGTAGTCTGAATTCGGGTAGTCACGGATAAAACTTTCAAACGCCGGAATAGCCGCAGCGTAGTTGTTATCCTTGATCACATAATTGATAGCTTGTTCATACGCCTGTGCTTCTGTCATATTCACAGAGGCTGGCGCTGGCGCAACATCCGCAGTAGCAACCTGATCGGCTGCTACAACGGCTGCGGGATTGCCCGCCGGCACGTTAACCGGAGTTTGTGCACGCACATTTGCAGAAGACTGCACCTGCGACGCTGCACCACCCTGGCCACCCACACGGCGGTCAATTTCCTGATAGATATCACGTTGTTGTTGCAATATCTCTTCTAATTTATAAGAGTGCATTTCAGTCTTGCCGCTTAACTCGCTGACCTCGTCAAGCAAGGTCTGGAGTTGTTGCTGCATCTGTAGTTGTGCAGCAGCACGAGCTTCAACCACACGTTCCAGCGCAGATAGTCGTTCTTCAACAGAACCACTACGACTACTGGATTGCGCGGCATAACTCTTATTGCTGCTGCGACTTAGGTCAGCAACGGGCGCCGGATCAGCTAATACAGCTACTGCAACTAATGAAAGTGCAGTAATCAGTGACTTTTTAACGTCCATGCACACTCACTAGTAAATTAGTAAACTAAAACAGCACGACGGTTTTTAGCAAACGCGTCTTCAGTGTTACCAGCGTCAACTGGTTTTTCTTCGCCGTAGCTAACTACTGACATTTGGCCAGCAGCAACACCCAGGTTTTCCAGGTAGCTTTGAACTGACTGAGCACGACGCTCACCCAGAGCGATGTTGTACTCTGGAGTACCACGGGCGTCAGTGTGACCTTCAACTGTTACAGAAACAGTAGTACGAGCACGCAGGAAAGCAGCGTGAGCGTCCAGTACTGAAGCGAATTCAGGACGGATAGCTGACTTGTCGAAGTCGAAGTAAATAGTGTTTTGCTGACGCAGAGCTTCTAATTGCTGACGCAGTTGTTCTGCATCGCTCATGCCTTGGTCAACAGCTTGAACAGGAGCGTTGGTGTTTGCGTTTGCATCGCCAGCGTCAGTTTCGTTGTTAGAGCTACATGCAGCTAAAGTCAGCACTGGCACTGCTACTAACAAACCTTTTAAAACTTTATTTAAGTTCATGATTTTTTCCTTAGTAAAACGATTAACCAAATTTTTGTGTTTTATAAAAATGGTGACCACGCCGGGGATTTTACTCTCCCATTAGCAGCAGGTAACCTTGCTTTAAAGCGACCATCCATGGATACCAGTGCCAGTACTTGTGACGAACCGTGCAAAGTACTATAGATAATCATTGAGCCGTTAGGCGCAATGCTTGGTGACTCATCCAAATAAGTGCGAGTCAGCACTTGCATTTGACGGGTAGTCCTATCCATGCGCGCAATATTATACTGACCGTTTGTGCGGTTTACCATAACAATTGCTTGGCCGTTAGGTGTAAATTTACCCGCTAAATTCATTTCACCGTCAAAAGTAACACGAGTTGTTGCTTTTGTATTGATATCCACTGAATATAATTGCGGATTTCCGCCCCGTTCTGAAGTAAAAATAATCGATTGACCATCAGGGCTCCAGTTTGGCTCAGTGTCAATAGCACGGTGATTGGTCAATTTTGTCAGATTTTTACTGGCAATATCCATCATATAAATTTCAGTATTACCATCTTTTGATAAAGTCATCGCCATTTTACGGCCATCTGGTGACCAAACAGGCGCACTGTTAATACCTTTAAATGAAGTCAGAATACTACGACGTGCAGTGTAAACATCCTGTATATAAATCTGAGATTGTTTACGTTCAAAAGTAACGTACGCTAATTTAGTGCCGTCAGGTGACCAGGTAGGTGACATCAAAGGTTCTTTTGCCCTTAACAGAACCTGCTCATTTTCACCATCATAATCGGCGACAACTAATTGATAACGATACTCTTGTTTATCACGCACTAATACATAGGCTATTTTGGTAGAAAATGCACCTCTTTCGCCAGTCAATTTTTCATAAATCACATCACTCATACGATGTGCATATTGACGAAACAATTTTCCGGCGATAGTAATTTCGCTGGAGTGCAGAATATGATTGTTGCCTGCAACTAAACGACCGCTTGATGTCATCATTGGCTGACCAACACCACCGTTGGCTTTGATCACGTCAACCAGTTCATAACTAATGGTATAACGATCGAGCCCAACTTCTTTTACTGTGCCCATCACCACAGCTTCAATGCCCGTTTTACTCCAGGCAGCCGCATTAAATTGACTACTGTTTTGTGGTTGTTGCGGCATCCGCATCACATTAACCGGATTAAACTTACCACTGCGCATTAAATCGGCGGCAACAATCTGGCTGATATTTTGTGTTGGCTGATTCTGCCCGACAAAAGTAAATGGCACTATGGCCACGGGGCGCGCTGTATCCACACCTTCAGTAATCACAATTTCTAAAGATGCATGACTCTTCAGCGACACGATTGCCATCGCCACTATCGCTGCTTTTCCTATCAACTTGAATATCATTGTCGTATCGTCTCAACTTATTTTTTAAATGGTAACTTCAATTGACGGAATTCGGCATTCAACTCAGGATCTTCCGGCATTGGGAACCGGCCGACCCGGTTGATCGCATTGACCGCGGCATTACAAACGCCTGGGTCACCGCCTTCAACATTCATGTTAATCACAAAACCATTACTGGCCAGGCTCAGTGAAATCACACATTCTTTGCCGTTCATGGTGTCATCAGTAAACCAGCTCTGCCGTACCCGCTCTACAATCATGGCCACATAACGCTGTTTCTCAGTGAGTAACTGCCCTTGTCTCGCCAGACGCCGCGCTTCTTCGGCTTCTTCCGCCAGCTCGTCTTCCATCATCTGCTCTTCAGCCTGACGCTCAAGTTCCTGCTGACGTTTTTTCTCTTCGGCTTTTTTCTTCTTTAACTCTTCCGCTTTTTTCTTTTTCTCTAACTCGTCTTTTTTCTTTTTCTCAAGACGGGCGTTTTCTTCAGCCTTTTTCTTTGCTTCTTCTTTTTTCTTCTGTTCCTGTTCTTTCTTCAGCTTCTCTTGCTCTTTTTTCTTTTTGAGCGCGATATCAGCTTCTTTTTTCTTTTTCTCAGCTTCGAGCTTTTTCTTCACGATCAGCTCTTTTTCCTGCTGTAGTTTTTTCTCTTCCTGCCGTTTTATTTCCGGATCTTCTTTCGGCTCTTCTTTGACCGGTTCTGGTTCTTTTTTCGGCGGCTCTTTTTTAGGTTCTGGTTTCTTTTTTGTTGCTTTGTCTGCTTCTTTTATTTTCGGATTTTCAACAACGCTGGCTTGCAGCGGCGCATTACTTGCCGAATACAAAGGCACAACAATCACTTCGTTTTTATTAAAAAAGTTAAAATTGATAAACATCGCCAGAAATAACAGCAGGTGTACCCCTGCCGATATTTGCAGCGCCTTCTTAAACGACGGATCCATGTTATTTGGACTCCACGTCTTCTGTCATCAATCCTACCGACGGAGCGCCAGCTTGTTTCATCAGATTTAATAAATGAATCACAGCATTATAATCAACACGGCCATCCGCTTTAAGAATGACCTGGGTGCCTGGTTCAATGGTCAGCGTATCCATAACTTCAGCCTGCAACTGCTCTGCATTCATAGGCCCTTTGTTGACACCATCTTTTTCGTAATAATATAAACCGGCTTCATCAACAGTTGCCACGATAGGGGTTTTCCCATCTTTCATCTGCTCTATGGGTTCGGCTTTTGATTTAGGCAGTTCTACCTTTACACCCTGAGTGATAATAGGTGTGGTCACCATAAAAATAATCAGCAGCACCAACATCACATCGATATAAGGCACCACATTTATTTCCGCCACCATGCGGCGTTTCTTGCGCACGTACATTATTGATTGTCTCCGGCACTGACCGCCTGACGATGCAGAATATTGGCAAACTCTTCCACAAAGTTGGCATAGGAGTTTTCCAGTTGTTCAACACGGTGTGAAAATCTGTTATAGGCAATAACAGCCGGAATAGCGGCAAACAAACCAATAGCGGTTGCGATCAGGGCTTCAGCAATACCTGGTGCAACCATTGCCAAAGTGGCCTGCTGCACAGCTCCCAAAGCAATAAATGAATTCATAATACCCCAGACGGTGCCAAACAAACCAATATAGGGGCTTATAGAACCGACTGTGGCCAGGAACGGCAAATGGGTTTCCAGCCGTTCAACTTCCCGAGATAAACCGACACGCATCGCACGCTGAGTACCTTCCATCACCGCACTTGGCTGTCTGGCATTGGTTTTGTGTAAACGGGCAAACTCTTTAAAACCGGCTTTAAACAGAGATTCCATACCACTGACATTAGCGCGGGCACTCACTTCGTTATACAGCTTTGATAAATCAATACCGGACCAGAACCGATCTTCAAATTTCCGGGTGTCTTCAATAGCCGCGTTTAAGGCTTTATTACGCTGGATGATCATAGCCCAGGATACAACTGAAGCTGCGACCAGAATAGCCATCACACATTGCACAACAAAGCTTGCATGAAGGATAAGTTCGAGAATTGAAAGTTGACCAGCCACCAGAAAATACCTCTAAAAAAACGCTAAAACAAAGTCACAAATTTGGGCGCTATGATATGGGACACTGCGCCCTAACTCAACAGCGCAGCCCCTGCTATACCGAAAAATAATTCTCCCCTTCCGGTCCGGCAATCAGTTAACTTCTGTATTGAAACGGATGTCGGGTAAAAGTTCATTTTTTACGTTAAAACGGCTAATTTTAGCGACAAAACGGAGAAATCAGATTTTTATGTCGACAATCGATGAAAAAAATAATTGGAAGTATTCATTTCAGGTTCAGCAAAAAACAAGGAGGATTCAGATTTATCAAGGCTTACACAACAAGGCAACCCATTATTCATTATTTATGAATTTTTATTCGCATTACTTTTTTTAATGAAAAGAGGCAATTTTTCTCGTTTGAAGTAATTATTCTAAATCCTTAAGATACGCAGGTGTTCTGAGCTAGCGCAACGGTGTAATACGAGGGTGTTCACTGTAGTTAAGATCACAGAGTGATTGGAACCCTGCTTCAGTGGTTCGGATCACTCAGCATGTTCCCTGGATTTTTTGAAGTTCTACTTCAACTTGTTGCATTGGCCCGCTCCTTAGCGGGCTTTTTTTTATCTGAAAATCAACAATATGGCAGCAAGTCGCCGCAGCAATACTGTGATACCAGGCCTTTATTCCTGCGATGTTGCCGGCAGGTCAAAACCAAAATGGGCATAAGCATGTTTTGACGCAATACGGCCACGTGGCGTGCGCTGGATAAAACCCTGCTGAATTAAAAAAGGTTCGATCACATCTTCTATCGTGTCTTTTTCTTCACCTATGGCTGCAGCCAGGTTATCCAGTCCTACGGGTCCACCCATAAATTTTTCGATAATGGCCAGCATCAGCTTGCGATCCATATAGTCAAACCCTTGTGCATCCACATCCACCATCAATAATGCCTGATTGGCAATATCGGTACTGACCACACCGTTCGATTTCACCTGGGCAAAATCCCGCACTCTTCGCAGCAACCTGTTGGCAATACGGGGGGTGCCCCGGGAACGACGGGCAATTTCAGTGGCGGCCGGCAAATCCAGCTGCAGGTTGAGAAAATGTGCCGAACGCAGAATAATTTGCGCCAGCTCATCGACTTTATAAAACTCCAGCCTTTGTACTATGCCAAATCTGTCCCGCAGCGGGGAGGTTAAAGCACCGGCTCTGGTGGTAGCACCAACCAGCGTAAAAGGGGGTAAATCCAGTTTGATCGAGCGGGCAGCCGGACCTTCGCCAATCATAATATCAAGCTGATAGTCTTCCATCGCCGGATATAATATCTCTTCAACCACCGGGCTTAAGCGATGAATTTCATCGATAAAAAGCACGTCATTGGGTTCGAGATTGGTTAAAAGCGCGGCTAAATCCCCTGCTTTTTCCAGTACTGGCCCTGAGGTTTGTTTAATATTCACGCCCATTTCGTTGGCGACAATCATTGCCAAGGTCGTTTTACCTAAACCTGGTGGGCCAAAAATTAGTAAGTGATCAAGGGGTTCATTTCTGCCACGGGCCGCTTCAATAAAAATAGCCATTTGCTCACGCACATGGCTTTGGCCTGTGTAATCCGCCAGAGATTTAGGACGAATAGCCCGGTCGATAACTTCATCTTCCCGACTGGCCGCAGGGGCTAGTAAACGATCTGCTTCTATCATGGCTGTTTACTCAGTTGAACAACGTTGTGCAACATCATCCATAAATTAAATCATTGATTTTAATGCAGCTTTAATCAGTTGTTCACTGCCAAGCTCGGCTTTAAATACTTTTTTCACCGCCAGAGCGGCTTGCGACTGACTGTAACCCAGGGAAATCAGCGCACTGATAGCATCTGCTTCCGGGCTTTCTTTGAGCTCAAATTTATGCACTTCGTCATCACCCAAAACCAGATGATCAGTGACAGGGGTGGCAATAGACAAGCCCCAGTCTTTAAGTTTATCGCGCATTTCCACCAATAATCGTTCGGCGGTTTTTTTACCAACACCAGGTAATTTTACCAGAGTGCTGATGTCATCCTGTTGTACACAACGCACAAACTGACTGGCCGTTAAACCCGACAAAATGGTCAATGCCATTTTAGGGCCTATACCATTCGCTTTAATTAACTGACGGAACAAACTACGCTCCGTTGGATTGGCAAAACCATATAACAGCTGCGCATCTTCCCGGACCACAAAATGGGTATAAATAGTGGCTTGTTGACCCACAGCGGGCAAAGTGTAAAAACTGGTCAGCGGCAACTGTACTTCGTACCCTACCCCAGCCACTTCTATTAATAAATCCGGCGCTTGTTTTTCGGCAATAATGCCCGTTAATCGACCAATCATAAAAATCCTGCTGCATAAAAATGCGAATTGCTCTTATTTGCGCTTTGGCAACCAGGCCCCGGCAATAGGCTTATCTTAACCGGCCACGCACTGTTTTACTGGCCTGTCCTGCCATACTGATCAAACTTTGTTGGGTATGACCATGACAGAGCGCCACAGCCAATGCATCGGCAGCATCCGCCTGCGGGCTGGCAGGCAGCTTCAGTAGGGTTTTCACCATATGCTGCACCTGGAATTTATCGGCCGCTCCTGTGCCCACCACAGATTGTTTGACCTGACGGGCGGAATATTCAAACACCTCAAGTCCAGCCACTTTAGCTGCAACAATAGCAGCACCACGGGCCTGGCCCAGCTTTAACGCTGAATCCGGGTTGCGTGCCATAAACACCTGCTCTATGGCAAAAACTGTTGGCCGTGTTTGTTCAATAATTTGGCTGACGCCATCAAAAATTTGCTTGAGCCGATCCGGCATTTCACCAAGTGTCATCCGGATACAACCACTGGCGATATACTCAAATTTGGCGCCTTGCTGCCGGATCACCCCGTAACCGGTTAACCTGCTGCCGGGGTCTATACCCAGAATAATATTCAAGCTTATTCCACCAGCGCCAGCACATCATCACTGATGTCGGCATTGTGATAGACGTTTTGCACATCGTCAAAATCTTCAAGCATATCAATAAGTTTGAAAAACTTTACCACAGTGTCAGCGCCAATCTCAGCTTTGGTTGACGGCACTAAACTCACTTCGGCATGTTCCGCCTGTAATCCTGCACTTTCCAGAGCTTCTTTAACATCCAAAAACAACTCAGGGCTGGTAACCACCTCAAAAGAGCCGTCGTCATGCGCCACTACATCATCAGCACCTGCTTCCAGCGCTTGTTCCATCAGTTTGTCTTCATTAACACCTGCGGCAAAACTTAATAAACCCTGGCGCGAGAACAAATAAGAAACAGAGCCGTTGGTGCCGAGGTTACCGCCATATTTGGTAAAGGCACTGCGCACATCCTGTACTGTGCGTTTATGATTGTCGGTGAGTGTTTCAACAATAATAGCCACACCATTGGGGCCATAACCTTCGTACACCAACTCTTCAAAATTTTCACCACCATTTTCACCGGCACCACGTTTTACCGCGCGCTCAATCACATCCCGCGATAAATTATTTAACAGTGCTTTGGCAATGGCAGTTCGTAATCTCGGGTTACCGTCCGGATCTGCACCTTGTTTGGCTGCCACTGTCAGCTCCCGGATCAGTTTGGTAAATATCTTCACCTTTTTGGCATCCTGACGCGCCTTGCGGTGCTTCATGTTGGCCCATTTACTATGACCTGCCATCTTTATACTCCCTCAATAACAAAACTTGTGATCCTCTGCCAGCATGGGCTGAACGCAGAGATAAAAACGGCGACTTAATGTCGCCGTTTTTTGCTGAAGCTACTGCAATCAATGCCACAGTGACAAGCTGTTTTGCTGTTATTTGTCAGCTTCAGCCTTGGCAACAACGGCAATACCCAGATCGGCCAGTTGTTGTGGATTGGCAACACCAGGTGCGTCTGTCAACGGAC
Source organism: Rheinheimera sp. (assembly GCF_036782235.1). Classification (GTDB taxonomy): domain Bacteria; phylum Pseudomonadota; class Gammaproteobacteria; order Enterobacterales; family Alteromonadaceae; genus Pararheinheimera. The sequence goes on along the minus strand of NZ_DAIPZL010000009.1, from coordinate 45,303 downwards.
AAGCGGCAGTAGCGGTTTTCGGGAAGGCCATCACATCACGGATAGAGCTGGCGCCTGTCATCAGCATCACTAACCTATCCAGGCCAAAAGCCAGACCCGCATGTGGTGGTGCACCATAACGTAAAGCTTCTAATAAGAAACCAAATTTTTCCGCCGCTTCTTCATCACTGATGCCCAATAACTGGAACACTTTGGCCTGCACATCCGGCGTATGGATACGCACAGAACCACCGCCTAACTCAGTACCGTTTAAAACCATGTCATAGGCGTTGGATAATAAAGTGCCCAGCTCCAGCTTGTCGGTGTCAGTCGACAGGAAAGCTGCAGTGTCCAGCGGTGAAGTAAAGGGATGGTGTACAGCGGAATAACTGCCGTCATCGTTTTCTTCAAACATTGGGAAATCAACAACCCACAGCGGTTTCCAGCCAGGCTGAGTGATGCCTAAATCTTCACCCAGTTTTAAGCGCAAAGCGCCCATAGCTTCACACACGACTTTGGCCCTGTCAGCACCAAAGAAAATCAGGTCGCCGTTTTGTGCGCCGGTGCGCGCTAAAATTTCACTGACGATTTCCGCAGTTAAAAACTTAGCAACCGGCGACTGAATACCTTCCAGGCCTTGAGCCACGTCGTTCACTTTTAACCAGGCCAGGCCCTTGGCACCATAAATGCCAACAAAAGCGGTGTAGGTGTCGATATCTTTACGGGAAACTTTTTCCGCGGCGCCTGGCACTTTGAGTGCAACCACACGGCCTTTCGGGTCATTGGCCGGGCCTGAGAATACTTTAAAATCAACGTCTTTGAGTAAATCAGCCACATCAACAAACTGCATTGGATTGCGTAAATCCGGTTTGTCTGAACCATACAAACGCATGGCTTCAAAATAGGTCATCCGTGGCAGCTTGCCTAAATCTACATCCAGCATCGATTTAAACATCGACACCACCATTTCTTCAGTGACAGCCATCACTTGTTCGGCGGTCATAAAGCTGGTTTCGATATCAATCTGGGTGAATTCCGGCTGACGGTCAGCACGTAAGTCTTCGTCACGGAAACATTTGACGATCTGATAATACCTGTCCATACCGCCCATCATCAGCAGCTGTTTAAACAGCTGAGGTGATTGTGGCAACGCAAAAAACTGGCCTTTATGGGTGCGGCTAGGTACTAAATAATCGCGGGCACCTTCAGGGGTAGCTTTGGTGAGAATTGGCGTTTCAATATCTAAAAAGCCGTTGCTATCCATAAAGTTACGGACAAAACTGGTGACTTTGGCGCGGAATTTTAATCTGTCGCTCATCACTGGACGACGGATATCTAAATAACGGTATTTGAGGCGCTGCTCTTCTGTGTTGTTCTGGTTAAAGTCCAGTGGCAGGGCCGGTGCTTTGTTCAGAATGGTCAGAGCCGAAGCGTAAACTTCTACTTCACCAGTGGCCATATCTTTATTGACTTGCGAGTCAGGGCGTGCGCGCACTGTGCCTGTGATCTGCACACAAAATTCGTTGCGCAGCTCAGCAGCCTGGGCGAACATTTGTGTTAAATCCGGATCAAAAAACACCTGCACCAGACCTTCACGGTCGCGCAGGTCAACAAATATCAGACCACCGAGGTCGCGACGACGGTTGATCCAACCGCACAGAGAAACTTGTTGCCCGACATGTTGTGCGTTCAACAGACCGCAATAATGACTACGCATGCACTGATCCTTTCTACCGGTACTTGAGCTTTACGCTGAAAAATGAGCGCCAATTATATAGAAAAGATCTCTAAAGTCACTGCCCTTGATGACTAAAACGATAACAGCCTTTACCACTTTGTTTAGCGCGGTACATCAGGCCATCGGCGGTCTTCAGCATCTGCTGGCTATCAATGCCGTTATCCGGATATAACGCAATGCCAATACTGGCCCCTACCCTGGCAGCGCAAGCCGATAACTGCAGCGGGTTGGATAAATGCAACAGAATTTTTTCTGCCACTATGGCAGCATCGTCTTTATCCAGCAGGCCGGTCAGCATAATAACAAACTCATCGCCACCAAAACGGGCCACAGTGTCACTTTTACGCACACAATGCTGCAGTACCTCGGCAACCTTTACCAGGAGCTCGTCCCCCACATGATGGCCATATTGATCATTCACTTCTTTAAAACCATCTAAATCCAGAAACAACAAGGCTAGCTTCTCATGGTGACGGGCATGTTGCAGCAGCGCCTGATTTAACCGCTCTTCCAGCAGATTGCGGTTAGCCAACTTGGTTAAATCGTCATGCGTGGCCATAAAACGCATTTTTTCTTCCATTTGCCGGCGTAAGCTTATTTCACGGCGAAGTGACATATTCCAGAAAAACACCAGCACCAACAAAACAACACCTATGCCAACCACCTGCAGCACCAGACTAATGACTCTTCCTTCATCAACCCCCTGATGAATTTCTACTGAAAACCAGCGGTCCAGAATTTCACTGCGGTCAGATTCATTCAGCGTTTTTAACCCTTTATCCAGAATGTGCAGAAGTTCTGGCCAGTCTTTGCGCACCGCAAATAAAGATGGATATGTAGGCATATCCACCGGCAAATGCATGCGCAAATTGCTGTTTTCTGCCTGCCTTAAAGCGCGGCCGGACGAAATCACAGTGTCAACGACAAAATCAACCTCGCCACTTTGCAGCATGGCAAGTCCCTGAGTCAGATCCTTGCTAAAACGCAGCTGAACTTGCGGATGATTGGCCTGAAAATATTTGACGATTTGATAATCTTGCAGCACCGCCACCTTTTTACCTTTGAGCTGGCTCAGGGCTGTTATTTCTGTCACGGCGTTATGACTGATTAAAGTCCACTGGAAAGGCCAGAAGTTATGACTAAAAGCGGCAAATTTACGGCGCTCCGGCAAATCTGACATATTGGCAACTACATCCAATTTGCCGGCGGCAAAATCAGCTTCCAGATCAGCCCAGTGCTGATAAGGCACAGCGGTAAAACTGGTACCAAGGCGCTGATTCAGCTTTTGCAAAATATCGTCGGTGACACCGCTGAACCGCCCGTTCTGATCCACAAACTCCATCGGCGCCCAGTCCGCCATGACACCCACTTTAAGCAGCCTGTGTTCAGCCAACCATTGTTGCTCCTCTGGCGTTAACGGCACCTGCTGGCGAAAACGTGCGAAGTAAGCCAGTTCCGGTAAGGAAACCCAGCGTTTTTCAATAGTTTCCAGTTGGTCCTGAGTCAGGGCATTAAAACCAAGCCGGATTTTATTGACGAGCTCATTGTTACCTTCGCGCACCAGCACCTGCAAACTGGTTTGATATTTAGGAAAGTCGAGTATTTTATAGCTGTCGGTTTGTTGCAACATCAAGCGCTGTTGCATAATCAGATCAGCCCCAAAAAAACCGGCAATCTCCCTGCGTTCCAGCGCCTGCTGCATATCCTCAAGTTTGTCAAAAGCAATAAATTTCAACGTGGGATAATCCTGACGTAACGCTTTTTGATAAGCAGCAGCGGCAAAAAAACCAATGGGGCTTCGCACCTGATTCAGGTCAGTGAACTGCTGATGTTTTGGATAATAAAAAGACGAACTCAGGTTATAAATAGGATGAACACTTTGCACTTCTGCGCGGCTGTCAGGCAGGTATGGGTAACCCATATGTGCATCCACTCTCCCCTGGCTCAAGCTGGTTAAGCCTGCAGTTGTAGTATCCGGTACTATGGCAATAGGAATGCCGGTTGTTTCCGACCACAAACGCCATAAATCAACCAATAACCCCTGCGGCTGACCATTGCTGGACATGCTCATCAAAGGCTGATTTCCAACGGACATGGCTACCACTATGGTGTCGTCGCTGCTAATGCCACTGAGCCAGCGCCGCTGCAGTTTATCGGGTAAGGTGGCGGGTAATTTGGCGACTAACACTTGTAATTCAGCTGCCAGTGCCGTCGATGTTTTCGGCAAAGCATAGGTCAGCTGCATTTTTTCCAATGGGATCTTTTTAAACAGCGGATACAGCTCGCTTAATTGCTGAATGCGACCATAACGTGGCGTTAACCGGTCCAAACCAATAAAAGCTTTAATGCGCCCTTCAAGCGCAGCATCAAACATAGCGCTGGTGTGATCAAACTGCTGCAACACGAGATCCGGCTGTTTTTGCCTTATTGTTGCCAGATGACCGGAATTACGCACCACCCCAACTAAATGCGGCAACAGCGCAGGGAGATTGTTTACAAAATTTAAATCCCGGTGGATAAATACATTGCTGTGCACTTCAGCAATAGGGTTCCCCAGCAGATAGCTGGCAGCACGCTCTGGGGTTACCGCCAGGCCACCAATCACGTCTGCTTTGCCGTCTGCCAGTGTCTGATAAATGTCAGTCCAGTCCACGGCAACAAATTCAATACGACGGCCATCCACAGCGGCCAAAGCCCGCCACCAGTCAACCACCAAACCGCCCGGCTGATTCTGGCTGTCCAGATACATATAAGGGAAACTGTCATTACTGATGGCGATACGCAGCGGTTTTGAAGGCTCAGCAGCCTGAACTTCCGGCGTAGCAAACAGGCCACACCACAGAATCAACAACACAAGGCATAACTTCATTATGTTACTCTTCTATGATTCACAGTGCCGGCGCATGCCCGACCGGCATCGCGCTTTTACAGGTGAGAGCTATGTATTATTTAGGTTGCCCGGTTTGGGCTCACGCGCCTTGGCAAGGCAGCCTCTATGCCAAAGATAGCCGATCGGCAGATTTTTTAGCGCAATATTGTCGTTTTTTCAATGCAGTAGAGGGTAACACCACCTTTTACGCCAACCCGGCAGCAGACACCATAACACGCTGGCTGGCGCAGAGCACAAGCGATTTTCGCTTTAACCTGAAGGTGCCAAAAGCCGTCAGTCATCAACAGGGCGGACCGCAACTTTTAACACAGTGGCTTGCGCTGATAAGTCCGCTGCGGGAACGGATTGGTTTTATTCATCTGCAGCTACCGGAGCGTTTTAGCCCTGCACAGCTTACTGAACTTTCACCACTGTTAGCGCTTATCCGAGCGCAACATGCCTGCGCCGTCGAAATCCGTCACCCACAATTTTTTGATAAAGCCGACAACGAAAAAGCGCTGCATCAATTGTTGCGGTTTTACCAGTGTGAACGCCTGAGTTTTGACAGCCGCAGTTTGTTTTCAGTGCCGGCTGATACGCCGGCGCTCCTGGACGCGCAGCGCAAAAAACCAAGGTTGCCGGTACATGCTGTGGCATTAACGGATGCCCCGGTGTTTCGTTTTGTTGGCCAGGACGACCTGGCGGCTAACCGGCCTTTTTACCAGCCCTGGCTCAACAAAATGCTGCAGTGGCTTGGGGAAGGCAAAACCCCTTATGCCTTTTTTCATACACCGGACAACACTATGGCGCCGGCTCTTGCCCGGCAATTTGCCGCAGATTTACAACAACTGGGCGGTCCTGCTCATGCCATTCTGGCACCCTGGCCAGGTGAGCTTGCCAAAGAAGCAGAAACACAGCTGGCTCTTTTTGGTGACTAAGTTCAGGCTGCTGTTTTAGCACCTGACCTGCGCTTTTTCTTTGGCCACTAACTTACGGTAACAACGCCAAATCGGGTAAACTAACGGCATTTGGCTTAGTTTGCCGTGGAAGTATATGCAAAAAGATTCAATTTACGCCGAGCCGCTGGCTCAAATTCAGGACTTCTGTTTTGACGCCACTGTGGCCGAAGTTTTCCCCGATATGATCCAGCGCTCTGTGCCTGGTTATCAAACGATCATTCAGACCATCGGCAAATTAACGGCAAAATATCAGCAGGATAACAGCAACTATTACGACCTTGGCTGCTCTTTGGGCGCCGCCAGCCTTGCCATGCGCCGCCAGCTCAGCGACAGCCAAAGTAAAATTGTCGCCATCGACAACAGCCCGGCCATGGTGGAGCGTTGCCAGCGCCATTTACAGTCGTTTCGCTCCGAGGTTCCGGTTGAAGTGCTGATGGCCGATATCCGCGATGTTGACATCAATAATGCCGCAGTGGTGGTCAGCAATTTTACTCTGCAGTTTTTACCCAAGCAGCACAGAGACGAGCTGGTGCAGCGGATTTATCAGGGCTTAAAACCGGGCGGAATTTTTATTCTGTCGGAAAAGTTTGTGCAAAACGATGCGCAAACCCATGAGCTGCTGATTGATTTGCACCACGATTTTAAAAGAGCCAATGGCTACAGTGAGCTCGAAATCAGCCAAAAACGCACAGCGCTGGAAAATGTAATGCGCCCGGACACTATCGAAGAGCACCAGCAGCGCTTTAGCAACGCCGGTTTTGGCAGCAGCACCGTCTGGTTCCAGTGTTTTAATTTCTGCTCTATGGTGGCTATCAAAACTCAGGCAGAGGCCGCATATGCTTAATTTCAATGAGTTTTATGCTGCAATAGCGCAAAACAAACTGGCCGCATGGCTGGACGTGTTACCGGCGCAGTTGTCTGCCTGGAAAAAAGAAGCATTGCACGGCGACTTTAAGCAGTGGCAAAAAGTGCTGGCCAATTTACCAAAAAGCCCAAGTAGCGTGAAAAACATCAGCACTGAAGTCAGTTTTGGCGCGCCGGAGGAACTCAGCGCCGGCGAAAAACAGCGGTTGGAAGTGCTGCTGAAACAACTGATGCCCTGGCGCAAAGGGCCTTTTACATTGCATGGACTGCATATCGACACTGAATGGCGCTCTGACTGGAAATGGGACAGAGTGTTGCCGCATCTGGCACCGCTTCAGCACAGAACTGTGCTGGATGTGGGTTGTGGCAGCGGTTATCACTTATGGCGCATGCGAGGTGCCGGTGCAGACTTTGTGGTAGGCATAGACCCAAGCCAGCTGTTTTACAGCCAATTTTGCGCCATTAAACATTTTAACCCTGACCCCAATGTACATTTGCTGCCAATTGGCATTGACGATATGCCCAAATTGCAGGCGTTTGATACGGTGTTTTCCATGGGGGTGCTATATCACCGCAAATCACCGATAGACTTTTTGCAGCAACTGAAAAATCAGCTGCGCCCTGGTGGTCAGCTGGTGCTGGAAACTCTGGTGGTCGAAGGTGATGAAACCACAGTGTTAGTGCCAGGCGAGCGCTATGCCAAAATGCGTAATGTCTGGTTTATTCCAAGTACCGATGCCCTGCTGGGCTGGCTGGCTCGTGTCGGTTTTCAAGATGCTAAAGTAGTTGATTTAAATCACACTTCACTTGATGAACAACGCAAAACGGCCTGGATGGAAAATGAAAGTCTGGTTGATTTTCTTGATCCGAATGATCATAGTAAAACCATTGAAGGCTATCCGGCGCCTCTGCGTGCCGTTGTTATTGCAACTGCCTGATTGGCAATAGGAAGATTATGCCGTATCGCCCCAAGTCAACGCTGGAACAATGGCGCATTCTGCAAGCCGTGGTTGACGCCGGCGGTTACGCTCAGGCAGCGGAATTACTGAATAAAAGCCAGTCCAGCCTGAACCATGCGGTGGCAAAATTACAGTCCCAGCTCGGTGTTGAGCTGCTGCAGGTGATAGGCCGCAAGGCATTTTTAACCCAGGCCGGCGAAGTGATGCTGCGCCGCTCGCGCATCCTGACTGCCCAAATTGAAGATTTGGAACTGCTCGCCGCCAGCATTGATATGGGCTGGGAGCCGGAGATCCGCATTGCGGTTGAGTTGGTATACCCAAAAAAATATTTATATCAGGCGCTGGCAGAGTTTCACCCGCAAAGTCGCGGCAGCCGTATTCAAATCATCGACACCGTTATTACCGGCACCACTGAAGTTATTCTGGAAGCAAAAGCAGACCTGGTGATTGCTGCCAGTGGTGTGATCCCTAAAGGTTATCTCGGAGAGCCGATTTGTGTAACCCGGATGATCCCCGTGGTTGGCAAACAGCATGTACTGGCACAGCATCAGGCGCTTGATTTGGATGAACTCAGTCAGCATCTGCAGATTGTGATCCGCGATACAGCTAGCAAGCCGATGGATAATATTGGAGGCTGGCTCAAAGCAGAACAACGCTGGACCGTCAGCAACTTTTATGAAGCCATTGAAATTTTAAAAAGTGGCATCGGTTTTTGCTGGTTGCCGGCGCATTTAGTGCAAGATTTAACAGATTCAGGTGAGCTGAAAAGACTGCCGCTGAGTCAAAGTTCCGAGCGACTGGTTCCCATGTCGCTGCTGACACCCAAAGAAGAAAAACTCGGTCCAGGCGGCCGGCAACTACGTCAGTTGCTGCTTGCTGTGCATGGCAAAGGCGGAAACCCATCATGATTAATACGACTGAATTACAACAACTGATGCTCGACAGTGCCAGCGAAGCTGTGCAATACGCGGCAGAACAATATCAGCAACACCTTGATTTCAGCAAAGAAAGCGTGCCTTTATTAGACACTATGCTGGTGAAATTACATCTGCAACACAAAAGGGAAGCCATCAGTAAAGAACATCTGTTTACCTTAAGCCATTTATTCGGTGCTTATCTTGGGCAGATTTTCCAGCAAAAAGTGGGCGGCCAGTGGCAACAACTGCAGCTCGGCGACGACAATCCGGTGATTTGTCTCTGCCACAACGGCAAGGAATTTCCATTTGCATCAGTCTGTTACAACAAGATCGTCAACGATGTAGCACTTAGTGTTGACGCTTATCTGACACAGGCGCTTAATAACGCCACTCAGTAACAAAGCCGGGGAAAAATCAACGGCCCTTGCCATAATCCTTTTGTCTGAACGCAGAACAGGGTAAAATGCGCCGGATTTTTTACCCTGACTTTATTTCAGCCATCGAGGATTACCGTGAGCGAGCAAAAAACTTCGTTAAGTTACAAAGACGCAGGCGTAGACATTGATGCCGGTGAGGCTTTGGTCGACAGGATCAAAGGTGCCGTCAAACGTACGACCCGTAAAGAAGTGATTGGTGGTCTCGGTGGTTTTGGCGCTATGTGCCAGATCCCGGCAGGTTATAAAGAGCCGGTGTTAGTATCAGGCACAGATGGTGTTGGTACTAAATTGCGTCTGGCAATAGATTTAAACCGCCACGACAGCGTTGGTATTGATTTAGTGGCCATGTGTGTCAACGACATCGTAGTGCAAGGCGCTGAACCGTTGTTTTTCCTCGATTATTACGCCACAGGCAAACTGGATGTTGACGTTGCTGCCAGTGTAGTCAATGGTATTGCCAATGGCTGTGAGCTGTCTGGTTGTGCGCTGGTGGGTGGTGAAACGGCCGAAATGCCGGGTATGTACCATGCCGGTGACTACGACATCGCAGGTTTTTGTGTAGGTGTGGTGGAAAAAGCTGACATTATTGACGGCTCTAAAGTAAAAGCCGGCGATCAGATCATCGCCCTTGCCTCTTCAGGCCCACACTCCAATGGTTTTTCACTGATCCGCAAAATTATCGAAGTCAGTGGCCAGACACCAGACACTCTGCTTGAAGGCAAACCTCTGGCCGACCATTTAATGGCGCCAACCCGGATTTATGTAAAAAATCTGCTGAGCCTGATCAAAACTGTACCTGTTCATGCCTTATGCCATATCACCGGTGGTGGTTTCTGGGAAAATATTCCACGGGTACTGCCGGCTAACACCAAAGCTGTCTGTAACGAGCAAAGTTACCAGTGGCCAGCTGTATTTAACTGGTTACAGCAGCAAGGTAATGTCACCCGTCATGAAATGTACCGCACCTTTAACTGTGGTGTTGGCATGATTGTGGTGGTCAGCCCGGACAACCTGAATGCAGCACTGAAATTTCTCAATGATGCCGGCGAAACCGCCTGGCACTTAGGTGAAATTCAGACCGCTGGCGAAGGCGAAGCTCAGGTCATTATTCCTGGTGTGAACGCTTAAGCCTTATGAAATCAATTGTTGTATTGATTTCCGGCAGCGGCTCTAACCTGCAAGCCATTCTGGATGCCTGCAAGACCGGCTTTATTGCCGGTCGTGTCAGCGCTGTGATTTCCAATAAAGCCGGGGTCTATGGCCTGGAGCGCGCGGCGGCTGCTGGTGTGAAAACATTGGTGCTTGACCACAAAGCTTATGCCGACAGAACCAGCTACGACAAAGCGCTGATGGCGGCCATTGACGCCGAACAAGCGGATTTAGTGGTACTGGCTGGTTTTATGCGGATTTTAACACCGGAATTTGTCAGCCATTATCAGGGCCGGCTGTTAAATATTCATCCGTCGTTATTGCCCAAATATCAGGGTTTAAACACCCATCAGCGGGCTATTGACGCCGGCGATACCGAACATGGTTGCAGTGTGCACTTTGTTACGGCGGAGCTGGACGGTGGCCCTGTGGTATTGCAGGCCAAAGTACCAGTGTTCAGTGATGATGACGCAGCTGCCGTTGCTGCCCGTGTGCACGAACAGGAACACCGGATTTATCCCTTGGTAGTGCGTTGGTTTTGTCAGGACCGTTTACAACACCTTGCAGATAAGGCATTGTTAGACGGCCAGATTTTATCAGCTCACGGATACGCCGACGATGATGATGACAACGAATAAAAAATGGCGCCTGTCGGCGTCTTTTTTTTGCCTGACCTCTTTTTTCCTCACCCCGGTTTTCCTGACCACATTCAGCGCCAATAGCCAGGCAGTGGTAATGGAAGAACAGGTATCGTCTGCCAGCGACAAAGCTGCGCTGCAACCATTTGAAGCCAAATATCTGATTTACCGCTCCGGCAAGCAACATGGCGAAGCCAGCCGTTATCTGCAAACGGACGGTCAGAGCTATGAACTGGGTTATCACAGCAAAATCAGCTGGCTGATTTTTAGTGATGAACGCAATGAACGTTCACGTTTTTATTTGCAGGATGGCCGCATTAAACCCACCCAGTACCTGATGAAGAGATCCGGCACCGGGCCAAGCCGTCATTATGAGCTGAATCTGGATTGGGCTGGCAAAAGCCTGAAGGTTGATAAAAACCAAAAACTGAAAAAAGTGAATTGGAACGACAACTGGCTGGATTTACTCAGTTTTCATAGCCAAATTGTGTTGGATCTGAAGGCCGGTAAAACAGATTTTGTGTACGACGTATTAAACCGCCACGGCGAAACCCGCAATTACAAATATAAAGTAGCCACTGAAGAGTGGTTGTCTTTGCCATTTGGCAAAATTAAAGCCATCCGGATTGAACGTTACGGCCAGAGTCCGGATAAACAGGTGTATGCCTGGGTTGCGCCTGAACTGGATTATTTATTGGTGCGGTTATGGCAATCAGAAGACAACGTAGAGCAGTTTGACGTGCAGCTGCAAAGTTACCAACCTAAATAAAGCTATTGTTATCAAGGGCTGCTGTCTGGCAGCCCTACACCTTTAACACTTAACGCTATAGCGGCATCAGCTCTCCAGCTTTAAATAAACAAGCCTGCCCAAGCGTCATCGCCTGCCAGCTTTCATTGGATGTCAGCGGCAACGTAGCCACTATAGTCACCACATCGTTGGGAGTGGTTTCACGGCTAAAATCAATATCCACATCCACATCAGATAAACAGGCTTTACCAAAAGGCGCACGCCTGGTGATCCAGTGCAATTTGGTGCTGCAATAACAAAACAGATAATCACCGTCCGACAACAACAGGTTAAACACCCCGAGCTGACGCAGGCCATGGCTTAATTTCAGCAAATAGCGAAACAGCTGCTTTTTGCTTTTTGGGCCATTGGGGTATTTATCAGCAAGGGCAGAAAGCAGATAACAAAAAGCCTGTTCGCTGTCGGTCGTGCCAACAGGTTTAAAACGGCCAAGGGGCAGTGTTTTATAGTCTTTGAGCTGGCCATTATGGGCATAAGTCCAGTAGCGCCCCCATAACTCCCGGGTAAAAGGATGGGTGTTTTCCAGCGCGACGCGGCCGCGATTGGCCTGACGCACGTGTCCCACCACCACATTACTTTTGATCGGGTAGTCACTGACCAGCCTGGCCACTTCGGACTGATGACTGGCCTGTGCATCTTTAAAGGTCGACACCCCTTTCCCCTGATAAAAAGCGATGCCCCAGCCATCTTTATGTGGGCCTGTGTTGCCGCCCCGCTCTTTTAAACCTTTAAAACTAAAACAAATATCTGTCGGTACATTGGCCGACATGCCAAGCAGTTCACACATAACGGTTCTGGATTCTGGTTATCACCTGAAGATGGTGCGAGGTTAGCAGCACAACCCCTGCCTAAACAACCCAAAGCAGGAAGCCAGCGGCAGAAAAAACCTGCTTACGGTGCTATCCGCATAAGTTGACAGCAGATCAACTAGACTGACAAAGGAATCACTTGCATCTTGCGCCGAACCACTTTACCCTTAGCCAGTTAGTGGTCAGACCTCTTATCTGGAGAAACATATGGATTTATTACTCTTTATCATCGGCTTGCTGTTGGCAATCGGTGTACTGGCCTATCACAGAGCCAGTTTAACTCTGTTTACGGCCGCTATTGCGGTTATCCTTGCCGTTGGTACTGTCAGTGATACAGTCGGCTTGATCAGCTGGATTATTTTTGTGGCCATAGCGCTGCCGCTGAATATTGCCAGCATCCGTCAGCAACATATCACCAAACCTTTGCTGAAACTGTACCGCAAAATTATGCCGGAAATGTCGACTACGGAAAAAGAAGCCATCGATGCCGGTACTACCTGGTGGGAAGGCGATTTATTCCGTGGCAACCCGGACTGGCACAAGCTGCATAATTTCCCAAAACCACGCTTAAGTGCAGAAGAACAGGCATTTTTAGACGGCCCGGTTGAAACTGTATTACGGATGGTTGATGACTGGCATACCACGCATGAGCGTGCTGATTTATCTCCGGAAGTCTACCAATACTTAAAAGATCACGGTTTCTTTGCCATGATCATCAAAAAACAGTACGGTGGTTTAGAGTTTTCTGCTTTTGCCCAGTCCTGTGTACTGCAAAAATTAACCAGTAAAAGCATGGTGTTATCCAGCATCGTTGGTGTACCTAACTCGTTAGGCCCTGGTGAATTATTGCAACACTATGGCACCAAAGAGCAGCAGGACTATTACCTGCCACGCCTGGCCAAAGGTCTGGAAGTTCCTTGTTTTGCTTTAACTTCACCGGAAGCCGGTTCTGATGCTGGCGCTATTCCGGATTTTGGTATTGTTTGTAAAGGTGAGTGGCAGGGCAAAGAAGTGCTGGGTATGCGCTTAACCTGGAACAAACGTTATATCACACTGGCTCCTATCGCTACTGTGCTGGGCCTTGCTTTTAAATTGCAGGACCCGGAAAAATTACTCGGTGATAAAGAAGATTTAGGTATTACCTGTGCCCTGATCCCAACAGATACACCAGGTGTCAAAATTGGCCGTCGTCACTTCCCGCTGAACGTGCCTTTCCAGAATGGTCCAACACAGGGCGACAATATTTTTGTGCCGCTGGACTTTATTATCGGTGGTCCAAAAATGGCCGGTCAGGGCTGGCGTATGCTGGTGGAATGTTTATCAGTAGGCCGTGCTATCACCCTGCCTTCTAACAGCACAGGTGGTATTAAAGCTGTGGCTATGGCCACAGGTGCTTATGCCCGCATCCGTCGTCAGTTCAAACTGCCAATCGGCAAAATGGAAGGTGTGGAAGAAGCAATGGCCCGTATTGGCGGTTATGCCTATATGGCCGATGCGTCAACCACCATGTCGGTGGGCTCTATCGATCTTGGTGAAAAACCTTCTGTGATTTCTGCCATTACCAAATACCATATGACGGAGCGTATGCGTCAGGCCATTATCGACGCGATGGATATTCATGGTGGTAAAGGCATCTGTATGGGCCCGAACAACTATTTAGCCCGTGGATATCAGGGTGCGCCTGTTGCTATTACGGTAGAAGGCGCCAATATTCTGACCCGCAATATGATTATCTACGGTCAGGGCGCAATTCGTTGCCATCCTTATGTACTGGCTGAATTACAGGCGGCACAACTGGACGACGAAGGTGCAGCAGTTACCGCCTTTGATCGTGCCCTCTTTGGCCATATCGGTTTTAGTATCAGTAACTTCTTCCGTACTTTCTGGTTGTCGTTCACCAACGCTGCCTTATCGCATGCGCCGGTGAAAGATGAAACAGCCCGTTATTACAAGCAGATGAACCGCTTCAGCGCTGCTCTGGCACTGATGTCAGATATTGCCATGGCAACTTTAGGCGGAGATTTAAAACGTCGTGAACGTATTTCTGCCCGTTTAGGTGATATTTTGTCGATGCTGTATATCACCTCAACAGTACTGAAAAAATACAATGACGAAGGTCGTCAGGTGCAGGATTTACCACTGGTGCAGTGGGCCTGTGAAGACAACCTGGCCAAAGCCCAGCTGGCTCTGGATGAGTTATTTGATAACTTCCCAAACCGCGCTGTTGCAGTGGTATTAAAACGTGTGGTGTTCCCATGGGGCCGCACATTACGCCGCCCAGCTGATGTACTGGATCACAAAGTTGCCCGCATTATGCAAACACCTTGTGAAGCCCGTTCACGCCTTGGCAGTCATCTTTATCTGACACAAGAGCCGAACAACCAGTTAGGTCTGGTTGAAAAAGCGCTGGCTGACATTCTGGCCGCCGAGCCACTGTTTGATAAAGTGGTGCATGCCGCCAACAAACGTCTGCCTTTCTACCGTTTAGGTGAAGTGGCTGACTTAGGTCTGGAACTGGGTGTGTTAAGTCAGGCAGAAGCAGAAAAACTGCGGGTTGCTGAAGCTGGTCGTTTGCATGTGATTAACGTAGATGACTTTGATCCTCTGGACTTAGCTGCCGATAAATCCTTGTTTAACAGCACAGCCGCTAAACCAGAGCAGGCAGCTTAAATACCATGTCAAAGGCACTGGTGTTCAGAGTTTGCAGCTGAGCCCAGCGCTTGAACTAGCAAAGTAAACGACGCCGGCGATATGCCGGCGTTGTTGTTTTAAGGCCCGGCAAGCTGCCTGTCCTGATGTTCTGCCAAAGCAATACAATCAACTGCCAAAAACTTGCCGCCAACTTGCCATGCCCTGCAATCGCCATCTATGCTGTTACCAAAGTAACGACAAGGAGCGTCCAGTTATGTGGTTTTCATGGCTGAAAAAAACACCTGTGTACCAAATGCACTTGAACGGCAACAACATTCCGGTACGCCAAGGGCAAAGCCTGCTGCAGGCTGCGCTTGCGCACAAGATCCAGATCCAGTCCGGCTGCAAAGTTGGTAATTGTGGTTTATGCAAATGCCGGCTGCTGGCAGGCACTGTGCACCCTCTGCCCGATGCTGACAATGCCGCACTTGATGCAACAGAGCAACATTCCGGTCTGATCCTGGCGTGCCAGAACACGGCGCAAAGTAATTTGTGGTTAGAAGTTGCCGAAACAAAAAGACAAAAACGAAACAGAGATGAGCAGCTGGCTTAGCGGATAAGTAATTACGTTGACTGAACAGCGAGATATCTTGTTGATTTAATGATTTGGAGGCTTTGGAAAAAATTCTGAATAACTGAGGAAATCAAAGCGTTGGGAAATGGTCGGTGATGCAAGATTCGAACTTGCGACCCCTTGGACCCAAACCAAGTGCGCTACCAAGCTGCGCTAATCACCGACAACTATTCCGATATTGACACAACTTGCTTCTGAACTGATTGGGGTGGCTGATGGGGCTCGAACCCACGACAACCGGAATCACAATCCGGGGCTCTACCAACTGAGCTACAGCCACCACGGTATCAATTCACAACACAAGTCTTTAAGCTGATGGCGCGTCCGATAGGACTCGAACCTATGACCCACGGCTTAGAAGGCCGTTGCTCTATCCAGCTGAGCTACGGACGCATTAAGTGCGGTCACAGAGCGCATACCAGCTTAAAGATGGTCGGTGATGCAAGATTCGAACTTGCGACCCCTTGGACCCAAACCAAGTGCGCTACCAAGCTGCGCTAATCACCGACATCGTTACACTACTGCAACGGGGCGCAATATTACAACCCGACCCCGAATGCGTCAAACGTTTTTTTTGCCAATAAATTCGTTTGCTTATATTTTGAACCTTTCGCCACTTTTTTGCTGATAAAGCCAGCAATTTCACTGATTTCAAGCGAATAGCACACAAATAAATCTTTGCGCTTGGCGCATTTGACGCTGCTGTGAGAAAATACGGCAACTTTTAAAAGCTGGATCAGAGGCGCTCAATGGCAGCACAAATTATTGATGGCAAAGCCGTCGCTCAGGCGACACGGGGACAGGTAGCAATCCGGGTACAACAAAGATTGGCAGCAGGCAAAAGGGCGCCAGGTTTAGCCGTAGTACTGGTGGGTGCTGATCCCGCTTCTCAGGTCTATGTAGGCAGTAAACGCAAAGCCTGTGAAGAAGTTGGTTTTGTATCTTTTTCTTATGATTTGCCCGCTGACACCAAACAACAACAATTAATCGACCTGATTGACCAGCTCAATGCCGACACCGCAGTCGATGGTATTCTGGTACAACTGCCTTTACCTGCTGGTTTAGACTCTTCCGCTATTCTGGAGCGCATTAATCCGCTGAAAGATGTTGATGGCTTCCATCCTTACAATATCGGTCGTTTAGCGCAGCGTATGCCTGCCCTGCGCCCTTGCACGCCAAAAGGCATTATCAAGCTGCTGCAAAGCACTGGCGTGCAAATTCGGGGCATGGATGCAGTAGTAGTCGGTGCTTCCAATATTGTTGGCCGTCCTATGGCACTGGAATTGTTACTGGCAGGCTGTACCACTACGGTTTGTCATAAGTTCACTAAAAATCTGGAACAACAGGTGCGCCGTGCCGATTTATTGGTGGTTGCTGTAGGTAAACCTGAGTTTATTCCCGGTGACTGGGTAAAACCTGGTGCTCTGGTAATAGACGTGGGCATTAATCGGCTGGACTCAGGTAAGCTGGTGGGTGATGTGGAATTTGATAAAGCTGTGGAACACGCCCGTTTTATTACGCCAGTGCCTGGTGGTGTTGGCCCTATGACAGTGGCCTGCTTAATTGAAAATACGCTGGAAGCCTGTGAGCAATTTCACGATTTAGTTTAAACACTTAGCAGCGGCCAGCAGCCTTTGATGTTGGTTAAACTGGACTTTCAGTTTAACTCAGCGCAGAAACACCAGAAAACGCTGTTCCCGGCCATAAAAAACGCGACTTGAAGTCGCGTTTTTTATGGTTTAGATCAGACAAAGGATAACGGCGATTAACCGCGGCGCCAGCTGGTCACGCCATTTTTATCTTCAACAATAATACCTTTAGCCGTTAAAGCAGCGCGCGCTGCATCAGCTGCAGCCCAGTCTTTATTGGCTCTGGCTTCATTACGCTGTGCAATCAACGCTTCAATTTCAGCCACGTCATCATCAGAGCCACCGGCCTGCAAGAAAGCTTCAGCATCCCCTTGTAAAATACCCAGCACTTCACCAAGTTTGACCAAAATGGCTGCAAGCTCAGCTGCTTTTTGTGCGTTTTGCTCTTTTTCCTTGTTAATATCACGCGCCAGTTCAAACAATACAGGCAAAGCGAGTGCGGTATTAAAGTCATCGTCCATCGCCTGTTTAAACTGCGCCACATAACTGTTATCCAGCGACACTTCTGCAGCTGGTGTGACGCCACGCAGCGCCGTGTATAAACGGCCTAAGGCCGCATGCGCCTGTTGCAGGTTTTCCGCCGAATAGTTCAGCTGGCTGCGATAATGGCTGGAGATCAGGAAATACCGCACCGACTCCCTGTTGTATTCATTTAATACATCTTTGACGGTGAAAAAGTTGCCCAGCGATTTGGACATTTTTTCTTTATCGACCTGCACCATACCTGTGTGGATCCAGGTATTCACATAAGGGGTGTCATGGGCACAGCAAGATTGCGCAATTTCGTTTTCGTGGTGCGGAAACTGTAAGTCAGAGCCACCACCGTGAATATCAAAATGATTGCCCAGATGTTTGGCACTCATGGCAGAACATTCAATATGCCAGCCCGGACGGCCTGCACCCCATGGCGACTGCCAGCTTGGTTCACCTGGCTTGGCCATTTTCCAGAGCACAAAGTCCAGTGGGTCATCCTTGGCCTGATCAATTTCTACTCTGGCGCCCGCTTGCAGCATGTCAAGGTTTTGCTGGCTCAGTTTGCCGTATTGCGGATAAGTACTGACATCAAACAACACATCACCGTCGGCGGCGATATAAGCATGTTTTTTCGCCAGCAAAGTCTGAATTAATTCAATAATTTCGGACATATGTGTTGTTACACGGGGCTCAATATCGGCCGGCAGCAGGTTTAAGGCTTTAAAATCTGCGTGCATAGCTTCAGTGTAACGGGCAGTTAATGCATCACAACTTTCACCATTTTCATTGGCACGTTTGATAATTTTGTCATCAACGTCGGTGATATTGCGGACATAAGTGACGTCATAACCGGAAAAACGCAAATAGCGGTTCATCACGTCAAAAGCTACATAAGTACGGGCGTGCCCCACGTGACAGAAATCATAAATGGTAATACCACAGACATAGAGGCCCACTTTGCCGGGTTGCCTTGGCACAAAAGTCTCTTTTTGGCGGCTCAGGGTATTATAAATCTGTAACATGGGTTTCCTCTGATAAAAATGCTTGCGGCGAAAGGGTGATAGTGTAACACCGGATCTATAGCGCGGCTACGGCCGGCAAGCCCAATTACAGTGCCTTTGGCTTTGTGTTCAGTCACTTCTGCGTTAAACTAGCGCCACTTTTTACTCTCTCAATTCAGAGGACATTCCATGGTCAGCTTACACACCAATTTCGGCGTCATTAAATTGCAGTTATTTGCCGACAAAGCGCCTGCAACTGTTGAAAACTTTAAGAGTTATGTCAGCGAAGGTTTTTACGACGGCACCATTTTCCACCGCGTGATTGATGGTTTTATGATCCAGGGTGGTGGTTTTACTGTGGATATGGACCAAAAAGAAACCAAAGCGCCAATCAAAAACGAAGCCAACAACAAAGTGCCAAACAAAAAAGGCACTATCGCCATGGCTCGCACCAACGACCCACATTCAGCCACTTGTCAGTTTTTTATTAACGTTGCTGACAACAGCTTCCTGAACTTCAGCTCAGAAACTTCTTCTGGCTGGGGTTATTGTGTATTTGGTGAAGTGGTTGAGGGTATGGACGTTATCGACAAAATTAAAGCTGTGGCCACAGGCCGTAAATTTGGTCATGCCGATGTGCCGGTAGAAAACGTTGTTATTGAAAAAGCAGAACTGCATGGCTAAGGGTTTAACCCTCGTTATTGCTGATTTGCATTTAAGCCAGGAACGCCCGGATATTACCGCGGCGTTTTTGCTTTTTTTGCAGCAAAAAGCTGTTCATGCTGATGCACTTTATATCCTCGGTGACTTATTTGAAGTCTGGATTGGTGATGATAACCCCTCACCTTTGCTCAGTCAGGTTGCTGCAGCGCTTCAGCTGTTAAGCAGCCAAGGTGTGCAGTTATATTTTTGCCATGGCAACCGCGATTTTTTGCTGGGCACAGGTTTTGCCAACAGAGCTGGTTTTCAGTTATTAACCCCGGCCACTGTGGTGGATTTATACGGCACCAAAACACTGCTGATGCACGGCGACAGCCTTTGTACCCTGGATTTGCAATATCAGAAGTTTCGCAAGTGGTGGAACCAACCCTGGTGGCAGTGGCTGATTTTGTCAACGCCACTCTGGTATCGCCAGCATCTGGCGCGCAAAGCCAGGCGTATCAGCAAAGCAGATAAATCCGCCAAAACCGCCATGATTATGGATGTAACCCCGGATGAAGTGCCGAATGTGATGACGGCTCATCAGGTAAAACACTTAATTCACGGCCATACCCACAGGCCTGCGGTGCATCAGCTGGATTTAGCAGACGGCAGCACGGCTTATCGTTATGTGGTTGGTGACTGGTATCAGCAAAGCTCTTATCTGGAAATTACCCCAGAACACTGGCAGCTGCATTTTGCCGCTTTACCTGAGCTTGACGCTCAAACCAGTGGCTGACCAGTTTTAAACGCAATACCTGCTGCAAGCTAAACAAAAAGGAGCTTCAAAGCTCCTTTTTGTTTTTGTATCATGCGGTGATGGCAGGCATCACAATAAGTTCGATGTGGTCAGGCTGGCACACCACTGTGAAAACGGAATTCTGTATCAGGCGTCAGAATTAAATCCCGCTCCACCCCGGCAAAAAAGGCAACACGCTCGTCAATAGGTTTTTTGCTGTAACTTTGTGCCAGCTCCAGATAATCGCTGTAGTGCCGCGCTTCAGAACGTAATAACGAAATATAAAACTTCGCCAGCTCATCATCGAGCAAAGGCGCCAGCGCGGCAAAACGCTCGCAGGAGCGCGCTTCAATAAAAGCACCAATAATCAGCTTGTCGATTAAAGCTTCAGGTTCATAAGTGCGCACATGCGTCAGCATGGCTTTGGCATAACGGCCGGCGGGCATTGGCGTATAAGGAATATCCCGGTTTTTCATCAGTTCTATCACTTGTTCAAAATGATGAATTTCTTCCCGCGCCAGACGAGCCATTTTTGCCAGAATATCGTCGTTGTGCGTTATGTCACTGATGGAATTAAGCGCTGCTGTTAAAGCACGTTTTTCCAGAAAGTCCTGCTCGTGTAAACCGCCCTCTTCCACATCAATACACTGATAAAAATCCAGATTTGGGATCAGCTGTTTTTTGCCCTTAGGCAAACAATAACGGCGGATCATACTGTGTGCTGTCATGGCGGCTTTTACTTCACAGTTTGCATGATCAATCAATAAAGCACTGAGCTGCTCAGCTTCTGCCGCCTTGTTTAACCAGGCTTGTGGTGTCCGGCATGCCAGAAAACCGGCCACAGGTGCAACTAATTCAGCTATTTCTTCAGAAAGGACCACTGCCACAACTTTTACCCCACAAAAAAGACGCGACATTATAACGACGGCGCAGCCTGGTACCAAGGCAGTTTTTCCTGAAGCTGTGGTTAAACTCAGAAAACAGGTGGATATTCAGGGGCAAACTTGACGGGATAAGCTCCGTTAGCCATAACTTAATTATGAGTGTTGGCTAGTCACTCAGACACCATTAGTTCAGCAGTCGACAAGGATAACTAAAATATGATCTTAAATCACTTATGGGGGCTGTACGCCCACCCGAAAGAAGAATGGCAAACCATCGATGCCCGTCACGAGAGCCTGAGATATAGTTTGATCCATATTTTACTGGTGGCACTGATCCCGTCGGTTTGTGCTTATTTTTCCGCGGTACATATCGGCTGGAGTATAGGGGTTGGCGAACCTATCAGTTTAACGTCCGAAAGTGCGCTGATGCTGGCCGTTGCCATGTATATCGCCCTGATCCTGGGCGTTTTTGCGCTGGCTTACCTGGCGCATTGGATGGCACATACCTTTGGCTCAGAACCGACTTACACCCAAACCCTTGAACTGGCGTCTTATACCTCAACACCACTCTTTATGGTTGGTATTGCCGCCCTGTACCCCGAACTTTGGTTTGTGATGTTGGTTGGTTTGGCCGGTTTATCCTACTCAGTGTATTTATTGTACGTTGGCGTGCCTATTCTGATGCACATTCCGGAAGAGCGTGGTTTTATTTACGCCAGTTCAGTGGTGACCTGCGGCTTAGTGCTGTTGGTTTGTGTGTTAACAGCAACGGCAATTTTATGGAGCTCAGGATTCCAGCCGGTATTTACCCATTAGGGCATCGCTAAAATGCTACTCGTCACCAATAACAAAGGGAGCCAAGGCTCCCTTTGTTCTGACCAAAATATCTGCTTTTACAACTACGGCTTAATTGCCTTCGTTATAAGTCTCCAGATTGCCGGCCATTAATGCCGCCTTGCCACCTTTTTTGGCGTCATTGCGCGCTGCGTCTAATCTGTTGAGGTATTCCTGGGTAATGTCATTAGTGACATAAACCCCATCAAATACTGATGTTTCAAACTTTTTAATGTCCGGATTCTGGCTACGCACTGCTTCAACCAAATCGGTTAACGACTGGAAGATCAGGCCGTCAGCACCAATGATTTTGCAGACACTCTCAGCGTCATGACCATGGGCAATCAGCTCATTCGCCGATGGCATATCAATGCCATACACGTTCGGGAAACGGATTTCCGGAGCCGCTGACGCAAAATACACTTTGTTGGCACCAGCTTCGCGCGCCATATCAATAATTTGCTCTGAGGTGGTACCACGCACAATAGAGTCGTCTACCAGCAATACATTCTTGCCTTTAAACTCCTGCCAGATAGCATTGAGTTTGCGTTTCACCGATTTTTTACGCTGGCCCTGACCCGGCATAATAAAAGTACGGCCGATATAACGGTTTTTTACAAAACCCTGACGGTACGGCAGACCCAGCTCAGTGGCAATTTGTAAAGCGGCGTCGTTACTGGTTTCCGGAATTGGGATCACCACATCAATGTCCAGATGCGCCCATTCTTTTTTAATTTTTTCGCCGAGTTTTTTGCCCATAGCCACCCGCGACGCGTATACAGAAACGTTGTCGATAGTGGAGTCCGGACGGGCAAAATACACATACTCAAAAATGCACGGTGTATAAGTTGGGTTTTCAGCACATTGCTGGCTGTACAGCTGACCATCTTCGGTAATATACACGGCTTCACCTGGTGATACGTCACGCAATACGGTAAAACCATCGGCATCCAGGGCCACACTCTCAGATGCCACCATATATTCGGTGCCTTTGTCGGTTTCCCTTTTACCCATCACCAAAGGACGAATGCCATGTGGATCACGAAACGCCACCAAACCATGGCCGATGATCAGCGCCACTACAGCGTAACCACCACGCACTTTACGGTGCAGATTGGCCACGGCATTAAAAATGGCATCCGGCATCAGCTGCATGGCACCATCACCTTGCAGTTCATGCGCCAGCGC
Organism: Rheinheimera sp.; assembly: GCF_036782235.1. Lineage (GTDB taxonomy): Bacteria > Pseudomonadota > Gammaproteobacteria > Enterobacterales > Alteromonadaceae > Pararheinheimera. The sequence continues at coordinate 22,444 of NZ_DAIPZL010000009.1, read as the reverse complement.
GTTTAATAACACCTCAGAATCTGAACTGGTGTTGACATGGCGGCGTGCCACTTTAAAGAGTTCGTTTTTCACTTCTTCAGCATTGGTCAGGTTGCCATTGTGGGCCAAAGCCAGACCAAATGGGCTGTTCACGTAAAAAGGTTGAGCTTCGGCTGTGCTGGAAGAACCTGCCGTTGGGTAACGGACATGGCCAATACCTATGTTACCAGCCAGACGCTCCATATGGCGCTCTTCAAAAACGTCTTTGACCAGACCATTGGCTTTACGCAAGCGCAGCCGGTTTTGATCGACAGTAACAATACCGGCTGCATCCTGACCGCGATGTTGTAACACGGTTAAGCCGTCATATAAGGCTTGATTGACCGGATATTTACCTACGATACCAACAATACCACACATGGAACCTTACCTCGTCAGCGCTGATGTCTGTTGCATAAAACTGGAATTGTCTTTCAGGTAACTGAAAAACCACTCAATAATAAAATCAAATTCTGGGATCAGGACTGAGGCTTTCCACCAGTCGGATCCGGCTGAAGGCGTAAAAGCGTCCAGAAAAAACAACAACGCACTGACCACCAGCACCCCACGCAGGGCACCAAACAGCAGGCCAAGTAACCTGTCGGTACCGCTGAGGCCTGTTGAATGCACCAGCTTACCCACCAGGTAATTAAAAAGACCGCCGAGCAGCAGACAACAAATAAACAAGGCCGCTATAGCCACAGCATTGCGGATCAGCAGATTGTCGATGTTGGAGAAAAAAGGCGAAAGATAAGGATAATAATGACTGGCGACAAAAAATGCCGCGATCCAGACGATCAGAGAAATGGCTTCTTTTACAAAACCGCGGATCAGACTGATAACAGTCGACAATCCGATAATTGCCAGAATGGCATAATCAACCCAGACCATGTGCTTCCAAAGGCTGCTCGATGACGGCGCGCATTCTATCAAAAGGCGCGCCGCTTAGGCTAATTATTTTCAACCGGTTGGAAAGGAACCACTTTCAGTTTTGGCACATCAGCCAAGGTCTGCAGCTGGCTCAGACTATTTTCCAGTTTGTCTTTTTTCAGGTCAGGCCCCACCAGCACACTGATCATGGTCTGGCCTTGGGCATTAACGACCTTGCGGCTGAAGGTGGCAAAACCTGCGGCTCTAAGCTTTGCCATCAGCGCATTGGCATTGGCCTCTTTGCTAAAAGAGCCAACACGCACCACCCAGGCGGCTTTTGTCAGCGCACTGTCAGCAGGTTTTAGTTTTTCATCTGCCTTCGGCTGTAGTTTTACTGCTGTCTCGTCGGCTTTGGCAGGTTCAGCAATAGGCTGCTGCACAGGCTGTGTTTCTGCGGCCTTTGGCACAGGATCGGTCAGCTCTGTTGGTTTAGCTGCTGCGCTGTCGGTGCTGATTGAAGCATAAGTTTGATCAGGTAATGTATCTTGTGCACCTTGTGTGCCTGGCTCACCAGCTGCTGCAGGCTGTGGATCCGGATCTGCATTTTTCTCCTGCGGCAGCGCCATGGCTGCAGCTCTGCTGGCATCATGCTGATCCTGCGCAAACACTTGCTGCTGCGCGACAGATGCAAATTCCGGGCGCTCAGGTATCGCTTTAAAATCGTCTTTACTGACCTGTTTCTGGCCATCGAGTAAATCCGGTAAAAAGACGATGGCAGCAATAATTAAAATAGCACTGCCAATCAGACGGTTTCTAAATACAGCTGTCATACATTTCCTTGCGGCCAGAGTGTCAGAAACTGTGACACTGTGACAAATGAACCAAAAATCAATACCAAATCATCAGCAGCAAGCTCGGGTGCCAATGTTGACCATGCATTGTGCATATTTTCATAACAATGTGAAACTGCTGTAGAAGGTAATTGCTGAGCCAGCTGCTCTGCACTGGCGCCGCGTGGCCCGGGTAAAGTCACCAGATGCCACTGATGCACCAAAGGCACAAAGTCCGCCAGACTCTGGCGCATATCTTTATCTTTTAACATGCCCACCAGCGCATGAACTTTGCGATATGTCGGTGCTATTTCAGCCAATTTGCCAGCGAGGTACGCCGCCGACTGCGGGTTATGCGCCACATCGAGTAAGATGGCAGGCGTTTTACTCAGCCACTGCATCCGCCCTGCCAGCTGAAGTTCAGACAACACTTTAGCCACTAAATCAGCATCCGGTAACAAATTCAGCGCTTCGAGACAGGCAAGGCAAGTTGCCATGTTCTGCAGCGGTAACGAGGCAAGCGGCAATGAATTAAAACTTTGAGCAAGGCCCTGAAAAGACCAGCTGTTGCCTGCTTCGGTCAACTGATAACGATAATCCCGGTTCACCAGCCTGAGTGTGCTGCCAAGTCGTGCTGCTTCCTCCAGCACAGATTGCGGCACTGCCAGATCTCCCACCACTGCGGGTTTGCCGGCGCGAAAAATACCGGCTTTTTCGCGGCCGATTTTTTCTCTGGTATCGCCGAGCCAGTCCTGGTGATCCAAATCTATGGTAGTTAACACACTTAGGTCAGGGTCAATAATATTGGTGGCGTCAAGCCTGCCACCTAAACCTACTTCAATAATACAGACGTCAACCTTGGCTTGTTTTAATACAGAAAAAGCCGCCAGCGTGGTGAACTCAAAATAAGTTAAAGCTGTATCAGCACGCAGTTGATTCACTTTTGCCAAAGCGCTGGCCCAAAGCGCATCACTGACATCAAGATTGTTGATGCGCAGCCGTTCATTAAATTTCAGCAAATGTGGTGAGGTGTACACACCGACCGAATAACCCTGGGCTAACAGCAGCTGTTCCAGACAGCGGGCACTACTGCCCTTGCCATTGGTGCCACCAAGCAGAATTTTAATACCGGGAAGTTGTTGCAGCTGACCACGTTCTGCCACCTGCAGCACCCGCTCCAGGCCGAGCTCGATACGATCAATAGGATGGCTTTGTTCAATAAATGAAAGCCAATCGGCCAGAGTCTGGCACGATTGGCTGGAAGATACCGCTTGAGAGTTCATAACGCCTTAGGCGACGCGATTCTCCGACACCGGAGCTGGCAGCCGCATGAATTTTGCTACTAATCGGGCAATTGTATCGCGCATTTGGCGGCGGTCAACAATCATATCGATAGCACCATGATCCAGCAGGAACTCACTGCGTTGGAAACCTTCAGGTAACTTTTCGCGTACTGTCTGTTCAATCACCCGCGGGCCGGCAAAACCAATCAGCGCTTTTGGCTCACCGATATTGACATCACCGAGCATGGCTAAACTGGCAGAAACACCACCCATAGTAGGGTCTGTTAATACCGAAATATAAGGCAAACCGGCTTCACTGAGCTTGGCAAGGGCAGCCGAGGTTTTGGCCATTTGCATCAGTGAGAACAAGGCTTCCTGCATCCGTGCACCGCCTGAAGCAGAAAAACAGATAAACGGCACTTTATGTTCAAGGGCAAATTCAACACCTTTAACGAACTTGGCGCCGACCACTGAGGCCATAGAGCCACCCATAAAGTTAAACTCAAAGCTGGCCACAACCACCGGCATGCCTTTGAGCGAACCACGCATCACCACCATGGCATCTTTTTCGCCGGTTTCTTTTTGTGCCGCCACAATACGGTCTTTGTATTTTTTTGAATCTTTAAATTTCAGCACGTCCTGAGGTTCTAACTCAGCGGCCATTTCCACACCTGTGTTGGTGTCTAAAAAGCTGGCGAGGCGCTCACGGGCACCAATCCGCATATGGTTGTCACATTTTGGGCAAACACCCAGCTGGCGATCCAGATCGGCCTTATACAACACAGCGTCACAAGCAGTACATTTGGTCCACACCCCTTCCGGAATGTTACGACGTGCCGACGACGAGGTTCTGGGCAGGATTTTTTCTAACCAACTCATAAATATTCCTTAGATCTCACTGTACGATTTTCGCGCACAGATTTAGTGAATTTATGCAAAATTCAGCGAAAATATGGCAAACGGCGGTTATTAAAACACAAAGGTTGCAGAAGCAACATAAAAAACTGGTCTTAGTAGTGCAGGCTGAAACAGGTCTGTCCAGCTACACAAGAAATGCAGGGATCCACTGAAATCTGTGGCACTGCCAGACACAAGCCGGCAGTACCCACTGCTTAGTCTGGCAGGAATAAAGGGCCGAGCGCGCCCTGTGGGATCTCAAACTGCGCCGGATAATCCACCGCTACCAGATATAAACCTTCGGCCTTGGCCGTGGCCGCAGCTAAAGTCCTGTCTTTGGCCGCCAACAGCTCCGCAATCCACTCAGGTGGGCGTTTTTTCATCCCCACTTCCAGCAAACTGCCGGTGATATTACGTACCATATGATGCAAAAACGCATTTGCCTTGATATCAATAACAATAAAGTCCTGAAAACGTTCGATATGCAAATGCATGATATTACGAAACGGCGTATTGGACTGACACTGAATGGCACGAAATGACGAAAAATCCTGCTCACCGAGTAGTACAGGCGCAGCCTGTTGCATCAGGCTGACATCAATATCCTGGTGATAATGACTGAGCCCCTGCCCCAGGATGGCCGGACGGTATTTGCGGTTATAAATCACATAACGGTAACGACGGGCTGTTGCCGAAAAACGGGCATGAAAGTCATCAGAAACAGCTTTTGCCCAGCGCACTGCAATACCCACTGGCAATTTGGAATTTGCACCCATGATCCAGCCGCGCATATCACGGCTGGCCTGGGTATCAAAATGAATCACCTGACCCGTACCATGTACACCTGCGTCGGTGCGGCCTGCGCAAAAAATTTCAATGGGTTCATTGGCAACCTGACTGAGCGCACGCTCGAGCTCACCCTGAATACTTTTGACTTCACGTTGACGCTGCCAGCCAAAATAGCCGGTGCCGTCATATTCGATACCCATTGCAATGCGCATGCATACTCCTTTTTTGTCCGGCGCGAGTATAACAAAGCACAACACAATTCCCAAAGTTCTGTCATCAGCTGCAAAAAACAAAGCCGGTGCTGCATCGCAGATCCGGCTTGGTTAAAACTTTCGGACTGGGTTTAACTTTTACGCCACTGCCACCACAGCTGTTGTAATGACAAAACCCACTTTATTATTTCCGCTGCAAAGGCTCAGGAATTTTGCAGATGAATCGCCTCTTGTTTGACATGAGCCGGCGCGTCTGAAGCCAGAATTTCTTTAATCAGCTGCTGGGCGCTGTCGGTATCACCAATTTCGTTATAAGCACGGATAAGATCAAGCTGACCGGCAAAACCGGCATCAGCCTGATCGACATCGCCCATTTCATCGGCGGCAATTAAATCTTCAAAATCGGCCAGACCCACATCGATATTCAACCCTGGCGCCATTTCGGCTTCGATGTCTTCTTCGGTCGCCGCCAGCAACTTATCAATATGCACATAATCAGGCAGATCGTGCGCCGGCAGCTGGGCTGTTTCTGCTGGCTCTGGCGCTTGAGTGACTGACTCTGCTGCGATTGCGACAGTATCCGATGATGGCTCATCATCTGTTAACAACAGATCAGGCTGCAATTCATCAAGTGCCTGTAACATGTCGTCAAAATTAGTGTCTTCAAGCTCAGATAATTCACTCAGCAGCGCTTTGTCTGCCATTTGCTCAGCCTGCGACAACAGCTCTGGCTCTGTCAGCGCCATATCAGTTAGTTCCGGCTGCGCAGTTAATAGCTGTGCATCATCGGGGAAAATGTCCGCATCAGCAGCAAATTCGTCTTCCAGCGCCAGCTCCGGATATTCATCCAACACCTTGCTGGGCCGTTCTACTGACGAAATAGCATCATAAAGTTTGCTGACAGAATCATCGTCCAGCTCTTCCAGATCTGGCATATTCTGCGCCGCAGCCAGTGCCTCTGCCTGCAGCAGCTCTGCCGCTGTTTCATCAGCAAGGCCCAGCTCTTCATCCAGTAAAATATCATCAGCGCTGAAAGTGTCGTCAGCTTCAGGTACTGTAGACGGCAACCCTATATCATCGAGCTCAGGTTCAACAGCCAGTTCAGACAGAGCAGTAGGTTCAGCCTCAATCGCAACGGCACTTTCGTCAGACTCCTGCAGCATCTGGCTGATATCCGCCACCGACAAATCGGCTTCATCAAAGTCTTGTTGTGCCAGCTCCAGCGCGGCAGAAGGCAGCTCCAGCTCTGTCAGCGCAGCGGCTTGTTGGCTCTGGGCCCTGATTTGTGCCACTTCGGTCAGAATGTCGTCAAGTTCGTTAAAAAGCTCAGTTTCATCGGCTTCCAACAACTCGGTAATAGGCTCTTCGTCGTCCTGTGGCAACGGCTGCTGCTGGCCATTTTCGTCCGGTAACTGCTCTTCGGCCAGCGACTCAGCAAAAGCATCAAGCTCAGAGCTGTCAAATTGCGGTACTTCTGCTTCGGCTTTACTGCTGTCTGCACTATTGGCCGACAACAAAGCATCAATATCAAAATCATCGGTGTCAGTAGCAGTTTGTTGCACCGGAGACTGAGCAACCGGCTCTGCCGCAACAGCTTGTACAGACACAGTTGCCTGTTGTTGCTGTGATTGGGCAACCAGGGCGTCAATATCAAAATCTTCGTCTAAATCAATGTTGTCGTTGCTGCTGTCTTTATCAGCCGGAATATCCAGCTCAATTTCTTCCAGCAACTCGTCAAACTCATCTGCCTGGGCTGCTGCACTTTGTAATGCTTCAGCAGATAAAGGTGTATCCGGCAGTAGATCCTCGTCCATCACTTCGGCCGCCTGCTGAGCTGCCAGAGCGCTGGCAAAAATAGCATCCGGATCTTCATCGTCGCTATTGCTAGATGGAGTTTCAAACAACGAATCTAAATCGTTGTTGGACAGAATATTATTGGGATCAAATTCTGTTTTAGCGCTGAAAGACGGCTCATCTTCGGCACTGGCAAATAACGAATTTAAGTCATCACCGGACAAGATATTGTTCGGGTCAAACTCAGTTTTTGTCGTGCTGCTGGCCGGAGTGTCAAAAGGCTCGTCCAGCAAATCGTCCAGATCAAAGTCTGTTTTATTGTTTGCGGTAGGCGTCGGCGCAAAATCATCCAATAAATCATCATCACCAAAACTGGCCGCTGCTTTGCTGCTGCGCGCAGGCTGATTATCATCATCAAGCCTGATATCCGATTGCATACGAGTATTTAATAATGAGTCGTCCAGATTAATCAGGCTACTCTCATCAAAGTCCAGACTGTCATCCAAAGGTGGCAAAGGTGAACGGTAATTTGGATCGACCGCAGGTGCAGCTGTGGCGGCGCTCACCACAGCGGCGGCCTTTTGACCACGGCGGCGGATCACCGATACTATCACCAATAACAGGATCACGGCAGGTAACGAACCCATAATGGCCCAGCCCACCGGACTTGCGGCAAATTTTTGCCAGAACTCGGCAAAATTAAACCCCTCTTCGGCTTTGCGGATCTGTTCGCGTTGTTGCGCCAGCAATTCCGCCTGTTGTTGTAGTAACTGTTGCAGCTGCAGCTGAATTTCACTGTCCTTATCCAGCTGACTTTTCACTACTGTCAGCTCTTTCACCACAGTATCCAACTGATTTTTTAACTGGGTGTTTTCCTGCACTATGGTTTCAACATTGGTCATAGAAGCGCCCAGTCGCTCGCGCAAATCCGACAAACGTTCGGTTTGCTGAGCTTCCACCCGGCTCAACTCTTCGGTAATTTCGCGGGTGGCTTTGGCGAGATCATCGGCTTTGGCGGTTTTATCCTCGGGTTTAGCCTGGGCCGCCAGACGGATTTTTTCCGCCCACAGTCTGTCGTCATTTTCTGATTTACGCTGCGCTTCAACGGCGTTCACCGCCAGAATTTCACGTAAGCTTGGGATCTCAAGATAAGCCCCTGGTTTTAAATGATTAAAGTTGTCATCCAAAAAAGCGTCAGGGTTTTTTTGATAAAGGGCATACATCACCTGATACATATTCAGGCGTTGATCAGGTCTGGCTTGTTCGGCCAATCGCCACAGGGTGTCACGCGACGACAAAGGCCCCAGCCGTGTGACAACTGGGGCGTCAAATTCTTTAGGTCCACGTAATTTGGCCGTGGTGTCCGCCCAGGCGACCGTCATAAAATTGACAATCAGCAACAGGATCAATAATCGCAGATGATGCATTCCAATATCCTTTACCGCTGCAGTGGCCGTCGCGCCAACTTAAAGATGCGGTGTCATCGCCTCAGCTTTTGAGAATAAATTCTACACTGCAAGCATTGTTCCACATTCGCAGGCAGTTCAAAGCGTCGATCCTAAACCAGTTTGCCGCACAATGCGATCTGCGCTTTGCGCCACTGATGCAATTTTATCTGCCGAACCGATGGAAACTTAACTAAAGACAGGAAATTAATTAAAAAAGCAGTAATTAATAAGGCAGCAGCAGTGGCCATAACAACATCATTCAACATCAATAAAAAGCTCCCGGTGAGGGAGCTTTTTGCCAACCAATAGCTTGCTTTCCAATACTCGCGAATTACAAATAATCGCGGATTAGATGTTCAGCAATCTGAATACTGTTAGTGGCAGCGCCTTTGCGGATATTGTCAGCCACAATCCAAAGATTCAGGCCATTTTCGTAAGACAAGTCTTTGCGGATACGGCCAACAAAAACATCGTCCTGACCCTGAGCATTGCCCACCTGAGTTGGGAAATCAGCATTGTCTTCCAACAGCGTCACACCTGGTGCATTGGCAAGCAAAGCTTTGACCTGCTCCACGCTGATGGGATGGCGGGTTTCCAGATGTACAGCTTCGGCATGGCCATAAAACACCGGTACCCGCACTGCTGTTGCATTGACCGCAATATGGTCATCACCCATGATTTTTTGGGTTTCCCAATGCATTTTCATTTCTTCTTTGGTGTAACCGTTGTCCAGGAACACATCAATTTGCGGAATAACGTTAAACGCGATCTGACGGCTGAACTTGCCTGTACTTTCAATAGGACGGCCGTTTAACAGCTGGGCTGTTTCCTGCGCCAGCGCTTCCACACCCTGCTGACCGGCACCGCTGACAGACTGATAAGTGGCGACGTTGATGCGCGTAATGCCCACAGCATCATGAATAGGTTTTAACGCCACCAGCATCTGAATAGTGGAGCAGTTTGGGTTCGCAATGATGTTGCGGTTGCGATAATCAGCAATAGCATGGGCATTCACTTCAGGCACCACCAGCGGAATATCCGCTTCATAACGGAAGTGTGAGGTGTTGTCGATCACCACACAACCTGCTTCAGCAGCGCGTGGGGCGTAAATGGCTGATACACTGCCACCTGCTGAGAACAAACCAATTTGGGCTTCTGACCAGTCAAAAGTTTCAGCATCCAGCACTTCAATCTGTTTACCCTTAAAGGTGACAAAACCGCCAGCAGAACGACTACTCGCTAAAGGGATCAACCGTTTCACCGGAAAATCGCGTTGTTCAAGAATTTCAATCAGATGCTGACCGACTAAACCGGTTGCGCCTAATACTGCGACGTCGAATTGCTGCGCCATATCGTCTTTCCTCTTTTACTGGCTGCTAAAACCTAACTGCGTTAAATATTCTGGAATTGCGCCCCCGGGGGCCGCTAACCGCAACGAACTGAATTCACGTCGCGGTGGATAATGTTTTCTGAGCCAGTCAAACCCGTTGCCATTCAGATGATATCTGAATAAAGCGTCATCACGGCGCACATCATATAACATACGGCACAGATTTTGGACATCTGAAAGTCCAAAATTTGCAGAAATTTGCAGCATTTCCATCACAGGAGACGGGCAAAAATCATGCAGGCCATGCCCTGGGGTTAAATTCAGCAAACGGCAAAGCGCCTGATACAACATTTCGGTACCTCGGGCCTTGCCTTCGATGCTGTGACCGGCGATATGGGCAGTGGCAATGCGGCAATAAGGCGCCAGCGCCTTCAGCACCAAGGGCTCGTTGTCCCAGACATCCAGCACCAGCGGTCTTTGGCCGCCATTTTGTGCAAGCTTTTGAGCCTCAGCAAGCAGCGCCTGATTACAGGTGACTTCACCGCGCGAGGCATTAATAATGGCCACCTCTGGCGCTAACTGCGCCAACGTCTGGCTGTTCAGCAGTTTGAAGGTGGCATGTTCGCCACTTTTTACGAGCGGAACGTGAAAACTTAACGCATCGACCTGTTTGAGCAAGTCTGCAAATGGCGTATGCGCAAAGTCCGACTCAACAGCCGCACGCAGCGGGTCGCATTGCAACACCTTTACCTGCAAAGCATGTAAAGCTTTGACCAGGCGGGAGCCAATTTGCCCAACACCCACCACACCTATAGTCCATTGCTGCAGCGGTTTTTGTTGTTGCTCGGCCAATAAAAATAAGCTGCTGAGCACGTATTCCACCACCGACTGCGCATTACAGCCTGGCGCGCTGCTAAAATGGATGCCCTGCTGTTGCAAATAAGACTGGTCTATATGGTCAACCCCGATAGTGGCTGTGCCAACAAACTTTAACTTGTTGTTTTGTGACAATAATTCAGCGTTAACTTTGGTGACTGAGCGCACCAGCAACACATCGGCATCAGCCACTTGCGCTGGCGTCAGATTGCGGCCATCCACCAGCTGCACCTGCCCTAGTTCGGCAAAAAACTGCTGCACATAAGGCATATTTTCATCAGCATAAATTTTTAACATCAGCGATCCTGCCAGAGATTTTATCGGCGAGCTGTAGCCACAGAGATTACAAGTCAGGCCGGCATTCTAAAACGCGGCCAAAAACAAAGCCACCTGTTGGTGGCTTTGTTGTTCCGTTTTGCAGCTTAGACATAAGAGCAACGTTGTTAACAGCGGTGCCGTTATTAAGCGCGGTATTTTTTATGAACTGCGATATTTCTGCATCACTAAAGTGGCATTGGTGCCACCAAAACCAAAGCTGTTTGACATCACTGTATTTAAGTCGGCCAGACGGGCTTCGGTCACAATGTTCAGACCTTTGGCCGCTTCATCCAACTCGCTGATGTTAATAGATGGCGCAATAAAACCGTGTTCCATCATCAACAGTGAATAAATAGCTTCATGCACACCAGCAGCGCCTAAGGCGTGGCCTGTCATGGCTTTGGTGGCGCTAATCGCAGGTGATTTACCAGCAAATACTTCCTGAATGGCCCCCAGCTCTTTTACATCCCCCACTGGCGTACTGGTACCATGGGTGTTGACGTAGTCGATCGGTGCATTGACACCCTGCATCGCCATTTGCATACAACGCACAGCGCCTTCACCACTTGGTGCCACCATATCGTAACCGTCTGAGGTCGCGCCATAACCGACGATTTCCGCATAAATTTTTGCGCCGCGGGCTAAAGCGTGTTCCAGCTCTTCAATCACCAGAATACCGCCGCCACCACTGATGACAAAACCATCGCGGTTCGCATCATAAGTACGTGACGCAATTTCCGGCGTGTCGTTATATTTGCTCGACAGTGCGCCCATAGCGTCAAATTCCATCGCTAAGGTCCAGTGCACTTCTTCACCACCACCGGCAAAAATAATGTCTTGTTTGCCCAGCTGAATCAGCTCTACCGCATGGCCAATACAATGAGCACTGGTAGCACAGGCTGAACTGATGGAATAGTTCACGCCTTTAATTTTAAATGGTGTGGCTAAACAGGCTGAACAGGTGCTCGACATGGTTTTTGGCACCACATAAGGGCCTACTCTTTTTACGCCTTTTTCGCGCAGAATGTCAGCGGCTTCCACCTGAGTTTTTGATGAAGCACCACCTGAACCTACTACTAAACCGGTGCGCGGATGTGACACCTGCTCTTCGGTTAAACCAGCATCTTCAATGGCTTGTTGCATGGAGATATAAGCAAAAGCTGCAGCGTCGGCCATAAAACGTAAGGCTTTGCGGTCAATCAGCTCGCTGGTGTCGAGTTTGATATTTCCCCAGACTTGCGAACGCAGGCCCAGATCGGCAAATTCCTGTGAATAGGTGATCCCTGAGCGGCCGGCTTTTAATGACGCCAATACTTCCGCCTGATTGTTACCGATGCTGGAGACTATGCCCAATCCGGTGATCACTGCTCTTTTCATTCTGACTCCTGAAGCTGGTCTGAGACCGAAAAACGTTGGATAAAAAATTAACGAAAAACATTGTACGGACTTTTCATGCCGAACTGGTCCAATTTCAGCGCACAGTTGTACACTATTATCCAAACAAATGACAATCAGGTTAAACTGTGGCGTTTTTTTTGAGAGCCCGTTATGCAACCTATTCAAAGCGCCATTATTCATTACAACGAACAGGGAACCCCGGTTTCTGATTTATTTGATGATGTGTATTTTTCCAACGAAAGCGGGCTGGAAGAAACCCAATACGTGTTTTTGCAGCAAAACGGTTTGCCACAACGTTTTTTAAATCACCAGCGCCGTTATTTTCATATTATCGAAACCGGTTTTGGTACCGGGCTCAATTTCCTGCTGGCCTGGCAAAATTTCCGTGTAGCACAAAAAGAAGCAGCATTGGCCTGTTGTGAACGTCTGTATTTCAGCACCTTTGAAAAATATCCGCTGAAAAAACAAGATCTGGCCAAAGCGCTCGAGAGCTGGCCGCTGCTGGCTGAACTTGCCGCTTTGTTAGTGTCGCAATATCCGGAGCCTGTAGCTGGTTGTCACCGGCTGCAGTTTGACGAAGGCAGAGTCACGCTCGATTTGTGGCTTGGCGATGTACATGATTCGATGCCACAACTAAGCGCGCAAAACAGCGCCGATGCCTGGTTTTTGGATGGTTTTGCGCCCAGTAAAAACCCGCAGATGTGGCAACCTGAATTATTCAGCCAGATGGCGCGCTTAAGCCAAACCGGCACTACAGTGGCCACTTTTACCAGCGCAGGTCTGGTCCGCCGCGGTTTAGCCGACGTAGGTTTTGCCGTAAAAAAAGTCAAAGGTTATGGCCGCAAACGCGAAATGTGTATTGGTATTTTTCAGCCTGATAATCCATCCCAAGCTAATCTGCCGGAACAGCCTGAGCAAGCCGCTGAATCCTCAGCCTCCACCCAAACCGCAGCACAACCAGACATGATCACTATTGTTGGTGGCGGTCTGGCGGCAATCAGTCTGGCACTGACACTGCAACAGCACGGCCGTCAGGTGAGGTTATTGTGTATGGATGATGCTGTAGCACAACAGGCTTCCCATAACAGACAAGGTGCTTTGTATCCGCAGCTGCAGGCCAGCTGGAGCCCTGTGTCTATGCTGCATGCACTGGCCTTTGGTTTTGCGGCTCGGTTTTACCAGAACCTAAAACAACAATTTGATTTTCCTGCGGATTTTTGTGGAGTGCTCACACTCGCCTGCAATCAGACTCTGGCAGTGCGCCAACAGAAAATGGCCGCAGAGCCCGCTTATCAGGGTTGTTTATTTCAACAGCTTGATGCTGAACAAGCGTCCGCTGTCGCAGGTTTATCCCTGCCCTTTGCTGGTTTGTATTATCCGGCCGGGGGCTGGATAGCCCCTCAGGCTTTTTGTCAGGCGGCACTGAAGCATTTACAGCAACAAAGCGGTTTTGAAGTTATTTTTGGCTGCAAGGTCAATCGGTTAGAGTGGCAGGCCAACAGCGCAACCTGGCAGCTTGATGCAGAAGATGTACATCACCATCAACCACAAGTCTGGTCTGCAAAAAACCTGGTGCTGGCTTGTGGCAGCCAAATCCACAATTTTGCCCAAACTCAGTTTTTGCCACTGAACCTGGTGCGGGGCCAGGTGAGTCATGTGAGATCCCAGGCTATGGCGCCTTTAAAAACAGTAATTTGCCATCAGGGTTATCTGACGCCGGCGTTGGATGGTTTACATTGTGTCGGCGCTACTTTTGACCGCAGCAGGCAACAAGCGCTGCTTTTAGACAGCGACAACGAGGCCAACCTGGCACTGGTGCAGCAGGTATTACAACAACCGGCTTGGTTTGACGATGCCAAAGTAGAATCGGCAAAAGCCGGGCTTCGCACCACAGTACCGGATCATCTGCCGGTTGCCGGTTTTATTGCGCCAGGCCTTCACCTCTTTGGCGGGCTGGGCGCCCGCGGCTTGTTGTTTGCACCTTTGCTTGCACAGCAACTGGCGGCACAGTTGTGCAACGAACCCTTGCCGCTTTCGGAAAAGCTTAGTGTGCTGATCCATCCGGCACGGTTTTTAACCAAACAAAAGGCGTCTTTATAAGACGCCTTTTTGATTTGTCTTGTGTGCCCGTATTGGGTTAAAGCCGGGCCAGCTGGATCACCGCTCTGCGGTTAACCGCCCGACCTCTTGGCGTGTCGTTCGGCGCCACATGACGTTTTTCGCCAAAACCTTCAGTATCAATTTTGCTTTCTTCAATACCGGCTTCAACAAAAAAGGCTTTTAAGGTCGCCGCTCTTTTACGCGACAATTCTTCGTTGATCCAGCGCCCGCCATAACTGTCGGTATAGGTATCAATCCGGACCGAAACTATGCTCTTGTCATGCTGCAGATATTCAGCAATTTGTTTTAGCCTTGCTTCTGACTCCCGTGTCAGCTCGTCGCTGTTGGACTGATAGTTCAGCACCGTCATTGCAATATCGTCGAAGGTATAACGTAATAAACCCGCCATACACTGATTAAACTTCTGATAAGGACCGGCAAACTGCACCGGATTTACCGCTGCCGCAATTTGGTCAAAAGGACTGTGCCAGTCGGCAAAATAAAAGGTCGGGCTGAACCCCTGCTCCAGTTCAGTCAGCAAAGTCCAGGCTTCTTTTTTCGCCAGGTCGCCATCAAATTGTTTTAACATTTTAAAATCGGCAATAGCTTTGGCCTGTTCACCAGCACGCCAGGCCGGTGGCACCGACAATACTTTGGCGAGTCCATAATCATCCGGCAGCCGCGTCATCTTTAGCGCAAACAATAAATTCAGTTCTTTGCCGGAATGACTGACAAAACTCACCTCACCAAAATTAGGAATGGTGTGGCTAAGTTCACATTGCAGCGCGGTGGCGGTTTTTACTGACCAGTTTGCCTGTTCAATAGTGGCAACATATTGCCGCACATTTTGCCGCTCTGCCTGCAATGCCGATTGCTCACTGCTGGCCAGAAGCTGCAGTGAACACAGGCTCAGACACAGATAACCAACAAATTTCATTGCACCTCCAGCCGTCACAAGCTGTTCTCCACTTTGGGCTTTGCCAGCATGCGCTGGTCGATAAGATTTTTCCTGCAAAGGCTGTGCCGCAACAAGACGACCGGCATTTTTTTTGGCATACTGCGTGCCCCCATTGTCAGGCTGGTTTGGATATGACACAAACAACATTATTTTCGCAACGATTTCGCGGTTATTATCCTGTAGTTATCGACGTCGAAACCGCAGGCTTTAATGCCCAAACCGATGCGTTACTGGAAATTGCCGCCACACTGCTGACCATGGATGAGAATGGCAATCTGTGCATCGACCGCACTTTGCATTTTCATGTAGAGCCTTTTGAAGGCGCAGTGCTGAACCCAAGCTCACTGGCCTTTAATGGCATAGATCCCTACAACCCGCTGCGTGGCGCTGTTTCTGAGCGCGAAGCGCTGACCGAAATTTTTAAAGCGGTCCGCAAAGCACAAAAAGACGCAGGTTGCCAAAGGTCGGTGATGGTGGCACATAACTCGGCTTTTGATCAGGGTTTCTTAAATGCAGCTGTTGAACGTAATCATATCAAACGTTCGCCATTTCATGCTTTTGTGTCTTTTGACACTACAACTTTGGCGGCACTGGCGTTAGGTCAGACAGTGCTAGCCAAAGCCTGCAAGGCGGCAGGCATTGCCTTTGATAACAAAGAAGCACACAGCGCCTTGTACGACACTGAGCGCACTGCAGAACTATTTTGTTACATCGTTAATCGCTGGCACGCCCTTGGTGGCTGGCCTCCGCCATTATTTGCCGACGACAACAGCGATGACGAAATCTCAGAACAAGACTCAGATACTGACGTTGCCTGAGACGGGCATGTTATTCAGGTTGTAAGCCTGCAGCAAATCCAGGCTCAGACTAAACCGCATAAAAAAAGCAGCTGACGCTGCTTTTTTTATCAGGGTAACCACAGTGATGACTGCAGCAACAACACTTTATGCTGCTTATTCTGCATCCGGCTTTTTGTATTTAGCCGCAGTTTCTTTAATTAACGGCTGTAATTCACCACGCTGAAACATTTCCAGCATAATGTCACAACCACCAATCAGCTCACCTTCCACCCACAATTGCGGGAAAGTTGGCCAGTTGGCAAATTTTGGTAATTCAGCACGGATATCCGGGTTTTGCAGAATATCGACATACGCAAATTGTTCACCACAAGCGATCAGCGCCTGAGAGGCCTGGGCAGAAAAACCACAGCTTGGGAATTTTGGCGACCCTTTCATAAACAGAATAATTGGGTTATCAGCCAGTTGTTGTTTAATTTTGTCGATAGTTTCCATAAAAAACCTCTGCCCTGGGGCACATAAAAAGTTAGCGCATTTTACCAGATGAATTGTGGCCGGCCACTTGAGTTTTCAAGTTTTGCCCCAAAAATTAATGCCAGCAGAAAGAGAGCATCAACAGGCGAAGAAACCGGCAAAACCTCAGGTAAAACTTGAGTATTTTAGTCAGGTTTTGTAGTCTACGCGATGCAGAAACCATAAACAATGTCAGTGGAGAATTACAATGGCCTTTGAATTACCAGCATTACCATACGCAAAAGATGCATTATTACCTCATATCTCCCCAGAAACTCTGGACTACCACCATGGCAAACACCACAACGCTTATGTGGTAAAGCTGAACTCTCTGATTGAAGGCACTGCATTTGCTGGTAAATCACTGGAAGATATCATCAAAACTTCAGAAGGCCCGGTATTTAACAACGCCGCGCAGATCTGGAACCACACTTTCTACTGGCACTGCCTGGCACCAAATGCCGGTGGCGAACCAACAGGTGCTTTAGCTGACGCCATCAACGCCAAATGGGGTTCATTTGCTGCTTTCCAAACTGCATTTAACGACAAAGCAGTGAACAACTTTGGTTCAAGCTGGACCTGGTTAGTGAAAAAAGCTGACGGCACTCTGGATATCGTCAATACCAGCAACGCCGGCACCCCATTAACGGACGCCAGCCTGACGCCGGTTCTGACAGTTGACCTGTGGGAACACGCTTATTACATCGATTTCCGTAACGCCCGTCCTACTTACCTTAACGCCTTCTGGGCGCTGGTGAACTGGAAATTTGCCGCCGAAAACTTCGCTAAGTAATTTTTACTCTGGCGTAACTTCTGGTTGCCAATCACAAAAAACCCGGTTTAAACCGGGTTTTTTTATTGCCTTCTACTCTGCTTTTCTTCAGCTACGCTTGTTGCCAATCAGACCAAACTGAAATAACGCTTTATCGAAAATTGCATAAAATTCTGTGAATTAGCCAAGCAAAGCGAAG
Source organism: Rheinheimera sp. (assembly GCF_036782235.1). Taxonomy (GTDB): domain Bacteria; phylum Pseudomonadota; class Gammaproteobacteria; order Enterobacterales; family Alteromonadaceae; genus Pararheinheimera. Next base: position 5,042 of record NZ_DAIPZL010000009.1, on the reverse strand, counting down.
TTTTACTGTCTAACCTTGAATTACAGCATCAGTTTCAGTCTCAAGTTTCTTTGACAAGGTTGCGGAGGTGCATATGGGCATTTTTGAGCACTATAAGTCTAGGTATGAAGCGGCCAAAGAAGAGGAATACAGCATTTCTGAATTCCTCGCTTTGTGCAAAAACGATAAAAGCTGTTATGCCAGTGCTGCAGAGCGGTTATTGATGGCGATTGGTCAGCCAGAATTTATTGACACAGCACAAGATCCGAAATTAAGCCGATTATTTTCCAACAGGGTCATTGCCCGTTACCCGGCTTTTTCTGAATTTTACGGCATGGAAGATGCGATAGAACAAATAGTTTCTTACCTGAAACACTCAGCTCAGGGGCTGGAAGAGCGCAAACAAATTTTGTATCTGTTAGGTCCTGTGGGCGGTGGTAAATCGTCACTGGCAGAAAAACTTAAATCGCTGATGCAACAAGTGCCGGTGTATTACCTCAAAGGCTCACCAGTATATGACCACCCGCTGTGCCTGTTTGACGGTCAGGAAGATGGCAATATTCTGGAGCAGGAATACGGCATTCCAAAACGTTATTTAAAAACAATTATGTCGCCCTGGGCCAGTAAAAGACTGCATGAGTTTAACGGGGACATCAGCCAGTTCCGTGTAGTGAAAAAATATCCTTCGATTCTGGATCAAATCGCTATCGCCAAAACTGAACCCGGTGATGAAAACAATCAGGATATCGCCTCTTTGGTGGGCAAAGTGGATATCCGCCAGCTGGAACATTTTGCACAGAATGACCCGGATGCCTACAGTTATTCTGGCGCTTTGTGCCGTGCCAACCAGGGCATTATGGAATTTGTTGAGATGTTTAAAGCACCTATTAAAGTGCTGCATCCACTGCTCACTGCGACTCAGGAAGGCAATTACAACGGCACTGAAGGTTTAGCCGCCCTACCCTTTGAAGGCATTATTCTGGCGCACAGTAACGAATCTGAATGGCAAACCTTTCGCAACAATAAAAACAATGAGGCCTTTTTAGACAGGGTGTATATCGTCAAAGTGCCTTATTGCCTGAGGGTGTCAGAAGAAGTCAAAATTTACGAAAAACTGCTTGAGCACAGTGAGTTAAAAGTAGCCCCTTGTGCCCCGGGCACCCTGACTTCGCTGGCGCAGTTTGCCGTGTTATCCCGATTAAAAATGCCGGAAAACTCCAGCCTGTATTCCAAAATGCGGGTTTATGACGGCGAAAGTTTAAAAGACACAGATCCAAAAGCAAAATCCTATCAGGAATACCGTGACTACGCCGGCGTTGACGAAGGCATGACCGGGCTTTCTACCCGCTTTGCCTTTAAGATTCTGTCCAGGGTCTTTAACTTTGACAGCACTGAAGTGGCCGCCAATCCGGTCCATTTATTTTATGTGCTGGAGCAACAAATTGAACGGGAACAATTTCCGGCCGATGTGGCGGAACGTTACCTTGAACATCTCAAAGGTTATCTGATCCCTAAATATGTTGAATTTATTGGCAAAGAAATTCAGACCGCTTATCTGGAGTCCTATTCTGAATATGGCCAGAACATTTTTGACCGTTATGTGATTTATGCTGACTTCTGGATCCAGGATCAGGAATACCGCGATCCGGAAACAGGCCAGTTATTTGACCGCTCCGCATTAAACGCCGAGCTGGAGAAAATTGAAAAACCGGCAGGCATCAGCAATCCAAAAGATTTCCGCAATGAAATTGTCAATTTTGTGCTGCGTGCCAAAGCCAAAAACAACGGCAAAAATCCAACCTGGACCAGTTATGAAAAATTACGCACTGTCATTGAGAAAAAAATGTTCTCCAGCACCGAAGAGCTGTTGCCGGTGATTTCATTTAATGCCAAAACCTCGACTGATGATCAGAAAAAACATGATGATTTTGTCGATCGGATGATGGAAAAAGGCTACACCCGCAAACAGGTGCGACTGCTGTCAGAATGGTATCTGCGCGTTCGCAAGTCTCAGTGATGCCAGGGGTTAGCCGGAGGTTTTATGGCGCATTTTATCGATCGACGCCTGAACGGAAAAAACAAAAGTGCGGTGAACCGGCAACGGTTCATCCGCCGTTATAAACAGCAGATTAAACAGGCTGTTTCCGATGCCATCAGTAAACGCAGTGTCACCGACATCGATAGCGGTGAATCTGTGTCTATTCCTGGCCGCGACATTACCGAACCGTTTTTTCACCAGGGCAAAGGGGGGCACAGAGAAATGATCCATCCGGGCAATGATCAGTTCAGCCCGGGCGACAGGATCAAAAGACCTTTGGGTGGTCAGGGCGGCGGTTCAGGTCAGGGGGACGCCAGTCAGGATGGTGAAGGTGAAGACGAATTTGTGTTTTCCATTTCAAAAGACGAGTACCTGGATTTATTGTTTGAAGATTTAGAACTGCCAAATCTGAAGAAAAATCAGTTAGATAAGTTGGTGCAATTTAAGAATGTACGCGCTGGTTACCGCTCGGAAGGGGTACCCAGCAATATTGATATTGTCAGGTCGTTGCAAGGTTCGCTGGCTCGTCGTGTTGCCATGAGTGCCGGCAAAAAGAAAGATCTGAAGGCACTGGAGCAACAAATTGCAGAGCTGCAACAAGAAGCTGTGCCGGACGAACACAAGTTGCAGCAACTCAGAGCTGAAGTGGAAGAGCTGAAAAAACGCATCGCCGCCGTGCCTTTTATCGACAGTTTTGATTTGCGTTTTCGCAATTTTGCCAAAAGGCCGGAACCAACCAGCAGAGCGGTGATGTTTTGCCTGATGGACGTATCAGGTTCAATGGATCAAGCCACCAAAGACATGGCCAAACGTTTTTATATTCTGCTTTATATGTTCTTAAGCCGCAGCTACAAAAATGTTGATGTGGTTTATATCCGCCACCACACTCAAGCCAAAGAAGTGGATGAGCAGGAGTTTTTTTATTCGCAGGAAACCGGCGGCACCATAGTGTCCAGCGCACTGAAACTGATGGCTGACATTGTTAAAGAAAGATATGACCCCACTCAGTGGAATATCTACGCAGCTCAGGCGTCGGACGGCGACAACTGGGCCGACGACAGCCCGCAGTGTGCCACTATTCTGACCGAAGAATTGCTGCCCTGGGTGCGTTATTACGCTTATATCGAAATTACACAAAGACCACATCAAAGCCTGTGGCTGGAATATGAAAAACTGCTGCGCAGCTTTGATAATTTTGCCATTCAGCCTATCCGTCAGGTCAGTGATATTTATCCGGTGTTCCGCGAACTGTTTCGAAAAAGTGTGAACAAGCAATCAGCCTGACATGGTGCCAGCTAATCAGAATGCCTGCGGCCCCGTGCTGCTAAGGAGTGCGCTATGACCGCTAAACGAAAAACCACAGCTGCAACAGTGCAGCCGCTGTCGGATGGTCCGGACTGGACTTTTGAACTGCTGCAGCAATATCAGACTGAAATTGAGCGGGTGGCTAAATTTTATCAGCTCGATTATTACCCGAATCAGATTGAAATTATCACCGCAGAACAAATGATGGACGCTTATTCCAGCGTGGGCATGCCTATTGGTTACCACCACTGGTCTTATGGCAAAAAGTTTATTCAGACCGAACAAAACTACAAAAGAGGCCATATGGGACTGGCTTATGAAATTGTCATTAACTCTAATCCCTGTATTGCTTACCTGATGGAAGAAAACACCATTACCATGCAGGCACTGGTAATGGCTCATGCCTGTTATGGACATAACTCTTTTTTTAAAAACAACTATTTATTTAAAACCTGGACAGACGCCTCTTCTATTATCGACTATCTGGTTTTTGCCAAAAAATATATCAGTGACTGTGAAGAAAAATATGGTGTCAGCGAAGTTGAAGATATTCTCGACTCCTGCCATGCCCTGATGAACTACGGTGTTGACCGCTATAAAAGACCACAAAAAATCTCGATGGATGAAGAGCAGCGCCGGCAAAAAGACAGGGAAAGTTATCTGCAGTCTCAGGTGAATCAGCTATGGAAAACCATTCCAAATAAAGAGCAGCATGCTGTCACGCAAGAGCGTCACTTTCCGGCCGAGCCACAGGAAAACATCCTGTATTTTATTGAAAAAAATGCACCTTTATTAAAACCCTGGCAGCGCGAGATAGTGCGGATAGTGCGCAAAATTTCACAGTATTTTTATCCACAAAAACAAACTCAGGTGATGAACGAAGGCTGGGCAACTTTCTGGCATTACACCATTTTGCAGCATCTGTATGGTGAAGGCCTGGTCACCGACAAATTTATGCTGGAAGTGTTACACAACCATACCAATGTGGTGTTCCAGCCTGCCTATAACTCAAAATATTATTCCGGCATCAACCCTTATGCACTTGGTTTTGCCATGTTTACCGACATCCGTCGTATTTGTGAACAGCCAACTGCCGAAGATAAACAATGGTTTCCGGATATTGCGGGCTCCGACTGGGTGCAAACCTTACACTTTGCAATGCAAAACTTTAAAGATGAAAGTTTTATCAGCCAGTATTTATCTCCAAAAGTAATCCGTGATTTTCACCTTTTTGCCATTGTCGATGATGATAAAGACAACTCACTGGAAGTTGCCGCTATTCATAATAACGAGGGATATCAGAAGATCCGGCAAATGCTGTCGGCTCAATATAATTTGAGTAATATCGAACCCAATATTCAGGTGTGGAATGTCGATGTCAGCGGCGACCGCTCACTAACCTTACGTTTTATCCCCAATAACAGGGTGCCGCTTGCCGAAAGTTATCCGTCAGTGCTGAAACATCTGCATCGGCTCTGGGGTTTCACCGTCCGGCTCGAGCAACTCAATGACGATAACTCCATTACCCAACTGATGATGGTGCCGGTGTAACTAAAACCAGGCACTGCTATCGGCAACAGCTGACAGCCCGCACTACACACTTCAGTGCGGCTAATAACAACACTGCATCACACCAGACCCGTTTAAGGGTTTGGTGTGAACCAGATAAAAAACCACCTCCATAGGAGGTGGCTTTGCAAAAGGCCCCCTAGAAGGGGGC